>NZ_JBQWRB010000002.1:0-360883 GCF_052547215.1 Lysobacter sp. F6437
GCCAGACGTCCGCACAAGTCACCTGCGCACACTGTCAAAGATCAGGGGAACCGGCCTCAGCGCCGCGTTCCGACTCGCCACCAAAGTGCCCGAGTGAGCCGCACATCTTACAGCAGATTTCGTGTCCGTCAACACCCTGTGAACCGGTTGCCGAACCCCCTGCCGCCCCCGCCAAGCCGGTCAATCCGTCCCGGCGGGCCGCGCATTATGCACACCCCGATCACGTTCGGGAAGGGGGCGTGCGAAATTTTTTTGGGCCGACCGGGACCTGTTCAGCCAGCGACCAGCCGCACCCTCGCGAAGGTGCGCTTTCCAACCGCGAGCACGCCCTCGAAACCGGGCTGCAGCACACGCTGGGGATCCTCCACCACGTCCCCGTCGATCCGCACCGCGCGCTCCTTGAGCTTGCGGTTGGCCTCGGAGTTGCTCGGGGTCAGCCCGGCCGCGGTCAACAAGGCTGCAATGCGCAGACCCTCGACGGGCACGGCGACGTCGTTGAGCGGCAGTTGCGCGGTGTCGCCCTGCCCGCGCACGGCGGCGTTCCAGCCCGCGACGGCAAGGTCTGCACCCTCGTCGCCATGGAAGCGTGCCGCCAGTTCGCGAGCCAGGCGGAGCTTGAGGTCCCGCGGATTCAGCGCGCCCGCATCGATCTGTCGCCTCAGGTCCGGGACTTCGGCCATCGTGATCTCGAAGCTGAGCAGCTCGATCCAGCGCCACATCAACACGTCGTCGATCTTCATGGTCTTGGTCACCATGTCGATCGCCGGCTCGTCGATACCGATGTAGTTGCCGAGCGACTTGCTCATCTTCTGCACGCCGTCCAGGCCCTCCAGCAGCGGCATGGTCAGCACGACCTGCGGCGGCTGGCCGTGCGACTCCTGCAGGCCACGGCCCATCAGAAGATTGAACTTCTGGTCGGTGCCGCCGAGCTCGACATCGGCCTGCAGCGCGACCGAGTCGTAGCCCTGCACCAGCGGGTAGAGGAACTCGTGGATGGCGATCGACTGCTGCGCGGCGTAGCGCTTGGCGAAGTCGTCGCGCTCGAGCATGCGCGCGACGGTGTGCTGGCCGGCGAGACGGACCATGTCGGCGGCCGACATCTTGCCGAACCATTCGGAGTTGAAGCGGACCTCGGTCCTGTCGCGGTCGAGCACCTTGAACACCTGTTCGGCGTAGGTCTGCGCGTTGACCAGCACGTCCTCACGGGTCAGCGGCTTGCGGGTGGCGTTCTTGCCGGTCGGGTCGCCGATCATTCCGGTGAAGTCGCCGATCAGGAAGATCACGGTATGGCCGAGGTCCTGGAACTGCCGCATCTTGTTGAGCAACACGGTGTGGCCGAGGTGCAGGTCGGGCGCGGTCGGATCGAAGCCGGCCTTGATCCGCAAGGGCCGGCCCGACTGGAGTCGGGCGACCAGATCCTCATGCTTGAGGATTTCATCGGCGCCGCGGCCGATCAGTTCGATAGCGGCCCGGACGGACGGTCCGGGATCGGCCGACAAGGTGGACGGCGAGGTGGACGAAGAATCGACTGACAAGAGGCGTGCTCGCGATCGGGGTCATGACCGCGGCGTGACGGCGATCATAAACGTTAATTAACTATTGCGATAAAACGAGGAAAGCGAGAAACCCTATTCAGGTCAATGGTTTGACGCATACTTCTCGCGTCACTATCGTAACGCCGCAACGCCACCTTCACATGCCTGTGCGCCGGAGATATCGATGACAGCAACACCGGGACCCGGTCAGGACCGGCGCCAACGCCTGAAGGACCTGCGCGAAGCCGCCCTGCACCGCCCGGTGCTGGCACGCCACCTCTCCGATGGATTCAACGGCCGCTGGTCACGTCGGCAGTGGGTGCAGGCCAGCCTGTTCGCGACCCTGGGGATGCTGGTCGCCTCGATCGTACCCGGCTTTGGTGGCATCCACGGCGATCCGGGGCAGGCTCCTCGCCAGTCGATGGCGCTGGCACTGCCGCCGCTGCCGCAGGCCCGCGCACACGAACAACCGGCCGACAGCTGGCATGTCGTGCGGGTGCAGAGCGGCGAGACGCTGGGCGCGCTGTTCGAGCGCATGGGCGTGCCCGCGTCGACCATGTACCGGATCCTTGAACAGCCCGGCGCCAAGCACGTGCTGACCCGGCTGCGTCCCGGCGCCGAACTGGGCTTCGACCTGCCGGTTGGCGGCCAGTTGCGCACCTTCCGCTTCGACCGCGACCCCACCCACCGGGTCGAACTGGCGATTGGCGCCGACACGATCACCGAACAGGTCACCGAGCGACCGACCGAGACCCGCACCGTGGTCGCCAGCGGCGAGATCAGCAGCTCGCTGTATGCCTCCGCGCGCAGGGCCGGGCTGTCGCCATCGGCCATCGCGACGCTCACCGACGACATCTTCCAGTACGACATCGACTTCACCGACGCCCAGAAGGGCGATCGCTTCAGCGTCGTCTACGAGCAGCTGTGGCGCGAAGGCGAGCGCATCGGCACCGGCGAGGTCGCGGCGGCGACCTTCACCACCGGCGGCAAGACCTTTTCGGGGTTCCGCTTCGAACATGACGGCAAGGTCGGCTACTACACCGCCGACGGGCGGCCGCTGAAGAAAGCGTTCATCCGCATGCCGATCCCGTACGCGCGGGTCACCTCGGGCTTCACCAAGGCACGCAAGCATCCGGTGCTGGGTCGCACCCGCCGCCATGACGGCGTCGACTACGGCGCGGGCACCGGCACGCCGATCCACGCCGCCGGCGACGCGCGGGTCAAGTTCGTGGGCTGGAAGAGTGGCTACGGCCGCACCATCGTGCTCGATCATGGCCGCGGCTACACGACGCTCTACGCGCACATGTCGCGCTTCGGCAAGTACAAGCGCGGCTCCAGCATCAAGCAGGGCACGGTGATCGGCTATGTCGGCAGTTCCGGGCTGGCGACCGGACCGCACCTGCATTACGAATTCCGCATCAACGGCGTGCATCGCAACCCGTTGACGGTGACGATGCCGCCGCCGGAGCCACTGAAAGGCGCGGCACTGGTCGCGTTCCGGGCGCAGACCGCGCCGGCGCTGGCGCGGATCCAGCAGGTCGAGAAGATCATGTACGCGAAGGTCGAACCGGCCGCCCCGGCCAAGCCGCCCAAGGCCGACAAGAAGGCCTGATCGCATGGACCCCGCAGTTGCGGGTCCGGCCGGGTCCGTGCCGCATCCGGTGGGCGTCGCGGCGGACAGCGCACTCGATGGGCTGTTCGTCGGCCTGATGTCGGGCACCAGCGCCGACGGCATCGATGCCGCGCTGGTGCAGTTCGACGCGGACGGCCATTGCGAGTTGCGGCTCGGCCGTGCTTTTCCGTGGGAACCGGCGTTGCGCCAGCGACTGGTCGAACTCGGCCAGGGCGGCGCGCTGCAATCGCTGGAGGAGCTGGGCACCCTGGACGTGCGCATCGGCGAAGCGTTTGCCGATGCCACCCGCCAACTGCTCGCCGAAGCCGGGGTCGCCGCCGCCGACGTGCGCGCGATCGGTTCGCATGGCCAGACCGTGCGGCATCGACCGGCCGGCGCGCGGCTCGATGGCCGCCACCCCTTCACGATGCAGCTCGGCGACGGCAACGTGATCGCCGAACGGTGCGGCATTGCCACCGTCGCCGACTTCCGCCGTCGCGATGTCGCCGCCGGCGGCCAAGGCGCGCCGCTGCTGCCGGCCCTGCATGCCGCGGTACTTCGCGACGACACCGAAGACCGCGCGGTGTTGAATCTGGGCGGGATCGCCAACCTCACGTTGTTGCCGGCACCGGGCGACGTGCGCGGCTTCGACACCGGCCCCGCCAATGCGCTGATGGACGCGTGGTGCGAATGCGAACTGGGCCGGCCCTACGATGCCGATGGCGCATTCGCCGCCCGTGGCCGCGTCGACCCGGAGTTGCTGGCGCGCCTGCTGGACGAACCATGGTTCGCGCTGCCACCGCCGAAGAGTACCGGCCGTGAACATTTCCACCTCGACTGGCTGCAGTCGCGGCTCGCCGGCAACGAGGCCGCCGCCGACGTACAGGCGACCCTGCTGGAACTGAGCGCCGTCACGATCGCCGATGCGCTGCACGCGCAGCAGCCGCGGACCCGGCGCCTGCTGGTTTGCGGCGGCGGCGTGCACAACGCGCGATTGCTGCGACGGATCGGCGAACACCTGCCCGGGGTGGTGGTCGAATCGACTGCTGCACACGGAATCGATCCGGATTTCATCGAGGCGATGGGTTTCGCCTGGCTGGCCCGGCAGACCCTCGCCGGGCGGCCCGGCAACCTGCCCGGCGTGACCGGTGCGACCGGTCCGCGGGTGCTCGGCGCGATCTATCCCGCCGGCTGACAACCCTGCCGTTGAGCGGGCGCGACGGTCAGCCGTTCCCGGCCCGGCCAATGTTGGCGAAGCCCGGGTCGTCCTCGATCTCTTCGAGCGCCGCGATCGCCGCCTGCAGCGCATCGGCATCGGATTCACTGAACCGCGCGGCCAGCTCGGCCTCGCAGGCAAACAGCCCGTGCTCAATCAGGTGGCCCAACGCCTGCTGTTCGTTCCAGCCCTTGGCGGCAGCCATCCGGCGCACGCGCTCGAGCAGCAGGGGATCGATGTGCAACGCAATGCTTTCGGTCATCTGTACGTCCTCTCCGCGCTCTGCCGCGGTGTGCGCCAGATCGGTGTCCGATCAGGCGCGTTGTTGCAATGGTTCGTCGTCGGTTGGCGCCACGGCGTCCGGCTCGAACAACTGCCTGCGTCGCCACAGCCAGGCCAGCAGCAGCAGGGTCGGCACGATCGAGAGCGAGCTGAACACGAAGAACCCCACGTAGCTCCAGTTCTCGACCATGAAACCGGACATGCCGCCGACGATCTTACCCGGCATGTTGGCCAGCGAAACGAGCAATGCGTACTGGGTCGCGGTGAATTCACGACTGGTCAGCCCGGACAGGAACGCGACCAGCACCACGCCCGCATACCCCAGCGCCAGGTTGTCGCCGGACAGCGCCGCCACGAACGCCCAGGTCTCGCTCGGGTTCATCGCCATCAGCAGGTACAGCAGGTTCGACAGCGACAGCCCCAGCGCGCCGATCAGGATCGAGCGGCGCATGCCCAGCGCCGCCACCGACACGCCGCCGAGGAACGCGCCCGCGATGCCGATCCAGACCCCGTACAACTTCGACACGGTGGCGATCTCGGCCTTGCTGTAGCCGGTGTCGATGTAGAACGGCCCGGCAACCACGCCGAGCATCTGGTCGGGCAGCTTGAACAGGCCGACGAACACCAGCAGCGCGATCGCGACCATTACCCCGTGGCGCCGGAAGAACTCGTTGAACGGCCCGACGAAAGCCTCGCCGAAGCTCTTGCGCTCGCGGATCGTGATCTGTTCGGGCTCGCGCGCGAACAACGCCGCCAGCAGCGGCAGCAGCAGCACCGCGGCCATGCTCAGGTAAGCCACCCGCCAGCCGCTGAAGTCGGCGATGTACAGCGCACCGGCTCCCGACACGATCAGGCCGAAGCGGTAACCCAGGGTGTAGGTCGCGGCCAACGCGCCCTGCGCCTCGACCGGCGCGATCTCGATCCGGTAGGCATCGACCACGGTATCCTGGGTGGCGCCGGCAAACGCCGTCAACGCAGCCAGGCCGACGAAGGTGGCCAATTGCACCGGCCCGGTGAACGCCATCCCGGCCAGCGCCGCGATCAGCACGGCGATCGACAGCACCAGCCAGCCTCGACGTCGTCCCAGCACGCCCAGCAGCGGCGCGTTCCAGCGGTCGATCAGCGGCGCCCACAGGAACTTGAACACGTAGAACATGCTGACGTAGCTGAGCAGGCCAATCGTGCTCAGTTCCAGCCCGTACTCGCGCAACCAGATCGACAGCGTGTAGCCGACCAGCAGGAACGGCAGGCCGCTGCCGAACCCGAGGAAGAACAGCGTGCCCGCCGACGGCGTGCCGAACGCGGCCAGGATGCCGCGCCAGCCCTTTGGCCGCGGCGGCGGCGTGGCGACGGGCGCGGCGCTCACGCGAGCGACCCGGCGTAGTCGACGGTGAATGGCGCGTGGTCGGAGAACCGTGGCTCACGCAGGATCGAGCAACCCTGCAGTCGCGTCGCCAGTTCCGGCGTCACCAGCTGGTAGTCGAGCCGCCATCCGACGTTGTTGGTGTAGGCCGCGCCGCGGTTGCTCCACCAGGTGTAGTCCTGTGCGTCGGGGTTCAGCGCGCGGTAGCTGTCGACCCAACTGCGCGGTGCGTCGTCCGCGCACAGGCCATTGAGCCAGTCGCGTTCGGGCGGCAGGCAGCCGGAGTTCTTCTGGTTGGACTTCCAGTTCTTGATATCCAGCGCGCTGCGCACGATGTTCCAGTCGCCGCAGAGCACGTAATCGCGGCCGCTGGCGAGCCATTCGTCGAGCACCGGCTTGAGCCAGTCCATGACCTCGAACTTGAAGCCCTGGCGCAGTTCGCCGGAGGATCCGGACGGGATGTAGAACGACACCACGCTGAGGTTGCCGAAACGGGCCTCGATGTAGCGGCCTTCGTCATCGAACGGCGCCCAGCCCAGCGCGGTGCGGACCTCGTCGGGCTCGCGCCGGCTGTAGATCGCGACGCCGCTGTAGCCCTTTTTTGTGATGGCGTCGCGGAAGAACGCGCGGTAGCCGTCGGGCAGGAACTCCGGCCCCGCCAACTGGTGTTCCTGGGCCTTGGTTTCCTGCACGCAGAGCAGGTCGGCATCGTGCCCGGCGAACCAGTCGAAAAAGCCTTTGCGGGCGGCCGAACGCAGGCCGTTGGCGTTGAAGCTGACGATGCGCATGCGCGCTCCACGACGAGGGTCCGGCGATCATAACAACGGCGCCGTCGCAGGCGGGGTCGCGCGCGTCGGCGGTGCCCTATCATTCACGCCATGCCCAACCGCCCGTCCCCAGCCCTGGCCACCGACGCGACCGTCGAGGTCGGGGTGGCCCCCGTCGACGCGGCCCTGGAGCCGGCGGTGCGGCGGTTGCAGGTCACCGCGGCGCAGCGGCTGTTCGTGGGCGACACCGGTTTCAACCTCGACGACGCCCTTCGCGATCCGCTGAGCGATGCGATGGCGATCCTCACCAACGGGCAGGTGATCGGCTTCTACCGCCTCGACCGCGCCCCGAATGCGGTGACCGGGCGTCCGCTCGCGCAACCGCACCTGGGGCTGCGTGCGTTCCTGATCGACCATCGCCAGCAGGGACGCGGCCTGGGCACCCGTGCGGTACGCGCCTGCTGCGACGATGCAGGCCGGCGCCATCCGAGGCATCGGCTGCTGGCCCTGACCGTGAACTGCCGCAACCACGCCGCAATCGCCACCTATCGGCGCGCAGGCTTCGAGGACAGCGGCGAACTGTTCCAGGGCGGCGACGCCGGCCCGCAACACCTCCTGCTGTACCGCTTGAGCGACCACCCGCCCGACCCGTCCCACGACCTCCCACAGGCCCCCGCACGATGACCGACCACCGCACCCGTTTCCTGCAGCTCGCGCTGCGCGCGCAGGCCCTGCGCTTCGGCGAGTTCACCCTCAAGTCCGGCCGCAGCAGCCCGTACTTCTTCAACGCCGGCCGCTTCGACACCGGCGCCGCGATGGTGGAGCTGGCCGGCTGCTACGCCGACGCGATCGACGCGGCACGGCGCGCGGGCGGGCTGGCGGAGTTCGACCTGCTGTTCGGCCCGGCCTACAAGGGCATTCCGCTGGCGACCGCGCTGGCCTGCGAATACGCCCGCCGCGGCCGTGACCTGCCGCTGGCGTTCAACCGCAAGGAAGCCAAGGCCCATGGCGAAGGCGGCACGCTGATCGGCGCACCACTGGCCGGTCGACGGGTGCTGGTCGTCGACGACGTGATCACCGCCGGCACCGCGATCCGCGAGGCCCTGGGCACGATTGACGCGGCCGGCGGCATCGTCGCCGGCATCGTGATCGCACTGGACCGGCAGGAAGCCGTCGACCCGACCCAAAGCCGACGCTCGGCGGCACAAACTGTCGCAACCGAACACGGCTTGCCGGTGGTTTCGGTGGCCAGCCTCGACGACCTGCTCGCGTTCGCCGACGGTTCGCCGGATCTGGCCGCCGAGCGACCGCGGCTGCTGGCCTATCGCTCCGAGTACGGCAGCCGCGCCGACCCCTGAGCCGCCGGCGCCGATGACGCCGCCATGGCAGGCATGGCCCGACTCTTGCGTTGACTGTATCTGGATGCGCTGGACGTTCCGCGCGCGACAGCACGAACCGACATGAACAAGCTTGCCCCGTCCCTGCTCGCCACGACTGCCCTGCTGGTGCTGGCCGCGCCGGCGTGGGCGCAGAAGCCGGCCGGCAAGAAGATCTATTGCTGGAACGACGGCGACCGCAAGGTCTGCGGCGACGCCCTGCCGGCCAGCGCGGTCGACAACGCGCGCACCGAGTTCAGCGCCAGCGGCATTGCCACCAAGCGGCTGGACCGCGCCCCGACCGACACCGAACGCGCCGCGGCCGAGGCCCAAGCCGAGCGCGACCGGCTCGCCGCACTCGCGACGGCGGCCCGGCAACGAAAAGAGCTGGCGATGGTCGAGTCCTACGCCAGCGAGGACGACCTCAAACGCGCGTTCGACAATCGCCTCGGCCTGCTCGACGCCTCGGTGAAGTCGTCGCGGCTCGGTGTCGACGGCCTGCGTCGCAGCCTGGTCAACCTGCTGCAACGTGCCAGCGAGGCCGAGCTGGCCGGCAAGCCGGTGGCCAAGCCGCTGGCTGGCAGCATCCAGAGCCAGCACGCGGCACTGCGCCGGCAGCAGGCAACGCTCGCGGCACAGCAACTCGAGCGCAGCACCGCCGACGAGGAACTGGCGGCCGCGCTGGAGCGTTATCGCGAACTGAAGAAGCCGGCCGGCGACGCCAACGGCTGAGCCACCGCCCTGCTCCCATCGAGCAGGGCCGCCCCATCAATCTGTCTGAACAGCTGCGCGTCAGAACGGCAGCGCGAGGTCCGGCCGCAGCGCCAGCAATTGCGCCCGGAACGCGTCCTTGATCCGCGCCATCGCCTCCTTGTTGTCGGCGTCGAAGCGCATCACCAGCACCGGCGTGGTATTGGACGCGCGCACCAGGCCCCAGCCGTCGGCCCAGTCGACCCGCAGGCCGTCGATGGTCGACAGCCGTGCGTCGTCGAACTTCGCCTGCTCGATGAACTGCCCGACGAACGCGTGTGGGTTGCCCTCGGGCGCATCGACCTTGATCTCGGGCGTCGCGATGCCATCGGGCAATGCGTCGAGCACGTCGCTGGGACGGTCCGGCTGCGCGCCGAGGATCTCCAGCAACCGCGCGGCCGAGTAGATGCCGTCGTCGAAGCCGTACCAGCGCTCGCGGAAGAAGAAGTGGCCGCTCATCTCGCCGGCCAGCTCGGCCTCGGTCTCGCGCATCTTCGCCTTGATCAGCGAATGGCCGGTCTTCCACATCAGCGGGCTGCCGCCGTGGCGCAGGATGTAGCCCGGCAGGCGGCCGGTGCACTTGACGTCGAAGATGATCTGCGCGCCCGGGTTGCGCTCCAGCACGTCGGCCGCGAACAGCATCAGCAGGCGGTCGGGGAAGATGTTGTGGCCATCGCGGGTGACCACGCCGAGCCGGTCGCCGTCGCCGTCGAAGGCGATGCCGAGGTCGGCGTCGAGGCGTTCCACCATCTTCACCAGGTCGGCCAGGTTGTGCGGCTCGCTCGGGTCCGGGTGGTGGTTGGGGAAGGTGCCGTCGATCTCGCAATACAGCGGCACCACCTCGGCGCCGATCGCGGCCAGTACCTTCGGCCCCAGTTCGCCGGCGACGCCGTTGCCGGCATCGACCACGACCTTCAGCGGCCGGTCGATCTGGATGTCGGAGGCGACCCGCCGGACGTAGTCGTCGTCGATCTCGCGCTGCTGCAGCAGGCCCAGGGTCGGCGCCGTGTGCAGGCGATCGTCGGCGATGCGCGCGTACAGGTCGGTGATCGCGTCGCCGTGCAGGGTCTCGCCGCCGACCACGATCTTGAAGCCGTTGTAGTCCGGCGGATTGTGGCTGCCGGTGACCGACACGCAGGAGCCGGCGCGCAGCTCGTAGGCACCGAAATACACCAGCGGGGTGGGCGCCAGGCCGATGTCGACCACGTTGCGGCCGGCCTTGCGCAGGCCCGCAATGAGCCCGGCGGTGAGGTCGGGGCCGGACAGGCGGCCGTCGCGGCCGACCACGATCTCGGCCTGGCCCTTCTCGTGCATCAGCGAGCCGATCGCATGGCCGATCAGTTCGGCGACGGCCGGCGACAGGTCGCGTCCGACCACGCCGCGGATGTCATAGGCGCGGAAGATGCCGCGGTCGATGGCGGGCGCGGACGCGTCGCCGGAAGATGCGGGTGGGAGTGGCGGAGCTTCCGTGGTCACGGTTGGGGTTTCATCGTCGGGGGAGGGGGCTGCGGCGGACTCGGCCAGCGTAAGGAGGGTCGCATCATCCTCCGCTTCCGTGTCCGCATCACCGGCGGCGGCGCCCCGACGTGCCGCCAGCTGCGGTGCGCGCCAGGCCAGCAATGCCAGCAGCGCGAACACCACGGTCGCGACCAGGCAGCCCAACGCGCCCAGCCCGAATGGCGCGCCGGCGACGTCCGGCACCGCCGCGGCGACGCGCAGGTCGCTGCCTGCAACCGGCCTGGCAAGCGCTTCGGCGCCGTCCGCGAGGCTGGCGTCGCCGCGCTCGACCACACTGTGGCCGCGCTGGCGCAGGGCAAGGTAGGTGTCTTCGCCGACCGCCGCGGATTCGACCGGGCCGGTGACGGGCCTGGGGTCGAGCTGGACCAGGGCGACCGCGACCACCTGCTCGCCTTCACGCACCGGTGCGGCAAGCGCGAGTTGCGGCTTGCCATCGGCGCGGATCATCCACGCCACCGGCTTGCCGTCGGCCAGCGCCGCCTCCATCGCGGCCACGGTGCCGTAACCACGACCCGGCAGGGCCGCGTACGCGCTGTCCAGTCCCGGCGCCAGCACTTCGCCACGGGCCGCACCGGGCCAGCCATCGGACAGCAACGCGCCGGCCTGGTCGAACTGGTTGGCGGCAATCGCCGCGTGCAGTGCCGGGTCGGCGAGTTCCTCGGCGAAGCGCGCGTGCCCGGTCGCCAGTGCCGCGCCGATCTGCTGGACCGCCGCGTCGCGCGACTGTTCGATCGCGCCATGCCGGGCATCGTCGCGATACTGCTGCCACGCGTTCCAGCCCAGCCACGCGGCCAGCAGCGCGCAGACCACGGCCACCACCGGCAACAACGGCTTGAATGTGTCCAGCGACACCTGCGGTCGTTCCATCTTCATGTCGATCATCGTGTTTCCCCTGCCCGTACCTTCACCCGTGCGACTCAGCGGATACCGGTATGGCCGAAGCCACCGGCACCGCGCGCACTGGTTTCGAATTCATCGACCACCTGCAGCGTCGCGCGCACGATCGGCAGCACGACCAGCTGGGCGATGCGATCCCCCGGCTGCATCGTAAAAGCCTCCTGCCCACGATTCCACAAGCTGATCATCAGCGGCCCCTGGTAATCGGCATCGATCAGGCCGGTGCCGTTGCCCAGCACGATGCCGTGTTTGTGGCCGAGTCCCGAGCGCGGCAGGACCACCGCGCACAGGCCGGGGTCGCCGAGGTGGATCGCCAGCCCCGACGGCACCAGGGTCGCATCGCCCGGCTGCAGGGTCAGCGCGTCGTCGAGCGCGGCGCGCAGGTCCAGCCCGGCGCTGGCCGCGGTCGCGTATGCGGGCAGCGGCCAGTCGGCGCCAAAGCGGGGATCGAGGATCTTCAGTTCAAGCGCGTGCTGCATCGGTCTGTGTCCGGTCGGCCGTGGGCATGCGCCCATGGATAGAACAAAAGTGAGTGGAATGCCGTGTCGTGGTGGGCGCTTATGCGCCTTCGACCGGCGTGGCGGCGGTCAGGCGCTCGGCGACCAGCGCGACCAGGTCCCCGGCCAACTCCGTCTTCGACGCCGGGCCCAGCGCGCGCTCGATGCCCGCGCCGTAGACGACCAGCGCATTCGCGTCGCTCTCGAAGCCGCTGCCGGCGATGCCGACCCGGTTGGCGCAAATCAGGTCGAGCTGCTTCTTTGCGAGCTTTTCGCGGGCGTTGGCCTCGACATCGTCGGTTTCCGCCGCGAAACCGACCACCAGCGCGGGACGATGCGGGTGGCGGGCGACCTCGGCGAGGATGTCGCGGGTGCGTACCAGTTGCAGCACCAAGCCGTCGCTGCCGGGCTGCTTCTTGATCTTGCCCTCGGCGACCTGCGCCGGGGTGAAGTCGGCCACCGCGGCGGCACCGATGTAGATGTCAGCCGGCAGCGCGGCCATTACCGCGGCGTGCATCTGCGCGGCCGAACGCACGTCGACGCGCTGCAACCCGGCCGGCGTCGGCAATGCGACCGGACCGGCGACCAGCGTGACCTCGGCGCCGGCCACGACCGCGGCGGCGGCGATCGCGAAACCCATCTTGCCGCTGCTGCGGTTGCCGAGGAAGCGCACCGGGTCGATATCCTCGAACGTTGGCCCGGCGCTGACCAGCACCCGGCGGCCGGCCAGCACGCCGGCACTCACGTCGATGCCCGTGCCAGTGCGGCGACGATTGCGTCGGGTTCGAGCATGCGGCCCTCGCCGACCTCGCCGCAGGCCTGGCCACCGGCGTCGGGGCCGAGCAGCAGCACACCGCGAGCGCGCAGGGTCTCGACGTTGGCCCGGGTCGCGGGGTTGGCCCACATCAGCCGGTTCATCGCCGGCGCGATCGCTATCGGCGCGTCGGTGGCCAGGCACAGGGTGCTGACGAGGTCGTCGGCGAACCCGTGGGCGAGCCGGGCGATGGTGTTGGCGGTGGCCGGCGCAATCACGATGCGGTCTGGCCAGCGCGCCAGTTCGATATGCCCCATCGCGGCCTCGGCGGCTTCGTCCCACAACGAAGTACGCACCGGTCGGCCGGACAGCGCCTGGAAGGTGGGTGCGCCGACGAAGCGCAGCGCGTTGCCGGTCATCGCGACCTGCACCGTGGCGCCCGCGTCGCCAAGCCGGCGGACCAGCTCGGCGGCCTTGTAGGCCGCGATGCCGCCGCATACGCACAGCAGGATTTTTTGACCATCGAGCGCTGGCACGTTCAGGGAAATCCGAGCGCGGAACCGGGGTTCATCTTACCCGAAGCCACGCTGCGCCCCGATCGTCCCGGGCGGCTCCGCGCCCCAGCATGAAGGCCTGGAAGCGGGACGGAGCACGCCCGTCGTCTTGGCGAAGCCGGCGAGGTGCGGAGTACTCCTTCTCCCCGTCCCCGCTTCCAACCCGACCACACTCAGGAGACACCTTCGTGCACATCCGCGACTGGCCCACCGACGAGCGCCCCCGCGAGAAGCTGCTGGCGCGCGGTCCCGGCGTGCTGTCGGACGCGGAATTACTGGCGATCTTCCTCGGCTCCGGCCTGCCCGGACGCGACGCGGTGGGCACGGCACGCGAGCTGCTCGCGGCGCACGGGCCATTGCGCGCGCTGCTGGAGCTCAGCGCGAAACAACTGGCACGGTTGCCGGGACTGGGACCGGCGCGTGCCTGCGCGTTGTCGGCGGCGCTGGAGTTGGGCCATCGACACCTGTCGGCGGACTTGGCGCGCGGCGCGGCGCTGAGCGATCCGCAGGCCGCCGGTCGCTATTTCGCCCAGCGCCTGCGTGGCCTGCCGCATGAGGTCTTCGCGGCGTTGTTCCTCGACAACCGGCATCGGGCGATCGCATTCGAGGAGTTGTTCCGCGGCACCCTCGATGGCGCCGAGGTGCATCCGCGCGAGGTGGTGCGGCGTGCGTTGGCCCACAACGCCGCAGCGGTAATCGTCGGCCACAACCATCCGAGTGGAAACCCCGAGCCAAGCGCCGCCGATCGAGCGGTGACGGCGCGGCTGAAGCAGGCACTGGCGCTGGTCGACCTGCGGTTGCTCGACCACTTCGTGATTGCCGACGGCCCGCCGGTGTCGCTGGCGGCGCGGGGGTGGGTCTAGGCGAATGGGTTATCGCGACGCCGTGCTGGGAACAGGAAGACACAGCAACAGCAACGGCAACAGCAACGGCAGAGGCGGGTGGGTTCATGGCTTCGGACACGAGCACCGCCCTGCCGGGGTGTTGTCTCCGCCCCTCCATCGGGCCATCCATGGCGCACTCCCCGCAACACCCCGGCAGGACGCCGCTTCGCGGTTTGTGGCGCACGATTCGCGGGGCGGAGGAAACGTACCGTCCGCGGTATTGATAACACCTCCCGATCGCGAGCAAGCACGCCTTTTGTAGGAGCGACTCCCGAAGCCGAAACGGCCCGGACGGGAGGTGGACGGTGGGGGTATTGCGTAAAAGCGGGTCATGGATGGCCCGCGGCCCGCCTCAGGACAGGATGTCCTGATGAAGGGCTGGAGCAATACCCCCGCCGGCCGCCTCCCTCGAGAACCCAACCGAAGCCCGGCTTGAAAACCCCGACTCCCGAGCTCCAATGAACTTCCCCGGCCCCTCTCCCCGCCGCTTCAGACGACCCCACCCGTTCTGCCGTAAAATGACCGGTTCCGTTCCATCCGCCGAGATCCCGTGAAAGCCACCCTCCGTGCGCTCGTTGCGCAGGCCATCGATGCACTGCGCGCCAACGGCACCCTGCCGGCCGACCTGTCCGCTCCGGATTTCGTGATCGAGCGGCCGAAGACGCGCGCCCAGGGCGACTTCTCGACCAACGCGGCGATGTTGCTGGCCAAGCCGGCCAGGTCCAACCCGCGCGCGATTGCGCAGGCGCTGGTCGATGCGCTGGCGGCCAACGACGACATCGCCCGGGTCGAGATCGCCGGCCCCGGCTTCATCAACTTCCATGTCGCCGAGGCCGCGTGGCGGCGCCAGCTCGGCGAGGTGTTCGTCCAGGGCGAGGTCTTCGGCCGCAACGAATCCGGCAAGGGCCACCGCGCCGGGGTCGAGTACGTCTCGGCCAACCCGACCGGGCCGCTGCATGTCGGCCACGGCCGCGCCGCGGTGATCGGCGACTGCATCGCCCGGGTGCTGGCGGCCAACGGCTGGGAAGTGGCGCGCGAGTACTACTACAACGACGCCGGCGTGCAGATAAACAATCTCGCGCTGTCGGTGCAGGCGCGCGCGCAAGGGCGCACGCCGGACGACAGCGACTGGCCCGAGGCCGGCTATCGCGGCGACTACATCGCCGACGTCGCCCGCGCCTATCTCGACGGCGCCACGGTCGAGGTGGAAGGCCACAGTGTCACCGGCGCCGGCGATGCCGCCGACCTCGATGCGATCCGGCAGTTCTCGGTCGCCTGGCTGCGGCGCGAACAGAACGGTGACCTCGAGGCCTACGGCGTCGCGTTCGATGTCTACTTCCTGGAGTCGTCGCTATACGCCGACGGCAAGGTCGAGGAAACCGTGCGCGAGCTGATCGCCCACGGCCACACCTACGAGGACGGCGGTGCGCTGTGGCTGCGCAGCACCGATTTCGGTGACGACAAGGACCGCGTGATGCGCAAGTCCGACGGCACCTACACCTACTTCGTGCCCGACGTCGCGTACCACCTGAGCAAGTGGCAGCGCGGCTACGAGCGCGCGATCACCGAGCTGGGCGCCGACCATCACGGCAGCCTCGCCCGCGTCCACGCCGGCCTGCAGGCGCTCGACACCGGGATTCCGAAGGGCTGGCCGGAGTACGTTCTGCACCAGATGGTCACGGTCATGCGCGGCGGCGAGGAGGTGAAACTGTCCAAGCGCGCCGGCAGCTACCTGACCCTGCGCGACCTGGTCGACGAGGCCGGGCGCGACGCCACCCGCTGGTTCCTGGTCGCGCGCAAACCGGACTCGCAACTGACTTTCGACATCGACCTGGCGCGCAGCCAGTCGCTCGACAACCCGGTGTACTACGTGCAGGTCAGCCACGCGCGCATGTGCGGGTTGATGCGGCAGCTGGCCGAGCGCGGACTGGACTTCGACCGCGATGCGGGCCTGGCCCGCCCGCTCGACCTCGACGACGAGGCCGCGCACGAACTGGTGACCGCGATCCTGCGCTACCCCGACGTGGTCGAGAGCGCCGGTCGTGACCTGGAACCGCACCAGATCGCGGCCTACCTGCTCGAACTGGCACAGACGTTCCAGACGTATTACAACGACCACCAGTTCCTGGTCGACGATGCCGGCGTGCGCCATGCGCGACTGGTGCTTGCGCTGGCGACGCGCCAGGTGCTCGCGAATGGTCTTGATCTGTTGGGCGTCAGCGCCCCCGAGGTGATGTAAGTGGCAGCACGACGCGGCAAGACGCAGGCCCGGCGCAACCAGGGCAACAACGGGCTACCCGGCTGGGCATGGATGGTGCTCGGCATCCTGCTGACGATCATCGTGGTGCTGTTTGCGCCGAAATTGCTGAAGTCCGACGGCGACGGTTTCTTCCGGCCGCAGCCGAATCCGGACGCGCAGCCCGCGCCGGTGTCGACCGGTGAGGAGGAACTGGTCGCGCCGGTCGGCGAGGCCACCACACGCAGTCCGCCCGACAGCACCACGGGGCCCGGGGACGCGTCGGACAAGCAGCCCGAGTTCGATTTCTACACCCTGCTGCCCGGCAAGGAGACGCCGATCAGCGACGCCGAACTGGCCGCCACCGAACGCGCGGAGGATGCACGCCTGGCGGCGCAGCAGCGTGCCGCCGAACAGGCCGAGGTCGCGGCCGACCGATCTCTGCCGCAGCCGGTCGACACCACTCCCGCCGACACCACGCCGGAACCGCCGCAGTCCGTCGCCACTAGCCCGGTGACCGATCCCAACAGCGCGACCGCGGCCGGTGTCGGCGATGGCAGCCGCTACCTGCTGCAGGCCGGCGCGTTCCAGGCCGGGGCCCAGGCCGAGGAACTGAAGGCGCGGATCGCACTGCTCGGCCTCAGCGCGCGGGTCGAGTCGGCACAGATCAACGGCAAGACCATCCACCGCGTGCGGATGGGCCCGTATGGCACCGCCAGCGACCTCGCGGACGCCAAGCGCAAGCTCGAGCGCGGCGGCCTTCCGGCGATGGCGATCAAGGTCAAGTAGGCCGCGCCTGTCGTAGACTCGCTGCCGAACCCGCAGCGGCGGGTACCGGGGGAAACGAGATGAGCAAGCGCGTCCTGCTCGGCTGCATCGCGGCGCTGGCCACGATGCTGGTGTTCGACCTGTTGATCAGCCTCTCGGGCTGGCAGCTCGACCTGCCGCTGGAAACCGGTTTCGGCAGCATTCCGCTGGGCAGCCTTGTGGTGACCTTCGGCGCGATGTTGCTGGGCGGCTGGATCGCGCGGCGGCGTTTCCGCTGGATCGCGTTGGGCCTGGCCGGGGCGTTGTGGCTGGCGGTGGTCGCGACCCTGCTGATGATCGCGGAGCCGCCGATGGATTCGCTGGCGATGGTGCTGAAGCACAACGCGCTGGCGATCGTATTGAGCCTGGCAGCGGCGTGGTGCGGCGCGATGCTGGGCGAGCGGCTGGGCGAGCGCCCGATCGCCGCCCCCCACTGATGTAGGAGCGGCTTCAGCCGCGATCGGGAGCCGGCACGGGCGAACGATTCCAGATCGCGGCTGAAGCCGCTCCTACGAAAAGCCGGTACGTCGCAAGGCGGCGGTGCGCGACCTCAACGCCATGTTTTCAACCGCTGCGCTTGAGCGTGATCAACGCCGACGTATCGGCATCGCCGTGGCCGCGCTCGACCAGTTCGGTGTAATCGGCCAGCGCCTGCTCCAGCGTCGGCGTACGCAGGCCGGTGCCCTTGGCGATCGCCTGCACGATGCGCAGGTCCTTGAGCATGTGCGCGTTCTTGAAACCGGGGGCGAATTCGCTGCGCAGCATGGTCGCGCCGCGCTTGTCGAGGAACCAGTTGCCCGCCGCGCCGGCCATCAGCGTCGGCAGCAGGACCTCCGGGTCGAGCCCAAGCTTCTCCCCCAGCGCCAATCCTTCGCAGACCGCTTCGTTGATGCCGGCGACCAGCACCTGGTTGACCGCCTTGGTCGCCTGCCCGGCGCCGGTCTCGCCCATGTGGCTGACCCGCGCGGCGTAGGCCTCCAGCACCGGACGCACCTGCCCAAGCACCGCGGCGTCGCCACCGGCCATTACCGACAGCTTGCCGTTGCGCGCGCCCTCGACCCCTCCGGACACCGGCGCGTCGACAAAGCCGATGCCGTGCTCGGCCAGCGCCGCCGCCGCGCGCCGCGCGGTCTGCACCGACACGGTGGAATGGTCGACCACTACCGATCCGGCCTTCAGCACCTGCGCCAGCGCGTTGACGTTCTCCAGCACGTCGATGTCCAGCGACACGCACAGCACCACCACCTCGCAATCGGCGAAGTTGTCGGCCGAGCGCGCGGCGCGCACCTTGAGTTCCGCCGCCAGCGCGTCGGCCCTGGCCTGGGTCCGGTTGCCGACCGCCGTCAGCAGGCCGCGTTCGTGCAGGTGGCGCGCCATCGGGGCGCCCATCGCGCCGAGGCCGATCAAACCGACTTTCATCAATAACTCCGGGATGGGTGACACCGACAGGCAGCGGGTCGATCTTGCCGAAAAATCGCATTCCGGGCCGACGCTGTCCGGCTTGCGGCAACAAACGCTGCTGAATATTCAGGTTGGCGGGGTGTCGTCGAGATACGTATAGCCGGTCAGCCCGGCTTCCAGCGCGGCATTGAGGCGCTCGGCTTCGGCAACGGGCAACTTCGCGGCGGCAACCTTGTCGCGGTAGGCCACGCGCAGGTCGTCGAGACGGTAACCGACGTAGTCGAGCATCACGTCGGTGGTGTCGCCGCGACGCTGCTGGACCAACTGGTAGCCATTGCCATCGGCCCGGACTTCCACCGCGTCGGTGTCGCCGAACAGGTTGTGGATGTCGCCGAGGATCTCCTGGTAGGCGCCGACCAGGAAGAAGCCGAGCCGGTAGCTCTCGCCGGGCCTGAGCGGATGCATCGGCATCGAGGTGTTGAGCGCCTCGTTCTCGACGTAGGTGTCGATGCGGCCGTCGGAATCGCAGGTCAGGTCGGCGATCACGCCGCGCCGGCTCGGCGCCTCGTCCAGCCGCTCGATCGGCACGATCGGGAACACCTGCTGGATCGCCCAGACGTCGGGCATCGACTCGAACACGCTGAAGTTGACGAAATACTTGTCGACCAGCCGCTGCTTGAGTTCGTCGAGCACGCCCTGGTGGCTCTTCTCGCCGGGGCTCAGGCGCCCGCGCACGCCGTGGGCGATCAGGTAGAACAGGTCGTCGAGGCGCGCGCGGTGGACCAGGTCGATCTGGCCCAGCGCGTACGCCGCCAGGCCTTCGCTGTGGAAGTGCACGGCCTCGTGGAACAGTTCGACCGCCGGGCGCGAATCGAGCTCGGCGTGGATCCCGCGCAGGTGGCGGATCACCGCCGGCTCGTCGTCGTGCGCGTCCGGCAAACGGCCTTCCGGCGCCACTTCGACCTCGGACACGTTGGCCACCAGCACCGCGTGGTGCGCGGTCATCGCGCGGCCGCACTCGGTGATGATCCGCGGCGGCACCAGGCCGTGTTCGGCGCAGGCCTCGGCCAGCGGCTGCACGATGTTGGACGCGTACTGCTGCACGCCGTAGTTGATCGAGTAGTAGCTGCGCGAGCGGGTGCCCTCGTAGTCGATGCCGAGGCCGCCACCGACGTCCATGAAGCGCACGTTGGCGCCGAGCTTGGACAGCTCGATGAAGTAGCGGATCGCCTCGCGCATGCCATTGGCGATGTCGCGCACGTTGGAAATCTGCGAGCCCATGTGGAAGTGCAGCAGTTGCAGGCAGTCGGTCATCCCCGCGCCGCGCAACTGCTTCCACAGGTCCAGCACCTGCCGCGGCGACAGCCCGAACTTGGCCTTGTCGCCACCGCTGTTCTGCCACTTGCCGGCACCCAGCGACGCCAACCGCATGCGTACACCCAGCCCCGGTTCGACCCCGAGCGCCCTGGCCTCCTCGATCACCAGCGGCAGCTCCGACGGCTTCTCGATCACGATGAAGGTCTGCAGTCCGAGCTTGCGGCCGATCAGCGCCAGCCGGATGTACTCGCGGTCCTTGTAGCCGTTGCAGACGATCACCCCGCCGGGCCGGCTCAGCGCCAGCACCGCCATCAGCTCCGGCTTGCTTCCGGCCTCCAGCCCGAAGCCCTCGCCGTGGTGCGACGCCAGCACGCCGGCAACGCCGCGGTGCTGGTTGACCTTGATCGGGTAGACCGCGGTGTAGCCGCCGGGATAGCTGGCCTCGTCCATTGCCTGCGCGAAGGCACCCTGCAGCTTGCGCAGGCGGTCGCCGAGGATGTCCGGGAAGCGCACCAGCAGCGGCAGCTTGGCGCCGTTCGCCCGCGCCTGGTCGACCACCTCCGGCAGCGCCACCACCGGCCCGGCCGCGCCGCCCGGGCGCACCGTGACCCTTCCGGCGTCGTCGACGTCGAAATAGCCCTCGCTCCAGTGCGGGATCGAGTAGGTCTTGCGGGCCTGATCAATCGACCAGTCGGCCATCGGCGGGGTACCGGCAGTTGTGGGGACGCGCATTCTATCGCCCCCGCCGGATCCATCGGTGATGGATGCGCTAGCGCCCGCCGTGGACCGGGCCGCCCGACGCGTTCTTCACCCGGCTGGCCACGGTCTTCTGGTTGCCGGCGGTGAAGACGATGAAGCTGCCCGGCATCTCGATCATTTCCGCCAGTTCGCCCAGCAACTTGTCCTCGCTGAAGACGATGCCGCTGAAGGCAACCAGCACCACGTGGTGCGGGACACCGGAGGTATCGCCCTTGAGCAGCTTGCGTGCGATCCACGCCTTCCTGACGCGGCCATGCTGTTCCAGCACGTCCAGCAACGCCTGCAGTTCCGCGTCGTCCAGCGCGTGGCGGCTGAACCTGTCGCCGCGGGTCAACTCCTGGCGACCGTAGGCGGCATCGATCGCGCGCGCCCGGATCGCCCGCAGGCGGTCGCGGATCGTGGCGCGCTGGGCCAGGTCGCCGCGGCGCCGGTAATACGCATCTAGTTCGTGCAGGCCCGGTTCGACGGCATCCGGATCCAGGTCCATCGCCTTGCGCATGTGCCCGACCCCGGCGCTGTCGTCGCGTGACAACAGCAGCGCGCCGAGCCGGTAATGGCCCATCGGGTGGTCGGGCAGGTAGGCCAGTGCCGCGCGATACAGCGGCGCGGCATCGGTGTCGGGACGCAGGTCCTCGACCAGCCGCGCGTACTCCATCGCTTCGTCGTCGCTGCGGGTCGGCAAGGCCTCCAGCCGGGCCAGTTGCGCCTGGTCGCGACCGTGCTGCTCGTGGCGGTGGCGCCATTGCTCGCCGACGCCCTCGCGCCACTCGTGGCTGAAGTGTTCCTCCAGCAACGATTGCAACGGTCCCAGCAAACTGTCGGCAGCGGAACGCAGCGGTGGCGGAACCAGCGCGGGTTCGACCTCGAGGAACGCGAGCCGCTGCGACAGCGTCGGATGGGTATCCTCCAGCCCGGGCTGCTCCTGCAGCAGCGCGGCCAGGCGGCTGGCCTCGTCCATGCCGGGCCGGGCCAGGTGCCCCGCCATGTCGCGATACAGCGCCTGCGGCGGATGTGGCTGGGTGTGCGCGGCATTGCGCACGCCCGGCCAGAAATCGCGGTCGAGCTGCTCGCTGCCCAGGTTGATGCGCACCAGCGCCTGTGCCGCGACCTTCGGCCCGGCGACCGTCGCCGCCATCGCGTCCGCTTCGTATTCGTTGCTGCGCGCGAGCACGAAGCTGTAGGCGTTGAAGTAGGGCGCGTACCAGTCGAAGAACCGGGTGAACAGACGCACCACCCACGAGCGGCGCAGTTCCAGCTCCTCCAGCACCCGGAACCAGCTCTCGCGCACCCGGTAGATCCAGCCGGCGAAGCGGCCGTGCCCGCCACCGAAATGACCGAACTCGTGCGCGACCACGGCGCCGAACTGGTGGCGGTCGAGCAGTTGCAGCAATGGCAGGCCGAGGACCAGGTAGTGCTCGCTGCCGAGCAGCCCCATTGCCCGCGGCATCGAGGCCGCGGCCGCGTTGAGCCGGTTGTCGATGATGATGCCGGCCAGCGGCGGCGCGCCGGCCTGGTTGCGCAGGTGTTCGATCTCGGCCCGCAACTCCGGCGCCTCGCCGTCGCGCAGGCGGTAGCCGTCGGGTGCGTCGAACTTCATCCACAGCGCGCGCAGGATCACCCAGCCGAAGGCGACCGGGATCCAGACCACCTTCAACAGGTTGAGCAACAGCAATGGACTGATTGCCACCAGTACCAGCACCAGCCCGGCCGACATCCCCAGCGCGAGCAATACCGAGCCGCCCAGCACCACGAAGCCAAGCCCCGCCAGCAACCCCAGTTTGAGCCGGTAGCGTCCCGGCGCCTCGCGTGCCTCGCGCTCAAGCCGTTCGACCAATCCCCGATAAGCCTCTACCGATCGCATCCTGTCCCTCCCCCCGAGGTCGCCGATATCCTAAGCGACGTTGACGGGTGCGTCGCAAGCCTTCGCTACAATTCGCGCCTGCCCCCGCTGGACGAACACCGATGACCCCCGACACCACCTGGCACTACGAGAATTTCGAACCCACCGGTTCCGCGATTGGTTACCGCATCACCCGCAAGCTCGACGAGGTGCAGTCGCCGTTCCAGAAGATCGAGATCTTCGAGAGCACCGACTGGGGCAACCTGATGCTGATCGACGGCGCGATGATGCTGACCACGCGCGACAATTTTTTCTACCACGAGATGATGTCGCACCCCGCGCTGTTCACCCACGCGGCACCGAAGAACGTCGTCATCATCGGCGGCGGCGACTGCGGCACGCTGCGCGAGGTGCTCAAGCATCCGGGCGTCGAGAAGGCGGTGCAGTGCGACATCGACGAGCAGGTCACGCGGATGTCGGAGAAGCATTTCCCCGAGCTGTGCGAGTCCAACGACGACCCCCGCGCGCAATTGCTGTTCGACGACGGCATCGCCTACATGAAGAACTGCGCACCCGGCAGCCTCGACATCGTCATCGTCGACTCGACCGACCCGGTCGGCCCCGCCGAGGGCCTGTTCAACAAGGCGTTCTTCGAATCCTGCTTCCGCGCGCTGAAGGACGACGGCATCCTGGTGCAGCAGTCCGAGTCACCGCTGGCACTGCTGGAGCTGATCAGGGAAATGCGTGCGGAAATGGGCAAGGCGGGCTTCACGTCGTTCCAGACCCTGCCGTTCCCGCAGCCGTGCTATCCGACCGGCTGGTGGAGCTGCACGCTGGCGCGCAAGTCGGGCGGCTTCGACTTCCGCGAGGCCGACGCGCGCGCCAAGTCGTTCGACAGCCGGTACTACAGCGCCGACATCCACAAGGGCGCGCAGTCGCTGCCGCCGTTCGTGGCGGCGGCGCTCGGGGAATAGCTACAGCGCGTCGCCGTCCAGCTCGCCGGTGCGGATGCGCACCACCCGGTCGAGGTCGGACACGAAGATCTTGCCGTCGCCGATCTTGCCGGTGCCGGCGGCCTTCATGATCGCCTCGACCACGGTGTCGGCCTGCTCGTCGGTGACCGCGACCTCCAGCTTGATCTTGGGCAGGAAGTCGACCACGTACTCGGCGCCGCGGTACAGCTCGGTGTGGCCCTTCTGGCGGCCGAAGCCCTTGACCTCGGTGGCGGTGATGCCGGCCACGCCGGCCTCGGCCAGCGCCTCGCGGACGTCGTCGAGCTTGAACGGCTTGATCACCGCCATGATCATCTTCATCGGGTTGCCTCCATTTCGATGGCGCCAGAATAGCCGAGCCGCCCGGAGCCGCCACCCCGGCCTTGCAGCCGATACGCTAAGGTATCGCCCTCCCGCGTGTCGGATTTTTCCTACGGCAGCTCGCGGCGTCCGCTGACGGCGCAATGACGGCCGGTCGGCGATGCTGGCGGTACTGCCGGAGGAGCCACCCATGATCGACCTCAACCACATCGACGAGCTTGCCCGCCGCCTCAGCAGCCTGGTGCCGCCGGGCCTGCGCGAGAGCCGCGACGAGCTGCAGCAGAACTTCAAGTCGGTGCTGCAATCGGGCCTGTCGAAACTCGACCTGGTGACCCGCGAGGAGTTCGACGTCCAGCGCGCGGTATTGCTGCGCACCCGCGAGAAGCTCGAGCAACTGCAGCGCGCGGTCGCCGAACTGGAAGCCCAGGTCGGCGCTGCGCCAACCGGCAGCGCGCCCGGCGACCCACTGCCACCGCGCCACTGAGGCGCCGCCATGAACCTGGCGCTCGTGCACAGCCGTGCACGGACGGGCGTGCGCGCGCCCGCGGTCCGGGTCGAGGTGCACCTCGGCGGCGGACTTCCCTCGATGTCGATCGTCGGCCTGCCCGAAGCGGCGGTGCGCGAAGCCAAGGACCGGGTGCGGGCGGCGATCCAGTGCGCGCAACTGGAATTCCCGGCGCGCCGGATCACCGTCAACCTGGCACCGGCCGACCTGCCCAAGGGCGGTGGGCGCTTCGACCTGCCGATCGCGCTGGGCATCCTCGCCGCCAGTGGCCAGGTGCCGCTCGAAGCGCTGAACGAGTACGAGTTCCTCGGCGAACTGGGCCTGACCGGGCAGTTGCGTGAAGTCGACGGGGTACTGCCGGCGGCGCTGGCGGCGGCCGATGCCGGGCGCAAGCTGATCATCCCGGCCGGCAACGGTGCCGAGGCTGCGCTGGTCGGCCGCGCCGAGGTGCAGGTGGCGCGCACGCTGCTGGAGGTCTGCGCCATGTTGTCGACCGGCGCATCACTGCCGGCCCCGGTCGCTCCACCGCCGGTACGCCTGCCCGGCCCCGACCTGCGCGACGTCCGCGGCCAGTTGCACGCGCGGCGCGCACTGGAAGTCGCCGCCGCCGGCGGTCACCACCTGCTGCTGATCGGCCCGCCCGGTTGTGGCAAAAGCCTGTTGGCCGCGCGTTTGCCGGGGCTGTTGCCGGAAGCCAGCGAAGAAGAGGCGCTGGAATCGGCGGCCATCACCTCGATCAGCGGGCGCGGGCTCGATCCGGCCAATTGGCGCGCCCGCCCGTTCCGCAGCCCGCACCACACCGCCAGCGCGGTCGCGCTGGTCGGCGGCGGCGCCGATCCGCGACCCGGCGAGATTTCGCTGGCCCACCACGGCGTGCTTTTCCTCGACGAACTGCCCGAGTGGGAGCGACGCGCGCTGGAGGTATTGCGCGAACCGCTGGAGTCCGGCGTCGTCACCGTCTCGCGCGCCGCCCGCAGCGCCGAGTTCCCGGCCCGGTTCCAATTGGTCGCGGCGATGAATCCCTGCCCCTGCGGTTGGGCCGGCGACCCGAGCGGTCGCTGCCAATGCAGCCCGGACGTGGTCCGTCGCTACCGCGGCCGGGTCTCCGGACCGTTGCTGGACCGCATCGACCTGCACGTCGAAGTCCCACGCCTGCCACCGGCCGAATTGCGTCCCGACGCCCCCGAAGGCGAACCCAGTGATATCGTCCGCGCCCGCGTCCTGCAGGCACGCGCGTTGCAGGACGCCCGCGCCGGCAAGCCCAACGCCCGCCTCGGCCAAGCCGAGACCAGCGTCACCTGCCGCCTGTCCAACCCCGACCACGCCCTGCTCGAGCACGCGGTCGAACAACTGCAACTGTCAGCGCGTTCGATGCACCGGATCGTGCGCGTCGCCCGCACCATCGCCGACCTCGCCGACAGCCCGCACATCCGTACCCCGCATTTGACCGAGGCGATCGGTTACCGGCGGATGGACCGCGGGGTGGCGCTGGAACCGGCCTGACGACTGCCCTCAATCAGCGGCGGCCATCGTTTCCCATATCACGCCGACCGGGTCGAGCTCCGTGGTCTCCATCGCCTCGCCGCGCCAACCGAAGCCGCAGACCGCCATCGCGCCATCGCGGACCGGGTCGAGCCCGAACGCCCGCTCGATCGGTACCTCGTTGATCGCACCGGTGATGAAGGCGCCCAGGCCCGCTTCGGTCGCCGACAGGTACAGCGTCTGCGACAGGTGTCCCGCTTCCAGCGCGATCACCCGATAGGCCTTGGCATGCTGGCGGTACTTCCAGAACGTGCGGTCGAAGCGCGGCGCCAGCACGACCAGTACGTGGGCGTCGGCGAACCAGTGCTGGTGGGCGACCGCCTGCATCGCGAACCCGCGCAGCGGCAACGCCGGCATCGGCAGTGGCTCCAGCGCGTGGTCGAGCGCGTGGTAGTGGTACAGGCCGGGCGCCACGTCCTCCACGTTCTGCACCAGCAGGTAGGCCTCGACCGGGTGCAGGCCACCGCCCGAGGGGCTGGTCTTCTTGACGAACACGGTGTCCTCGCAGGCGTGGACCTGGGCCTGCACCGAGAACACCCGCTGCAGCAACTGCGCGAACAACGCGCGCGGCAGCGGCCGGGCGGCGTCGAAATTGCGGCAGGTCACGCGCCGGCCGAGCAGCTGGTCGAACGCGGTCGGCTCCGCGCGGGGCAGCGGCACTGACGAGGACGCCTCGCCACGGCTGGGTGCGGCCACCGGCGGCGGGCCGAATGCCGCGCGCATCTGCTCCGGGGTTTCGGTGCCGCTGTCGCGCATGCCCTGGACGGTGTCGAGCGTGCTCCAGCGGGTGAACGCATGGAACGTTGCCGCGAGTGGATGCCATTGGGTCTCGCGCAGGCGCTCGTCGCGCTCCCGGTGGGCGGCGTGGCGCTTGCCACGCGCGACCACCAGCCCGCTTTTGAGCAGTTGCCTGACCGTTTCCGCGTCGCCGGCAAGCGCCTTCGTGTCCACCCAGTCAGTGGGGCTCAGGCGGCCGAGCAGCTCGCGTTCGCCGGCACTAACGTCCACCGCGGCTTCAAGGTGGGGTGCCAATGCGACCCAGCGGTGGGTCCGGTTCAATCCGTTGCCACCCGACAACAGGTTGTCCAGGTCGAAGCCCACCTCCTCGCGCGGCTCAAGCAACACGATCGAACACCTGCGGATCTGCATGAAAGCCCCTGATGGCCGGCGGATGCCGGTTGTAACGTCACTACCCCACGGCTAGATTCTGCAACGACACGCCCGCAACGGGCGAATGGGGGGAAGGGGATGGCGACGAAGAAGGCAACCGGGGGCCACGTGCCGCTGGACTCGAAGACGGCGGACAAGCTGCTGGACCTGCTCGGCAGCGACAACGAGTTCCGTCGACTGTTCAAGAAGGACGCGGCCGCAGCGCTCACCAAGGTTGGCTACGCGCCGGCGAAAGACCTGCCTGCGCAGGATTTCGGCAAAGTCGGCCGTATCGCGCCCAAAGCCGAGATCATGGCCGCGCGGACACAGCTCAAGAGTTACCTGGAATCGCCGTTTACGTTCAAGCGATGCAGCGACTGTTTCGAAGCCGGGAACGTGGCGACCACCCTGCGGCGCAAATAATCGGGCCAGGTCGCAACAGGCCAGGCGCGTTGGAACTCCACCAATGACGCCTGCGCCTGTTGTGGCTGGCCGGCCTGCTGCTGTACTTCCGCGGAATCAAGCAGGGCCAGATTGGTGTCTACAACATTGAGCAACTGCAGCGCTTGGGCACCCGCCGGCTCGGTATAGGCCAGCCCGCGCCGCGCGGCGATCCAGCGATCTTCCTCCAGTGTCAGGTCCAACTGTCCGTCGGACAGCAGGGCGTCGCGCAGCGCCACGTGCACCTGGAACAGTTCGTCGCCGTCGACCATGGCCTGCAGTTTCGACACGGCCGCACCGGGCTGGCCCTGCAACCGCAACTGGCCGGCCTCGACAATCATGAGCAACTGTCGCAATCGTGACGAACCCATGGTTTCGGCAACCGGTTCGATCCTGGGCAATGCCTGCTCAACCACTGCCTTATCCCCGTGGCGCTGGGAAAGGTACAGGCTTGCGAGCGCGACGTAGGCGAATTCGGCACGGTTTGGATGATCGGCCTGATCGGCCGCAGCCGCGGCAGTGTCAAACACCCGTCGGTACTCTGTCGCTTCGACCGTGTCCGGTGCATGCAGCGTCCGCGCGGCAAGGTCGACGAATGCCAGTTCGACGGCCAGGAATTCGTTCACCTCGCGCGCCGCGACCATGCCCTCGTTGGCGATCGCCAGACCACGACTCCACTGCCCCCCGTCCAGCGCCACCGCGGTCCGGTCGAGCCGACGGATCAGGCCGACCGTGCCGATATCCGGGTTCTCCATGTTCGCCGCCAATGCATCGGCGTCGGCGAACCGCCGCTGGGCGGCCAAGGCCACCACGTGCTGACGGCTGGGCCCTGACCCGGCGATCTCACCGGACTCGACCAGATGGCGGACGGCATCGGCGTAGTGTTCCCGTGCGAGTTCGATGCGGCCGAGCATGTTCAATGCCGCAGCGCGCAGGGGATTGTGCCGGGACGTGGCAGCCAGGGCAGCGGTGCGCGCGTCGTCGTAATCGCCCATGGAGAAAGCCATCCACGCATGGTTCTCCAAAGCCTGGAAATCATCCGGGTACATCGCGGCCAATGTCCGCCACGCCTTCGCTGACGCCTGCTCCGCCTGTGGGCCGAAACCAGCCGCCAGGGCCTCCACCGTCAACCGCTCATGGGTGGGCAGTCGCTCGCGCAGCTGCATCGCTTCGCTGATCGACTTCTTTGCGTTTACCTCATCACCGGCTGAAAGAAGAACCTGCGCCAAGCCCAAATGTCCCATCGCGAAGCCGGGGTCGAGTGCGGTCGCTCGTTCAAGATGATCAATCGCCATCGAATAGCGACCTTCGTCGAGGGCCTGCATTCCCAGCGCATAGGCCCGCAACGCGTCCAGGTCCTCGGTCGCGACCTTCGGCAGCGGCATCGAGTTTGCCTGCAACGCATCCAGTTCTTCACCCATCTTTCCCCGCAGGCTTGCGGTCACCTGGTCTATCGAAGCCAGCGCGGACTCGAGGCCCCGCCCATCGGCATAGTCGGAGTAGACCGTGGTCTGGCTGTTGGGGTCGATCAGTTCGACGCTGACCCGCAGGCGGCCACCGACTTCGGCGACGGTCGGCAGGATCACCGCGCGGGCACCGTCGCGGATCGCGATCTCGGAGGCGATGGCGCGGTCGAGTCCGGTGTCGGGCTCGCGCTGCATCCGCGCCAGGGTGTCGCGGGTCTTGAGGTCGCTGAGCAGGTTGACGTGGCGCGACTGCGCCAGGCTGATGCGGAATGCCTGCTCCAGCGAGTCATCCAGCAGCGGCTGGTCGGTCAGGTTGCGCAGGTCGGCCAGCACCACCCAATCGCGCTGGTTGAAGGCGATCGCCGGCTGCGGGCGGGTCGCGAACCAGGCCCCGAAACCTATCACTGCGACCAGCGCCAGCTCGGCCACCAGCGCGGCCGGTCGGCGCCACAACGGGATGTCGCGCCAGGCCTTGGGACCTCCGGGCGGGGCGCGCAGCGGGGTGATGCCGGGCTCGCCGACCTCGAATATCTGTTGCGGCTGCGGCACGCCCTTGAAACGCCAGCGACCGTGCGACTTCCACACGAGATGCTGGCCACGTTCGCCCAGTTCGCGCGCGGCGCGATGGGTCAGCGGCTCGGCCACCGCCGACATCAGCAATTGCCCGGGTCGCGCCATCGTCATCAGGCGCGCGGCCATCGGCTTGGCCAGGCCCTCGACCTCGATGGGTTTGGCACCGACGCGCACCGCCTCGTCGCTGTTGCGCCAACTCAATACCTCGCCGACATGCAGGCCGGCCCGCGCCTTGAGGTCGACGTCGTGCGGCGCACCGATCTGCTGCAGGCCGCGGAAATAATCGAGCGCGAAACCGAGGCCATCGATGGGACGCTCGAACAGCAACAGCAGGCCATCGGAGCGGTCGATCAGGCGACCGCGCCATTCGTTCTGCAGCTGCAACACGAGGCGGTCGTGGGCGCGGAACAGTTCGGCGGCGGCGCCATCGCCAAGCCGTTCGACCAACGCGGTCGAATCGACCAGGTCGGTCAGCAGGATCGTGCGCAGTTGCGGCACGTCGCGGGGTTCGACGGTGGGCGTGGCGACGGCGGTCGGCTGGACGTTCATCGGCTTGGGTTGCTCACGCCGGGGCCGGCGCGTCGTCCTGCCACTCTAACCGGTTGCCGCCGAGGCGTTTGGCGCGGTACAGCGCGGCGTCGGCGCGGGCGTACCAGTCGTTCCACTCGCCACGCCGGTCGACCAGGCAGGCACCCAGGCTGAGGTTGCAGATCAGCGGCGGCGTGTGCGGCATCTGCATCAGGCCATGCGCGGTCCCGACCACGAACTCCGCATACCGCAATACCTCCTCACGGCTATCGGCCTTGACCAGCAGGCAGAACTCGTCCCCCCCGAGGCGGCAGGCGATGTCGCCTGGACCGACCACCGAACGCAGGATGTTGGCGACGCCCTGCAACACCCGGTCGCCGACCAGGTGGCCGTGTTCGTCGTTGACGTGCTTGAAGCGGTCGCAGTCGACCAGCAGCAGGCCGAGGCCGCCGATGGCGTCGTTGCGGCGGCGTTCCTGCAGGTGCTGGGCGAGGCCGCGGCGGTTGTGCAGGCCGGTCAGCTCGTCGATGCGGATCAGCGTCTCGGTCTGGCTGAGCTGGTGGCTGGTGGCGCGCAGGCTGTCGAGCGCGGACTGCAGGTCCTGGTTGCGCCGGCGCAGGCGACGGATCAGCGCCTGCTCGTTGAGCACCACGCGCATGATCGCGCGGCGCAGGAAATGCGAGATCAGCTCGGGGCTGCGCTCGACCAGCCGCTGGAACTCCTCGTGGCGCAGTTCCAGCAATTCTCCATCGGTGATCGCGCGGGCATCGGCGCTGCGCGCATGGTCGCCGATCAGCAGGCCGAGCTCACCGAAGAACTCGCGCGGGACCAGGCACTTGCTGATGAGGTCGTCGCCGAAGTCCAGCTCGATCGTGCCGTGGGTGACCACGTACATCGTGGTGCCAAGGTCGCCGCGCCGGAACAGCGCCTCGCCGGCGTAGACCCGGCGCACCCGCGCGACCGACGCGAACAGCGCGTACTCCTCCGGCGACAGCTCGGCGGTGTCGGAGTCAGGCAGGGCAACGCGCGCGCCCGGATCGATCAGGCGGGCCTGGCTGGTTTGTTCGCGGGCCAGGATCGACCCCGCGGTATCACCTTTCATCCCACGACCCCCGGTTCCGTGGAGAGGCAGGATAGCACCTGACCTGAACAGTCAACGCACTATCCCGCGTGGGGCGGCCAAGCCGGCCGCAGGGGTATCCGCGGCGGCGGGTGGAAGGCTGGAAGGTGGTGTCAGGCGGCGGCGCGGCGGCCGGCGAACTGCTCCTCCTCGGTCGACCCCTTCAGCGCGATGGTCGAGGACTGGCCGCCCTGGATCACCTGGGTCACCGCGTCGAAATAGCCGGTGCCGACTTCGCGCTGGTGCTTGACCGCGGTGAAGCCCTGCTCGGCGGCGGCGAACTCGGCCTGCTGCAGCTCGACGAACGCGCTCATCTGCCGGCGCGCGTAGCCGTGGGCGAGCTGGAACATCGAATGGTTGAGCGCGTGGAAGCCGGCCAGGGTGATGAACTGGAACTTGTAGCCCATCGCCGCGAGTTCCCTCTGGAACCGGGCGATGGTGGCGTCGTCGAGATTGGCCTTCCAGTTGAAGCTTGGCGAGCAGTTGTAGGCCAGCAGCTTGCCGGGGTACCTGGCGTGGATCGCCTCGGCGAACCTGCGGGCGAACTCCAGGTCCGGCTTGCCGGTCTCGCACCAGACCAGGTCGGCGTACGGCGCGTAGGCGAGGCCGCGGCTGATCGCCTGGTCGATGCCCTTGCGGGTCTTGAAGAAGCCTTCGACGGTGCGCTCGCCGGTGGTGAATTCGGCATCGTTGTCGTCGATGTCGCTGGTCAGCAGGTCGGCGGCCTCGGCGTCGGTGCGCGCGACGATCAGGGTCGGCACGCCCATGACGTCGGCGGCCAGTCGCGCGGCAACCAGCTTCTCGACCGCCTCGCGGGTCGGCACCAGCACCTTGCCGCCCATGTGGCCGCACTTCTTGGCGGACGCGAGCTGGTCCTCGAAATGCACGCCGGCGGCGCCGGCCTCGATCATGCCCTTCATCAGCTCGAAGGCGTTGAGCACGCCACCGAAGCCGGCCTCGGCGTCGGCCACGATCGGCTGCAGGAAGTCGATGTCGTCCTGCCCTTCCGCATGCTGGATCTGGTCGGCGCGCAGCAAGGTGTTGTTGATGCGCTTGACCACCGCCGGCACCGAGTCGGCCGGGTACAGCGACTGGTCGGGGTACATCTGGCCGCCGAGGTTGGCGTCGGCGGCGACCTGCCAGCCCGACAGGTAGATCGCCTTGAGGCCGGCCTTGACCTGCTGCATCGCCTGGTTGCCGGTCATCGCGCCGAGCGCGTTGACGAAGGGCTCGGTGTTGAGCGATTGCCACAGCTTGTTGGCACCGAGGGTGGCGAGGCTGTGCTCGACGGTGACGGTGCCGCGCAGGCGCACGACTTCCTCGGCGGAATACGCACGCTGGACGCCGGCCCAGCGCGGGTCGGTGGTCCACTGGTGGCGGAGTTGCTCGGCGGTGGGCTGGGTGGTCATGGCGGTGGGTCCTTGGGTGGGCGGATGTGGGCTGCGTGTATCCGGGCTTTGCAGGAGCGGCTTCGGCCGCGATCGGGTGGTTGATCGCCCGCGCCGGCTTCGGATCGCGGCTGAAGCCGCTCCTACAACGGCAGGGAGTCCGGTGGGACAGGAGGAAATCGCGGGTCAGTCGAGGCGGCGGTAGGCGGGGATCGTCAGGAAGTCCTCGAGGGTGTCGGCGTGGCACAGGCGGTCGAGCATCCCGATCGCCTCGTTGATGCGGCTGGCGCCGGGCAGTTGGTGGCGGTCGCCGAGCTTGCTCGGCAGCGCCAACAGGGCCCGGTCGAGCAGCGCGAAATCGATCGGGGTGCCGTCATCGAGATGCAACGGTTCGCGGATGGCTCGTGGCGATGCCGGCGTCCCGGCGCCAAGCTGGCGGGCCGCGCCGTGCGCGGGAAGATCGGCGTGGTGGAGCCATTGCCACAGCTGCGCGCGGGCGATCTCGGCGGTGGCGGCGTCCTCCATCAGCCAGTGGATCGGCACGCAGCCGTTGCCGTCGAGCCAGGCGGCGAGGTAGCGCACGCAGACCTCGACGTTGCCGTCGAAGCCGGCGCGGGTGACGGTGCCGACCGCCGGCTTGAGCAGGTCATCGCGGCCGACGCAGGCGTCCGCGCGGCGCAGCAGCTGCTGGTTCGCGCCGGGCATGCGCTCGTCGAACACCTCGCGGGCGAGCGGGATCAGCGCCGGGTGCGCGACCCACGTGCCGTCATGGCCGGCGGTGACCTCGCGCAGCTTGTCGGCGCGGACCTTGGCGAGGGCGGCGTCGTTGGCGGCCGGGTCGTTGCCGATCGGGATCTGCGCGGCCATCCCGCCCATCGCGTGGGCGCCGCGGCGATGGCAGGTCTGGATCAGCAGTTCGGAATAGGCGCGCAGGAACGGCGCGGTCATGCCGACCTGGCCGCGTTCGGGCAGCACCCGCTCCGGATGCGCGCGCAGGGTCTTGATGTAGCTGAAGATGTAGTCCCAGCGCCCGCAGTTGAGGCCGGCGATGCGGCCGCGCAGCGCGTGCAGGATCTCGTCCATCTCGAACGCCGCCGGCAGGGTCTCGATCAGCACGGTGACCTTGATCTGCCCAGCCGGCAGGCCCAGCGCGCGCTCGATGTGGCCGAGCACGTCGTTCCACAGCGCCGCCTCTTCCATGCATTCGAGCTTGGGCAGGTAGAAATAGGGTCCGCGGTCCTTCGCGGCGAGCACGTCCGAGTTGTGGAACGCGAACAGGCCGGCGTCGAAGAGGCTGGCCGACATCGCCTCGCCGCCGACCAGCACGTGCTTCTCGTCGAGGTGCCAGCCGCGCGGGCGCACCAGCAGCACGGCCTGCTCGGCGAAGGGCTTCAGCGCGTAGTGCTTGCCGGTATCCGAGGTGTGTTCCAGGGTGCCGGCAACCGCCGCGCGCAGCGCCTGCTGGCCGGCGACCAGGTTGGCCCAGGTCGGCGAGGTGCTGTCCTCGAAGTCGGCCATGAAGCAGTTGGCGCCGGAGTTTAGGGCGTTGACGACCATCTTCGGGTCGACCGGGCCGGTGATCTCGACCCGGCGGTCGAGCAGCGCGGCCGGCAGCGGCGCGACCGTCCAGTCGGATTCGCGGAGGGCGCGGGTGTCGGCGCGGAAGTCCGGCAACTGGCCGGCGTCGAAACCGGCCTGGCGCCGGCGGCGCGCGGCGAGCCGGGCCTGGCGGGCGGGTTCGAAGCGCTGGTGCAGATCGGCAAGCAGCGCCAGCGCAGCCGGGGTCAGCAATTGCGACTGGCCGGGGGCGATCGCGGTCACGCGCACTGCCGCGCCGGGATCGCCGGCCGTTTCCATCGAGTCCTGCTTCAGGGCCACCGCTGACGACATGCCTGCACTCCTGGTTGATCTGCTCTGGAGGCCGAACATGCGCTGCCGTCTTGTATATGACAATTCAGATTTTTCTATTATTTGTATTTGATCTACTTATATTTAATGATTCGATCGCGGCTGAAGCCGCTCCTACAAGGGCGCGGGATGTCTGGAAAAATGCGCTACGCCTACAAGGGCGACCGCCTGAAACCGCTGCGGGCGTTCTGCCAGGCGGTGCGGCTGGGCTCGGTATCGCGCGCGGCCGAGGCGCTGTTCCTGAGCCAGCCGGCGGTGACGCTGCAGTTGCAGGCGCTGGAGCGCGACATGGGCGCGCGGCTGCTGGAGCGCAGCGGCCGGCGGCTGGTGATGACCCGCGAGGGCGAGGCCCTCTACGAACTGGCGCGGCCGCTGGTGGAGGGCTTCGAAGGCCTCGACACGGCATTCCGCGAGCAACTGCGCGGGCTCGACGCCGGCGAGCTGCACGTCGCCGCGGGCAGTTCCACCATCCTCTACCTGCTGCCGGAGATCGTCGCCGCGTTCCGCGCCGCGCAGCCCGGGGTGCGGCTCAACCTGCACAACGTCACCGGCGCCGGCGGCCTGGAGCTGCTGCGCTCGGACGCGGTGGACCTGGCGGTCGGCTCGATGCTCGACGTCCCGGCCGACCTCGACTACGCCCCGGTCGCGCGCTTCGAGCCGATGCTGATCACCCCGCCCGACCATCCGCTCGCCCGCAAGAAGGACCTCGACCTGCACGACCTGTCGCCGTACGGACTGATCCTGCCGCCGCAGCGGCTGACCACCTACCGCATGGTCGACCTGGTGTTCCAGCGCAACCGGGTGCCGTACACGGTGGCGCTGGAGGTCGGTGGCTGGGAGGTGATCAAGCAGTACGTGGCGATGGGGCTGGGGATCAGCATCGTCACCGCGATCTGCCTGACCGAGGCCGATCGCAATCGGCTGGCGTCGCGCTCGCTTGCGGCCTGGTTTCCCGAGCGGACCTACGGCGTGGTGGTGCGCAAGGGCAAGTACCTGAGCCCGCAGGCGCGCGCGTTCACCGAGTTGATCAGGCCCGACCTGTTCGTGCGCACCGGCTACGACGCGACCGGTCATTCGGAGCGCTGAGCACGCCGGCCGCCGTGTTGCTCAGCGCCGCAATGCCCGTGCCGCGGCGCGCCGGTCGCCGTCGTTCTCGCGCTGCACGTACCAGCGGTGCTTGCGGGCCAGCCACAGGCGGCCGGCGAACCACAGCATCGCCGGCGGATCCAGCAGGATCAGGGCGTAGCGCAGCGGCGTCGCGGCCAGCCCCTGCAGCAGCGCCGTCCAGCGATGGCCCGGCCCGGCCAGCCGCAGCGTGATCGCCAGCGTCAGCGCCACCTCGATGCCGACCATCAATGCCAATGCACCCCACGCGCCGGCCAATGCCAGCGCCACCACCGTGACCGGGTAACCGATCCGTTCCAGCGCCAGCAGCAGCATGCCGGTACCGATCGGCCGGCCCCGCTGCAGGGTGACGCGCTCGCCGAACGGCTGCCGGTAGGCCTCGCGGACATGGCGCTGGTCGGCCGACGACGACTGGCCGCGTCGCGCGCGGCCACGGCGACGCAACCACTGGCGCAGCCGGTGGCGGGTCGCGACCAGCGGGGTGCGCAGCAGCGGGTCGAAGTACATGTCGTTCTGCAGCAACGCCGTGGTCCAGCGCCAGGCCTGCCGCGGCAGGTGTTGCCACTCCGGGTACTGCACCTGCGCAACCACGTCGGCGAGGCGGATGTTGCGGTAGCCCTCGGTCGCCAGCGCGCGGGCGATGAAGAGGTCCTCGACCGCGGTCAGGTCGTCGCCGCGCACGGGTTCGTAGCGGTCGAACATGTCCTTGAGGTAGCCGCGCCGGTAGGCGATCGCCTCGCCCGAGGGCGCTTCGATGCCGCCGCACTGGCACATCAGGCCGCAGTCGAGGAAACCCTGTTGCAACCGCGCGACGTGTGCGCGGTAGCCATCGCCGAGCCAGCGCCAGGCATGGTGCAGCGGGTCGTCGGATACCAGCGGGTCGCGCCAGGCGTCATCGCCGAGCCAGCGCTGGAACGGCGGCCGGGTCGAGATCGCCCGCCGCTGCACCGGCCGCAACGGCTCGACCGTGCCGCAGGCGCTGGCGATGCCGACGCCCTGGTACAGCTCGCGCACGCAGCGCTCGATGTAGTCGGGCGAGGCCAGCACGGTGTTGGCGTCGAGCACGAACAGCACGTCGCCGTCGAACTGGCGCGCCTGGCGTTTGATCGTGACCGCCTTGCCGACCGACCAGGTGCGCGTGACGATCTGCAAGTGGATGCCGTTGGCGCGGGCGAACTCGCGGGCCAGCTGCAGGCCGTGGTCGCGGCCGATGCCGCCGTCATCGACCAGCATCACCCGCCGCGGTTGCCGGGTCTGGCCGAGCAGCGAGGTCAGGCAATGGATGATGGTGTGCTGGTCGCGCCGGACCGGGATGACCACGTCGACGACCGCGGTCCGCCAGTCCTCGGCCGGGGTCGGCACGGTCGGTTCGGGGCCACGCCGGTGGCCGAGCGCCGCCAGCAGCGCGGCCGGCCCACAGACGAACCAGGGCGCGATCGCCATCGCTCAGCCCCGCCCGTCCGGGCACGGCGCCGGGGTCGCGAACTCGGGTTGGAACGCCGGGACCGACATTGCAGGCTCCGCGGCCATCCGCTGGCCGCTCGTGGCCGGGTCGGAAAACACCAACCCGGTCACAAAACATACGCAAATGCCGTGCCAATCCGGCAACCCGGGCCGTCGGGCCGGTCAGGACGTGCCGTGGTGCTTGCCCTGCCACGGCCGATACCAGTCGCGCAGGCGGGCGAGGTCGGCCTCCATGTCGTCGCTGGTGGTGAACGCCGGGCCGATGCCGATCACCTTGTCCGGGTAGTGGAAGTACACCGGCAGCACCGGCACCCGTGCCGCGTGGGCGATCTTCCAGAAGCCGGTCTTCCAGCGCTCGACCGGCTTGCGGGTGCCCTCCGGGGCGATGCCGAGCCAGAACCGGTCGGCCGAGTCGATCCGCGACGCCAGTTGCTCGACCACCCCGCGCGCCGCGCTGCGGTTGATCGCGATGATCCCGAGCCAGCGCATCAGCGGCCCCAGCGGTCCCCAGAACAACTGGTGCTTGCCGAGGATCTTGATGTCGAGCCCCAGCGCGAGCTTGGCCGCGAAGCCCCACACGCCGTCCCAGTTGGACGAGTGCGGCGCACCGATCAGCACCACCCGCGGGAGGTCGGGGAACTGGCCGGCCAGCCGCCAGCCGCCGAGTCGCAATACGGTGCGGCCGAGCCTACGGGTGAAGCGGTTGGGCGGCACGCGCGGCACGTTGGGCGGCAGCGGCGGCACGACGTCGTCGGTCGGTGGATGCATCGGTCGGTGTCAGTCCCAGTCGCGTCGGGTGCGCCCCTGCTTGATCGTACTGCGTTCGCGCTTGCCCGCCAGCCGGCGCTCCTTCGAACCGCGGGTCGGTTTGGTCGCGACCCGCTTCTTTGGCGCGTGCCGGCCAGCCTCGATGAAGTGGGCCAGCCGCTCGCGGGCGTCCTGGCGGTTGCGGTCCTGGGTGCGGAAGCGTTGCGCCGACAGCACCAGCACGCCGTCGCCGGTGACACGGCGGTCGCGCCGGGCCAGCAGGCGCTCGCGCACCGGTTCGGGCAACGACGGCGAGTTGGCGATGTCGAACCGCAGCTCGACCGCGGTCGCGACCTTGTTGACGTTCTGCCCACCCGGCCCGGCGGAACGCACGAAGCGCTCGACCAGCTCGGACTCGGGGATGCGGATGGAGCCGACCTCGATCATGCGGGGATTCTAGGGCACCGCCGCGGACCCATCGTTTCGCGCCCCCGACCGCGCGTCGGAGCCAGCCCAGCGCATGCTTTTGTAGGAGCGGCTTCAGCCGCGATCGGAGAGTCGGTCGCAGGTACCGATTCGAGATCGCGGCTGAAGCCGCTCCTACAGGGCATCAGGGTCGAAACCGTCGAACAGCGCCAATGCCTTCCCGAACTCCGCATCGACCGGCGCGACGACCTCGATCCGCGTTGCGCTGTGCGGATGCACGAACGCCAACCGCCGCGCGTGCAGCAGCATCCGGTGCACGCCGATCATGCGGAAGCTGCGGTTGTGCCGGCCGTCGCCGTGGCTGGTGTCGCCGATCAGATGATGGAACACGTGCTTGAGATGGCGACGGATCTGGCGGAAGCGGCCGGTCTGCGGCTGCGCGTTGAGCAGGGCGTAGCGCGAGGTGTCGAAGCCAGCCGACGGCCAGTCGCACTCGGTACGCGCGAGCACCTGGAAATGCGTCATCGCCGGCTTCTTCAGCAGCTTGCCGGGGCCGCCGTCGAGGTCATGATCGATGGTGAAATCGTCGACTTCCGGCCAGCCGCGGCAGACCGCCCAGTAGTCCTTCTCGACCTCGCGCGACATCAGCACCTTGCCGAGCGCGGAGGCGGTGTCGCGATCGAATGCCAGCAGCAGGCAGCCGCTGGTGGCGCGGTCGAGCCGGTGGACCAGGAAGATCGGCTTGTCGAACTGCAGGCGCAGGCGGTCGGCGGCGAAGTCGCTTTCGCCGCGTGCGAGGGCGCTGTCGTGGACCATCAGGCCGGCGGGCTTGTTGACCACGGCGAGGTGGTCGTCGGCGTACAGGACGCCGAGTGCGAGGGCGGGGTCGATCACGACGGCACCCGCTTGCGCCGGGGTTGCCGCCGGCGCGGTTGATGGGGTTGTTGCTGATGGGACAGTTGTAGGAGCGGCTTCAGCCGCGATCTGGAATCGACGCGGGCGACCGACTCTCCAATCGCGGCTGAAGCCGCTCCTACAAAAGCGCGCGCACGCCCGGCTGTGCACGCAGGGGCGATCCCCGCGATCGACAGGATTCCCGCCACCATGACTACCGCCGCGGCCACGCGGCCAGCAGCGCCCACAATCCGCCAACGCCGGCAATCCACGACGACAGCGGCACCGACCACAACGTCGGGCCGCCGGCGCCCAGCCCATGCAAGACCGCGGCGACGATCAGCAGGCCGACCCCGAGGATCGCCGCCACCGTGCTCTTGTGCGCCTCGCGCAGGTTGCGGCTCAGTTCGGCGAGGTCGCGCGACTGCATCTTCAGCTCGTGCTTGCCCTCGACCTGCTGGGTCAGCCAGGCGTGCAGCAGCCGCGGCATCTCCGGCGCGTGGGTCACCATCTCCGGCAACCGCTTCCTGAACTCGCCGAGCAACCGCTGCGGGCTGTAGCGCTCGACCAGGATCCTCGAAAGCACCGGCCGCGCGACCGCCCAGATGTCCAGCTTCGGGTCGAGCAGGCGCCCCACCCCTTCGATGTTGAGCAGGGTCTTCTGCAGCAGGATCAGCTGCGGCTGCAGGGTCAGCTCGTAACGCTGCGCGGTGCGGAACAATTTGAGCAGCACCTCGGCCAGCGAGATCTCGCTCAACGGGCGTGTGAAGTACGGCTCGCACACCGCGCGCGTCGCCGCTTCCAGCTCGTCGATGCGGATGTGCGGCGGCATCCAGCCGGCGCGCACGTGCAGTTCGGCGATGCGGCGGTAGTCGCGGTTGAAGATCGCCATGAAGTTCTCGGCGAGGTAGTACTGATCCTCGTCCGACAGCTGGCCCATGATCCCGAAATCCAGCGCGATGAAGCGCGGGTTGTGCTTGCGCGCCGGGTCGCTGTCGACCCAGATGTTGCCGGCGTGGGCGTCGGCGTGGAAGAAGTTGTCGCGGAACACCTGGGTGTAGAACACCCGCACGCCCTTCGCCGCGAGCGCGGGGCGGTTGATGCCGGCGGCGTCGAGCGCGGCGATGTCGTCGGACGGGATGCCGTGCACGCGTTCGAGCGTCAGCGTGCGGTCGGCGGTGTGGGTCCAGATCACCTCGGGCACGTAGAGGTCGTCGCTATGCAGCCAGAACCGCCGCAGCACGCTGGCGTTGGCGCCTTCGCGTTGCAGGTCGAGTTCGGCGGCGAGGGTGCTTTCGATCTCGATCACGATCTCGCGCGGGCGGATCTTGTCGGCGCTCGGATGGGTGCGGTCGACCACGCCGGCGATCGCGTTGAGCAGGGCGATGTCCTGCGCGATCTGGCGCTTGATGCCTGGGCGCAGGACCTTGACCACGACTTCGCGGCCGGGTGTCCCGTCGGCCGTCGGCAAGGTCGCCGCGTGCACTTGGGCGATCGAGGCCGACGCCAGCGGGGTGGTGTCGAACGTGGCGAATGCCTCGGCCACCGGCCGCTCCAGCGCGGCCTCGACGATCGCGCGCGCGGCATCGCCATCGAATGGCGCGACCCGGTCCTGCAGCAACGCCAGTTCCTCGGCGACGTCGGGCGGCACGAGGTCGCGGCGGGTCGAGAGGATCTGGCCGAACTTGACGAAGATCGGCCCGAGTTCCTGCAGCGCCAGTCGCAGCCGCGCGCCGCGCGGTTGCGCGGCGATCTCGCTGGACGCACGCGGCACGAACGGGCGCGCGAGCTTGAGCCAGCGTTCGGCCGGCGTACCGTCGAGCAGGTCGTCGAGGCGGTAGCGCAGCAGCACGCGACCGATCCGCCAAGCGCGGAAGAACGACTTCATGCGTCGCCACCGACTCGGGCGCGCAGGCCGGCGATGCGTGCGGCGGCGCGCTCGACGTCGTCGCGCAGTCCATCGACGTCATCGTGGAAAGCGTTGAGTTCGTCGCGCGGCACCACGTCGCGCGATTCCTCGGTGACGAACTCGGCGGCGTTGCCGGCGAACTCCTTCGCGGCGACGCGCGCATGGCGCAGACCGGCGGCGAGCGCGTTGGCAACCTGCACGCCGACCACGTCACCGAACACGCGCGCGAACGGTTGCTGCCAGTCCGGGTCGAAACGTTCGGCCAGCCGTTGCAGGCGGCGTGCGAGGTCGGCATCGCCTTCGATCCGGAGCTGTCCGACCGGCGGTGCGTCGTCGTTGCGCAGGAACGGCAGTTGCGAGATCAGTCCGCCAATCGTGCTGCGCACCGACAGGTCGGGCTCGCTCTCGCCGTCGACGGGGCCGACTTCAAGGCGCTCACCATTGACTGTCACCTGCAACGCCAGCGGCGGCGAAGTCAGCCGCAGGGCAACGCGGCGGCCGTCGAGCGCACGCAGGCTGTCGCGGGTATCGGGGTCGAGCGCCAGCGCGCGGTTGAGCGCGATTTCCAGCGCGTGCCCGGCAACGGGCTTGAGCCTGCCCAGCGGCGACGGTGAAGAGGGGGAGTCAGTCATCGGCGCATTCTAGCCGGGCGGGTGCGATGGTCCCGCACGCGCCGCCAAATCGCACTTCTGCCCTCCAGACCCCCGATTCTTGCTCCCGGCGATTACGGACGTCCTGTCCTCGCCGAGCTCTCGTTCCGCGCCCCCCGCTTTTGTAGGAGCGGCTTCAGCCGCGATCGGATATCCGGACTACTCGCGAATGCGCTGGCCGCCCGGGAGGCTTTGGCGGCTCCGGGAGGCAGCGTCGCCCAGGCGGGTGTTGCTGCGCAAAGCAAAAGCGTTGCCTGTCGGAGACATGGACAGTCTCTACCGGATTCCCAACGCCCTCCCTGTAGGAGCGACGTAAGTCGCGAACTCGGCTGCACTTCCAGACCCACAACGCCGCACACCCCATCACCACTACGACGAAGCGCCCCCCGCTCCCCAAGCCGCACGCAGCCGCGCCAACCCCTCGTCAAACCCCACCCGCGGCACATAACCAAAATCCCGCCGCGCCGGCCCCATGTCATACCAGTGCGCGGTCGCCAACTGCTCGGCGAGGAAACGCGTCAACGGCGGCTCGCCCTTCAACGGCAGCGTCGACCACAATCCTTCGCAGACCGCTCCGATCGCATAGGCCAGCGGAAACGGCAGGGTCTTGTCCACGGCCGGCGCGCCCGCGGCGGCAAGCAGGCCATTGAGCGTCTCGCGCATCGTCCGCGGTTCGCCGTTGCTGATGAAGTAGGCGCGGCCGGCGCAGGCAGCTCCCGGGGCCAGCGCATCGAACGCATCGAAATGCGCCTGCGCGGCGTTGTCGATGTAGGTGGTGTCGACGAGGTTGTCGCCGTCGCCGACCATCCGCAGCCGAGCGGCGCGGGCACGCTCGACCAGCCGTGGCAGCAACTGGTTGTCGCCGACGCCCCAGATCAGCCGCGGGCGCAGGGCGACGGTGGCGAGGGTGGCGTCGTTGGCGGCGAGCACTTCCTTCTCGGCGATGGTTTTGGTGGTCGCGTACGGTGCCTTGAAGCCTTCGCCGTACGGCACCTCGTCGGCACCGAGGCCTTCGACCGGATGGGTCGCGCGATGGGTGACGCTCGGGGTCGAGGTGTAGACGAGGCGGCCGATGCCTTGCGCGCGGCAGGCGTCGAGCACGTGGCGGGTGCCGAGCACGTTGGCGCGGTGGTAGTCGTCGTACGCGCCCCACGCGCCGGCCTTGGCGGCGTTGTGGAAGATGGCATCGCAACCGGAAGCGGCATGGATGACGGCGTCACGGTCGGCCAAGTCGCCGCGCAGCTGAGTGACGCCGAGTGCGTCGAGTTCGGGGTAGTGGCCGCGGTTGAAGCTGGCCACTTCGTGTCCGCGTTCGCGCAGGCCGCGGCACAGGGCCTGGCCGAGGAAGCCGCCACCGCCGGTTACGAGGATCTTCATGCGGGCATTCTATGTGGGTGGGTTCCTGCCGCCACGTCCTGCCCGATCCGCCTGCCGCGGTTATTGCTGTTGTAGGAGCGGCTTCAGCCGCGATCGGGCAATCGTTCCCCCGCGCCGACTCCGGATCGCGGCTGAAGCCGCTCCTACAGTCCGGAGGAAGTAGGGGGGGACACGATCGCGAGCTGCTTCGCGGCCCACACCGCCAGCTTCTCGCGACCGATCTTGGCGTTGTGTCGGATGTCGACCGGGAAGCACTTGTGCCGCAGGAACCGCGCGATGCCCACGGTGTGCGGACGCTGCCCGCCAATCTCGCGCAGCTCGCGTTCGACCCGTGGCCACTCACGCGCGGCCACGCCCTCGACCAGTTCCACGCACAGCACCGGTACCTGCGCACCACGCTCGCCGACACCGACCAACGCCGTGCGCCGCACCTGCGGATGCACGTTGAACACCGGCTCGACCTGCTCGGTGTACAGCGGACCGGCGGCACTCTCGACCCGGTGCGACTTGCGCCCGCAGAACCACAGCCGACCCTCGCCATCGAAATAGCCGAGGTCGCCCATCCTGTGGACTGTCCGGGTAGCTGCGCTCGCTCCCTCACCCCGACCCTCTCCCGCAGGCTGGAGAGGGAGAACAACCGCTGCGCCCTGCTCTTGCTCCCTCTCCCGCTCGGGGGAGAGGGTTGGGGTGAGGGCAAGCACTTCCTCGATCTTCGCCAATCGCGTCTGCGCATCGCGATTGAAATAGCTGTCGGTCGCGGTCGGCCCGGCGACGGTGATCTCGCCGACCTCGCCATCGGCGACGCACAACGCGTCGTCCCACATGCCGATCGCCGCATCGTCGATACGGATGATCCGCACCACGTTCGGCGCCACCGGGCGGCCGACGCAGGTGCCGGCGCCGCGTTCGGTCGCTTCGCGCGTGGTCTGCAGTTCGCGGCCTTCGATCAGCGCGACCGGCAGGCATTCGGTCGCGCCGTACGGGGTCCAGAATTGCGCGTCGTCCGGCAGCAGCCCGCGCAACGTCGCGACCACCTCGGCCGGCACCGGCGCGCCGGCCGACATCACCCGCTTGATCGTCGGCAACGGCGCACCGAACCGCGCCAGCACCGCCATCAATGCCGGCGAGCCGAACAACTGGTCGACCCCGAACCGCGCGATCGCGTCGTGCAGCTTGCGCGGGTCGGCGTTGGCCGGCCGGGTCGGGTCCATGTCGGGGATCACCGAGGTCACCCCGAGCGCCGGGTCGAACAACGCGAACGGCGGGAAGGTCGGCAGGTTGACTCCCCCCGCCTCGATCCCGAACGCCTCGCCCAGCATCGCCACCTGCGCGACGAAATGACGATGCCGATAGACCACGCCCTTCGGCACCCCGGTCGAGCCGCTGGTGAACAGGATCGCGGCGACGTCGTCGGGCGCGGTCGCGGCCAGTTGCGGGCCCGCGCCTTCGCGATCGCGCTCGACCCGCGCCAGCGTCACCTCGCCCGGCCATGCGTGGCGGCCGGTGGTGACGTGGATCCGCGCCGACCGCGCCCAACCCAGCAGCCGCCGCGCCAGGTGCGCCAGCGGGATGCCGATGAAGGCGTGCGGCTGCGCCTCGTCGAGGCATTGCCGCAGCGCACGGCGGTCGATGCCCGGATCGACCAGCACCGGCACCGCGCCGGCCTTGAACAACGCGAACATCAGCGCGAAGAACTCCGGCGACGGCCGCACCATCACCACCGCGCGGCTGCCGCGGACCACGCCATGCCGCGCCAGACCGGCGGCGATCGCATCGCTGCGGGCGTCGAGCTCAGCGTAGGTGAGGGTCAGGTCGTAGCGCGCCATGCCATTGGCGCCGCGCTTGCCGGGGCAGCGGATCGCGACCCGGTCGGGCTGGTCGGCGGCCAGGCGTGGCAGCGCCGCGGCGATGTTGCAGGGCTCGGTCATGCCGCCCATTGTCGCCGCTGGTTCCGGACCGGGCGAGCACGTCGCCGCGCATCGCATGAATCCCGACCACGCGAGGTCGATACCGGCACTTGCGCGGCCACGAAAAATCCCGAAAATCCCGCGACCGATTGCGGTTGCCCCCCGGCGCCCCGGCCTGCCGAGCGGCGCCCCGATGCCCCACCCCTGCCTGACCTGCGGTGCCTGCTGCGCCTACTTCCGGGTCAGCTTCCACTGGTCCGAAGCCGACCCCGCGGTCGGCGGCACCGTGCCGCCGGAACTGACCGAACCGTTCGGCCCACACCGCGTCGTCATGCGGGGCACCTGGGCCGAGAAGCCGCGCTGCATCGCCCTGGATGCCGAGATCGGCGTGCGCGCCCGCTGCGCGATCCACCCGATCAAGTCCAGCGTCTGCCGCGAGGTCCCCGCCTCATGGGAATTCGGCGAAGCCAGCGAGAAGTGCGACAAGTCGCGCCTCGCCCACGGCCTGCCCATCCTCACACCCGCCGACTGGTTTGGCGACGACATCGCCGCCTGAGCCGTGAATCCAAGCTCCTGTAGGAGCGGCTTCAGCCGCGATCTGGAATCGGCACGGACGACCGACTCTCCGATCGCGGCTGAAGCCGCTCCTACTACAAACCGTCGCACTACCCCACCGGATTCGAATCCAGGAACCCCCGTATCGCCGGCACCAGCACCTCGTGCCTGTCCTCCAGCACGTAATGCCCCGCATCCTCGAACGCCTGCACCTGCGCCCCCGGCAACGCCTCGCTGAAGCCCTTCAAGAAGTGCTTGTCGAACACGAAGTCACGCAACCCCCAGCCAATGAACACCGGCCGGTCGGCATATTCCGGCAGCCGCCGCCCCGCCTCGACCACCAGTGGCCATGCGGCGTCGCCGGCTTCGAGCGGAATGTCCTGCATGAAGCGCAACGTGCTGATCGCGTTGTCCCAGCCCTGGTACGGCGCGATGTAGGCACGCCGCACCGCCGCGGGCAGCGAGCGCTCCGTGCCGAACCACGCCGCGCCACGTGCGAACAGATTGAAACGACGGATCAGCCATCCACCGATCCGCGAGTCCCGCCCCAGCGACAACCGCCACGGCATCGGCTTGGCCTTTGGTAACGGAAACGCCGCGGTATTGAGCACCACCAGTCGCCGCACCCGCGCCATGTGCCGCACCGCCCAGCCGAAGCCGATCATCCCGCCCCAGTCATGCACCGCCAGCGTCACCGGCCCGGCGATGCCGAGGTGGTCCAGCAGCGCCTCGACGTCATCGACGCGCGAGTGCAGCGTGTAGTCGTAGCGCGGCGACGCATCCGGCGAATCGTCCGGCTTGTCCGACAGCCCCATGCCGACGTGGTCGGGCACGATGCAGCGGTAGCGGTCCGACAGCCCCGCCACCAGGTGCCGCCAGTAGAAGCTCCACGACGGATTGCCGTGCAGCATCACGACAACCTCGCCATCGCGCGGGCCTTCGTCGAGGTAGCTCATCGCGATGTCGTGGCGGACGCCGAAGCGGTGGGGGGTAAAGGGGTAGTCGGGGAACTGCGTGGGGGTCATTGGAGAGGCGGCGGCGACTAGAATCGTGCATTGTCGCTCTGCCGCCTGGCCGGTGCACGACGAGGCGTTCCCTATTCCCAGAACTTGACCAGCATGAATCCGATAGCACCTAAGAAGGCAGGCTGCACCGAATAGCCATACTCCCAGTGTCGTGAATGCAAGCATGGAAACACCGGCGGCAAACGTTGAGCCGATGTACAGAGCTCCTACCCAGGCATGCCCTCCCTGAACCTTCTACTGGTCCAGACTCCGGCCGAGGAAACTCAGCGACGGCTCGATCACCAGCCGGTAGCGGGCCAGGCCGCCGTTGCTGCCTCAGTCGCCCATGGTCAGGAACATCGCGACGATCACACCGACGAATGTGCCAACGCCCAGGAGGGTGCAGATCATGGGGTACCACAGCTCCCACCAGCCCAGCGGGCCGTTGTCGCGCCAGATCAGCTGATAGGGGTCGTCCGGGTCGATGACGTTGGCGGCCTCAATGTCCGCCGGCCACTGCGGCTGCTTGCTGGTCGCCATCGCAAACATGCGGCCGACGGCGGTCAAGCCGAAGGGGACACAGAACAACAACTGCATCCAAGGCCAATGCCCCATAAATGCGAAGGCCCGCGCGATGCTCCAGCGCCAGCCTTCCTTGCGCCCGTCCAGCGGCATCAACATGCCATCTTCTAGATGCTTGTAGGTGCGCTCGTCGCCATCCGGCGCTTCCATGTACGGCTGCAAGAAGGCCCAGAACTTGTCCATTGACTCTGCCTTGCCGGGAAAGGTGTAGCCGAGGGAGAACGACTCGCGCACGGTCTTGCCGTCGGCGTCGAGCACGTGCGCACGCAGGTCGTAGGTGGTGCCGGTAAGCGGCGCCCGCGCCGTGCCGAGGGTGATGAACAAATCGTCCCAAGGCACGGTCAGCACGGTGCCATCCTGCCGGAACACATGCACCTGCCGGCTCTTGCGGTTCAGACGCATGGGGTAGTGCGTCCAGCGGCCGCATTCAGTGCGAATCAGCCACCAGCCCCCCCAAACCATGCCGAGTGTGATGGGAAGAAACACGATAGGCATGACCCAGAACATCCATTGTTCATCGGGTTCTGCTGGAGCATAGAAAAACGCCCACACGACAACGCATGAGATCGCCGTACTCAGTGCCGCGATACACGCCCCCAACCACGCATTGAACCCTTTGATCGGGTACCAACGATCCACCAACTCGATGTAACTGCTGTTGAGGCTGATAACCGAGAGAAAGTCCATCGGCGGCGCATTGCTCGTCGCCTTCTGTCGGTAGCGATGCGCACGCTCTTCATCGGTCAGCGGCCGGTCGACCGGATAGCGGATGTTGCGATAGTCCAGTCCTGCGTAGTCCATGTCAGCCTGCCAGCGCAATCTTAAGTTCGTTCATTTCCAACGCGGGACTCCGATAACGGTCGACTTCCTCGAACTCGCCGAAATAACAGCGTTCCAACCAATCCTGCACCTTGTTGTCCTTGAATACTTCGATCAGGACGGCGATCACTACAACCAGAACGACCAATACAATGCCGACGCCGGTAGCGGCAGCACCGAATAGCAATGGCCCCAGTGTCGAAAACGCGAGCATCGCGCCTACGCCCGCGACTGCACTCCCGATGTACAGCCACCCCACCGCATTCCCCTCTTGAATCTCCTGCCATCCACGGATGCCATCCCACACCGCCATAACCACGCCCGCGCCGATGCCTAGGGCTTTTCCGCCAACGCGCAGCGCCAAACCAACATACCGTTCCAACCTCACTGCCAATCGGCTCCCTACCGCTGCCGCACTCTCCGACCACTTGCCGGTGGTCTCAGCCAAAGTGCCGGCCAAGGCGGCGATGCTGGTGCGGTAGCGCCAGGTGTTCTCGTTGGCTTCGTGCGCCATGCTCTTGTCCATGTCTTCGGCCAGCTTGCCCAATGCCACTGCCTGCAGGATGCCGGTTACCACGCCCAAGCCGGCCGCACCGGGCAGCAGCTTGTTCCAGCGCAACCTGGTCAGGCGGGTGCGGTCGGCCTCGGTCAGGATCGCATGCTCGGCGAAGCGCCGTCCGGTGGGCGTGCCCTCGGCATCGACGCCGGGGAAGTCGCTGATTACTCGCGGGTCGGTCATGAGCAGGTAGCGGAAGCGGCCGGTGCCCGCGACCGGAGTGCCGTAGATCCTGGCTTTGCGCAGCTGGATCTCGATGGCGCGGTTGAGGTCGTGCAGATCACCCACTTTCGGGTTGACGGCCATCATCCGCCCGGTTAGTTCGGCGATGGCATCGGCCTTGCTCATGGTGACGTCCACCATCACCACCGGCGCCTTGGCAATGACGCCCAACGCCACAAGCCCGGGGCCGACCATGCCGTCGACGGCCTTGCCGGCCAAGTCCGCGATCGGGCCGCCCAGGGCTGCGCTCAGGCGCACCACCGCGTTCTTGCCACCGTCGGCCAGCGCCTCCAGCGGTTCTTCGTAGCCCTTGATCAGGCCGTCCCAGGGCAAACCCTTCAGTGAATCGGGCTGCAGCCCGCCTTGCGCCACCGCATTCAGTTGTTCAATCATCGCCTTCTGGTTATAGGCCAGCGCCCGCAGCACCAGGTTGTCGCGCTGGATGTCGGTGGCCTGCAACCATTGTCGGTACTGGTCGGCGCAGGGGTTGTACTGCTGGGTGTCTTGGATACACAGCAGCAAGGTGTCGACAAAGCCCTGACCCGAATGCGAGTCGTCCGGGTCGTGGTTGCAGTCGAACTGCTCGAACAGCCCGGTGCCGGCGACCCATGCCACGTGGGCGCGCACCAGCGGCGCGACGACAGCTCGGTCGAACGCGCGCAGCCGGGCGTGCCATTGCTGCTCCCATGCGCTGCGGCGGCCCTCGTCGTACTGATCGGCGTAGTCCTTCCAGGCGCTGTTGCGTGCGGTCAGCAATAGTTCGGCGCTCGGATTGCGCATGTCTTCGTACAGTGCGTCGCGTCGCTCCCCGATCTCCGGCATCAACAGTTCCGCCAGGGCTTGACCGCCCCGTGCGCCGGTGGCGCCCATGCCACCGTAACCGCCGTACCGGATCCGCTGCGCGGCACGTTCGGTGCGGTAGATCTGCCGGTTCTCGGCATCGTCCTTGATCGCGGTGCGGAGACTTTCGATGGCGCTCGAAACCGCCAGCGGGCGGGCCACATCCGCCTCGGAAATGAAGTTCTCCAGGCGCGCGGCGGGCAATCGCGCCAGCTCCATGGTGATGCCGGCCGGGTCATTGAGCGCCACCATCGCGGGAACGAAATCGCCGGCGGCAGTCGTGGCGGCTTCCACGACGCTGTCGGTCTTGGCGTGCTCGTTGTAATAGTCATGCAGGGAGAAATCCATCGCCCGGTAGCGACGGGCGACGACGGTTATCGTCGCCAGACGGATCACGCCGTCGCCAGGGTTGTCGTCGTGCACCGCATCGGCCGGAGGCGGTGGCTGCTCCGCCGCCGGCAGCGCAAACTCGCAGACCTGCTCGCCAATCTTGTCCAGCCGCTGCATGTGCGGCTGGGTGGCCGGCGCGGCCTTGGCCTGAGCCCACTTACCAACGTCGATGCGCTGCATGTGACGATCACGGTAGGCTTGCTGGCGGTGCTTTTCGAGCACAGCAGCCGTCCAAGCGGTGTCGGAAAATCCCAGCCACACCGGGCCGGCGTCGGCAGCGTCGGGAATCATGACGCAGCGGCCGGCCGCAGAGTTCTGCATGCGCTCGCAAGGCTGCGCTTCGCCGGTGTCCGGCGGAGTCTTGCTGTGGATGTCGAACTCGGTCAGGTAGGCGTCGTCATTGACGACATAAGCCTTCCATTCGCCGCGAACCTGGTTAAAAACGTACAGGTAACCTGGGCGCAGCAAGCGCAGGGTGTATTGGGCTGAGTCCGACGGCAGGACGATGTCTTCGACACCATCACCGAACGGAGCCTGCAATTCGGGCGCTCGGTCTTTGACCTTGCTGTCGCAGCGGGCAACAGCGTAGCGCAGCGGCAGGATTGGCAGGCCGCGCTGATCACAGATGGAACAGGTCTTGGAGGGGTCGCAGCTCATGTGAGGCTTCCTTGCGTAACGGTGCGCGTGCGGGCAGGTCGATGATCGAGGACGGCCGTGTCATCGAGAGCGGTCAAATCAAGGTCGGCGCAGGCACCGACATAGGTGCTGGTGCGCGCGCGGGCACGGGCCACGCGCTTTCCGATCTCGGGATGGGCGTGGGCGTAAGGACTGCGCATTCCCTGTTCGGCGAACAGCCGGGCGTCGGCTTCGTCGATAAATTCGTGAACGTCGTAGGCGTGCTGCAGGTAGCCATCGATACGCCGGCACGCTTCGTCATCAACGACGAGGTGATGGGCGTTGCGCTGTAGTTGGGCGAGCGTGCGGTTGAGCACGCCGATTCGGCCGATCACCGCCCATTGCTCGGCGCTCAGTTGCAAGCGGGCGATGATGTCGACGCCGCTGGGCACCCGATGGGTATGCCATTCCAAGCTGATATCGCGCCAGGTCCAGGCGGTGACCGGACCGCCCAGCCGGCGCAACTGCGCGTCGGTCAGCAGCCAGCAAAAATGGCGGAACACACGCGGGTCGTGCCAGCGCAGCACGATTTTGGCGCCGTCGGGCGCGGTGTGCAGCAGTTTCCCGGTCAGATGCGCGGCGACGCGCTCCGCAGACGCATCGGTCTGCAGCAGCAGCGAAAAGAACGGAGCGTCGTGATGCCGATCCCAGGCATCGGCCCGGATCAGCAAGGCAATGCGCTGCGGCTCGTCCAGCTGCGCCAAGTCGAGCAGCAGCGGCATAGCCGCCGCCTTGGCCGACAGCGCAGGCGGGATCAACGCGGTGATCGGCAGATCGGCCCATTCGGAGCGACCCACCTGCAGCGGATTGAGGATGGCGAAGGCGTGCGCGGCCAGTTGTCGGTGGTCGATGCCCACGTCAGCCATCCACGGGCACTGGACCATCGCCGCCGATGTCGGCCGACTGCATCTTGAAGTCGCACAGCGTCAGCTTGCCCTTGGCCAACGACGGCGCCTCCAGCGTGGCACTCTGCGCGGAGGTCCACTCCTTCTTGGCGGCCTTGAACTCGATGGTGCCGGGGGCGCCCAGTTCGATGTTGTCGCCTTCCAGCTTGAGGTAGGCGCCGGCCGCGGTCGCGAGCAGGTGCTTGTTGGGCGCGGCGAGCTGCACGTCGGCGGTGGTGCTGGCGATCGTGACGCTCACTTGCGCGGCGACTTCCGCAGTGGCGCTCGCGGCTCTGGCGCTGACCGCGCCTTGCGCGGCGTGCAGGGCGATGCCGGTCTCGGTGTTGGGTTTGCCGGCAGGCGGCTCGCTGCCGTGGGCGTACATGGCGATGCCCTTCTCCGCGGCGATGACAGTTTCGCCCTGGCTCAGCCACTGCAGGTCGGCGCCTGCGTCCAGGGTAATCGTGGTGCCGGAGACCCAGACCTGGTCGGCCGGGGTCACGCTGGCGATGCCATCTGGGCTGCTGGCGACCAGCGCGGGCGCGCTCCAGCCGGGGGCATCGCCGGTGCCGCCGCCGACGCCTTGCCCGGCCTGGCCGCCGCTGGCGGTGGCCGCCAAGGCCTCGCCGAGGGTCTTGCGGCCGTCGTCGGCCGGCAACGGGGCGGCCTCATCGGGCAGGTCGGCGCCCTGGGCCTTGGCGACCTCGGCCAGGCTGGCGAGCAGTTGCCGCCCGCTGTCGAGTTGGGCGCGGGCGCCGTCGGCGTCGAGTTGGGCGCGGCCGCGCTCGGTACTCAGCAGCAAGCCGCTGCCGCCACGCACGGCGCCGCTGGCGGCGGTCGACAGTTCGACGCCGAAGCCGCGCTCGCCGTCGCGGACGTTGTCCTTGCCGCCCTTGAGATGGCCGAGGGACAACGTGGTCGCGTGCTGGGTGGTGCTGGCCTGCGCGCGGCCTTGCCCCGGGGTGTCGTCCAGCCGCAGCTGCTGGTAGCCGCCGTTGCCGCTCTGGCTGGCCGACAGCGCCTGCGACTTGAACCCGGTGAACACCGCGTTGTGAGCGTTGCCGTCGAACCATGCCGGGGCGTTGCCGGTGGCGTTCGCCGCGCCACCGCTGGCCTGGTTGTGCGGGGCATCCATCTGGCCACGGCCGTTGTAGACGCTGCCGACCACGACCGGGCGATCGATGTCGCCTTCCAGGAAGGCCACCACGACCTCCTGGCCACGACGCGGCAGCAACACGCTGCCCCAGTTGTCGCCGGCCCACGGGGCGGCCACGCGCACCCAGGTCCAGGCCGTATCGGTGCCCGGGGCGTTGTCGCCGCCGGCCGGGTGCGGCTGGCGATGGCTGGCGTTGGCGCCACGCTGCCACGGGAACTGCACCTTGATGCGATGGTCGCGATCGGTCTGCAGCGGCGCGCCGTCGGTGACCACGATGGCGGTCTGGGTGCCGCTCACGCTGGGCTTGGGATGCAGGCGCAGGCCGTGGCCGTCGGTGGTCTGGGCGCGGTAGGGGACGGCGGCCGGCAACGCGGCGAAGGTGTTTTGGTAGAAGTCGGCCGATGGTGGGTCCGCCTGCTTAGCCGCGCTGCCGTTGGCAGCGTGCAGCGAAGCCGGCAACGCGGCAGTCGACAGGTCGGCGAGACCGAGTTGCTGTTCGACCTGCGCGAGGATCTCGGCGCCGAGGTTGTTGCGGGCGCGGTGGTGCAGGCGCAGGCAGTGGAAGCGGTTGGTCGATTCGCCTTCGGCATCGACGCCATAGGCCGGATGCTGGCTCAGGGCGAAGCGGCCGCCGGGCTGCAGTTGCCGCCAGGTACCGGCACCGTCGACGGTGTCGCGGGTAACCTGCAACGCTTCCAGTTGTTGGCGGGCGAAACGCTCGCCGGTCACGCGGCCGGGCCAGGCGTACAAGCCGGCGGTGTCGATGTCCGCTGCGATCACTGCACCGGGAACGTCGGCATCGGCCTCGGTCGCGCGGGTGTCGAGGCGACGGTAATCCCAACTGGCGCGCTGCAGGCGGCCGGTCTGCCAGCGCCGGGTCGCGGCGAACTGCTGGATGCTGTCATCGCGCTCGGTGGCGTCGCTGCGGTGATAACGCACGGTGCCGAGATCGGCGAAGGCATCGTTGTGGTCGGCGATCACCATCGTGTGCGCGCCGAGGCTGTCACCGTCGGCGTTGCCTTCGTGCTCGAACCAGTAGAACAGGCCCTCGTCGGCCAGCAGCCGCTCGACGAACGCGAGGTCGGACTCCTCGTACTGGGTGGTCAGGCTGCGCTTGCGGTAGACGGCCGGGTCGGCCAGGTCCCAGCGCCAGGCCGGGGCGAGTTTGCCCTGGCCGCTGCCATTACCGGGCACGTAGTCGGCGAAGAGGTCTTCGAGGATCTCGACCACGCTCATGTCCTGGAACACGTAGCTGTCGACGCGGTCGCGCAGCAGCGCCAGCCACGGCTCGACGACCAAGCGGTAACGCGCCAGCCCGCCGTTGCTGCCGAGCCGCTCGAACGCGGTGACGTGGCCGTGCAGCGCGCGCGGCGCACCGATGCTGTCCGCGGTCTGCAACTCCAGCCGCACCGGCTGGCCGAGCAGCGCGGCGAGGTCGAGGTGGGCGTCGACCGACAGCGCGGTCAGCTGCAGCCGGAAACCGGCGATGGCATCGACCGACGGCGCCAGCGCCTCGACGCCGTCGAGATTCTCGGCCACCAGCACGTCGGGGCCGAGCGGGGTATGCAGGTGCAGCAGGCGGTCGAACTGCTTCGGACCGCCGGCCAATGTACTCAGAACCGTGGCGAGGACATCCATGGCATTCGCCTCCTTGCGATATCGCGGGGCCGCCGCGTGGGCGGCCCACACGTCCATGTGGGTGGATCATTCGTCGTGCAGATGATACCCGCGACCGGACCCTGAAAGGGCCGGTCAGCTGACCTTGTACTTGAAATCGCCCTTCTTGCCGGCGCTGACCTTGAGCTTCTCGATCCGATCGCCCTCGGCCATCTTCGCCAGCACCGATTCGGCGATCTCCGGCAGCAGGGTGCCATTGAGGATGTGGTCGACGTTGCGCGCGCCCGAGTCGACCTCGGTGCAGCGCGCGAGCACCGCTTCGACCAGGCTCGGATCCCATTCGAACGCGGCCTTGTGGTTGGCCTCGACCCGGTCGCGGATGCGGCCGAGCTTGAGGGTGATGATCATCGCCAGCACGTCGTCGTTGATCGGGTAGTACGGCACCACCTTCATGCGGCCGAGGAAGGCCGGCTTGAAGGTCTTCATCAGCACCGGGCGCAGCGCGTCTCCCAATGCATCGGCAGCGGGGATCTCCTCGGCCGGCTTGTTGAGGCAGGCCTGCATGATCTGCGACGAGCCGACGTTGCTGGTGAGGATGATCAGGGTGTTGCGGAAGTCGATCTCGCGGCCTTCTGCGTCGTCCATCTGGCCTTTGTCGAACACCTGGAAGAACATCTCCAGCACGTCCGGGTGGGCCTTCTCGACCTCGTCCAGCAGCACCACGCTGTACGGGTTGCGGCGCACCGCTTCGGTCAGCACGCCGCCTTCGCCGTAGCCGACGTAGCCCGGCGGGCTGCCCTTGAGGCCGGACACGCTGTGCGCCTCCTGGTACTCGCTCATGTTGATGGTGATGAGCTTGCGCTCGCCGCCGTAGAGGATGTCGGCCAGTGCCAGCGCGGTCTCGGTCTTGCCGACGCCGGAGGGGCCGACGAACATGAAGACGCCACGCGGCTTGTTCGGGTCTTCCAGCTTGGCCGACGCGGTGCGCACGCGCTGGGCGATCGCATCGAGTGCGTGGTCCTGGCCGATCACCCGCTCGGCCAGCAGCGGCGCGAGGTTGCGCACGGTGCGGATCTCGTCCTTGACCATGCGGCCCAGCGGCACGCCGGTCCAGGCGCTGACGATCTCGGCGACGACGCCGCCGTCGACCTGCAGCGGGACCATCGGGGTTTCACCCTGCAGCGCGCGCAGCTCGGCCAGCAGCAGGTCGAGTTCGGCGAGTTTGGGGCTGAGGGTCTTGGCGGCCTTCCTGCCGGCCCGGGACTTGACGGTCTTGGGTTTGGTGGCGACGGCGGTGTCGCCGTCATCGGCTTCGGGCGTGGTCTCTCCCGCTTCCGAAGTGTTGGCCGCATCTGTCTCCAGATCGGCGCGCAGGGCCTGGATCTTCTGAGCGATCGCGGTTTCGGTCTTGAGGCGCTTCTCGTTGTCGGTCAGTACCTGGCGCGCTTGCAACTGCTGCGCGAGCAGTTCGGCCAGGCGCTCGTCGTGGTCGTGGCCACCGGTGGCTTCGCGCCTGAGCGCGGCGAGCTCGGCGCCGAGCCGGTCCAGGTGCTTGCGGGTGTCCTCGATGATCGCCGGGGTCGCGCTCTGCCCAAGCGCCACCTTGGCGCAGGCGGTGTCGAGCACGCTGACCGCCTTGTCGGGCAGCTGCCGGCCACTGATATAGCGATGCGACAGCCGTACCGCCTCGGTGATCGCCTCGTCCATCACGCGGATGCAGAAGTGCTTCTCCATCAGCGGCACCATGCCGCGCAGCATCGCCGCGCACAGGGTCTCGGTCGGCTCCTCGACCTTGACCACCTGGAAGCGCCGGGCCAGTGCGGCGTCCTTCTCGAAGTACTTCTTGTACTCGGCCCAGGTGGTGGCGGCGATCGTGCGCAGCTCGCCGCGCGCCAGCGCCGGCTTGAGCAGGTTGGCGGCATCGCTCTGGCCGGCCTGGCCGCCGGCGCCGATCATGGTGTGCGCCTCGTCGATGAACAGCACGATCGGGTGCGGGCTCTTCTTGACCTCGTCGATCACGTTCTTGAGGCGGTTCTCGAACTCGCCCTTGACGCTGGCCCCGGCCTGCAGCAGGCCCATGTCGAGGGTGTGCAACTCGACCGCGCGCAACACCTCGGGCACGTCGCCGGCGGAGATGCGCAGGGCAAGACCCTCGACCACCGCGGTCTTGCCGACGCCGGCCTCGCCGGTGAGGATCGGATTGTTCTGGCGGCGGCGCAGCAGGATGTCGACGATCTGCCGCACTTCCGGGTCGCGGCCGACCACCGGGTCGAGGTGGCCGTCGCGGGCGCGCCCGGTCAGGTTGGTGGTGTACTGGTCGAGCGCCGGGGTTTTCGACAGGCCCGGCTCGGCGGCGGGCGCGGCGTCCTCGCCATCGACGGCGATATCCGCGTCGGCGAAGCGCACATCGCCGGCTTCGCTGGAGCCTTCGGTCAGCTTGGCGAAGTTGTGCTTGAGCTCGTCGCGCTTGATCTTCACGAACTGCGCCGAGCCGCGGTACGCCAGCTGCGCCAGCCCCGGCTCGGTCAGCAGCGCCAGCAGCAGGTGGCCGCTACGGATGCGGGTGGTCTGCGCGTCCAACGAGGCCAGCAGCCAGGCGTGTTCGAACAACGTCGGCAGGTGCGTCGAGAACACCGGGGTGCGGGTGTTGCCGGCCTTGAAGCGGCCGATTTCGGTTTCCAGCTCCTTGCGCAGGCTGTCGAGGCCGATGCCACTGCGCTGGGCGATCAACGCCACATCGCCGCGCGGGTTCTCCAGCAGCGCCAGGAACAGATGCTCCAGGTCGACCTCGTAATTGCCGCGCGCCAGGCACAGGTTGGCGGCGCGCTCGGCGGCCTGGCGGCAGGGGTCGTTGAGTTTTCCGATCAGGGTCTTGAGGTTGATGCTCATGCGGTGCGTTCCATGCGTTGGATCTGAAAGGGGGGTTATTGCAGGGCGTGGATGCCGTAGCGGGTGTCAGAGCGGGGCTGCGTCGGCGGCCTCGAACAGACAAAGCTGTCGAAGCCGAGCCGCGCGCCGGCGCCCTTGCTGAAACCGACGCTGCGTACATGCTCGGGCTTCAGGCTCAGGCAGACCTCGTATTCCAGGCACGAGCCGGTCAGCAGGGTCAGCCACTTCGCCAGGCCCTTGGCGGCACGGCCGCCGGGCAGGAAGTCGTCGAACTGTTCGCGCTCCAGTGGGCCGACCCACAGGCGCATGCGCAGGTCGCGCTGCCAGACGCGGTCACCCGCCAGCGCGGTACTGCCCAGCGCGGCGTTGCCCATGCCCAGGCGGGTGCGCTGGCCGTCGGGTACGTCGTACCAGGCACCGACGAACTGCTCGACCCGCAGCGGCACCGCGAAATAGTCCGACAGGATCTGCTGCAGCATCCGTGCCGACACCGGGTGCTGGCGGATCGCGCCGGCGTAATGCGCCACCGCCTGGTCGAACACGTCGCCGTCGCCGTCGTGCATGCGCCCGCGCAGGCTCTTCATGCCGAGCCCGGACAGCGACAGCACCAGCGGCATGAAGCGCTCGTTGCTGTCGAGCTCGTACTGCAGGGCGAGGCGGTGCTTCTTCCACGCGGCGTAATGCAACGCCACCGCACGGTTGGCAAAGATGTCGAGGAAGGCGCGCGCGGTGCGGTCGCGCTGGTAGAGCTCGCGACTGGCAAGGGTTTCGGTGTAGTGCAGCGGCAGTACGCCGTGGCTGCCGAGCAGGCCCATGAAGGCCGGCGTCAGCCGCACCTCGCCGAGATCCTCCATCGTCACCGCATGCTCAACCGCGCTGTCGCGATCGAGCGCGGTGCCGTCGCTGGAAATCGCCTGCGCCGATTCGATCTCGCTGGCCGGGAAGCCCAGCGACATCGAGTTGCCGAAGCGCAGCCGCTGCGGGACCACGTCGGCCGGTTTGACGCCTTGCCGCACGAACAGCCGCTCGAGGATCCGCAACGCCTGGAAGAACTCGAAGCGATGCGGCTTGGCGAGCAGTTGCTGCGCTACACCAGGATCGATTCGCCGCTGCGCGGTTCGCATCGGATCAGTTCCTCGCCGTGCTCGGACGACAGCAGGGTCAGTTGGGTGAAGCTGTTGGCGTGCACGTACAGGCCGAAGAAGTGGTCCAGCACGCGCGCGAACGCGGCGATGCCGTGGCCGACGAACGCGGCCTCGTCGACGGTCAGGCGGATCTCGATGCCACGCACCACGCTAGCGAAATGCCTGCCCGGCAACCAGGCGCTCGTCGGGCGGTGTTCGAGCGCGACGATGCCCTCGATCTGCCGGCCGGACACCGACGAACGCGCGATGTCGTACAGCCGCAACATCTCCTTCAGCGCCGGCAGGCCGCTCTGGGTCAGCGACAGGTGGTTCAGCGCGAGGTGCGAGATCAGCCGCCACTGCGCGCCGCGGCCGCGCTCGAAACGCAGCGGCTTGCTCGGCTTGCGCAGCATCGCGATCGAGCGCACGACGCCGCCGCCTTCCATGGTCAGGTCGCCGCCCTGCACGCCGTAGGCGAGGTGGCTGGGCAGGTCGCGGTTGCTGCAGGTCAGCTCCAGGCTGACCACGTCGGTCTGCGGTTGCACCGGGTTGAAGTCGAGGTCGACGAACGACAGCTCGGTCTCGTATCCCGGGCTGCTACGGGCGACCCGCTCGTCGCGGTGGGCCAGCCAGTAGTGACCGGTGGCATCGGGGGTCTCGCCGTGGTGCAGCGAATAGAACGGGCGGAACTCGGTGATCTTCTCGCCCTGGGGGGTTTGCCGCACGCGCTTGACCGAGTCGATCGAGACCACTTCGTAGGCGAACGCCCGACGCGCGTCGGCGACCACCGGGTAGCTGGTGCTGCGGTGGCTGACCCGGATCGGTTCGCCGTGCTGGGCAAACAGGTTGACCACCGGGGTGCAGCCGAGCTGGATGTTGTCGCGACCGAGCGCCTCCAGGGTGCGCGCGGTCGGGTGGTCGGCCGGTTGCGCGTGCAGCACCAGGTGCACGGTGAAGCTGGCACCGGCGTGGCCGCGCAAGGCCTTGAGGTCGAGGTCGAAGAAGCCGAACTTCTCCGGGAATGCGAACAGCTCGGTCAGCAACCGGTAGGCCGGGTGTGAACGCTCGGGGAAGTCGATCAGCGCCTCGTCGTCGGCGAACCCGACTTGCTGCAGCGGCGACTTGTCCAGCGCGATCCAGCGCCCGCTGCCGGCCGGCTCCAGGTAGGCGGCGCGCACCCCAAAGCCGAGGGTGTCGCGCAACGCCGCGCAGAACGACGGTTCGCCGTCGGTGAACAGGCGCAACCGGTCGAGGCCGAGCGCGGCGAGGTTTTGCTGCTCGCCGATCAGCTCGAACGACAACGAGACCTGGCCGCCGCTGCCGGACGGCAGGCTGGTGGCCAGCGGCGCTTCGGCGATGGACCGATAGCGCGCCTCGCGCACCTTGATCGGCGCCAAAGTGACATCGAACGCACTGCGGAAGCGGCAGCTGACGCCACGTACGCTGCGTGAATGCAGCAGGGTGTCGCGGGCGATGGTCACCGGCGCGCTGAGCTGGGCCAGCGCCGGGCCCATGTCGAAGCGGGCGATCGAGCACGACGGGAACGGCCGCAGGTAATGCGGGTACATCACCTCCAGCAGCGCTTCGGTGAACTCCGGGTAGTCGTCCTCGATCTTCTTGTTGGTGCGCGCGCTGAGCAGCGCGAACGATTCGATCAGCCGTTCGACGTGCGGGTCCTGGCTGCCGTCGGCCGACAGCAGCAGGCGGCCGGCGATCTTCGGGTAGCGCTCGCCGAACTCCTTGCCGTAGCGACGCAGGAACGCCAGTTCGCGCTCGTAATATGGCAGCAGGTCCTCCATCTCAGGCTCTCAGGTCGTTCAGGCCGCGACCGCGGCGCGGCGCAGGCGGCTGACCGAGTACTGCAGGGTGCTCGGCTGCAGCATCGCGTCGAAGCTGATTGGCTCGCGCGCAGGCTGCACGTCGAGCAGGCCGTGGATCGAGAAATGCAGGCCGCCGATGGCCCGGCCGTTGCTTTCCAGGCTGACCCGGACATTGTGCAGGCGCGACTCGTGGCGCGCGATCGCCTGTTCCAGCGAGCGGCAGATCGCGGCGCGGTCGTGACCGTTGGCCAGGCTCTTGCTGGAGAAATCGCGCAGGCCATAGGTCATCAGCGACTTCTGGCAATTGGGGTACGCCTTGAGGGCGTCCTCGGTGAATGCGGCGCGGCTGTTGAGCAGGCCTTCGAGGTCGCGGGCGACCGATTCCTTGTACTGGTCAAGCGAGATCGACTTGAAGATGCCACTGGCGGCGGTCGCTCGCGGTTCGTCGTCGAACAGTTTTTCCAGCAGGCTGGGTTCGAATCCTTTCATGGGTCAGTCCAATACAGCGGCGTTCAGTAACTGCGTTCGAGGTTCATACGGGCACGGCACAACTGCTCATCCGCTGCAGCAACGCGTGCCAGCAGCTCGCAATGCACGCTCACGTATTGAACCCAAAGCTCTTCATCGGCATACATGGCGTCAAGCCGGGCTACAAGTTCATCCCGTTCGTAACCGGCGCCTTCCAGTGCGTTCAGGAGCCTCCGGAATTCGCCCGACGAGCCAACCGAAACGTAATCAAGTTCGGCGATGCGATCGAGGGCGAGCTGCTCACGACAGACCAGCCGCTCAATCGGCGCCTCCCGGCCAAGGCTGATCTCGTCGTACACCGACTGGCAGTAACTGTCGCGGAATTTCTGCCAGTGGCCCTGACTGCTGCCCAGCCCTTGGCGGTGCGCCGTATCGATGCTGGATTCGGCCTTCGAGTAGGCCTGCTGCAACCCGTCCTCCGCCGAATCAGCACGGGCGTCGATACAGGCCATCAGTTCCTGCTGATCCGGGCTCGTGCAGTCTGTTGCGGGGTGCGCGGTTTCACCGGCAAATACGCATCCCGCGAGAAAGAAGACCGCGATTATTCCGAACAGTCGCATCTCACCCCCCGCTCAAAGAATTCGGCCTCCTTGTCCCGCCGAAGCAACAAGCCAGTCAGTCCCTTGCCTTCCCATAGACGCTTCATCGAACGCAACCGATCCGGAACACGTTCGGGGTGGTCGGAGGCCAGGTCGGCTTGAATCTCCCGCATTTCCCGGCGTGAATCCCTGCTGTTCAACGACGAGCCCCGATTGATTACCAGCGACAACAGTGCTCCCTCACAGTGGGGATGCAAATCGACCACCTGCGGATAGATATCCACTACACGTTGCGCGTAACGGGCTTTCATGCGCTTTGCCAACTCCATCGCTTCGTCCGGCCCCAACTCCACCTGGGGCATCTCGGCAACGGCCGCCTTGGCCCGTTCTCCCTGCAGGCCGACAACCTGCAGCAAAGCCTGCAGTCCCTTCTCATCCAGCAGGCCACGTAGATCCTGGCGAACCTGCCAGGCGCTTTGATGCCCAAGGTCGTACCCGTAACCAATCGTGATCCCGCTGTCGGTGTTACCGCCGGGAACGTATGGATGCGCCATGTAGCGCTCGGTCTGCAGGATGTACTCGAACGATTCCCGGGACACCCGATAGCCACCTGCGCTGGTCGTCAGCTCGTAGACCGCGGTCTTGCAGCGATCGGGACAGTCGCCCAGCACGATTTCCACGACGTCGCTCCAGGAGGCGGGAGTCAGCCTGTGATGGACGGTCCAGGCCCCTTCTTCGTGCCTCGTCGCGCGAATTCGTCGATTTCTCTGGCCGGTAGCGGCTTCCATGCAGTTACTCCGAGCCGATTTCCACTAGCAATGCGGTGGCAGCCGAAGCCGCCACCGCATCAACACATCAAGAGACCGTGTAGGTCGGCTTGTTGTTGGTGTTGCTCCACTGCGCGACGGTCTTGCCGCCGACGCCACCACCCTGCTTCTGCTGGGTGTAGGACCACTTGATGGCGCCGAAGCTCAACGAAACCTGCTCCGACGGCATGCCGTCATGGCCCAGGGCGGTCGAGACACGGTGGACCAGCACGTTCAGCAGTTCGATCGTGTAGTAGTTGATCGCCTTGCCGTCCTTGTCGGCGCGCAGGAACTCGATGCGGGCCTTGGGGAAGGTGGTGCCGTTGGCGCACGCCTGGAACAACGCGGTCGACGCCAGGTCGATGCGCTTGTTGAGCTCGATCGGGGTCATCTCGACGCGGGCGGCGGTGGTGCCACCTGCGCTCGATGCGGTTGCCGAACGCGGCTGCAGGACGTCCTGGTTGAAGGATTCGATCTCGATCCAATCCTTGTGCTCGGCGTCCTTGGACTCACCCTTGATGGTGTCGATGCTGAGAAATGCGTGTTGCATGGTCTGGTTTCCTTTGTTCCGTTCTTCCGTGAGATTGATGCCGGACGTACCCGCCAATGCGAGCCGATCCGGCGCGGTTTACAGCCAGTTGCGAACTGCTCACCACAGTGCAGGGTCTGTGCCCCGTCGATCAGGGCCCGGTTGCCCGGGCCGTACCACCACAACCCGTTGCTACTTGGAGCTGGCCGGAAGCTCGGCCACAAGTCGCAACGAAACCGACAGCTCATCGAGCTGGAAATGCGGCCGCAGGAACGACACCGCACGGTAAACACCAGGCTTGCCGGGGACTTCCGACACCTGGATCGAAGCCTCTCGCAGCGGAAATTGCGCCTTCGCTTCCTGCGTCGCGTTGTCATCCAACAACACGTACTGGGCAATCCACCGGTTGAGGAAATCCTCGACGTTCCCTGCCGAGGCGAAGCTGCCGATCTTCTCCCGCATCATCGCCTTGAGGTAATGGGCGACCCGCGAGACGGCAAAAATGTATTGCAGCTGGGCCGACAGCGATGCATTGGCGTTGGCCGCGTCGGTGTTGTACTTCTTGCTCTTCTGCGCCGACTGGGCGCCGAAGAACGCGGCGTAGTCGGTGTTCTTGCAGTGCACCAGCGGGATGAAGCCCAGGTCCGACAGCTCCTTTTCGCGGCGGTCGGTGATCGCGACCTCGGTCGGACACTTCAGCGCGACCTCGCCGTCATCGGTGCGGAAAGTGTGGGTCGGCAGCTCCTCGACCAGTCCGCCGCCCTCGACGCCGCGGATCGCCGCGCACCAGCCGAAGTCCTCGAACGCCTTGGTCAGGCGCGCGCCGAACGCATAGGCGGTGTTGCACCACAGGTAGCTGGAGTGGTCGTTGCCGTCGACGTCCTCGACGTAGTTGAAGCCCTCGACGGTGGTGCCGTCCTTGGGGTTATACGGCAGGCGGCCGAGGAAGCGCGGCAGGGTCAGGCCGACATAGCGGCTGTCCTCGGAGTCGCGGAACGACTTCCACTTGGCGTACTCGACAGTGTCGAACACCTTGGCCAGGTCACGCGGCTTGCCCATCTCGGTGAAGCTCTCGAGGCCGAACATGTCCTCGCTGGCGGCCGAGATGAACGGCGCGTGCGCGGCCGCGGCGACGTGCGACATCTGCTCGATGAAGTACATGTCCTCGGGCTGGCGACCGATGTTGTAGTCGCCCAGCAGAGCGCCGAACGGCGAGCCGCCGAAGGTGCCGAATTCTTCCTCGTAGACCTTCTTGAAAAGCGCGCTCTGGTCGAAGTCGATCGCCGACTTGAAGTCCTTGACCACGTCCTTCTTGGAGGCGTTGAGGACCTTGATCTTGAGCTGGGAGCCGGTCGAGGTCTGGCCGCACAGGTAGTGCAGGCCGCGCCAGGTGCTTTCGAGCTGCTGGAACTGCGGCGCGTGCATCACCGCGGTGAGTTGCTCGGAGATCATCCGGTCGAGCTCGGCGACGCGCGCGTCGAGCGTCAGGTTGAGGTTTTCCGAGATAACCACGGTGCCCTGCAGCACTTCGCGGGCGAGTTCGGAAATGATGTCCTTGGCGCGCTGGTGCTCGCTGGCGGACTTGGCGACCTTGCTCTGCTCGACGATCTGGTCGAGCAGGCCGAGCTCGGCGATGCCGGCGGCGGGCGCTGCACTTGCCTGTGCGTTCATGGCTTACTCCTGCCCGTCCGGATCTTTCTGGCCGAGCTGCTTGAGCTGTTCGGTGTTGGCGAGGACGTCGTTGAGCAGATCCTCGAGCTTCTCGTTGCCGGCGACCTTGTTGCGCAGGTCGGCGAGCTTGGTGCGCGCCTCCAGCAGCTTGCGCAGCGGCTCGACCTGCTGCACCACGGCCTCGGGCCGGAAATCCTCGATCGACTTGAACGTCATCTCGACCGCGATCTCGCTGCCATCGCCGCTCAGGGTATTGGGCGCCCGGTAGGCCGCGCGCGGCGCCATGCCCTCCATCACCTCGTCGAAATTGTCGAGGTCGACGTTGACGAACTTGCGGTCCTTGATCCGCGGCAGCGCCTGTTCGGGCTGGCCGCTGAAGTCGCCGAGCACGCCGACCACGAACGGGATCTCCTTCTGTTCGATCGCGTCGCCCTTCTCGACGTCATAGGTGAGCTGGACGCGCGGCGGACGAACCTTCTCCAGCCGCTTCTGGATACTTTCCTTCTTGGACATCTCATCGTCTCCCTGACGAGTACGCGAACGGAGGCGAGCTGCGCTCAGCCGCCACCCAACACTTCGAACGGATTGGCTGCGACCGGCTTGCTCTCGGCTTTCGGGGCCGGCGCGGCGCGCCGTGCCGTCGAACGGCGGCGCGCCGGGCGCGGCTTGGCCTCCTCTTCGCCCGAATCGAGGATGCCCTCGCCCATCGTCGCGCGCATGGTCGCGGCGAGGCGCTCGGCCTCGGTGCGGGCGGTGTCGGACGCCAGCGCGCCGTTGCCCTGCAACCGTTGCAGCGACTCCGACGCGATCCGCAGACCGGCCACGGTCAGCACGCTGTCGGCGACCTTGTCGTCGGGGTCGCGTTGCAATACTTCCTCGGCGGCAACGATCGCGCGACCGTAGTTGCCCGTGTCGAACTGCAGCTGGGCGCTGCGCACCCAGGGCTCCTTGCGGGTAGGGTCGGCCTTGGCAGCCTGGTCGAAAGCGACCAGCGCCGACTCGACGCGACCGGCCGACACCTCGGCCTCGGCCTGGCCAAGCAATGCGGCATAGTTGCCGGTGTCCTTGCTGGCCATGGTGCTGCACGCACCGAGCATCGTGGCCAGTGCGGCCACGGTGACAAAACGGCAAAACGCCACGTAACGGGGATTCATTCGACACTCTCCTTGTGGGCGCGCACGGTGCATGTGCGGCGAAAACTCCATGTCCAAGTGAACACACTTGGAAGCACCTCAGGCAGATATAGTAACCTCAATTTGCCGCTGTCAAGAAGACTTTGGCAAAACGTCGCTCTTCACCGCCGACACCTTCGCAATGGAGCAACACGCTATGGATGGTCCCTCGACCCTGCAGTCCCCCCATGCCCGCTCACGCTGCCGCCGATGGCTCGCAGTGCTGTTGCCCGTGCTGCTGGTGGCCACCGGATGCAGCAGCCAAGGCGGTATCAAACAAGCATTCGACAAGGGCCTCCAAGCGGTCGGGCTGGGCGATACCAAGACGCAGACGCATGAAGTGCCGCTGCGCCTCTACACCGGCGACAACCTCAACGCCGGCGACGGCAAGCGCGCACTCTCGCTGGTGGTGCGGGTGTACCAGTTGCGCAATCTCGAGCGCTTCGAGGCGGCACCGTTCGATGTGTTCCTCGACCAGCAACGCGAGCACGACGTGCTCGGCGACGACCTGCTGGGTGTCACCGAGATCCTGCTCGCGCCCGGGCAGCGCCATGAAGTGCTCGAAAGGCTGCCGGCCGACGGCGCGCACGTCGGCATCGTCGCATTGTTCCGTACACCGGCACGCAGCCGCTGGCGGTTTGCCTTCGATGCGGACGAGGCCACCAGGGATGGCATCACGGTCGGCCTGCATGCCTGCGCGATGTCCACGTCGAGTCCGGCGCTGGAAACCCGACTGGCAGGTCCTTCGCACAGCCTTGCGTCGAGCAGCTGCGCGCCACCACAAGGCTGAGCGGGCCGCGCGGCCGGGACGGCGAGTTGTAGTAACCTGCGCGCCTCGACGCGGCATCGCTGCGTCCGGGCATGGACATGGAGCACCACCGGCGCACCACGCGCCGGCCATCAAGGGATTGAGTCGCAACATGAGTCGGATGTCGAAGGTTTTCTGGGGCGAGGGCCTGTTCCTGCGCCCGCAACACTTCCAGCGCCAGGACGCCTACCACGAGGGGCGGTTGCAGGAGTTCGCCCAGGCGGCGCACCCCTACACGTGGGGTGTCCGGCAGGCTCGCTTCGATGCGCAGGCGATTTCCAGCGGGACCCTGCGCGCACAACAACTGTCGGTGATCTTTCCCGACGGCGAGATCTACAGCGCCCCCGGCGACGACGAGTTGCCCGAAGCGCTGTCACTGGGCAATCTGCCGGCCGGCGTGCAATCGACCACGATCCACCTCGCCCTGCCCCTGCTGAAAGACCACGGCGGCAACTGCGGGAGCGATCTCGATGGCAAGGCCACGACCCGCTACCTGCAAGCCACGCGACCAACGGCCGACCTCTATACCGATGCCGGCGAAGCCGAGGTGGGCTACCTGCGCAAGACCGTGCGGCTGCTGACCGATGACGAGCCGCGCGACCCCTACGTGAGCGTGCCCGTGGCCCGGGTACGCAGGACCGCTACTGGCGGATTCGAGTTCGATGACGACTTCCTGGCGCCGAGTCTGAGCCTGGCCGCCGCGCCGTCATTGCTGGCCGAACTGCGCCGGCTGCTCGACAACCTGCAGGCCAAGACCGATGCATTGCACGGCCTGCATCGCGAACCATCGCAGTCGGTGGTCGAGTTCCGCTCCGGCGACATCGCCTCGTTCTGGTTGCTGCATACCGCCAACGCCGCATTCGCCGCGTTGTCGCACCTGTTCCGCCATCCGGGGCTGCATCCCGAGCGCCTGCATCAGGAGCTTTTGCGACTGGCCGGCGGCTTGCTGACGTTCTCGAAGAGCTATTCCCTCGCCGACCTGCCGAGCTACCAGCACGCATTGCCGGAAGCGGGTTTCGAGCGTCTGTTCGGGATGGTCCGCGAACTGCTCGGCACGGTCATCTCGGCGCGCTACTTCGCGATCACGCTGAGCGAAGTGAAGCCGTCGTTCCATCTCGGCCGGCTGGATTCGCAGAAGATCGACCAGGACTGCGCGTTCTACCTCGGCGTCGGCGCCGACATGCCGGGGGCGGAACTGGTGCAGACGGTGCCGGTGCGTTTCAAGGTCGGTGCGCCGGATGATGTCGACAAGTGCGTGCTGTCGGCGCTGCCCGGGGTCAAATTGACCCACGCCGCGCAGGTGCCTGCGGCGATCCCGGTGCGGCCGGGCTGCCAGTACTTCGCGATCGAGCCGCGCGGCCCGTTGTACGAGCGGATGCTCAAGTCGCAGTCGTTGATGATCTACGTCCCCTCGGGGCTGCGCGAACTCAAGCTCGAACTGATCGCATTGACCCCCTGATCCACCCTTCGCACCCCGCCCGCGGCAGGAAGCCATGAACTACGCCAATCCCCCCGTCCCACAAGGCATGCCGTCGCTGTCGCCGGCACAGGTCAGTCCGTTGCCCAGCGGCGGCGCCAACCCGCGCAGCCTGCTCGACCTGATGGCCGACGGTTTCTACCTGTTGATGCTGCTCAAGCGCGGCCAGTTGCCCGCCAGCGAGACGGCGTTCGTCGATTCGGTGCAACGCTTTCTCGATGGTGTCGAGCGCGGTGCAACCAAGCTCGGGATCGCCTCGGAGGACGTCTACGCGGCCAAGTACGCATTCTGCGCGGCGGTCGACGAGGCCATGCTGAGCCAGCCGTCATCGCTGCGCGACGCGTGGGAATGCAACCCGCTGCAACTGCGGCTGTTCGGCGAGCACCTCGCCGGCGAACACTTCTTCGACCAACTCGAACAGTTGCGCGCCCAGGGCGCGACACGACTGCCGTCGCTGGAGGTCTACCACTACTGCCTGCTGCTCGGTTTCGAGGGCAAGTACCGCCTGGAAGGGCCGGAGAAGCTTGGTTACCTGATTGCCCGCCTCGGCGACGAGATCGTCTACCTCAAGGGCAAGCGCACCGGTTTCGCGCCGCATTGGGCGCCGCCGGACAAGGTCGCTCATACACTGCGCCGAGTGGTGCCATTGTGGGCGCCGGCGGCGGTGCTGGCGGTGGTCGGCCTGCTCGGCTATTTCGGCCTCAACGCGCTCCTCGGCAGCCATACCGAAGAGCAGCTGGCGAGCTACAACGAGGTCGTGCAACTGCCCGGGCGCACCGCCCACCTGACCATCACCCTACCCTGACCGACCACAGCGAGCCCCACGGATATGGATATCCAGCGCCTTGCCAGCCACGCCAGCCAGTGGCTGGGATTGTTGTCGCAAGACACCCGGTTGATCGAGATCGACAGCGCCCTGCCCGGCGCGCTGGTGGTCGAGCGATTCGAAGGCCACGAGTCGGTCTGTGACGACTTCCACTTCGAGGTCGACTGCCTGTCCACATCGGCCTTCCTCGACGCCCAGGCGCTGGTCGGCCGGCCGCTGTCACTGCGCTTGCGGCAGGCCGATGGTGGCCATCGCCACTGGCACGGCCACTGCACCCGGGTCGCCCCGCTCGGCAGCGACGGCGGACTCGCGCGTTACCGGTTGACGATGGAACCGTGGACCGCGTTTCTCAAACTGCGCCGCAACGCGATTATTTTCCAGGGCCTCGACGCGCTGGGCGTGGTCGAGCGGATCTTCGACGACTACCCGCAAGCGAGCTATCGCGTCGATGCCACGCAGGCGTTGCCCGCGTTCCCGGTCACCACCCAGTACCGCCAGAGCGATCACGCCTTCGTCTTTCGACTGCTTGCGGATGCCGGGCTGGCCTGGCGTTTCGAGCACGTGCAGGGCGCGGCCGCGGATGAAAGCTCCGAGACACCGGGCGGCAACCACACGCTGGTGATCTTCGACCGCGACGCCGAGGTGCTCGATGCCAACCCGGCGACGGTGCGCTTCCACCGCATTGACGCAGCCGAATCGCTGGACGCAATTACGCACTTCGCCGGGCAGCGCCAAGCCACCGCCAACGCGGTGACCGCCGCCAGCTGGCAGCCCGAGCGGGTCGAGTCGCGCGCCGCCGCCCTCGACGCCGACCCCGCCGGCCCGAACCTGCCGACCCGTGAGGTCTACCGCGCCGCCCGCAGCGACCGTTTCGCCGAGCGCAGCCACGCCGACCTGACCGCCGAGCTGCAACTGGACGCACTGCGCCTGCCGCAGCGCCTGCACGCCGGCAGCGGCAGCGCGCGCGGGCTCGACGCCGGGGCCGGTTTCACCCTGAGCCAGCACCCGGACCTGTCCGGCCAGCGCTTCATCGCGCTGGTGGTCGAGCACGTCGCCGCAAACAACCTGCCCAGCGGCATCGTCGCCTTGCTCGACAGCACCTCAACCGCAAGCGGTGAACTGGAGCGCGGCAGCTACCGCAACCGATTCATCGCTGTGCCCGCCGACACCGCAATCGTTCCGCTAGCGCGGCCCAAGGCCACCGCACCGGGACTGCAAACCGCCCGCGTGGTCGGCCTGCCCGACGCGACCGTCACCAGCAGCCGCGACCACCAGGTCCGCATCCAGTTCGCCTGGCAACGCGGCGTCGCACCCAACCCCGGCGGCCTGACCGACACCGGTTCGACCGCCAACCCTCACGGCCACGCGCCCGGTGACGACACCTCCGGCACCTGGGTCCGCGTCGCCGAGTGGCAGGCCGGTCCCAACTGGGGCAGTCACGCCCTGCCGCGCATCGGCAGCGAAGTGCTGGTCGAGTTCCTGCATGGCGACATCGACCAGCCGCTGATCGTCGGGCAGCTCTACAACGGCGAGGTCGCGCCGCCGTTTGCCTTGGCCGACGCCAGCAACCACCCCGGCACCGTGTCGGGCCTGCACAGCCAGTCGCTCGACGGCAGGGGCAGCCAGCAGTGGCTGCTCGACGATGCCCCCGGCCAACTGCGTCAGCGCCTGCACACCAGCTTGGCCGACAGCCGACTGGAACTGGGCTATCTGATCGACGCCAACAACGCATCGCGTGGTGGCTACACCGGCGAGGGCTTCGACCTGGCGACGCTCGGCTGGGCCAACGTCCGCGCCGGCCAGGGCCTGCTGCTGTCGACCACCGCACGCACCAACGCCGGCTCGACCCAACTCGACATCGCCGAGGCCGTCAGTCAGCTCAAGGGCGCCGAACGCACCGCGCAGGCGTTGAACGACGCCGCCCAAGGCAGCGAAGTCGCCACGCTGGCCGGCAACGCCCGCCAGACCGACCTGATCAAGCAGATCGACCCCGAACAGGACGGCAAGTACGGCGGCAGCGTCAACGGCCAGAGCGCGACCAAGCCCGAAGGCGCCAACCGCGACGGCGGCGATCCGGTCGAAAAGTTCGCCGCCCCGCTGCTGATCGCCGAATCCCCAGACGCAATCGCCCTGACCACCCCGGCCAGCGCCATCGCCTACGCCGGCGGCCACAGCCACCTGACCAGCCAGTTCGACACCCACCTCGCGGCCGCGCACACCTTCACCGGCGTCAGCGGCGGCCACCTCGCCCTGTTCGCCCAGCACGGCCCGGTCAAGGCCATCGCCGCCAACGGCCCATTGAGCCTGCAAGCCCACGCCGGCCCGCTGGAACTTCTGGCCGACCAGAGCGTCACCGTCACCGCCACCGACGAACGCATGGACGTGCTGGCCAAGCAGAAGATCGTGCTGCAGGCGGGCAAGACCCAGATCACGTTGGAAGGCGGCGATATCACGTTTGCGTGCCCCGGCAACTTCACGGTCAAGGCCGGGCAGGTGCCGTTCAAGGGCGGGGCGAGTGGGGCGGCGGTGCTGGACGTGCTGCCTGACACCCGTATCAAACGATTCGATCAGCAGTTCCAGCTGATGAACGAACTAACCGGGGAGCCGGTCGAAAACATGCCATACAAGATAGTACTAGCGTCGGGCGACGAGTATTTCGGTACTACCGACAGGGAGGGCAGAACGCTACGCATCGGTTCCGTTACGAGCGAAGACGTACAAGTTATTTGGGGTGAAACACGAACGGGGACGTCCAATGCCTAGGCCCACAACGAGAGCAAGAACTGTTTCGCCCCAGAACAGCGTTGTGCAAGCCAAGATCAAGCCTACTGCCGAGATTCAAATTCTAGTGGGCGGTCCATATGTCAAAGATGGTGAGGAGCACCGCTACGGCCACACCGCTTTGCGGGTCAAATCGAAGACCGCCGATCTGACGTATGATTTCGGCAGGTATGGCGCCACTAGAGGCGCCTTTGGCGAAACTGGCGACGGCATATTGAGAATCTGGACTGATTTTGATTCCTACATAAGAGGCGAGAACGCGCTTCACCGGATCACCACCGGATTCGTCTACTACGTCTTCGATCATCAAGCCAGTGCGGCAAACGGTTTTTTTAATGAAAAAATCCGCACGGCAACGCCTCTCCCAAGAAAAAATCGCGCTGGAATGAAAGCATACAAATTGGCCACGGATTATCATGCTCTCGGACCGAACTGCACGACGTTAAGTATTGATGGTGCAAAGGCGGCCATAAAGAACATCGATCGCGGCTCAGATGCATTCAACAAGCCTGAAGAAGTTCTTAATTGGAAGGAGCTTCTTGGACTCTCTGCAAAGGGCGGCTCAGACAGGCTGTTTCTGCCTGCAAACCTCCAGGAATTCCTCGCAGCGCAACGAGCTATCAAAGTGAGCCGCACCGACGAATATGGAGGAAGCTGAATGACACTTCGCAACGCACTTCTTTTGACAATATGGTCAGCTGTTGTTGCAATTGCGACTATTTTCACTTCCGGACTGATAGAGAGATATTATATGAGCCAGAAAATTCATACACTTGAACATCCATTGATGCTCGAAGGCTCGGCGGAAGCTGGCCACAACTATCTCCTGCCTATTGGCACAACTCTCTACTTCGACCAAGCTTTTCCCGAAGGATTTATTAGGTATCGCGTGTACTTGAATGTCGAAGGAGTCGACCTTGAATCCAGCACGCTCGCGGACCCAAGTGAGATTCGCCCGACCTCTGCTTATCCCGTTGACGGAGCGTCGTTAGCTAAACTCCTGCGCGAGTACCCGCTTACCAAAGCTGAGCTGGCATCGATATTGAGCAGCAGCCAGCTTTCCCAGAATGATATTCGCGAGGTCCTTGCTGAATATGACAGATGATTGGCGCTCTTTCTTAGAACAGGCAGCCAATTTCTACGACCAAAACGGTAGAAGATCGACCCGCCCAGACATCCTCGCCCCGCCCGACTTAGATTTTCACCCTTCTGTCGCACCGCAATGGACTGCCATGCTGGAACTTGAAGAACTGCTGTCACCGATCTCCGATGCCCGCCCCAGTGGCGAGGATCTGTCGTTCTCGCTTGAGTACGACGCCATCCAGGAGGCGCGACGCGCCGACGATCCGTCGCTGGAACAGGGCGAGTGGGTCACCGAGCTCAAGAGCGCGGACTGGGTGGCCGTAGCTAGGCAGAGCAGCCAGTTGCTGCAGCAGCGCAGCAAGGATCTGCGGCTGGCGGTGTGGTGGGCCGAGGCACAGACCAGGAGCCACGACTTCGTCGGGCTGGCACGTGGCTATCGCCTGGTGGCGCGATTGTGCGACCTTTTCTGGGACGACGTGCATCCGCAGGTAGAGGACGGCGACCTCGAGCAGCGCATCGGCAACATCAGCTGGCTGATCGGTCACTCGACCGAGTGGCTGCGCGAGTTGCCGTTGACCCAGGCGCCGCAGGGCCGGTTCGGGCTGGCCGATTTTGAGGCGGCCCGCGGTCGCCACGGTGACAACTCGACGGAACCTACGCTGGAAACCCTCGAGGCTGCGCGCCGCGATACACCGCATGCCTTCTACCTGCGCTTGACCGAACAGCTGCCCGACTGCCGCGAGGCACTGGCCGAACTCGAACAAGCGGTGGATGCACGCCTGGGCCAGGACGGACCGAGTTTCACCTCCCTGCGCGACCAGTTGAACCACCTGTGCGACACCGCCAACCGGTTTGCTCGCGAAGCTGGCGTACTGGTCGATGGCGAACCGTCGGTAGGCGTCGGCAGCGAATTGGAGCCGGGCACCTCCACTCCCTCCGTCATCATCGCGTCCGGCAATAGCGCGATCGGCACGCGCAAGGAAGCGATCGCGCAGTTGCGGCGGGTGGCCGAGTATTTCCGTCGCACCGAGCCGCACAGCCCGGTGGCCTACCTCGCCGACAAGGCCGCGAGCTGGGGCGAGATGCCGTTGCACGTCTGGCTCAAGCGGGTCATCAAGGATGGCGACACCCTGGCCCAGATGGAGGAAATGCTCGACGTCGGCGACGGGCTGCCCGGGCACGACTGAGTATCGCTGCCTCCGTTGCGCACAAAGAAAAGGCCCGGCAATCGCCGGGCCTTCTTTTACCAGTCAGTTCGTCAACCGCTCCGGTTCAGCGCACGCGACCACGCCGGAACAGATTCACGATCGCCAGCAGGATAATCGCGCCCACCAGTGACATCAGCAGTCCGGAGATACTGAAATCACCGCTGTTGATATCGCCGCCAATACCCAGCATGCCGCCGATCCACCCGCCCAGGAAGGCGCCGATGATGCCGACGACGATATTGAGGAAGATGCCCTGCTGGCCATCGGTCTTCATGATCATGCTGGCAATCCAACCGATGATGCCGCCTACGATCAGCCAAATGATGATACCCATCATGTTCGTTACTCCTTGGTCCATTCAGAGGGTGGAAAACGCACCCCTGCGTGGGGGCGATTTGCAGTCTGTATAGGCCGGCGTGATGGGGGTGTCAGCGGCCCGGGCCGCTTGTCCGCGCCCGGAAAGCCCGGTGTCCGGGGATGCCGGGAATCAGCCGTCGAGCAGTGCGAGCAATGCGTGGCGCGGCAGTTTGCCGGTGTCGTTGCGGGGCAGCCGGTCGACGCAGCGCAGCCGTCGCGGCAGGAATACCGGGTCGACCTGTTTCCGCAATGCAGCAAGGATCGTCGCGGCATCGAGTCCGGGCGCCACCGCGACCGCGGCGATCCGGCGCACGCCGGGGCCGTCGCAGGCATCCAGTTGCAGGACCACGCCATCGACCACGCCGGGGACGGCGAGCAGCTTGCGGGTCAGGTCGCCCAGCGAGGCGCGCTTGCCGGCGATCTCCAGCAGGTCGGCATTGCGGCCGCGCAGCTCGAAGCGGCCGTCGGCGAACACTTCCACCAGGTCGGCCAGCACCACCGGGGTGTCCAGGTGCGGGGCGTGGATCGCGGCGCCATCGGGCTGCGGGACCACGCGCACGCCGGGCAACGGGGTCCAGCCGGTTTCGACCGCGGTGCGGCGGCGCGCGATGACGCAGGTTTCTGTCGAGCCGAAGACTTCGCGCACCTCGCAGCCGTAACGCGCTTCGGCGGCGGCGGCCAGCTCGGCCGCCAGTGGCGCGGTGGCCGAGACGATGCCGGCCAGCGGCGGCAACGCCACGCCCGATTCGACCAGCGCGCGCAGGTGCACCGGGGTGGTCACCAGCAGCGGCGGGCTGTTGGCCTGGGCCAGCGCGCAGGCGACATCGTCGGGGAAAAATGGTTTTGCGCCGTGCACCGCGACCGGCCCGAGCAACGGCAGCAGCACCGACATCTCCATGCCGTACATGTGCTGCGGCGGTACGGTCGCGACCACGTGGGTGCTGCCGTCGCGGTCGAGCAGGTCGGCCAGCGCAGCGAGGTTCTGCACGGTGCTGGCCTGCAGCGAACGCCAATGCTTGGGGTTGGGGCTGGGCTGGCCGGTGCTGCCGGAGGTGAAACCGATCGCGACCAGCGCGTCGGCGTCGATCGTCAATGCATCGCCCTCCGCTTGCGACAGCTGCGGCGGCAGGCAGTGGTAATGCGGTGGTTGCGGCGTCAGCGGATGGTCGCCGAGGCAGTAGCTGCCGGGGTGGCCGGCGAGCACTTCATCGACCACCGCAGCGGCGCGGGAGGACGGCAACAGGGTGACCTGGCCACGCACCGCGGCGGCGCAGAACGCGACCAGGAAACGGTAGCGGTCCTCGCACAGGTTGATGGCGTAGGGTGCATCCGGCAGGGTCGCGGCGACTGCGCGGACCTCGCGCTGGAATTGCCCGAGGGTGATATCGCCGCGTGCGTCGAATGCGATCGCGCGGTCAGCGGTTCCGGTGGCGAGCGCCGAACGGCCGCTGGCGACATTCCGCGTGGCAGTGGTATCGATAACCGCAGACATAATGTTTTCTTATTCGGCGGCCCTGCCGCTCCCCTCCGTTTAGCTTACGCTGGCGCGCCGGCCCGAGGCCAACACCATCTTGATAACCCTGTCTGCGCCCGCCGCAATGAACCCGCGCTGGACCTGGCTGCCGCTGGACCGTTCCGGTTCAGCGTCGGCGGAGCCATTGGTGCGCGAGTGGCTGGGGGTGCAGTTGGGCGGTCCGGGCGCAGCGGTACCGATCGGGCGCGACCCGCGAGGCCGGCCATGGCTGGGCGGTCCACTCGCCGATTGGGACTGCAACTGGAGCCACAGCGGCGATGGATTGCTGGTCGCGCTCGGCCAGGGCATCCGTGTTGGCGCCGACCTCGAATGGCGCCGCCCGCGGCCGCGTGCGCTCGAGCTGGCCCGCCGCTTCTTCCATCCCGATGAGGCCGATTGGTTGGCCGCGCACGGCGAGCAGGAACACGCGTTCCTGCGCCTGTGGTGCGCCAAGGAGGCGGTGCTGAAGGCGCACGGACACGGGCTGTCGTTCGGACTGGACCGGCTGGTGTTCGCCGATACCGCCGCCGGGCTGCGGATGCAGGCATGCGATCCGGCGCTGGGTTCGCCGAGCGACTGGACGGTCCGGGAACTGACCCCTGCGCCCGGCTACCTCGGCGCGCTGGCTTGGCGGCCGCGCGGCGCGCCCGCGTCATAATTCCACCGATGAACGCATCCGCATTGCCCCCCGCCCTGCGCACCCGCCTCGAATCCGGCCTCGAGGCGCTGGCGCTCGATCGCGCCCTCGCCGCGCCATTGCTCGACTACCTTGAGCTGCTGCTGCGCTGGAACCGGACCTACAACCTGACCGCGGTGCGCGACCCGATGGAAATGGTCGACAAGCACCTGCTCGACTCGCTGGCGATGCATCCGCACGTGGATGCCATCGCCGCGGCCGGCGGCGCGCTGGCCGACCTCGGCACCGGCGCCGGCCTGCCCGGGATCCCGTTGGCGATCGCAAAGCCCGGCCTGCGCGTGACCTTGGTCGAGAGCAACGGCAAGAAGGCCCGGTTCATGCGCGAGGCGGTGCGCAAGCTCGGCCTGGCGGACGTGCGGGTCGCCGAATCACGGATCGAGGCGCTGGACGAACCCGCCAGCTTCGATGCGATCACCGCGCGCGCGCTGGCCACGCTGCCGCTGATCATCGAGCTCGGCGGTCACCTGTTGAAACCGGATGGCCGCCTGCTGGCAATGAAGGGCGTGTACCCGCGCGATGAAGTCGCCGCGCTGCCCGCCGGCTGGATGGTCACCGAATCGCATCCGTTGCGCGTTCCCGGCCTTGGTGCCGAACGACACCTCGTCGTTATCCAGCGGCAACCGCGGTAGGCCGGCTTCAACCGCGGGCGGCGGCCCGTGATGCCGGTCACGCAACGCAATCCGTGGGCGCCGCCTGTCGACGCGCCAGCCGCGGTTCGGCAAGCCGCGCCCGAGCCGGGCATAATCCTGTGTCCGAACGGCGAACGGCGCCGTCCCGGGAAATCCACCGCCACACACCAGCATCAGGGGACGAGCCGCATGGCCCGCATCATCGCCGTCGCCAACCAGAAGGGCGGGGTCGGCAAGACCACCACCGCGGTCAACCTCGCAGCAGCGCTCGCGCGTGCGCCGAAGAAAGTGTTGCTGGTCGACCTGGACCCGCAGGGCAACGCGACCATGGGCAGCGGCTTCAACAAGCGCGAGCTGGAGACTTCGGTCTGCGAGGTGCTGCTCGGCGAGGCCGATGCCAGCGCCGCGATCGTACGCGCACCGGAAGACTTCGACCTGCTGCCCGGCAACATCGACCTGACCGCCGCGGAGATCCGCCTGATGGGCGTGGACGGCCGCGAGCAGCAGCTCAAGCGCGTATTGCAGCCGGTCGCCGACGACTACGACTTCATCCTGATCGACTGCCCGCCGGCGCTGTCGCTGCTGACCCTCAACGCGCTGACCGCGGCCGACTCGATCATCGTTCCGATGCAGTGCGAGTACTACGCGCTGGAAGGCATCAGCGCGTTGCTCGACACCATCGAGGCGCTGAAGGCCAACCTCAATCCGCGGCTGGAGATCGAGGGCGTGCTGCGCACGATGTTCGATGTCCGCAACAACCTCGCCAACGCGGTGTCGGCCGAGTTGACCAACCATTTCGGCGAGCAGGTGTTCCGCACCATCGTCCCGCGCAACGTGCGCCTGGCCGAGGCGCCCAGCCACGGCCAGAGCATCGTCGGGTATGACCGCGGCTCGCGCGGCGGCATCGCCTACCTCGGGCTCGCCGGTGAAGTACTGCGGCGCCAGCGCGAGCGAGACAAGGCCGTGCCCGCGGCGCCGCAAGCACAGGAGATCCACGCATGAGCGTTGCCAGCGACGACGCCCCGAAGACCAGCGGCAAGAGCGCGTCAACGGCCAAGAAGCGCGGCCTGGGTCGCGGCCTCGAGGCCCTGCTGGGACCCAAGGCGGCGGCCGAGGCGCCCTCGCTGGAAGCCAACGGCAACGACACCCTGCGCAACTTGCCGGTCGACGCCCTGACCGCCGGCAAGTACCAGCCGCGCAAGCACTGGGACGAGGACAAGCTGGAAGAACTGGCCGAGTCGATCAAGGCCCAAGGCGTCATCCAGCCGATCGTGGTGCGCGAGGTGGACCGCGACGGACGTGGCAGCAAGACCTACGAAATCATCGCCGGTGAACGTCGCTGGCGTGCGAGCCAACTGGCCGGGCTGACCGAGATCCCGGTGGTAGTGCGCGAGGTCGACGACCGCACCGTGGTCGCGATGTCGCTGATCGAGAACATCCAGCGCGAGGACCTCAACCCGCTGGAGGAAGCGCAGGCGCTGCAACGGCTGATCGACGAGTTCGACCTGACCCACGCGCAGGCCGCCGAGGCCGTTGGGCGCTCCCGGGCCGCGGTATCCAACCTGCTGCGCCTGCTGGAACTGCCGCCTGCCATCCGCGCGCTGGTCGAGGCCCGCCGGCTGGAGATGGGCCATGCCCGCGCGCTGCTGACGCTGTCGCCGGAACTGGCCAGCAAGCTCGCCGCCGACGCCGCCGAACACGGCTGGTCGGTGCGCGAAGTCGAACACCGCGCCCAGCAGTTCGCCCTCGGCCGGGTGCCGGAAGGCAAGCGCGCGCGGCCGGGCAAGACCAAGCCGCAGGCCGACATCGTCAGCCTCGAACGCGAGTTGTCGGAGTCGCTCAACACCAAGGTCAACGTGCTGCACGGCCGCGCCGGCAAGGGCCGGCTGGTGATCCATTACAGCGACCTGGACTCGCTCGAGGGCGTACTGGAAAAGCTGCGCGGCACCGCCGAATAAGGCCCGGCTTGCTGCAGCTGTCCGATTGCGCAATAATGCGCGGCTCGCTGTGTCCGGCCACCCCGAAGGGGACGGCAGGGCGGCCCCGGAAGCGCAGTTCCGGCCCGCCTGGTTCCAGCACCGTCGACCGACACCCGGGCCCGACGTATCGATACCCGCATTGCGTGCCATCCACGGTTTACCGTGGACCCGGCGGGGCCGCCGCCTCCCTGGCCAAGGGAAGCACCAACTACCTTTCGAGGTGCGTATGTCCCGTGTATGCCAAGTAACCGGCAAGCGAACGACGACCGGCAACAACGTCTCGCACGCCATGAACAAGACCCGCCGCCGCTTCATGCCCAACCTGCACGAGCGCCGGTTCTGGGTCGCCAGCGAGAACCGCTGGATCAAGCTGCGTGTTTCCGCCAACGCCATGCGCACCATCGACAAGAACGGCATCGATTCCGTTCTGGCCGACCTCCGCGCACGCGGCGAAAAGATCTGAGGAGGACTGAACCATGGCAGGCAAGCGTGACAAGATCCGCCTGATCTCTTCGGCCGGCACCGGCCACTTCTACACCACCGACAAGAACAAGAAGAACACGCCGAACAAGATGGAGATCAAGAAGTACGATCCCGTCGTTCGCAAGCACGTGATCTACAAGGAAGGCAAGATCAAGTAGGCCTTCCGGCTTGTTCGATGCAACGAAGAACCCGCCCTTCCGGCGGGTTTTTTGTTGCCGCACGCCGGCCGCGCGCCCGTACACTCGGGTCGGCACACGGGGAGGCGCGCACAGGTGATTCCGGGCTGGATACTGCTGCTGGTGTCGGTCGGCTACGTCGGCATGCTGTTCCTGGTCGCCTACTACGGCGACCAGCGCGAGGCGATGCCGAAGCATCGCTGGCTGCGCCCGGCGGTGTACTCGCTGGCGTTGGCGGTGTACTGCTCGTCGTGGACGTTCTACGGCGCAGTCGGCACCGCGGCGCGCACCGGTTTGGGCTTCCTGCCGATCTACCTCGGGCCACTGCTGCTGTTGCTGTTCGGCTGGCGGCTGCTGGAACGGCTGGTGCTGGTGTCCGACGAGCAGCGCATCACCTCGATCGCCGACTTCCTGTCCTCGCGCTACGGCCGCGCGCCGGGGCTGGCGGCACTGGTCGCGCTGCTGGCCCTTGTCGCCGCCATCCCGTACGTCGCGCTGCAGTTCAAGGCGGTCGCCGACAGCATCCAGGTGCTCGCCGGGACGCCGGCGCCGGCCAATGCCAGCCTGCTGGCCGACCCGGCGCTGTACACCGCGTTGCTGCTGGCGGTGTTCTCGATCCTGTTCGGTACCCGCCGGATCGACGCCACCGAGCACCATCACGGCATGGTGCTGGCGGTCGCGCTGGAGTCGCTGGTCAAGCTGGTCGCGTTCGTCGCGATCGGCGTCTTCGCGCTGATGCACCTGCCCGGCGTCGGCGGTTTCGGCGAGCGCGTCGTGCAGGCCGCCGACGAGGTGACCCGGCCGGGCCTGCCGGTCGGCTTCGTCGCCCAGACCCTGCTCGCGTTCACCGCGCTGGTGTGCCTGCCGCGGCAGTTCCACGTCGCGGTGGTCGAGTGCCAGAACGTCGGGGACCTGCGCGTGGCGCGCTGGTTCTTCGGCGGCTACCTGGTGCTGATCAGCCTGATGGTGGTGCCGATCACGCTGGCCGGCCAGGCGGTGCTGGGCGGCACCGGGGTGTCGCCGGACACCTACGTGCTGGCGCTGCCGCTGGCGCTCGACCAGGGCACGCTGGCGCTGATCGTCTACATCGGCGGCTTCTCGGCGGCGACCGGCATGGTCATCGTGACCAGCGTGGCGCTGGCGACGATGGTCAGCAACGACCTGATCATGCCGGTGCTGCTTCGTACCGGGGCGCTGCGCCAGACCGGGCCGGGCATCGACCGGCAGGTGTTGTGGGTGCGCCGGGCGACGATCCTCGGGCTGGCGCTGATGGCCTATGCCTACGCGCACGGATCGGTCGGCGGCAGCCTGGCCGACCACGGCCTGCTGGCGTTCGCCGCGGTCGCGCAGTTCGCGCCGGCGCTGATCGGCGGGCTGTACTGGCGGGGCGCGAGCCGCGCCGGGGCGCTCGCCGGGCTCGGTGCCGGCGCATTGGTCTGGGCCTACACGCTGTTGCTGCCGACATTGGCCAACGCGGGCTGGTTCGACACCGGCTGGATCGACCGCGGGCTGCTCGGCGCGTCGTGGCTGCGGCCGCGGCAGCTGTTCGGGCTGGTCGGCTGGGACCCGCTGACCCATGGCGTGTTCTGGTCGCTGCTGTTCAACGTCGGCGCCTTCGTCTACGTCTCGGCGCGGCAGCGGCCGCGCCTGCACGACCAGTTGCGCGCCGCACCGTTCCTCGATCCCTACGCCAAGCGGCCACCGCTCGGCCCCGGCGGCTGGGCCGGCAGCGTGCGTGGCGGCGAACTGCTGGCGCTGGCCGAACGCATCGTCGGCGAGCGCCATGCCCGTCGAGCGTTCGAGGACTACGCGCGCCAGCAGGGCCACGCCTGGCAGCCCGAGCAACCGGCGGACCGCGCGCTCGCCCAGTTCACCGAACGCCTGCTGTCGGCCGCGATCGGCGCCGCTTCGGCGCGCCTGACCCTGACCACCGCCCTGCGCGGTTCCGGCATGGAGCTGGGCGAGGTGGTCGCGCTGCTCGACGAGGCCAACCAGGAGTTGCGCTTCAACCGGCAAGTGCTGGCGACCACGCTGGAGAACATCAGCCAGGGCGTCAGCGTGGTCGACGCCGGGATGCGGCTGGTGGCGTGGAACCGGCGCTACCAGGAACTGTTCGAATACCCCGACGGCATGCTCTACGTCGGCCGCCCGGTCGCCGACCTGCTGCGCTGGAACGCCGAGCGCGGCGAGATGGGCGACGGCGACATCGACGCCCAGGTGCAGCGCCGGATCGACCACCTCGGCGCCGGTGCACCGCACGTTTTCGAGCGCGTGCGCTCCAACGGACAGGTGATCGAGATGCGCGGCCGGCCACTCGACGGTGGCGGCTACGTCACCAGCTACAGCGACATCACCGAGTACAAGCGCGCCGAGCAGGCGTTGCGCGAATCCAACGAGACCCTGGAGCAGCGCGTCGAACAGCGCACCCGCGAGGCCGAGGAAGCGCAGCAATCCAAGACCCGTTTCCTTGCCGCGGTCAGCCACGACCTGTTGCAGCCGCTCAACGCCGCGCGACTGTTCACCTCGGCCCTGCGCGAAAGCGATGAGCTGGCCGAACAGGCGCGGCTGGCCGAGCGCGTCGACACCTCGCTGCGCACCGCCGAGGATTTGCTCGACGGTTTGCTCGACGTCTCCCGACTCGATGCAGGTGCGCTGCGGCCGGAGGTCATCGACTTCGACGTCAACCCGCTGCTGCGCGAACTCGCCGCGCAGCACGCGCCGATTGCCGCCAGTCGCGGCCTGCAACTGCGCGTGCGCACGCCCGCGGCGCCGCTGGTGGTGCGCAGCGACCGCCGGCTGCTGCGCCGCGCGCTGCAGAACTTCCTCGCCAACGCGCTGCGCTATACCCGCGACGGCGGCGCGCTGATCGCCGCGCGCGTGCGCGAGGGCGCGGTCGAGCTGCAGGTCTGGGATAGCGGCCCGGGCATTCCGCCGCACCACCTCGGGCAGATCTTCGACGAGTTCCGCCGCTTCGAGCATCCCGGCCGCGGCGAGCGCGGACTCGGCCTCGGGCTGTCGATCTGCCAGCGCATCGCCCGCACGCTGGACCATCCGCTGGGCGTGCGCTCGCGGGTTGGCGTCGGCAGCGTGTTCGCGATCACCGTGCCGTTCGGTCGCGCGCGGTTCCCCGAACTCGCCGGCTCCGACCCGCCGCCGGAACCGCGCTTCGCCGACTCGCTCGCCGGCCTGCGGGTGCTGTGCATCGACAACGACCGCGAGATCCTCGACGGCATGCGCGCGTTGCTGACGCGCTGGAACGCGGTCACCCTGGTTGCCGCGACCACCGACGAGGCGATCGCCCTGCTCGACGCTTTGGTACCCGGCGAAGCGCCCGATGTGGCGCTGGTCGACTACCACCTGCACGATCGCCTCGACGGCCTCGGCATCATCGACCTGCTGCGCGAACGATTGGGCGCCGACCTGCCGGCCGCACTGCTGACCGGCGACGGCAGCGACGCGCTCAAGCACGCCGCGCGCGCACACCGCTGCCGGGTGCTGACCAAGCCGGTCAAGCCGGCGTCGTTGCGGGCGTTCCTCGCGGCGCAGCGCTAGCCGCGCTGGCTCGCGCTAGTCCACTTCTTCCGGCGGCAGGGTGATGTTGCCCGGGTCGAGTGCGAGCCGCCCGGCGATGAGCACGGCCTGGGTGCGGTTGCCGGCGCCGAGCTTGCGCAGGATCGCGGTGACATGTGCCTTGACGGTCGCCTCGGAGACATTGAGTTCGTAACCGATCTGCTTGTTGAGCAGGCCGGCGCCGAGCATCTGCAGCACCCGGAACTGCTGCGGGGTGAGGTCGCGCAGGCGGCGCGCCGCGTCGTGTTCCTCGGGCTGCGCCGCGGGGGCGTTGAACGCGGCGGCGGGTGCCCAGTGATCGCCATCGAGCACGCTGCCGATCGCCTCACCCAGCGTCGCGGCATCGGCCGACTTGGGGATGAAGCCGACCGCGCCGTGGTCTAGCGCACGGCGCATCACCACCGGTTCCTCGCGCGCCGACACCACCACGATCGGCAGCTGCGGATGCAGCGCGCGCAGGTGCACCAGCGAGCTGAAGCCCTGCGCGCCGGGCATGTTGAGGTCGAGCAGCAGCAGGTCGGCGTCGGGCTCGGCTTCGACCAGTGCGTACAGCGCGTCGACGCTGTCGGCCTCGTGCAACCGTGCGCCGGGCATGACCCGCGCGACCACGCCGCGCAGGGCTTCGCGGAACAGCGGGTGGTCGTCGGCGATCAGGAGCGTCGGCATGCGGTGCGCGTCAGGGCACGCGGCGTTCCTGCACCAGCGAATCGACCACGGACGGATCGGCCAGGGTGCTGGTGTCGCCGAGCTGGTCCGGAGCGTTCTCGGCGATCTTGCGCAGGATCCGCCGCATGATCTTGCCCGAGCGGGTCTTCGGCAGGCCCGGCGCCCACTGCAGGTGGTCGGGCGCGGCGATCGGGCCGATCTCGGCGCGCACGTGCTTGACCAGTTCGGCACGCAGCGCGTCGCTGGGCTGCTCGCCGGCGATCAGGGTCACGTAAGCGTAGATGCCCTGGCCCTTGATGTCGTGCGGGAAACCGACCACCGCGGCCTCCGCGACCTTGTCGTGCGAGACCAGCGCGCTCTCGACCTCGGCGGTGCCGATGCGGTGGCCGCTGACGTTGATCACGTCGTCGACCCGGCCGGTGATCCAGTAGTAGCCGTCGGTGTCGCGGCGGCAGCCGTCACCGGTGAAATAGGTGCCCGGGTAGGTCCTGAAGTAGGTGTCGATGAAGCGCTGGTGGTCGCCGTAGACCGTGCGCATCTGGCCCGGCCACGAGTCGAGGATCACCAGGTTGCCTTCGCCCTCGCCTTCGATCGGGGTGCCGTTGGTGTCGACGATCGCCGGCTGGATGCCGAAGAACGGCCGGCTCGCCGAACCGGGCTTGAGGTCGATCGCGCCGGGCAGCGCGGAGATCAGGATGCCGCCGTTCTCGGTCTGCCACCAGGTGTCGACGATCGGGCAGCGGCTGTCGCCGACCACTTCGTAGTACCAGCGCCACGCCTCGGGATTGATCGGTTCGCCGACCGTGCCGAGCAGCCGTAGCGACTGCCGCGAAGTCGCCTTGACCGGCGCCTCGCCCTCGCGCATCAGCGCGCGGATCGCGGTCGGTGCGGTGTAGAAGATCGTGACCTGGTGCTTGTCGATGACCTGCCAGAAACGCGACGCATCGGGGAACGTCGGCACGCCCTCGAACACCAGCGCGGTGGCGCCGTTGGCCAGCGGCCCGTAGACGATGTAGCTGTGGCCGGTGACCCAGCCGACGTCGGCGGTGCACCAGTAGACGTCGTCCTCCTTCAGGTCGAACACGGCCTCATGGGTGTAGCTGACGTAAACCAGGTAGCCGCCGGTGGTGTGCAGCACGCCCTTGGGTTTGCCGGTGCTGCCGGAGGTGTAGAGTATGAACAGCGGGTCCTCGGCGTTCATGCGCTCGGGCTCGCATTCGACCGGCTGGTCGTCGACCACCGCGTCGTACCAGCGGTCGCGCGGCATCTGCATGTCGACCGCGGCACGGGTGTGGCGCACCACCAGCACGGTCTCGACGCTGTTGGTGCCGGGCAGCTTCAACGCGGCGTCGACGTTGGCCTTGAGCGCGACCTTCCTGCCGGCGCGCAGGCCCTCGTCGGCGGTGATGATCAGCTTGCTGCCGCTGTCGGACACGCGGTCGGCGATCGAGTTGGCCGCGAACCCGCCGAACACCACCATGTGCACCGCACCGATGCGCGCGCAGGCGAGCATCGCGACCACGGCCTCGGGGATCATCGGCAGGTAGATGGTGACGCGGTCGCCCTTGCCGACGCCGAGCGCGCGCAGCGCATTGGCGAGCTTGCACACACGCTCGTGCAACTGGCGATAGCTGATGTTCTCGGCCGGGGAATCGGGACTGTCGGGCTCGAACACCAGCGCGGTCTTGTCGCCGCGGGTCGCGAGGTGCCGGTCGAGGCAGTTGACGCTGGCGTTGAGCTCGCCGTCGGCGTACCAGCGGATGCGGAAGTCCTCCAGGTCGAAACTGGTGTCCTTGACCTGCGTCGGCGCCTTCATCCAGTCCAGCCGCTCGGCGACCTTGCCCCAGAACGCGTCCGGCTGCTCCAGCGACTGCGCGTACAGGCGCTGGTAGTCGTCGCGGGTGATCCGCGTGTCGGCGGCGAACTCCGGCTTGACCGGATACACGGTGGCGGACTGGTTCATGGCGCACTCCGATGGCATTGGCAGGTCACCGGCCACTCGACGACGGCCGGGTCATCCAGTGTGCAACATCCGGCGCCGGCCGCCGTGACCGCGCGTCTTAGACCTTGGTCGAACATGGCGGCGAAAACCCGCCCGTCTACGACCAATGGCGAATGGTTGTGCAGTGCGATGCCGCTGCAGGCTCCAGCGGACCGTGCGTCCGACACGGCCAACCATGGGAGGGGAACGTGTCCAACCGCCACATGTCCAGCCATCACGTATCCGGTCAAACCCGACCGCGCACCGCCGCGATCCGCAGGCGACCGCTCGCCGCGACGCTGCTGGTCGCACTGATGTTGCCCGGCCTCGCCTTCGCCCAGACCGCCAAGGAGGCCGAACTCGAGGCCCGCGTGGCCGAGCTGGAGAAGATGGTCCGGCAACTGGTGTCGCAACAGCAGTCGTCCGCGATCACCGCCGCGCCTCCGCCGGCGACCGCGCCCGCACCCGCCGTCGCCGATGGCAAGGCGATCCAGACCACCACCATCACGCCATCGGCGAACCCGGGCACCGCCTTCAGCTTTGGCGGCTTCATCAAGCTCGACGCGATGGCCACCGACACCAGCGACGGCCGCATCGCCGATGGCTCGGCCGGCCGGCTGTTCTATGTCCCGAGCACGATCCCGGTCGGTCCCGACGACGCCGAAGGTGGCGACGCCTACACCGACGTGCACGCGCAGTTCTCGCGGTTCTGGCTGGCCGCCGACCACGTCACCGACGCCGGCGACAAAGTCAAGGCCTACATCGAGGCCGACATGTACGGCGGCGGCAGCAATTCGCTGCTCGGCAACGAGACCTCGACCAACACCTACGGCGTCTCGCTGCGCCACGCCTACGTGAGCTGGAACAACTGGCTGGCCGGCCAGACCTGGTCGAACTTCCAGGACACCGCCGCGTTGCCCGACTCGGTCGACTTCGTCGGCCCGACCGACGGCGTGGTGTTCGTGCGCCAGGCCCAGCTGCGCTATACCAATGGCCCGTGGTCGTTCTCGCTGGAGAACCCGCAGACCACCGTTACCCCTTACCTGTCCGGCGGCCCGCGCTTCAACAGCGGCGACAACATCGCGCCCGACGCCACCGCGCGCTGGATCACCAAGGGCGACTGGGGCCACTTCACCGTCGCCGGCCTGCTGCGCCAGTTCAAGGCCGGCGAGGAAACCGCGACCGGCGGCGCGCTCAGCGCGTCGGGCAAGTTCAACCTCGGCGCCAACGACGACATCCGCTACGCGATCAACGGCGGCAGCGGGATCGGCCGCTACCTCGCGTTCGGCATGGGCACCGACGTGGTGCAGGACGTCGACGGCGACCTCGAGGCGCTGGACGGCTACGGCGGCTACATCGCCTGGCGCCACGTGCTCAATCCGAAACTGCGCGGCAACCTGATGTACTCGGCCGCGCACTTCGACAACGACGTCGGCCTGATGGGCCAGGGCGTGACCGAGCGCGCGCATTCGCTGCGCGCCAACCTCATCTACTCGCCGTTCTCCAAGCTCGACATCGGCGCGGAACTGAGCTTCGGCCAGCGCTTCCTCGAGGACGACCGCGAGGGCGACCTGAGCCGCCTGCACACCACCGTCAAATACAGCTTCTGAAAACCCGGCTTCTGAAAACCAGCTTCCAGCGAAGGGGAACCACCTCATGTCCAGTGTCAGCGCAACCGCCGGGCCGTCCACGCCCGGCACCCTCACCCAGAGCCACAAGAAGGTCATCTTCGCGTCGAGCCTGGGCACCGTGTTCGAGTGGTACGACTTCTACCTGTACGGCTCGCTGGCGGCGATCATCGCCGCGCAGTTCTTCAGCGGCGTCAACGAGACCACCGGCTTCATCTTCGCCCTGCTGGCGTTCGCCGCCGGCTTCGCGGTGCGGCCGTTCGGCGCCATTGTCTTCGGCCGCATCGGCGACATGATCGGGCGCAAGTACACGTTCCTGGTCACGATCGTGATCATGGGCCTGTCGACCTTCCTGGTCGGCGTGCTGCCCAGTTACGCCAGCATCGGCATCGCCGCGCCAATCATCCTGATCGTGCTGCGGATGCTGCAGGGCCTGGCGCTCGGCGGCGAGTACGGCGGCGCGGCGACCTATGTCGCCGAGCACGCACCCAACGGCAAGCGCGGGCTTTACACCAGCTTCATCCAGACCACCGCGACGGTCGGCCTGCTGCTGTCGCTGGTGGTGATCCTCGGCGTGCGCGAAGTGCTCGGCACCGAGGCGTTCAACGACTGGGGCTGGCGCCTGCCGTTCCTGCTGTCGATCGTGTTGCTGGGCGTGTCGGTGTGGATCCGCATGCAGCTGAGCGAGTCGCCGCTGTTCCAGCAGATGAAGGCCGAGGGCAAGACCTCCAAGGCGCCGATCACCGAGAGTTTCTTCTCGAAGAACGGCCGCATCGTGCTGCTCGCGCTGCTCGGCGCCACCGCGGGCCAGGCGGTGGTCTGGTACACGGGCCAGTTCTACGCGATGTACTTCCTCACCCAATCGCTGAAGGTCGACCCCACCACGACCTGGCTGCTGATCGGCGGCGCGCTGGTGATCGGCACGCCGTTCTTCGTGTTCTTCGGCTGGCTCAGCGACCGCATCGGCCGCAAGAAGATCATCATGGCCGGCTGCCTGGTCGCCGCGCTGACCTACATCCCGCTGTTCCAGGCGCTGACCCACTACGCCAACCCGGCCGTCGAGGAAGCCAGCGCCAGCTACCCGGCGGTGGTGATCGCCGACCCGGACACCTGCAACTTCCAGTTCGATCCGGTCGGCAAGAAGCAGTTCACCAGCTCCTGCGACATCGCCACCGCGGCACTGGCCAAGGCCGGCGTGCCGTACGACGTGCAGGACGCGCCGGCCGGCACCGTCGCCACCGTGATGATCGGCGACACCGAGATCTCCAGCTACGAGGCGACCGGCCTGGCGAAGGAGGACGCGGCGGCGCAGTCGGCCACCTTCAACGCCGCGCTGAAACCGACCCTCGCCACCGCCGGCTATCCCGAGAAGGCCGACCCGGCGCGCATCAACAAGCCGATGGTGCTGGCGATCCTGGCGCTGCTGGTGGTCTACGTGACCATGGTCTACGGGCCGATCGCGGCGTGGCTGGTCGAGCTGTTCCCGACCCGGATCCGCTACACCTCGATGTCGCTGCCGTACCACATCGGCAACGGCTGGTTCGGCGGCTTCCTGCCGACCATCTCGTTCGCGCTGGTCGCGGCCACCGGCAACATCTACTACGGCCTGTGGTACCCGATCGTGATCGCGCTGATGACCTTCGTGATCGGCTCGCTGTTCCTGCGCGAGACCTACAAGGCCGACATCACCCAGTAACAGCAGCAACCCACGTCGATGCAGCAGGGACAACGCCGGCCATGTACCGGCGTTGTCCTTTTGGTGCGCCTTAACTTCCGTGTAACCGGCGCGGCAGACAGGTCCACTACCATCCGCCGCGTCGTCCACGTGACCCGTCGAACCGACGGGCCGAAGGAGAGCCATTGCGCCCATCCGATTCCGATACCACCACAGCCGCGGCCCCGTTCGACGTCGCCATCATCGGCGGTGGCGCAGCCGGTGTACTCGCGGCGATCCACCTGCTGCGCGCCAGCGACGGACGCGTCCGCCTGTGCATCATCGAGCCGCGTGCGCTGCCTGGTGAAGGCGCGGCCTACTCCACCCGCGACCCGGCGCACCTGCTCAACGTGCCGGCCGGCGGGATGAGTGCGTTCGGCGACGACCCCGGGCATTTCGTCCGCTACCTGCAGTCGGCGGCCATCACGCCGATGGCCGATGGCGACGATGTCGCCCGCACGTACGTGCCGCGGCTGGAATACGGTGGCTACCTGCGCGCCACGCTTGGCGAATTCGCGACACCCGGATCGGCGCACCTGCGCGACACCGCCGTCGACATCACCGGATCCCGGCCGTACGCCATCCGGCTCGCATCGGGACGAACGCTGCATGCCGCCGCCGTCGTCATGGCGACCGGCAATTTCCCGCGATCGCTGGCGGCGACACGCTCCTGCACCCATGCGGCGGCAATCGACAACGCTTGGGACTACACGGCGATCGCGGCCATCCCGCCCGACGCCGATGTCTGCATCATCGGCGCCGGCCTGAGCATGGCCGACGCCGTGGCCAGCCTGGCCGGCCACGGGCATCGCGGCCGGATCACCGTGCTGTCGCGCCATGGCCTTATGCCGTTGGCGCACGCCGAGGGTCGCGGCCCGCCAACCGAGGTCGACGACTTGCTGGCGCTCGGCGTTCGCGAACGGCTGCATGCCATCCGCGCGCGTGCGCGATCCGGCATGCGCGACGGCAAGCCATGGCAGTGGACGATGGACGGCCTGCGCCCCCACGGCCAGCGACTGTGGCGGAGCCTGGACGACGTCGGGCAACGCCGCTTCCTGCGGCACGTCCAACGCTATTGGGACATCCATCGCCACCGCATCGCCCCGGGGTCGCCACCCGGATCGACGCGATGCGCGCGTCGGGGCAGCTGGCCGTGCACGCCGGCCGGGTCGAATCGATCGACAGCGATCCCCGGGGTTTCGACGTGTCTTGGCGACCACGCGGCATCGCCACGACGAACCACCTTCACGTGCAGCGGGTGATCGCGTGCGTGGGTATCGAAACCCGGCTGCAGTACATGCGCAGCCCTTTGATGGCGGCCCTGGCCGCGCGCGGGACGATCGCGCCGGACGCGCATGGGCTGGGATTGGAGTTCGACGATGCCGGTGCGCTGGTGGCGGCGGACGGAGCCACGCAGCCGCGCCTGCTGGGCATCGGCAGCGCGCGCATCGGCCACGACTGGGAGACCACGGCCATTCCGGAGTTGCGGGCACAGGCGGCGGCGATCAGCGAACGACTGGTCGGGATGGAACTCGAAACCGGCACGCCCTGAGCGCACGCAGTGGTCGACCGCTGCAGGTCGGCTGCCCGACGTCGACCGCTCCTCCGTTACTGTGGCGGTGCGGCCAGTTCGCGGGCGTCGAGGACGCCGTCGCCATTCGCATCCTGCCGCTGGAATGCTGCCGCAAGTGCTTCGCGATGGTCGGCCAGCCGGACCGTGCGACCACGTCCGCCGGGCAACTCGGCTGGCACCAGCACGCCGTCGCCGTCGACATCCATCCGCTCAAACGCGTAGCCCATCCAGTGCTGGTATTCGGCGAGCGAGACGCGGCCGTCGGCGTCGGCGTCCATGCGCTGCAGGTAGTCGCCGGTGCGCTGCACCTGCGCGGAGGCGGCCAGTGGAATCGCCAGAGCCAGCGTGAAGGCCATGCATGAAAAACCCGCGCTGGCGGGCGCGGGTTTTTCGTTGGCGGCTAATGCAGTCATGCGACGGCAGCGCGTGCGGTCAGACCCGCGCCGGCACCAGCGCGTACCCCTTGAGCCGCGCCGAGAACTGCTGCAGCGAGTGGATGCCGCTGGCCTCGGCCTCGACACACCACGCATGCAACTTCTTCAGCGTGGTCTGGGCGTCGTGCGAGCGATCGTCCAGCACCTGCTGCAGGCGCTGGCGGTACTCGGCCAGCGTCGCCATCTTCGGCCGCTCGTCCAGCCACGCCTGCAGGCGCTCGCGCTTGGCGTCGTCGAGCCATCGGCCGCCATCGGCCAGCGCCTTGCGCAACTTGCGCGGCAACTTGTCGTCGCTCGCGCGCAGGGTCGGCAGGGTGACCTTGCGGTAGTAGTCGGTCATCGCCTGGAAGCGGATCGCCAGCAGCGCCTTGAGGGTCTCGCCGTCGGGCATCGCGATGTTCGGGCGCACGTCCAGCGACGGCGCGACCCGCAGCACCCTGGCCAGCTTCACCGCCTGCAACAGCCTGATCACGCTCCAGCCGATGTCGAACTCGAACTTGCGCAGCGCGAACTTGGCCGAACTCGGGAACGCGTGGTGGTTGTTGTGCAGTTCCTCACCACCGATCCACACCGCCCACGGGGTCAGGTTGGTCGCGGTGTCGGCGGTCTCGAAGTTGCGGTAGCCCCACCAGTGGCCCAGGCCATTGACCACGCCGGCGGCCCAGAACGGGATCCACGCCATCTGCAGCGCCCACATCGCCACGCCGGCGAAACCGAACAGGCCGAAGCTGGCGAACAGCAACACCGCCGGCCCCATCGTCGGCCAACGCGAGTACAGGTTGCGCTCGATCCAGTCGTCCGGGCAGCCCTTGCCGTACTTCTCGATCGACTCGCGGTCGGCGCGCGCCTCGCGGTACAGCTCCACGCCGCGCCAGAACACCATGCCGATCCCCTTGACCTGCGGGCTGTGCGGGTCTTCCTCGGTCTCGCACTTGGCGTGGTGCTTGCGATGGATGGCCGCCCATTCGCGGGTGATCATCGAGGTGGTCAGCCAGGTCCAGAAACGGAAGAAGTGCGCCAGCACCGGGTGGAAGTCGACCGCGCGATGCGCCTGGCTGCGGTGCAGGTACAGCGTCACCGACATGATGGTGAGCTGGGTCGCGACCAGGAAGTAGATGGCCATCGCGCCGAAGCCGGCCTGCAGCACGCCACCGGCGAGGAAATCGAGCAGGGAAGAAAGCATGTAGCGGGAACTCCGGGGAACGTGTTTCGTGGACGTGGTTCATGGGCCGCGCAAGCGCGGACGCGCAACGGCCATGATGCCATCCCGGCGCGACCGTTCGCCCGGGTATGGGAAGGCCGCGGACACGGCCGTTCAGCGAATACGCGCAGAGGCGGACACCCCTGAAATGGGGACGACCGGGCGTCGCGCAACCGGCACGCGGGCCGGCAGCGCCGCTAAGCTCTGCCAATGCCCGAACTGCCCGAAGTCGAAACCACCCGCCGTGGCCTCGCCCCGCACCTGACCGGCCGCAAGGTCATCGGCGCGACGCTGCGGCGGGCCGACCTGCGCTGGCCGATCGCGCGCGAGGTGGAAACCCGGCTGCCGGGCCAGCGGATCGAGGCGGTACGGCGCCGCGCCAAGTACCTGCTGCTCGACACCGGCGCCGGCAGCGCGCTGCTGCACCTGGGCATGTCCGGCAGCCTGCGGGTGCTGCCGGCCGACACCCCGCTGCGCGCGCACGACCATGTCGACCTGCGGCTGGAGGGCGAACGCGTGCTGCGCTTCAACGACCCGCGGCGGTTCGGCTGCCTGCTGTGGCAGCCGCCCGGCGAAGTCCACCCGCTGCTGGCCGGGCTCGGACCCGAGCCGCTGTCGGACGCGTTCGACGGAGACCGGCTGTTCGCACTGAGCCGCGGCCGCAGCGCGCCGGTCAAGAACTTCCTGATGGACCAGTCGGTGGTGGTGGGGGTCGGCAACATCTACGCCGCCGAGGCGCTGTTCGCGGCCGGCATTTCGCCATTGCGACCGGCCGGCCGGGTCTCGCGCGAGCGCTATGCACGACTGGCCGAAGCGGTGCGGCGGATCCTCTCGCATGCGATCACCCGCGGCGGCACCACCCTGCGCGACTTCATCAGCCCCGATGGCGCGCCCGGCTACTTCGAGCAGGAGCTGTCGGTGTACGGACGCGGTGGCCTGCCCTGCCCACGTTGCGGGCGCACATTGAGGCAAACGGTGATCGGCCAGCGCGCGAGCGTGTGGTGCGCAAGCTGCCAGCGCTAGCAACTTCGATGCCATGAACCGGGCGTTGCGTCACACATGAACGCGCTATAGTCCGGGCCATTGCTTCGGGGAACACGGATGGCCGACAGCGGAGACATCACGCAACTGCTGGACGCAGCCCGCGAGGGCGATCGCGGCGCGCTCGACCGCGTGCTCGCCACGCTGTACCAGGAGCTGCACACCATGGCCCGCCGCCAGCTGGCCGGCCAGCACGGCCAGACCCTGGACGCGACCGCACTGGTGCACGAGGCCTACCTCAAGCTCGCCGGACGGCGCGAAGCCAAGTTCGACGACCGCGCCCACTTCTTCGCCTACGCCGCGTCGGCGATGCGTTCGGTGGTGGTCGACTACGCACGCCAGCGCCTCGCGCAGAAGCGCGGCGGCGACCTGCACCGCGTCACCGACCTGCCCGAAGACCTCGAAGGCGGGTTGCGCCTCGACGAGGAAATGCTCGGCCTCGACACCGCGCTGACCAAGCTCGCCGCCGTCGACAAGCGGCTCGCGCAGGTGGTCGAGTTGCGCTACTTCGCCGGCCTGTCGGAGTTGGAGATCGCTGCGTTACTTGAGCGCTCCGAGCGCAGCATCCGGCGCGACTGGCAGAAGGCGCGGCTGTTCCTGCTGGCGTCGCTGCAGGACTAGCCGGGCACGAACGCCGCCTGCGGGCAGATCCGGAAGAGGCGGCCGGGACAAGGGGGGATTTCGCGATGCCAACCACCGACCACCCGCTTCGCTGACTCATGGACACCGAGCGCTGGCAACGGCTGTCGCCGCTGCTCGACGAACTGTTCGAGCTGGAGCCGGCCGCGCGCGCGCGGCGCCTGCGCGAACTGCGCGGCCACGATGCCGACACCGCCCGCGACCTGGAGGAGCTGATCGCGCTGGAGGAAGGCCGCGAGAGCTTCCTGTCCGAACCGGTGATGAGTCCCAACCGCGGCCTGCTGCCCGGCGCGGAGATCGGCCCATACCGGCTCGAACACCTGCTCGGCGAAGGCGGCATGGGCCAGGTCTGGCTGGCCGCACGCGCCGACGGCCTGTACCAGCGACGCGTCGCCCTGAAGCTGCTGCGCCCGGGACTGGCCGACACCAACCTGCGGCTGCGCTTCACCCGCGAGCGCCAGATCCTCGCGCGCCTCGCGCACCCGCACATCGCCCGCCTGCTCGACGCCGGCATCAGCTCCGACGGGCTGCCCTACCTCGCCCTGGAGTACGTCGACGGCGCCCCGATCACCGACTACAGCCGCGACCACCAGACCCCGCTGGAGACCCGGCTGCAGATGTTCCAGCAGATCTGCGACGCGGTCAGCCACGCCCACGCCAACCTGATCGTCCACCGCGACCTCAAGCCATCCAACATCCTGGTGACGCCGGCCGGCGAAGTGCGGCTGCTCGACTTCGGCATCGCCAAGCTGCTCGACACCGACGCCGCGCCCGAGCAGACCCGCACCGGCGTGCGCACGTTCACCCTGCACTACGCCGCGCCGGAACAGGTCCGCGGCGAGCCGGTCACCACCATGACCGACGTCTACTCGCTCGGCGTGGTGCTGTACGAACTGCTGGTCGACGCCAAGCCCTATCGGCCCACCCGCGACAGCGACGCGGCCTGGGAGGAGGCGATCCTCACGCAGGACCCGGCCCGCCCGTCGCTGGCACTGCTGCGTGCCGCCGCCGGCGACGTGACCGGCCATGCGCGTGGGCATCCACACGGGCATGACCCCGCCGCGCTGGGACGTCGTGCCCGCACCCTCGCCGGTGACCTCGACAACATCGTGCTGAAGGCATTGTCGAAACACCCCGAGCAACGTTACCCATCGGTCGAGGCGCTCGCGCAGGACCTGCAGCGCTATGCCGCGGGCCGGCCGGTGCATGCGCGTGCGCAGAGCTGGAACTACCGCGTCGGCAAGTACCTGCGCCGGCATCGCTGGGCGCTGGCGACCGGCATCCTGACCACGCTGGTGCTGACCGCATCGCTCGGCGTCGTCGCATGGCAGGCGCGCGAGGCGCTGCGCGAGGCCGCCCGGGCACAGGCGATGCAGGATTTCATGGTGGGCGTGTTCGAGGGCGCCGGGGGCAGTCGCGACGGCCAGCCGCTGGACCTGCGCCAGTTGCTGTCGACCGCGGCCGAACGCGGCGAACGCGAACTGGCGCGGCAACCGCGCGCGCTCGCCGAGATGCTCGGGGTGATCGCGCGGTTGCGCACCGGGCTGGGTGACTACATCGAGGCCAAGGCCCTGCTCGACCGCCAGGCGCGGCTGATCGCCGGCATCGACGGCAGCGATACCCCGACCAGCCTGCGACTCGAATCGCTGACCCAGCGCGGCCGCGTGTTGCGCCTGCTTGGCGACACGGGCACCTGCATCGAACTGATGCAGCCGGCGCTGGACATTGCCAGCCACGAGCAGGCGCTACTGACGCCGCAGGTCACCGAGTTCTATTCGCAACTGGGGCGCTGCCGCCGCGCCAACGGCGAACGGCAGGGCGCGCGGCAGTTGTTCGAGCGATCGCTGGCGCTGCGACGCGACAGCCGCGCCGATCGGGTCGGCGAGGTCGAGAACCTGATGGACCTCGCCGGCCTGCATGCCGACGTTGGCGAGACCCGCATCGCGCTGGCCGACTTCGAGGCCGCGCGTGCGCGGTTGCGTCGCGAGGCCGGCGACCGCCATCCGCTGCTGGTCGACATCCACCGCAACCTGAGCCGCCTGCACCGCGCGCTCGGCGACCTGGAACGCGCCGAGGCCGAGCTCGACAACGCCATGGCGATCACGCTGGAAGTCAATGGCAGCGGGCATGCGAACACGCTGGCCGTATTGCGCCAGCTCGCCGCGATCCACCTCGACCAGGGCCGCTACGCCGAAGCCGAGAACGAGTTGCGCGAGATCCATCGCAGCCTCGTGGGCCGGTTCGGCGCGAACCACGTCGAGGTGGCCGACAGTTATCGAAGCCTCGGCGTGGTCGCCTGGGAGCGCGGCGCGCTGGAATCGGCGCTGGACTCGCTGCGCCAGGCATTGCGGATCAGGCGCGGCGCCGGCGCGCCGGGCCCGATCGCCGATGCACTGTTCGACCAGGCGTCGGTATTGCACGCGAGCGGACGCGATGGTCCCGCGCAACCGCTGCTGCTGGAGGCGCGGGAACTGCTGCAGCGCGACGGCGTGGCAACGGACCCGCAGCCGTCGCAACTGGGCAGGGTGGAGCGCCTGCTCGGCGAGGTCGAGATCGGGCTGGGACGGTCCGCCGACGGTGTCGCGCGACTGGAGCGTGCGCTGGGCCTGCTGCGTGGCGACTACGGCACCGACCACCCCGCCACGCGCCGGGCCGAACTGGTGCTGGCCCGCCAGCGCGCACTGCCGGGTGCCGGCGCGCCGCTCGCGGCGGCCGCGCTGGCGCAGCTGGACGCGCTGGCCGAACTGCCCGACAACGACGTCGAACTGCGCAAGGTGGCCTGGCGTGCGCGCGCCTACGCGGCCCAGTTGCGCTGCCATGGCCCACGCCGGCCGCAGGCACTGCAACAGTTGCAGCAACTCGACACGCACCTGCGCCAGGCGCGTCCGGAGGGCGGCGCATTGAGCCGTGACGTCGCCGCGATCCGGAGCGGCTGCGGCCTGCCGGCACGCGAACGCGCGCTGGCCGCCGACTGACCGCGGCTACAACGGCAGCGGCGGCTGCAATGGCGCGATCGTGCCTTCGCCGCGCATCACCTTCTTGTACTCGCGCCGCGACACCGACAGGTAGCGCTCGTTGCCACCGATCTCGACCTGCGGGCCGTCGCGCACCGCGCGTCCCTGCGCATCGACGCGCATGTTCATGGTCGCCTTGCTGCCGCTGTGGCAGATCGTCTTGATCTCGCTGATCTCGTCGGCCCAGGCCAGCAGGTACTGACTGCCCTCGAACAGCTCGCCTCGGAAATCGGTTCGCAGGCCGTAGCACAGCACCGGGATGCCGAGCGCGTCGACCACCTCGGTCAATTGCCAGACCTGCGGCTTGCGCAGGAACTGCGCCTCGTCGACCAGCACGCAATGCAGCCGCCCGTGCGCGGCGATGTCGGCGTGCACCAGCGCCTGCAGGTCCTGGTCGGGATCAAACGCGATCGCCTCCGCGCTCAGCCCGATCCGCGACGCCACCGTGCCGCGCCCGGCGCGGTCGTCCAGTTGCGGCGCCAGGATCGCCACCCGCATGCCGCGCTCGCGGTAGTTGTAGGCCGACTGCAGCAGGGTCGTGGTCTTGCCGGCGTTCATCGCCGAATAATAGAAATAGAGCTTCGCCATCGGCGCAGTCTAGCGCCGGGGTGGCGGCGGCTAGAATGGCCGGTCGCACTTCCGGTCCTGCCCTCCCGATGCACGGTCTCAACACGCTGGGCCTAAACCCGCCCCAACTCGCCGCCGTGGCCCACGTCGACGGCCCGCTGCTGGTGCTCGCCGGTGCCGGCAGCGGCAAGACCCGGGTGATCGTCGAGAAGATCGCGCACCTGATCGCCTCCGGGCGGATGCCGGCCAGGCGCATCGCCGCGATCACCTTCACCAACAAGGCCGCCAAGGAGATGCGCGAACGCGTCGCCAAGCGCATCAAGGGCGACGCCGCGGAAGGGCTGACGGTCTGCACGTTCCATGCGATGGGGTTGCGCATCCTGCAGATCGAGCACGACAAGCTCGGCCTGCGCCGCGGCTTCTCGATCTTCGACAGCGACGACTCGACCGCGCAGATCAAGGACCTGCTCGGCGGCGGCGCCAAGAACGACGCGCTCGACAACGTTCGCAGCCTGATCTCGCGCGCCAAGAACGCCGGGCTGTCGCCCGAGCAGGCGATGGCCGAAGCCCGCAGCGCGCGCGAGATCGACGCCGCCACGATCTACGCGCTGTACCAGGCGCGCCTGGCGACGTTCAACGCGGTCGACTTCGACGACCTGATCCGGCTGCCGGTGCAGTTGCTGGAATCCGACGCCGACTGCGCGCTGGGCTGGCGCGAGCGCATCGGCTACCTGCTGGTCGACGAGTGCCAGGACACCAACGACGCCCAGTACCGGCTGCTGAAGGCGCTGGCCGGCGAGCGCGGGCTGTTCACCTGCGTGGGCGACGACGACCAGTCGATCTACGCCTGGCGCGGCGCCAACCCGGACAACCTGCTGGAGTTGGGCCGCGACTATCCGGCGCTGAAGATCGTCAAGCTGGAGCAGAACTACCGCTGCTCCAACCGGGTGCTGCGCGCGGCCAATGCGCTGATCGCCAACAACCCGCACGAGCATCCCAAGACCCTGTGGAGTGACCAGTCCGACGGCGAGCGCATCCGCATCTGGGAATGCCGCGACGCCGCCCACGAGGCCGAGAAGGTCGCCGCCGAGATCCACTTCATCGCCACCGCCAAACAGGCGCCGTGGAGCGACTTCTGCATCCTGTTCCGCGGCAACTTCCAGTCGCGTGCGCTGGAGAAGGCGTTGCAGCTGCTGCGGGTGCCGTACCACCTGTCCGGCGGCACCGCGTTCCTTGAACGCGGCGAGGTCAAGGACGCGCTGGCGTGGCTGCGGCTGGTCGCCAACCCCGACGACGACGCCGCGTTCCTGCGTGCGGTGACTTCGCCCAAGCGCGAGGTCGGTGCGACCACGCTGAGCAAGCTGGCCGAACTGGCCCAGCGCGCCGGCATGCCGATGTCGCGCGCGGCCGAGTCGGTCGGCGCGTTGAAACAGCTGAGTCCGCGCGCCGGCAATGCGCTCGACGGCTTCGTCGGCATCGTCCGCGGCCTGCGCACCGACGCCAACCGCCTCAGCCCGGCCGAACTGGTGCGCGAACTGGCCAGCCGCTCCGGCCTGCTGCAATCGATCCGCACCCAGTGCAAGGACGAGGCCGGCTTCCAGCGTCGCAAGCAGAACCTCGAAGAGCTGGCCGACTGGTTCGATGGCGGCAAGGGCGCCGGCCCGGGCGAACTGGCAGCGCAACTGGCGCTGCTGTCGCACGCCGACAAGGGCGACGCCGGCAACCAGGTGCGGCTGATGAGCCTGCACGGCGCCAAGGGCCTGGAGTTCCGCTACGTGTTCATCGTCGGCGTCGAGGACGGCACCCTGCCGCACGAGGCCAGCATCGAAGAAGGCCGCATCGACGAGGAGCGCAGGCTGCTCTACGTCGGCATCACCCGGGCCAAGGAGCAGCTGTGGCTGTCGCACTCGCAGCGGGCGCAGAAGTGGGGCGACACCTTGCGGCTCAAGCCGAGCCGGTTCTTCGAGGAGTTGCCGGCCGACGAGATCCAGCGCGACGGCGCCGATCCGGTCGCCGATGCGGCGCGCAAACAGGAGCGTGCCAGCGCCGGCCTGGCTGCAATACGGGCCCTGCTCGAGAACTGACGCTCCGCGCCACATCGTGATGCAGTGCACAAAAATATGTGCGTTACGTCGGCTGCAGAGAGGTAACCAATCACGATTAGCGGCGATATCGCCCTTTTTCCAACGGAACCATTCAGGTTCGCGTTTAGCCCGCAGTCACTTTTTGTGATATCGCTAACCGCATCGCAGCCGTTGGTATCCAACCCGGCTGCGCGCACTCCGGCCACGGCTTTTTTGGTGTCCGCAGCGATCGCGGCACGGGGATTCCTTTGCTCGCCTTTTCGTGACTCCACGGAGCCACAGGGTGAGTGCGGTTCCGGCGGGGAGTGCAATCGGGGGAGACGCTCCGCGACCAGCGGGGCGCTCTGAATGGAAGCTCAGAGGGAAAACCACATATGTCCGTCTCGAATCACCGCCGCGCAGCGCGCCCATCGGCCGCCCGCGCACTCCACTCCGCCGCACCCATCACCACCGCATCGCGCGCGCCGCTTTATCTGGCGCTGGCCGCTGCGCTGGCGATGACCTCGCTCTCGGCCACGGCCGCCGAAACCTGCATCACCACCGGCACACCCGCCCAGGCGATCGGCAACGAGGCGCTGGCCTGCGGCGAAGGCAGCATCGCCTTGGGCGACGCCGCGACCGCGATTGGTGCGGGCAGCACCGCCGTCGGCAACGCAAGCACCGCGTCGGGTACCAACAGCATCGCCGTCGGCGAAGGTGCCAGCGCGCTGGGCGCCAGCAGTCTCGCGTCCACCGACGCGGCCACCGCGGTCGGTTCGGGCAGCCTGGCCATTGGCGAGGCCGCGACCGCAGTCGGTACCGGCAGCGCGGCGTTCGGCACGAACAGCGTGGCGCTTGGCACCGGGTCGGTGGCATTCCGCGACAATGCGGTCTCGGTCGGCGACGTCGGCAGCGAGCGCCAGGTCACCAACGTTGCCGCCGGCACCGAAGGCACCGACGCGGTCAACCTCGACCAGCTCAACGCCGTGGCCGCGGTCGCCGAGAACACCGACAAGCACTTCAAGGCGAGTGGCGCCTCCGAGGCGTTAGTTGTGGGCGACGAGGCCGTCGCCGCAGGCAGCAATGCCTACGCCGAGGGCGACTACACCACCGCGGTCGGCTCCACCAGCGCGGCGCTCGGCATGGGTGCTTCCGCGTTCGGCAGCGGCGCGTTCGCGGTCGGCGAGTTCAGCTCGGCCAGCGGCTACAACGCGGTCGCCGAAGGCAGCAACAGCGTCGCCAATGGCAGCGCCAGCCAGGCGGTCGGCAATTCCAGCGTCGCCATCGGCGGCCAGCGCCAGCTGTTCGACGATGCCGGCAACCCGGTGCTCGACGCCGACGGCAACCCGGTCTACGCCAACACCGTGGCCATGGCCGATGACAGCACCGCCGTCGGCGCAGGGGCGCTGGCCAGCGAGATCGGCGCAACCGCGACCGGCGCCGGTGCCAGCGCGTTGGGCGCCTACAGCACCGCGACCGGTACCGAAGCGTTCGCCAGCGGCCAGCAGGCCACCGCCAACGGCTTCCGCAGCACCGCCTCGGGGAATGCATCCTCGGCGGTCGGCGGCTACAGCTTCGCCGCCGGTTTCGGCGACTCCGCGTTCGGCTACGGCGCCGAAGCGACCGGCGGTAGCGACACCGCGCTGGGCTTCGCGGCCGTGGCCAGCGGCGGCGACTCGACCGCGCTGGGTTCCAACGCGATCGCCAGCGGCACCAACAGCGTCGCCGTCGGCGGCGCCCTGTTCGGGGCCCTGCCGGCCGAGGCGTCCGGCGGGTATTCCACCGCGGTCGGCGGTGGCGCCTGGTCCCCGGGTGTCAACAGCACCGCACTGGGCAATGCATCGATGTCGATCGGCGCGAACAGCGTCGCACTCGGCGCCGACTCGCTGGCCGACCGCGACAACAGCGTTTCTGTCGGAGACGTCGGCAACGAGCGCCAGGTCACCAACGTCGCAGCCGGTACCGAGCTGACCGACGCGGTCAACCTGGAGCAGTTGCAGGAAGTGGAGAAGATGGCCGAGTACACCAGCCGCTTCTTCGACGCCACCGGCGCCGGCGAGGCGCTGGCGGCGGGCGAGGAAGCAACCGCCTCCGGTTCCAATGCGTATGCCGAGGGCGACTATTCGACCGCGGCCGGCTCCACCAGCGCAGCGATCGGCACCGGTTCCTCGGCGTTCGGCAGCGGCGCGTTCGCGATCGGCGAGTTCAGTTCCGCCAGCGGTTACAACGCCGTGGCCGTGGGTAATGACAGCGTCGCCAACGGCAGCAACGCAGAGGCCTCTGGCGACTCCAGCGTGGCTATCGGAGGCAAGGTCAACGCGTTCGACGCCGACGGCAACCCGATCGAGGTCAACACGGTTGCATCGGCCCTGGGCGCCACCGCGGTGGGCTCGGGCAGCCTCGCCAGCGGGCTGGGAAGCTCGGCGGTCGGCGTGCTGAGCGAGGCGAATGGCACGGCGGCCTCGGCCTTCGGTTACGGAAGCATCGCCAATGGCGAATTCGCATCCAGCTTCGGCCACGCTGCAGGCGCGAGCGGTGACTACAGCGTTGCCGTCGGTGGTCCGGCCGACCTGATTCCGGGCCTGGGCATCCTGGTCTATACCCAGGCCAGCGGCACCAGCTCGGCCGCCTTCGGCGCGGGTGCCATCGCCGCCGGCGAATTCTCCACCGCCAACGGCAGCCTGTCCGAAGCATCGGGGGACATGAGCACGGCGCTCGGTTACTTCGCGTATGCGCCGAGCATCAACACTTCGGCGCTGGGCGCCAATTCCTGGGCCAGCGGCGACAACAGTTCGGCCATCGGCTACTACAGCACGGCGCTTGGCGACGACAGCACCGCGATCGGTTACCTCAGTGAAGCCAACGCCAGCGGCAGCGTCGCGCTGGGTGCCGGTTCGATCGCCGACCGCGACAACAGCGTCTCGGTCGGCGACATCGGCAACGAGCGCCAGGTCACCAACGTCGCCGCCGGCACCGAGGGCACCGACGCGGTCAACCTCGACCAGCTTGAAGCGGTCGCCGCGGTCGCCGAGGGCACCGACAAGCACTTCAAGGCGAGCGGCGCCTCCGAGGCGTTCATCGACGGCGAGGATGCGGTCGCCGCGGGCAGCAACGCCTATGCGGGTGCCGACTACACCACCGCGGTCGGCTCCACCAGCGCGGCGCTCGGCATGGGCGCCTCGGCGTTCGGCAGCGGCGCGTTCGCGGTCGGCGAGTTCAGCTCGGCCAGCGGCTACAACGCCGTCGCCGAGGGCAACAACAGCGTCGCCAATGGCAGCGCCAGCCAGGCGGTCGGCAACTCCAGCATCGCCATCGGCGGCCAACGCCAGCTGTTCGACGATGCCGGCAACCCGGTGCTCGACGCCGACGGCAACCCGGTCTACGCCAACACCGTGGCCATGGCCGATGACAGCACCGCCGTCGGCGCAGGGGCACTGGCCGGCGAGATCGGCGCGACCGCGACCGGCGCCGGTGCCGGTGCACTGGGTGCCTACAGCACCGCGACCGGTACCGAAGCGTTCGCCAGCGGCCAGCAGGCGACCGCCACCGGTTTCCGCAGCGATGCCTCCGGCATCGGCTCGTCCGCCATGGGCGGCTACAGCGCCGCCAGCGGCTTCCTGTCGTCGGCGATCGGTTACGGCTCGACTGCGTCGAACGACTACGCAACCGCGCTCGGCGTCTCGGCCACCGCCAGCGGCATGAGCAGCACCGCCGTCGGCGAGACCAGCCTTGCCAGCGGCCTGGAGAGCACCGCCGTCGGCGGAACCGCGTTCGGTTTCATCTCCACCGAGGCCACCGGCGAGGGCGCATCCGCGTTCGGCAACGGTGCATGGGCGAGCGGGGACTACAGCACGGCCTCCGGCTGGATCAGCAGTGCCGACGGCATCAACTCGACCGCCGTGGGTGCCGCGTCCTGGGCCGAGGCGGACGACTCCACCGCACTGGGTTATGGCGCCTACAGTTCCGCGGCGAACAGCGTTGCCCTGGGTGCGGGCTCGGTGGCCGACCGTGACGGGACGGTCTCCGTTGGCCAGGTCGGCAACGAGCGCCAGGTCACCAACGTCGCTGCCGGCACCGAGGGCACCGACGCGGTCAACCTGGACCAGCTCAACGCCGTGGCCGACATGGCTGGCACCACCAGCAAGTACTTCCAGGCCAGCGGCAGCGTCGACAGCGACGCCGGCTCCTACGTCGAAGGTGACAACGCCACGGCGGCCGGCGAGGCGACCAACGCCATCGGCAACGGCGCCTCGGCGTTCGGCAGCGGTGCGTTCGCGATCGGCACCGAAGCGACGGCCAGCGGCTACAACGCGGTGGCGGCGGCCGACAACGCCAGTGCCTACGGCGCGCGCAGCGAGGCCAGCGGCGTGAACAGCGTGGCCATCGGTGCCAACAGCATCGCGTCGAACGAGTACGCCACTGCCAGCGGCGCCGAAAGCGAGGCCAGCGGCCTGTACGGCACCGCGACCGGTGCGGCGAGCATCGCCAATGGCGACGGCGCCGTGGCCACCGGTGCGTTGAGCGAGGCCGCCGGGGTGGAGTCCACTGCCAACGGCTTCTTCAGCTATGCCGGTGGCGAGGTATCCACCGCACTGGGCGCGGAGAGTGTCGCAGTCGGCACGGCATCGGCCGCGGTCGGATTCCAGGCCCAGGCCGTTGGCGAGTTCTCCACCGCGCTGGGTGGCCTGTCCAATGCCTCGGGCTACAACAGCACCGCGGTCGGCAGCGCCGCGGTGGCGCTCGGCGACGACGCCACCGCAGTCGGCTCCGACAGCGTCGCGCTGGGTGCCAACAGCGTCGCGCTCGGTGTCGGTTCGTTCGCCGACCGCGACAACAGCGTGTCGATCGGTGGTGTCGGCAGCGAACGCCAGCTCACCAATGTCGCCAACGGCACGCTGGCGTTCGACGCGGTCAACCTGTCGCAGCTGCAGTCGATCGCGGCCACGCTGGGCGGCGGCGCCGGGTTCAGCGGCGGGATGTTCACCGCGCCCAGCTACCTGATCCAGGGCACGGGCTACGGCGATGTCGGCAGCGCGTTCGCGGCGGTGGATGACCGCCTCAGTGCGCTGCAGGGCGAGATCGACGCCATCGAGCTGACCCCGGGACCGGCGGGCCCCGCCGGCCCGCAGGGTCCGGAAGGTCCAGCCGGCCCCACCGGTCCGCAGGGCGAGGACGGCATCGCGGGCGCAACCGGTCCGCAGGGGCCCGAAGGTCCGACCGGCCCGACTGGTCCCACCGGCCCGCAGGGTCCGGCGGGCGAAGGCATGGCCACCGGTGAGGGCGAGGGGCTGGCGGTCGGCCACGGCAGCGTCGCACTCGACGCCAACGACACCGCCATCGGCACCAACGCCACGGTCAACGCCGCCAACAGCACCGCGCTGGGCAACAACAGCAACGTCGATGCCGCCGCCAGCAACGCGGTCGCACTGGGTGCCGATTCCACCGTTACCGCCAGCGGCGGCACGGCGGTCGGCCAGGGCGCTTCGGTCACCGCCGAAGGCGCGGTTGCACTGGGCCAGGGCGCGGTCGCCGACGAGGCCAACACCGTCTCGGTCGGCACCGCCGACAACCAGCGGCGGGTGACCAACGTCGCCGCCGGCGTCAACGCGACGGACGCCGCCAACGTCGGCCAGTACCAGGCGGCGGACGCGGCAACGCTGGCATCGGCCAATACGTACACCGACACCACCGCAACGCAGACGCTGCATTCGGCCAACGCGTATACCGACAGCCGCTTCACCATGCTCAACGACGATTTCACCGCCCTGCGCGGCCAGGTCGAGACCCGCTTCAACGAGCAGGAGCACCGCATCGACCAGATGGGCGCGATGAGCGCGGCGATGGTCAACATGGCCACCAGTGCCGCCGGCATCGACACGGTCAACCGGGTCGGCATGGGCGTGGGCTTCCAGAACGGTGCGGCGGCGCTTTCGCTGGGTTACCAGCGGGCGCTGTCGGAGCGCGCGACGGTGACCTTCGGCGGCGCGTTCAGCGGCGACGACAGCTCGATCGGCGCGGGCGTCGGCTTCGGCTGGTGACCGGCGGCTCCCGCACGAGGGTTTTTCTGCAATACGTGACACGGCGAAACAACACGACGTTTCAATTCGAAAACAAGGACTCGAACATGACTCGCAAGAACACATCGATCCGCATGGGTGTGATGGCCACGATGGTTGCCACCGCACTGGCGGCCCCCGCCGCGATGGCCGCCAACGGTGTACCGCTGGAAGTCCGCCCCGTCTCCGAAGGCGCTCCGGTCGCCGACCAGGGCGCGCGACTGATCGTCCATTACCGCGACGGCCACGCGGCCACCGCGAGCAAGCTGAAGACCGTCAACGGCGCAGCCAACCGGGCGCACGCTTCGCGCCTGGTACGCAACGCCGCCGAGGCCCGCCAGGCGGCGCCGACCGCACGCTACATGCGCAAGCTCGCCGTGGGCGCGGACCTGGTGCGGCTCTCGCACGAGGTCGACAAGTCCGAGCTCAACGCACTCGTCCGCGAGCTGAAGGCCGACCCCGCGGTGAAGTCGGTCGAGATCGACCGGATGATGCGCCCGATCGGCACGCCCGCCGCGCGCGTCTCGCGACCCGGCCTGGTGGCCCCGCAGCTGGTGGTCGACGACCAGTACTACGCGACCTACCAGTGGCACCTGCAGGACACCGCCGGCGGAATCAACGCGCCGGAAGCCTGGGACGTCTCCACCGGTGAGGGCGTGGTCGTGGCCGTGCTCGATACCGGCATCGTCGCCCATCCGGACATGGACGCGAACATGCTCGCCGGCTACGACTTCATCAGCGACGCGGCCGTCTCGCGTCGCCCGACCGACGAGCGCGTGCCCGGCGCACATGACTACGGCGACTGGTACGACGCGGGCGAGTGCGACGAGCCGGTCGCCGCCGGCAGTTCGTTCCACGGTACCCACGTCGCCGGCACCATTGCCGAGCTGAGCAACAACGGCATCGGCATGGCCGGCGTCGCGCATGATGCCAAGGTCCTGCCGGTGCGCGTGCTCGGCAAGTGCGGCGGCTACACCTCCGACATCGCCGACGCGATCGTCTGGGCCGCCGGCGGCGACGTTCCCGGCGTGCCGGCCAATGCGTTCCCGGCGGAGATCATCAACATGAGCCTGGGCGGCAGCGGCAGCTGCGCGGCGATCAGCCAGACGGCGATCAACCAGGCCGTCGCGCTCGGCACCACGGTGGTCGTGGCCGCCGGCAACAGCGGCATGGAAGTCGCCAACTACTCGCCGGCCAGCTGCGACAACGTGGTTTCGGTCGCTGCCACGGGCATCGACGGTGCGCGTGCGTATTACTCCAACTACGGCGCCAAGGTCGACCTGGCCGGTCCCGGCGGCGGCACCGAGGACAGTGCCGAAGGCTTCGTCTGGCAGGCCAACAACAATTCCGACACCTCGCCGGAGCTGGGCAGCCCGAGCTATGTCGGCATGGCCGGCACCTCGATGGCGGCGCCGCACGTGGCCGGCGTGGTCGCCCTGGTCCAGAGCGCGGTGGTGGCTTCGGGCGCGGCGCCGAAGACCCCGGCCGAGATCGAAGCCATCCTGGTCGACAGTGCCCGGCCGTTCCCGGTCACGCCCGACGAGGTCATCGGCAGCGGCCTGCTGGATGCCCCGGCAGCGCTGGCGAAGGCGTTCGAAGTCCCGTGCGATCCGGAGACCGAGCAGTGCGCCCCGGACGCGATCGAACTGACCGATGCGGTGGCCATGCGCAACCTGTCCGGCGCGACCGGCAGCGAGACGCTCTACAGCATCGAGGTCCCGGCCGGTTCGCGCCTGTTGAACGTGATGACCTACGGCGGCGGTGGCAACGTCAGCCTGTATGTCAGCGCCGATGAGGCTCCGACCACCGCGGCGTACGACCACAAGTCCTCGCGCCCGGGCAACAACGAGACCATCCGCGCCAGCAACCCGGCCGCCACCACCTATTACATCCTGGTGGTCGGTGAGAGTGCCTACAGCCGCGTGACGATCCAGGCCCGCGTCGACTGATCCATCACGACGGGGCCAGCGCAACAGCGCCATCGCAACACCGCAGCATCAGGAAGCCCCGGCCCCGGCCGGGGCTTTTCTGTGTCCGCTAGACTTGCAACCCGCCTTCCGGATGACACCGCCATGCGCCAGCGCGTCTTGATACCGACCCTCCTCGCGAGCGCCCTGGCGTTGTCCGGCTGCCAACACACCGGCGCCCCACGCGCTCCATCGGCGGCGGACGTGCCGGCCGACGACAACCTCAACGCGGTGCTATGGATGCAGGCCTCGGCCGAGTACGACGCCGCCGCCACGCAGACCTGGCGCGCCGCGATCGCCGGCCTCGACGCCGCCCTCGCGCACCCCACGTGGGACGCATTGCTGCCGTCGGAGCGCGGCAACCCCGCGACCGGCCTGCCACCCGCGGTGATCGTCGACGTCGACGAGACCGTGCTCGACAACTCGCCCTACCAGGCCCGGCTGGTGCGCGACGGCGCCGAGTACGCCAGCCGGACCTGGGCCGGATGGGTAGCCGAGCGCGCGGCAACCGCGGTCCCGGGCGTCAACGAGTTCGCCCGGGCCGCCGATACCCGCGGCATCACCATCGTCTACATCACCAACCGTACCGAGGCGATGCAGGCCGACACCCTCGCCAACCTGCGCGCGGTCGGATTGCCGGTTGCGGGCAACGCGGTGTTCCTCGGCAAGGGCACGGTGGTGGACGGCTGCGAGTCGGCCGACAGTGGGGACAAGCGCTGTCGTCGCGAGCTGGCCGGCCGCAATTACCGGGTGCTGATGCAGTTCGGCGACCAACTGGGCGATTTCATGCAGGTCGAGCCCAATACCCCGGCCGCCCGCGAGGCGTTGATGGACGCGCACGGCGGCTGGTTCGGCCAACGCTGGTGGATGCTGCCGAACCCGAGCTATGGGGATTGGCAGCCGACGGTGTTTGACAATGACTGGTCACAGTCGGCCGCGCAGCGGCGCGAAGCGAAGCGCGAGGCGCTGCAGACCGGACGGGTCAGTAAATGATCGTCGCGGTGACCGTGTCCTTGTAGGTGCCGCTGGGAACCGCCTGCCCTCCGGGCACGCGACCATGGATCGTGAGTGTCTGTATTCCGCCGCTGCCGGTGCCCTGGCGCACCGGCTCGGGCGTGCCGTCGCCCCAGGGCTGGCTGCCGGCGTCGTCCTGGAACAAACCGTAGTCGACGAAGTTACCCCCGGCACTGCGCATCCGACGCTGCGCTCCTGACGCATGCAGGCCGTCGCCCAGGGCGATGGTATAGGGGAGCTGATCGCTGCAGTCTGCTCGCAGCTCGATGGATGACTTGATCGGACCGGTTATGGCGCCCGAGACGGATTGGAAGTCGAGCAGTGGATCTACTGTGATCTCGCAGCCGCCATTGATATACACGCTGACATCGAAGGGCTGACCTGTGAAGGCGCCTCGATTGGCGCCAGAGTGGCACTGCGCACCATCATTTTTCTTGATCTGGCCCTGGAACACATCGTCAGTCAGTCCGGAACTGTAGCGTCCGGGCGCGGGGCTGCCCGGCGCCGCCATGCGTGCGTACATCATGCGCGTCGCACTGCCGCTGCCGCTGCCATTGAGGGCCACCATGATTTCCTGTTGCGGGTTGGTGTCCCAGATTTGGGTACGGCCGGAGTCGGCGTAGATCTCGTAGTCGATCGGCGAAAAAATCCAGGTACCACCGGGGTACATCGCCCGCCCGCTGAAATACCCGGCGGGATCGATGCCAACACAGACCCGGAGAGTTTCTCCCGCGCTCCCGCCGCTGCAGCTGACCGTCATTGGTGCGGCAACGTCCACCGTCGCGTTGGCCGGCGACTGCAGGTTGCCGAAGTACAGGTCCGGCGCGCTGGCCGTGCAGGTCTGCGCCGCCGCCTCGCGCGAGCCGAACAGCAGCGCCGTCGCCACCAGAACCATGCAAGCCAGACGCTTCATTGCCCTTCTCCGCAGGCCAGCGGCCCCAGTCGTGCGGGGGCGCCGAGGCCCGCCGTCGTTGTTGTCGTCGGCAAACGGTAGCGGCAGGTGGTCGCGCCGGTATCCACCACGAGCACCGCGCCGGCGTCATGGTCCTCAAGCCACGCCTCGCCATCCAGCCCCACGATGAACGTCCCGCCGCCGCCCGGCAAGCGGCCCTCGGTGCCGGCTGCCACCGGCGCGCCGGCCGCGTCGAGCAGGGTCACCATCGCCGGGTTGATCCGCTCCACCTCGAACCTCACCAGCGTCGCGCCGTGGTCGGCCGGGGTGGCGAAGGTTTCCAGTGGCGGCAACCGGTAGCCCGCGCCGAGTCCGTCGGGGTCGATCGCGATGCGGTTGCGCTGCCAGCCGCGCAGGTCCGACAGCAGCAACAGGCCATCCTCGTCGGTGATGCCCAGCTCGCGGTTCTCGTACAGCACCGGCACCCCGGCCACGCCGTTGGTGCTGACCACGGCGAACGAGTCGTTGACCCGGCGACTGGTGAACATGCCGCCGCCCATCAGCACCACGCTGCCCGAGGCCTGCCCGAAGTAGCCGGTCCGCCCGTTGATGCGGTCGGCGCCCACGGTCGCCTCGCCCCCGCTGCCGCGCACGCTGGCCGAGGCTTGGCCGATGCCCTGCTCGTTGCGCCGGCCGGCCTGCAGGTTCCAGCCCCAGCCGCCTTCGTACGGCAGTGACTGGCGCAGCCCGGCGACCACGTCGTTGCGGCCGTCGGCGTGGTTGACCGACAGGCTGGCGTCGCGCTGGCGACCCAGCGACAGGTTGAGGCTCAGGCTGATGCCGAGGCCGCCCTGCTCGCTGTCGAACGCACTCAGGTACGAGTACAGCGACTGGCCCCATGAGCTCGACCAGGTCAGCGACTGGATGCGGTCGCCGCCGTCACCGAAGCGGTCGCTGCGCACCCACGAGTAGCCGATGCTGCCCCGCGGCACCGCCATCCACAACGAGGCCCGATCCTGTGCGCGCATGCGGTCGCGACCGTCGCTGCCGGCCGACTCGATCGCCAGTTCGCCGAGGTCGCGGTAGCCGCGCCCGTAGCGCTGGGCCTGCAGGTCCAGTCCAAACCGCCGGTTCATCCACTGGTAGCCGACGCTGCGCAGCGAGCCGGTCATCCCCAGTCCGTGGCTATGCGCCGCGGCCAGGTTGAACACGCCATAGCGCGCGCCCGGAGACCACACCGCGCCGATCCCGCCCAGTCGCAGGTCGCCGCCGAACTCGCCGTGCGCCTCGATGGTGAAGCTGTCGCTGAGGCCGCGACGGTAACTGGCATTGGCGACCAGCTCGTCGCCGTAGTCGTCCTCGTCGGTGGCGAAGCCGGTGCGCAGGTAGCCGGCCTCGATGCTGAAGTCGCTCAGGCCCGGCGCCAGCCGCTGGTAGTCCACGTACAACGGCACCGAGGTTTCGGTGACCCGGCCCAGGGCGTCGCGCACCACCAGCGTCGCCTCGCCGGAACCGGAGATCCGGGGGAAGGTGTCGAGCACGAACGGTCCGTCGTCGACCTCGCTGCTGAACTGGCTGACGTTGTCCACCAGCAACTCGACCGAGGACGGCACGGTGGCCTGGCCGGCGAAGGTCGGCATCGGGAAGGTGATCAGGTCCGGGCGGACGCTGAAATTGCGGCGCCATTGCACGCCGCCCAGCCGCACCGGCCGGGTCCACGACAACCCGCCGCTGACCAGGTCGCCGGCGGTCCAGGTGCTGAGGCTTTCCGAATCGCTGTAGCTCCAGCGCGTGTCCAGCCGGCGGAAGCCGCGTTCGCCATCGCCGAAATGCTGCACGCCGCTGCTTTCCAGCGCGCCCAGCGGGCCGAACCAGCGGGCCATGGCCGATACGCTCAGGGTGTCGGTGCCGTCGGTGTGGCGGGCGTAGCTGTCGTAGTTGAGCAGCAGTCCGGTGTCGCGCGTGGCCGTTACCGCCTGCGGGCGCTGGTAGCCCAGTTCCTGCAACGGGCGCAGGTTGGTCGGCACGTCCAGCACCAGGCGTTGCGATGCCTGCTGGTAGTCGTAGACCAGCCCGGGCAATGCCTCCAGTGGCAACAGGCCGTCGTCGCCGGCAAGCGCCGGATCGGCCAGCACGCCGATCTCCTTGAGCGCCTGCGGGGTGGCATGCAGGACGCCGTCGCGCAGACGGAACTCGACGAGCTGGCCCGTGGCGCGCTCGCCGAAGTAGACGTCCAGGTACAGACGCTGGTCGGCGGGCGCGGCGGTGTCGGAACCGGCCTGGAAGGAAACGCCGCCAAACGCGGGAAGGTCGAGGTCGTCGAGGGTATGGAAGCCGGGGTTCGCGCTTTCGCCAGCCGGACCCGCGCCGGCCGCAGTGGCCGCCACCGCATGCAGCGGCAAGGCCAGCAGTACCAGCGCGATGCCCCGGGCCAGGCGGTTACGGCTTGCGCGGTACGGGCACACTGGCGGCTTGGCCATTGACCTGCGTCTCCAGCTGGAGTGCGTCGCCCAGCCCCGCGAGGCCGTCCGTCTCCAGTTGCCAGGCGCGGCCGCTGCCCGGGAGCAGGTAGCCGAACAGCCCTTCGGTAAGGACGATGGCGCGACCGTTGTCGCCCAGTATCCGGGTGGCACCCAGCCTCGCAGGCTGGCCGCCGTCGTTGCGGCAGTCCAGCGCTGTGCCGGCCAGGTGGCAGCTCAACTCCGGCTCGACCGCGCCGGCGGCACGCACGAACAGCGGCACCAGGTAGCGCAGGCGCAACTCGATGGCGGTGTCGGTCGCGGCGTCCGGCGAGGGCAACTCGTCGACCACCAGCCGATAGGTCTCGTCGGCGCCCTGCGGGGTGTCGCCGAGGCGCACCACGCGGACCACCTGCTCGCCGCCGGCCGGGATCTTCACGATGGCCGGGCTGATCGCGATCGTGTCGGTGTCGGCCAGGCGGTCCTCTCCGCCGGCCTGCGACCACGCATACACCCGCACCTGCGCCGCCACCGGCGCATCGCCGGTGTTGGCCAGCACCAGCCGCCCGGCCTGGTTGCCTGGCTGCAGCTCCACCAGTGTCGGCCGCGCCTGCAACTGGCCACGCGCAGGGGCGTGGCCAGCCGGAAGCAGCGACAGGACGGCGGCGATGGCGATCGCGCGCAGCATTATCAGAACTCGATGGTGGCCGTGACGGTGTCGTTGTAGGTGCCGGCGCCGACCGACTGCCCGGCGGGCACGCGGCCGTAGACGGTGATGGTCTCGTCGGCGTTGGTGCCGACGCGGCTTACCTCGGTACCGTTGCCCCAGGCCGCGGTACGGGTCTCATCCGAAAACAGGTTGTAGTTGACGAACTGGGTGCCATTGGTCATGCGGCGCTGGTTGGCGCTGTCGTTGGCGCCGTCGTTCAACGCGATGCTGTATTCAGCGCCTTCGTTGCAGTTGACCGTCAGGTCGGTGCTGGAGTCGATGTTGGCGGCGATGTTGCCGGTCACGCTGCCGAAGTCCATGTCCGCGACACCTTCACCGGCGGTGATGGTGCAGGAGTTCTGGACCACCAGTTGCACGCCGAAGTTGGCAGTCTTCGTGGCGGCATTGGCGGACGAAATGCCCGCGGCGATCAGGGCGGTGGCAAGCAGGGAAGTCTTCAGCATGTTCATGTTGGCTCCAGCGCGTCGGCGCGATTCTTCGGGAAACCGGCGAGTGCCGGACGGGTACGTCTAAGCAGGGAGCGTGCCAACCGTACCTAGCCGACTAGTCATGGGCGTAAGTGACGGTTGTCACTGTTTGTTTGGGCCTTTTGACATTTCGGCCTTCAGGAGCGTGATGCCGGTTTTCATCTGACGATCACCTACATAAACAGCCGTTCGCGGTCACATATCGACTTCATGAATCTGAACCCGTCGCGCCTTTCCGGCCGCGCCGATCCGCGACCGGCTTGGCTTGTACCCCACGCCGCACGCCGCCAAGATGCCCTCTGCGACTGGGGAGCCGCATTGCATGTCCTTGATTCGACGCGTCATCGTTGCGCTGCTGCCGGTTGCCGCGCTTGCCGTGGTCATCGCCGCCGTGGTGCTGGTGGGCGGGTGCGAACGGAGCCCGGCGCCGACGCCGGAACCGGTCGCGACCAGGCCTGCGCAGGCACTGCAGCAGCTGATCGACGACCTGCACCGCAACGACCTTTCCGCCTACGCCCGCCACGCATTGCCGCCGGCGTTGCACGCGCGGATGTCGACGGCCTGGACCGAAGGCCGCACGATCTGGCCGCTGACCGAGCTGCCGCTGGACGACCGCTTGCCGGCGTTCATCACCGTGCTGGCCGCGCCCGGATCCGAGAAGGCGCTGCTGGCGGCCTACAACCGCCAGTTCGCGGGCGCCGACCGCGAGCTGCGCAGCGCCGCGGCGACGCTCGGGCTGTTCGCGGTGCAGTACGTCAGCGGAGCAAAGGAATACAGCGAGCCCGAGCGCGAGCACTACACCCAGCTGATCGGGGCGTTGAGCCAGTGGGGCCGGCAGGCGCCGCTGGGCGATCCCGCGCTGGCCCGGACGGCGCTGCCGCGGCTGATCGCGGCGGCGCGCCTGACCGGGCTGGCCGGCGGCGTCGAGAAGTTCCATGCGACCGGGATGGATCGCAGCCTCGGCCGGCTGGGCCCGTTCCTCGGCCGCTTCAAGAAGGTCCTGGGCGGTTATGGCCTGGACCTCGACCAGACCCTGTCCGGCGCCCGCGTGGCGCTGGTCGAGCAGACCGGCGACCACGCCCGGCTGTCACTGGACTACACCCTGGGCGGCCACCCCGTGACGGCCGAGGTGCTGGTCGAGCGGCGCGATGGCCGCTGGTACCTGACCGACCTGCTGCGCCACGCCGAGGCGGCGGCCGGCCCGGCGCCGCAAACCGGAGATCCGGCCCCGCCGGAGTCCGAAGAGCCGCTGCCGGAACTGACCGCGCGCTGATCCGCCGTCCCGACGGGTCGCCATGGCGTCCGCGGGCGAACCGGCATAATGCGACCGATGCCCAACCAGACACCCCTGCCATTCCCCGGGAAGCCCGGGACCGATCCGTCCGGATCCCGCGAAGCCGACGCCGCCACGGCTCCGGCCGACCCGGCTGCTCCCCTGGACCCGAGCGCTCCCGCGGATCCGGCCGGGATGACGCTGGCCGATGCGATGCAGCCGCCGGCCGCCGATGCGCCGGACAACGCGGACACCGATGACGCCCACGCCATCCCGCCGTTCGAACCGGGCGCCACCCTCGGTGATGCGCCGCGACAGGCCGAGTTGCCGATCGAACCGGGCCGCACTCCACCCCCGCACCCCGCATCGCATTCGCCATCGCGCGAGCCGATCGGGCGCCGCCAGCGGTCCACGGCGCGCCGGCCCTGGTGGGCCCGCCTGCTCGGCAAGCTGATGGCGCCCTGGGTCTCATTGACCATCGAGCCGAAAACCCCGGCCGACCACGCCCACGGGTTCGCCGACCGCCCGGTCTGTTACGTGCTCGAGGACTACGGCCTGTCCAACGCGCTGATCCTGGAGCGCGCCTGCCGCGAGACCGGCCTGCCCTCGCCACTGCAACCGCTGCCGGGCGACCCGCTCGGGCGCAAGCGTGCCTACGTCGCCCTGTCCCGGCGCAACGTCAGCGCGCTGCCGCCATTGCCGACCCTCAACCCGGCGGCACCACCCAGCAAGACCCATTCCGAATCGCTGGCGCGGCTGCTCGACGCCCATCGCGAGGACCCGTCGCTGGACGTGCAGTTGGTGCCGGTGTCGATCTTCGTCGGCCGCGCGCCGGACAAGACCAGCGGCTGGTTCTCGGTGCTGTTCTCGGAGAACTGGGCGCTGGTCGGCCGCTTCCGCCGGCTGCTGGCGATCCTGCTCAACGGCCGCCACACCACGGTCCGCTTCGCCCCGGCGGTCGGCCTGCGCGAGACCATCGACGAAGGCCTGCCGCCGGAACGCACCGTGCGCAAGCTCTCGCGCGTGCTGCGCACCCACTTCCGGCTGATCCGCGCGGCGGTGATCGGCCCCGACCTGTCGACCCGGCGCCTGCTGGTCGACCGCGTGCTCGCGACCGAGCCGGTCAAGGAGGCGATCACCGCGCAGGCACGGCGCGACAACGGCCAGTACACCGATGCCTGGAAGAAGGCCCACGCCTACGCCTACGAGATCGCCGCCGACTACTCGCACCCGGTGGTGCGCTCGGCCAGCTTCCTGCTGACCTTCGTCTGGAACCGGATCTACCGTGGCGTGCTGGTCCACCACCTCGACACGCTCAAGCAGGCCGCGCCGGGCCACGAGGTCATCTACGTGCCCTGCCACCGCAGCCACATGGACTACCTGCTGCTGAGCTACCTGCTCTACACCAAGGGCATCGTGCCGCCGCACATCTTCGCCGGCATCAACCTCAACCTGCCGGTGATCGGCACCCTGCTGCGCAAGGGCGGTGCGTTCTTCGCGCGGCGCAGCTTCCGCGGCAATGCGCTGTACTCGGCGGTGTTCCGCGAGTACATGGCGCAACTGGTCTCGGGCGGCTACTCGATCGAGTACTTCATCGAGGGCGGGCGCTCGCGCACCGGCCGGCTGCTGCCGCCCAAGGGCGGCACCCTGGCGATGACCGTACGCGCCTACCTGCGCCAGCCGACCCGGCCGGTCCTGTTCCAGCCGATCTACATCGGCTACGAGAAGCTGATGGAGGGCAACAGCTATCTCGACGAGCTGACCGGCAAGCCGAAGGAGAAGGAATCGATCTGGCAACTGGTCACCGGCATCCCCAAGGTGCTGCGCAGCAACTACGGCCAGGTGGTGGTCAATTTCGGCGAGCCGATCCGGCTCAACGACATGCTCGGCGAGCACGCGCCCGGCTGGCAGGGCGAAGCATTGCCCGACGACGATAAACCGGCGTGGCTGTCGACCACGGTCGATGCGCTGGCGCAGAAGATCCAGGTCAACGTCAACCGCGCCGCGGACGTCAACCCGATCAACCTGCTGGCCCTGGCGCTGCTGTCCACGCCCAAGCACGCGATGGGCGAAGGCGACCTGCTGGCCCAGCTCGCGCTCAGCAAGACCCTGCTCGACGAACTGCCGTTCTCCGACCGCGTCACCGTGACCCCGCACGCGCCGGCCGACATCGTCGCCCACGGCGAGGAGATCGGCATGCTGACCCGCACCGTGCATCCACTCGGCGACGTGCTGCACGTGCGTGGCGACAACGCGGTGCTGCTGAGCTACTTCCGCAACAACGCGCTGCACCTGTTCACCGCGGCCTCGTGGATCGCCTGCTGCTTCCAGCACAACCGGCGGATGGCGCAGGAAAGCGTCCTGCGGCTGGGACGAAGCGTGTATCCGTTCCTGCAGGTCGAGCTGTTCCTGCCGTGGAGCGAGGACGAGTTCGTCGAGCGGCTGGCGCGCACCATCGATGTGTTCATCCGCGAGGGCCTGCTGGAGCAGGTCAGCGACGAGGATGGCGGCATCCTCGCGCGCAACGCCGGGCAGTCCGATGAGGTGTTCCGCCTGCGCGCGATCGGGCATTCGCTGCAGCAGGCGTTCGAGCGCTATTACATCGCGATCTCGGTACTGGTGAAGAACGGCGTCGGCACGCTGTCGGCCGGTGAACTGGAAAGCCTGTGCCAGCTCGCCGCCCAGCGCCTCAGCCTGCTGTACGCGCCGGCCGCGCCGGAGTTCTTCGACAAGACCCTGTTCCGCGGCTTCATCCAGAAACTGCGCGAACTCAAGCTGGTCTGGGTCGACGCCAACGGCAAGCTGGTGTTCGACCAGCAACTGGAAGCCTGGGCCCGCGACGCCAAGTTCATCCTCGGCCGCGAGTTGCGCCACAGCATCGAGAAGGTCAGCCCGGAGGCGGTGAAGCCGGAGGCGCAGGAAATGCCTGCGGACTGATCCCGCAGGCCGCCCTTCTCCGTCGGCGGCTGCGGGGCAGGCCCGGCGGCGCTACCATTGCCCGTGACCGAAGTCGTCGCGGATCGGCCAAGCTTCGAGGCAACTGCACGTCCACGCCGGCCGCGACCCAGCCGAGGACCACGCAATGGCACCTCCATCGCCCATCGTCGATGAGCTGAGCGACACCCCGGACGAGGTGGCGGCCGCCGCACCCCGCCAAGGCGCACCCCGACTCGAGACCGCACCGCAGCAGCTCGTCGCCGGCCTGCTCGGCCGCGCCGACATCCGCATCAACGGCGAGCGGCCGTGGGACATGCAACTGCACGACCCCGCGGCACTGGAGCGCGCGCTGGCCGAGGGCAACCTGGGTCTTGGCGAGGCCTACATGGCCGGCGCGTGGGACTGCGAACAGCTCGACAGCTTCTTCGACCACCTGCTACGCGCCCACCTCGACCGCGAGGTGCAGCCGGCACGGCTCGCCTGGCATGCGCTGCAGGTGCGCGTGTTCAACCGCCAGAGCCGGACCCGCGCCTGGCAGGTCGGCAAGGCCCACTACGACCTCGGCAACGACTTCTACGAGGCGATGCTCGACCCGCTGATGGCGTACTCCTGCGGCTACTGGCGCGATGCCGACACCCTCGCCGCGGCGCAGGAGGCCAAGCTCGACCTGATCTGCCGCAAGCTCGAGCTGCGGCCGGGCATGCGGGTGCTCGACATCGGCTGCGGCTGGGGCAGCCTGATGGGTTTTGCCGCCGAGCATTACGGCGTGCAGTGCATCGGGGTCACGGTGTCGAAGGAGCAGGCGGCGTGGGCGCGCGGGCGTTACGCGGGATTGCCGCTGGAGTTCCGCCTGCAGGACTACCGCGAGCTCGACGCGGCGTCGCTGGGGGGTCCGGTCGAACGCATCGTCAGCGTCGGCATGTTCGAGCACGTCGGCCGCAAGAACCACCGCGCCTACATGGAGGTCGCCGAACGCTGCCTGGCCGACGACGGGCTGTTCCTGCTGCACACGATCGGCAAGAACCGCCGCGACTCGGTGCCCGACCGCTGGATCGACAAGCACATCTTCCCCAACGGCGACCTGCCGTCGGTGGGCCAGGTCGGCGACGCGATCGACGGGTTGTTCGTGGCCGAGGACCTGCACAACTTCGGCGCCGACTACGACCACACGCTGATGGCCTGGCATGCCAACTTCGAGGCCGCGTGGCCGCGCTTCGCCGAAGCGCTGGGCGAGACCTTCCACCGCAAGTGGCGCTACTACCTGCTGTCGTGCGCGGGGGCGTTCCGGGCGCGCGAGCTGCAGCTGTGGCAGTGGGTGTTGAGCAAGGACGGCGTGCGCGGCGGGTATCGGCGGGCCGCCTGACAAACCGCGCGCCTGCATGCTCTTGTAGGAGCGGCTTCAGCCGCGATCTGGAACCGTTCGCCCGTGCCGGCCTCCGATCGCGGCTGAAGCCGCTCCTACAAATGCCCCGACAAAGAAGACCTTGCCCAAGGTCCCGCCGGGCGACTGGCAGGCGATACGCCAACCTCAGGCGGGCTCATCGGGGATCAGGTCGCTCTGCAGCCTTGCGATGCAGTCCTTCAGCCACAGCTTGCGCTTCTTCAGCCGCTTGAGGGTCAGGTCGTCGTGGACTTCGAGGTTGCCGAGGGCCGACAGGCGGGCGATCGCGGCGTCCAGGTCGCGGTGTTCCAGCCGCAACTCTTCCAGGCGGCGGTTGATGGCGGCGGGGTCGTCGGTCTCGCTCATGGCGTCCAGCTTAGCGCGGCGGCGCGGTCGCGCGTCGCGACCGTCGACTCGGCCGGTGCGACGGCGGGCCGGTAGAATCGACGGCCTGATGAACACCGCCCTGCCCCTGCTGAACCAGGCGCCCGCCGCCGACATCCTGCCGCTGGCCGAGCCGCTGCCGCGCGCCGGCGAACTTGACCGCCTCGGCAAGCGCCTGCGCCACCAGGTCGGCCAGGCGATCGCCGATTTCGGCATGATCGAGGACGGCGACCGGGTCATGGTCTGCCTGTCCGGCGGCAAGGACAGCTACACGATGCTCGACGTGCTGCTGCAGTTGCAGAAAAAGGCACCGGTGTCGTTCTCGATCACTGCGGTCAACCTCGACCAGAAGCAGCCCGATTTCCCCGGACACGTGCTGCCCGGGTACCTGGAATCGATCGGCGTCGATTACCGCATCCTCGAACAGGACACCTATTCGGTAGTGACCCGGGTCGTGCCCGAGGGCAAGACGATGTGCTCGCTGTGCTCGCGGCTGCGGCGCGGTGCGCTGTACAACTTCGCCGCCGAACACGGCTGTACCAAAATCGCGCTCGGCCACCATCGCGACGACCTCGTCGCGACGTTCTTCCTCAACCTGTTTTTCCACGCCAAGGTTTCGGGCATGCCGCCCAAGCTGCTGTCGGACGACGGCAAAAACGTGGTGATCCGCCCGCTGGCCTACGTCGCCGAGACCGACATCGCCCGCTACGCTCGGCTGAAGGACTTCCCGATCATTCCGTGCAACCTGTGCGGTTCGCAGGAGAACCTGCAGCGCAAGCAGGTGCAGCGGATGATGGCCGACTGGGAACGCGAGACGCCGGGGCGGATCGAGACCATCGCGCGTGCACTCGGCGACATCCGGCCATCGCAGCTGAGCGATCCGAAACTGTTCGACTTCCTTGGCCTGACCTCCAGCCTGTCATCCATCCCGACACCCGGCTCGACTGCCGGCTGATCCCCTTCCCCGCGTCGCGACCGCGCAACCCGTTTGCGCGGCGCCGGCGACGCACTTCCCAATGGATCCCGCATGTTCTTCCGCAACCTGACGTTCTTCCGCTTCCCCGCCAGCACCAAGCTCGACGACCTCGACACCGGGCTCGAAGATTGCCAACTCAAGCCGGTTGGTCCGCTGGAGCTGTCCTCGCGCGGCTTCGTATCGCCGTTCGGCCGCGACAGCGAGCTGCTGGCCGCGCGCCAGGGCGATGCGATCTGGCTGACCGTCGGCGGCGAGGACCGGCTGCTGCCCGGCGCGGTGGTCAACGACATGCTGGCGCGCAAGCTGGAGGAGATCGAGCAGAAGGAAGGCCGCAAGCCCGGCGGCCGCACCCGCAAGCGGATCAAGGACGAGTTGATCACCGACCTGCTGCCGCGCGCCTTCATCAAGCCCAGCCGCACCGATGCGCTGCTCGACCTGGAGCACGGCATAGCGGTGATCGACAGCTCCAGCCGCAAGTCGGCCGAGAACGTCTGCAGCGAGATCCGCCGCGCGCTCGGCAGCTTCCCGGCGCTGCCGCTGAACGCCGAGGTCCCGCCGCGCTCGATCCTCACCGGCTGGGTCGCCGGCGAGCCGCTGCCGGACGGCCTCAGCATCGGCGACGAGTGCGAACTGCGCGACCCGGTCGACCAGGGCGCGGTGGTCAAGGTCCAGCGCATGGACCTGCACAGCGACGAGATCGCCCGCCACCTGGAGACCGGAAAGCAGGTCACGCGACTGGCGCTGAGCCTCGACGACCACGTCAGCTTCGTGCTCGGCGAGGACCTGGTGGTGCGCAAGTTCAAGCTGCTCGACGGCGCGGTCGACCAGCTCGACAACAACAACGCCGACGACGCCCGCGCCGAGATGGATGCGCGCTTCGTGCTGATGAGCGCGGAGGTCAAGCGGCTGTTCGCGGTGCTGGAGTCGGCGCTGAAACTGAGCAAGGCGGACTGACCGCAGGCAGGGCCCCACGCTGCCCTCCGGACGAGCTTGGCGGCCGTAGGAGCGGCTTTGGCCGCGATCTGGAATCGTCTGCCCGAACCGACTTCGGATCGCGGCTAAAGCCGCTCCTACAACAGTCCAGGCCGCGGTGGACTCGGGACAGGCCGGCGCCGATCGGCCACTATCTCCACATGCCCAATCCGTTCCGCCTGCTGGCGCCAAAACCCCGCACGATCGAGCGCGATGCGTTCGAGCTGGTGCTGGCGGATGGGCAGGCGATCGAGGTGCTGCGCGTGCGCGATCCGCGCGCGCGACGGATCAAGCTGTCGGTCGACGAACGCGGTGCGCGACTGACCTTGCCGACGCGGGCAAGCCGGATCGCCGGGGAGCGGTTCGCGATCGAGCATCGCGACTGGCTGGCGGCGCAGATCCAGCGCCATGCGCTCGACGCTATGCCGCGGCTGCAACCTTTCCACTCCGACCGCCTGCCGCTGCGTGGCGCCGAAGTGCCGCTGCGCTGGCAGACCGGGCGTTTGTGCATGGTGCAGCACGAAGCGCCGGCCGTCGTTGACGGCGGTCGGGACAACGACGGCAGCAGCAGCGATAGCAACGGCAACGGCAACAACCACGAAAGCCGCAGAGCAGGCCTCGTCTTCACCGTATCCGCGCGCGCCGGCAGCGCGGCAATCGCCCGCGCCCTGCGCGACTTCTACGAGGCCGAGGCGCGCGCCGATGTCGGTCGCTGGTTGCCGCGCTACCTGGCCGGATTGCCACGGCCGCCGCGGCGGTTCCGGTTCAAGCAGATGAGTTCTCAATGGGGCTCGCTGGCGCCCGACGGCAGCATCGCGCTCGACCTGTCACTGGTGCTGGCGCGGCCCTCTGCGTTCGAGTACGTGCTGGTGCACGAGCTGTGCCACCTGATCCGCCCGGACCATTCGCGCGTGTTCTGGCGCGAAGTCGAATCGCGCTGCCCGCGATGGCGTGGCGAGCGCGACTATTTCCGCACCGAGGGGCGGCGCCTCAAGGCGGGTCTGCGCGCCCTGCTGGATGTTGGCGACGACGCCAACGCCGGTAAACCGGGCTAGTCCGCGCGCAGGAAGTCGCCGATCGCCGCGGCCACCGCGTCCGGCTGTTCCATGTGCAGGTGGTGGCCGCCGTCGAGCACGACCAGCTCGCCATTTTTGAGGCAATCGAAGCGCGCGCGCCGCAGTGCTTCCGGGAAGTAGCGCTGGGCCGGTTCGGCATAGACCACCCGGACCGGGCACTCGATCGCCGCGAGCAGGTCGCGCACCTGCGCCTCGCTCAGGCGCACCGCGGTGTCGCGGGTCAGGCGCGGGTCGCTGCGCCAGGTGAATCCGTCGTCGCCGACTTTGATGATCCCGCGCTCGACCAGCAGGCGCGCGGCCTCCTCGCGGATCCCGCCCGCCTGGACACGCGCGCGCACCGCGCTGTTGGCATCGGAAAACAACCGCAGCGGCCGGCGCGCCGAACGCGTTTCGCAAAACGCCTCGCGCAGGCGCACCGCGGTCCGCGCCTCGTCCTCGGCCAGTGCACCGAGCGCCTCGATCGCCAGCAGGCGCTCGATCCGTTGCGGCGCGGCCGCCGTCATCAGGCTGGCGACGCCGGCACCAAGCGAATGACCAAGAAGCCGGAAGCGATCCCAGCCCAGCGCATCGGCGGCGGCGAATACCGCGCGCGCCATGTTCACCACGGTGTAGCCCGCCGCCAGCGGCAGGTGGGCGCTGGCGCCGTGGCCTGGCAGGTCGAGCGCGACCAGTTCGATTCCATCCAGCCGCCGGGACAGCGGCACGAAGCTGGCGGCGTTGTCGAGCCAGCCGTGCAGTGCAAGCACTTTCGGCGCACCGACGGTGCCGCCGCGCAGGCCGGCCAGGCGCCCGAAATCGGTATCGAGCGCGAACTCCTGCATCGGCATGGAACTCATGCGCGGGCGCTCATTGCCAGCCATCCAGCTCGCGCCGCGCGATCGTCGCCAGCACCCGCGCATGCGCCGGGCTGTCGTTGAGGCACGGGATGTAGCGCAGGCTGCCGCCACGCGCGGCGAAGTCCTCGGCCAGCATCATCGCGACTTCCTCCAGCGTCTCCAGGCAGTCGACCGCGAAGCCGGGGGCGACCACGTCGACCGTGCGCACGCCCTGTTCGGCCAACTCGACCAAAGCGGTGGCGGTGGCCGGCTCGAGCCAGCGCTCGCGACCGAAGCGCGACTGGTAGGCCAAGCCCCACTGCGACGGCTCCAGCCCAAGCGCGGCGGCGATCGCATGCGCGCCGGCCTCGCATTGCAGCGGGTACGGGTCGCCGGCGTCGGCCACGCGCTGTGGCAAACCGTGGAACGAGAACAGCAGGTGTTCGCCCGCGCCGTGCACCTCGCGATGCTCGCGGATCGACTGCGCGACCGCGGCGATCCAGTCCGGTTCGAGGTGGTAGTCCTCGACCAACCGCGTCTGCAACCCGTCGGCACGCGCGACCACGTCACCAACCGCGGCGGTGGTGGTGGTCGAGTACTGGGGATAGAGCGGCAGCACCAGCACCCGGCGCACGCCCTCGGCCTGCAACCGCTGCAGGGTGGCGGGCAGCGCCGGCTCGCCGTAGCGCATCGCATCGACCACGCGCACGCCCGGCAGTTCGCGCTGGACAGCCACGGCCAGGCGCCGGGTGTAAGCCGCCAGCGGCGAGCCGTCGTCCAGCCAGACACTGGCGTATTTGCGCGCCACCGGCGGCGCGCGCAGCGGCAGGATCACCCCGCGCAGCAGCGGCTGCCACAGCCACGGCGACAGCGAGACGACCCGGCGGTCGGACAGGAACTCGGCGAGGTAGCGGCGCACCGCGGCGGCGGTCGGCGCGGACGGGGTGCCGAGGTTGACCAGCACCACGGCGGTAGTGGCGGTGTCCTGCCCGGAGGCGCCTGAGGCTGGGATCGGGGAATCACTCATCCGCATAGGATGACAGCTGGGGCTGGCACGGTCGCGCCGGCGCGCGATGTTCGCCCGCGATTCATCGCGGTGGCACTAGCGTGGGAACCCCGTGGCCGATGCACGGTCGGATGCTGGCGGTCCCGCGTTGCATCCGCCGCACTGCCTGCCACACTGATTGCCACGCCTTCCCGGAGTTCGCCATGTCGATCCTGCCGCGCCTCGCCGTCCTGCTGCTCGCCACCGGCCTGGCCATCCCCGCCATCGCCGGCACCGCCGAGGACGAACGCGCCCGCAATGCCCTGCGGGTGCTCAACGAAATCCAGGCGATCCCCGAGTCCGCCATCCCCGACATCCTGTTCGACGAGGCCAAGGCGATCGTGGTCGTGCCCGACACGCTCAAGATCGGGCTGGTGATCGGTGGCCGCCGCGGTCACGGGCTGGTCTCGGTCAAGAACCCCGACGGGACCTGGTCGAACCCGGCGTTCGTCAAGCTGACCGGCGGCAGCATCGGTTTCCAGGCCGGCGTGCAGTCGTCCGACGTGGTGCTGGTGTTCACCAGCCAGCGCGGGCTGGAGTCGATCGTCAACGGCAAGATCACCCTCGGTGCCGATGCCAGCATCGCCGCCGGGCCGATCGGACGCAGCACGGGCATGGCCACCGACGGCCGGCTCAAGGCCGAGATCTGGTCGTGGTCGCGCGCGCGCGGGCTGTTCGCCGGGGTCGCCCTCGACGGCGCGGTGCTGAGCATCGACGACGCGGCCAACCAGGCGGTGTACGGCCAGGGCACCACCCCCCGGATGATCTTCGAGAACCGCGCCGGACAGCGTCCGTCGGACGCGGTGGTGGGCTTCCGTGACCAGTTGGAGGAAGCCAGCGCCGCCGCCCGCGTCGCACGCTCCGATGACACCGCCGCGCCGTCGACCCGGACCGCTGCACCGGCCGCGTCCACTCCGGCCGTCCAGCCGCCGTACCCGCAGGCTCAGCCAACCGCACCGGTGCAGGCGCCGCAGCCGCAGCCGTTCGAGCCGGTCGACAGCCCGTATTCGTCGAACCCGCCGGCAGTGCAGACCGAACCGCTGCCGCCGACGCCCTGACGGGGCTTGCGGTATCCTCGTCACCCGACTTTCCGGCGAGCAAACCGATGGGCAGTTTAAGCATCTGGCACTGGCTGATCGTGCTGGTGATCGTGGTGCTGGTGTTCGGCACCAAGCGCCTGAAAAACGTGGGCAAGGATCTCGGCGAGGCGGTCAAGGGCTTCAAGCAGGGCGTCCACGACGATGACAAGCCGGCCGAACGGCTGGCCGACCGGCGCGCCGACGATGCCGTCGATGGCAGCCGTACCGATGCCGGCGCCGACCCCTCCGCGCCGCACAAGCCGACGGTGACCCCGGGCGACCGCAAGTGATGCCGGCCGGACGCCGCTGACCGGCCCGTGAGCTGACCGGTACGTTCCCGCCATGTTCGACATCGGTTTTTCCGAGCTTTTCCTGGTCGCGGTCGTGGCCCTGCTGGTGCTCGGTCCCGAGCGCCTGCCCAAGGCCGCGCGCTTCGCCGGCCTGTGGGTGCGGCGCGCGCGTGCGCAGTGGTACTCGGTGAAGAGCGAGCTGGAGAACGAACTGGCCGACGAGGAACTGCGGCGCAACCTGCGCGCGACCCAGGACGAGCTGCGCAACGCCCGCGAGCAGTTGCGCGAGAGCGGCGAGGCGATGCGCCGGGACGTTGAATCCGGCATCGACGCCGGCCAGCCCGGGCCCGACGAACCCCGCACGCCCCCGGACTCCCGCCACCATGACCGATCCTGACCACGGCACGGACCCAGGGGAAGGCACGCCGCGCCTGATCGACCACCTGGTCGAACTGCGCTCGCGGCTGCTGCGCGCGGTCGCCGGCCTGGTGCTGGTGACACTGGTGCTGCTGCCGTTCGGCAACGACCTCTACGCCTGGCTCGCCGCGCCGCTGCTGGCCAAGTTGCCGGCCGGCGGCCAGTTGATCGCGGTCGAGGTCGCCAGCCCGTTCTTCGCGCCGGTCAAGCTGGCGTTCTTCACCGCGTTGATGGTGACCACGCCGTGGCTGCTCTACCAGGCATGGGCGTTCGTCGCGCCCGGCCTGTACCAGCGTGAGAAGCGACTCGCGGTACCGCTGCTGGCTTCGGCGGTGGGACTGTTCTACGCCGGCTGCGCGTTCGCCTATTTCCTGGTGCTGCCGGCGGTGTTCGGCTTCCTGACCCGGATCGCGCCGGAGGGCGTGGCGATGATGACCGACATCAGCGCCTACCTCGACTTCGTGCTGGTGATCTTCCTGGCGTTCGGGGCCAGCTTCGAACTGCCCGTGGCACTGGTGATCGCGACCCTGCTCGGCTGGGTCACGCCGGCGCAGTTGCGCGAGTCGCGCGGTTACGCGGTGGTCGGCATCTTCATCGTCGCCGCGGTGATCACGCCGCCCGACGTGGTCTCGCAGCTGATGCTGGCGATCCCGATGTGCCTGCTCTACGAGGTCGGCATCCTCGCCGCGCGCTGGCTGGCGCCGGCCGAGGCGGGGACGCCGCGGGATTGAGCGCGGGGGCGTCGCCGTTGGCGCAACCGGCCCCCGGATATCCGGCCGGTTTCTGGCAACGCAGCGTCGCCTGGTCGCTCGACGCGGTGCTGGTCGCGGCGCTTGCGGGATGGCTGGCATGGCCGTGGATCCTGACGCCCGGGCAGGCGTGGATCGGACAAGTCCGGAGGCTGCTGCAATACATCGGACGGACGATGGGCGAGGCCATCCTCGCCGGCACTTCGCTGCCGCAACTGGCAATCACGCTGCTGCACGACCCGGGCCCGCACCAGGCGTTTGCCGCGATTCGCTCCGCCACCTGGGCGATGGCATGGCCGGCGCTGCTCGCGTTCGCCTTGACCGGAATGCTCTACCACGTCGCCTTCGAATGCTCGCCGTGGCACGCCAGCCCCGGCAAGCGACTGCTCGGCCTGCGCGTCGCCGACCGCGACGACAGGCGTCCTGGCATCGGCCGCGCGGTATCGCGGTACCTGGCCGGCGCGCTGTCATGGGCAACGCTCAACATCGGCCACCTGATGGCGACCGCGGGACCGGACCACCTGGCCCTGCATGATCGCGTCAGCCGCACCCGGGTGGTATCGACGGGGGACGCGCCATCGGGCCTGCCGGCGTGGGCTTGGACATGGCTTGCATTGCTGGGTTTGGCCGGCCTCGGCCTGGTCGCCTGGCTGGCGGGCCAGGCATCCTCGGTCATGCGCGACGCGCTGGACCAGGCCCTGTTCTGAGAACGTGCGCGGGCGGCATGCCGACCCGCGCACGTTGGCCGTCAAACCGTCAGCGCATCGCCCGGTGCAGCCACCACATCGCTGCCGCCGCAGACATCGCCCCACAGGTGGTACATCACCCCGAAAGCGACCACGCAGCACGCAAGCAGAAATGCCAGATACAGGATTCCGCCAAGCACAATGCCGAACCATGCGCCGACCAGCTTGGCCAGCAGACCGACCAGCAGCACCAGCAATATCGCAGCTACGGCGACCACGACTACCGCCACCACATAGGCTACAAACAGCACCAGCAGCGGCAGAAGGTTCTTGAACGCCCCGGCGAAACCATCACCGAAGGCGCCGAACACGCCGCGCCCGCGCAACACGATCTGGCACAGGCCAACCGCCTGAATACCAAAGAACACCAGCCCCAGCACGCCCATGATCAGGTACGCGATGCCCAGCCCCTCAGGCATGCTGGCCAGCATCGTCGTCGGCGTGGTGCCGTCGGCCGAAGCCTGGATCGCCTGCATGTACCACTCGATCACGCCCCCGGCGAACAATGCCAGCAAGCCGATCACCAGCAAGTTCTGCAAGATCGACAACAGCACCACGAACCCGATCGCCCGCATCGACGTAGCCATGTCGGAAAAGCCACCAAACACGTCGAACGCCGCGGCCGGCTGACCACTCTCGACCGCCGCAACCAGCCGCAGGTAGCCGACCATCAGCATTCCCATCACCGCGAACACCGGCAGGATGATCACCAACGAAGACAACACAACGGCGGCAATACCGTTACCGAGCGCCGCGACCAGCACGCCCGCCAGCAACGCGGCCACCATCACTACCGCGATCACGCACACCATCAGCAGCGCGGCGCCGCCAAACACCGCCTTCGGATTGTTTCGCCCCAAATTGATCCCGTTCTTGAGCCAGTCGAAGCCGGCCATTGCGCGCATTGCTCGTGTCGTCATTGCATTCCTCCCCAGGAGATCGTTCCTTGAATACGCCGGCCGTCGACCGGCGCGCTTGATTACCGCACGGTGATCCGTGCGGCCCCGCCCTCCCCGAGGGCCAGTCCTCTCGGCCTCAGGCCTCGAATCCGTGCGCCGACGACGCAGCCACCGGCGCATCACCGATCAATTGCCGCCAGGCCAGGTACACCGCGCCGGCCATCACCGGCAGCAGCATCGCCATCAGCAGCAGTTGCACCACGAACATCGACGCCTGCGCACCGATCGCGAACGCCAGCAACGCGCCCAGCAACTGCAGCGCCAGGCTCAGCGCGAACGTCGCGATCAACAGCAGCACGATCATCACCAGCAGCGCGCCGACGTTGCGCAGGCAGGCGCGGAAGCTCAGCGCCATCGCGGCGAACGCGCCGCGGTCGGTGAACATCACTTCCGGGATCGCGACGAAGGTGAAGAAACCGGTCACCACCCCGACCACGACCACCGCCAGCAACCACAGCATCAGGCGGCCGGTCGGCAGCGACTCGATCAGCGCCGGATCGGGATTGGTCTGCATCTGCAGCAGCACCTGGTTGAGGTGCTGCAACTCGTCGGGACCGACGATCACCACCATCAACAGGCCCATCAGCAGCAGCGCGGCGATCTGTGGCAGCAGCATCGCCAGCAACCGCGGCAGCTTGCCGTCACGCGCGCCCTGGATGAGGTGGGCCGGCGTCGCGCTGCGGCCCTGGTCGACCTCGCGCGCCGCGTAGACGATGCCACCGAACAGCAACGGCCCGGCGAGTGCCAGCAGCAGGCTCAACCAAAGCTGGCCGCTGGCCGTGGCCAGCGCCGACAGTCCGCCCCAGATCAGCCCGAGCAGGCCGAGCGCCAGCGGCGCCTTGCGCAGCAGGGCGATGCCGCCGAGCAGCCATTCCGCACCCGCGCCATAGGGCACCTTGCGAATCCCGTTCATTGCCCACCACCTTCGAGGAGAAGCCGCCGGTTGCGCGCGGCAATGCCGCAACTTAGCAAGCCCGCGGCGCCAAGGTCACCTTTTCAGCGCGCATCGGCGCGTTCGCGCACGACGTGGATGAAACGGCGCAGCACCCGCCGGGCCTCCGGGGCGGCGCCGACCGCGGCGAGCAGCGCCTTCGGGTCCAGGCCCTCGCGCTGCAGCGGAACCTTGCGTGCCTGGATGTAGCCGCGCATGTGGGTGGCGCTGAATTCGGGATGGAACTGCACGCCCCAGGCGCTCTCGCCCCAGCGGAATGCCTGGCAGTCGTCACCGGCCGAACGCGCCAGCGCGACCGCGCCGTCGGGCATCCGCAGCACCGACTGCAGGTGGGTCAGCTGCGCCGCGAACCGTGCCGGGATCGCCTCGAACAGGACGTCGTCGGCCGCCGCCGGCAGCAACTCGACCTCGAGCGTGCCCATCTCGCGGCCCCGCGGGTTGTCACCAACCTCGCCACCGAGCGCATGCGCCAGCAACTGGTGGCCGTAGCAGATCCCGAACAGCGGCAGCCCGGCGTGGGCGGCGTCGCGCAGCCACGCCGCGGTCGCCTCGCTCCAGTCGAGCCGGTCGGTCACCATCGCGCCGGACCCGGTGACGATCGCACCGGCAAAACCCTCGCGGCTCGGCAGCGGCTCGCCGCGTTCGACATCGACCACCACCGCATCGTCGCGCGACAGCCCGGCGGCGACGCGGATCCAGTGGGCAAAGTCGCCATGGCGACGCATCGGCGCGACCGGCTTGCCGGTTTCGAGGATCAAAAAGGGAGCGTTCATCGGGTCTCGGAAAAGGTTGCAGGCCGGCGCTGGCGGGCCGCCCGGACGGGGCTGAATGGCCGGCCGCCGTATACTAGCCCGCTTTGCACCACGGTCCCGAGACATGTCGCACGCCGGCGAATCCAACCGGGCTCCCGCCCCGACCTTCCAGCAGCTGATCCAGCGCCTGAACGCCTACTGGGCCGAACAGGGCTGCGTGCTGATCCAGCCGCTCGACATCGAGGTCGGCGCCGGCACCTTCCACCCGGCGACGTTCCTGCGTTCGCTAGGGCCGGAGCCGTGGAACGCCGCCTACGTGCAGCCCTGCCGCCGCCCGACCGACGGCCGCTACGGCGACAACCCCAACCGCCTGCAGCGCTACTACCAGTACCAGGTGGCGATGAAGCCGTCGCCGGACAACATCGTCGAACTGTATTTCGAGTCCTTGAAGGCACTCGGCGTCGACCCGCTGGTGCACGACCTGCGGCTGGTCGAGGACAACTGGGAATCGCCGACGCTCGGCGCCTGGGGGCTGGGCTGGGAGGTCTGGCTCAACGGCATGGAGGTGACCCAGTTCACCTACTTCCAGCAGGCCGGCGGGATGGAATGCAAGCCCGTCCTCGGCGAAATCACCTACGGGCTCGAGCGCCTGTGCATGTACCTGCAGGGCGTCGACAACGTGTTCGACCTGGTCTGGACCCACGGTCCGGACGGCAGCCCGGTGACCTACCGCGACGTCTACCACCAGAACGAGGTCGAGCAGAGCACCTACAACTTCGAGCACGCCGACGTGGCCGAACTGTTCCACCGCTTCGACGCCTGCGAAGCCGAGGCCGCCAAGCTGGTGGAGCTCGGCCTGCCGCTGCCGGCCTACGAGCAGGTGATGAAGGCCAGCCACAGTTTCAACATGCTCGACGCGCGCCGCGCGATCTCGGTGACCGAGCGCCAGCGCTACATCCTGCGCGTGCGCAGGATCTCGCAGGCGGTGGCCGAGGCGTACTTCGCCCAGCGCGAGAAGCTCGGCTTCCCCGGATTGAAGACGCCGGCCGGCCAGGAGGCCGCGTGATGACCGACCACACCAACAACATGCAACCGCTGCTGGTCGAGCTGGGCACCGAGGAGCTGCCGGTCAAGGCGCTGCCGAAGCTGGCGCAGGCATTCTTCGATGGCGTGATCGACGGGCTGGCCAAGCGCGGCATCGCGTTCGACCGCGGCGAAGCCAAGCCGCTGTATTCGCCGCGCCGGCTGGCGGTGCTGCTGCCCGGCGTCGCCGCCGAACAGTCCGAGCAGCGCTCCGAAGTGCTCGGCCCGTACCTCAACATCGCGCTCGATGCCGAAGGCCAGCCGACCCGTGCATTGCAGGGTTTCGCGAGCAAGGCCGGGGTCGAGTGGACCGCGCTGGACAAGGCCACCGACGCCAAGGGCGAACGCTTCGTGCACCGCTCGGTCAAGCGCGGCGAGAAGACCGCCGACCTCTTGGCCGCGGTGGTGGCCGAGGCGATCGCGGCGATGCCGATCCCCAAGCCGATGCGCTGGGGTGACCACGACTACGGCTTCGCCCGGCCGGTGCACTGGCTGGTGCTGCTGCTCGGCAAGAATGTGGTTGACGCAGAATTGCTTGGCGTGTGCAGCGACCGCATGAGCCGCGGCCACCGCTTCATGCACGACAAGCCGGTGTGGATTGGCAATCCGGGCGACTACGTCGAGTCGCTGCGCGGTGCAAAGGTATTGGTCGATCCCGACGAGCGCCGTGCGCGCATCGTCGCCGAGGTCGAGGCGGCCGCACGCGACGCCGGTGGCAGCGCGCGGATCGACGCCGGCATTCTCGAAGAGGTCAACGGCCTGGTCGAGTGGCCGGGCGCGGTGGCCTGCAGCTTCGAGCCGGAGTTCCTCGCGGTGCCGTCGGAAGCGCTGATCGCGACGATGGAGACCAACCAGAAATTCTTCCCGGTGCTCGACGCCGGCGGCCGGCTCAGCGAGCACTTCGTCGGCATCGCCAACATCGAGTCGAAGGACGTCGCGCAGGTCCGGCAGGGCTACGAGCGGGTGATCCGGCCGCGCTTCAGCGATGCCAAGTTCTTCTTCGTCGAGGACATGAAGCAGGGCCTGGCGTCGATGAACGAGGGGCTGGCGACGGTCACCTACCAGAAGGCGCTGGGCAGCGTGGCCGACAAGGTTGCGCGCGTGGCCGCGCTGGCCGAGGCAGTCGCGGCGCAGGTCGGTGTGGACGCCGCACTCGCGCGCCGCGCCGCGGAGCTGTCGAAGGCGGATTTGCAATCGCGGCTGGTCGGCGAGTTCCCCGAGTTGCAGGGCATCGCCGGGCGCTACTACGCGGCGGTCGAGAACGAGCCGGTCGAGGTCGCCAACGCGATCGACGAGGCCTACATGCCGCGCTTTGGCGGCGACGCGATCGCGCCGTCGAAACTGGGCCAGGTGCTGGCGATCGCCGAGCGGCTGGACACGCTGGCCGGTGGCTTCGCCGCCGGGCTGAAGCCGACCGGCAACAAGGACCCGTTTGCGCTGCGGCGCAATGCGCTGGGGTTGGCGCGAACGTTGATCGAGGCGGAACTGGATGTTGCGCTTGATCCGATATTCGCGGCGGCGCGCGACGGTGTCGGCACGATAGTGGTCGGCAAGGCCGAAGCGGTCGCCGATGTCGGCGAGTTGCGCGAGTTCGTGTTCGACCGGTTGCGTGGGTATTACTCCGAACAGGGCGTGACGCCGCAGCAGTTCGAGGCGGTGTTGCACGGCGTGGCTTCGATCGCGGCTGAAGCCGCGAGCTCTTCGGCCCGGTCGCTGCATGACTTCGACCAGCGCATCAAGGCCATCGGCGAGTTCACCAGGCTGCCCGAGGCCGACGCCCTCGCCGCCGCCAACAAGCGCAGCCGCAACATCCTGCGCAAGGTCGAGGGCGAACTGCCGACCACGATCGACCCGGCCCTGTTCGCCGAGTCCGCCGAACGCGAGCTGGCCGACGCGATCGATGCCGCGATCGCCGACACCGATCCGCTGCTGGCCGATCGCGACTACGTCGCCGTGCTCGGCCGCCTCGCACGGCTGCGGCCGCAGGTCGATGCGTTCTTCGAAGCGGTGATGGTCAATGCCGATGACGAGAAGGTGCGCAACAACCGCCTCGCCTTGTTGAAGCGGCTCAGCGACCGCCTCGGCAGCGTCGCGGCGATCGAGCACCTTTCGAGCTGACGCAAAAGTCGAAAGCGGGCACACCGCGTTAATCGCTTCTTGACGCCCACCGGCTATCCTGCGCGCATGCGCTTCCCCCACCGCATTGCCGCCATCGCGTCGTGCCTGTTTGCCAGCAGCTTCGCGGCGCACGCGGCGCAGGTCGGCGAGGTGCGTATCGTCGGCCTCGACGAGCCGATGACCCAGAACGTCCGCGCCGCGCTGACCCTGGTCGGCGCGCAGGGCAAGGACCTGTCCGGCCGCCGCCTCGCCTACCTGGTGCGCGAGGCCGACGACGAGACCCGCGAGGCGCTGCAGCCGTTCGGCTACTACTCGCCGACGATCGAGGTCGAACGCAGCCGTGGCGAGGGCGCGACCACCGTCACCATCACCGTCGATCCGGGCGAGCCGGTCACGGTGCGCCGCTCGCACGTCGCGATCACCGGCGAAGGCAGCCGTGACCGCTACCTGCGCGAGGACCTTGGCGAGTTCGTGCCCCGGCCCGGCGACGTGTTCGACCACCAGTTGTACGAAGCCAGCAAGGTCCGCATCAGCCGCCGGCTCGCGGTGCGCGGCTACTTCGACGCCGACTTCGCCAGCCGCCGGGTCGAGGTCACGCGCGCCGACAACGCCGCCGACATCGACCTGGCCTGGACCAGCGGCCAGCGCTACGACATGGGGCCGGTCACGTTCGAGCAGACCCCACAGACGATCATTCGGCCATCGCTGCTGCAGCGGCTGCAGTACTGGGAAGACGGCAGCTACTACCACCAGGGCAAGCTCGACCGCCTGCGCGAATCCCTCGCCCGCCTCGACTATTTCGCCAGCATCGACATCCAGCCGCGCCCCGAGGATGCGGTCGGCAACGACGTGCCGGTCACCGTCACCCTGACCCCGGCCAAGCGCAGCATCTACAGCGCCGGCATCGGCTACGGCACCGACAGCGGGCCCGGCGTGCGGCTCGGGCTGGAGCGTCGCTACGTCAACGACCGCGGCCACAAGGCACTGGCGCAGCTCGACTACGCGCAGAAGCGCAAGACCCTGACCCTGCAGTACCGCATCCCCGCGTTCGCCTGGCTCGACGGCTGGTACACGATCAGCGCGCAGGCCGCCGACGAGCAGACCGACTATGTCGACTCGCGCCGGATCGAGTTCGTCGGCAGCCGCAGCGGCGAGGTCAACGACCACCTGACCGTCGTCGCCTCGATGCACGCGTTGCGCGAACGCTGGGCCTACCTCGCCGACGACGACGGCGACCCGGAGACGCCGCGCGACTACCGCTACGCCACGTTCACCTACCCGTCGTTGCGCGCCGAGTACATCGACGCCGACAACCTGGTGTTCCCGCGCGACGGCCTGTCGGGCACGCTGCTGCTGCGCGGCGGCGTCGAGGGTGCCGGCTCGGACGCGAGCTTCGCCCAGGTCCGCGCGACCAGCCACTGGTATCGCGGCATCGGCGCCAGCAACCGCCTGATCGTGCGCGGCGAACTCGGCCACACCTACACCAACGCGCTGGTCGACATGCCGCCCAGCCTGCGCTTCTTCGCCGGCGGCGACGACAGCATCCGCGGCTACGGCTGGCGCGAGGTCGGCCCGCGGATCGAGGGCGTCGACGGCAAACTCTATGCGGTCGGTGCCAAGAACGTCGCCACCGCCAGCGTCGAGTTCGAGCACTACTTCACCCAGAGCTGGGGCGCGGCTGCATTCGTAGACACCGGCAGCGCGTTCAATGGCACCCCCGACTGGCGCACCGGCGTCGGCGCGGGCGTGCGCTGGCGCTCGCCGGTGGGGCCGGTGCGGCTCGACATCGGCCACGGCCTGGACGACCCGGACTCGTCGTTCCAGCTCTACCTCAGCGTCGGCGCGGACCTGTAACGATGGCACCGAGCCTCCGTCAAATCCGTTTCCGCCGCCGGCACATCGACCCGGATCTGACGCCCGAGGAGCGCGAGGAGCGCATCAAGGAGTTGCGGCGCAAGCGCGAGGCGCGGCTGCGCGTGCTCGCCGTGCGCAGCGTGCTGCTGGCCGGCGCGCTGGTGCTGGCGGTGGTGCTGCTGGGCTACTGGTTGCTGACGACGATCGGCGGCCGCGACTTCCTGCTGGCCCAGATCGTCGCGCGGCTGCCGGCCGAGGCCGAACTGAGCTGGTCGCGCGCCGAAGGCCCGGCGTCGGGGCCGCTGACCCTGTTCGACGTGCGCTTCACCCTGCCGCGCCAGCGCGACCCGACCTGCGTGCCAACCGACACCGCGACCTGCGCGACCGGCACCATCGTGTTCACCGCGCGCGAGGCCATGATCGACCCGGCGATCCGGCCGCTGCTGGGCCGCCGCCTGCGGCTAGACGCCTTGCAGCTGACCGATGCGACGCTCGAGCTGCCCGAATCCGATGCGCCCTTCGAATTGCCGCGCTGGCCCGACTCCTTGCCGCAGATCGCGCCGCCGCTGGCGTTGCAGGCCGATGATGTGCGGATCGACGGCTTGCGCGTGTCCAGCGCCGGCGCGCCACTGATCGACATCGTCCATCTGCGTGGCGGCCTGCTTGCCGACACTGGCGAGCTGCACGTCGAGCAACTGCTGGTCGACAGCGATCGCGGTCGCTTCAACGTAAACGGCGACTACGCACCGGGCGACAACTACCGCACCGACCTGGTCGCGACCGCGGTGCTGCCGGCGGCCAACGCACGCACGCCGCCGCGGCTGGGCTTCGTGGCGCGCGGCGACCTCGCGCGGATGGATGTCGCCGTGGCCGGCAACGCCCCCGGACCCCTGCGCGCGACGCTGGTGTTGCGGGAGAACGAGACCGACAACGACCGACCGCGCTGGCAGTTGCGCGCCAAGGCCGACGCGCTCGATGTCGGCCTGCTCACCGACCCCGCGGCCACGCCCACCGACACGCCGCTCTCGTTCCAGCTGCAGGCCGACGGCATCGGCGGCGACGCGACCCTCAGCGGCGACGCGCAACAGGGCGATCTCACAGCGACGGTGTTGCCGTCGAAAGTGCACGTCGAAGCCCAGGTGCTGCGGGTCGAGCCGTTGCAACTGCGGGTGTTCGACGGTCAGGTTCGACTGCGCGGCCACGCCGATTTCAACGACCCGGGCAACGCCACGTTCCGCTTCGCCGCCAACGCCCGCGACCTGCAATGGGGCGGCGCGACCGCGACCGGTGCCGCGCCCACTCCGGTCATCGAAGCCGATGGCGACTTCGGCCTCGCCGGCACCATGCAGGCCTGGGCGCTGGTCGGCCGCGCGACCCTCGCCCGCGATGGCCAGCAGGCCGACCTCACGCTCGACGGCCGCGGCGATGCCGAGCGCATGCAGCTCAAGACGCTGCACGTGCAGATGCCGACCGGCACCCTCGACGCCACCGGCGCGGTGGCCTGGGCCCCGGCGCTCGGCTGGGATGTCGACGCGCAACTCGCCGGCTTCGACCCGGGTTACTTCGCTGCCGGCTGGGACGGCGCGGTCAACGGCGACATCACCAGCAGCGGCCAGACCCGCGCCGACGGCGGCCTCGACATCAACGCCGACGTCACCGACCTCGGCGGTCGCCTGCGCGGGCGCCCGCTGGACGGCAACGCCAACTTCGCCATGCACGCCGCCGCGCCATCGGGCGGCACCACCATCTACGAGGGTGAGGTCGCGCTGAGCCTCGGCGGCAGCCGGATCGATGCCGAAGGCCGCATCGACGACCGGCTCGACATCGACGCACGCTTCGCACCGTTGCAACTGGCCGACCTGTTGCCCGATGCCGGCGGCACCCTGCGCGGCACATTGCGATTGGAAGGACCGCGCAGCGCGCCCGACATCGCCGCCGCCCTCGATGGCAGCGCGATCCGCTACGGCGACTACTCGGCCGACTCGCTTGCGATCAACGGAGAGCTGCCGTGGTCGCGCGGCGACGGCGCGATGACGGTGGACGCCACCGGACTGGTTGCCGGCGTCGCGCTCGACCGCCTCGACATCGACGCGCGCGGCGCGGTCGAAGACCTGCGTGTCGATGCCCAGGCGCAGGGTGAGATCGGCAGCCTCGATCTCGCCGGCAACGTCGCCCGCCGCGGCAACCGCTGGAACGGCACCCTCGCCAGCCTGCAACTGGAGCCGCAACGCGGGGCGGACTGGCATCTGCAGCAACCCGCGGCGTTCGGCTGGGCCAGCGGATCCGCCACCCTCGACGATTTCTGCCTCGCCTCCAGCGCCGGCGGGTCGCTGTGCGCGGACGCCGACTGGCCGCGCCGCGGCGTCAGCATCAACGGCCAGGGCCTGCCGCTGTCGCTCGCCAGCGCCTACCTGCCCGAACGGGACGGCCGCGCGTGGCTGCTGCGCGGCGAACTGGCCATCGACGCCCAACTGCGCCCGCAGGGCAACGGCTGGGTCGGGCAGGCGCGCGTCGCCTCGGCCAGCGGCGGGCTCAAGTTCAGCGAGCGCGCACGCCGCGAGCTGCTGCGCTACGACGACCTGCTGCTGCAGGCGAACTTCCGCCCGCAGGGCATCGAGGCCACGCTCGGCACGGTGTTCAACGACGACGGCCGCATCGATGCGCGCATCACCACCGGCTGGGACGCCTACGCGCCGCTCGACGGCGAGCTCGCGTTCGATACCGACGAACTGACCTGGATCGAGCTGTTCTCGGCCGACATCGTCGAGCCGACCGGCCGCCTGTCCGGCCGCATCGCGCTGGGCGGCACGCGCGCACAGCCGCGGCTCGGCGGGCAGGCGCAGCTGGCGGAGTTCGAGACCGGCATTCCGTCGCTGGCGATCGCGCTGCACGATGGCAACCTGCAGCTCAACGCCCTGCCCGACGGCAGCGCGCGGATCAGCGGCAGCGTGCGGTCGAGCTCGGCCGCCGGCAATCCCGACAGCGGCGTGCTCAACATCGACGGGACTCTCGGCTGGCAAGGCGATGACACCCCGCTGGTGCTCAACCTGCGCGGCACCGACGTGCTGGTGTCCGACACCCCCGACCTGCGCGCGATCGCCAGCCCCGACCTGCAGGTCAGCTACCGCGCCGGCGAGCCGCTGCAACTCACCGGCGAGATCGCCGTGCCCGAGGCGCTGATCAACCTGGAGGGCCTCGACGGCGGCGTCTCGGCCTCGCCCGACGTGGTCGTGCTCGACCCGGTCGATCCCGACGCCGGCCCCGCCGCGCCACTGTCGATGGATCTTGCGATCGTGGTCGGCGACGACGTGCGCATGAACGGCTTCGGCCTCACCGGCAGCCTCGGCGGCCGGCTGCAGATCCGCGCCCGCCCCGGCCGCGAGATGATCGCCACCGGCAACCTCGACGTCGGCGGCGAGTACACCGCCTACGGCCAGGACCTGACCATCACCCGCGGCCGGCTGAGCTGGTCGGCCGACCCGATCGGCGATCCGATCATCAACCTGCGCGCCGAACGCGAGATCGGCGAGGTCACCGCCGGCGTCGATGTCAGCGGCCGCGCCAGCGCGCCGCAGGCCGAGGTCTGGTCGAACCCGGCCAGCTCGCAGTCCGAGGCGCTCGCCTACCTCACCCTCGGCCGTCCGCTGTCGACCCTGAGCGGCAGCGAGCGCGGCCAGCTAAACGCGGCCAGCGCCGCGCTGACCGCCGGTGGCAGCCTGCTGGCCGGGCAGCTGGGCGCGAAGATCGGCCTCGACGACGCCGGCGTCATGCAGAGCCGCGCGCTTGGCGGCAGCGTGTTCGGGGTCGGCAAGCAGATCTCGCCGCGGCTGTATGTCGGCTACGGCGTGTCGCTGCTTGGTACCGGCTCGGTGCTGACGCTGAAGTACCTGCTCGACCACGGTTTCGACATCGAGATCGAATCGAGCTCGATCGAGAACCGCGGCTCGGTCAACTGGCGCAAGGAGAAGTAGTCCAGGCCGGGGCCGCTGGCCGCCGTGCCTCAGTGCCCCGCCTTGCCCAGCAGGCTCGCCTCCATCAGATCGAGTTCGCGCACCAGCTTCTGGTGCACGATGTCGTCGATCGCGAACGCGCGGCGCAACTTGTACAGCTCGTCGCGCTCGGCCTCCAGCGCGACCAGCCGCAACCGGCGCTCGGCTTCGGCGACGCGCTGCATGTCCTCGGCGTTCTCGCCGCTGAGGTCGCCGTAGTCGAGGTGGCGCTGGTAGACGTCGCGCAGCACCATCGCCGCTTCCGAGCGCGCCGCCGTGTCACGCGCGTCGTCCAGCGGCTCTGCCAGGACCTTGTCGATCCGCCGCAGCGCCGCCTCCGACGCCGCCACGCGCGCGTTGGCCTCGGTGTCCTTGCGCTCCGGCTCCGGCAGTACCTCGGTAAGCCCCCGCGTCAGCAGCGGCAAGCCGACGCTGGCGATGGTCAGCGACAGCAGGATCACGCCCATCGCCAGGAAGATCGCGACGTCGCGTGCCGGGAACGCGCTGCCATCGGGCATCAGCAGCGGCAGGGTCAGGATGCCGGCCAGGGTGATCGCGCCGCGCACGCCGGCGGTGGCGATGATCGCCAGCAAGCGGGTCTGCGGCATCACCGTGTCCTCGCCGCGCCAGGCCGCGCGGAACACGGTCAGGCGGATCGCGACCCACACCCAGGCGAAGCGCATCGCGCCCAGCGCCAGGGTGATCACCACCACGTAGCCGAGCAGGTGCCAGACATCGTTGCCGCTGCCGGTGGCCTCGGCGGCCTCGGGCAGGCGCCGCAACATGCGCGGCAACTGCTCGCCGAGCAGCACGAAGATGATGCCGTTGAGCGCGGTCTGCACCGTGTCCCAGACCGCGCCGCGCTGCATCCGGGTCGACGCCAGCGGCCGGCCCGACAACTCGCCGTAATGCATCGCGATGCCGGCCACCGCCGCGGCGAGGATGCCGGAGACATGCACGTGCTCGGCCGCGAGGTAGGCCGCGAACGGGATCAACAGGCTGACCAGGATCTGGATGCCCGGGTCCTCGCCGCCGCGCCGCACCAGCAGCCGGTTGAGCCGGCCGATCACGAAGGTCACCGCGACGCCGACCACCAGCCCGCCACCGGCGACCATCAGGAAACTCACCGACGCATTGGCCGGCGAGAACGTGCCGGTCAGCGCCGCGGTCACCGCGAAGCTGAAGCACACCAGGCCGGTTGCGTCGTTGAGCAGCGACTCGCCCTCGAGGATGTGCATCAACCGCGACGGCAACGGTGAATTAGCGGTCACCGCGCTCACCGCGACCGGGTCGGTCGGCGACAGGATCGCGGCCAGCGCGAACGCCACCGCCAGCGGCACCGCCGGCACCAGCCACCAGATGAACCAGCCCATGCCGATCACGGTCAGCACCACCAGCCCGATCGCCAGCGCGAGGATCGGCTTCCAGTCGCGGAAGAACGCGCCCTTGGGGATGCGCCAGCCATCGAGGAACAGCAGCGGTGGGATGAACAGCAACAGGAACAGGTGCGGCTCGAAGTCGACATCGAAACCCAGCGTCGCCAGCCCCGCGCCGATCGCGATCTGCAGCAGCGGCAGCGGCACCTTGAACGGCAGCAGGCGGGCGATGAAACCGCTGACGACCACCGCCAGCAGGAATACCAGGACCATCGTGACTACGGGCATGCGCGTACCACGGGAACAGCGGGGGATGCCCTATTTTTACCCGGATGGACGCTCCGTGCGTATTGCGCCTGCTCGGTCCTGACCCTGCAATTGCCGGCGCATGGCCGGCTTCATCGCCTATCCGCGCGGTCCGCCCATCGCCGGCAGGATCACGCCGTTGACATAGGACGCGCACACCTTCGACGCCAGGAACACGTAGGCCGGGGACATTTCCTCGGGTTGCGCGGGACGGCCCATGTCGCTGTCCTTGCCGAACTCGGCGACTTTTTCCGCGGGGCGGTCGGCCGGGTTCAGCGGCGTCCACACCGGCCCCGGCGCGACCGCGTTGACCCGGATGCCGCGATCGAGAAGATGGCTGGCCAGCGACTTGGTAAAGGCGTGGATCGCGCCCTTGGTCGCCGAGTAGTCGAGCAGTTGCGCGCTGCCGAACAACGCCACTTCCGAGCCGGTGTTGACGATGCTGCCGCCCGGCGGCATGTGCGGGACCGCCGCGCGCGCCAGCTTGAAGTAGCCGCCGATGTTGGTCTGCACGGTCTCTTCCCACTGCGCGTCGGTGATGTCCTCGATGCGCTCGGCGTGCTGCTGGAAGGCGGCGTTGTTGACCAGTACGTCGAGCCGGCCGAACGCTTTCAGCACCTGCCTGACCGCTTTCTCGCAGAACGCGGTCTTCTTGACGTCGCCGGCGATGACGATGCAACGGCGACCTTCGTCTTCGACCGCCACGCGGGTGGCCTCGGCGTCCTCCGGTTCGGCCAGGTGCAGCACCGCGACGTCGCAGCCCTCGCGTGCGAACAGCACCGCGACCGCGCGGCCGATGCCGGAGTCGGCACCGGTAACGATCGCGGCCATGCCGTCGAGCTTGCCGCTGCCCTTGTAGTCGGGTGCGAGGTAGCGCGGCTGCAACTCCAGGTCGTGCTCGTAGCCGGGCTTCTCCAGGTGCTGCGCCGGCAGCGGATTCTTCGGCTGCTTGCGCGGACCGGTCTGCACCGGCTTCTTCTTCGCGGCCTTGGACTTGCCGGGCTTCGCGTCGATCTTCTGCTGGATCGAGCGCTGGCGGGCAACGGTGGCACCGGTGGGTTTGGCGGCGGCACGCTTGCCGGCCTTGCTTGCGCTCTTGCGGGTGGCCATGGGGGACCCTCGTGTGGATTGCGGCCAGCACAGCAGGCCAGCCGTTGCCCGCGCGTGACCGCGACGGCAACACGGCGTGAGCGCCCGGGTCGGCGTCCCATGGCCAAAGCGCCGGGCCGCCGGATCGGGACCATACTCGGCGGGAACCTCCCGCGCGCTGGCGCATCCGATGGGTATGGAGGGCACCGATGAGCCGATCACCGATCAACACCGTCGCCGATTACGCGTCGCTGGACGACGTGGCGCTGGCGGGGCTGGCACAGGCCGGCGAGCGCGAGGCGTTCCGCCACATCATGCAGCGCTGCAACCAGCGCCTGTTCCGGATCGCGCGCGGCGTAACCGGTGACGATGCCGAGGCCGAGGACGTGGTGCAGGCGTCCTACGCGCGCGCATTCGAGAAGCTGCACGGCTTTCGCGGCGACGCCAGCCTGGCGACGTGGATGACCCGGATCGTGCTCAACGAGGCCTACGGCCGCCTGCGCCAGCGGCGCCCGACGGTGCCGGTCGAGGCGATCGAGGTGGCGCAACTCGATGGTGGCCGGGTGGTTCCGTTTCCCTCCCGCTACGGCAACGAGGACCCCGCCGCGGGTGCGGCGCGGGCGCAGATCCGCGGGCTGATCGAGCATGCGGTCGATGCACTGCCCGAGGATTTCCGGGTGGTGTTCGTGCTGCGCGAGATCGAGCAGTGCAGCGTCGAGGAAACCGCACGCACGCTGGAACTCAAGCCCGAGACGGTCAAGACCCGCCTGCATCGCGCGCGACGGTTGCTGCGCAGTGCCCTGCAGGACAGCGTCGCGGCCAGCCTTGGCGATGCGTTCCCGTTCCTCGGCGCGCGCTGCGAGCGCATGACCGAGGCGGTGCTGGCGCGGCTGGGCCGCCTGCGCTGAGCAGGCGCAGCCGCGCACTCCATGCAAGCCGTTACATCCATCCACAACCAAGAGGGGTTCGACATGCTTGTCACTTATGCGGTCATTATTTTCGCGATCGCCGCGCTCGGCGGGCTGTTCCTGGCCAGTTACGTGCTGCGCGGCAGGCTGGCGCCGTGGGCGGTGTCGATCCTGCATGCGTTGCTCGGCGCGGCCGGGTTGGTGGTGCTGGTCCTCGCGGTGCTGCAGGGCGGCAGCGGTCGCGTCACGGCGGCGCTCGGGCTGCTGGTGGTCGCCGCGCTGGGCGGGTTCTACCTGGCCTCGTTGCACATGCGCGGCACGGTCGCGCCCAAGGGCGTGGTGTTCCTGCATGCCGGGTTGGCGGTGGCCGGGTTCCTGACCCTGCTCACCGTCATCGTGATGTAGCCGGCGGCGCGCGATGAATCCTCCGTTGCGTCATCCGTTGCACCCCGCCCTCGTGCACTTCCCGATCGCCTGCTGGTCGCTGGCGACGCTCGCCGACATCGCCAGCCTGTGGCTGGGGCAGCCGGCATGGTGGCTGGCCGGCGTACTGATGGCGATCGGCACGCTGGCCGCGCTGGCGGCGATGGGCGCGGGATTGTTCGAGCTGGTGAAGATCGGCGCGGCGGATCCGGCGCTGCGGGTCGCGCGCTGGCACATGCTGGCGGCGATGGCGGCGTGGTTGGCCTACGCGGCGAGCCTGCTGTTGCGACTGGACCTGCCGCTGGACGGGACGCCGCTGGCGGCGCCGGGTGCACTGGAGATCGGCCTGAGCGTGGTCGGTTTCAGCTGCCTGGCGGTCGCCGGTACGCTCGGCGGGACGCTGGTCTACGGGCACGGAGTCGGTGTGCGACGCGAGCCGGGTCGCTAGCTGCGCTATCCGCGCGCCCCGCTACTCGCTGCGTTCGGAATTGCGCAACACCGCGCCCTGCAGCCTCGGCTCGCCATCGACGACATCGGTCCATGCGACGCGGACGGTCCCGTCGGCGAGCGCCAGTTGCGGGAAGCCGGTGCCGCGGCCGCGACCCTGCAGGTGGGCGAGCTCGATGCGTTGCAACTGGTGCGACAGGTCCGGCGTGTAGCGGGCCAGTTGCAGCGTCTGGCCGGCGTCGTCCTCGCGGATCCACAGCACCCACGCCGCGTCGGCGCCGATGGCGACATCGACACGGCCCTGCACCGCCGCGCCGGCATCGACTTCGACCGGCGTGGCGAAGTGGTCGCCGACGTCGAGCGAGCGCGCGATCTTCAGCGTCGGTGTGTCGTTGGCGGCGGTGTACCAGCCGACCAGCACGATGTCGTCGCGGGCGTCGACCGCCGGGCCGTTGACCGGGCATGCCGGCATCGTCCAGTGGTCGACGTGGACCGGGGCCGGGTCGCTCCAGCGGTTGCCATCGAAACGGGTCACCACGATGTCGCGGACTTCTTCCTCAGTGCGGTCGCGGTAGACCACCAGCGGACCACGCGCGGTCATCGCGACATCGGTCTGGCAGCAGTCGCAGGTCGCGGCGTCGAGCATGCTTTCGCCACTGCGCAGGAGGCCGGCATCGAAGCGCGCGGCGCGCAGGGTCATGCTGCCGCCGCCGTGGCCGGCATGCGCGTCATGGCCGCCATGACCGCTTGCGGCCGCGGTTTCGCGGCCATCGAGCCAGGCGATGCCGAGGCTGTCGCTGGAAGCCGGCCACAACGACACGAAGCCGTGCTCGGTCGGAGTGCCGTCGTCGTTGACCCGCAGCGGCTCGGACCAGCTGGCGCCGTCGTCGTCCGAGCGCACCAGCACGACGTCGTAGGCGTAGGGCGCGTCCGCCGACTGCTGCAGCCAGTGCGCCCACAACGCGCCGTCGGCGGTCGTGGCCAGGTGCGGGGTGTCTGCCCAGTTGACGAACCAGTCGTCACCGCGCGCGATGGTTTGCGCGGCGCTCCACTGGCCATCGACGAAGCGCGAAAAGCGCAGGGCATGGCCGTCGGCATCGGGGTTGATCCACGACAGCAGCAGGCTGCCGTCGGCGGCAGCGACCAGATCGGGCTGGGCGGCGTTGGCCGGGGACGGAAGCGACCACGGTTCGACGCGGTAGGCGGGCGTTGCCGCGGCGGCGGGCGCGTCCACGGCAACGCCCGGGGCGCCTGCGGTGCGGTTGGCATCATCCGGCGCCGCGGCCGGTTGGCAGGCAGCGAGGACAACGACCAGGGCAACGACGATAAGGGTGCGCATCGATACAGCCTAGCGCGTGGTACGGCGCGGTTGCAGGAGCGGCTTCAGCCGCGATCTGGAGTCGGCACGGGCGGACGACTTCCGATCGCGGCTGAAGCCGCTCCTACGAAGGGCAGAAGCGCCCTCGCCGCTCAGGCCACGCGGCTGCGGCGCTGGCGGGTCAGGTGCACCAGCAGCAGCGAGATCGCCGCCGGGGTCATGCCGGGGATGCGCTGGGCCTGGCCGATGGTCTGCGGGCGAACCTGGGCGAGCTTGCCGGCGAGCTCCAGCGACAGGCCGTGGACGAGGCCGTAGTCGAACTCGGCCGGGATCGCGGTGGTCTCATGGCGCTGCTGGCGGGCGATCTCGTCGTTCTGGCGGTCGAGGTAGCCGGCGTACTTGACCCCGATCTCGACCTGTTCGGCGACCGTCGGGTCGGCGACCGCGGGGCCGAGCGACGGCACGGCGAGCAACCGTGCGTAGTCAAGCTCGGGCCGCTTCAGCAGGTCACGGGCGCTGCCCTCGCGGCTGGGCTCGATGCCAAGGTGCGCGGCGATCTCGCGGCCAAGGGTGTTGTTCGGCGAGACCCGGATCGCGCCGAGCCGGGTGTTCTCGGCCTCGATCGCCTCGCGCTTGGCCTCGAACGCGGCAAAGCGGGCGTCGTCGACCAGCCCGAGCCCGCGCCCGACCGGGGTCAGCCGCAGGTCGGCGTTGTCCTCGCGCAGCTGCAGGCGGTACTCGGCGCGCGAGGTGAACATGCGGTATGGCTCGGTGGTGCCGTGGGTGATCAGGTCGTCGACCAGCACGCCGAGGTAGGCCTGGTCGCGGCGCGGGCTCCAGCCATCGCACCCTTGCACCTGGCGCGCGGCGTTGAGGCCGGCCAGCAGGCCCTGCGCGGCGGCCTCCTCGTAACCGGTGGTGCCGTTGATCTGGCCGGCGAAGAACAGGCCTTCGACCGCCTTGGTCTCCAGCGTCGCCTTGAGTCCGCGCGGGTCGAAGAAGTCGTACTCGATCGCGTAGCCGGCGCGGGTGATGTGGGCCTGCTCGAAGCCGCGGATGCTGCGCACCAGCTCCAATTGCACGTCGAACGGCAGCGAGGTCGAGATGCCGTTGGGGTAGATCTCGGCGACGCCGAGGCCTTCGGGCTCGACGAAGATCTGGTGGCTGGCCTTCTCGGCGAAGCGCACCACCTTGTCCTCGATCGACGGGCAGTAGCGCGGGCCGATGCCCTCGATCTGGCCGGTGTACAGCGGCGAACGGTCGAGCGCGGCGCGGATGATCTCGTGGGTGCGCTCGCAGGTATCGGTGATCCAGCACGAGACCTGTCGCGGGTGGTCGGCGTGCGAACCCATGAACGAGAACACCGGGCGCGGGTCGTCGCCGGGCTGCTCGCGCATCACGCTGTAGTCGAGCGAACGGCCGTCGATCCGCGGCGGGGTGCCAGTCTTGAGGCGGTCGACCACGAACGGGCCGTCGCGCAATTTTGCCGCCAGCGTCTGCGCCGGCGGGTCGCCCGCACGGCCGGCGGCGTAGGTGGTCTGGCCGACGTGGACCTTGCCGGCGAGGAAGGTGCCGGCGGTCAGCACCACCGCCGGCGCGTGGAAGCGCAGCCCGGTCTGGGTGGTGACGCCGCCGACCTTGCCGTCGTCGAAATCGATGTCGTCGACCGCGGCCTGGAACACGGTCAGGCCCGGCTGGTTCTCGACCGCCCGGCGCACGAACGCGCGGTACAGGTTCCGGTCGGCCTGGCAGCGGGTCGCGCGCACCGCCGGGCCCTTGCTCGCGTTCAAGCGCCGCCACTGGATGCCGGCGGCGTCGGCGGCGTGCGCCATGACCCCGCCCAGCGCATCGATCTCCCTGACCAGGTGTCCCTTGCCGATCCCGCCGATCGCCGGGTTGCAGCTCATCGCGCCGACGGTCTCGATGTTGTGGGTCAGCAGCAGCGTGCGCGCACCGGCGCGCGCGGCCGACAGCGCAGCCTCGGTACCGGCGTGGCCGCCGCCGACCACGATCACGTCGTATTGGTAGAAGTTCGGGATCATTTCAGCAGCCCATTGCAGGCGGGAATTCTACGCCGATCAGGCACTTGCAGTTGGCGGGGGACGGGGTCCCAGCCACCCGGTCCACTGGACGCGTGAAGACGGCGTCAACCTTGGCACGCTTCATGCGTTACTTCCCATGCACCCGGCAGGGCAGGCGCAAAGCGCCGGTTGGTATTGGAACAGGGGCCGACCAAGCGCCTGCCGGGGAAGCACAGGGACCGAATGTCGGGGGACATTCGGTCCCTTTTTTTTGCCGCGGGAGTAACGGCGACCTGAACCGGGGCCGTCATCACGTTCCGCGCGAGACCCTCGTCCAGGGCGGTCTCGACCCGCGGCTCCGCGCCGCCCTCCAGGGTCTCGACGACCCGCGCCACGCACCGCCCTCCGGATACGCGAAAGCCCCGCGTGGCGGGGCTTTCGGTATGGGCGCCGGCGTCCGACGGGGACGGAACAGGGGGGATCCGGGATTCCTCGTCGGACACCGACATTGAAGCGGCAACCCGATTACGTCGCAATGCGACGCATCCTGTCAATACCCGCGACTCGCCGTCAGACGAACGGCAGGTATCGGGTGATCACCGCTCGTCGGTCTCCACCTGGCGGGCGGCGCCCGACCTGGCGCGCTGCATGACCCGCTCCATCCGCGAACCCCCATTGTTGCTGCGCGCCCGCACCGGAGTGGCGGGTCGCGTGGCCGGCCGCACCGGCACCGCCATCGGCCGGCGCTGGACGACCGGCGAGCGTTCGATCCGCTCGCGCTTCAACCGCTCGTAATCGCGCCACGGCGCCTTCTGGTCGTCGTCGCGGTCCTGGTGGTGGTCGTTGTCGCCATCCGGGCGCGGGCGGACCACCACCGGCGGGCGGTAATAGCCGTACGGGTAACCATGGCGGTAGCCGCCGTAGTAGTACGGATAGCCACGGCGGTAGTAGTAGCTGTTGCCGTAGTAACCGTTGTAGTAGCCGGCAGGCGCGCTGTGATGGCGGTAATCGACGCCGGGCTGGCCGTAGTAGTAGTCGCCACGGTCCTGGCGATAGCTATAGCCGCCGGTCATGCAGCCGCCCAGCAGGGCCACCGCGATCGCGGGCAGAAGTAGTTTTCGGATCATCGTCATGTCAGGAACCCCCCGGGTCATGCGGTCATCGTCGGACCGAGGCATTGAACTCGCGCTTAATTTGCAGTATTGCACGACCTCCGCAGCTGACCCGTTCAGCTAGCCGGGACGGCGTTGCCCGCAGGTCGCGGCTGGCGCAAATCGCCGGGGCCACGACCGCTGCGCTACGCTTCAACGATGCCCGCTGCCGCCCTCGATGCCATGCCGACCCACGCCCCCGCCGAGCAGGTCGGTTTCGACGATGTGCTGGGCGCCGCCGCGCGGATCGCGCCGCACGCCCACGCGACCCCGGTGCTGCGCTCGCGGACGCTGGATGCGCTGGCCGGCTGCGAGTTGCATTTCAAGGCCGAGCACCTGCAGCGCAGCGGCGCGTTCAAGTTCCGCGGCGCCTGCAATGCGGTCTGGTCGCTGGACGACGCGCACGCGGCGCGTGGCGTGGTCACCCATTCCTCCGGCAACCACGGCGGCGCATTGGCGCTGGCCGCGCGCACCCGCCGGATCGGTTGCCACGTGGTGGTGCCCGAGGGCGCGGTCGCGGCCAAGCTGGCGGCCATCGCCGCCTACGGCGCGACCCTGCACCGCTGCGAGCCGACGATCGACGCGCGCGAGGCGATGTGCGAACAGGTCCGCCAGGCCACCAGTGCCGAACTGGTCCATCCCTATACCGACCCGCGGGTGGTCGCCGGCCAGGGCACCGCGGTGCTGGAACTGCTGTCGGGGCCGGCCGCCTTCGACGCGGTGGTGGTCCCGGTCGGTGGCGGCGGACTCGCCAGCGGCAGCGCGATCACCCTGGCTGCCCGCGCGCCCGGTACCCGGCTGTGGCTGGCAGAACCGGCCGGCGCGGCCGAAACCGCGGCGTCGCTGCAGCGTGGAGAGCGGGTCACCGGGTTCGTCCCGGACACGATCTGCGACGGCCTGCGCGGCACCCTCGGCGCGCCCAATTTCGAACTGCTGCGCCGGCACGCGCCGGGCGCACTGGTGGTCGACGACGACGCCACCGTGCACGCGATGCGGCTGATCTGGCGCCACTGCAAGCAACTGGTCGAACCGTCCTCGGCGATCGCACTGGCGGTGGTGCTGGCCAACCCGGCGCAGTTCGCCGGGCAACGCGTCGGGATCGTGCTGTCCGGCGGCAACGTCGACCTTGGCAGTCTGCCGGGGTTGTTCGCGAGCTGACGTCCGAGCGGGATGGGCGCGCGACGCTATCGCACCACCGGCGTCGCGACCACGGCATCATCGACCAGCCGCTGCAGGCCGTCGCCCAGCAGCAGCCGGGTCACGCCGGCACGCTCGGACAATGGCCGCTGGTGCAGGACGTCGAGCAGCATCGCCACCGAGTCGCAACGCGCGGCGTGGTCGTTGCCGTCGAGGCCGGCGGTGAAGCCGTCATTGAGCAGGGCGGCACGCACGCCGGCGGATTTCAGTGCCTGCCGTGCGGCGGCGCTGTCGTAGGCCTGCGGCGGGTTCTGCATCGCGGCGACGAAGACCCCGGCGACGGCATTGGCGAAGCGTTCCTGGCTGGCCTGGCCGAGCCGGGAGGCGATCGCGTTGAGGCCGGCCAGGCTGCGGTCGGCCGCGGGATCGAACAGCCGGCACAGCACCTGTGCGTCGGCCGGGTCGCGACTGCTCGCATGCATTGCCTGGAACAGCCGGTCGATCGCGGGGTCGGGTGCGCGCGCCAGCAGCTCGGTGCCGTCGGCGACCAGGACCGCCGGGTCGAAGCCCCACTGCTCGATCATCGTGCCGGGCGGCGCCGGTGCCGGTGCCGATGTGGATTGCGGCTGCGGCGCGGCCTGCGCCCCGGCCGTCGCGAACTCCGACAGGCATCCGGCCAACAGCATCACCGCGAGTGCGGCCGATGACGGGAAAGCTCGGTTTGCGGTCGGGATCGACGTTGGCATGGGCGACTCGAAGCGCGAGGATCCACGTCGAATCTAGTCAACAGCGGCTGAACACCATGTCTGCAATGACCCGCCGCTGCGTCGTTCAGGCACCGCGTTCGCTGCGCAGGTCCTGGGTCGCGCGGTGGTCGCCGGCGACCGCGCGCGCCGCGATCCAGCTGAAGGCGACGATACCGACCATGACGACCAGCGCGCCCCACAGCGCGCGGCCCTGCGGCCAGTGCTCGCCGAGCAGCAGCACACCAAGCGCGGTCGCGAACAGGATTTCGGCGGCCTGCATCGCCTCGGCCGCGGCCAGCGCAGTGGGCTGGTTGCGGACCATCCCGGTGGCCTGGAAGAACAGCACGGTGGCGATGATCCCGGCGCCCAGCGCGACCCCGCCGGCAAACCACAGCTGGTCCAGCGACGGTGCGCCGCCGTCGATCCCGGCAAACAGCGCCAGCACCAGCCACAACGGCTGGCTGGCCAGGGTCAGCCCGAACACACGCTGGGTCGCATTGAGTTCCGGGCCTTCACCGGGATGGCGCTCCAGGTGCAGCAGCAGGCCGCGGTTGCCGAGCGGGTAGGCCACCGCGGCGACCGCGACACAGGCCAGCGCGATCCAGCCGGCGCGGTCGAGATCGCCACCGCCGACGCCAAACTGCATCAGCAACACCCCGGCCACCACCACCAACCCGGCCGCCAGCGCCGGCAGCGGGATCCGCGCGCGCGCATCGTCGTACAGGAATGGCGCGCACAGCATCCCGGCGACCACGGTCAGCTGGAAGGTGCCGGCGACCAGCCACGACGGCCCGCTCGACGCCGCATAGCTGAGGCACGCGTAGAACAGCCCGAAACCGACCGCGCTCCAGCCCAGCCACGGCCACGGGTGCGCGCGGATCGCGCGCCATACCGGAGCCACCCCGCCCTGCCAATGCATCAGCGGCAACATCAGTGGCAGCGTGATCAGGTACCGCAGCGCGGCCGCCCAGGCCCAGTGCCCGCCGCCGGTGGCGGCGGCACGGTTGAGCACGTAGGTGCAGGTGAAGAACAACGCCGACAGCAGCGCGATCGCGACGGCCAGCAGGGTTCGGTTGCGATGGGCGTGGTCGGGCATGGCTGCGAATCTACGCCGGCGGGGCCATGCGCGTCTTGGCCGGCTAGCGTTGGCGCACGCGGATGCTGGTGGCCGGTACGTGGACCTCGTCGACGCCGCCGACCCGGATCGGCGCGCCCGGCGGCGGGCCCCAGGCGTGGGCGTAGATCACTTCCCAGGTCGCCGGCAGCCGGCCGTCCGAACGCATGGCCTCGTATGCCTGCGCGGCCCGGGCGAAGCGGGCACGACCGGTGAGGCTGCGGCGGCGGGTGGCCATCGCGTTGGTCGCGCCGATCGCGCGCAACTCGCGCATCAGGTGGGCCAGGTCGGGGTGGCCGAGGCGGAACTCGTCGCGGTCGAGCACCGGATCCTTGAAGCCGGAAGCGATGAGCGCGTCGCCAAACTGGGCGATCGCCGGGAACAGGCTGACATGCGGCGCCTCGTCGGCGGCGGCGAAGGCCTCGCGAAGCTCCCACAACGTGGCGGGACCGAAGGTCGAGACCAGCAGCAGGCCGCCGGGTTTGAGCACGCGCCGGAAACCGGCGAACACCGCCGGCAGGTCCTCGACCCACTGCAGGCACAGGTTGGAATGCAGCACGTCGACGCTGCCGTCGCGCAGCGGCAGCGCGCGGGCGTCGGCGCAGACCGGCACGGGGCGACGCGTGAACGGATTGAGCCGGTTGGCCAGGCCGGCGCCCGCGGCATTGCGGCGGGTCTCAGCCAGCATTCCCGGGGCGAGGTCGAGCGCCAGCACCTGGGCTTTCGGCCAGCGCTTCTGCATCAGCGCGCTGGCGTGGCCGGGACCGCAACCCAGGTCGACCACCACTTCGGGCGGCGCACGCCCGTGGGCCGGATCGTCGAGGTAGTCGAGCGATTCCATCAACCGCGCGCCAACCTCGCGCTGCAGCGCCGCGGCAGAGTCGTAGCCGCTCGCCGCGCGTGAGAACGAACGTCGGACCTGACGGTGGTCGAACAGGGCGGTCATTGCTGCTTCGCTCCCTCTCCCGCTTGCGGGAGAGGGCTGGGGTGAGGGCACACGACGTCCATGAACGCATCGATCTCGGCGACCACCGCCTCGGTCGCGCCGAGGAACGGTGCGTGGCCGGCGCCGTCGATCACCACGCTGCGCGCATCCGGCGCGAGCGCGGCGGCGGCCGGCATCGCGCCGGCCGGGACCAGCCGGTCGCGGCGGCCCGACAGCCAAAGGCTCGGGACCTGCAGGCCGGGCAATTCGCCGCGCAGGTCGAGCCGGTCGAGCAGCGCCAGCCCCTCCTGCAACGCGCGCGGCGCCGGCTCGCCACGCTCGAACGCCTGCGCCCGCAGCTTGCGCAGCTCGTCCTGCGCACTGCTGGAACCGAGCGCCTCCAGCGCGAGGAAACCCTCGAGCGTGCCGCGGAAATCACGCTGCAGCGCCTCGCCGAAATCGCGGAACAACGTGGTGCCGACACCGTGCGGCCAGCCGCCGGCATCGTCACGGACGAACCGCGGCGACGACGCGATCATGATCAATCCACGCACGCTATCGGGGTGGTCGAGCGCCGCTCGCAACGCGAACTGCCCCCCCAGCGACCAGCCCAGCCAGACCGCATCGGGCACGCGCTCGACCAGCTGCGCCGCCAGCGGATCCGGCTGCAACGCGCTGTCGTCATCGCGCGCATGGCCATGCCCGGGCAGGTCGACGACATGCACGGTGTAGCGCCCGGCCAGGCGATCGACCAGCGGCGCGAACAGGCCGCCATGCATTGCCCAACCGTGGACGAGTGCCAGCGCCGGCCCCTGTCCGTGCGTTTCGATGAACATCCGGGCGACCTGCTATGCGAACCGGCGGTGCCGGCTCATGCCGGGGTCCCGGCGTTGATCCGCGCCATCCGCGCCTCGGCCTCGGCGCGATCGCGCGCGAACTGCAGCATGTTGACCAGCCCGTCGATGTCGGCCGGGGTGTGCAGCGCCGACAGTGTGATCCGCAATCGCGCGCGGCCTTCCGGCACGGTCGGCGGGCGGATCGGGGCGACCCAGAAGCCACGCGACTCGAGGGTCGCGGCCATCGACAGCGCGCGCGCGTCGTCGCCGACCAGCAGCGGCTGGATCGGGGTGTCCGACGGCAGCAGCACCAGCCCGGCAGCCTTGGCCCGGTGGCGGAAATGCCCGACCAGCTCGGTGAGCTTTTCGCGGCGCCAGTGTTCGGTCCGGGCCAGCTTGACCGCGGCCAGGCTGGCGGCGGCCTGCGCCGGAGGCAACGCGGTAGTGTAGATGTACGGGCGTGCGGTCTCGGCCAGGTGACCGATCAGTTCGTCGTCGCCCAGCACCGCCGCCCCGTAACCGCCGAGCGCCTTGCCGAGCGTCGCCAGTTGCAGCGGCGCCTCGCGCACGCCGAGATTCGCGGCCGCCACGCAACCGCGGCCATCGGGCCCGACCACGCCGACGCCGTGGGCGTCGTCGACATACAGCAGCGCCTTCTGCACCCGCGCCACCACCGCCAGCTCGCGCAGCGGGGCGAGGTCGCCGTCCATGCTGAATACACCGTCGGTGGCGAGCATCGCCAAACCCGCGGGCATGCTGCGCAGCTGCCGGATCGCGCCTTCGGGATCGTTGTGCGGGTAGCGGCGCAGGCGGCAACCGGCCAGCCGCGCGGCGTCGATCAGGCTGGCGTGATTGAGCCGGTCCTGGACGCAGATGTCCTCGTCGCCGAGCAGGGCCTGGATCACCGCGAGGTTGGCCAGGAACCCACTGCCGAACAGCAGCGCGCGCGGCGTGCCGAGCCAGTCGGCCAGCTCCTTCTCGAGCGCGTCGTGCAGCGCGTGGTGGCCGCAGACCAGGTGCGAGCCGAGCCCGCCGGCACCCTCGCGCGAAGCGGCGTCCTGCAGCGCGCCGACGACGGCGAAGTGCTGCGACAGGCCGAGGTAGTCGTTGCCGCAGAAATTCAGCAGGCGCCGGCCGTCGAGCTCGCAATGGGCGCCTTCGCGGTGCTCGACCACGCGGCGCACGCGGCGCCGCGAGGCGGCCTCGCGCAACCCGCGAGCGGTCTGGATCCGCTCACGCCAGGATGGGCGGGCCACGATCAGGCCACGCGGGCGGCGCGATCGGCATCCGTGCCGTTGGCGACGCGGCGTTCGCCGCAGCCGGGTTCGGGATGATTCGATTCAATGATATCGGCGTGCACGGTGCTTCCCCCCTGGGTGTGCGCGGTGTCGACAACCTGCATCGGACGCAGGCCCAACCGTGCGAACAATGCCAGATCGCGCTCGGTGTCGGGGTTGCCAGTCGTCAACAATTTCTCGCCGTAGAAGATCGAATTGGCGCCGCCGAGGAAGCACAGCGCCTGCAGCTCGTCGCTCATCTCCTGGCGGCCGGCCGACAGCCGCACCATCGAACGCGGCATCAGCAGCCGGGCGACGGCGATCGTGCGGACGAACTCGAACGGGTCCAGTTCGGCCAGGTCGGCGTCGTCAGCCAGTGGCGTGCCCTCGACCTTGACCAGCCGGTTGATCGGCACCGAATCCGGGTGCGCCGGCAGGTTGGCCAGGGTCTGCAGCAGGCCGGCGCGCTGCTCGCGGGTCTCGCCCATGCCGACGATGCCGCCGCTGCAGGTCTTCATGCCGACGTCGCGGACGTGCTCGAGGGTATCGAGGCGGTCCTGGAACTCGCGGGTGTGGATGATCTCGTTGTAGAACTCGGGCGCGGTGTCGAGGTTGTGGTTGTAGTAGTCCAGCCCGGCCTCGCGCAGCGACTTGGCCTGGTCGCCGCTGAGCATTCCAAGAGTCGCGCAGGTCTCCAGCCCGAGCGCCTTGACCCCGGCGATCATCGCCGCGACCTTCGGGATGTCGCGGTCGGCCGGCGAGCGCCACGCCGCGCCCATGCAGAAGCGGCTGGCGCCGGCGGCCTTGGCCTGGCGCGCTTTCTCCAGCACCGCCTCGGTGCCCATCAGCTTCTGCGCCTCGACCCCGGTGTGGTAGCGCTGCGCCTGCGGGCAGTAGCTGCAGTCCTCGGGGCAGCCGCCGGTCTTGACCGACAGCAGGGTGCTGACCTGGACCTCGGCCGGGTCGAAATGCTCGCGATGGACGCTGGCGGCGCGGTGCAGCAGCTCCGGGAACGGCAGGTCGAACAGGGCGCGCACCTCGGCCCGCGACCAGTCGTGGCGGAGCGTGGTGGTCGAGGCAGGTGTTTGGCTGACGGCAGGCATGGGACTTTTCCGACGGACACGGGCAGGCAAGAGCGGCAGTCTGGAAAGCATGGCCGGGACTGTCAACCAAACCGGGGCCCTGCTGGTTGACGGCGAGGCACCTCACGGCCCTCCGGGGCGCGGCCAATCGGGCCAGCGCCCGCCGGGGCCGCCGCTGGCCCGCTGGCTGTGGCCTCCGCGCTGTCTGGTCTGCCGCGGTCGCGGGGCCCGCGGGCTGGACCTGTGCCAGGCCTGTGCCGACGCGTTGCCGTGGCTGGGCGCGGGCTGCATCCGGTGCGCGATCCCGTTGCCCGGGGCGACGCCCGGCCCGGCCACTGTTTGCGGCGCCTGCCTGCAGCACCCGCCGCCACTGGCCGAAACCCACGCCGCCTGCCTCTACGGCGCGCCGCTGGACCGGCTGCTGCCGCGCTTCAAGTTCCACCACGACCTCGCCGTCGGGCGCCTGCTTGCGCAGCTGATGGCGCACGCGTTCGCATCGCTCCCGGATGGCTGGCCACAACCGGCGGCGGTGCTGCCGATCCCGCTGCATCCGCGACGCCTGCGCCAGCGCGGCTACGACCAGGCACTGGAACTGGCCCGGCCATTGGCCCGCGCGCTGCAACTCCCACTGCTCACCGGCGCCCTGGCCCGGGCCCGCGATACCGCGCCGCAGTCGCGGCTGCAAGCCACCCAGCGCCAGCGCAACCTGAAGGACGCGTTCCGGATTGACCAAGGCACCGCCCTGCCCGCGCACGTGGTCTTGGTCGACGACGTCATGACCACCGGGGCGACCCTGCACGCCGCCGCCGATGCGTTGCAGCGTGCCGGCGTGGCGCGGGTCGATGCATGGATATGCGCGCGGGTGCCGTAGCGCGGCGGCCCCCGCTTTTCGTAGGAGCGGCTTCAGCCGCGATCTGGAGTCGGCATGGGCGAACGATTCCCGATCGCGGCTGAAGCCGCTCCCACAGTCAAAGGACGTCCGGTCGCACGACCGCTATCGCAGCGCGTAATCCAGCGCGATGCCGGCGAACAGCGCCAGCCCGACCCAATGGTTGTGCAGGAACGCGCGGAAGCACGGCCCGCGCTCGCGCTTGCGGGCGATCCAGAACTCCCAGCCGACCAGCACCAGCGCCACGGCCCAGCCGGCCCAGTAGTACCCGCCCAGCTCGGCCCGCTGGCCGACCAGCGCCAGCGTGGTGAAGGTCAGCGCATACAGCAGCCCCTGCGCCACCAGGTCCATCTCGCCGAACAGGATCGCGGTCGAGCGGGCACCGATCCTGAGATCGTCCTCGCGGTCGACCATCGCGTACCAGGTGTCGTATGCGGTCGCCCACAGGATGTTGGCGATGTACAGCAGCCAGGCCAGCGCCGGCACTTCGCCGGTGACCGCGGCGAAGCCCATCGGGATGCCCCAGCCGAACGCCATCCCGAGGTAGACCTGCGGCAGGTAGGTGTAACGCTTGAGATAAGGATAGCTGGCCGCCAGCAGCACGCCGATGAAACTCATCAAAACCGTCAGCCGGTTCATCGTCAGCACCAGCGCGAACGCCGCCAGCATCAGCACCGCGAACACCGCCAGCGCCTCGCGGCCGCGGACCGCGCCGGTCGCCAGCGGGCGGCCCTTGGTGCGTTCGACGTGCGGATCGAGCCAGCGGTCGGCGTAGTCGTTGATCACGCAGCCGGCCGAGCGGGTCAGCCAGACCCCGGCGCTGAATACGAACAGGGTCCAGAGCGGCGGCACCCCTTCAGCGGCAAGCCACAACCCCCACCAGGTCGGCCACAACAACAGCAGCCAGCCGATCGGCCGGTCGCCGCGCACGAGTTGCCAGTACAGCGCCAGCCGGGTCTTCCACGCCGGCGCGCCGGGCGACTCGAAACGTTCGTAGCTCATGGGCAAAGTCTAAAGGACGCCCGCTTGGCCACGCGGACTGCATCGGCGCCGCGTTTGCCGCTAGAATGCCCACCCGCGCGGCGCAATGCCGCACGCGAAGCAACCGGGCGCCTGTAGCTCAGCCGGATAGAGTAGTGGCTTCCGAAGCCATTGGTCGGGGGTTCGAATCCCTCCAGGCGCACCATCTTCCGTGCGGTGCGATAAACTGCGCGGCGGGTTGCCGGCCGGAACCCTGCATCAGCCGCCGCACCCGGTGCGGTCATTTGTCGAACGCATTGCGCGTCGCCCGCGACGCGCGCAATAGGTGGATCGTGCGCAATTACGACCTCGAGTTCCTGAAGAAATTCTCCATGGTGATCGGCTTCCTGGCCGTGGTCACCCTCGGCCTGATCCTCGTTGCCTACTTCGTCAATGCATCGCTGGAGCGCGACGTGCCCGAGGCGGTGTCCAAGCGCACCCAGGCCCGCATCGCGCCGGTCGGCGCGGTCTACGCCGGCAGCACCGGCGCGGCCAACCAGGCCGCCGCGACTGCTGCTGCCGCGGCGGCGGCGGCGGCACAGGTGGCCTACGGCGGCACCCTCGACGGTTCGGTGATCTTCAACAACCTGTGCACCGGCTGCCACACCTCCGGCGCCGGCGGCGCGCCGACCATGGACGCCGCGCACTGGGCTTCGCGTATTCCCCAGGGCCTGGACGTGCTGCACAAACACGCGATCGAGGGCTACACCGGCAGCACCGGCGTGATGCCCCCGAAGGGCGGCAACCCGGCATTGACCGACGAGCAGGTCGTCGCCACCGTCGACTGGATGCTCGACAACCTGAACTAGGTTCGCTCCATCCGTACGACCAGCCAACGCCGCCTCCGGGCGGCGTTGTCGTTCGTGGCCGGTATCATGGCCGCATGAGCGCAGACCCGAGCTTCCCCAGCGACGACGCCTTCCTCGAAGGCAAGCCCGCCAGCGTGACCCTGGCCGGCCCCGCCGGTGCGATCGAGGCGATCGTCGAGGGCCCCGAGCCCGACGTGCCGCGTCGCCCGCTGGTGGCGGTCATCTGCCACCCGCTGCCGACCGAAGGCGGCACCATGCACAACAAGGTGGTGACGATGACCGCGCGCGCGCTGCACCAGTCCGGTGCCAGCACGGTGCGCTTCAACTTCCGCGGCGTCGGCGCGTCCGAAGGCAGCTTCGATGACGGCAATGGCGAGGCCGACGACCTGCGCGCGGTGGTCGCCTGGGTCCGCAGGCAGAAGCCGGACGCGCAGGTCTGGCTGGCCGGTTTCAGCTTCGGCTCCTACGTCGCCTACAAGGTCGCCGCCGAACTCAAGCCGGGGATGCTGGTGATGATCGCGCCGCCGGCCGGGCGCGGCTACGGATTCGATGAGGTCACTCCGTTCGACGGCCCGTGGCTGGTGGTCCAGGGCGAGGCCGACGAGGTGGTCGACCCGCAAAAGGTCTACGCCTGGGTCGATGGCCTGGCGCAACCGCCGGAGCTGGTGCGCATCCCCGATACCAGCCATTTCTTCCATCGCCGCCTGATGGACCTGCGCGGCGCGGTCAAGAACGGCGTGCGTCCGTACCTGCCGGCGGCGGACGGTTCCGGCGACCGCACGGATGCCTGAGCCGGCGGTGCTGCCGAGTGCGCGCTATGCCGCGGGTGTCGCGCGCGGCGACTGGAACGACGACGACGCGCAGCATCCCGCGCTGGCCGAACTCGACCGGCTGCACGCCGCCCTGCTCGACCCGCCGCGGCAGGGCTGGCTCGACCGGCTGCGCGACCGTCCGGTGCCGGCGCCGGCCGGCCTGTACCTGTGGGGCGGGGTCGGCCGCGGCAAGACGTTCCTGATCGACCTGTTCTACGACGGGCTCCCGATCACCCGGAAACGCCGCACCCACTTCCACCGTTTCATGCGCGAGGTGCACGCCCGGCTTCGCGCGCACAAGGGCGAGTCCGATCCGCTGCGCACCATCGCGCGGCAATGGGGACGCGAGTTGCAGGTGCTGGTGCTCGACGAGTTCTTCGTCACCGACATCGGCGACGCGATGCTGCTCGGACGCCTGCTGGAGCATCTGTTCCATGAGGGCGTGGCGCTGGTGACCACGTCCAACATCGAGCCGCAGGGGCTGTTCAAGGACGGCCTGCAGCGCGAGCGGTTCCTGCCGGCGATCGCGCTGATCGAACGCCACTGCCAGGTGCTGTACCTCGACAGCGTGCACGACTACCGGTTGCGCGCGCTGACCCGATCACCGGTGTACCGCGCGCCGCTGGACGCCGGCAGCGACGCCTGGCTGCAGTCGCGCTGGGACGAGCTGACCGCCGGCGCGCCGCGCGAGGACGGCCCGCTGCGGATCGAGGGCCGCGAGATCCCGGTGCGCGCCCTCGCCGAGGGCCACGCGTGGTTCGACTTCGCTGCGTTGTGCGAGGGTCCGCGCGCGGCCAGCGACTACATCGAGATCGCGACCGAGTGCCACACCGTGCTGGTCGGCGGGATCCCGCGCTTCGATGGCCAGAACGACGATCCGGCCCGGCGTTTCGTACACCTGGTCGACGAGCTCTACGACCGCCACGTCAACCTCGTCTGCACCGCCGCCGCCGCACCGCCGGGGCTGTATACCGGCGAGCGCCTGACCGGCGCGTTCGAACGCACCGCATCGCGCCTGATCGAGATGCGGTCGGCCGAATACCTGGCGCTGGAGCACCGCGGCTGATCCGCCAACGACCGCCAACGCACGGGCGGCCGACACGCGCCGTCCACACCACCGCACCGATAGTCGAGGCCCCGCTCACGGTGCCCAACCATGACGCAGCAGGCGGAACCCGAATCGTCGCAGCGCGGTTCGTTGCAGCTCGACGAGCACCTGCATTTCCAGCACATCCTGCAGATGCTGCGCCGGGCGGGGACGTTGCTGCTGACCATCATCCTGCTGCTGGCGCTGGTCGGAGCGTTCGGCGGCAACGGCCTGCTCGCCCGGGTTCAAACCGACGTCGGTGCGCTGGCAGCGGACCATCCGCGCTTCGCGCGCTACCAGATGCCGACCCGGCTCACATTTACTGTCGACACCGCCGCGCTGAGTGGCGACACGTTCGAACTCTCGATCGATGGCGACTACGCGCACGACTTCAGCTTCGAACAGATCCATCCGCAGCCGAAGGACGTCGCGATCGCCGACGACCGCATCCGCTACACGTTCAACGCCGGCCCCGGTGAGCAACAACTCGTCGTGATCCAGGGCCAGCCCGAAACCATGGGCTGGCTGACCGGGGCTGCGTCGGTTGCCGGACAGCCCCCGCTTCGGATCGACAGCTTCATCTACCCCTGAATCCTGCAGGAGCACACGATGGAAACCGTGCTGCGCGCGATCGCGATCTACCTGTTCCTGCTGCTGGTGTTCCGCATCAGCGGCAAGCGCACGCTGTCCCAGATGCACCCGTTCGACATGGTGCTGCTGCTGATCATCGGCGACTCGGTCTCGCAGGGACTGATGGGCGACGACTTCTCGATCACCACCGCGCTGCTGCTGGTCACCACGCTGGTGCTGATGGAGCTGCTGCTGTCGTTCATCAAACAGAAGTCGAAACTCGCCGACCGCTGGCTCGACGACGTGCCAATGATCGTGGTCGAGGACGGCAAGCCATTGCCCGACCGCATGAAGCGGGCCCGGGTCGACGACAGCGAAGTGCTCGAGGCGGCGCGGATCCTGCACGGGCTGGAGAACATGCAACAGGTCAAGTACGCGGTACTGGAGCGCGACGGTTCGATCTCGATCATCCCGCGCAAGTCCCCATGACCACGCGGTCGCCATGCACCGGCTGGTTGGGTCGGGTCGCCATGGCGCTGACGATTGTCGTGCTTGGCGGCTGCGAAACCGCCGGGCTCGCCACGCGCCAGAGCGTCGGACCCGACCCGGTACTGCCGCCGCCGGAGCACAGCCTGGTCCCGACCGTCGACATCGCCCCGGCCAAAGGCTGGCCCGACGGCGCCACGCCCACGCCGGGCGCCGGGCTTGCGGTCAATGCATTCGCGACCGGCCTGGACCATCCACGCTGGTTGTACGTACTGCCCAACGGCGACGTGCTGGTGGCCGAGACCAACGCGCCACCGAAAGACGCCGGCGGTGGCCTCAAGGGCTGGATCATGGGCCTGGTGATGGCGCGTGCCGGCGCCGCGGTGCCCAGCGCCAACCGCATCACGCTGCTGCGCGACGGCAATGGCGACGGTGCGGCGGAACAGCGCAGCGTCCTGCTTGACGAGCTGAATTCGCCCTTCGGAATGGCGCTGGTCGGCGACACCTTGTACGTCGCCAACGCCGACGCGGTGGTGTCGTTTCCCTACCGGCCGGGCCAGCTGCGGATCGACGCCGCGCCGACCCCGGTGGCCGCGCTGCCCGGCGGGCCGATCAACCACCACTGGACCAAGAGCCTGCTGGCCAGCCCCGACGGTTCGCGGCTGTACGTCGGCGTCGGCTCCAACAGCAACGTCGGCGACAACGGCATGGCCGCCGAGGTCGATCGCGCGGCGATCCTTGAAGTCGACCCGGCCAGCGGCGACACGCGCGTGTTCGCCTCGGGCCTGCGCAACCCGGTCGGGCTCGACTGGAATCCGGCCACGGGCGCGTTGTGGACAGTGGTCAACGAGCGCGACGAACTCGGCAGCGACCTGGTGCCCGACTACCTGACTTCGGTCCGCGAGGGCGCCTTCTACGGGTGGCCGTACAGCTACTGGGGCGGGCATGTGGATGAGCGGGTGCAACCGCCGCGGCCGGACCTGGCCGCACGCGCGATCGCTCCCGACTACGCGCTCGGCAACCACGTCGCACCGCTGGGACTGGCGTTCTACGACGCCGCGCTGCTGCCGCGCCTGCATGGCGGCGCGATCATCGCCGAACACGGGTCCTGGAACCGGCGGCCGCCGAGCGGCTACAAGGTGGTGTTCGTGCCGTTCGCCGACGGCGCGCCGAGCGGCCCGCCGCGGGACCTGCTGGCCGGATTCCTCGACGCCGACGGCAATGCCCGCGGCCGCCCGGTCGGGGTCGCAATCGCCGCCGATGGTGCGGTGCTGGTTGCCGATGATGTCGGCAACGCGGTCTGGCGGTTGGCGCCGGGTGCGGGCGCGGGCGCGCGCTGAGGTCGCAAAGCCCCGTCAGTCGGATGCCGGAACGGCGTGCCCGGTACCGGGGGCACGCGGGTCGGCCCAGACGCTGTTCGGATCGCCGTCGCGTGCGCGCCGTGCACTGGCCCGGGCCAGTGCCGCGAAACCGGCCGCCAGCGCGATCGCCATGGCATCGACCGTGACCAGTACCCAGTGCCCGGCGACGGCGGCTTTCCACAGCCACCAGCCGCTGGCGATGCCGTGTGCAAGCGGGATCGCCAACGTCACCAGCACCGCCAGCCACAACAGCTCGCGCACGCCCCGCGACGGCGGACGCAATGCCGCCCACAGCCCGCACAGCGCCCACGTGCCGAAGCACGCCCCGCGCTCGGCGACGGCGGAATCCAGCCCCAGCATCGGTGCCAGTTGCGCCGCCACGAAGCTCGCGGAAATCGCCACGCACACGCCGATGCAGACCCCGACCGTGGCGCGTGCCATCAATCGCGACGACCGCCCCTGTTCGAGCGCGCGCCGCTTGCGCCGTGACTCGATCCACAACAGGTTGCCGGAATAGAACAGGAACGCGCCGGCCAGTCCCAGCAGGAAATACAGCCACTGCACCACGCGGTTGCCGAACTCGCCGAAGTGCAGCGCGTAGGTCGCCTGCAGGGTCGCGTGGTTGGCGTCACGCGCGCCCTGCAACTGCACCGCGAGCACCTCGCCACTGACGGCGTCGAACGCGACCGAGCCCAGCGCACCCAGCGCGCGCGAGGTCTCGCCGGTGATCTCGACCACCGCGTTGGCGTCGCCGCCGTGCTGCAGTTTCAGGTAGGCCGGCTCGAAGTCGTCGATGCCGTGTTCGCGCGCGATCGCCACCGAGCGCGCGTGCCACTGCGCCAGCGGCTGCATCGCGGCTGGCTCGCCCGACGCGGCGACCACCGGCGCGGTGTCCATCGCCGCCGGCACCGCCGCCAGCAGCTTGCCGTCGTACACCAGCGGGTTGAGCAGCGGGATCAGCACGAACGCCAGGCACAGCATTGCGCCGGTGACCGCGAACATCACGTGCGCCGGCAGGCTCAGCACGCCGATGACGTTGTGCGCGTCCTGCCAGAAACGCTTGAGGTTGCGCCCCGGCCGCAGCGCGAACAGGTCCTTGGCCAGCTTCGGCAGGTGGATCACCACACCGGTCACCAGCGCCAGCCCGTACAGCAGGCTGACGATGCCCATCAGCCAGGTGCCGACCATGGGGATGCCGAGCGAGTAGTGCAGCAGGTTGACCAGTTCGGCCAGGCTCGAGGTCGGCGGGACCGGGCTGCCCTGCAGGGTGTCGAGGGTCGCGAACTGCCAGATGCCCTGGGTGTCGAGCCACCACGCGGAGGCCTGCGCCGACTCGGCACCGGGGAAGCCGAGGCCGAGGTGGGTGCGCGCGCTCTCGTGCCGCGCCAGCGTCTCGTCGAGCAGGCGCTGCGCGTCGGCGATCGACTCGGTTTCACCCGCGACTGCGCCCGACTGCCAGACCGGCAGTTCGTGGTGGAACATCGTGATCGCGCCGGCATAGAACGCGACGAACAGCGCGAAGCCGGCGACCAGCCCGACCCAGCTGTGGACCGCGGTATAGGCCCGCAGCGTTTCGGCACGCAGCTTCATCGAATCATCCTCATGCGACCCATCCGGTCGCCTGCAGCAGCCACAACGCGCCGAGCGTGGCGACTGCCGAACCGCCGATCCACACCCACGCACGCAGGCCGCTGCCAAAACGGAAGGCGGCCGCGGCGATACCGATCCACAGCGGGAAGAACGCCACCATCCCCGGCACCAGGGTCGCCTGCCACGGGCCCGGCCACAGCCGCCCGAGCAGGGCGACCAGCGCCGCGGCGAGGACGAAGCCCGCCAGCGCGCCGGCGGTCGCGCGGCCCCACATCAGTCGTTCTCCAGCGGCGCACGTGGCATCGAACCGGCATGCGGCCGGCGCACATCGATGGGCGACCGCGCGCTGGACCACCACGCCAGGTACGGCAGCGCGAGCGCCGACAGCATCCACGTCGCCAGCATCGCGCAGAGCCCGGCGCCGATGCCGGACAGCGCGACCCACGCGAGCAGCGACAGCAACGCCAGCGCGCCAGCGGCGATCCGCAAACCGCCGCGGCGCGCGGCCAGAAGCCACCCGCAATTGGGCGATGCCAGGTACAGCACCAACGCCGACGCCACGGCGGCAACCGTCGCAAGCAGGCCCAGTGCGAAATCCATCAGCCGCCTCCGCCCGCCGTCACCAGCGGTAACGCACAGTCGCGGTGACCGTGCGCGGGTGGCCGTAGTAGCACCACATCGCGCTGTTGCAGACCGCCACGTATTCCTTGTCCATCAGGTTGCTGGCGTTGAGCTGCAGGCGCCAACGGTCGAAGTCGTAGTGCACCGCGGCGTCGAACAGCGTGTACGACGGCGTCTTCCACTCGTTGTAGATGTCGCCGTAGACCGAGCCGGTGTGGCGCACGCCGCCGCCGAAGCCGAGCCCGGACAGCGCGCCGTAGGCGATCGTGTAATCGAGGCCGAGCGAGGCCTGCTGCTCCGGCACCAGCGCGACGCGCTTGCCGAGCGCGGCGGCGTCGGTGGTCTGCGTGACTTCGGTATCCATCCAGGTCGCCGCGCCGTATACGCCGAGGGTCTGGGTCAGGTTCCAGCGGCCTTCCAGCTCGAGGCCGCGCACGCGGGTCTCGCCCTGCTGCACCGAGAACAGCACATGGTCGGGATCCACGCTCAAGGTGTTCTGCTGACGGATGTCGTACACCGCCAGCGTCGCCAGCCCGCGGCCACTGGGCGGCAGGTACTTGATGCCGGCCTCGACCTGCTCGCCGGTAGTCGGCACGAACGCGTTGCCGTCGAAGTCGACGCCGACCGTCGGCTGGAACGATTCCGACCACGCCACGTACGGCGCGAAGCCCGATTCGAACACGTAGTTGACGCCGACGCGGCCGGAGAATGCGTCATCCGATTGCCGGCTGCGCGTCACCGGGTCGGCGATCAGGTTGTCGGCGCGCGTGCGCACCTCGTCCTGGCGGCCGGCGACGGTGACCACCCAGCGGTCGAGCCGGATCTGGTCCTGCACATACACGCCGGTCTGCTCCTGCACCTTGTCCTCGTGGAAGGTGTAGTCCGGCACGATCACCTCGGCGCCGTAGACCGGATTGAACACGTCGATCGGGTCGATGCCGAACGCGAACGCCGAGGCGTAGTCGCTCTGCAGGCGGCGGTAGTCGAAGCCGGCCAGCACGGTGTGTTGCCAGGCGCCGGTGTCGAAGTCGAAGGTCACGTTGTTGTCGACGCCGAACGACTTGGAGTGCTCCTCCAGCGGGAACAGGTAGCGGTTGAGCGTGCGGCCGTCCTCCTGCAACCCCAGCGTGCCGACGCCGGCATCGTGGTCGACGTCGGTCTCGCCGTAGCGCAGGTTCTGGCGGAAGGTCAGACCATTGGAGAAGGCGTGCTCGAACTCGTAGCCGGCCGACTTGCTGGTGCGCAGGTAGTCGTTCCAGCCCGGTTCGCCGGTGAACACGCTCGGCGAAATCTTGCCGTGCGGGCTCGGCAGCAGCGTGCCTTCGGCCGGCAGGAAGCCGCTGCCGTTGGCGGTGTCGGATTTCTGCCAGCGCGCGAGCAACGTCAGCGAGGTCGCATCGCTGGGCTTCCATGCCAGCGCCGGGGCGAAGTAGTAACGGTCGTCCTCGACGGTATCGACCAGGTTGTCGCTGTTGCGCGCCAGTCCGGTGAGCCGGTACGACCACGTGCCGGCATCATCCAGCGGGCCGCCGAAATCGAACGCGGCCTGGCGCAGGTCGAAGTTGCCGAGTTGCACCTCGACCTCGCGCAGCGGCACGTCGGTCGGGCGCTTGCTGACCAGATTGACCAGCCCGCCCGGCGGCATCGCGCCGTAGGACACCGACGACGGCCCCTTCAATACGTCCATGCGCTCCAGCCCGTACGGCTCGACGCGGGTGGCACCGGTCCAGACGCCGTCGGTCAGCGCCAGCCCGTCCATGTAACGCGCCGGGCTGAAGCCGCGCACCAGCAGCCAGTCGCTGCGGGTGTCCTGGCCGTAGCCGCCGCCCTGGGTGCCGGCGAGGTACCACATCGCCTCGTCGATGCCGTGCAGGCCGCGGTCGGCGAACTGCTGCGCACTGACCACCGACACCGACTGCGGCGCCTCGGTGATCAGGGTATCGGTCTTGGTGACGGTCTGGCTGCGCTTGATGATCCGCGCCTGCACCTGGACGGTGTCGAGGGTGGTGGCGTCGGGGTCGTCGTCGCCGGGAGCGGGCGTGGCAACCTGCGCGGCGGCCGGCAGTGCGGCCAGCAACGCCAGGGCGAGCAGGCTGGCCCGCGGGAACGGGGATCGGGCAACGGCGGAACGGGACATGGGGAACCTTGTCGTGGCGTTGAGGTTCGCGCGTCCGTTGCGCAGGCGACGCCGGCATGGGCGCGGCGGGCTCTAAATGGAAATCATTCTCATTCTAAGCGGTGGCCGGAGCCGCGGCAATGCGTTTGCGCCAGAGGATGGATCGGGCAAGGACGCGCCCGGCCCGCGCTTACGAATTCCGTGTCTGCATTTGTAGGAGCGGCTTCAGCCGCGATCGGAAACCGGACGAGCAACCGACTCCAGGATCGCGGCTGAAGCCGCTCCTACATACAGCGCTGCCCGCGCTAGGATCGGCGTTCCGCTTCCGGGGACCACGCCATGCGCCAGCTACTCCTGTCCGCCGCACTCGCCAGCCTGCTGGTGCCGACCGCCGCCGCACAGACACCCGCCGCGCCGACCGCTCCGCCGGCAGGCGATACGTCTGCGCCATCGCAGCGGCCCGAGGTCGCGGCTGCCGCGACGCGCCTGCAGGACGAGGTGGTCGAGCTGCGCCGCTGGTTCCACCAGCACCCGGAGCTGTCCAACCGCGAAGAGCAGACCGCGGCCAAGGTCGTCGAACACCTGCGCGCGCTCGGCCTGCAGCCGCGCACCGGCATCGCCCACCACGGCGTCACCGCAATCATCAAAGGCGGCAAACCCGGCCCGAAGATCGCCCTGCGCGCCGACATGGACGCGTTGCCGGTGACCGAGCAGACCGGCCTGCCGTTCGCCTCGAAAGTCACCACCACCTTCAACGGCCAGCAGACCGGCGTGATGCACGCCTGCGGCCACGACGCCCACACCGCCACCCTGCTTGGGGTCGCCGATGCGCTGGTGGCGATGCGCGACGACCTGCCCGGGCAGGTGATGCTGGTGTTCCAGCCGTCCGAGGAAGGCGCGCCGGCCGGCGAGGAAGGCGGCGCGTCGTTCATGCTCGAGGAAGGCCTGTTCGCCGACTTCAAGCCCGAGGCGATGTTCGGCCTGCACGTGTTCTCGTCGTTGCCGGCCGGCACGATCGGCGTGCGCGGCGGGCCGCTGATGGCGGCGTCGGACAAGTTCACCATCACCGTCAATGGCCGCCAGACCCATGGCTCGGCGCCGTGGGGCGGGATCGACCCGATCGTCACCGCGGCCGATATCATCGGCAGCGCGCAGACCATCGTCAGCCGCAATACCAACATCGCGAAGTTGCCGGCGGTGGTCAGCTTCGGTTCGGTGCACGGCGGCATCCGCTACAACATCATCCCCGACTCGGTCGAACTGGTCGGCACCATCCGCACCTTCGACGAAAGCATGCGCTCGAAGATCCATGGCGAGCTCGACAACATCGCCCAGCATGTCGCCACCGCACACGGCGCCACGGTCGAGACCGACATCCCGGTCGGCACCGGTAACCCGGTCACGGTCAACGATCCAGAACTCACCGCGAAAATGCTGCCGAGCCTGCGTGCCGTCGCCGGCAGCGAACACGTGATCGAGCCGCCGCTGCAGATGGGCGCCGAGGATTTCGCCTATTACGCCAAGGAAGTGCCGTCGATGTTCTTCTTCGTCGGCGCCACCGCGCCCGGGATCGACCCGGCGACCGCACCGAGCAACCACTCGCCCAAGTTCATGCTCGACGAGTCGTCGCTCGATCTCGGCCTGCGCGCGTTGCTGCAGGTGTCGCTGGATTACCTGCACGGCACGCCGGCGCCGTAACGCGGGAACGCGGGAACGCGGGAACGCGGGAACGCGTCGATTGTCTTCGTAGGAGCGGCTTCAGCCGCGATCGGAAACCGGCCGAACGACCGACTCCAGGGTCGCGGCTGAAGCCGCTCCTACAGAAAGCGGGCCGTACGGATGCGGGCCGTACGGAAGCGGCGCGCTGCTCAGCCCAGTTCCCCCGCCGAGTGCGGGTCGATCGAGTACGGATGCCACTCGGCCAGGTGCCCCGGTTGCGCCCGTACCCGCTGCAGCCATTCGCGGAAATGCGGATACGGTTGCAGCGACAGCCCGGCCTCTTCGGCGTGGCTGGCATAGGCGAACACCGCGATGTCGGCGATCGTGTACGCGTCACCGGCGACGAACGCCCGGCTCGCGAGCTCCCCATCGAGTATCCCCAGCGCCTTGAGCGCCGCATCGCGACGCGCGTTGACCATCGCCTCGCTGCGCCGCGCCAGCTTGCCGGTCATCGTCCAGTGACGCAGCGTGCCGATCTGGCTCTCGACCCGCTCCTGCTCGAAGCACAGCCACTGCTGCACCCTGGCCCGCGCGAACGGTTCGTCCGGCAGGTACGCCGTGCCGTCCGCGAGTAACCCGAGGATCGCGTTGGACTCCGCCAGTACCCGGCCGTCGTCGAGCCGGATCGCGGGCACCGTGCCGGTCGGGCTGATCGCGCGGTACTCCGGCCGCCGTCCTTCGCCTTCGAAGATGCTGACGATCTGCGTGCGATACGGGCGCTGCAGGTGGGCGAGCAGCTGGCGCACCTTCCAGCCGTTCTGCGAGGGCAGGTAGTCGAACAGGGTCAGCATGGCGTGGGGCTCCTCCAGGGCAGGCCAGTCTCGGCCCCGTCGCCGCCCCCCGCCATCCGCTTCTTGCGCCCGTATTCCCCAAGCTTTTGTAGGAGCGGCTTCAGCCGCGATCGTGGAACCGTTCGCCCACACCGGTTCGCGATCGCGGCTGAAGCCGCTCCTACGCCCAGGAGACCCACATTCCGCACAGCCACGCACCGTCCCTCGCGCGCGATAATGCATCGATGACCGCAAACGACCCCACCACCGACCTGCCGCTCGGCCGCAGCGTCGACTACCCGCGCGAGTACGACGCCGCGCTGCTGTTCCCGATCCCGCGGGCGCTGGGGCGTGAAGAGATCGGCCTCACCGGCGACGCCCTGCCGTTCGCCGGCCACGACCGCTGGCACTGCTACGAGCTCGGCTGGCTCGACGGCCGCGGCAAGCCGCGCGTGGCGACCGCGACCCTGGCGGTGCCGGCCACCTCGCCGAACCTCGTCGAGTCCAAGTCGCTCAAGCTCTACCTCAACTCGTTCAACGCAACCCGCTTCGAACACGCCGACGCCGTGCGCGAGCGCATCACCGCCGACCTGTCGCGCGCCGCCGGTGCCCCGGTGTCGGTCGCATTCGGGCTGCCGCCCATCGACGACGGCGACGACCGGGCAATCCCGATCGACGACCTCGACGTCGCCATCGACCACTACGGCCCGCCACGCGCGGAGTTCCTGCGCGCCGACGCCGACGACCTCGTCGAGGAAACCCTGTCCAGCGCGCTGCTCAAGTCCAACTGCCCGGTCACCGGCCAGCCCGACTGGGCGCGCGTGGTGATCGCCTACAGCGGCCCGCGCATCGATCGCGAAGGACTGCTGCGCTATTTGGTCTCGTTCCGCGACCACTGCGAGTTCCACGAGCAATGCGTCGAGCGCATCTGCAGCGACCTGCTCTCACTCGCCAATCCGCAACGCCTGTCGGTCGAGGCGCGTTACACCCGTCGTGGCGGGCTCGACATCAACCCGGTGCGGGTACTGCCCGGGATGCCGCTGCCCACACCCGGCCGCGACGAGCGCCAGTAGCCCGGCGGCAGGTCACGCCGCCCCTGCCATTCACGGCAACGCGATGCGGTCTTAACAACCCGGCTGGCATCGTGACTCCGCCCATACCGGCAGGAGGCCTCGAAGCCATGACCACCCCCGACAAGAAAGCCGACTTCTCCGGCGTCAGCAGCAGCGTCGACACCACCGCCAAAAAAGAGCGCGACAAGGCCGACTTCTCCGGTGTCAGCGCCAGCGTCGACACCACCGCCGAGAAGGTCGGCGGCGGCGAGCAGACCTACACGGTCGAGCGCGGCGACACCCTCTCGCAGATCGCCAAGCAGTTCTATGGCAAGGCCAGCGAGTGGAACACCATCTTCCAGGCCAACCGCGACCAGCTCGACGATCCCGACCTGATCCAGCCCGGCCAGGTCCTCAAGATCCCCGGCGCCGACACCCCATCCACCGACGGCACCCGCTGAGTCGCGCCCGCCATTCCCGGCACGCCATCCCAGGAGACCCATCCCATGACTGCCAACAAACTCCACTACGCCGTCGCCGCCGCCCTGCTGGCCTCGCTCGCCCTGGCCGGTTGCAAGAAGGACGCCGAGCCCGTCGCCACCACGCCGACGCCGGTCGAGCCCGCGCCACTGCCGCCGGCCGAGCCGATGCCGTCGGAACCGCAGACCGCGCTCAACGTCAGCGCCATCACGCTGGGCACCGAAGCCGGCGCCGACAAGAAGATCGCCACCCCGGTGACCACCTTCGCGCCGGACGACGACATCGTGGTCTCGATCGACACCAACGGCGCCGCCAGCAACGCCGAGATCGCCGCCAAGCTGGTCTACCAGGACGGCCAGACCGCCGGCGAGCAGAAGCAGTCGGTGACCACCACCGGCATGGAAACCACCAACGTGACCTTCACCAACGCCAACCCGTGGCCGACCGGCAACTACACGGTGGAAGTGTGGGTCAACGGCACCCAGGCCCAGACCACGGCCTTCGACGTGCGCTGAGCCGACGCTCTCTCCCCCACCCCGGTGGGCAAACTGGGCGCGACTCCGGTCGCGCCCGTTTTTTTGCGACTACCATGGCGGCCCGACCCGCCAGCGCCTCCCGTCATGACCAGCCCCCACGTGCCCGCCTACCTCGACGACGACCAGATCGAGCGCCTCGCCGACCTGCTGGAACAGCGCGCGGTGCCGTTCAAGGGCTTCAACCTGGAAGCGCTGGACGGCTACCTGTCGGCGCTCGCCGTGTCACCGGAAACCCTCCCGATGACCGAATGGGAGCCGGCGGTCTGGGGCACCCCGCCGCGCTGGAACGACGCCGACGAACGCGCCGCGGTCGAGAAGTTGCTGCTCGGCCACCAGAACATGGCCGCCGCCCGCGTGCGCCATGGCGGCGACGACCTGCCCGACCACCTCGCCCCGCTGCTGTGGCTGCCCGAGGACCCCGACCTGCAGGGCGACGACGCCGAACAGGAAGACGAACTCGACGTCGGCCGCGACTGGGCGCTGGGTTTCTTCACCGCGGTCGGCCTGCGCGAGGCCGCGTGGGACCAGTGGCTCGACGACAACGAATGGATCGACGAAGTGTTCGGCCTGCTCGACCGCCTCGCCAGTGGCGAAGTGCTGGGCGACGACCCGTCCGCGCCCGCGACCCCGATCGGCTACCGCGAGCGCCTCGAGATCGTCGCCGGCCTGCCCGACATGCTGGCCGACCTGCACCACCACCGCATCGACGCCCTGACCCCGCGCGAACCGATCCGCCGCGAAGCCACCCCCGACCGCAACGCCCCCTGCCCGTGCGGCAGCGGCAAGAAGTACAAGAAGTGCTGCGGCGCGTAAGCACCACCCTCGCGCTTTGCACCCCGGGCTCTTGTAGGAGCGGCTTCAGCCGCGATCAAATGCCCGGTCGCGCGCACCGACTGCATGATCGCGGCTGAAGCCGCTCCTACGAAAACCCCATCCGGGTCGCCTCACAACAGCCGCGTTCCCAACGGCACCGCCTTGTCCGGCACGCACAACGCGACATCCCCGTTCGCATCGTGGAATCCGGTCACCAGGCACTCCGACATCAACGGCCCGATCTGCTTGCGCGGGAAATTCACCACCCCCACCACCAGCCGTCCGACCAACTCCTCCGGCGTGTAAAGCGCGGTGACCTGCGCACTCGACTTGCGCACCCCGACCTCCGCGCCGAAATCCACCTGCAGCACGTACGCCGGCTTGCGCGCCGCCGCGAACACCTCCGCACCGACGATGCGCCCGACGCGCAACTCGACCTTGAGGAAGTCATCGAACGTGATGGTGTCCATCGCCTGCCCGCTGCCGGTGATCCCGTCGCTCATGCCGTCGTCGCCTCTGTCATCGTTACCGCGCCGTCGTTGTCCACACTCGTCCCTCGCCCAGCGCTCGCACACTCATGCCGCCGCGCACTTGCGCACCGTCTCCCACGTCCGCGTGGTGAGCGCCTTGCCGAAGGTCTTCTCGATCAGCGTCATGAAGTCCGGCGCCTTGCCGCTCGGGATATACGCGCTGAACACCTCCCCGCCCTCCGCGGCGAGGATCCGCGCATCGCGCAGGGTAAGGGGCAGCTCCAGCGCCGGCGCCGAAGCCGGCGGCGCGGGCAGGAACGTCACGACCCGCTTGGCATTGGCGGCGAGCCGGAAGCGCGCATACGGATCGGCATCCAGCAACGCCTGCAGCGCAGACTGCCGCCGCACGATCGTCAGGAACGACCGCCCCATCCCCGCCTCCATCGCCTGCTCGGCCTTGCGCGCCACCGTCGCGTCCGCCGCCGACCGCGCATCGAACACCGCGTTGCCGCTGGAGATCACCGTGCGCACGTTGCCAAACCCCGCGTCCTCGAAGCACTGCCGCAACACCGGCATCTTCGCGTTCATCGGACTGACACCGCGCAGGAAGGCGACGTATCGGGGCATGACGTTCTCGGCTGACCGGGGACCCGCGAATGCTGCCACGCACGCCCCATCCTGTCGCCCCAAGCAGGAATCCCGTGCCCTTGTAGGAGCGGCTTCAGCCGCGATCGTGGAGCCGGTGCGGGCGGACGATTGTCCGATCGCAGCTGAAGCCGCTCCTACAGAAACCAACCCATCCGCTGCCACACCAGTACTTTCAACCACGTCACCGGCGCCAACACCATCATCAGCATGGCCAGCACCAGCGGCCAGCCGCCAAACACGAACAGCCGGCCGAACATCGCCGCCACACTGGCCACATCCATCGGCACCCCGGTCGGCAACGCGAGCAACACGTGGATGCAGACGACGGCAATGCACACCACCGCCACCACGCCCAAAGTGGTGAGCGCCACGCCGACGTACGACAGCGGCCCGGCCCGTCGCGCCAGCAACACCGCCGGCAACGCGGCCACGGACGGCAGCAGTCTCAACATGGTGTCGAGGGGCGCGCCAGCGGGCATGGCCCACGTCGCCAGTCCGGCGAGCACGATCTGGAAGACCCCGTAGACCAGCGCCAGCACCACGTACGGCAAGGTGACGCGACGCATATCCATCCTTTCCATCAATCCTCCTGCGCAAGTGAACTCAACGCGGCAGCAGCGCAATCACCCGCATCCCCACCCACACCGCCGCGATCCCCAGTACCACGCTCGAGCCCGCATACAACGCTGCGACCCCGAACTCGCCGCGCCGCACCAGTTGCGTCGCCTCCAGCCCGAACGCCGAGAACGTGGTGAACCCGCCCAGCACGCCGGTGAACAGCAACAGCCGCGTGCCCGGCCCGAACACGTCGTAACGCGCCGCCGCGCCCGCCAGCAGCCCCATCACCAGGCAGCCGAGCACGTTGACCGCGAACGTGCTGTACGGAAACCGCTGTTGCGCCGCGACGTGCAGCACCAGCCCGCCGAGCGTGTAGCGCGCGACCGAGCCGATGAAACCGCCGATGCCGACCAGCAGGATGTCCTTCATCGCGGGCAGGCTCCCGGCGTCATCGCCCCGCCTCGATGATCAGCGCGGCGGCCACCAGCCCGATGCCGAGCACCGAGGCCAGCCGTCCGCCGGCGTCGACCGGAAGCGGCTCGCCCGCCGCGTTGCGCGGCCGCCCGAAATCATTGCGGTAGGTGCCGTAGGCGATCGCCACGAAGCCGACGCCCTTCAGCAGGTCGTCGACCGCCCAGCCATAGAAGAAGAAATCGGCCAGCGTGACCGCACCGAGGATGCCCGCCACCCACAGGAAGATCTTCGCGGCCATGCCGAGCGACGCGTTTCCCGAATGCATGTCACCACCCATCACCGGCCCCCACGCGAACCGCGGGCAGCGCGCACCTGGATGAACCCCATCAGCAGGAACACCAGCGCCAGCGGGAACGTCAGGAAAAACAGCAGGCCAGGCCCGATCGGGTTCGGCTCCGGGTCCGGCCACAAGCCGATCGTCGACAGCAAGATGATCGCCAGCAACGGCGTCCAGCCGAGCAGCGCGATGACCGCCCCGATCTTGAACCAGCGATTGGCCAGGTAGTCGCCCATCTTCATTCCCCGGTGCGGCGGCGCGGGTCGATGTTACCCCAGCAGGTACCTGCCGCTTTGCCTGGCCAACCCGGGTCGCCGAGCAACCCACGCGCCAGCCGCAACCACGACGCACGGGTCATCGCGAGGCATCCAAACGCGGCTACGCGTTCACGGCAGATAGAGCCACGCCCCGGCCTGAGGCGCGATGTCGTCGCCGTAACCGCCGGTTACCAGCACACGACCGTCGGCCAACGGGGCCACGGCGGCAAACCGGCCGGCCATTCGCGGCTGGCCCGGCACCACCGAGAACACCTGTGTGCGCGGGTCGTAGATCTCTGCCTGGGCGGCGCCGCCGGCGATCAGCGCCAGACAGGCCAGCAACACCAGCCCGTCGCGCTTGTAACGTGGGCTCGACATCGCGCCGAGCAGGCCCGCCAGCCGGAGGAAGATCTTCGCGCCCATGCCAAGCGCAGTGGTAGCCGGCTTGCTGTCCATCAGACGCTGCCCTCGCGCTCCACGACCAGAATCCGGGCCTCGCCGATGGGATGCGCCACATGCTCCGTCCCGACCGCGGCATAGAACACGTCGCCGGTCTCGAGCACGGCGCTGTGCTCGACGCCGGCCTCGCGATACCGCATCTCGACGCGACCGCTGAGGACGGCGAAGACCTCCTGGCCGTCGTTGATGTGCCACTTGTAGGGCTGATCGGTCCAGTGCAGGCGGGTCGTGATGCCGTCCATGTTGGCAATGTCGGCCGCGCCCCAGGGACGGTCGGCCTTGAAGGTACTTCCGCGGAATATTTTCATGGTGCCTCTGGTGCGTAGAAAGCGTCGCCCGCGAGATCCTGCCGGCCCAACCTACTTGTAATCGTTGACGAGGACGCCATTGGAGGACTCCTGGAACTGCGGCAGGTCATCGGTGATCTCGTAGAAATCCGGCTTCTCGGCAACGTAGATGTGCCCCACCGTCTCCAGCCCCGTCGGGCCATCGAGCGAGCCCGCGATAATCCCGGTGGCGTCCAGCTCGAACGGCTCCCAGAACAGGCTGGAGCCGCACTCGCGGCAGAACCCGCGCCGCGCGATGTCGGAGGTCTTGTACCAGGCCAGTCCGGCATCGTTGGTGATGGTGATATTGACCTTGCGCGCCTTGGAGTGCGGGCCGAAGTTGCCGTGCAGGCGCTGGCACATGCTGCAATGGCAATTGACCACGTCGCGCAGTGGCCCTTTGACCTGGTAACGCACGGCGCCGCAGAGGCAGCCGCCGGTGGTGATTTTCTGGTCGTTGATCATGGTTGCTCCTCGTGCGCTGGTGATCGCTCAGCGGTCGTCGAACGACTGGATAACGATCGTACCCCTGGAGTCGCCGACCCCGACCCTGGACCCCGCGAGTATCCAAAGCGGCGATTGCTGGGTGGCGCCCAGGGTGAAGTCGAAGGTTCCGTGGAGGTTGACCTCGCGGTTCGCGCCGATCTGCACCGACCCGTCGATGGAAAGATCGGAAGTGCCGATCCCGCTCTCGGAGGCATAGGGATCGAGGTGCTCGATCTTCCAGACGCGGCCTTCAGGAACGACGTAAGGCTCGTGCGCGCTGACAAGGACGATCGACTCGCCGCCGGCGCCATGGGCAAGCGTGGACGCACAGAGCAGCAAGACTATCGCGACCGTTCTCATGGACCCTCCGTAGCAGCATGCGCTCGATTGTCGGCGCCGATCGTCACCGCAGGATCTTCTCCATCGTCTTTCCCTTGGCCAGTTCATCGACCAGCTTGTCCAGGTACCGGATGTTGCGCATGAGCGGATCTTCCACGTCCTCGACGCGGACACCGCACACGGTGCCCTTGATCAACGCGACGTTTGGATTGAGTGCGGGGGCCTGGGTGAAGAACGTCTCGAAATCGTTCTTCTGCTCGATCTGGTTCTCCAGGCCCGCACGGGTGTAGCCGGTCAGCCAGCAGATGATGCGGTCCACTTCGTCCCGCGTGCGCCCCTTGCGTTCCGCCTTCTGGACGTACATGGGATAGACCTTGGAGAACGCGGTCGTGAAGATGCGATGCTTCATGGCCATCCTGCCGTGGGTACTGTGCCCGCGTTATATCAAAGGAGACGCAGCATGGACCGATTCACTGGCGGCTGCCTGTGCGGCGACGTCCGCATCGTGGCCTCGGGGCGACCCAACCGGGTCGGCGTTTGCCACTGCCTCGACTGCCGCAAGCACCATGGCGCGCTGTTCCACGCGTCCGCGATCTTCCCCGACGATGCCGTAACCGTCGAGGGCAAAACACGCGACTACGCCGGGCGGCATTTCTGTCCCCGCTGCGGCTCGTCGGTTTTCGGGCGCAGCGGAGACGAGATCGAAGTGAACCTGGGAGCGCTGGATGCACCGGATCAACTGGTGCCTACCTACGAACTCTGGACCGTCCGTCGCGAGTCCTGGTTGCCGGCGTTTCCGCTTACGGAGCGGTACGAGCGCGACCGTGATGCGCCGGCCTGATTTGGGAATGGACTGAGGCTGATGATGTCGCCCGGCTCCTCGTGCAGGCTGCGGCCGGTGGTCGTGGCGTGATGAGTTGAAACCCTGCCGGTGAGTTGGCGCAAGGACCGGTCAGCCGCCGAGCGACTGTGCCAGCTCGGCCGCAAGGCCCGACGAGACCAGCCACCCCGCTGCAACGAGGTTGACCACGACGGTCAGCCAGAACACCGACTGGAAGGACTGCTTGATGGTCTTGTGCCGGAACTGCTGCTGGGCGATCAATGCACCGGGCCAACCACCGAGCAGGTCCGCAAGGTGCAGATTGCTCTCCGGCGTGCGGCGCGCACCCCGTCCTGCCGCCGACTTGTCGAACCAGTACATGAGATACGACACCGCGCTCAGCGCGACATAGGCCCCGGCGAGCAACGCAGGGATCCACCCGATGCGCGCGGCCACTGCGGCTGCGATCAAGGCAGCGATGCCGATGGTCGCGCGGGGCAGCCGCGAGGGTTGCCGGGACACTTCAATCCGCTGACCGGCATGCCGAATCTCGCTGGCCTGGAGCCGCCCCCGCGCGTCCTTGCCTGGCAGGTAGGAAATGAGATCACCCGGAACGGGACGACGCGAGCCGCGCTGGAACGCGTTGACGTGCACGAACGCACGCTCGCCACCGCCGCTCGGCACCACGAAGCCGAACCCCTTGTCATCGTTCCAGTCAGTAATTCGCCCAGCGAGTCGCACAGTCGCCTCCATCAATGGCCCACCCCCGCACCGTGCACCCAATCCAGAACCGGGTCGACCCATTCGGGGAGCGGCCGGTAGAACGCTCCGTGCATTTCGCCGGTAGAAATCCTGACCTCCTCGAAGGTCCGCGGCGGTTCGGTCTGCTCCGCAAGGGGTCGGCAGCTCCCCGCCAGCGTATCGCTTGTCTCATGGACCGAAAGCACGCGGCCCGTCAGGCGGATATTCGGCGGGGCGGATCCGCCCGGGCACGCGGCGAGCAGTACGAAGCGGACCTGTGGCCGCCGCAGGAAGCTTGATACGCGCGTCGCAATGCCGCCGCCTTTGGAAAACCCCGCGACAACGATGTTGTCGGGCGGAACGCCGCGATCGATCAATGCCTCGACTTGGGAAACCACGGTGCCCGCATACGCGTTCATGTCCGTCTGTGGCGGACGCTGCTCCGAGATAACTACCGCTCCGCGGGATGAAAGCGCCTCCAGCACGGCGGGATAGTCGTACAGCCCGAAATCCGGATGGGTTGGGCGCGGCCCGGCGTTCTCGACGATCCGCCCGTGCAGGTAGATCAGGTACGTCCGGTCCAGTTCGGGGGACTCGGGCACATCGGTGTGGATGACGCCTGCATGTGCCGGCAGGGCCAGGGCGAGCAGGATCCAGGGCCAGACTTTCATCGAATGCTCCAATGCAAAGATTCAGCTTGGGACCAGTGACATCGTTGATATCCGGAGGCGGTCCATGGCTCTCCGCTCAATCAAAATGCTCGATGCCGTCAGGCAGTGACACCCACCCGTGCCTGCGCTCCTCGTAGACCGAAACGCGCGGCGGCGGAAAATCCGGGTCTGCGAACGCGCCGACCGGGATGGCCACCACGCCGGGAATGGCGTCCATCAGGTAGTAGACCGTGGCGCCGCAACCGGGGCAGAAGTGGAAGCGCGCGGTGGTGCCTTCGTCACCGACGCGCACGAACTCGGTGCAGGCGCCCTCGATGGTCACCGCGTCCGCCGGGAACCGGGCCTGCACGCCGAACACGCTGCCAGTTCGCTTCTGGCATGCGAGGCAGTGGCAGACCGAAATGCGGACCGGCTCCGCCCTGGTCGTGGCGGTGAGCTTGCCGCAGTTGCATGAAGCAAGACGAGTGGGCATCAATCCAACTTCTGAAGTGCGCCGCGAGCGGGCGTTGACGGCTGCCCGGACATCACGCGTTCGATCCAGTCGTTGTAATGGCTCAGGCGAACATTGCAGAACGTGTGGCCGTACTGCCCGGGCCGCGCGGTCCTGACGTCGCCCGGAAGGAACTTCCAGGCCGCCAGGCCAGCCAGCCGCCACTGGCCATCCACCTCGATGAGCGCGGGGCCGCCGCTGTCGCCATTCCCGGTCGAACCTTCAAGCGGGTGCGCCGACGGCGGCGCGTCGAACACGTAGCAGAACCAGCGGCCATGGGCGCTGGTGACCGTGTTGAACGCGCGGCGAAGCTCCGTGCGGTTGGGGCCCTTGGGGTTGTGCCCGGTGGCGCCCGTCCCCGTGGCGCCCTTGCCGATGATCTTGATGACCCGGTTCACCTCGTCGCCGCCGGTGTGGATCGCGACCGGGGCGATGTCGGTCACCGGCTGCGCCATCCTGACCAGTGCGATGTCGTCGGCCGAGGCGAGCCACACCAGTACCAGCATGGCTTCGCCTGTGGTCATGGCCTGGTGGATCAGCTCGTCAGGCGGCGTCCTGTAGCCGGGATGCACCACCACGCGCTCGACGTCCCGCGGCGTGCCGCCGATGACCACCTGTTTGATTTCGTGCGGGATGGTGTGGGCGGCAGTAATTACCCACTGCGGCGCGACGAGTACACCGTGCGCCTCGCCGGGCATGTCGACCAGCGCGGGGAACTCGGAAGCCGGGATCCGGTATTCGGAGTCGTCGACGTCATGCCGGATGACGACGGCGCTGGCAGTGGATGACGCCACGAGAAGGAGCAGAAACAGGCATCGGCTCACGCGGGATACCAGGCGGCCGCTGGCGAGTTCGAGGGATACCCGGTCCTTTTTCATCACTGCTCCATGCATCCACTTGAACGACTTGCTAGCTGCCTGGTTGGGCTGCATCGAACGCGGCCTCAATCTTCGCCTCGTCGATGTATTTTATGAAGCTTCCTGACTCCGCGGCCACTTTAGGGTCAGCGAGAAGGGCAGTCATTGCAATTTCACCTAGAACCTCGAAGCTACTTTCCAAGGCGGAACTACCTTCGTACTTCACAGCTTGTACTGTTTCATCTTTGCACGATTCCGTAAGCAGCTCTTGAAGTATCTCGGCGGTCTGCTTGGAAACGTCGGACTTCGTACTTTCGCTGATAGATGTCATTGAGGCCACGCTCGGGTGGACAGCAATTACCGTAAAAATCCATTGCGCAAGCACTATTTTTTCTTCGTCGCTCGTGTGTGTGACCAAGCACCTTGAGAGGTCATCGCTGTAGATACCAGCTTCCGCGGGTCGTGATATGGCCATTACAGCGATGGTTAGTGCGAGGATGGAGGATGTGCCAAAGATGTGCATTGGATGTTTTTTCCGATCAAGTTGTGGCAGCCATACCGCTCAGTTGACAGAATCAAGTTCAAAAAATATGACGTCAGAGTTGCGCCGCGCCGCGAAGCCGCGTCGGCTTAATGAATTGTTAGGCAGCTGCCCGATGGATTAGCAAAAGCACCGAGACGGTGACCCATGTGGCGGCCATTAAAGCAATGGACCATTTTGGTACGAAGTCCATGCCGACTGCGTCGAAGTTTTCCCAGCTTTTTGGGTAGAGCGAGTCCCCGGGAACAAACGCGCCATCAACAAAGAGTTCGTCATAGCGGTCGACTCTTACGAGAATTCCACGCAATTCTTGAATTAACCTGGAAGCCTTGAGGATAAGATACGAGCCTGCGGCGGCAGCAACGCCGAAACCTATGATCAATCCCCATCTGCCCTCGATTGATAACGCAGCCTTATCGACACCGAACGTACTGACCGCCACGATTCCCGAAGAAATTAGAATGCTTACTTCTAGGCAGAGCTTGCGCCAGTACATCATGTAACTAGCAACGGTAGAGCGAACATTGAGAGCAACATCGTGCTTCTTCGAACTGTCATTCATTACTAACTCTCCATGTTGCCTAGCATCAAGTTAGCCCCAAATTTGGGGTGGCATCCGAATAATCGCCGTCCGCTGTATTTCTACGCAGCGGCCCCGTCACTAGCGACAATGACGCCAAGTTCCCACCCGGCGCCACGACGCCACAAACTACCCGCGGAACTCCACCTGCTCCCTACGATCCCGTGGCCGTATAACGACGGTTCCGGCCAGCTTGTCGTGCCAGCCCTGCTTCTTCGGATCAAACGCCACCCAGATCAGGCCCAGCCCCAGCGGAAGGCTGGAAACGAAGTACGCCAGGTAGCGGCCGAGGCACTGTCCCACGGACAGCGTGTTGCCGGTCTCGGCGTCGACCACGCGCGCCGCGACGACCATCTTCCCGGGTGTGGCCTGCTTGTGCAGCCAGAACAGGATGGTGGCCACCGCCGGCAGGATCCATGAAATCAGGAAGTCCGCCGGACCAGCGATGACTCGCTCCGAGGTGAAGTATTCCGGTCCGTAGATGCTTACGAGGATCGGCAGCGTTATCAGCAGCACCAAAATCACGTCGATGATCGATGCGCCCACGCGCGCCCAGAAACCGACGTACTCCAGCTCGTTCTCTCTCACGTGTTGTCCCCTGTCGTGTTTGCGGCGGGCGTCCCCACGCCGGCCTGTGCCGAGTATGCCAGTCCGGTGCATTCCATCCGCCCGCGTACGCCTGATCTTTTGCCCTACTACCGCCCGGGCGCGACAATGTGGGGCTGCCGCGCCGTTGCGCGCGCTACTCCCTCTAAGGAAGCGAGCCCCATGTCCGACACCCCCAAGATCATCTACACCCTCACCGACGAAGCCCCGTTCCTGGCCACGCAGTCGCTGCTGCCGATCGTGGAGGCGTTCCTCGAGAGCGCGGGGGTGGCGGTGGAGACGCGCGACATCTCGCTGGCGGGGCGGATCCTGGCGCAGTTCCCCGACGTGCTGCCGGCCGACAAGCAGGTCGGCGACCATCTGGCGGAGCTCGGCAAGCTGGCCACCACGCCGGAAGCCAACATCATCAAGCTGCCCAACATCAGCGCGTCGGTGCCGCAGCTGAAGGCGGCGATCAAGGAGTTGCAGGCGCAGGGCTACCCGCTGCCGGACTACGTCGACGAGCCGAAGACCGACGCCGAGCGCGACGCCAAGGCGCGCTATGACCGGACCAAGGGCAGCGCGGTCAACCCGGTGCTGCGCGAGGGCAATTCCGACCGCCGAGCGCCGCTGTCGGTGAAGAACTACGCGCGCAAGCACCCGCACCGGATGGGCGCATGGTCGGCGGCTTCGCAATCGCACGTGGCGCACATGGACGGCGGCGACTTCTACGGCAGCGAGCAGTCGGTGACGGTCGACAACGCGACCGACGTGCGCATCGAGCTGGTCGGCGTCGATGGCGTGACCACGGTGCTGAAGGAGAAGACGTCGCTGCTGGACCGCGAGGTGATCGACGCATCGGTGATGGACACGCGCCGGCTGGCGCAGTTCTTCGATGCGCAGATCGAGGACGCCAAAGCCAAGGGCGTGCTGTTCTCGCTGCACCTGAAGGCGACGATGATGAAGGTGTCCGACCCGATCATCTTCGGCGTCGCGGTCAACCGCTTCTACGCGCCGGTGCTGGCGAAGTACGACCGCGAGTTGATGGAGGCGGGCTTCGATTCGAGCAACGGCATCGGTGATCTGTACGCGCGGCTGTCGTCGCTGCCAGCGGACCTGCAGGCGTCGATCAAGGCCGACATCGACGCGCTGTACGGCGAGCGCCCGGCGCTGGCGATGGTCAACTCCGACAAGGGCATCACCAACCTGCACGTGCCGAGCGACGTGATCGTCGACGCGTCGATGCCGGCGATGATCCGCGACAGCGGCAAGATGTGGAACACGGCCGGCGAGTTGCAGGACACCAAGGCGGTGATCCCGGACCGTAGCTACGCCGGTATCTACCAGGCGGTGATCGACGACTGCAAGGCGCACGGCGCGTTCGACCCGGCGACGATGGGCAGCGTGCCCAACGTCGGCCTGATGGCGCAGAAGGCCGAGGAGTACGGCAGCCACGACAAGACCTTCCGGGCGCCGCGCGACGGCACCATCCGGGTGGTCGACGCGGCCGGCAAGGTGCTGCTGCAGCACGCGGTGCAGGTCGGCGACATCTGGCGCATGTGCCAGACCCGCGACCTGCCGGTGCAGGACTGGGTGAAGCTGGCGGTCAGCCGTGCGCGCATCAGCGGTACGCCGGCGGTGTTCTGGCTGGACCCGCAGCGCGCGCACGATGCGCAGCTGATCGCGAAGGTCGAGCATTACCTGAAGGACCACGATACCGACGGGCTGGATATCCGCATCCTGTCGCCAGTGGAGGCGATGGCGTTCTCGCTGGAGCGCATCCGTCGTGGCGAGGACACCATCAGCGTCACCGGCAACGTGCTGCGTGATTACCTGACCGACCTGTTCCCGATCATGGAGTTGGGCACGTCGGCCAAGATGCTGTCGGTGGTGCCGTTGATGGCGGGCGGTGGTTTGTTCGAGACCGGCGCCGGCGGCAGCGCGCCCAAGCACGTGCAGCAGTTCGAGGCCGAGGATTATTTGCGCTGGGATTCGCTGGGCGAGTTCCTCGCGCTGGCGGCGTCGCTGGACCATGTCGCCGAGACCACCGGCAATGCCAAGGCACGCGTGCTGGCGGAGGCGCTGGACAAGGCCAATGGCGCGTTCCTGGACAACAACAAGTCGCCGTCGCGCAAGGTCGGTGGCATCGACAACCGCGGCAGTCATTTCTACCTGGCGATGTACTGGGCGCAGGCGTTGGCGGCGCAGGATGACGATGCGGAACTGAAGGCGAAGTTCGCGCCGCTGGCGAAGGCGCTGACGGAGAACGAGGAGAAGATCGTCGGCGAGTTGATCGCGGCGCAGGGCAAGCCGGTGGAGATGGGCGGGTATTACCACCCGGACCTGGCAAAGGTCGGTGCGGCGATGCGGCCGAGTGCGACGTTGAACGGGGCGTTGGCGGGGGTGTAGTCCACTGCGCTTGTGCGGAGGTGTGGAAGCCCGGGGTCGCTTGCGATGCCCGGGTTTCTTTTTGGTGGCGGAGCTTCGGTATCGGAGCTTTTGTATCGGGGCTTTTGTATCGGGCTTTTTGTAGGAGCGGCTTTAGCCGCGATCGGACAACCGTCCGCCCACACCGACTCCCGATCGCGGCTAAAGCCGCTCCTACAACGGCTCGGAGGACTCGGACGGCTCGGTCTGTTCGGCGGGTTCGGGGGATGACTCGGCGGTTTCCGGGGCAGGCGCGGCGATGGCGGCGGGGTGCCGCTGCCCACTCGGGCGCACATTCTGGCGCTCCTGCAACCACGCTTGCGCTTCGGCCTGGTCCATCTTGTAGGCGGGGGCGAGGTGCGGCAGCAGCAGCCGCATCCACGCATTGCTCGCGCGGCTGGCTTCGGCGGGGCAGGTACGGGCGCGTGATTCGGGCAGGTCGCCGCGGGCGACGATGTCGGCGAAGCGCTCCGGGTCGGAGCCGTACAGCAGGCACTGCAGGTTGAAGTAGCGCTGCAGGTTGAGCGAGTGGGCGTCGGCGTAGGCGTCGAGCGAGAACTCGGTGTCCACGCGCGACAGGAACCACAGCGAGGCCATGCGCAGGTTGTCGGCGATCTGCTGCGGTGACTCGCTGTCGCTGCCGATGTACTGCATCAGCGAGGTCGCGAACTGGTCGACGGCGTCCTCCTGGCGGCCGGTGACCGGCAGGTCGAGCAGATCGATCAGTGCGTGGCCGGTCTCGTGCGCGACGATGAAGCGCACGTTGGCGAGGACGTAGCGCATGGCGATCTGCTCGGGCGTGCTGTCGCCGAAGTCGAAGCCGTCGCCGCCGGTCTCGGCCAGGTGTTCGCCTTGTTCGTAGAGCACGTGCAGCATCTCGTAGCAGAGCACCACCTCGCGCTTGTCAGGCAGGTAGAACGCGTCGGCCTCGCCGCAGGCCATCGCCACGTACGTTATCGGTGCGGGCAGCAGCAGCAGGCCGTCGAGCCATTCCACCTCGGGCAGCTTGCGTAGCAGGTCCTGCTCGCGCACGCGGCGCGCGGTCGGGGCCAGCGCCGGGTCCCCGGTATCGAGGTAGCGGTAGGCGAAGTTGACCGGCGCAGACGCGGGCGGGGCATCGGGGGCGGGAGTGGTCGATGGCACGGGGACGACGGGTGACGGCTCGGTCGGCGCGGCGTCGCGCCCGGACCAGGCCGCATGCCCGCAGGCGCCGACGACGGCGCCCACCGCGACCAGCAGCAATGCCTTGAGAATCCTGTGCAGCATCGGCGTCCCCTCCCTCGTGCGCGGACCGGGCCATGGTACGGCCCGGCCGCGCAGGGTGCTGCCCTCGCCGCTCAGCCGACCAGCAACGGATGCGGGCGCGCGTGCAGGCGGCGCCAGGCCGAGGCGATCGCCACGACCAGCAGCGCGTACGCCAGCACCCATGCAAGCGCGAGCACCAGCGGGGTGTAGCCGATGCCCTTGGCCTGCGCGGCGTAGAGGATGGTGCCCATCGCCAGCAGCAGGGTCGGGCCGGCCAGCACCAGCATGCGCCAGCCGTTCATGCGCAAGCCGGCCACCGGCCGCAGGCAGGCCAGTGCGGTGGTCAGCGCCACGCCGATGCCGGCCATCACCATCAGCCCCACCATCCGCGGCGCCACGCCGGTTATCAGCCCGAGGCCGACCAGCACCAGCAGCATCAAGGCCATCGCGATGACCGGCGCGCGGGCCACGGCCGACAGCAGGGTGGCGCGGCGCTCCGGGACTTCACCCAGCCCGGGCAGCAGCGCGAGTTCGTCGAGCTCGCCGCCGGGCTTGCGGTACATCGCCTCCAGGCGCTGCGCGTACATCACCACCATCACCGCGATGCCGCCGATCGCGCCGCCGACGAGGGTGCCGGGGTTGGCGTTCTCGCCCGTCGTGTTCATCACCAGGTAGGCCACGACCAGCACACCGATGCCGAGCTGGATCAGGATCTGCCCACCCGACAAAGGGGCGAACGGCGTGCCCATCAATGCGCGCATCGCCCGCACCGGCCGGTCCGGACCGGCGCCGGCGGTCTGTCCGGCCGGCCACATCCAGTCCGGCAGTTGCGCGCTGGCGGCGTCGCCCGACAATGCCCAGTTGAACCCGCCACCGGTGCGCGGGTTGGCGAACAGCGCCGGCTGCCACCAGATCGAGGTTGCATCCGCGGGCGCGCGCCGCACGATGGCGAACCAGCGCCAGCCCGCCAGCGCGAGCGCCGGGCCGACCAGCCACACCACGTGCTGCATCTGCAGCGCCGGCAATGTCACCGCGCCGGCCGGCACCACGCGCACGTACAGACCGTGCAACAGGCCGATGCCGAGTGGCGCGAGGCACAGCGCGATGTAGGCGATCCGTGGCAGCGTGGCCGTCAGCACGCCGACGCTCGCGGCCAGCGTCATCGCGCACACTGCGACACCGGGGTTGACCCCTCCGGAAGCGAGCAACAGCGACGGCAGCAGTACCGTCGCGATGAAGGCAAGCGAGATGGTGCCGGCAATCGCCATGCCGACCCCGGGCATGCGCGACTGGTGGGCTTCGATATGCAGCAACAGCAGCCGCGAGAACCACAGGCCCCACAACGCGGCGACCGCGATACCCGACAGGAACAGCGCCATCGACAGCCGCTCGGGCTTGTCGACGGTGGCCAGCACCAGCCAGCCCAGGCCCGCGAATACCACGGCAAGCGCGACCGCCAGTACACGCATCAGGCGGCTCGCGCTGTTGCCCAGCAGTGCCCCGGCGTGGCGCACGCGCCAGCCGATGCTGTCGGTTTCGTACGGATGGGCGCGGGCGTTCACTCGGCCACCTCGACGAACAGGTCCTCCAGCGACAGCACGTCGGCATGCACGCCCGGCGCCGTCACCAGCGCCGGCCAGGCAGCGTCCTCGTCGCGCACGACCACCAGCGACAGCGCGCCGTCGGGCAGCGTGCGGCGGGCGACCTCGCCGGGCACGCGGCCGACCAGCTGGGCGGCGGCCGACGCCGGCACGCGCAGGCGCCGGTGGCGCTCCTTCAGCGTGTCCAGTTCGGTCTGCAGCACCACCCGGCCCTCGTGCATGAAGGCGACGTGCGAGGCGGCGCGCTCCAGGTCCGACACGATGTGGGTCGAGAACAGCACGCTGGTGCCGGACTCGCCGGCGCGCTGGGCGATCTCGCGCAGCAGCTCGCGCCGGGCGACGGGGTCGAGCGCAGCGGCGGGCTCATCGAGCACCAGCAGTTCCGGCCGTGGCGCGAGTGCGCGGATGATCGCGACGCGCTGGCGCTCGCCCGGCGACAGCTTGGCCAGCACCTTGTTGGACGGCAGGTTCCAGCGCTCCAGCGTGGCGGCGACGAAGCCGGCATCCCAAGTCGGGTAGAAGCGACCGACGAAGTCCAGCATGTCGCCGACCTTGAGCCACGGCAGCGCCTCGGGCTGCTGCGGCACGTAGCCCAGGCGCGCCTTGGCGCCGTCGTCGAGCGCGAGCGCAGGCCGCCCCCAGATGCGCGCTTCGCCGGCGTCGGGTTCGACCAGGCCGAGCAGGACCCGGATCAGGGTCGACTTGCCGGCGCCATTGCGGCCGATCAGGCCGAGCACCGCGCCCGGTTCGAGCTGCAGCGAGGCGCCGGCGAGCACGGTCTGGCCGTCATAGCGTTTGTCGATGCCGGTGACGGCGATCGGCGGGTCCATGCCCAGGCGCGACAGGTCCAGCGATGCCGCGACGGGGTGGGCGGGTACAGCGGTCTGGGCAACGGTGTTCATGCGGGTTCCTCCATCCGTAGGCGGAGCCGGGCGAGCAGTTCGTCCGGCGGAAGTTCGAGTTCGCGCGCGTGGCGGGCGAGCGCATCGAGGGCGGGTTCGAGCAGGTCCCAGCGCTGCTGCGGCGACGGCGGCGCGGCGGCACCGGCGGCCACCGCCATGCCCTTGCCACGCTGGCGTTCGAGCACGCCTTCGGCCTCCAGCTGGCTGTAGGCCTTGGAGACCGTCATCGGGTTGATCGCGTGGGTGGCGGCGACGTCGCGTACCGACGGCAGCGTGGTGCCGGCGGCAAGCTGGCCACCGGCGACGAGGCGGCGGATCTGCTCGGCGATCTGCCGGTAGATCGGTTGCTCGGCGGCGGGCTGGATGTGTAGCAGGGTTGCGTCCATGTGTATTACTACAACAATACACGTGGACGCTGTCAAGTGGCATTGCGTCCACTCATGCCGGAGGCGGGACGGACGAATGAAAAAAGGGGCCCGGTGAGAACCGGGCCCCGGGTATGGCGACGTCGGGGTTTCGCGGCTGATTGCTCAGCCGCAGCAACCGGGCCGTGTGTCCGCCGGCATCACCCCGGCGGCCGCGGCGATCGCGCGCAACCGCCGCTGCCAGCCGGAGCCGGCGGCGGCACGACGTGGTGCCGGTGAAGGTGCTGGCCGCGACGTCGGCGCCGACGGCACGGCGGCGGTGGCCGCGTCATCGGCGTCCTCGGGCAAGACCCGGAAACCATCGAGGAACATCAGGCCCTTGTAGATATTCATGGTTCGCTCCCAGTTGGCAGGCAGCGCCTGTCTTTATTGAACGCTGCAAAGGCTAGGTGCATGATCGGCCTTGAAAAAGCGACGATTCTGCAAGCCTGTATTGAACTGAGTTCAAGCCTCCAACGGAGCTCCAACCGCATGAGCCGCCCCCCGCTGAATACCCTGCTGGGCTTCGCCGCGGCCGCGCGCAGCGGCAACCTGACGCGCGCGGCCGAGTCGATGCACCTCACCGTCAGCGCGCTGAGCCACCAGATCCGCGCGCTGGAGGAGCGGCTGGGCCGGCGGCTGTTCGACCGCGGTCCGCGCGGGGTCGGGTTGACCGACGAGGGTCGGCGCCTGCTGGCCGAGGTCGGCCCGCACCTGGAGGCGCTGGAGCAGGCGCTGCGTCCGGCCGGCCCACGCAGCGACGAGGTGCTGACGATCAGCGTGATGCCGAGCATGGCCTCGGGCTGGCTGGTGCCGCGGCTCGGGCGCTTCCTCGCCGCGCATCCGCAACTGGAACTCAACCTGCTGTCGTCGGAGCGGCTGGTCGACTTCGGGCGCGATCCCGACATCGATGCCGCGTTGCGGATGGGCGCGGGCGACTGGCCCGGGGTCCTTGCCGAACACCTGCTGGACGAGTCGCTGGCGCCGGTCGCGAGCCCGGCACTGATCGACCGGCTGGGCCTGCCGCCGACCGAGCTGCACCGCTGGCCACTGCTCGGCGAACGCGGCCAAGGCCACTGGACGCGCTGGTTCAGCGCCCATGGTGGCCAGGAACCGGAGCGCTACGTCGCCTACCTCGATGACCTGGAATCGCTGCACCGCGCCGCGGTCGACGGGATGGGCGTGGCGCTCGGGCGGATGGTGCGTTCGCGGGTATTGATCGAGAGCGGCCAGCTGGTGGTGCTCAGCGACGCGCGGCTTCCCAGCGACTTCAACCATTACCTGGCGTACCCGTCGCGTTCGAAGGATCACCCCGGCCTGCTCGCGTTCCGCGACTGGATCCATGCCGAGGTGCGGGCGCACCGCGGCGCGGCGGACACCACTGCGCGCGACTGAGCCGCCCCGTCGACTCTGCGATAGGCTGGCGCCCTCGTTCCCAAGGCCCCGGCCACCCAAGGACTCGCCATGAACCGTGTGCTGCTCGTCGCCCTCCTGCCCATCGCGCTCGCCGCCTGCAATGGCAATCCGCCGGAACCGTCGGTCGACGCCAACGACACCGCCGCCGCGGTCGAGACACCGGAACCCGCCGCCGTGCCCGACGCGGCCGGCACCGCGCTGCAGGCCGCGATCGCCGGCGACTGGCGCGATCCCGCCAACGTGGCCCGCGACCGCTACCGCCACCCGGCCGAGACGCTGGCGTTCTTCGGCCTGCAGCCGGACCAGACCGTGGTCGAGATCACCCCCGGCGGCGGCTGGTACGCCGAGATCTTCGCCCCGTACCTTCGCGACGGTGGCCGCTACATCGCCGCGTTGGTCGACCCCGCTGCATTGCCCGAAGGCGGTGGACGCGACTACCAGCAACGCAGCCGCGACGGCCTGGAAAAGAAATTCGCCGCCGCTCCCGCGCAGTTCGATGCCGCCGAAGTGGTTGCCTACGACCCGGCCGCACCGGTGTTCGGGCCGGCCGGCTCGGCCGACCTGGTGATGACCTTCCGCAACGTCCACAACTGGCGCGAGGACGGACACGCGCAGGGCATGTTCGACGGCTTCTTCGCGGTCCTCAAGCCGGGCGGCACCCTCGGCGTGGTCGAACACCGCGCGGCGGGCGATGTCGCCGCCGATGACGACAGCGGCTACGTCGGCCAGGATCAGGTCATCGCGCTGGCCGAGGCCGCCGGCTTCGTGCTGGAGGAGACCAGCGAGATCAACGCCAACCCGCGCGACACCAAGGACCATCCCAACGGCGTGTGGACGCTCCCGCCGGGCAACAACCACGACGATGCCGACGACGCGAAGTACCAGGCCATCGGCGAGAGCGACCGCATGACGCTGCGCTTCCGCAAGCCCGCCTGACCCCGGGCTGTTGTAGGAGCGGCTTCAGCCGCGATCGGGAACCGTCCGCCCGTACGACTTCCGATCGCGGCTGAAGCCGCTGCTACAGGTCCCGTCCAACACCGCCATGCTGATCGCGTTCAACAAACCCTATGGCGTGCTGTGCCAGTTCACCGACCGCAGCGAGCCGCCGCGGCCGACGCTGGCCGGCTTCGGGCTGCCGCCGGGCGTGTACGCGGCCGGCCGGCTCGACCATGACAGCGAGGGCCTGCTGTTGCTGACCGACGACGGCGGCCTCGCCCACCGCCTGACCGACCCGCGCCACAAGCAGCCCAAGACCTACTGGGTGCAGGTCGAGGGCACGCCACGACCGGACCAGCTGGACGCGTTGCGGCGCGGGGTCGAACTGCGCGACGGCCGCACCCGGCCAGCCCTGGCCGAATCGATCGAACCGCCCGCACTGTGGCCGCGCGACCCGCCGGTGCGGTTCCGCAAGACCGTGCCGGACGCATGGCTGCAACTGGTGATCGGCGAAGGCCGCAACCGGCAGGTGCGGCGCATGACCGCGGCGGTCGGACTGCCGACGTTGCGGCTGGTGCGGGCCGGGATCGGTGGGCAGCGGCTCGACGGACTGGCGCCGGGCGAGTGGCGGATGTGCGTGCCCGGATGACCGATCGAACCTGCGCGCGGCGTGATGACTGTGTGAACGGTTCAGCCGGCGGCGGCAATCTCCGGACATAAAACACGGCGGACTCTGGTAGTTTCAAACCCGCATTCAGGATTTGATCCGGAGGCTTGGGGAAGGCCTTCGCCATTCGTGCACGGGACCCGATGAGCTCAACCGATACCGCCCTGGGCCGCATCCTCGTCGTCGACGACCAGGCCGCCAACCTGCGCGTCGTCAGCGCGCTGCTGACCCGCGAGGGCTACGACGTCATCACCGCGGCGAGTGGACCGGAGGCGCTGGAGTGCTACGCCAACGCGGTGCCGGACATGATCCTGCTCGACATGATGATGCCGGGCATGGACGGTTTCGAGGTGCTTGCCGCGCTGCGCGAGCAGGAACCGCCGTTGAACATCCCGGTGGTGTTCGTCACCGCGGCGCACGATCGCGACCTGCTGCTGCGCGCGTTCGACGCCGGCGTGGTCGATTACGTGACCAAGCCATTCCTGCCGGAGGAACTGCTGGCCCGGGTCAATGCGCACATCGGGCTCAAGCTCACCCGCGACCGACTGGAACGCGTCGCCCGCGAGCGCGAGGAACTGGTCAACCTGGTCGCGCACGATCTGAAGAACCCGCTGTCGAGCGTGCTGTTCGCCGCCGACATCATGCGCAACGACGGGTGCCGGCCCGAGCGCGTGCCGCGCTACCTGCAGATGATCCATGAGAGCGCCGATGACGCGCTGGGCTACATCCGTCATTACCTGGAAAGCCGCGCCGGCGCGATGCGCGAGCCCGGCGAAGACGCATGCGCCAATCTCGGCGAGGTCATGCAGTGGCTGGTGCAGCGCTACGAGATGCAGTTCGAGGCGCGCGGCGACCGGGTGCGGCTGTCGTTGCCGACGGAGGTCGCGCATGTCGCGATTGACGAGCGGGTGCTGCGCCAGCTTGGCGAGAACCTGGTGACCAATGCGATGAAGTACGCGCCCGGCGGCGAGTTGCTCCTGGCCGGACGCCCCGGCGCGCCGGGCTACTGGCAGCTGGTCGCGGCCGACCGCGGACCGGGCATCCCGAAGGCGCAACAGCGTGAGCTGTTCAAGCCGTTCACACGTCTGCAGCAACCCGAGGACGGGATTTCCAGCGGTCTCGGCCTGTCGCTGGCCAAGCAGATCGTCGTCAACGCCGGCGGCCACCTCTGGTACGAGGACCGCGAAGGCGGCGGCGCGAGTTTCGTGATCGAGTTGCCCGAGGCGGGACCGATGGCGGAGTGCGACCAGGTCGATCCGGCCTGATCGGCAGGCGTCGGTCCGGCGCCTCGTCTCAACTGTCAGTCAGAGCTGGGTGTCTTGGTCGCGGTGCGCTTGCGTGCGCTGGTCTTCCGCGGGCGCTCAGTGGCCGACGCTCGGCGCGCCTCGACCCGCTTGGCGCTGCCCTCGATCGGTGCGTCCGCGGCCTGCCGCTGCTTGCGCCGGGCGGCGTACCACAGCAGGCCGGCGCCGGCCGCGGTGGCGACCACGATTGCCGGGTTGCGGCGCACGAACGCGCCGGCGATGCGCGCGCCACCCTTGAGCGCGCCGAGCTTGGCGCCGGTCTCGAGCCAGCGGCCGGCGTTGGACGGCACCAGGTGCTTGATGCTGTCGCCGACGCGGTCGGCCAGTTCCAGCGCACGGTCGGGATAGGAGTCGAATCTGCTCATCGGGATGCCTTGTCGAATGCGGGCGGATGCAGCCAGTTTCTGCAAGCCGTCGTTGAAACCGCGTGAGCCCGACGTGCGGCAATCGGCTCGCAGCTGAATATCGCGCCGCGGCGGCGGATCAGGTGCCGCGTGGCTTGGCCCGGTGGGTGGCCTCGGCGGTCCACGGGTCGTCGGGCCAGGGGTGCTTCGGGTAGCGGCCCTTCATCTCCTTGCGCACCTCCGGGTAGGTTCGCTCCCAGAACCCGCGCAGGTCGCCGGTGACCTGCAGCGGCCGACCGCCGGGCGACAGCAGGTGCAGGGTCAGCGGCACCCGGCCGTCGGCGATGCGCGGGGTGTCGGCCAGGCCGAACAGTTCCTGCAGCTTGACCGCGAGCACCGGTGCCAGCGGCGCGCCGGTGGCGTCATCGAATGCGTAGGTGACCGGCCGCTCCAGCCCCGATGGCACGGCGATGCGGATCGGCGCGAGCGTGTCGATGCGCTGTCGCAGCGACCAGTCGACGGTGCCCTTGAGCGCTTCGGCCAGTTCGGTTTGCGACAGCGCGTCGAGTCGCGACTTGCCCGTCATCGCCGGCTGCAACCAGTGTTCGAGATGCGCCAGCAAGGCGGTGTCGGAGAGGTCCGGCAATCCCAGTTCCGGACACCATGCACGCAGGCAGCGCAGCCGCGCGCGCCATTGCCGCAGCGGCTCGCTCCACGGCAACGCGTCGAGGCCGAGCTGGCGCACCGCATCCACCAGTGCCTCGGCGTGGCGCGACCGGTCGGGCGCGGCGATCGGCTTGCGCTCCAGCACGATCTGGTCGAAGCGGCGCTCGCGCACGGCGTGGATGCGCTGGCGCCCGGCGTCCCACAGCACGCGGTCCTCGACGATGAAGCGATGCGGCCAGTCGCGCTCGAGCCGGGTCGGGTCGAGCGGCGCGGCGCGCAACACGGTCGAGTTGTTGCGCGGGCCCTGCGCGGCGCGCAGTTCGGTGACCAGCAGCCACGGTTCGCCGAACACTGCGCTGTCGTCGAACAGCCGGGCGCTGCGGCCATTGGCGAGCTGGTAGCGGTGGGGATCGGCCGGGTGCTGGCGTGCGATGCGGTCCGGGTAGGCGTGTGCAAGCAGGTCGCCGAGTTGATGCGCGGCGGCATCGACGGGAAGCGGCGCATCGAGGCGCAGGCGGCGGCGCCATTGCCGCGTGGCCTGGTCGATCGCGGCCAGTGCGCCACGCGACGCATCAGTCGGGACACGGCCCGACCGGAACGCGGCGAGCGCCTGCCAACGTTCGGCCAGCGCATCGCTGCGCGTGTGCAAGGGGTCGCGGGCTTCGACCAGCGCGGCGAGGTCGCAGGCGAGTACGCGTTCCCCGGGCGCGGCGGCGTCGGGCGCGAGCAGCATCGCCGCGAGTCGCGGATGCGTGCCGAGCGCGAGCATGCGCCGACCGGTGGCGGTGATGGCGCCGCCGTCGAGCGCGCCGAGTCGTTCAAGCAGTTCGCGTGCAGCGGCCATCGCACCCGGTGGCGGCGGGTCGGGGAAGCGCAGGTCGGCATCGCCCCAGGCCGCCAGCTCGAGCGCGAGGCCCGCCAGTTCGACCTGCGATATCTCCGGCCGGCGCTGCGGCTCCAGCCGTTGCGATTCTGGCCACAGGCGATACGCCCAACCGTCGGCGACACGACCGGCGCGACCGGCGCGCTGGTCGGCCGAGGCCTGCGCGATGTTGACCACGTCGAGCCGGCCGAAACCGCTGTTGGGGTCGTAGCGCGGCTCGCGCGCAAGCCCGCTGTCAATCACCACCCGCACGCCCGGCAGGGTCACGCTGGATTCGGCGACGTTGGTTGCGAGCACCACCCGGCGGCGTCCGTCGGGCCCGGGTTGGAGCACGCGTGATTGTTCCTCGACCGGCAGGTCGCCATGCAGGGCGAGCAGGTCGACGCCCTCCGGCAACTGCGCGAGTGCCTGCTGTGCGCGCGAGATCTCGCGGCGGCCCGGCAGGAACACCAGCAGGTCGCCGGGGTGTTCGGCCAGCGCATGCTCGACCGCGCGGCGGACCTGGTGCTCGAGCGGCTCATCGCGACGCGCCGGGAAGTGGCCGATGTCGACCGGATAGCTGCGGCCGGCGCTACCGAGTCGCGGCGCGTCGAGGAATTGCGCCAGCCGCTCGCCATCGAGCGTCGCCGACATCACCACGATCCGCAGGTCCTCGCGCAACGCGGCCTGCACGTCGAGCGCGAGTGCCAGGCCGAGGTCGGCGGCGAGATGGCGCTCGTGGAACTCGTCGAACACGATCGCGCCGACACCGTCCAGCGTCGGATCGTCCTGGATCATGCGGGTCAGGATGCCCTCGGTAACGACCTCGATCCGGGTCGCAGCGGATACCTGGTTGTCGAACCGGATGCGATAGCCGATGGTCTGCCCGACCGCCTCGTCCCGCTGCCGCGCCATGAACCGGGCCGCCGCGCGCGCCGCGACCCGGCGCGGTTCCAGCATGAGGATCCGGCGGCCGTCGAGCCACGGCGCGTCGAGCAGCGCCGGTGGCACCTGGGTGGTCTTTCCGGCGCCGGGTGGCGCCTCGAGCACGAGCCGCGGGTGCGCTTCGAGGCTATCGCGTATCCGCGGCAGCAGCTCGTCGATGGGGAATGTCGGGCGTTTCACCGGTGCAAGGATAGGTGACGAAAGCGGCCGCACGCTTTTGTAGGAGCGGTTTCAGCCGCGATCGGACAATCGGTCGCGCGCGCCGACTTCAGATCGCGGCTGAAGCCGCTCCTACGGCCCAAGGAAGTCCCGCGAGAGCCCCGACAGGGCGTCACCCCACCGAAGTCGGTGCCGTTGCCGTTGCCGGTGCCGTTGTCGTTGCCGCTGCCAGCCTCCCCTAAACTATCAGGATGGAATTGATCGACATCGGCGCCAACCTCACCCACGACTCCTTCGACCACGACCGCGACGCGGTGATGCAGCGCGCGCGCGACGCCGGCGTGGTGCAGATGGTGGTGACCGGCGCCAGCCGCGAGCACTCGCCGCAGGCGTTGAAACTGGCGCAGGCGCACCCCGGCGAACTCGTCGCCACCGCTGGCGTGCACCCGCACCACGCCAGCGAATACACCGCCGAATGCGACGCCGAGATGCGCGCCCTGCACGCGCACCCGGAGGTCGTGGCCGTCGGCGAATGCGGGCTCGACTACTTCCGTGACTTCTCGCCACGACCGGCGCAGCGCCGCGCGTTCGAGATGCAGTTGCAGATCGCCGTCGACCTCGCCGTCGATGGCGTGGGCAAGCCGCTGTTCCTGCACCAGCGCGATGCCCATGCCGACTTCATGTCGGTGATGCGCGGGTTCGACGGCCGGCTCGGGCCGGTGGTGGTGCACTGCTTCACCGGCAGTCGCAAGGAACTGTTCGACTACCTCGACCAGGACTGGCACATCGGCATCACCGGCTGGCTGTGCGACGAACGTCGCGGCCTGCACCTGCGCGAACTGGTGAAAAACATCCCGGCCAACCGGCTGATGATCGAGACCGATGCGCCGTACCTGTTGCCGCGCACGGTCAGGCCGGCACCGAGCCATCGGCGCAACGAGCCGATGTACCTGGCGCACATCGTCGAGGAGCTCGCGCGCGACCGCGGCGAGGACGTCGCGGTGACGGCGGCCAACAGCACCGCGACCGCGCGTGCGTTCTTCGGGCTGCCGCAGGCCCGGTAACCGGCGGCGCTGCGCCGTTGTGGTCGGCCGCCGTGCCGATGCCGTGGTGGCGCCGCGGACTCGCGCGCCGCGAGCGCCGTTACAGGTCCGCCGGAACCGGCTTACTTGCCCTGCATCCGAGCGGCCGCCGCCGCGGTCGCGTCTTCGATTTCCTTGCACGATGCGGCGACCTCCGCATCGGACATCGCATCCAGTTTCTGCTTGTTCTTGGCGTACTCGGCCTCGAACAGTGCATCGACCTGGGCATCGCTCAGGCCCAGATGCTGCCGCATCGGCAACTTGCCGACGGCCTCGCGGACGGCGGTGTCGTCGGTGCTGCCCGGCGCACAGGCCTCGCCCAGGGCCAGAAGACCGGCGCTCATGTTGACCATGCTGCGAAGCTGGTCCATCAGCGGGCCGGTCGGCAGGTCTACCGGCGCCGCCGTGGTTTCGGCGGCTTCGGTCGCGGCCTCATTTTCGGGCTGCGACGACTCCGCCACCGTGTCGGCCACGCCGGGATCACCCGCGGCGGAGTCGGTATCGGAAGGGCTGCAGGCGACCAGGGCCGAGGCGAGAGCAAGCCCAAGGATCGGGGCGATGGCGTTGCGGGAAATGGTCATGACGGACTTCCGTGTGAAACGTGGGATGAGGTGACCGTAACGCGTACGGTGACGGCGCTACAACTGGACCAGTTCGACCCGGCGGTTGCGGGCCTTGCCGTCTTCGGTCGCGTTGTCGGCCACCGGCTCGTCCTGCCCGAACCCCTTCGCCTGCAACCGCGAGCCGTCGATGCCACCGGCCGTCAGCGCCGCGACCACCGCCGCCGCACGTGCTTCCGACAGTTGCTGGTTGTGGGCGGCGTCGCCGGTGTTGTCGGTGTGGCCGTTGACCGACAGCTTCAGCGCCGGGTCGTCCTTCAGCAGCGTCACCACCTGTTCGATCTGCGGCCTGGAGGCGGGCAGGATCTCGGCCTTGTCGGTCGCGAAGTTGACCTGCAGCGCGACCTTGCCGGTGGTGTCGAGCTGTTGCTTGAGTTCACTGGCCGGCAGCAACGCGGACGTAGCCTCGAACGGCGCCGACTCGACCACCATCAACGAGCCGCTGGCGGTATTGCCCACGAAGTGCAGCCAGATATTGCGGTCTGGCTTGCGCACCAGCCAGGTGGCGACCTCGTCGTTGTAGATGTCGCCACGACCTTGCGAGTACTCCTGCCCGGCGTCCCACGCGTCGACGGTCTCCTGCGGCGGCTTGGACTCGGTGACCTTGACGCCGCCGGCCTGCTTGACCTGGTGGTCGAGGTTGCGGATCACCTCGAGCCGCGACCAGCCCTTTCCATCCGCGGCATGCACGAGCGTCTCGAAGATGCGGCCCTCGACCCACTCCAGCCGGTCGCCGGTCCACACCGCGACGCGGTCGAAGTCACGCACCGGTATCGGGTTGTTGGGGTTCTCGTAGCCGGTGGGCAGGGTGAAGTAGGGGAAGTCTCCCAGCGTGGCCTGCGACACCGAGGCGGACTCGATGTCGAAGCCGGTCGGTTCGGTCGGCGCGGCGGTTTCGGACACCGGTGCTTCGGCGGTGGTGGCCTGCGCCGCGGAATCGCCCTCGCGTTCGGCGGCATTATCGGCATCCCGGCCGGCATCCGCGTTCCGGTCGCCGCCACAGGCCGCGACTCCAGCCGAGAGCAGGGCGACCATCAGGGCATTTCGCAGGTTCGGGATCATTCGTACACTCCTTGAGTGGGTCCGGTCATGGGGTGTGGCTTCAAGCTGCCCGATCGTACGCGGCAGCGCGAACAATGCATCATCGAGTTCGCCCGGTCATCAACAGCTCGCTACAAGCGCACCCGCCGGATTGCTCGATGGTTCACGGCTGGCGATCCGGCACGGGTGCGATGGACACCAGTTCTACCCGGCGATTGGAAGCCCGGCCTTCGGCCGTCGAATTGTCGGCAACAGGCTGGGCCCGCCCCAGGCCGCGCGCCTCCAGCCGGCTGACGTCGGTTCCGAGCGCCCGGAGCTCCGCGACCACGGCTTCGGCGCGCAAGGTCGACAGCTCCTGGTTTCTCTCCGCAGTGCCGGTGTTGTCGGTATGCCCGTTCACGGATAAACGCAGGTTCGGCCTTTCGCGCAACAGGGCATCGATCTGCACCAGTTGGGGTTGTGAACCGGGCAGGATCTCGGCGCTGCCGCTCCTGAAATTGATCTGCACGGCGACCTTGCCCTTGTCGTCGATCGCCGCACTCAGGTCATCACTGGCGAGCACCTTCGCCTCGGGTTCGTCCGCCGCGGTTTCGGCGATCACCCACGCGCCGCCGATGCCGCCGTAGGTGCAGGCGTGCACCCAGATGTCCTTGTCCGTCCGGTGGACGACGTAGGTCCGCACCGGCTCGCTCGGCCAGCACAGGCCGTTGCTGAAATCGAGGGTGAACTCGCGCGTCAGCACGTCGGCGCTCGCGGCCGCGGGAATCACCATGTTGGTCAACTCGACTCCACCGGCTCCAACGATCATCTGGCGAATGCTTTTCTCCACCTCGATCGCGGAAAAGGTCTTGCCCTCCACGACGCGGATGTTGGCCTGGTGGATGCGGCCCTGCACGGCCACATAGTGGTCGCCCACCCAGAACGGGAACCGACCGACCTCGATCGTCGACGAGAGCTTGTCGTTGGTTACGTAGCCATCAGGCAAAGTGAAATAGGGAAAGTCGCCCAGCGGTGCGTCAGACAGCGGGACGCTGGCGATGTCGAACGCCGGCTCTTCCGGCGCCTGCTCCGCCTCTGGCGGGTCCGCTTCGGCAGGCTCGCCGCTCGCGGCCGGATCCTCCGGCGGCAGCGGCTCGCCACCACCACACCCAGTCATGGCGAACAGCATCACCATTGCAGCCAGGGTCGCGGACAGTGCGTGTTGCTTCATCTTGAATCCTTGATCGAAAGTCGTTCGTATCGCCGCGATCACCGGAACCGGGGCGGGGGCGTGTCATCCGGGACGGCGATGGTCTCCGGCAATTCGAAAAGCACGTCGGGCAACGGATCATGGGTTACCGACGCCGCGCGAAGTGCGCGGACCTCGTCCCGGTCATGCGTGCGCCCGCGGTAGGCCAGGATCACGCCCTCGGGATCGACCCAGAAGTCGCCGTCGCTGGTGCCCCCTGGTCCTCGCGCACCCGCGTTGCGGTAGCGCCAGCCGGTCGCCAGCACTCCACCCACGAAGCGCTCGCCCATCGGCTGGCAACGCAGACCGAGGTCCGCGCAGGGATCGTGCGGCTCGACCTGCAGTTCGTGGAATCCGGCACTGCCGACCGGCACCGCCAGTCCCTGTTCCAGGCTGACCAGCCAGCCTTTCCCGGTCGCGGCGTCATGCAACAGCATGCCGCGCTCCCCGTCCGGGCCGGCGAAATCGACCCGCACCGCATCACCCTTGAGATACACGGTGACCGGGAACTCCGCCGGTTCACCCCGGGGCCGGAACGGGTTGGCGCCCGTCATGACAGCCTGCATCCGCAGCGCCGGCTCATCCGGCACGGCGCCGGTCTGCAGTTCCTGCGCCGCCGCGACGCCTGCGATCGCCAGCCACAGGCCGAGCGCGCACCAGGAGCGGTTGAACCGGCTCACGCGGGGCGGCTCATGGCAGGTGCTTGGCCTGTTCGGCGTAGATCGGCGTTTGCATGCGGACGATGGCATGGGACTCGAGCGGAATGCGGAAATGACTGCCGCCGGACAATACCGGGTGCTTCATGTCGACGTTGGCGGGGTCAAGGAAACCGTCGCTCTTCACGTACTTGGAATCACCACGCATCACCCGGTCGACGAATGGGACGATCAGGGGATAATCGTAGGTCACCCGGATCTTCAGGATATTGGCGTCCTGCACGTTGACGCCGCCGGCACCGACGGTGCGGTCACGGAACGCGAGGTTGTCGTTGGGCAGTGCCGGCTTGCCGTTGTATTGGCGCTCGCTGAATTCATTCCAGCTGGCCTTGGACGGGCTGATGATTTCTATCTGCGCGTTGAGGATCATGTCCAGCTTGGCCTTGCCCCAAGCCTCGTACAAACCCGCGGCGCCGGTGCTGGTGGCATACAGCGGAGTCAGTCCGCGTGCGAGCCCGTCCTTCATTTCCTTGACCTTTGCTCCGTTGACCGCACCCGCGCGCGCCGCCATCAGGGTCGCGTAATCGAGCGTGTTCTTCGCGCGATAGACCAGCACCAGTTGGAATACCAGCAGTACCAGAAAAATGAAGGCCGGGACCACGATCAGGAATTCCGGCAGCGATTGACCGCGCTGCCTCGCGCTATGCGCCTTCGCGCATCTGGCCTGCATTGTCTGTTCCATGGCGGCCTCCGTGGCTGGTTAGCGATCGCCGGGGACGACCGGCGGGGCTGGACTCGCCCGAGGGGCGACAACGGGCAGTTCCGAGTCGGGGGCCTCATTGCCGGCGGCCCCGACGAGTGAAAAGACCGCGCTCGAAAGCCGCAGGCTTTCCTCGAAGACCGGCTTGCCGGCACGCGAGTTCTCCACGCCTTGGGCAAAAGACTGCTGCGCCTGGCGCAGCCGCACGATGCCGAGGTTGTGCCAGGCCCGCGCGTTCTCCGGGTCGAGTGCCAGCGTGCGACGGTAAGCAGCCGCGGCGGCGTGGTAGTCGCCGGTCCGTACCAGCGTATTGGCCAGTCGATACCAGTACGGCGATTCGTCCGGCATGGACCCGACCAGGGCCCGGTACAGCCGCGCGGCCAGTTCGTTGTCACCGGCGCGGTAGGCGTCGTCCGCCTGGCGGTCCATATCGACCAGCGCCGCAGGCTCCGCCTTGACCACCTGGTCGCCGCCAGCGCATCCGGAGACCGAAGCCAGCAGCACGATGATGATCGCCACGTGCTTCATGCCGCCCTCCATTCGAGGACGTCACCGGGCGTGATCGACAGCAGGCGTACAGCGCCTTCGTGCAGTTCCAGCGTGCTGCGTGCACCCTTCTGCAGGCACGCGCGCCACGGGCGGACGCGCTCGCGCGTGCCCAGCACGACCCCCGCCGCATCCAGGAACACGATGTCCAGCCCGTATGCCATGCCGATGGTGTGGATACTGCTGCACGGCGAGATCAGCAAGGCCTCGCTACCGTCGCTGGCGAGCGGCCGGCGAAACAGCAGCCCGCGCAGGCGCGACCACCATGACAGTGCCGCCATCGCACGCGGCACCAGACACTCCTCGCCACGGTGGAGGCTGCCCGGCTTCAAAGGATTCCGTCCTCGACCGCCTTCAAGTAGATGAAGTAGGCCAGCACGATGAAGACCAGCGGGAAGAAACAGGTGACCAGTGGCAACATCATCTTGACCGGTGCCTCCAATGCCAGCTTCTCGGCACGCAGGAAGCGCTCTTCGCGTCGTTGCATGGCCTGGGCCCGCAGGGTTTCGCCGAGGCTCGCGCCCACGCGGTCGGCCTGGATCAGTGCACTGGTGAAGCTGGAAATCTGCGCGATATCCATCCGGTCGGCAAGCCGCTTGAGGGCTTCGGAGCGCGGCAGTCCCGCGCGCAGGTCACGCAGCATGCGCGAGAACTCCTGGCCCAGGGGCCCGGCGGGCCCCTTGTGCACCGCCTGTTCGATCGCGCCGGTAATATTGAGGCCAGCCTCCACCGACATCGTGATGAAATCCAGGAAGATCGGAAGGTCGCGGATGACGCGCTTTTCCCGGGTCTTGCGCCGTTCGCTGAGCCACAGACTCGGATACAGCCATCCCAGCGGGACCCCGAAGGCCAGGCAGGCGATGAACGTGCCGATGCCGAAGTGCCCGAGCAGCGCCACCAGCAGCAGGAAGCAAAGCACCATCACCGCGCTGGAAACCACCCGCAGGCCTGCGAGTTCCTCGGGCGTTACGAGGTAGTCCTGGCCCGCCGCCTGCAACGCGCGATGGGATTTTTCGAGGGTGGCGGTCTTCAGGCGCGGACCGATGACGTGCGTGGCGGCATGCACCAGCGGCCAGATCATCTTCAGCCCGAACGGCAGCGGATCCTGGTAGTCGCGCGAATCCTCGGGGACTTCGCTGAGCATTCCGCGCGCGCCCATGAAGGCCAGGACGATGGCTGCAATGACGCACAGTGCGAGCAGGAGGAGCATCATCATATGTCGATCGTCATGATCTTGACGCACATCTTGTAGCCGATGTACTCGAGCACGGCACAGAAACCCAGGATGCCGTAACCCAGCCAGGTGTTGAACATCGGTTCGATCGTGGTCGGGTACATGAAGGCCAGGAAGGCGATGATCGCGGCCGGAAGCATCGCCATCACGATGCCCTGCAACTTGCCTTGCGATGTCAGCGCCTTGACCTTGTTTTCCATGATCAGGCGGCGACGCAGGGTGTCGGCCAGGGTCTTGAGGCTCTCGGCGAGGTTTCCGCCGACTTCGCGCGAAATCGACACCGCCGACACGAACAGCTGCACGTCGAGTATCGGCACGCGTTCGGCGAAGTGTTCAAGGGCATCCTCGGCGCGAACACCCAAGTGCTGCTCGCGCAGCACCAGCGCCAGTTCCTGTGCCAGTGGCGGGTAGCCGTCCTTGACCAGGCTTTCGAGCGCGGGCCCGAAACCGAGGCCGGCCTTCATGCTGCCGGCGAGCATCATCAGCGCATCGGGCATCTGCTCCTGGATCTTGTTGATCCGGCGCTGCTTGAGCCAGCGGTAGACCTTCTTGGGCAGAGTCGCCAGCAACACCGCAGCGACGATCACGACCAGCAGGTTGCCGGTGGCCAGCCACAGCACGATCGGCAGCACCAGCAGTACCGCGATATTGATGACGTACAGCCGCGCCGGGTCGACGAACAGGAACATGTCGGCGAGATTGACCCGGGCCTGCTCCATGAACGCCTGGTGGTAGCGTCCCATGAAGGCCTCGCCTTCGCGGGTGAAGTACACCCCTGCCAGCGCCATCGCCGCGAACGCGGTCAGTGCAATCAGCCAGATCATCGGTCAAAACCCTTCCGGTTCTTGCTTGCGGAATATCGACAGGTCGATCGCAACGCCACGGTCGGCCAGCTCCTCCATGAACTCCGGGATCGCGCCGGTCGCACCAAACTCCCCGACCACCTTGCCGTCGGGCCCGGAGTGCGAGCGCACCTTGTAGGTAAAGATGTCCTGCAGCTGGATCGTGCCGCTCTCGATGCCGGTCAGTTCGGTGATGTGGGTGACCTTGCGCGATCCGCACGGGAAGCGTCGTTGATGGACGATCATGTCCACCGCCGATGCCAGTTGCTCACGCACGACCGCCATCGGCAGCTCCATGCCCGCCATCAGCACCATCACTTCGATGCGCGAGATCGCATCGCGTGGCGAATTGGCGTGGGCGGTGGTCAGTGATCCCTCGTGGCCGGTATTCATGGCCTGAAGCATGTCGAGGGTTTCGCCACCGCGGCACTCGCCGACGACGATGCGGTCCGGCCGCATGCGCAGTGCGTTCTTCACCAGGTCGCGGATCGTGACCTGGCCCTTGCCTTCCAGGTTTGGCGGCCGCGCTTCAAGCGCCACCAGGTTGGGCTGCACCAGTTTCAGCTCGGCGGCATCCTCGATGGTGACGATGCGATCGCGGTCCGGGATGAAGTTGGACAGGATGTTCAGCAGCGTGGTCTTGCCCGAGCCGGTACCGCCGGTCACCACGATGTTCTTGCGCTCACGGACGGAGGTCTCCAGGAACGCAAGCATGCCTTCGTCGATCGACCCGTAGCCCAGCAGGTCGCTGCCTTCGAGTTTCTTCTTGGAGAACTTTCGGATGCTGATGCTGGGCCCGCGCAACGCGATCGGCGGGATGATCGCGTTGACACGCGAGCCGTCCTTGAGGCGCGCATCGACCATAGGCGAGCTTTCGTCGATCCGGCGTCCCAGCGGCGCGACGATGCGCTCGATCGCCGAGAGCACCGCACGGTCGTTGGTGAAGTACACCGGCGATCGCTCGATCTTGCCGGCGCGTTCGATGTAGATCTGGTCATGCGCGTTGACCATGATCTCGGTGACCGTGTTGTCATCGATCAGGGCCTCAAGCGGACCGAGTCCGATCGCTTCGTCCAGCACCTGCTTAGCCAGCATCCGCCGGTTGATCGCCTTGGGAAGGTCCGCGTATTCCTTGTCGATGACGTCTTCGATCAGGGCGGAAGTCTTCTCGCGCAGTGCCTGCTCGTCGAGGCTGCGCACATCCAGCCGGCGCAGGTCCATCTGCCGGACCAGCGATGCGTGGACCCGTTCACGCCAGGCGACGATGTCCGGCGGAATGTCGGCCGTGGTCGCGAGTTCGCGCGAGGCAGACTCCGGCACCGGTTCCGGCTGCGACGGCGGCGGTGCCGGCTGCGCGGTCCCGGCCGGTGACGGTCTGGCGGGTGCGACCTCGCCATTGGTCTGGCCACGGCCCGAATCGGAGAAGATCCGCAGCCGGTAGTCGCCAATCTCGACGATGTCGGTGTTGCCGATGGGACCCTGCAGGTCCGTGATGGCCTTGCCATTGATGCGCACCGACGCGCGGCCGCCGGTCGCCTCGATGAACAGCCCGTTGTCCAGCGCGCGGATGGACGCATGGTGCTTGGAGATGCTCCATCCCTGCAGGATCACCAGATTGTCCTCGCCCCGCCCGATCCCGCATTCGTTGTGCAGGCAGCGGACTTTCCGCGGCTCGCTTCGGGGTGCCTCGACTACGACGTTGAACATGTTCTTGCTCAGTCAAAGATGTCCGTGCCGATCGTCTTCTCGAAATCCTCGAGCATGCGGTTGCTCTTCTGGATCGCATCGATGTTGGCAGGATGGTCTGGATAGATGATGCGTGGGGTCACGAAAACGACCAGGTCGGTACGCCCGGCCTGGAAGCTGTCGGACCGGAACAGCCGGCCAAGGATGGGGATATTGGCCAACCCGGGTATACCGGTGAGGCCCTTGTTTCCCTCGATGTCCACCAACCCGGAAATGACCATGGTCTGCCCGGACTCGACATTGAGTTCGGTCTCGGCGCGCCTGGTCAGGAATCCTGGAATGCCCTCCACCGTCACCGTCGGGTCGATCTTGCTGACTTCGGTCATGACCGTGGTCGAAATCTCGTCATTGCTGTTCACCACCGGAGCGATGTTGAGCTTGATGCCGTATTCCTTGAACTCCACGCTGGTCTGGCCGAAGCCGCCCACCAGCGGGATCGGTACCTCGCCACCCGCCAGGAAGCTCGCGGTGCCGCCGCTGCGCGCGCTCAATTGGGGAGAAGCCAGCTCATAGGCATCGCCGTTCTGCGTCAGCAGGTTGATCCGCGAGGTGATCGAGGTCGCGATCCCGAAGGCGGTCTCGACCGGATTGGCCATTGGTCCGAACACGTCGTCGTCGAAAGGGCTGCCTTCCGGTAGAACACGAAAATCCGAGGACGACGAGTCGTAGCGCAACCCGGCATTGGGACCGTCGATGACGCTGTCCCAGCGGATGCCGAGCTCGCGAAGCGCATCGGTCTTGAACTCCATGATCCGCACGTCCATCAGGACCATCGGCTGCATGCTGACGAGGTCGGCGCTGCTGAGGTCCACGACCAGCGGAAAGGTCTTCTTGATCACTTCCAGGCGTTGTGCTTCCAGCGCGGTCAGCTCGCCGGATACCACGACCTTGCCACCGATGTCGGTGATCGTCGCCGCCGAGTCCGGCCCGAGCATCTCGCGCACCGAGGCCGCGGTGGCGTTCGGGTTGGGACCGCTCACGTGGACCTTGATATCGCGCTGGCCACCGTCCTCGTACCACAGGTGCAGGGTGGTGAAGCCGCTCGCGGCGGCACCGGCGATGACCACCAGTTGCCGCTTCTCGATCGTGGTGACCTCGATCAGGTCGCCGTTGCCCACCGCGACCCGGGCCAACGGCCGGTTGCTGTTGAAGACCATCACCTGGCCGCCATACATGTCCAGCTGGCTGGGTAACGCAGTGCTTTGTGCTTTCGACACCCCCATTGCGGAAACCATCAGGAAAAACGCGAGAGCAAACTTGACGAACTTGTCCATGTGCATTGGCTATAGGTATCCGATGGTTACTTGCCGCCGCCGATGATGTATTCGACGTCGTCGATGCCGAGGCCCCCGAAGGTCGACATCAGCGCTTTTTCGGTCAGGCCGTCCAGGCCGAACGGTGTGCGGTCCTCGATGTTGCGCAGGAGCACGCGAAGGTCACCGGTCTTCTGGCCCACGGTAAGCCGCTCGGCCTGGTCCGGATCCAGCTCCAGGGTGATGCTCGAGAACGCCACGTTGTCCTGCCCGGGAAGCGCCTCCCCAACCCGCGAGCCGGTAGCAAGCACGATGACGTTTTCCAGCAGTGGCACCACGCGCTCGCCCTGGTCGGCGGCGGGCCCCGCACTTTCCTCGTCGGCTTCGTAGGTCAGCAGGATGTCGACGCTATCCCCCGGCGAGATCATTCCCGACAGCGAGTTGTTCTCGTTGACGGAAAGCGTGTAGCCCACCTTGCCCGGCACGACCACCCGCGAGAACTGGTTGTACAGCGGCACCAACGCGCTGGCGCTCAGCGGTGCACCGCTCTTGATCGGTGCACGTGCCATGCGCCCAAGGTATTGCCCGTAGTCCTCGACGGTGACGGCATCGGCCGGGATGAAGTCGGTCGGGACCGACCGCGTGACCAGGTCCTCCTCTGTCACCGTCTCGCCCACTGCCACGTCATGCGCCGCGACGACCACCTGCGCCTCGGCCACGACCACCCGCGCCGCCGCCGTCGCCTCTTCCACGCGTTCGCGTACATAGCTCACGCTGAGAAGTGCGGCGACCAGCCCAAGCAGGATCGCCGCGCCGAGGAAGACGGCGTTCTTGTTCAATTTCGGTAAAGCCACGTGCAGCCCCCTGCGTCAGTCGGGTGTTGGAAAAGTCATGGACAAGGCAAAACTGAAGGACTCGTAGACTTCCTTGATCGCGTCCATCAGTTGCGCAATCTGGTTTTCCTGCGAGATCAGGACGATGACCGCGAGGAAGGTGACGATGCTGTACTCGATGATCGCGCTGCCGCGCTGACCGGCTACACCGGAAAAGCCCCCGTTGCGCCCGACCACCCTGCAATGCCGCGCAACGCCCCTATTCGCCTGTACCGTCATTCGATGTTCACCACTATCTGGGTGGTCGCCGCCTGTTGCCTTTGCAGCGTAAGGGCGATTTTTTCCCCATCGTCCTTCTCGAACATGGCCACGCACGATCGCGACACCATCGAACATGGGCGGCTCTTCTGAAGTTTCCAGCCCTGCCCGCGCATCCGTTGTGCGTAGTACTGGTAGTTCTGGAACGGCGACAGCGTGTTGGTCATCCCCAGGGTGCGGCTCTTGTCGGCCGTGTCGTAGTAGATGATGTCGTTGAACACTTCCGTGCCGGGCGGCTTGTCGAATCCATCGCCCATCACGTACTCGATTTTTTCCCGGGGCAGTTTCGAGGTGCCGATGATCCCCTCGGTCGCGCCGCCCGCGGAAACCAGCGAAATGGTGGTCATGAAGTCACCTTCGGCGTGGCCGATGACGGTCTTTCCGCCCATCTGGTTGACCACGTGGTCCGGCCACTTCCGCTTGTAGAACTCGATCACGTCGGCGAGGGGTTGGGTGGTCGCGAACTGACTGGCACGCATGTCCACGCCGTTGTTCTTCATGTGGCCGGTGACCAGTTCGCCCGCGCTGCTGGACGGCAACGGCACTTCCGGCCAGTCGATCCCGGGACCGGCAAGCGCAACCGCGCAGGTGACCTGCGCAAGCGCAAGCACCATCCTCCCCGCCGCACGCAACTGCTGACGCTTCAAGGCGATTCCTCGTACGCCTGCAGGCGGTCATGCGGTACCACGTCGACGACATCCTGGCCGTAGCCCGGACGCAATTTTGCGACCGCTCCGAGCACCGGGATGATCTCCAAAGCCTCCAGACCATCGAGCGTATCGCCCATGAAGTCGAGGTTGCTGCCTGGTGCCAGCGTCCTGACCTGCTCCCAGACACTGCGTTCGTGTCCTTCGGAGGCGGCGCCCTCGATGCCGTTGCCGGCGGCGTTCCAGGTGTCCACCAACAACGTATGCGAGGCCTTGAACTCCAGACCGATGTTGTCCAGCGGCGCCAGGTAGGTCGCCGACCCCCCATTGGCCGTCCTCAGGTCACGGGCCTTGACCACCAGTTCAGAGGTCACCAATCCGCGTTCCTCACCCGGCGGGAAGCCACCCGGCAACCAGTCGGGGATGAAGCCGGTGACCTTCTCCATCAGTCCGGCCTGTTCTTCGAACTTGTACGGCTGCAGTTGGATGTCACTGCGCTCGACCAGCGGTTGGTCGGAGAAAGTGTTCAGCAGGGTGTCTCCCAGGCGGGCCTGGCTGTCCTGACCATCAGCCACCGCGGACTTGATGGGTGCATCGGCAGTGTTGAAGTAGCGATCCATCAACAATTGCCGCTGCTGCTGCACATCAAGAGTCGACGTCTTGTAGTCCTGGGTAACGGTGGCCGTCCATGCCGCCCCCCGCGCAGCTTGCTGGGTGGCCTGGCGCAAGTGTGCGTACTTGGCGAGCATGGGGACCAGCAGGAACAGCGGAACCAGTACGGCAGCGAGGATGGCCATCTCCGCCAGGGCTTGGCCACGCTGCAGGCGCGCCGACCGCGGTGCGTTTCCGGATGCCCCGGCGGACACGGTGTGATTCACGGCCACCCTCCTATCGACCCGGGCCGGAGCCGGCCGCGGGCGACTCCGCCGCGGGCTGCATCGCTTCGTCGTCGAAATCCGCACCAACGATGAACTGTTTCGTCGTCACCCGATGCTGGCCGCGGGGACCGGGTTCCTGCTGCAAAACGATGGCATGCAACAGGTGGTCGACGTTGTCGACGAGCAGCGGTCCGGGAGGGACGCCGAAACCCCACTCCGAACCGCCGGACCACACGCACGAACTGCCGACTCCGTCGGCGCCCTCGCGGCGCACGCAAGGCTCACCCAGAATCGCATCGGGTTCCGGCGTCGTGGTGGAGTCAGGATTTGCCTCTTCCGTGGAGGCCACGCCACGATCCAGGATATGCGCCGCCGGTGCCGTCGACCGGCTCGTCTCTCCGGTATCCAGTTCCAGCGTCGTGGTCTGGTCGGCGTCGAGATAGACATGCACGCCACCGCGCGTGAGGTTGAACTCGCAGAGTTGGCCGCTCTGCAGCGAACCGCTGGTGTAGTTGAACTCCTCCCGACGATAGGCCGCCCGGTCGGACTTGATCCAGCGCTGCAGGCGCATCGTGCCAACCTTGGCCAGCTCCTCTTCAGTGAGCGCGCGCGTCAGCTTGCCGGCCTCCTGGCAACCCTGCAGTGCGAACTCGTAGTTTCGACGAAGCTGGTTGCGACCATCATCGAGGATCTCGATCTGCTGATCGATGTAGATCGGCGGCATCGACCCCGTAGACGCCGGCACGCCGGCATCGGCACCCGCAGCGGTGCTGTCACCGGGATCGGCGCCGTCCGCACCACAGGCGGCCAGAAGCATGAGTACGCCGGCAGCCAGGCCAACGCGGGTCATGGCGCGCCCACCAGGCTCGAGATGCCCGCGGCCAGATACAGCTCGCTGGGCGTGTCGACCAGGCGCGCTTGCCAATAGGGACTGAACAGGCTGCCCTTCTCCAGTTGCCCGTCGTTGACCGGCTCCCCGTTCCACTCCTTGGGCACTAAGCGCTGGAACAGCGACTGGCGGTCGGCGGGTGGCCGGTTGAAATAGGCCTGGGCCGTGGAGATCGCGGTGATCCGGTCATTGGCCATGTCGTTCTTGAGCTCAAGGGCGCCGCCGGCCGGTCCGCCGATGCCGTCGATGTCCTCGCTGGTCCTCGCGTCCTTCCGGTCGCTGTAGATGTAGACCGTGAACATCGGGCCGGCCTCCTTGCCCTCCGGCTGCTGCGCGTACTTGTCCTTGACGTCCTGGTAGGGCTGCAGGCCCTGGTAGCCCTCGAAATAGGCGTCGCGCTTCTTGGTCAGGCTGTTGCTCGCGCCCCACAGTCCCGGCGTGTTGACCGATGGATAGTCGTCGGCGAGGTTGGCGGTGTTGCCGCGTGAGCCGCCATAGGGTTCGTAGGTGGGTTGGCCCGAGTGGCCCTGCGCGTACCAGCCTTCCCCGCCGTGCTCACCGCTCTGGATGCCGGGAAGGAAGCTGGGCAGTGTCTTGCGGCTGTTCACCGCCTGCGCGCCACCCCAGCCGAGCGGCATGTCCATGTCGCTCAGCGGGTACGGCAGGTTGATCTCGATGAACATCGTGTCCATGCCGGCCCAACGCTCGTAGTCGACCATGTCGGTGCCGCCCCAGGTGCCGATCTCGGCAAGCCAGAAGTCGAGGTTCTGGCCGCGGTCGGCGGAGAACTCGTCACGCGAAGCCATCACCACGTTGCGGAACCGCTCCATGCCCGCGCCGCCATCCTTGTCCTTGCTGTAGCCGGCCAGGAAACTCTCACCCAGCGTGCCGCGGGTGGTTGCGTTTTCCAGTTGCTTGATCAGCAGGGCCTTGCCGACCAGGTCGAACTTGGCGGTCGGGTCGTTTCTTTCGACCACGTCGGTGGCAATGAGATATCCGTCCACGCCGCCGACGTAATTGAGCACCGCCTCGGTGGCGGTGGCGAAGACGCCATTGAGGGCACTCAGGGCCTCGACCAGGCCACCTTTCATACCCGGAATGAGCCCCCCGACCGTGATCACTTTGTGATAGACATTGCGGCCCTGGGCGACGATCTTCTCGGCCACCTGATATGCCTTCGCTACCGCTTGCAGGAACGGCGCGGCGGGAGATAGCACCACCGAGGCAGCGGCGATCCCCGCCAGGTAGGTGAACAGGTTGTAGCCCACCAATGTGTGCGTGTGCAGCATGTTGCTCCACGACCACAGGCTCACCATCTGGGCGATCGCGACTTCATTCGCAACCCGTGCGCGATTCATATACGCGGAGAAATTGAGCGCCTTGGCTTCCTGCACGGCCACGCTGTAAGCCGCGGCGTCGGCGGTATTGACCAGCTGTACCTTCTTGTTAATGCTCTGGCCGGTGTCGAACATCAGGATCAGGCCGAGGCAAAGCACGCCCGACAGCACCAGGAACAGCACCATGGCCTGCCCGCGAACACGCGCGGAACCCGAGCGCCGCATGCCGCCGGATTGAATGGTACGAAGACGCGTGATGTCCATCGACGCTCAGCCCCTGGAAAACGTTTGATCCGTCAGCGTCCGGTCCGCCCGACCGCCGGAGAACGGACGCTGTACTCCGTCACCCCGGCCCGATCGGTCGACTGGATCACGTCGAATGACGGCGTGCGTGGAGATCCGGATTGAATGTGGGTGTCCGTTGCCGTTGTGCGTCCCACCGGATACCGGTGAGAGCCGCCGGCAGTGCAAACGGCCCGCACAGACTCACGCCTGCGCGGGCCGGAGCGGCATCAGCGCGCGTTGTCGTTCTGGTAGTTGCCGAGGCCCTTGTTGTCCTTGCCTTCCGCCTCGGCTTTCTTCGAGGCTGCCTGCGCCTTCTGGATCGAAGAGCTCGCGGTTTCGCCGCTCAGCTCCCGCGCCATGCCACCGACCTGGGAGCGGACCGTGCCGCCAAAGAAGGTGAAGACCGCGATGGCCGCAATGGCGATCAGGGCGGTGATGATGATGTATTCGGTCATGCCCTGACCGAGCTGACGATTGCCGAAACGGCGCTGTTTGATCTGCATGCGTTAATCCTCTTCCCTGTTTCGTTGCTGACTGGAATGCGTGGTTGGTCTGGAACAGGCCCCCCTGGGGACCAACGAGCCTTCCCGGCACATGACGCAACACGTCACTGATTGCCCAGGAAGGACACGCCGAACCCTAGCTTGCAGGTGTGACTGTTTCAAGACCCTGCCGCATGGAAACCGTCTGCCGTCACATTACTGTGACGGAATTCGCAGTTTTCCGGGCCTGGTTTCGCCGCTGCGAAGCGACTATTCCATCGCGCGAGGGAGTCAATCGTTGCTCATCGCACACCGGCTCAGTGTCGAGTGCCGGATCGCGACGGGTGAGTCGACCAACCGGCTCTGTCGGTGGAATCCCACGAAAGATTCGCGGGATTCGTGATCCGGTGCAGGCCGCGGCGGCGGATCTCAATCCGCCTTGACCAGCTCCACGCGCCGGTTCTTCGCCCGGCCTTCCGCGGTGCCATTGTCGGCAACCGGCTGGTCCTGGCCAAAGCCGTTCGCATCCAGCCGTTCGGCATCGATGTCCTGTGCGGCCAGCGCCGCGACCACCGACGCGGCACGCGCTTCCGACAACTGCCGGTTGTGGGCGGCGTCACCGGTGTCGTCGGTATGCCCGTTGATCGACAGCTCCAGCGCCGGATCGTCCTTGAGCAACTGGACCACCTGCTCGATCTGCGGTTGCGATTCGGGCAGGATCTCGGCCTTGTCGGTCGCGAAATTGACCTGCAGCGCGACCTTGCCGGCGGTGTCGAGCTGCTGCTTCAACTCGCTGGCCGGGAGCAGCGTCGCGGTGGGAGTGAAGGCCTGGGTCTCGGCGATGATCCAACCGCCGAATATGTTGTTGGTCGACAGATGCACCCAGATGTCGCGGTCGGCGCGACGGACCAGATAGGTGCTGGCCGGCTCGTTGTAGACATCGCCTTTGCCGTCGACGTAGCGGATGGCGACATCGTCCTCCTCGTACTGCTCCGTCATCGCGGGCGGTATCCGGCCTTCGGCGATCTTCCTGCCGCCTGCGGCCTCGATCATCGACTCGATATTGCGGCGCACCGCGAGCGGTGAGAAATCCTGGTCGTCCGTGCCTGTGAAACCCGCGGAGTAGATTCGGCCTTCGACCCACACCATCCGGTCACCTACCCAGAACGGGAAGTGGTCGAACTTGAATGTCTGCTCCTCTCCGGACTCCAGTTCCGGGGGCAAGGCGAAGTATGGAAAGGCGCCCAGCGAGGCGTCCGATACCGGCACGCTGTCGATTTCGAACCGGTCCGACACGGTTGATGCGGGTTCGGCGGCATGATCGGAGGGAGCGTCGTCGCGGTCGATCTGGTCGGCTCCGACCTCCGCGCCGTTGGGGCTGTCGGCATCGGCCGGCGCGGGTTCGCCGCCGGAGCAGGCGGCGAGTGCAAAGGGCAACAGGGCGACGAGGATCGCGCGGGGCGCGCGCGGCAGTGTGATGCGCTTCAAAGTGGAATCTCCAGTCATCTCGAAGACAGTGCGAACGGGGGAAGCAGGGCCGGGGCGATCAGATCCCGCCCAGCATCTGCTCGCAGGCACGCGCCTTCTCGTCGGCCGGCGTAACCGCCGCCTTTTCGGCAACGTTCTTTCTGGCCGCGGGTAGTGCTGCCTGGAACGCGGCGTCGAAGTCCGCTGACGAAACGCCATGCCGGGCCGCCTTGTCCTTCGACTTCTGCTTGATGCCCTCAAGCTTCGACTCGCTCGCCCCGCAGTGCTCGGCCCCGACGTACAGCGATACGGCGACCTTCGCCGCGATCGAGCCGCCAATGAGTTCCGGCGGCAGGCCCGGCACGCCCTGTGGCTCGCCAACCGGTGACGCGGCCGCGCCAGGCTCGGCCGCACCCTGGCTGTGCGCCGGGTTGCTGCAGGCCGCCATGGCGAAAGCCGCCAACATGACGGCGAAAAAGGCAGGGGACGACGCGATACGTAGCTTCATGGATTGCTCCTGGATTCGGGGGAGTGTGGCCGGCGCTCCGCGCGCGGCGCACAAACCCTACCACCACCAACGGCACACCCAGGGCGACCCACCGCACAACTCGCGATGGATCAGCTGCGCAACCCCACTCCCCGCTTGAGCAACCACAACGCCAGCGCCGTCAGCACCACCACGAACCCCAGCATCAACACGAATGCGATCCACAGCGGCACGTCGCTGACGCCCAGCAGGCCGTAGCGGAACGCGTTGACCATGTAGAAGATCGGGTTGGCGTGGGTCATCGCCTCGGCCCAGTCGGGCAGCAGCTTGACCGAATAGAACACGCCGCCCAGGTAGGTCAGCGGGGTCAGGATGAAGGTCGGGACGATGGTGACGTCGTCGAACTTCTTCGCGTAGACGGCGTTGATGAAGCCGGCCAGGGCGAAGATCACCGCGCCCAGCAGCACCGTCGCCAGGGTCACCCACGGGTGCGGCATGCTGACATCGGTGAACAGCGAGGCGATCGCCAGCACGATCACGCCGACCGCCAGCCCGCGCGCGACCGCGCCGGCGACGTAGCCGCCCAGGATCACCCAGTTCGGCATCGGGCTGACCAGCAGCTCCTCGACGTGGCGGCCGAACTTGGCGCCGAAGAACGACGAGGAGATGTTGCCGTAGCTGTTCTGGATGATGCTCATCATCACCAGCCCGGGGACGATGAAGTCCATGTACGAGATGCCGTCCATGGTCCCGATCCGCGAGCCGATCAGGCCGCCGAAGATCAGGAAGTACAGGGTCATGGTGATCGCCGGCGGCACCAGGGTCTGGGCCCAGATGCGCAGGATGCGGTGGATCTCGCGGCGGGCGACGGTGCCGAGGGCAACCAGGTTGGGGTGGCTCATGGCGTCTGTTCCGGGGTGGTGCCAGAGGAGGCATCGGGGGCGGAATCGCCGGCGGCGACCATGCGCACGAACAGCTCCTCCAGCCGGTTGCTCTTGGTCCGCATCGAGCGCACCCGGATGCCGGCGTCGCCGAGCGCGGCGAATACGCGGTTGAGGTCCATCGCGCGCGGCATCTCGATATCGAGGGTGTGGTCATCGCGCGCGAGCACGGTGGTGCCCTCGATCTGCGGCAGTTCCGGCGGCAGCGCGCCGTCGATGTCGAGCACGAAGCCCTCGACGTCGAGCTTTGCCAGTAACGTGCGCATCGGCCCGGCGGCGACGATCTGGCCGCGGTCGATGATCGCCAGGTTGCGGCACAGGTACTCGGCTTCTTCCAGGTAGTGCGTGGTCAGGATGATGGTGGTGCCGGCGGCGTTGATCTCGCGCAGGGTCTCCCACATGCCGCGGCGGATCTCGATGTCGACGCCGGCGGTGGGCTCGTCGAGGATCAGCAGGCGCGGCCGGGTCATCATCGCGCGGGCAATCATCAGCCGGCGCTTCATGCCGCCCGACAGGGTGCGGCTCATCATCCGCGCCTTGTCCCACAGCTGCGCACGCTTGAGTTCCTCTTCGGCACGCTGCACCGCGACTTCGCGCGCAATGCCGTAGAAGCCTGCGTAGTTGACCAGGATGTCGAGCGGCTGCTCGAACAGGTTGAAGTTGATCTCCTGCGGCACCAGCCCGATCAGGCGCATCGCCGCGCTGCGGTCGGCCTGCAGGTCGGTGTCGAACACCTTCACCGAACCGGAGCTCAGGTTGACCAGCGAGCTGACGATGCCGATCAGGGTGCTCTTGCCGGCGCCGTTGGGGCCGAGCAGGGCGAAGAAGTCGCCCTCGGCGACATCCAGCGAAACCCCCTTGAGCGCCTCGACACCGCGCTTGCCGGTGCCGGCATCGTAGGTTTTGCGCAGGTCATGGACGGAAAGCGCGGGGACTGCCCCGTCCGGCGCGGCGGCGAGGGCCACCTGGGTCTGGGTCATAGGGTCTGCAAGCCTTTTGGAACCGGGATGGAATGCCGCGCGGGCATGGGCCGCGGGCGATCCCGGTAGTATAGGCGGCTCGCTGCGCGCACCCAGGCGACGCAGCGTTCCAAGCGACTCCCGACCGCCTGGTCTCCGGCTTCCAAGGTTCCCGCGTGGCAATCCAGCACTTCCCGCTCAAGCTCGTCTCCCGCCGCATGCTCGCCCCGAGCGTCGGCCACTACGTGTTCGTGCGCGACGACGGCCAGCCGCTGGACTTCATCCCGGGCCAGTTCATCCAGGTCCACTTCCAGTACGCCGACGGCACCGCGACCAAGCGCTCGTACTCGCTCGCCACCATCCACGACCACGCGATCGGCCCGGGCGAGGCGGTCGAGATCGCGGTCAGCTACGTGCCCGGCGGCGCGGCGACGGCGCTGTTCGAGGGCCTGGACGAAGGCGGTACGGTCGACGCCAGCGGTCCGTTCGGCCGTTTCTGCCTGTTGCCGACCGACGCCAACGCACGCTACCTGCTGATCGGCACCGGCACCGGGGTGACGCCGTACCGGGCGATGCTGCCGCTGATCGAGCAGGCGATCGCCGGGCGCGGCATCAAGGTGGTGCTGCTGTTCGGCGCGCGCACCCCGGACGAGTTGCTGTACGGCGACGAGTTCCGTGCATTCGCGGACAGGCACCCAGACCACTTCCGCTTCGTGCCGTGCTTTTCGCGCGAACTGCCGGAGCCGGGTTCCGACGCCGCCCACGCCGACGTGCGCCACGGCTACGTGCAGCAGTTCCTGCCCGAGTTCGCGCCCGACGCGGCGACCGACATCGCCTATCTGTGCGGCAACCCCAACATGGTCGACGCCTGCTTCGAGTCGCTCAAGGAGTCGGGGCTGGAGGTCAAGCAGATTCGCCGCGAAAAGTACGTCAGCAGCAAGTAGCCTGCCGGGCCGGCTACCGCCTGCCGTTTGTCACATTTTCCGCGCCGTCCCCGTCTGTCATCCTGCAAGGCGATCCGCCTTACGGACCCGAGGGGAAACATGCGCACCACCCGGATACTGCCCATCGCCACCGGCATCGTCGCGGCGATCCTGCTGGCAGGCTGCAACGCCGACAGCGACACCGCCACGGCCGACGCCGCCGCCCGCCATTTCGGCGACATCGGCTTCGCGCCCTGCTCGCTGACCGGCCCCGCCGGCGGCAAGCCCACCGAGGCCCAGTGCGGCACGTTCGAGGTGCCCGAGGACCCGGCCGCGCCCGAGGGCCGCATGATCGCGCTCAACATCGCCTGGTTGCCGGCCAACGAGGGCAACAGCGCAGGCACGGGCGATCCGGTGTTCTTCATCGCAGGCGGGCCGGGCCAGGCCGCCACCGAACACGCCGCGACGGTCGAACGCACCCTGGAGGACGTCGGCAAGAAGCGCGACATCATCCTGGTCGACCAGCGCGGCACCGGCCGGTCCAACCCGCTGGATTGCCGCGACGCCAACGGTGCGCCGATGCCGCTGGACCCGGCGGACGTGCCGGACCTCGAGCAGATGGTCGAATTCGCCCGCCGCTGTGCGCAGGGTCTGGAAGGCCGCGCCGATCCGCGTTTCTACACCACCACCGACGCCGTGCGTGACCTCGATGCGGTGCGCGCGGCGCTCGGGGTCGAACAGGTCAACCTGCTCGGCGTGTCCTACGGTACCCGCGTCGCCCAGCAGTACGCGGCGACCTACCCGCAGCACACCCGCACCGTGGTGCTCGATGGCGTTGCGCCGAACTCGCTGGTGGTCGGCGGCGAGTTCGCCCGCACCCTCGAGGACGCGCTGGCGCTGCAGTCGGCGCAGTGCCACGAGCTGCCCGCCTGCCGCGAGCGCTTCCCGACCGACATGCGCGCGCAGTTGCGCACGGTGATGGCGTCGCTGGAGGCGGCGCCGGTCGAGGTCGACTACCGCGACTCGCGCACCGGCGAGCTGCGCCACGACACCGTCACCGCCGACGCGGTCGGCAGCCTCGCCTTCATGTTCTCCTACGTGCCGCAGACCGCCGCGTTGCTGCCGCTGATGATCGACGAGGCCGCCCATGGCCGCTACGCGCCGCTGATGTCGCTGGTGCAGATGAGTGGCGAGCAGATGCAGGGCCAGATGACCCGCGGCATGCAGTGGTCGGTGCTGTGCGCCGAGGACGCCGGCCGCTATGAGCCCGGCCCCGAAGCCGCCGACACCATCATCGGCGGCGAGATGGCCGAGGCGTTCTTCGCGCCGTGTTCGGTGTGGCCGCATGGCGACGCGCCGCAGGGGTTCCACCAGCCGTTCGTATCGGAGCTGCCGGTGCTGCTGCTGTCGGGCGAACTCGACCCGGTGACGCCGCCGCGCTACGGCGAGCAGGTCGTCGCCAACCTGCCCAACGGCCGCCACCTGGTGTTGCAGGGCCAGGGCCACAACGTCTCGGCGACCGGCTGCATGCCGAAGCTGCTCGGCCAGTTCATCGAGAACGCCGACGCCGATGCGCTCGATACCGGCTGTCTCGACGCACTGCGCTACGTGCCGCCGTTCGTGCACTTCAATGGCTGGGCACCATGACCCGCTTCGCAAGGACCCTCGCATGATTTCCGCTGACAACCTGCACAAGGCGTTCAAGACCAAGACCGGCACGGTCAAGGCGGTCGACGGCGTCCACTTCGATGCCGCCGACGGCCAGATCACCGGCCTGCTCGGTCCCAACGGCGCCGGCAAGACCACCACCCTGCGCATGCTCTACACGCTGATGACGCCGGATACCGGCAAGGTCGTGGTCGACGGCATCGACGCCGCCGCCGACCCGGCCGCGGTGCGCCGCGCGCTCGGCGTGCTGCCCGACGCGCGTGGCGTCTACAAGCGGCTCACCGCGCGCGAGAACATCGCCTATTTCGGCGAGCTGCACGGCATGTCGGCGGCGCTGATCGCACAGCGCACTGCCGCGCTGTCGGCCGCGCTCGACATGGCCGACATCCTCGACCGCCAGACCGAGGGGTTCTCGCAGGGCCAGCGGACCAAGACCGCGATCGCCCGCGCGCTGGTGCACGACCCGCGCAACGTCATCCTCGACGAGCCGACCAACGGCTTGGACGTGATGACCACCCGCGCGATGCGCGGCTTCCTGCAGCAACTGAAATCCGAGGGCCGTTGCGTGATCTTCTCCAGCCACATCATGCAGGAGGTGGCGGCGCTGTGTGACCGCATCGTCATCATCGCCAAAGGCCAGGTGGTGGCCGCCGGCAGCGCCGACGAACTGCGCGCGACGTTCGGTGAATCCAACCTGGAAGACGCCTTCGTCAAGGCGATCGGCAGCGACGAGGGACTGCACGCATGAAGTCGAAATCGATGGCCACGCTGTGGACGGTGCTGCGCAAGGAGCTGCTCGACATCGGACGCGACCACCGCACCCTGCTGCTGGGGCTGATGATGGGCCCGCTGCTGATGCCTGTGCTGATCCTCGGCATGGGCGCGATCTCCGAGAACCGCAGCAAGACGCAGTTGGAGGAGGTGCTGGAGGTACCCGTCGTCGGCGCCGAGCGTGCGCCCAACCTGCTGGGGTTCCTCGCCGGCTACGGGATCGACGCGGTCGCGCCGCCGGCGGACCTGTCTGCCGCGATCGCCAACCAGGATGTCGATGTCGCATTGCGGATCGACGAGGATTTCGCCGCCGACTGGCGTGCCGGTCGCCCCGCCGGCATCGAGATCCTGCATGACAGCACCCGCCGCAATGCCGAGATCCCGGTCGCCCGGGTCCGCGCTGCACTGGCGCTGTACCGCGAGCAGGTCGGCGCATTGCGGCTCTACGCGCGCGGCATCGATGCGGCGGTCGCCCGGCCGGTTACCGCGGCCAGCCTCGACATGGCCACTCCGGAAGCCAAGCGCGGGATGTTGCTGGGGCTGCTGCTGCCCTACTTCCTGATCATGTCGGCGTTCCTCGGCGGCATGGCGCTGATCCTCGACGCCACCGCCGGCGAGCGCGAGCGGCAGTCGCTGGAACCCTTGCTGGCGACGCCGGCACCGCGCGGCGCGATCGTCAGCGGCAAGCTCGCCGCGGCCTGCGTGCTGGGCATGGTGACGCTGCTGCTGACCCTGCTCGCGCTCAAGCTCAGTGCGCTGGCGGGCACGGCGACGGCCGAGGCGATGGACGTGCGGCTCAGCGCGATCGCCAACATGCTGCTGGTGCTGCTGCCGATGGTGTTCATCGGCAATGCGCTGCTGACCTACCTCGCCGCCGCGGCCAAGAGCATGAAGGAGGCCCAGAGCCACATGAGCTGGCTGGTGCTGATGCCGATGCTGCCGACCATCGTGTTGATGGCGAACCCAATCAAGACGCAGTTGTGGCAGTTCGCGGTGCCGTTCCTCGCACAGAACCAGTTGCTGCTGAAGATCATCCGGGCCGAGCCGATCAGCCTGGAGATCTGGGCGGTCTACATCGCCGCGAGTTTCGGACTGGCCGCGGTGCTCTGGTACGCGGCGGTGCGGCGTTACCACCAGGAGAAGCTGGCGATCTCCGGCTGACCGGTGGCGGCGATACTTCGCCCAAGGCCACACACGACAAACCCGGCGGATGCCGGGTTTGTCGTAACTGCCTGGCGGGTCGAGCCGTCCTGTCGAACGGGCCGGCGCCTGGCTCGGCGATCCAGGCTTACCGCCCCGGACTGAAACCGATCGCGCGGCGGGTGGTGACCGGCTCGGAGATCGGCTGGAAGCGCCAGTTCTGGACCGCATCGAGCGCGGCGCGGTCGAACACCCGGCCCGGGTTGGAACGCACCACGCGCGCCGAGGTAACCGAGCCGTCGGTGCCCACCGTGTACTCGACCAGCACCTCGCCGGACTGGCCGGCACGCAGGGCTTCGCGCGGATACTGCGGGCCCGGCATGGCCAGCGGGCGCAGGTCGGCGGCGGTCGGCTTGGCCGCGGCAGCCGCCGCGGCGGCGGCAAGCCGGCGCTGTTCGGCGGCGGCAGCCGCGTCGGCGGCGGCCTTGTCCGCCGCGGCCTTGTCGGCGGCGGCCTTCTCGGCGGCACTCTCGTCCGCGGCTTCCCTGGCGGCCAGTTCACGCGCGGCCTGCTCCTGCTGGCGCTTCTGGTCGGCCAGGCGCTTGCGCTCGAGCTCGGCCTGGGCCTGGGCCTGTTCCTCGGCAGTCACCACCTGCTCGGCGGCACGCTTGGCGGCAGCCTTCTGCTGGGTATCGATATTGGTACGCAGGCGGGCCAGTGCCGGGTGTTGCGGCTCGGCCTTCTCCAGCAACGCGGCGAGGCGCTGGGCCTCGGCGAAGTCACCGCGGTTGATGCTCTGCTCGGTGGCGATGACGGTCATCGGCAGCAGGTCGGTCAACGCACTCGATACCGAGGCATCGCCCGGCGACTTGTCGCGCAGTGCGAGGTAGTACTCGACCGCGTTGTCCCCGGCCGGCGCGTACAGGCGATTGTCGCCGTAGGCCTTGCGGGCGGAGTCGCGCAACTGGTCGGCGCTCAGCGCGTTGACTTCGTCCGAAACCGCGTCCTCGGCGGCGATTGCCGGGGCCTGGGCGGGTGCGACCGCATCGGTGGACGCCGGCGCCGCGCCTTCCGGCGACGCCTGGTCGTTGTTGCAGGCCGCCAGCGCCAGGCCCATGGCCAACACCAGCGACAATTTGGAAACAGCAGGCAACCGGCGCGATTGCCGGGCTTGTGGATTGACGATCATTGACGAACTCCCCTGAAGTGCGGCCTCGCAGGCGCACACGCACAAGGTCGCGAGAGCACGCGGCACTTGTCAAGTTTCCGTGACGGGATGCCGCTGAACGCATGCGGTCGGAAGTCACAAACATGACGTGCGTCACATTTCTACTTGCCGATGCAGAAGCTCGAAAAGATCCGGCCCAGCAGATCATCGGCATGGACCCGGCCGGTGATCTCGCCAAGCGCGTCGTGGGCCAGCCGCAGCGCCTCGGCGGCGAGGTCGAGCGCCTCGTGCTGCAACTGCGCGCGCGCATCGACCAGTGCCGCTCGGGCGCGGTCCAGCGCATCGACATGCCGCGCGCGCGCGGTGAAAGCACCGTCGGTGGCATCCGCGCCGTCGCCCAGCGCAAGCGCACGCAGACGGGCATGCAACTCGTCAAGCCCGGCGCCGGTCCGCGCCGAGACCACCAGGTGCTGCTGCCCGCCGCCAGCGGCCGGGAGCGACGGCGGATGGTCGAGCAGGTCGCTCTTGTTATGCAGCCACAGTCGTTGCGGCACGTTGGCGACCGCATCCATGACCGCCGCCGCGCCGGTATCGGGATCACGTGCGTCGAGCACGACGATCGCCAGGTCGGCACGCTGCAACTCCACTTCGGCGCGGCGCATGCCCTCGCGCTCGATCGCGTCGCCACCCTCGCGGAGGCCGGCGGTATCGACCAGGCCCAGCTCGACGCCATCGATCCGCACCACTTCGTGCAGCAGGTCGCGGGTGGTGCCGGCGATGTCGGTGACGATCGCGCGGTCGCTTCCGGCCAGCGCGTTGAGCAGTGAACTCTTGCCGGCGTTGGGCGGGCCGACGATGACCGCGTGCAGGCCGTCGCGCAGGCGTCGGCCGCGCTCGGCGGCGAGCCGCAGTTGCTCAAGGTCCTGCACCAGCGCGTCGAGGCGAGCTCGCAGTGGGCCACCGCCGAGGGTGTCGAGCGGTTCGTCGGCGAAGTCGATCGCGGCCTCGACATGGATGCGGATCGCCAGCAGGCCATCGGCCAGCGCCTCGACCCGTCGCGAGAACTCGCCATCGAGAGCGCGCCGGGCCGCGCGGGCGGCGCGCAGGTCACCGGCCGCGATCAGGTCGGCGAGCGCCTCGGCCTGCGCCAGGTCGAGCCGGCCTTCGAGGAACGCGCGTTCGCTGAACTCGCCCGGCCGCGCGTGTCGTGCGCCCAGTCCGATGCAGCGCGCGAGCAGGGCTTGCAGCAGTGCCGGACCGCCATGGGCCTGCAACTCGACCACGTCCTCGCCGGTGTAACTGGCGGGTCCGGCGAAAAAGAGTGCGATGCCGTCGTCGAGCGTGCTGCCGTCGCCATCGCGGAAACGCACATGGTGGGCATGCCGCGCGGCCAGTCGCCGTCCGCAGATCGCACCCGCGATTTCCGCCGATCGCAGACCGGACAGGCGCACGATGCCGACCCCGCCGGCGCCGGGTGCGGTGGCGATCGCTGCGATGGTGTCGCGTTGGGACATGGGGTCAGCTTGTCGACTGCCGGGGGTGGACGCAAACAAAAAGCCCGCACGCGGCGGGCTCTTCGTGGGAGTGCTTACGCCTTGATCGGCTCTTCGCTGTACTTCCTGACCATCCACCACTGCTGGATCAGGCCGAGGCCGGCGTTGGTGACCCAGTACAGCACCAGGCCGGCCGGGAAGAACGCGAACATCACGCCCATCACGATCGGCATGAACTGCATCATCTTGGCCTGCATCGGGTCGACGCCGGTCATCGGGTTGAGCTTCTGGGTCGCCCACATCAGTGCGACGTTGATCAGCGGCAACACGAAGTACGGATCGCGCGCGGTCAGGTCCTGGATCCACAGGATCCATGGCGCGTGGCGCAGCTCGACCGATTCCGACAGCATCCAGTACAGCGCCAGGAACACCGGCATCTGCACCAGCAGCGGCAGGCAGCCGCCGACCGGGTTGATCTTCTCCTTCTTGTACAGCTCCATCATCGCCGACTGCAGTTTCTGGCGGTCGTCGCCGTAGCGCTCCTTGAGCTGCGCCATGCGCGGCTGGAACTTGCGCATCTTCGCCATCGATTTGTACTGCGCGGTCGACAGCGGGAACATCACCAGCTTGATGATCACCACCAGCCCGACGATCGCCCAGCCCCAGTTACCGAGCAGGCCGTGCAGCTTGGCCAGCACCCAGAACAGCCAGCCGGCGAGGGTCGCCATCGGGCTGAAGCTGCTGAAGTCGACCGCGCGTTCGAGTCCCGGCACCTGCTGCGACTGGATGTTGGCGACCAGCTTGGGGCCGACCCACAGCCGCGCGGTGGTGGTCGCGTTGGTGCCCGGCGCGACGCTGAAGCTCGGGCCCCTGGCCTCGATCACGTAACGTCCGTCGACCATCTTCAGCGTGTACAGCGCCGGCTGGTCGGCCTGCGGGATCCAGCCACCGAAGAAGTGGTGCTGCAGCATCGCGATCCAGCCGCCGGTGACCTGCAGGTTGAGCGGGCCGTCGTCGATGAAGTCGTCGTACTTGCGCTTGTCGTACTCGCCGGCGCCGAACCATGCCGCGCCCTGGAAGCTGTACTGCTCGACGCTCAGCGGGCCGGACTTCTGCAAGGCACGCGGCACCCGGCTGAGCTGGCGGTAGACGAAGCCCTGCCACGGCGCGCCGCTGCCGTTGACCACCTCGTCGCGGACCTGCACCGCGTAGTCGCCGCGGCGGAAGGTGTAGGTGCGGCGGATGCTGACGCCGTCCGGGCCGGTCCAGGTGAACGGCACCACCACCTGCTCCTCGCCCGGGTCGAGCTTGAAGTCGGCGCCGGCCGGCAGCGCGTCGCGGTCGAGCGCGAAGCCGGACTGGTGGCCCGGGGCCGCGCCGGTCTGGCTGACCCAGCCGCTCTGGGCGACGAAGTAGTTGGCCGCGTCCTGCGCGAACAGCCGGACCGGCGCGCTGTCGTCGTCGGCGGTGCTCGGGTAGGTCAGCAGGTCGGCCTGGCGGACTTCGCCGCCGTCGAGCACGACCTCGAGCACGTCGGTATGCACGGTCACCGCGGCGGCTTCCGGCGTGGCCGCGACGGCCTCGGGTTGGGTGGTGGTTCCGGCCGGCACCGCGGCCATGCTCGGCACGCCACTGGCATCGACCGCTGTCGCGCCCGGTACCGCGGCTACGGAACTGTCCGGCGTCGTCGTTGGCGCTGGCACCTGCTCCTTGTCCCATGCCATCCATAGAAGAGTCGCCACCATCAGCCAGGCGAGGATCAGGAACATGCGGGTCTGGTTCATAGGGAGGCTTTCACGGGCAACAGGAAGGCTCAGTCACCGTCGGACGACGGCGCGGGCGCAATGGGGGAAGGATCGGCGGACGGCGCGGCCGGTGGGGCAAGCGCGGGCATTGTGCCGGTCGTTGCAGGCGTGGGCAACGCGGGCGAAGCCTCGGTGGGAGCCGCCCCGGGCAACACCGCACCGGCGCGCTGCAGCAGTTTCAGGAACGCCTCGCCGACCTGGGGGCCGCTGAGCCGGGCGGCACCGGGTCGTGCGACCACCACATAGTCGCCGTCGACCAGCCCGGCCCGGTGCCGGCGGAAGGTTTCGCGCAACGCGCGCTTGATCCGGTTTCGCCCGACCGCATGTGGGTCGACCTTGCGCGACACCGCCAGGCCCAGCCGCGGACCCTTGCCGGCGGCGACATCGGGCACGTCGACCTGCCAATGCAATGCAAGCACGGGCAGCGCCACGCGCCGGCCGTGCTTGAAGATGCGATCGAAGTCGGAGCCTGCGCGTACCCGCGCGGTGCGCGGGAAGCGGGTCGTCGTCATTGGGTTGGCAACGGCGGCGATGGGCGGCCGCTGCGACACAACGCGCGGTTTAGGCGCAGAGACGCTTGCGACCCTTGGCGCGGCGGCGCGCGAGGATCTTGCGGCCATCGGCGGTCGCCATGCGGGCACGGAAACCGTGGTCGCGCTTGCGCTTGAGGTTGCTGGGCTGGTAGGTGCGCTTGGTCGCCATGGGGACGGCTCTGGGTCTGGTGCGGAAAAGACCGGCAAGTCTAGCGATGGACCGGCGCCCGGGTCAAGCTGTCCCGTACCTGGCGGATTCGTCGCGGGGCGCCGATGCCTACTTCCACCACCGGCGCGATGGTAGTCTGGGCGGCCGCATCGACCCCAAAACCTGCGCGCGCATATCGCATGCGTGGGCGGTCGCGACCTGCCGCTGGACACCAAGAAAGATTATGGACGCCTGGCCCCGCTGCCTAGAACGCCTCGAAGCCGAACTGCCCGCCGAGGACGTCCACACCTGGCTCAAGCCGTTGCAGGCCAGCCGCCGCGACGACACTACGGTGCTGTATGCGCCCAATGCGTTCGTGGTCGAGTTCGTGCGCGAGCGCTACCTGGACCGGATCCGCGAACTGCTGACGCATTTTTCCGGCAGTGACGAGGTCAGCCTCGAGGTCGGCTCGTTGCCGCGGGCCGTCGCGGCCGCGGCACCAGTCGCCGCGCCTGCCCCACCGTCGCCGGGCGTGGTGTCGCCGCTGGAATCGTTCAACGGCCACCTCGACAGCCACTACACCTTTGACAACTTCGTCGAGGGCCGCAGCAACCAACTCGGGCGCGCCGCCGCCTGGCAGGCCGCGCTCAAGCCCGGCGACCGCTCGCACAACCCGTTGCTGCTGTACGGCGGCACCGGCCTGGGCAAGACCCACCTGATGTTCGCCGCCGGCAACGCGATGCGCACCGCCAACCCCGGCACCCGGGTCATGTACCTGCGCAGCGAGCAGTTCTTCAGCGCGATGATGCGGGCGCTGCAGGACAAGGCGATGGACGGCTTCAAGCGCCAGTTCCAGCAGGTCGACGCGCTGCTGATCGACGACATCCAGTTCTTCGCCGGCAAGGACCGCACGCAGGAGGAGTTCTTCCACACCTTCAACGCGCTGTTCGACGGCAAGCAGCAGATCATCCTGACCTGCGACCGCTACCCGCGCGAGGTCGAGGGGCTGGAGCCGCGGTTGAAGTCGCGGTTGGCCTGGGGCCTGTCGGTGGCGATCGACCCGCCCGACTTCGAAACCCGCGCCCAGATCGTGCTGTCCAAGGCCAAGGAGCGCGGCGCGGTGATCCCGGAGGAAGTCGCGTTCCTGCTGGCCAAGAAGATGCGCTCCAACGTGCGCGACCTGGAGGGTGCACTCAACACCCTGACCGCACGGGCCAACTTCACCGGCCGCGCGATCAGCGCCGAGTTCGCCCAGGAAACCCTGCGCGACCTGCTGCGCTCGCAGCAGCAGTCGATCTCCATCCCCAACATCCAGAAGACCGTGGCAGACTACTACGGCCTGCAAATCAAGGACCTGTTGTCGAAACGGCGGACCCGCTCGCTGGCCCGGCCGCGCCAGATGGCGATGGCGCTGACCAAGGAGCTGACCGAGCACAGCCTGCCCGAAATCGGTGATGCGTTCGCCGGCCGCGACCACACCACCGTGCTGCATGCCTGCCGGCAGATCCGCACGTTGATGGAATCGGACGGCAAGATGCGCGAGGACTGGGAAAAGTTGATCCGCAAGCTTAGTGAGTAAGGTCTGTGCAGCGACTGGGAAGAAGTTGTGGACAACTGGACAGCCGAGCATCGCCACGAAAGTTGTCCACAGCTTGTTCCAAGGTTCAGGCGAGGGTTGTACCGGGCTTTACCGTTGGATTAAACCCAATGAAAACAAATACTTGATTCAGTTTTCCCGGGTTTTCGGCGACACCATCACCACCATGCTTTTGATTTATTCAACTCTTTTGTATTGGGCATAGGGGAAGGACCGCATGCGCTTCAGCCTGCAACGAGAAGTATTTCTCAAGCCGTTGGCCCAGGTCGTCAACGTGGTCGAACGGCGCCAGACCCTGCCGGTGCTGGCTAACCTGCTGGTCCAGGTCAGGGACGGCCAGCTGTCATTGACCGGCACCGACCTCGAGGTCGAGATGGTCTCCCGGATCGCGGTGGACGACGCCGAGGACGGCGAGACCACGATCCCGGCACGCAAACTGTTCGACATCGTCCGTGCCCTGCCCGATGGCAGCAAGGTCACGGTCAGCCAGGGCGCCGACAAGGTCACGGTGCAGGCCGGGCGCTCGCGCTTCACCCTCGCCAGCCTGCCGGCCAACGACTTCCCGTCGATCGACGAGGTCGAGGCGACCGAACGCGTGCGGGTGCCCGAGGCGACCCTGAAGGAGCTGATCGAGCGCACCGCGTTCGCGATGGCGCAGCAGGACGTGCGGTATTACCTCAATGGCCTGCTGTTCGACCTGCGCGAGGACACCCTGCGTTGCGTTGCCACCGACGGCCACCGGCTCGCCCTGTGCGAGGCGGCGTATGAGGGCAGCACCCAGGCCAAGCGCCAGATCATCGTCCCGCGCAAGGGCGTGACCGAGTTGCAGCGCCTGCTGGAAGGCGGCGACCGCGAACTGGAGCTGGAAATGGGCCGCGGCCACATCCGGGTCAAGCGCGACGACGTCACCTTCACCAGCAAACTGATCGACGGGCGTTTCCCGGACTACGAGGCGGTAATCCCGATCGGCGCCGACAAGGAAGTGAAGATCGACCGCGAGGTGCTGCGCGCCTCGCTGCAACGTGCGGCGATCCTGTCCAACGAGAAGTACCGTGGCGTGCGGATCGAGGTGTCCCCGGGCCAGCTGAAGATCAGCGCGCACAACCCCGAGCAGGAAGAGGCGCAGGAAGAAGTCGAGGCCGACACCCGGGTCGATGACCTGGCGGTGGGTTTCAACGTCAACTACCTGCTGGATGCGTTGTCGGCGTTGCGCGAGGAGCAGGTGGTGCTTGCATTGCGCGATGCCAACTCCTCGGCCCTGGTGCGCGAGGCGACGAACGACAAGTGCCGGCACGTCGTGATGCCGCTGCGCCTGTAGGAGAACGGCGCAACGTGTTCCACGTGGAACAGAGTGCAACCCCCCACACGCCCGGCCTGTCCGGGCGTGCTGGTTTCGGGGCGCGGGTTTCAATCGACGTCCGGGCACCGTCATGCAGGTAACCCGCCTGGATATCCACCAGTTCCGCCGCTTCGAGCAGGTACGGCTTTTACCCGGCGCCGGCATCAACGTGCTTGTGGGCGACAACGGTGCCGGCAAGACCAGCGTGTTGGAAGCCCTGCACCTGATGGCCTACGGGCGCAGTTTCCGCGGCCGGGTCGGTGACGGGCTGGTGCGCGACGGCGCGACGGCGTTGGAAGTATTCGTGGAGTGGCGGGAACGCCCCGGCGTTGCTCCGCGGCCTCCCCTGCCCGACCCCGGGAAACCCGCAGACGACTCGAATGACACGCTGCGCACCCGAAAGGCCGGCCTGCGCCATGCGGGACGGGACTGGGATGGTCGGCTGGATGGCTCACCGGTCGCACAGTTGGGGGAGCTTTGCGCCGCATTGGCGGTAGTCACCTTTGAACCGGGCAGCCACGCCCTGGTCAGCGGCCCCGGCGAGGTTCGTCGCCGCTACCTCGATTGGGGCCTGTTCCACGTGGAACCAACCTTCCTGCCGTTGTGGCGACGCTATTCGCGGGCGCTGAAGCAGCGCAACGCATTACTGAAAGCGCGGGCCAGCGACGCCCAGCTGGATGCCTGGGATCGCGAGCTCGCGGAGACCGGCGAACCGTTGGGGCGCCACCGCCAACACTACCTGGAGTCGCTGCAAGCTGGATTCTCCCGCCTGGGGGCAGAACTGGCGCCGGCGTTGGGACAACTGCGGTTGCAGTACCTGCCCGGCTGGCGACGCGACGAGTTGCCATTGGCGGACGCTCTGTTGTTGTCCCGGCAGCGCGACCTGCAGGCCGGCTTCACTTCGGTGGGACCGCATCGGGCCGACTGGCGGACCGAGTTCTCCACCCTTCCCGGGCGCGAAGCGCTGTCCCGGGGACAAGCCAAGCTGACGGCACTCATTGCCCTGTTCGCCCAAGCCGAACTTCATGCGGCGAGCCGCGGCGAATGGCCAGTAATCGGGTTTGACGACCTCGCCTCCGAACTGGACCGCAAACATCAAGCCCGGGTGTTGGAGTGGCTGTTGGCGAGTCAGGCGCAAGTGTTCGTAACCGGCACCGAACCACCGCCCATGCTCGAAACCCAGGAAGAAGTCGCGACTGTGTTCCACGTGGAACACGGAACAATCGAGAGGATCCGATAGGGTTTTGGGTTCCACGTGGAACATCATCCTGACAATGCGCAGAGCCACCGCGCAAGCGTCCCGGACCCCCGTCCGCTATACTCGACCCACATGTATTCAATGAGTTTCGGCGCCGCCGTGCACCCCGCGGCCGCGTCGTCGGAGCCTGCTGCGCAATGACCCAGATCGAGCAAGACCCCTCGCCGACCGATGCCCCCATCCCCACGCAGGCCTATGACTCCAGCCGGATCACCGTGCTGCGCGGGCTCGAGGCCGTGCGCAAGCGCCCGGGCATGTACATCGGCGACGTCCACGACGGCACCGGCCTGCACCATATGGTGTTCGAGGTGGTCGACAACTCGATCGACGAGGCCCTCGCCGGCCACGCCAACGAGGTTGTCGTGACCCTGCACGAGGACGGCTCGGTCGGCGTGTCCGACAATGGCCGCGGCATCCCGGTCGATATCCACAAGGAAGAGAACGTTTCCGCCGCCGAGGTCATCCTCACCGTGCTGCACGCCGGCGGCAAGTTCGACGACAACAGCTACAAGGTCTCCGGCGGCCTGCACGGCGTCGGCGTGTCGGTGGTCAACGCGCTGTCCGAGCATCTTTGGCTGGACATCTGGCGCGACGGCTTCCACTACCGCCAGGAATACTCGCTCGGAGAACCGCTGTACCCGCTCAAGCAGCTGGAAGCTTCGGACAAGCGCGGTACGTTGCTGCGCTTCAAGCCGGCGGAGGAGATCTTCACCGACGTCCAGTTCCACTACGACATCCTCGCCAAGCGCCTGCGCGAACTGTCGTTCCTTAATTCCGGGGTCCGGATCGTGCTGGCCGACGAGCGCGGCGAAGGCCGCCGCGACGTCTTCCAGTACGAGGGCGGCATCGCCTCGTTCGTCGAACACCTGGCCCAGCTCAAGACCCCGCTGCACCCGAACGTGATCTCGGTGACCGGCGAGCAGAACGGCATCACCGTCGACGTCGCGATCCAATGGACCGACGCCTACCAGGAAACCATGTTCTGCTTTACCAACAACATCCCGCAGAAGGACGGCGGCACCCACCTGATCGGGTTCCGCGCCGCCCTCACCCGCACCCTGACCAACTACATCGAGCAGAACGGCATCGCCAAGCAGGCCAAGGTCAACCTGTCCGGCGACGACATGCGCGAAGGCATGATTGCGGTGCTGTCGGTCAAGGTGCCGGACCCCAGCTTCTCCAGCCAGACCAAGGAAAAGCTAGTCTCATCCGACGTGAGACCGGTCGTTGAGCACACGTTCGGTGCACGTTTGGAGGAGTTCCTTCAGGAACACCCCAACGAGGCCAAGGCGATCGCCGGCAAGATAGTCGACGCCGCGCGTGCCCGCGAGGCCGCGCGCAAAGCCCGTGACTTGACCCGGCGCAAGGGCGCGCTGGACATCGCCGGCCTGCCCGGCAAGCTCGCCGACTGCCAGGAAAAAGACCCAGCCAAGTCCGAACTGTTCATCGTCGAGGGCGACTCCGCCGGCGGCTCGGCCAAGCAGGGCCGCAACCGCAAGACCCAGGCGATCCTGCCGTTGAAGGGCAAGATCCTCAACGTCGAGCGCGCCCGGTTCGATCGCATGCTGGCCTCCGCCGAGGTCGGCACCCTGATCACCGCGCTCGGCACCGGCATCGGCAAGGACGAGTACAACCCCGACAAGCTGCGCTACCACCGCATCATCCTGATGACCGATGCCGACGTCGACGGCAGCCACATCCGGACCCTGCTGCTGACCTTCTTCTACCGGCAGATGCCGGACCTGATCGAACGCGGCCACGTCTACATCGGCCTGCCGCCGCTGTACAAGATCAAGCAGGGCAAGAACGAGATCTACCTCAAGGACGACGCGGCGCTGGATGCATACCTTGCCGCCAACGCGATCGAGGGCGCCGCGCTGGTCCCGGCCGAAGGCGAGCCGCCGATCACCGGCAACGCACTCGAGGCGCTCCTACTGGCCTACGCCGGCGCACGCGACACCATCGCCCGCAATGCCCATCGCTACGATCCGCTGGTGCTGGAATCGCTGATCGACTTCACCCCGCTCGATGCGGAGCACCTGGCGAACAATACCGACGAGCTCCATGAACTCGAAGCGCTCGAGAAGCGGCTCAACCGCAGTGGGCTCGGCAAGCCGCGCTACTCGGTCAGCCTGCAACCCGGGACCGAAGCCCACCCGGCGGCATTGCTGGTACGGCGCACGCACATGGGCGAGCAACTGTTGCAGGTCCTGCCGCTGGCGGCGTTCGAGGGGGGCGACCTGCGCCCGTTGCGCGAGGCCGCCTCGTTGCTGCACGGACTGGTCCGCGACGGCGCCCGGATCGTCCGCGGCAACCGCGAGCAGTCGGTCGAGAGCTTCGCCGAGGCGCAGGCCTGGCTGCTCGAGGAAGCCAAGAAGGGGCGCCAGATCCAGCGTTTCAAGGGCCTGGGCGAGATGAACCCCGAGCAGCTGTGGGACACCACGGTCAACCCGGAAACCCGCCGCCTGTTGCAGGTCAGGATCGAGGACGCGGTCGCCGCCGACCAGATCTTCAGCTGCCTGATGGGCGACGTGGTCGAGCCGCGCCGCGAGTTCATCGAGGACAACGCATTGAAGGTTTCCAATCTCGACATCTAGGGTTCCGGGCCGCTTTGACGGCCTGTTCATCCGGGGCGGAATACAACTCAATCCCCCCGGAACACCGAAATGGAACAGGGAACCGCCATGAAACGACTGCTGCTTGGCCTGGTGATCGCGACCGCCGTCGCCGCGTGCGCCACCACCACCTCCCCGACCGGACGCACCCAGCGGGTCGGTGCGGTGCCCCAGCAACAGCTCAACCAGATGGGTGCCCAGGCGTTCGCCGAGTACAAGGCCAAGCTGCCGCAGAGCAACAACTCCGGCCAGACCGCCTACGTGCGCTGCGTGGTCAACACCATCACGCGTCAGTTGCCGGCCGGAAGCCAGGCGCAATGGGAGGTCGCGTTGTTCAACAACGACTCGCCCAATGCCTTCGCCCTGCCCGGCGGCAAGGTCGGTGTCTACACCGGCATCTTCAAGGTCGCGCGCAACCAGGACCAGCTGGCCGCGGTCATCGCGCATGAGATCGGCCACGTGGTCGCCCACCACCACGACGAGCGCGTCACCCGCCAGACCGGTGCGCAGGCAGGTCTCGGCATCCTCGGTGCGCTGGTGGGTTCGCAGTACGGTTCCGGCGCCGCCCAGGCCACCCAGCAACTCGGCGGCGCCGCGGTGCAGGCGGCGTTCCTGCTGCCCAACAACCGCGTGCAGGAAAGCGAGGCGGACGTGGTCGGCCAGCGATTGATGGCCCAGGCCGGCTTCGACCCACGCCAGGCGGTCGACCTGTGGCAGAACATGATCGGTGCCAGCAGCGGCAGCCGTGCGCCGGAATGGTTGTCCACCCACCCGGATCCCCAGGCCCGTATCGCCGAACTACGTGCGCGCGCGGGCGGCCTGTTGCCGACCTACGAACAAGCGCGGGCAGCTGGCAGAACGCCGGATTGTGACTAGCCACAATCTGGCGAGTGCCCGTTTCATGCTTTCGTGACGCAATCCTTTTCTGGTAGCGTTATCGCCCCTTTTGACGCATCGCCGCCCTCCTCGCTCACGAGGCGGCAGATACGAGGAATCCAGATGAATACGTCCATGGCCCGCAACTGCCTGAGGAATGCCAGCGTGCTTTCCGCCCTGCTTGTTCTGGCCGCGCCTGCCGCGGCCCAGTCGGGTCTCGAGGCGGGCAAGGCCGCCCGCGCCCAGGGAATGGCCCAACAGTCCCGCGAACTGCAGCGCGACCAGGGACGCAAGGACGGGTTCAGCGACGACGCGGCCTATCCCAATGCCACCCGCAAGGGCCCAGGCCTGCGCGCTTCCGGCCGGACCGCGAACAAGCTCGAAAAGATGATGAAGCTGTACGACGGCAAGAAAGGCGCCGAGGCACGCGTGATCGCTGACGAAATCATTGCCGCAAACGGCGCCAATGCCTTCGAGCAGGCCTACGCCGCGCAGATCGCCGCACAGGTCGCCTACGACGCCGGCGACACCGCCACCGCGGTCAAGTACTACCAGCAGGCGATCGAGCTGGACGGTCTCGACAACACCGCCCACTACAACGTGATGTTGAACCTCGCCCAGCTGCAGCAGGCCGCCGGCCAGCCGGACGCATCGCTGGCGACCTATGACCGCTTCTTCAGCGAGACCAAAAGCCAGCAACCCGAGCATCTGATGATGAAGGGCCAGGCGCTGTACCTGATGAAGCGCTACCCCGAGGCCGCGACGGTGATGAAGCAGGCGATCGACGCCAGCGCCGATCCCAAGCCGGAATGGCAGGCCCTGCTGATGCAGGCCTACGCCGAGGGCGGCCAAGGCGACCAGGCGGTGGTGATGGCCGAGAAGGTCGCCGCCGCCAAGCCCGACGACAAGCGCGCACAGATGAACCTGGCGATCATCTACCAGCAAGCGGGCATGACCGACAAGGCGACCGCGGTGCTGGAGAAGCTGCGCACCGGCGGCAAGCTGACCGAGGCGGCCGAGTACCAGCAGCTGTACGCGACCTACATCAATCTGGACGGTCACGAGAAGCAGGCCGTCGAGGTGATCCAGGACGGCCTGCAGAAGGGTATCCTCAAGCCCGACTTCAACACCTACGTCGCGCTGGCGCAGGGCTACTACTTCTCCGACCAGCCGGGACCCGCGATCGAGGCCTACCAGAAGGCGGCTCCGCTCGACGACGACGGAGAAACCTACCTCAACCTGGCCAAGGTCCTGGTCAACGAGGGCCGCACCGCCGAGGCGCAGGCCGCTGCCAAGCAGGCGCTGGCCAAGGGCGTCAAGAAGCCGGAGCAGGCCAACTCGATCATCGCGTTGCCGGGAAGCTAACGGCATCACGAAACCCCCAACTTCCGCTTGGAACCAGAGGCGGAGTTTGGTATATCCTACGAGGTTCCCGCGGCCGTAAAGGCGCAGGAGCCAGAAACGGCCCGCGGCGCCAACGGCGTCCGGCCCCCCTTCCCCGAGCTGACGGCGCAATGACGCAAGACTTGGAAAACCACGCTAAGAAACAAGACGACCGCGAAGGGTTGAACTGGCCGCGTATCGCCGGTATGACCATGGCGCTCGCCGTGCATGGAGCGGTGTTGCTGCTGCTGCTTGCGCCGATGGCTCCGCCGCAGACAGACAAGGCGGAGGAAGAGGTGACCTTGGTGAACATCATCAAGCCGCCGCCACCGCCACCGCCGCCGCCGCCGCCGCCGCCGGAACCGCCGAAGCCGATCACTCCGCCGAAGGAGTTGTCGCCGCCAAAGCCGACCCCGCTGCCGCCGCCGCCCGATCCGCCGCCGGTGGTGTTCGACGACCCGAGCCCGGTCGACGTGCCGGCTCCGCCGCCGGCCCCGCCGGCGCCCCCGGCCCCGCAGGACACCCTCGGCTCGGTCGATCCGTCGTCCAGGTCGCGCAATCCGCCGAAGTATCCGCCGAGCGCGCTGCGTGCGCAGATCGAGGGCACGGTGATCCTGGTGATCAGCATCGATGCCCAAGGCAACGTCATCGACATTGAAGTCGAGAAATCCAGTCGCAACCGCGATCTGGATCGCGCCGCGGTCGAAGCGGCACGCAAGTGGGCCTTCAACCCGCAGGTCGAGAATGGCGTCGCCGTTGCAAGCCGGGTCCGCGTCCCGGTCGATTTCAACCTCAACTGACGTCGCATCGGTTCACACCCGATACCCGCCGGTCGAGTCACAGTTGCTGTACTGAGTAGTCCCTTCTTCCACGACATCCATAGGTAAGCATCATGCTTCAGGAAACCACCACTGCTGCTGCTGGAGGCAACAACGCCGCAGCATTCGAGCAAATGAGCTTCGGTCACATGATCCAGAACTTCGATCTGATGGCATGGATCGTGGCCATTACCCTGCTGATCTTCTCGGTCCTGTCGGTTTACTGGATCGTGATCAACTTCATCAAGAACATGCGCCTGCGCGCCAGTTCCGAGCGCGTGATGAGCACGTTCTGGGAAACCTCCAACGCGCAGGATGCGATCCGCTACATGGAAGAGCAGAAGCGCAGCGAGCCGTTCTCCAAGATCGCGCTTGACGCCGCCCAGGCCGCGGCCCACCACCAGCGCAACGAAGGTTCGCGCCTGGTCGAGTCGCTGAACCGCTCCGAGTTCGTCGATCGCGCCCTGCGCCAGGCCGTGACCCGCGAGTCGATGAAGCTCGAGTCCGGCATGACCCTGCTCGCAACCGTCGGTGCGACCGCACCGTTCGTCGGCCTGCTCGGTACCGTCTGGGGCATCTACAACGCCCTGATCCGCATCGGCATCAGCGGCAATGCGTCGATCGACGCGGTCGCCGGTCCGGTCGGCGAGGCCCTGATCATGACCGCGGCCGGTCTGTTCGTGGCGATCCCGGCGGTGCTGGCGTACAACTTCTTCAACCGCACCAACCGCCTGACCAACAGCAAGTTCGATACCTTCGCCCACGACCTGCACGACTTCTTCGCGACCGGTTCGCGCGTCGGCGAGCAGGCTGTCAAGCGCTGATCGACGTCGTCACCCAAGCTTAGTCGGAGTTCGGTATGGCCTTCAGTTCAGGCAACGAAAGCGGCGGCCCGATGGCCGAAATCAACGTCACGCCGCTGGTCGACGTGATGCTGGTGCTGCTGATCATCTTCATGATCACCGCGCCGTTGATGTCGCACAAAGTACAGGTCGAGTTGCCGGAGGCAAATCTGGATACCCGGGACCAGCTGGCCCCGGAGGTGCCGCCGATCACGTTGGCGATCACCCAGGACGGCAAGGTGTTCTGGAACGACGAACCGGTGACCACGCAACTGCTCGAAAGCCGCCTGTCGGTCGAAGCGCAGAAGACGCCCCAGCCGCAGATCAATGTTCGCGGCGACAAGACCACCAAGTACCGCACCGTCAGGGAAGTGGTCGACATTGCCCAGAAGCAGGGCATGCGCAAGGTTGGTTTCGTCGCGATCAAGGATCGCTCCAACTAGTCCGGAGACCCGAACATGGCTTTCAGTTCCAACTCCAGCGGCGGCGCGATGGCCGACATCAACGTGACGCCGCTGGTCGACGTCATGCTGGTGCTGCTGATCATCTTCATGGTGACCGCGCCGATCGCCTCGTACCCGATCGAGGTCAACCTGCCGCAGCGCACCACCGCGCCGCCGCCGCAGACCGAGCCGCCACCGCCGATCAGGCTGCGCATCGACGCGGCGGGCCAGATCTTCTGGAACGACTCGCCGTACCCGATTTCGACGATCGAGAGCATGATGCGCGAGACGGTCCAGCGTGACCCGACCAACCAGCCGCAGCTCGAGATCGACACCAACGCGGATGCCGATTACGGGATCCTGGCGAAGGTGCTAGCACATGCCAAGAACGCGGACATGAAGAAGATCGGGTTCGTCGAGAACGACTGATCGAAGCAGCACACGCACCGCTATACAAGATGCTTGTCGTGAATTGGAAACGCCGCCTTCGGGCGGCGTTTTTTTGTCCGGGTTTTCCGTGTCCACCAGGCGGGCATTCCCGGAGGGTGTCCCTGGCGGTCAGCGACGGGTGGAAGAGCCCATCGGGCCCTCGCCCGTCCGCGCAAGGATCGCCAGGTAGCCACGCACCGTCGCGGCGAGCCCGTCATGCAGCGCCTCGCTGATCAGGGCGTGGCCGATGGATACCTCGAGCGTCCCCGGCACCGCCTGCAGGAACGCGCCGAGGTTGGCCTGGCTCAGGTCGTGGCCGGCATTGACACCGAGTCCGGCGGCCTGCGCGCGACGGGCGATCTCGCCGAAACGCGCGAGCATCGACGCTGCGGAGCCGGCGGCAAGGGCGTCGGCGTACGGCCCGGTGTACAGCTCGATGCGGTCGGCCCCGGTGTCGGCGGCGGCTTCGACGGCCGCGGCATCCGGCTCGACATGCGCATTGGCGAACAGGCTTACCCGGCAGCCGAGGTCCTGCAGGCGTGCCACCAGAGGTCGCAGGCGCGCGCCGTCGCGATGGAAATCGAAACCGTGGTCGGAGGTCAGCTGGCCGTCGCCGTCGGGCACGAGGGTGGCCTGGGCCGGTCGCGCCTGTTCGCACAACGCGATGAAACCCGGGTAGCCGGGCCGCGGCGGCGCGAACGGATTGCCCTCGAGGTTGAACTCGACGCCGCGCGCGCGGGTCAGTCCGGCCAGCGCCCCCACGTCGTCCGCGCGGATGTGGCGTGCGTCCGGCCGTGGGTGGACGGTGATGCCGTGGGCGCCGGCATCGAGGCAGATGCGGGCGGCCTCGACCACGTCGGGCCCGCTGCCACCGCGTGAATTGCGCAGCACCGCGATCTTGTTGACGTTGACGCTCAGGACGGTCATGGCGTGTGGAGCCGGCCGCGGGTCAGCCCTGGCCCGGCTCGGCCTGGCCGGCCGCGAGCCTGCGGGCCTCGGCCTGTGCCCGCAGCTGTTGCAGCTCCAGCGGATCCAGCATCGGGCCGTCGCCGCCACTGTGACGGTCGATCCGGCGCGACAGCAATTGCATCAACCCCGCAAGGGCCAGCACCAGCGCAGCAGCCAGGCCGCCCAGCAAAACGGCCACCGAAGTGGTGGTGAACGCGATCACCAGCGCGATCACGGCTAACAGGAACAGCAACCAGGGCATGGGACGCTCCGCGAGGCAGGCAGCGGCAGTTTAGCGGGGCCCGCGGCGTCACAACAACGGCGACACCAGCCGTGCCAGCGCCTCCGGCACCCGGGTGCGCCACAGCGGTCGGTCACGGTCGTCACGAACGCGTATCGAACGGCCGCACTCATGCTCGATCAGCCCGGACAGGCCATCGACCAGGCCCGGGTCGCGGAACAGCACCGACACCTCGAAGTTGAGCCGGAAGCTGCGGTTGTCGAAGTTGGCGCTGCCGATGATCGCGAGGTCGTCGTCGCACAGCAGTGCCTTGGTATGCAGCAGCCGCGGCCCGTACTCGTAGATGCGCACGCCGGCGGCAAGCAGGTCGTCGAAATAGGAGCGCGCCGCGTAGGTCACCAGCCGGCTGTCGCTGAGCTTCGGGACCAGCAGGCGAACGTCGAGCCCGCCCAGTGCGGCCGAGGTCAGCGACATCATCGCCGCCTCGCCGGGCACGAAGTAGGGCGTGACCAGCCACACGCGTTCGCGGGCGGCATGGATCGCGCCGACGTGCAACCGGTGGATCGCCTCCCACGACGAATCCGGCCCCGACACCAGCACCTGCGCGGCGACCGGCCCGGGCCGTGGAGCGGGCACCGGCAGCCGCAGCGGCGGCTGGGCGGTGGCGTAGGTCCAGTCCTCGACGAACACCAGCTGCAGCGAACGCACGATGTCGCCCTCCAGCCGCACGTGCAGGTCGCGGTAGGCATCGTCGCGCAAGCGCTCGTCCTGCGCGTCGGTGATGTTGATGCCGCCGGTGAAACCGACTTCGCCATCGACCACGAGGATCTTGCGGTGGCTGCGCAGGTTCAGCCACGGGCGCTTCCAGGGGCGCAGCCAAACCCAGCGCAGCCGCATCGGATGGAACCACGCCACCTCGCCGCCGGCATCCACCAGCGGCTTGAGGAAGCTGCGCGAGACCTTGCCCGAACCGACCGCGTCGAGCAGCAGCCGGACCTGGACCCCGGCGCGGGCGCGCTCGACCAGCGCGTCGCGCAATGCGGTGCCGGTGCGGTCCGGCAGGTAGATGTAGTACTCCAGGTGCACGTGCGCGCGTGCGGCCGCAACGGCCGCGAGCAGGGCGTCGTAGGTGGCGGCGCCGTCGATCAGCAACTGCGCGCGGGTCGCGGTGCTCGGCGGCAGGCCGGTGGTGGCCTGCGCGACCCGGGCCAGCTCGATCGCTTCGGCGCTGGGCGCCAGTCCAGCCGGCGGGGGCGGCAACGCCGCACGTGCGCGGACCCGGCGCAGGCGTTGTCGCTTGATCCGCTGCGGGCCGAAGACGTAATAGATCAGGAAGCCGAGGTAGGGCAGGGCGGCCAGGCTGATCAGCCAGCTCAGCGTGGCCGCCGGGGCACGCTTCTGCAGCACGATCCACAGGCCGAGCCAGACCACGTAGGCGGCCCAGCCGACGGCCAGGTAAACGCCGAGGTGCTCGATCGAGACAAGGCGGTGCCACAGATCGAACAGGACGTCGGGCATGGGTTGCGGATCCCTGAATGATTCATTGCCCGTCGCTTGCGATGCGACGCGGTCGTCCTAGGCTAAGTGCATGGACGATGCCCGCAAAGCCCAGGCGCCGATCAAGGGCCGTGGCGCCGCCTCGTACGTGACCGGACGCTACGCGGTGACCGACGCGGTCGGCGTCGACGACGGCTGGGGTTCGGTTTACGAGGACCTGGCGGAGGCGCCACGGCCCAGAACCGAGGTCACCGAGGAGCGCGCGCGCAGCGTGGTCAGCCGCAACGACTCGCCCGATGTCGGTTTCAGCCAGTCGGTCAACCCGTACCGCGGTTGCGAGCACGGTTGCGTGTACTGTTTCGCGCGGCCGTCGCATGCTTACCTGGAGTTGTCGCCGGGGCTGGATTTCGAGACCCGGCTGTTCGCCAAGACCAATGCCGCCGAACGCCTGCGCACCGAGCTCGCGCGGCGCAACTACCGGCCGTCGCCGATCGCGCTGGGCATCAACACCGACGCCTACCAGCCGATCGAGCGCCGCTACGGGATCACCCGGTCGGTGCTCGAGGTGCTGGCCGAATGCCGGCATCCGGTCAGCTTCGTCACCAAGGGCGCGATGATCGAGCGCGACCTCGACCTGCTGTCGTCGATGGCGCGCGACCGGCTGGTCAGCGTGTACTTCTCGATCACCACGCTCGACAACCGGCTGGCGTCGCGGATGGAACCGCGGGCCTCGGCACCGCACGCGAAGTTGCGGGCGATGCGGGCGCTGGCCGATGCCGGCGTGCCGGTCGGGGTGATGGTCGCACCGGTGGTGCCGATGATCACCGACAGCGAGCTGGAACGCATCCTGGAGGCGGCGCACGCACATGGTGCCCGCGCCGCCGGCTACGTACTGCTGCGGCTGCCGCACGAGCTCAAGCAGGTCTGGCGCGAGTGGCTGGAACTGCACTATCCGGAACGCGCCGCGCACGTCATGAGCCTGCTGCGGCAGATGCACGGCGGCAAGGATTACGACGCCGCGTTCGGCCGGCGCATGCGCGGGGAGGGGCCATTCGCAGACCTGATCGCGCAACGGTTCGCCAAGGCCCACAAGCGACTCGGATTTGGCCGCTTGCCGCCGCTGGACAGCTCCACGTTCATCGCGCCACGCACGTCGTCGCCGCAAGGCGAACTGTTCTGAGCGGCGAAATCAACCGCCAAGGCCCGGCAGCAGCGGGCCGCCAAGCCACAGCCATCGCGTCATCCAAGCGGATACGAACGCGACCATCACCGTCAGCGGCACCCCGACCCGCACGAAATCGCCGAAGCGATATTGCCCCGGTCCGAGGATCAGCAGGTTGCCGTGGTGGCCGATCGGAGTCAGGAACGCAACCACCGCGCCCAGCGCGGTACATACCACGAACGGTGTCGGCGCCAGTCCCAGCGATTGCGCCAGCTCGACCGCAATCGGCCCCAGCAGCACCGTGGTCGCCGAGTCCGACAGGATCTGGGTCAGCAACGCGGCCATCGTGAACAACACCAGCAATACCGCCAGTACCGGCCAGCCGGCCACTACCTCGCGCAAGCCCAGCGCGAGCAACTGCGCGGTGCCGGTCTGTTCCATCGCGATGCCGAGCGGGATCACCCCGGCGATCATCACGAACACCCGCACGTCGATCTCGCGGTAGGCCTGGCCGATATCGACGCAACGGGTCGCGACGGTCGCGACCGCACCGAGCATGAAGGCCAGCGGCACCGGCAGCCATTCGGTCACCGCCGCGATGATGGTCAACCCGAGGATCGCCAGCGCCAGCGGTGCGCGCACGCGGCGCTTGGCTTCACCGGAAAACGGCACCAGCATCAGGAAGCCGTGGTGGGTGGCCAGCTCGGCGAAGCGCTCGGGCTTGCCCCACAGCACCAGCAGGTCGCCCTCGCGCAGACGCGCATCGGCCAGCCGCGGGGTCATCGCCGCGCCGCGTCGCCACAGCCCGGCGATCACCGCCTTGAACTGACGCGAGAAGTCGATCTCGCGGATGCTGCGGCCGATGAACTCGGAACCCGGCGCGACCACTGCCTGCACCAGCTGGTAGTCGCCGTCGCTGTCGGTGTCCTCGCCGGTGCGGGCGCCGAACTTGGCGATCGGGTACAGCTCCAGCCCGGTGTCGTCGTGCAGCGACGCCAGCGCGTCCGCCGACGCTTCCACCAGCAACACATCACCGCTGATCAGCGGGCTGCTCGGGCCGAGGTCGGGCCGCATGCGACCGTCGCGCAACCAGCCGATCATGCGGAACTTGTCACCCAGCGCCTTCTGCAATTCGGCCAGCGGCCGGGTGCTCCAGCGCGAGCCTTCGGGCACCACCAGCTCGGTGCGGTAGCGGTCCAGCCGCAGGTATTCGTCGTCGCCCGAGGTGCCGCTGCGCTTGGGCAGCAGCCACCGCGCCAGCAGCATGTAGACGATGCCCAGCACCACCAGCGCGACGCCGATCGGGGTGATCGAGAAGATCCCCAGGCCCTCCGCGCCGGTGCGTTCGAGCAGGTTGTCGGCCAGCAGGAACGCCGGCGCGCTGACCAGCGTCAGGCAGGTGCCCAGCGATGCCGCCAGCGACATCGGCATCAGCAGCCGCGATGCCGACAGGCCGTTCTTCTTCGCGAAGCGGGTCAGGATCGGCAGCATCATCGCCGTCACCATCACGTGGTGGGTGAACGACGCCATTGCCGCGACCGCCGGCATCGTCACCGCGATCGCGCGCCCCTCGCTCCTGCCCGATGCGCGCCCGATCCACTGGCCGATGTGTTCGGTGATGCCGGTCGCGGCCAGTCCGCCGGATATCACGAACACCGCGGCCACGATGATCGCCGGCTCGCTCGCGAAGCCCGACAGCGCCTGCTCCGGGTCCAGCACGCCGGCGATCACCATCGCCAGCAGGACCACCATTGCCGACACGTCGATGCGCAGCCGTTCGCTGATGAACAGATACAGCGCGCCGGCCAGGATCAACAGGAACAGGATCTGGTCGAACGTGATCTGCTGGAGCACGTAGGGTAGGTCCATGCCGGCATTGTGCAATGGAACCGCATGCGAGTTGCATCCACTGCCCCGTCACGGCGACAACGGCTAGACTTGGAACCAAACCCGGTGCCCGCGATGCCCCCAGTTCCTGCCCACCAACCTGGAGACGATTGCTTCCGGTTGGCCATGGCGGCCTCCGGGATCGGCATGGCGATCGTCGACCTCGACCGCCGCTGGGTCGAGGTCAATCCCGCATTCGAACGCATGTTCGGTTACAGCGCCGACGAGCTGGTCGGTCGTCCCGCGGCGGAGTTCACCCATCCCGACGACATCGAACGCTCACGGCAGGCGCTGGACGACCTCGTCGCCGGCCGGATCGAGTTCATCGACGCGCCCAAGCGCTACCTGCACCGCGACGGCAAGACCATCTGGGCGCATGCCAACGTCGCGGTGATGCGCGACGCCGGGGGCGTGCCGCTGCTGCTGCTGGTGCAGGTGCGCGATGTCAGCGCCGAGCGCGAGGCCGGGAACGTGCTGCGCGCGAACGCCGAAGCCCGCGCCAACGCCGCGGATGCCTCCGACCGCCACTTGCAGATGTTTGCCGACTCGGTGGCGCACGACCTGCGTGCACCGCTGCGCTCGATCGAGAGTTTCTCGGGGCTGCTGGCCAAGCGCGCCGGCGAACAGCTCGACGAGACCGGCCGCGACTACCTCGAGCGCATCCGCAACGCCGCCTCGCGCATGAGCAGCCTGCTGGCCGCGCTGGCCGACCTGTCGCACGCCACCCGTGTCGAACTCAAGCCGGGCCCGGTCGACCTGAGCCTGCTGGCCGACTGGGTACTGGCGGATCTGCAGGAAGCCGAACCCGGGCGCGTGGTGCGGGCGCAGGTGCAGCCGGGTCTCTTGGCCCATGGCGACGAACGCCTGCTCAAGTTGCTGCTGGAGCAACTGCTGCACAATGCCTGGAAGTTCGCGCAGGGCCGCAGCGAGGCGAGGATCGAGGTCGGTGGCAGCAGCGATGCAGGCGGCGTGCAGCTGTTCGTGCGCGACAACGGCAGCGGTTTCGACATGCGCTACGCGCCCAAGCTGTTCCAGCCGTTCCAGCGGCTGCACGGGCCGGACGAGGGCGGTGGCCACGGCCTCGGCCTGGCGATCGCGCAACGCATCGCCGAACGCCACCATGGATATCTTCGCGCCGAGTCGGAACCCGATGTCGGCAGCACCTTTCACCTCGACTTGCCGGCTGGCGACGGATCATCCAGTCGCGCCGAGCCATAGAGAGACGGACACCACCCGTGATGCACAAGGAAATCCTGCTGGTCGAAGACAACCCCGACGACGTCGAGCTGACCCGGCTCGCATTCGACGAGGCCAAGATCGCCAACCGCCTGGTGGTGGTCGGCGACGGCGCCGAGGCGCTGGACTACCTCTTCGCCCAGGGTCGGCATGCCGGTCGCGATCCCAACGACCTGCCCTCGATCGTGCTGCTCGACCTCAACCTGCCCAAGGTCGATGGTCGCGAAGTGTTGCAGGCGGTGCGCGCCAACGAGGCCACCCGCACGCTGCCGGTGGTGGTGCTGACCACCAGCACCGAGCCGTTCGACGTCGAGGCCAGCTACGCACTCGGGGTCAACAGCTACATCCAGAAGCCGGTCGACTTCGAGCAGTTCGTGTGGGCGGTCAAGCAGGTCGGGCTGTACTGGCTGGTGCTCAACCACCCGCGCGAGGCCTGACCGCGCCGGGCCACCGTCCCCGGGTGGCATGTACCGTAAGTGGCTCGCCGGCGTAGCAACCTCGTTACACCCGACGAACGCCGTTCGGCGCGGCATGCGCGCAGGGCGCGACGGATCGGCCACGCGAGGTGTTCACCGCGTGCAACATCCGTCGCGGTCCGCGGACCCGCGCGCCAGGGCGAGGCGCCCGTCCCCACGGCCATCCACTGCGTTGGCATGGCGCATGCGTCCACCCAGGTGCGGATGCCCGGCATGCGGGAGCCGCAAGGCGCGTCAGGCCGGCCACCTCCCCGTTGGCCGGTTCCCTGGAAAGCCCCGCTCCACCCTTCCCCCGGGAGCGGGGCTTTCATCTTTCAGCGCAGGTCGTCGAGCACCAGCCCGTGCTTCCGGCACAGGCGGTAGACCGTGACCCGCGAGACCTTGAGGCGCCGCGCGGCCTCGCTGATGTTGAATCCGCTTTCGCGCAGGCAGGCCAGCAACGCCTGTTGCTCGGCCGCGCCGCGCGCACCGGTCAGGCCGCCGCCGTCGACCGTCGTTGCATCGGGGTCGTCCAGTCCCAGCGCCGGGGCGCCGATCAGTTCGGCCTCGGCGTTGACCGCCGCACGCTGCACCCGGTTGAGCAGCTCGCGCACGTTGCCGGGCCAGGCGTATGCACGCATTGCGCGCCGGGCGTCGGGGTCGAAGCCGCGCGCCCGGGTGGCGTGGCGTTCGCGGAACCCGTCGAGGAAGTGCCGCGCCAGCAGTTCGATGTCGTCGCCGCGTTCGGCGAGGGGTGGCAAGTGCAGGCGCAGCACGTTGAGGCGGTAATACAGGTCGTTGCGGAAGCGTCCGTCCGCGATGGCCTTGTCCAGGTCGATGTTGCTGGCGGCCAGCACGCGCACGTCGACCCGGATCGGCTGGTGGCTGCCGATGCGTTCCAGGCTGCCTTCCTGCAACACCCGCAGCAGGTTGGTCTGGGCTTCCAGCGGCAGGTCGCCGATCTCGTCGAGGAACACGGTGCCGCCGTCGGCCGACTCGAACAGGCCGGCGTGGCGCGCGTGGGCGCCGGTGAATGCGCCGCGCTCGTGCCCGAACAGTTCCGACTGCACCAGGTTGGCCGGCAGCGCGCCGCAATTGATCGCCGCGAACCGCTTGTCGGCCCGGGGTGACAACTGGTGCAGCGCACGCGCGGCGACCTCCTTGCCGGTGCCGGTGTCGCCGGTGACCAGCACCGGCAGTTCGACCGGGGCATACCGGCGGATGCCGGCGTGGACCTCGCGCATCGCCGGACTGTCGCCGACCAGCGCATCGAGGCCGGACGCTGACGGGGCGCGTGGGGCGATGCCGAGCGACTCCAGGCGACGAATCATCCGCGACAGGTCGAGCGGCGCGGCGAATGAATCCACGCAGTGCCGCAGCACCCGGTAGGCCGCGGCATGGCCGGGCGTGGGGTTGTCGGCCGCGTTGAGGGACCCGGGCACGACCGCGACCAGCGACAGGTGGACGTGGTCGGTGGCCAGGCGTTCAAGTTGTTGCAGGCTGGCGGCGCGGCGGTCGCGCAGGTCGACCAGCCCGACCACGGTGTCGCCACCGCGCAGGCCGATCCCGGTGGCGTCGCACGGGTCGGCCACGCGGACCTGCCAGCCGGCCGCCGCGAGCGCCTCGCGTTCGCGGCGCAACGGCTTTCCGAACCAGATGACGCACTGCCGGGCGTCCGCCGGGACTGCAGCCATGGTTTCCCCCGAGGCTGAGGAACAGGGTCGGTCATTCACCTTCCGGTGGTCGCCGCCCGTCGCGTCGAAGCCACCGTGCCAGCCGCCCGTGCCGCGCCGGCGCGCGGCGCTTCAGGACATCGACAGCAAACGCCGTGACCGTCCGGCGACGGCCAGCGGTCCAAGGCGGGACCGCGGATGCGAGGGTCAGGTGGTCGCGGCGTCGTGCCGCTGGTGGTAACCGACCGCAGCCTCGACCTCGGCCTTCGAGCCGAGGAACACCGGCACGCGCTGGTGCAGTCCGCTCGGCTGCACCTCCATCATCCGGCCGCGGCCGGTGCTGGCGCCGCCGCCGGCCTGTTCGACAAGGAAGCTCATCGGGTTGGCTTCGTACATCAGCCGCAACTTGCCGCCGTTGGCCGCGCACTTGGCGTCCAGCGGATAGCTGAAGATGCCGCCGCGGGTCAGGATGCGATGCACGTCGGCGACCATACTGGCGACCCAGCGCATGTTGAAGTCCTTGCCGCGCGGCCCGGTCGTGCCGGCCAGCAGGTCGGTCACGTAGGCCTGCATCGGCGGCTGCCAGTGGCGCTGGTTGGACATGTTGACCGCGAACTCTTTGGTCTCCTCGGGGATCCGCATGCCGCGCGTGGTCAGCATGAAGCTGCCGACCTCGCGGTCGAGGGTGAACGCGTGGGTGCCGTGGCCGACGGTCAGCACCAGGGTCGTGTTGGGGCCGTAGGTGCAATAGCCGGCCGCGACCTGCGCGGTGCCCGGCTGCAGGAAGTGCTCATCGCCCGGGGTGGTCACGCCCTCGGGGCAGCGCAGCACCGAGAAGATGGTGCCGACCGAGATGTTGACGTCGATATTGGAGCTGCCATCGAGGGGGTCGAACAGCAGCAGGTAGTTGCCGCGCGGATAGACATCCGGGATCGGCATGCTGTGGTCCATCTCCTCGGACGCCAGGCCGGCGAGGTGGCCGCCCCAGGCGTTGGCTTCCAGCAGCACGTCGTTGGCGATCACGTCGAGCTTCTTCTGCGCCTCGCCCTGGATGTTGATGCTGGCCACGCCGGGCTCGCCGGCATCGCCAAGCACGCCGCCGAGCGCGCCCTTGCCGACCTCGATCGAGATCCGCTTGCAGGCGCGCGCGACCACCTCGATCAGCAGCCGCAGGTCCGGGCCGACATGGCCGGCGCGTTGCTCCTCGATCAGGAAGCGGGTCAGCGAGACGGGCGCGGTCGATCCGGCGGAGCCGGGGCTGGCGGATGTGGTCATGGATGCGGTGGCAGTGGCGGAAACCGCCATTGTAAGCCGGGTCATTGCAAGCCGGCCGGCGGGACCACGGAGTAGACCGGCGTCCCGGTCCGCGTCAGGCGGCGTCGCGCAGGCGGGACGACCGGCGCGCCACCGCGGCCAGGTTGGCCCTTGCCATTTCCAGCATCAGCAGGGGCGCGGCCGGGTCGGCCGCGTCCAGTACCCGCTTGGCGGCATCCAGCGCATCGTCCACCACCACCGCGGCATCGGCGTCGAGCATCGCCCGGAGGCTGCGGCCGTGGCCGTCGAGCTGGCGCTCCAGTGCCGGGTCGTGACCACCGCCCGCATGCCGGATCGCGAGCGCAAAGGTGGCCTCGGTGCGCGCCAGTTCCTGTTGCAGTTCGTCGTGGGAGAAGTTCATGGGGCGAAGCGTGGCCAGCATCGGTCGCAGGGGCTGAGATCGGAAGCCGCACATCATCGCCGTGTCCCTGTGACAGACCGGTGCAGGCTGGATGAACCTGCGTTCAGCCCGGCGTGTCGCTTTCTCAGATCACCCGCAGGGTGATCGCCTTCAGCACCGCGCGGGTGCGGTCGCGGGTATCGAGCTTCTCCAGGATCACCGAGACGTAGTTCTTGACCGTGCCCTCGGCGAGGAACATCGCGCGGGCGATCTCCTTGTTGGAGTAGCCGCCCGCGAGCAGGCGCAGGACCGCGACCTCGCGTTCGCTGAAACGCTCCTTCGGGGCGTCGTCGGCGTGATAGCGGTAACGCGAGCGGATCGGATCGGTGCTGACCGGCTGCAACAGGCTGGCGCCGCCGGCGATCGCCTCGATCGCCGCACGGAGGTCTTCCGGCGCGGCGTCCTTGAGCAGGAAGCCCTGGGCGCCGGCCTCTGTCGCCTGCAACAGCAGGTCGGGTTCGTCGAAGGTGGTGAGCAGCAGCACCGGGGTGGCGTCGCCGCGCGCGCGCAGCCGGCGCAACGCCTCGATGCCGTCGACCCCGGGCATGCGCACGTCACTGAGGACCACGTCGACCGGGTGGTCCGGCAATTGCGCCAGCAGCGCCTCGCCGTCGTCGGCCTCGACCGCGACCACGATGCCCTGCTGCAGCAACAGCGCGCGCAGGCCGGCGCGAACCAGCGCCTGGTCGTCGGCCAGCGCTATCTGCAATGGCATCGAAGACGCGTTCACGCCGGAATCTCCGCGTCGATCCGCAGCGCGCCGGTCGCGCCGGTCGACAACGCCAGTTGGCCGCCGAGCATCGCCAGCCGTTCGCGCATGCCGGCCAGGCCGTTGCCCTCGCGCAGCAGCCCGCGCAGGCGGCCGTCGTCGTCGATTTGCAGGTGCAGGGTGTCGCCGTCCCGGCTCAGCGCCACCGTCAACCGTTCGGCGCCGGCGTGGCGGGCCGCGTTGGTCAGCGCCTCCTGCACGGTGCGCACGATTGCATCGGCCACGGCCGGGTCGGTCACCCGCACCGCCGGATCGATACGCAGTTGCAGCGACGGCTTCGGCAGCGGTGCGGCGAGTGCGTGCAGGGCGGTGGCGAGGTCGAGGCCGTCGTCGTGGCGCATCGCCGCGACCAGGTTGCGCAGGTCGCCAAGCAGTTCGCCGGAGAGTTGTCGACAGGTGTGCAGCTCGTCACGCATGCGCAGCGCCGGGTCGGCCTCCAGCAGCCGCAGGTTGAGGCCGAGCGCGGTGAGCTTGTGGCCAGCGACGTCGTGCAGCTCGCGCGCGACCCGCAACCGCTCGTTGCTGCGTGCGCTGTCGGCCAGCAGCGCGCGGGTCGCCAGCAGGTCGGCGTTGACCATTGCCAGCGCATCGCGCGAGGCCTCGACGGTACGCGCGTAGTGCGCGGTCAGCGCGGCAAATGCCTGGAAGCCCAGATACAGGGTGGCAACCAGCAGCGGCTGCGAGTAACCGGCGCCGCGCAGCAGCAGGTAGAACGCGATGTTGAGCGCGATCACCACCGGCACCGTGACCCGCGGCGGCATCGCCGTCGCCAGTTGCGCCACCAGTACCACCAGCAACACTGGCGCGGTGCCACCGCGTGGCGCCAGCCATACCAGCGCCAGCGCGCAACCCGCCTGCAGCAACAGCAGTGGCATCCGCAACCGTCGCTCCCATCGCGGCGGCACCATGTCGATCGTGACGAACGCGACCAGGTAGGCCAGCGCCAGCGACCACAGAAGCACGGAACGGTCGGACTCCTCCACCGACAGGCCGAGCGCGACTGCGCCCCAGGTGACCAATCCGGCCAGCAACATCGGCTGGGTCAGTGCGCGCAGGAATTCCATGCGTCGATGCTGGCCCCGCGTCCGGCCCGGCGCAATGCACGGACGGCAGAAAGTGACTTCCGGCAGGTCGATCCGGTGACCGTCGGGACTGCGACCACCGGCGGTGCAGAGGCACGCTGCCGGCACTGAATCACGGAGCACTACCATGCCCGCCTACTCATGGTTCCTGTCGCTGCACGCCATCGCCGGCACCCTCGCGCTGGTCACGTTCTGGCTGGCGGCGCTGCTCCGCAAGGGCAGCCCGCGCCACCGGTTGTCCGGTCGCGTCTACCTGCTGTCGATGGTGGCGGTGATCGTCAGCGCCGTGCCGCTGGCCGTGCAGCGCCTGATCGATGGCGATCAGGTGATCGCGGCGTTTCTCGGCTATCTGGTGGTGATCACCGCCACCGGCGTGTGGGGTGCCTGGCGTGCGGTGGGCGACAAGCACGATGTGGTGCGCTACACCGGGCCGGTGTTCGTCGCGCTGGGCCTGTTGTCGGTTGCCAGCGGGGTGGGCGTGTTGCTGCTGGGTGTGCGGGCGGGCGCGCCACTGCTGATCGGGTTCTCGATGGTCGGACTGCTGAACGGTGGCGCCATGCTGCTCAAGCGCTTGCGCCGCGACCGGCTGGCGGAGCGGCCGCGCTGGTGGCTGGTCGAACACTACTCCCAGATGGTCGGCAATGGCGTCGCCACCCACATCGCGTTCCTGGCACTGGGCCTGCCGAGGCTGCTGCCCGCGATCGACGGGGTGGCGCTGCATTACACCGCGTGGTTCGGGCCGCTGCTGATCGCCACCCTCGCCAAGCTCTGGCTCGACCACCACTGGAAGCCACGCGCGCGCAGGCGCGCTGACACTCAGACGTCGGCGTCGGTGGGCCAGCCTTCGCCGGTACCGCGGTTGTAGACGTTGTCGTCGTCGAGCACGTTGCCGGCCGGGATCGACTCGAGCTGCGCGAGCTTGTCGTAGATCGGCGCGAAGTCCGGGCCGGTGGCGTCCATCAGCTGCTCGAAGCTGTCGATCACGAAGTAGGTCTTCTGGAAGGTGTCGATCCGGTAGCGCGTGCGCATGACGCGCTGCAGGTCGAAGCCGATCCGGTTGGGGGCGTCCGACTCCAGGCAGTGGATCGACTCGCCCTTGGACGACACGATGCCGCTGCCATAGATCCGCAGGCCGTCCTGCTGCCGGATCAGGCCGAACTCGACCGTGTACCAGTACAGCCGGGTCAGGTTGACCAGCGCGTCCTCGCCGATGCCGTGCGCCTTCACGCCGCCCCGGCCGTAGGCCTCCATGTAGTCGGCGAACACCGGGTTCATCAGCAGCGGCACGTGGCCGAACAGGTCGTGGAACAGGTCCGGCTCGGACAGGTAGTCCATCTGGTCGGGCTTGCGGATCCACCAGGTCACCGGGAAGCGGCGGTTGGCGAGGTGCTCGAAGAAGGTCAGTTCGGGCAGCAGGCCCTCGACGCCGATCAGCTCCCAGCCGGTGGCGGCGCGCAGGATCGGGTTGAGGTCGTCGAACTTCGGGATCCGGTCCGGGGTCATCTCCATCGCGGCGAGCGCGGCCATGAATTCGTCGCTGGCACGGCCCGGCAGGATCTGCTTCTGGCGCTCGAACAGCTGCGCCCAGACCCGGTGGTCGGTGTCGGTGTAGCTGTCCCACGGCTGATCGACCACGGCGGTCGTGTAGACCGGCACGTAGCCCTTGTCGGTCAGTTGTGATTCGACGCGGTTGGGCGATTCCATGGCGTGGTTCTCCTGATGCGAAAGCAACCGAAATGGTGTCCTTCCACTCTAGAGCGGAATCGCTGCAATTGTGTTGCGTTGTTGTTTGAAATACCGGAGTCCGCACACGATAATTGCGTCAGATGGAGACAGGGCGCATCCAATGACGACAACCTCACTTGATCGCACCGACCTCTTGCTGCTCGCCGAGCTGCAGCGCGCCGGCCGCCAGACCAACGCCGAGCTGGCCGAACGGGTCAACCTGTCGCCGTCGGCCTGCCTGCGCCGGGTGCAGCGGCTGGAGCGCGACGGGGTGATTTCCGGCTATCGCGCCGAGGTCGATCCGGAGCGGCTCGGGCTCGGCCTGCAGGCGTTCGTGCGGGTGCAGTTGCACCGACACGACAGCGCCTCGGTCGAGGCCTTCAGCGACTTCGTCAACCAGTGGGACGAGGTGGTCGCCTGCCACGCGCTGACCGGCGACATGGACTATCTGTTGCAGGTCGCCGTGCGCGACCTCGAACACTTCTCGCATTTCCTGCTCGACCGCCTGCTCAACCAGGCCGGGGTCGACGACGTCAACTCCAGCTTCGTGCTGCGTACGGTCAAGGCGTTCCAGGGGATGCCGCTGCCGGCGCGCTGAGCGCGTCGCACTCGGCCTCGTCGTCGAACCAGCCCTGCGCCTGCCTGCAGCGGGCGACCGCCTCGGCCCGCGCGCTGGCCGCCGCGCGTGCCTTGGTGATGGCCGCGTCGACGCGAGCCTGCTGCATGGCCGCCAGCTTCGCGCGGATCCGCGGCAGCGCCGCCTGCGCGGCCCGCTCGCCCTGCAGCATCGCGCGGTGGCGCTGCTCGAAATCCGCCGCGCCGATGTCGCTGACCGCCGGGCTGATCACCACGTCGGCGCGCGCCAGTTCCTGCGCGCCGAGCTGGCGCCCCATGATCGTGATCGACTGGTTGACGATGCCGAGCAGGCTGCCGGGCATCGTGCCACTGGCCTGGCTGGAGATATCCACCGCGATCACGAACTCGGCGCCGAGCTGGCGCGCGGCGTCGACCGGCACCGGGCTGACCACGCCGCCATCGACGTAGTGCCACTTGCCGATCGCGACCGGTTCGAACACGCCGGGAATGCTCGATGACGCGCGCACCGCCTGCCCGGTGTCGCCGCGCACGAACACGCTGCGCTTGCCGTCCTCGAGCCGTGTCGCGACCGCGGCGAATGGTTTGGCGAAGCGGTCGATCGGGCGCTGCCCGACCAGCTTGTTGACGTAGTCCTGCAGCAGTCGGCCCTCGACCAGCCCGCCGGAGAACAGGCTGACATCGCGGATCTCGTCCTCGTCCAGCGCGATGGCATGCCGCTGCAACTGGAACGGCCCCATGCCGCTGGCATACAGCGCGCCGACCACGCTGCCGGCGCTGGTGCCGGAAACCACCACCGGCTCCAGCCCGTGGGCCTCCAGCACCTTGATCACGCCGATATGCGCGAAGCCCTTGGCCGCGCCGCCGCCGAGCGCGAGGCCGACCTTGATCGGGGGCACCGCGACCGCCGGTGGAGCCGGCTCCGGCGGGGCCGGCCGCGGCTTGCCGAAGCAGGCACTCAGCAAAACGGCGACCGACAACACCAGCAGGGGACGCAATTGCGGGAAATTCATGGGGAAGCGGCTCAGTGAAACCGGGGCGGCCGGCACGAAGCGCCGCAGCATAGCCGCGAACGCTTGAATGGCCGCCTTCGGCTACGCGTGCCGCCTAGAAGCCGCGGTCGCCGCTGATCAGTCCGCCAAGGCCGCCGAGCACCGAGCCCTCGCCCTTGTCGCGACCGCCGCCACCGGGCGCCGCCGCCAGCATCCGCCCGGCCATGCGCGAGAACGGCAGCGATTGCAGCCAGACCTTGCCCGGTCCGGTCAGGGTGGCCAGAAACACGCCCTCGCCACCAAACAGCATGCTCTTGATGCCGCCGACCGCGCGCACGTCCATGTCGACGCTGGAGTGGTAGGCCATCACGCAGCCGGTGTCGACATCGAGCCGCTCGCCGGCCTTGAGGTCGATCTCCATCACGGTGCCGCCGGCGTGCACGAACACCCAGCCGTCGCCTTCGAGCTTCTGCATGATGAAGCCCTCGCCACCGAACAGGCCGGTCAGGATCTTCTTCTGGAAGTGGATGCCAACCTGCACCCCGCGCGCGCCGGCCAGGAAGCTGTCCTTCTGGCAGACCAGGCGGCCGCCGTGGTCGGACAGCTTCATCGCCATCACCGTACCGGGGTAGGGCGCGGCGAACGCGACCTTGGCCTTGCCCTGGCCGGCATGGGTGAACACGGTGGTGAACAGGCTCTCGCCGGTGACCACGCGCTTGCCGGCCGACATCAGCTTGTCCATGAAGCCACCGCCCTGGCCGGCATGGCTGCCGTCGCCGAACACGGTGTCCATCTGCACCGCGGCGTCCTTGTACATCAGCGAACCGGCTTCGGCGATCGCGCTTTCGCCGGGGTCGAGCTCGACCTCGACGAACTGCATGTCGCTGCCGACGATGCGGTAGTCGATTTCGTCGTCATTGCCGCGGCCGGAACCGGTGGACGGCATCGCCGGCATGCTCGGCGGACGGGTGCCTGCCACGGCGCCCAGTTCGGCGACGTCGCCGACCGGCTGCCACTGGGCGAAGCCCTCGCGCCAGCAGAAATCCTCGGGGTGCTGTTGTGCATGTGCGCGTGCGGCGTTGTCGTCGAGCGGACCGACCCGCTGGCTGTTGCTGCCGGCGCTGAAATACCAACGTTCCATGCGAATTCCCTGTCGATGTGGGTGAGCGGTCGAGTCTAGACGCTGCGCCGGGTCGTCGCGTATGCCGGAAGTGGCGCGACTTTGCGGCGGTCAGTCGCGTGACGGGAACCGCAACACCACGCCGCGCTGCTCGTCGTCGGCTTCGCGCTTCCACAACACCGGCACGTCGTGTGGCGACGGCGGTTCGAGGCTGTCGCGTTCGTCGTCCGACCGAGCCTGCCCGGCCGCTTCCTCGATCTCCCAGCTGTAACGCTTGCGCGGGGCCTGCGGGTCGAGGCGGCGCCACAGCAGCGCCGCGACCGCGCCGCCGAGTGCGCCGCCCATGTGCGCCTGCCACGAAATGCCGGCTTCGCGCGGGAACACCGTCAGCAGCATGCCGCCGTAGAGGAAGAACGCGATCATCGCCGCCGCGATCGCGGGGCGGTCCCGGCGCAACAGGCCGAGCATGAACACCAGGAACATCAGGCCGTGGGTCAGTCCGCTGGCGCCGAGGTGGCGCGAGCCGGGGTCGCCGAGCAGCCATGCGACCAGGCCGGAACCGAGCCAGATCAACGGCAGCGCTCGCGGGGTCGCATGGGGATACATGCCGCCGGCGAGCGTGCCCAGGATCAGCAGCGAGATCGAATTGGCCGCGAGGTGCTCAATCGAGCCATGCAGCAGCGGCGCTCCCAGCAGGCCGAGCAGGCCGGCGGTCGACCATGGCTGCACTGTCCACGCACCCAGGTCGAACTGGCTCTGGGCCACGAACACCACCAGCAGCACCAGCACGAAGCCGAGGCTGAGGTTGAACGCCCGCAGCCAGCGCTTGCGGTCGACCGCGCGCTGGGCCTTGGGATCGAGTGGATTCTCGTCGACGGGCAGGTGCATGTGCCCGACATGGTGCCGCCGCCGGGCATTCCAATGGTGGCGCGCGCGTTGGCACCCGTGTTGGCTTCCGGCGGCCGCGTAGAATGGCGCGATGAACGACGCGACCGCCATCCCCACCGTCCACCTCAAGAACGCCTGGAAGTCCTCGCACCCGTGGATCTTCCAGCGGCTGGTCGCCAAGCCCGAGCAGCGCCCGAAGCCCGGTTCGATCGTCGACGTGATCGGCGTCGATGGCGACCTGATCGGCAGGGGCTTCTACAACGGCCACTCGCGGATCGCGCTGCGCATGCTCGACAGCGACCCGAACGCGGTGATCGATGCCGACTGGTTCGCGCGCAAGATCGCCGCCGCGGTGTCGCTGCGCCGCGACCTGCTCAAGCTCGACGAGGTGTCCGACGCCTGGCGCGTGTTCCACAGCGAGGGCGACGGCATCAGTGGGCTGGTGATCGACCGCTACGCCGACCTGCTGGTGCTGGAGTTCTTCAGCGCCGGCGCGTTCCGCCACCGCGAGTGGATCCAGGCCGCGCTGCGCGAGCAGTTCCCGGGCTGCCGTTTCTACATGTTTGCCGACGAGCACGTGCAGAAGCAGGAGAGCTTCGACTTCCGCGGCACCGAGCCGGTGCAGCCGAGCGTCATTACCGAGTACGGGGTGAAGTTCCGTGCCGATCCGGCCGGTGCGCACAAGACTGGCTTCTTCGCCGACCAGCGCGAGAACCGGCAGTGGTTGTCGCAGCAGGTCGGGGACAAGCGCGTGCTCGACCTGTGTTGCAACACCGGCGGGTTCGCGGTCTATGCGGCGGTACGCGGGGCGAGCGAGGTGGTCGGGGTCGACATCGATGCGGACGTGATCGAGATCGCCAAGGGCAACGCGAAGCTCAACAACGTGCGGCCGCGTTTCATCCAGGCCGACATTTTTCCGTGGTTGCGTGATGCGGGGAATGCGGGCGAGCAGTACGACGTGGTGATCCTCGACCCGGCCAAGATGACGCGCGATCGGGAGCAGGTGATCCCGGCGCTGAAGAAGTATCTCGACATGAACAAGCTGGCGATGTCGGTGGTCAAGCCGGGTGGGTTGTTCGCGACGTTCTCGTGCACGGGGCTGGTCAGCGAGGAGCAGTTCCTCGACATGCTGCGGCGGGCGGCGTTCTATTCCAATCGCACGGTGCAGGTGCTCAAGGTTGCCGGTGCGGGACCGGACCATCCGTGGTTGGCGCAGGCGCAGGAGTCGCGGTATCTGAAGGCTGTGTTTTGTCGCGTGCTGGATTGAGTTCGTAGCAGCAAACAGCAAACAGCAACAGCGGGAACAACGGCCGGGGTGACTGGACTCCGGCTCGGTCAAGACCCGGCTGATCGTGGAGATGCTGCGGCGGCTCAATGCCGAGCCGCAGCGCGTGCGGTTCCCGAAAGGCGACAGCCGCTGAGCGGCGCCGGCGTGGGTGGCCAGGACAGGCTCGGCCGGGGATCGACGCCTCGGATCAGTGCGCTTCCGCGGTAGTTCCGGCAGCGGTGTCGTCCGTGGGGGTCCCGGCGCTGGGCGCGATCCACAGGCGTTCGTTGGCCAGGTCGATGGTCACCGCCCACCGGCGCAGCACCGGGGAACCGATGTTGCCGTCGATGATGAGGTCGTCGACCCTCGCCTGTGCATCCACTTCGATGCCGCCGCCCAGTTCGAGCGTGATGGCCTGCCGGTCGTCCGCGTCTGCATCCAGTCCCAGGGCGGATGCGGCGTGCCGGCCTACGATCAGGGCGCCATCGCTGCCGCTGTCGAGTTCCATCCACAGCTGGCCCTTGGGCGTTTCGACCGGGATGAATGGCACCAGCGCCAGTCCCTGGACCTCGCGGCTGAAGCGCACCGGCACTTCGGTTGCGCGTCGTACGCGAGCCGCCAGGCTGGTCGGGGTTTCCACGGTCAGCTCGCCGGCGCCCAGGTCCAGGGTGATGGCGTGGTCCCGCAATGCATCCAGCCCCATCGAACCCGCCAATGGTGGCGCGTCCTGCGGCAACAGCTTGGACAGATCCCACACCAGGACGCTCGACAGTTCCAGCGGCACACCGGACACCTGCAGTTCGACGTCATCGCAACGTGCGCCGTCGACGCGGTCGCCGCGCATGCGGTGGCCGGTCAGCCGGCCCCACGGGGTGCATCCGATGTCCGTGGCGAACTCCGGGGTGGCGACGGTGATCCCGCCGGCGGTGTCGAGCAGGAAGCGTCGCGGTTCGCCATCGACGGTGACTTCCAGCGAGGGCACGGTGTCGAGATAGGGCGAGATCGGGATAACCGTCGGCGGCGTGGCGGCCGGGGTGGCTGCGTGGCTGCAACCGATGGTGGTTGCCAGTACCAGTAACGGGATGAGGCGTGCGTGCGACATGTGGGCGTCCTGCTCGATGGCGTAGGCGCAGGGTCGGTTGGGCCGGCGCCGGGGCACAGTGCCATCGGTCAGGCCGCCGATCGACCCGGTGCGTTACATCGAACGCCCGTCGTAGTGCTGGACCGGAACCGATTCCAGGTCGATGTCCTCCAGGCAGCGGATGTTGACCGCGGCCGTCGCATTGCCCTTCGGGTCGGTGCCTTCGCCGTACGGATGCATGCCGCAGGTCGCGCAGAAGCGGTGCTGGATCACGTGCTTGTTGAAGGTGTAGCTCGACAGCGCGTCCTCGCCCTGCACGCGCAGGCTGTCGCGCGGCACGAACCACAGCAGCGAGCCCTTGCGCTGGCAGATCGAGCAGTTGCACGACACCGCGGTGCCGATTTCGCCGTCGACCTCGAACGTCACCTTGCCGCAGTGGCAGCTTCCCTTGTGGGTCATCGCGGATCCTCCAAACGGGTAGTGGGCTGACGATACTCCCGTCGCGCGGTCGCAACCGCTGCGACCGCGACGGCTACACTGGCGACATGTCCGAATCCGCGCTTCTCGTTGTCGTGCTGGTCGCCGTCCTCGTGGCGATCGTGTTGCTGGTGCTGTTGGTGCGGCGCAAGCCCGACACCGTGCTGGAGGCGCATCGCAGCCGGCTGGAGCAGGCCCTGCGCGACGAACAGCGCGAGGGCCGCACCGAACTGCGGCAGCAGCTCGACAGCCTGTCGGGCCAGCAGGGAACCCGCATCGACGGCTTCGGCCGCAACCTTGCCGAACTCACCCAGCGCACCGACCAGCGGCTCGACCTGCTGCGCGAGGCGTTGATCGACGACGCGCGCAAGGCCCGCGCCGAGGGTGCCGAGTTGCAGCAGCGTTCCAGCGATGCGATCGGCCAGCGCCTGAGCGAACTGACCCAGCGCAACGAGCAGCGCATCGGCGAGATGCGCGCCACGCTTGAACAGCAGTTGCGGAACCTGCAGGCCGACAACGCAGCCAAGCTCGAGCAGATGCGCGCGACCGTCGACGAGAAGTTGCATGCCACCCTGGAAACGCGCCTGACCGAGAGCTTTGGCAACGTCACCACCATGCTGGCCAAGGTCCACCAAGGGCTCGGCGACATGACCAAGCTGGCGGCCGATGTCGGCGGTTTGCAGCGCGTGCTCAGCAACGTGAAGTCACGCGGCGTGTTCGGCGAGGTGCAGCTGGCCGGGCTGCTGGAGCAGGTGTTCGCGCCCGACCAGTACGCCGCCAACGTGGCGACGGTGCCGGGCAGCAACGAGCGGGTCGAGTTTGCGGTGCGCTTCCCTGGCTCCAGCGGGGAGGCACCGGTGTGGCTGCCGATCGACGCCAAGTTCCCGCGCGAGGATTACGAGCGACTGCTCGACGCGCAGGAGCGTGGCGAGGTCGAGTCCGCGCGTGCCGCCAGCGACGCGCTGGAGCGTGCGGTGCGCAAGGAGGCCGCGCGCATCCGCGAAAAGTACCTGTGCGCGCCGCACACCACCGAGTTCGGCATCCTGTTCCTGCCGACCGAGGGCCTGTACGCGGAGGTGCTGCGTCGCCCGGGGCTGGTCGAAGCGCTGCAACGTGACCAGCGCATCGCGGTCGCCGGCCCGACCACGCTGCTGGCGCTGATGACGAGCTTCCAGATGGGGTTCCGGACGCTGGCGATCCAGGAGCGTTCCAGTGAGGTCTGGCGCACCCTCGGCGCGGTCAAGACCGAGTTCGGCAAGTTCGGCGACGTGCTGGCCGGGGTCAAGAAGAAGCTGGTCGAGGCCGGCAACAAGATCGACGACACCGAGCGCCGCACCCGGGTGTTGACCCGCAAGCTGCGCGATGTCGAATCGTTGCCGGCCGACGAGAGCCGGCACCTGCTCGGCGCCGGCCTGGAGGGCGACGAAAGCGAGTGATCAGGCGCCCGCGGTCGCGGGTGTCGTGGCCACGCAACTGGGCGGGAGATGGTCGGCCAGCAGGGTCGCGTGGCTGGCATGCAGCACGCCGTCGTAGCCCACGGGCACGCCTTCGGCCGGCGGCGTTTCCAGCCCGCCGCTGACTTCCGCGTAGACGCCCTGGTGGGGCTGCCCCAGCGCCATGGAGCGCGCTTCCGAGCGGGTGCGCACGGGTTCGAGCACGGCGTCGGAGCCGGTGATCCAGTGGATGTCCGCGGCACCGCACGGGCGCAGCGTCTGTGCACCATCCTGCGACACGTAGAGACCGCGCACGGTGGTCTGCGGCAGATCCGCATACGGGGTCGCCGAGGTGCAGGCGGATACGCCGAGCAACGACAGCAGGCCAAGCATCGGGATGGAAGGACGGGGGATACGCATCGGGCAAACTCCTTTTGGACGACTGTCGGGATTGCGGATCCGGTGAGCCTATCCCCGTGGCGTGACGCGTTCCACCGAGGCCATCCCGGTTCAGCCGTCGGTCGGCATCACCGGCACCGCACCGGCGGGCACGATCGGCAGGCTGTCGTCGCGCAGGTAGTCGGGTAGCGCGACTTCGTCTTCCTCGGCCCTGCGGTCGCCGAAGATCTGGTAGTCGCGGCGCTGCATCCAGGCGTCACGGACCAGGGCGTAGTCGTCGGCGGCACCCTCGCGCAGGCTGTCGGTGGCCAGCAGCTGGGTGCGCACGTCGACCAGCTGCAGTCCCTGCAGCGGGATCCGGGTGGCGTCGTCGTTGACCTGGCGCAACGGGCTCAGCGGCGCATCGCCGACCATCCCGAACACGTCGCGCACGGTACGCGGGCCGAACAGCGGCAGCTCCACGTAACGCGACTTTTCCCAGCCCCAGATACCGAGGGTCTGGCCGAAATCCTCGCTGCGCCGCGACAGCCTGGCGTCGCTGGCCGGGTCGAAGATGCCGCCGATGCCCAGCGTGGAGTTGAGCGCGAAGCGGCCGATCGCCTGCGCCGCCTGTTTCGGCTTGCCCTGCAGCAGCGCGTTGACCGCCGACACCGGCTGGCCGAGGTTGCTGAAGAAGTTGCGCACGCCGAGCCGGACCGGCCGCGGCACCACCGCGACGTAGGCCCGCGCCAGCGGCCGGGCGATGGTGCGGTCGACCAGGTTGTTGAAGCGATGCATCTGCCGGTTGTACGACTCCCAGGGGTCGTAACCGCCGCTCATCCGCGCCGGCTCCGGCAGGGTCGGGTCCGCCACCGGGTTGTAGCTGTCCTGCCCGCCGTAGATCGCGGCGTAGTCGATCTCGGCCTGGGTACGCGGGTCGTCCGCGGGCGGGGTCGAAGTCTCGGCCGGAACCAGCGCCGCCGCATCCGCATCCGTGCCCGGATCCGTCGTTTGCGATGTCGGCGCGTCCATGGGCATCGCGGCGACATCGGCCGTGGTTTCCGCGTCGGCGGCGAGCGCCGGAACGGCAGGTATTGTCGCGGGCGCCGGCGTGGGCGAGCTGGTCGAACCGGTCGAACCGGTCGACGCGCAGCCCGCGACGGCCAGCAACAATCCGAGGCCCGGACCGATCACGAAGCTCCGGACACGGGTCGGACGGTCGGTGACGCGGACCGATGGAGTGGGGGCGTGGGGGCGCATATGAACCGGCAGTTTAGGGCGCACCGACGACTAGGGCCATGCGCGGGGTCGCAACACTGGGTTGCGGATCAGCCGCCGTTGCCGAAACCGAGGTCCGGCCCCAGTCGATAGGCGGCGCGCAACTCGGACAGGCCCGGCGGTTCGCCTTCGACCGCGATACCGGGCACGCGGCCGGCCAGTTCGGCCAGCAACGCCAGGCCGGCACTGTCGATTGCGCCGGCCTCGCCGAGCACGAGCCGTCGGCTGCCGGCCAGCAGCGGTTGCGCCTGCTTCCACAATGCCGGCGCCGCGGCGCGGTCGATCGCGCCGCGGAACACCAGCGCGTCGCCCTCGCGGACGACGCTCGCGGGCACGGCGGCAGCCGGCGCGACGGACACGGTTACTCGCCGGCCTTGAGCTTGCCGGCCTTGAGGTCGGCCGCGACCTCGGCGATCGACTTGCGCGACAGCGGACCGTCGAACTGGTTGCGGAAGGTCTGCACGAAGCTCACGCCCTCGACCATCACGTCGAACACCTTCCAGTCGCTGCCGACCTTGCGCATCAGGTAGTCGACCGGGATCGGCTCGCCGCCCTCGCGCAGGAACTCGCTGGAGACCTTGACCATCGAGCCGCCGCGCAGCGGGGTTTCGGACTTCATCCGCACCCGCAGCTTGCTGTTGAAGTCGAGCAGCGAGGAGCCGTAGCGCTGCATCAGGTTCTCGGCCAGGGCGTCGGCGAACAGCTTGACGTCGGCATCGGAGGCGCCGCGGCCGTGGCGGCCCAGCACCAGCCGGCCGGCATACGTGCGGTCGAACATCTGGTTGAATTCGCTGGCGATGAATTCCTTCAGCGCCCCGCGGTCGGCCTTGAACTCGTCGCGGCGGGCTTCCAGCGTGGTCAGGATGCGGGTCGAGTTCTCCAGCACCATCTTGCTCGGCGAGCTGGCGGTCGTGGAGGCGGTCGCGGCCTGCGGGCCGGCGAGCACGACGACCGGTGCGCTGGCGAGCAGCGCGGCGGCGATGACGGCGGTGATGAGGTTGCGTTTCATAAGCTTCATTCCGTGGGGGAGGCGGGGTCGCTTTCCTGCAGGTAGGCGGGTACGTCGGAGGCCGGGGCCTCGTCCGCGCCCGCGGCATTGCCGCCATTGTCCGGGCCGCCGCTGAACATGTACTTGCCGACCATCTGGATCAGGTCGACCGAGGACTGGGTCAGGAAGATCGCATCGCCTTCCTTCAGCGGCTCCGGGTCGCCGCCGGGCTGCAGGCCGACGTAGCTCTCGCCGAGCAGGCCGGAGGTCAGGATCGCCGCGCTGGTGTCGGCCGGCAGGTCGGAATAGCGGTCGTCGATCGCCAGCGTCACCACCGAGTCGAGCTTGACCGGGTCCAGCGTGATGCCGGAGACGTGGCCGATCGCGACCCCGCCGATCTTGACCGGCGCGTTGGCGCGCAGCGGGCCGAGGTTGGTGAAGCGCGCGGTGATCTCGTAGTGGTCGCCGCCGAAGCCGAACTTGCCGTTGGTGGAGGCCAGCGCCAGCACCAGCAGCGAGGCCAGCGCCAGCAGCAGGAAGGCGCCGACGGCAAACTCAATACGTGGGGCACGGGAGGACATAAGTAGTTACCTGAAAAGCAACGCGGACATGACGAAGTTGAACATCAGCACCAGCAGCGAGGCGTTGACCACCGCCTTGGTGGTCGCCACCGAGGTGCCCTCGATGGTCGGCTCGGCATGGAAGCCGACGTAGGACGCGACCAGCGCCGCGACCGCGCCGAACACCGCCGACTTGACCAGCGCCATGCCGAAGTCGTCGACGAAATCGACGCTGTCCTTCAGCACCTGCCAGTAGATCCCCGAGTCGATCCCGATCACGTGGACCGCCTCGAAGTAGCTGGCGCTGATCGCCAGCGAGCAGAAGAAGCCGGTCAGCAGCGGCACGCACAGCACCGCCGCCCAGAATCGCGGCGCGACCACCTTGCCGACCGGGTTGATCGCCATCAGTCCGAGCGCGGTGATCTGGTCGGTGGCGCGCATCAGGCCGAGTTCGGCGGCGATCGACGAGCCGGCACGGCCGATGAACAGCAACGCGGTCAGTACCGGGCCGAGCTCGCGGTAGATGCCGAGGCCGAGGATCGCGCTGACCTGGTTGCTGGCGCCGTAGGTGTCGAGCGCCCGGTAGCCCAGCAGAGTCACCGAAAGTCCGACAAACGCACCGCCAACGGCGATGATCGGCAGCGAACGCGCGCCGATCTTGTAAATTTCCCGCACAAACTCCCGGAACAGGTCGACGCTCGGCGTCGATGCCGACAGCACCGACAGGGTGAACAGGCCGGCGCGACCGACCGAACGGGTGGCGGCAACAAACGGCATCAGGCGGCCTCGGCGGTGCGTGGTGCGGCATCGAACGGAATCGGGCCGTCCGGCTCGCCATCCAGAAACTGCCGGACCAGCGGATCGGTGCTGGCCTGCAACGCCTGCGGGGTGCCGGAAAACACGATGCCGCCGTTGGCGATCACGATCGCGTGGTCGGCCACCGGCAGGGTTTCGTGTACGTGGTGGGTGACGACGATGCTGGTCAGCCCGAGGCTGTCGTTGAGCCGGCGCACCAGGTCCATCACCACCCCGGACGCGATCGGGTCGAGCCCGGTCAGCGGCTCGTCGTAGATCATCAGCGGCGGGTCCAGCGCCAGCGCCCGGGCCAGCGCGACGCGGCGCGCCATGCCGCCGGACAGTTCGCGCGGGAACGCATCGGCGGCGGCGCGCAGGCCGACCGCGTTGAGCTTCATTGCCACCAGCCGCGCGATCACCGGCTTCGGTAGCCTGGTATGCGTGCGCAGTGGCAGCGCCACGTTCTCGGCTGCGGTCAGGTCGGTCAGCAGGCCGTTGCCCTGCAGCAGCACGCCGATGCCCTTGCGCAGTTCCAGCAGCGCGCGCGGGTTGCGCGGCACCGGTTGGCCAAGCACCTCGACCGAACCGGCGGCCGGCTCCAGCTCGCCGGTCAATGCCGCCAGCAGCGTCGACTTGCCGCTGCCCGACGGGCCGAGCACGGCGACGACCTGCCCGCGCGGCACGACCAGGTCGATGTCGCGCAGTACCGCACGGCCGCCGCGGTCGAGGCGCAGGTCGTTGAGGCGGACGATGGGATCGGGATCGGTCATCGGGACGGAACTACGCCAGGCGGCCATATCCACGGCAGCTTGGCGACAGGAACCTGAACAAGGGTTGTCGGCATTGTCGCAGGGCGTCGACCCGCGCGCACGCGAGTGGCCGTGGCGCTCGGATGTCTCGCCCGCTGCGACACCGCTGCGGCAAGATGGCCGCATGCCCGCCGCGCCCGACTTCCGCCTGTACCACTCCAATTCGCTGGATGTCCTGGCCGGCCTGCTGGCCGAGGAGCTGCGCGTGCCGGCGCCGGGGCAGTCGCTGCTGGCGCCGGACATCGTGCTGATCCCGCAGGTGGCGATGCGACGCTGGTTGCAGGCGGAACTGGCGAAGGCGCACGGGATCGCCGCCAACCTCGAGTTCCTGACCCCGGGTGAGCTGGTGCGGCGCGCGCTCGATGCCAACGTCGACGGCGCCGGCGAGGACCTCGATGCCGATGCCCTGCACTGGCGCCTGTACGCCGCGCTCGGCGATCCGGCGCTGATGCGCGCGCCGGCGATGGCGGGGTTGCGTCATTACCTGGCCGACGCCGATCCACTCAAGGCCTGGAGCCTGGCTGGCGAGCTGGCGGCGGTATTCGAGAAGTACCAGGCCTGGCGGCGCGACTGGTTGCTGGGCTGGGAGGACGGCGCGGACGCGCGCGATCCGCAGGCGTTGCTGTGGCGCCACGTCGGCGCCGGCCGCCGCCACCGCGCCCGGCGCATCGACGACTATCTGCGCCGGTTTTCCGGCGAGCACGCCGCCGGTGACGGTGTGCCGCCACCCGCGGGGTTGCCGCCGCGCCTGTTCGCGTTCGCTACCCTCAACATCTCGCCCGACGTGCTGCGGGTGGTCGCCACCCAGGCGCGCGTCGGCACGCTGCATTTCTACCTGCCGTCGCCGACCCGGGCGTACTGGGGCGATTTGCAGACCCTCGGCGAGCGCCTGCGCAGTGCCGGCGAGGACGCCTTCGACCACGACGAGAACCCCCTGCTGCAGGCATGGGGCGCGGCCGGGCGCGACTTCATGGCGGTGCTCGGCAGCTACGAGGTGGTGCATCCGTCGGGCGACGTCCCCGCGTATGCCGAGCCGCTGCCGCGGCCCGGAGACGCGCTCGCCGACGGCCTGCTCAAGCGGCTGCAGCGCGACCTGTTCCACCGTCGCGGCGAACCCGGTGCGCCGCTGCGCGAGCGGGTCGACCGCCGCGACCCCACCCTGCAGTTCCATGCCTGCCACACCCGCCTGCGCGAGGTGCAGGTGCTGCACGACCAGCTGCGCGGCCTGCTCGAGGACGACCGCTTCGACCCGCCGCTGCAGCCGCGCGAGATCGCCGTGCTGGCGCCGGACATCGACCCGTACGTGCCGTACATCGAGGCGGTGTTCGGTGGCCGCGCCGGCCAGCCGGACTTCATTCCCTACGCGCTGGCCGACGCCAGCCCGCTAGCCGGCGAACCGCTGGCCGAGGTGTTCCTGCGCCTGCTGGCGTTGCCGGTGTCGCGGTTCGGCCTGCACGAGGTGCTCGACCTGCTCGCCAGTCCGCCGTTGGCCGAGGCCGCGGGGCTCGATGCGCCCGCGCTGGAGCGCCTGCACGGCTGGCTGCAGGCCGCCGGCGTGCGCTGGGGCCTCAACGCCGGTCATCGCCAGCGGCATGGCGCACCGGCCGACGACACCTGGACCTGGCGCTTCGCGCTCGACCGGCTCCTGCTGGGCCACGCGATCGGCGACGACGCACCGCTGACGCTCGGATCGGGCGCGATGCTGGCACCGTGGCCGGAACTCGAGGGCGGCGCACTCGATGCGCTCGACGTACTGCTGCGGTTGCTGCGCACACTGGAACGCCACGAGCGCACGCTGGCCGAATCGATGCCACCCGCGCAGTGGCGTGAGCGCCTGCTCGGACTGCTCGACGCGTTGCTGCCAACGCCGCCGTCCAACCCGACCACCCAGCGCGGACTCGAACGCCTGCGCCAGCTGGTCGGCAGCTTCGCCGACAGCGCCGCGGCCGCCGGCTTCGATGCCCCGCTGGCACCGGAGGTGGTGCGTGCGCATTTCGCCGGCGTGCTCGGCGAGGCCGACACCCGCGCGCCGCTGCTCACCGGTGGCATCAGTTTCGGCCGGATGGTGCCGCTGCGGCTGCTGCCGTTCCGCGCCATCTGCGTGCTCGGCCTCAACGACGGCGACTACCCGCGACGCGACCCCGCGGCCGGGCTCAACCGGCTGACCGCCGAACTCGGCACCCGCCAGCGGCGGCACGGCGACCGTTCGCTGCGCGAGGACGACCGCTTCCTGTTCCTGCAACTGCTGGCCTCGGCCGGCGAGGTGTTCTACTTGAGCCATCTCGGTGCCGACGCGCGTGACGGCAGCCCGCGCGAGCCGTCGGTGCTGGTGGCCGAGCTGCTCGATGCCGCCGCCGACCAGCACGTCGATCCGTCGGTGGCGCGCGAGGCGCTGGTGGTGCACCACCCGTTGCAGCCGTTCGCGCCGGCCGCGTTCGGTGCGAGCGATCGCGGCGACCCCGAGCCGCGGCGCTTCAGTTTCCGGGCCGAATGGCATCCGGCCGCCGGCCGTGGCGCGGGGCCGCGCCGGCCGTTGTCGGCGTGGAGCACCGGGCCGCTGGCGGCCAAGGCGCCTGCGGACACCGACAACGGGTCGGAGGTGGTCGCCATCGCCGAGCTGCGCCGCTTCCTGCGCGACCCGGCCGGCGAGTTCCTGCGCCGCCGGCTCGCGTTGCGCCTGCCGGAAGAGATCGCGTCGGCCGAGGACGTCGAACCGCTGCTGCTGCCGGCACGCGGACTCGACAGGCACCACCTGCAAGCCGCGGTGCTCGAGGCGTGCATCGCCGACGACACCGGCGATCTGCACGCGCGCCTGGGCGCCCGCGGCCTGCTGCCGCCCGGCCCGCTGGCGGCGGCGCAACTCGAGACGTTGCTGCGCGACACCCGCGCCTACGCCGAACTGTTCAACCGCTGGCGCGACGGCCGCGAGGCCGGGTCGCTGCCGATCGATGTCGAACTCGAACTCCCCGATGGCGTCGTGCACGTGCGCGGCCGCATTGAAGACGACCATGGCGATGCCATCGCCCGCCTGCGCGTGGGTGCACCCAATGGTCCCTCGGTGCTGCGCGACGGCCTCGACTGGCTGCTCGCCAGCGCCAGCGACTCACCACGCACGCTGGTGCAGTTCCACGACGATGGCGAAAGCCTTGGCCCGCACGAGCGTCCGCCGCTCGCCCCCGAAACCGCCCGCGAAGCGCTACGCGCGCTGCTGCAACTGCGCGCGAAAGGTCTGGCCGAACCGCTGCCATGGGCGCCCTATACCGGCTGGGAGCTTTACAGCGCGACCGACCACGACAAGGGCCGCAAGGCCGCGCACGCGCGCTGGCACGGCGACCCGATGCAAGGACGCTGGGGCGAGCGCGACGACGATGCGCTGCGGCTGACCCTGCGCGGCCGCGACCTGTTCGACGACGCCGGATTGTTCGAGCGTTTTACCGACATCAACACCTGCATCTTCCGGGCGCTGCTCGAAGGCCGCGCGGGCGACGGCAGCGACGACGCGGTGGTCGACCGCGCGGGGGCGAGCGCATGAACGCACCCGACCGGCCCGCCACCGCCACGGACCCCTACCTCGACCTGTCGCTCGACGGCGTGCGCCTGATCGAGGCCAGTGCCGGCACCGGCAAGACTTTCACCCTCGCCACCCTGGTCACCCGCCTGGTGGTCGAGCGCGGCCTGCGGATCGGCCAGGTGCTCGCGGTGACCTTCACCGAGGCGGCCACCCAGGAACTGCGCAGCCGCATCCGCGCACGGCTGGAGGTGGCCGCGCGCGTGGTCGCGTCGGACGATGGCGAGCGCGATGGTGATGCTGCCGCCGCGCTCAGCCGCATGATCGTCGAGCGCCACCTCGCGGGCGGCGGCGAGACCCGCGCGCAGCTCGCCCGGCGCCTGCAGCAGGCGGTATGGGAAGTCGACCTCGCCGCGATCTTCACCATCCACGGCTTCTGCACCCGGGTGCTGCGCGAACACGCGCTCGAGAGCGGCCACGGTTTCGACGCGCGGACCCTGCTCACCAGCGACGCCGCCCTGCGCGAGGAGCTGGCGGCCGACCTGTGGCGTGCCACCGCCGCCGACCCGGATGCCGCAACCTTGCTGACCCGGCTGTGGACGCAGCCGAAGCAACTGCAGGACGACCTGCGCCAACTGCTGTCGCACGAGCCGCTGTCGCCGCTGCCGATGGACGCCGGTGACGATCCGCGCCCGGCGCTGGAGGCGGCCGCACGGTCGCTGCGCGAGGCCTTCGTCGAACATGGGGTGACATTGCGTGACGCACTCGATGCCGCGGTCGCTACCGGCTTCATCAACAAGGCCATGTACAAGGCCGACGTCCTCGATCCGCACTGGCGCGCGTTGCAACGCTGGTGCGACGGCGGCAACGCCTTCGCGACCTTCGACGACAAGCTCGCGCGGTTCGGCAGCCGGACGCTGGAGGCCAAGACCAACAAGGCCGGAACAGGACGCACCCCGCAGTCGCCGCTGTGCGGGGCGGTCGATGCGCTCGTCGACGCGCGTGCGCTGCACGAGGCCTGGCTCGACAGCCACGCCACCGCGCTGCTGCACCGCATCCGCGCCGAGGCCCGTGCGCGCCTGGCCGAACTCAAGCGCGTGCGCCGGCTGCAGACCTACGACGACCTCATCGACGGCGTCGCCGATGCGCTCGACGGCAGCGGCGGCGAGGCACTGGGCGCCGCGCTGCGCCAGCAGTACCGCATCGCCCTGGTCGACGAGTTCCAGGACACCGATCCGCGGCAGTGGTCGATCTTCCGCCGGGTGTTCGGCCAGCCGCCCGGCGACGCGGTCGAGCCGGGTGCGGATGCGCGCACGTCGCCGCCGGCGCTGTTCCTGATCGGCGACCCCAAGCAGGCGATCTACGGCTTCCGCGGCGGCGACGTGCACACCTACCTGCAGGCAAAAGCCACCGCCGACCCGGCCCCGCCGCTGGATCGAAATTTCCGCTCGCGCCCTGGCGTGCTGGCGGCCATTGCGGCGTTGTACGACGCGGCCGCGAAGGCTCCGGCCGAGCCGGGCAATGCGGCCGACCTGGCCGGACACGCCGCGCCGTCGCCGTTCGTCGACCCGCGCATCCGCTTCACGCCGGTGCTGCCGGGCTGCAGCCGCAGCGACGACGACTTCATCCGCCACGGCGCCGCGGCGCCGGCACTGACCGTGCGCTTGATCGCCGATCCCGACGGGCCGGATGCGAAATCGATCAGGGCCGACCGCTCGCGTGAGCTCGCCACCCGCGCCTGCGTCGCCGCGATCCACGCGCTGCTGCTCGAAGGCCGCGCCGGCACCGCCAGCATCGAAGGCCGTCCGGTCGCGGCCGGCGACATCGCGGTGCTCGTGCGCAGCCACAAGGAAGCCACGCGCATGCAGCTGGGGCTGGCCGCCGCCGGCATCCCCGCGGTCGCCGCCGGCAAGCAGAGCCTGTTCGCCACCGACGAGGCACGCGAGTTGCTGGCGCTGTTCGAGGCTTTGCTGCACCCGGCCGACGACAGTCGCCTGCGCGCGGCGTTGGCGACGTTGCTGGTCGGCCTCGACGCCACCGCGATCGCCATCCTCGACGACGACGGTGCCCGCCACGCCGCGTGGCAGCAGCAGGCGCAGGACTGGCGCGAGCGCTGGCAGCGCAGCGGCCCGCTGGCGCTGGTCGCCGACCTCTGCGCCGCGGCGGGCGAGCGCCTGCTCGGCCTGCTCGACGGCGAGCGCCGCCTGACCAATACCCTGCAGCTGGCCGAGCTGATGCAGGACGCACAGGCGAATACACCGGGCCTGCACGGCCAGCTCGACGGGTTGCGCGCGGCGATCGCCGACGCCGACAGCGACGACGAGGCACAACTGCTGCGACTGGAATCGGATGCGCGCCGGGTGCAGATCGTGACCCTGCACAAGAGCAAGGGACTGGAGTACCCGCTGGTGTTCCTGCCGTTCATCGGCATCGGCGGCAACGGCCGCAACGACGCCCGCCACCACGCCGTGCATGACGGCGACCGGCGCGTGCTGCACTGGAAGATCGACAAGCAGTCGCAGGCCTGGGCGGACGCATGCAGCGGTCACGCGGACGAGGAACGGGCCGAGGACGCGCGCCTGCTGTACGTCGGCCTTACCCGTGCCCGCCACGCGCTGTGGTTGGCAAAGGGCGCGTTCTTCAACCACGACAGGACCCGGCTGGCGCCGATGCTGGCCGATCTCGACCGGTTGCGGCGGGAGCCGGCGATCGCGATCGACGACGCACCGTTGCAACCGCCACCCGCGCCATTGCCGCCACCGGTCGAGGATGGCGTGCCGGCCGCGCGCGTGGCGCAACGCGCGATCCCGCGCGACTGGTGGGTTTACAGCTTCACCCAGCTCGCCCGGGCCGACGCCGGCGAGGGCGCCGCACCGCTCGCCGCCGCCACGCGTGCGGAACAGGGCGCCGACGACGAAGCGCTCGCCGATGCCACCACGCCGGTCGCGAACGCGGATCCCGCCAGTGACGGAAGCACCGGCGACCCACGCGATGCATTCGATCCGCGTTTTTCCGGCAGCCGCTTCGGCAACGTGTTGCACGACGCACTCGAGCACGTCGCGTTCGATGCATGGCGCGACTGGCACCATGGCGATGCATCGCCGCCCGGACAGCACGCGCCGTTGCACGCGGCGCTGCGTGCCGGCGGCTACCCCGACGCCGACCTCGACGACGGCGCCGCGCTGCTCGCCGGGCTGGTCGGCCACACCCTCACCACGGCGTTGCCCGAGGGCGGCCGGTTGTGCGACCTGGCCGGGGACGCGCGCCGCGCCGAGATGGAATTCCACTTTGCGCTGGCGCCGACCCGGGTCGATGCACTGATCGCGCTGCTGCACGGCTTCGACGTGCTGCGCGGCCGCCACGCGTTCGGCGTGCGCCAGCGGCTGGAAGGCCTGATGACCGGCAAGATCGACCTGACCTACACCGTCGGCGGGCGCTGGTACGTGCTCGACTACAAGTCGAACCGGCTGCCGGCCTACGACCCGGCCAGCCTCGACTCCGCGATGGCGCACAGCGAGTACGACCTGCAGGCGCTGCTGTACACGCTCGCGCTGCACCGCTGGCTGCGCTTCCGGCTGGGTGGCGACTACGACTACGCGCGCGACTTCGGTGGCGTGCGCTACGTGTTCAGCCGCGGCCTTGCACCGGATGGTCGCGAGGGCGTCCACGCGCATCGCCCCGGGCCCGAACTCGTGCACGCGCTCGACGCGCTGTTCGCCGGAGACACCGCATGAGCCTGCTCGACGACCTCGGCCGCGGTGGCCACCTGCGCCTGCTCGACCGCGAGCTGGCCGCGACCCTGCGCCGGCTCGAACCGGCGACGCCGGACCTGGTACTCGCCGGCGCCGCACTGGCCTCGCTGGCGGTGTCGCATGGCCACGCCGGCTTCGACCCGGCGCGACCCCGGCGGCTGGTCGAGAACGGGCCGGACTGGCCCAGCGCCGAGATCTGGATGGACACGCTGGCGTCGTCGGACTGGGTCGCCGGCGGTACCCCGGACGCCGCCGGAAACCGCCCGCTGGTGCTCGAAGGCGGCCTGCTCTACCTGCGCCGTTACCGCGAATATGAGCACCGGCTGGCCGCCCGCCTGCGTGCGCTGGCCGGCCACGTGCCCGTCGCGGTCGATGCCGCGGCACTGGCGCCGGTGTTCGACGCGTTGTTCCCGGCGGGCAGCTCCGACCCGTTGCAGGCGCGCGCCGCCGCGCTCGCCCTGCAGCGCGCGCTGCTGCTGGTCACCGGCGGCCCCGGCACCGGCAAGACCACCACGATCGCGCGGATGCTGGTGTTGCTGCTGGCACAGGCGCGCCTGGCCGGGCATCCGCCGCTGCGGATCGCGCTGGCCGCGCCGACCGGCCGCGCCGCCGAGCGCATGGCCGAAAGCCTGCAGGCCGCGGTCGCACGGATGGCGTCGGCGGACGGCTTCGAGCCGGCCTGGGTCGAGGCCCTGCCAAAAGGCGCCAGCACCCTGCATCGCCTGCTCGGCACCATCCCCGGCAGCCCGCGCTTCCGGCACGGCGCCGACCACCCGCTGCCGTACGACGTGGTGGTGGTCGACGAGGCCTCGATGGTCGACCTGCCGCTGATGTGCAAGCTCGCCGAAGCGGTACCGGACGGCGCCCGGCTGGTCCTGCTTGGCGACCCCGACCAGTTGCCGTCGGTCGAGGCCGGCGACGTGCTCGCCTCGATCTGCGCGGCCACCGGTGATGCCGCCGACGAGGCGTCCGCCACGGCGGCTCTCGCCGGCCACCGCGTCCACCTGCTGCGCGGCTATCGGCAGTCGGCCGGGTTCGAACTGGCCCCGCTGGCCGACGCGGTGCGCGAAGGCGACGCCGATCGCACGCTCGCACTGCTGCGCGGTAACACTCTCGACGGGGTGCATTTCCACGAAGGCGCGACCGATCCGCTGGTTACGGGAGCGGTCGCGTTGCTGCCGCACTGGCGCGCGCTTGCCGGGAGCGTCGACCCCGCCGCGGCACTCGCCAGCGCCGCGCAACTGCGCCTGCTGACCGCGGTGCGCGGCGGCCCGCAAGGGACCCACCTGCTCAACGCGCGGATCGAGGAGGCGCTGGTCGGGCCGCGCCCGCCCACGCACTTCCACGGCCGCCTGCTGCTGGTCGTCGAAAACAGCTACCGCCACCGCCTGTTCAACGGCGACATCGGCATCTGCCTGCGCGACGAACGCGGCACCCTCGTCGCGTGGTTTGCCGACAGCGGCGGCGACACCGGCGGCGCGGTGCGCGCGTTCCACCCGGCCGCGCTGCCGGCGCACGAAAGCGCCTTCGCGATGACCGTGCACAAGGCCCAGGGTTCTGAGTTCGATACGGTCTGGTTGCAACTGCCGCGCACCGACGGACGCGGGCTGTCGCGCGAACTGCTGTACACCGCGATCACCCGCGCGCGTCGCCAACTGCATGTATGCGCCAGCGAGGCAGTGCTGCGCGGCGCGTTGGGTCGCCACGTCGAACGCGTTTCCGGACTTGCCGGACGCCTGCGCTGAATGCGTCCGTGCTGAACGGATTCAGGTGCACGGCGTGTCAATTCACTCCGGCTGGACCGGCACGCGCCTAGGGTCGTTGCAACCGGCGCACGCGCGCCGGCTCCCCCACATGCAACGGAGCAACCCCATGAGCGATGTCAAGAAAGACCACAGTATTGGTGCAGGCACGGGCGCGGTCGCCGGTGCGGTGACGGGCGCGGCGGTCGGTGCGGTCGGCGGTCCGGTCGGCAGCGCCGTTGGTGCGGTTGCCGGTGGCGTGATTGGTGCCAAGGCCGGCGATTCGGTCGCCGAGGCGGTCAACCCGACCGAGTACCGCGAGCACTTCAAGACCGAGTACAAGAACGCGCCGTACTACTCCGCCGAGCGCGACTGGAACGATTACGAGCCGGCCTACGATTACGGCTACCAGACCTACGGCCAGTACCGCGGCCAGCGGTTCGAGGACGCCGAGCCGGAACTGCAGCGCAACTGGGACCAGACCCGCGCGCAGGCCAATTCCCGCCTGGAGTGGAACGACGCGAAGCACGCCGTGCGCGATGGCTGGCACCACATCGAGCGCGCCATGCCCGGCGACGCCGACCGCGACGGCCGCTGAGCCAGGCGGCAACACCGACTAACAACAACAAGCAGCAATCGATTGACGGGGCCGCGTTGCGGCCCCGTTTTTTTGGTCCTGCAGTAGCATGGGCGTCCCCCGCAACCAGGTCCGTCCGATGGCCGATGCCCGCAAACCCACGCGCGAAGAAGCCGAATCCGCCGTCCGCACCCTGCTGGCCTGGGCCGGCGAGGACCCGGCCCGGGAAGGCCTGGTCGACACCCCGAAGCGCGTCGCCAAGGCGTATTCCGACTGGTTCAGCGGCTATGGCCTGGACCCCGACGAATACCTCGCGCGCACCTTCGAGGAAGTCTGCGGCTACGACGAGCTGATCGTGCTGCGCGACATCCAGTTCGAGAGCCATTGCGAGCACCACATGGCGCCGATCATCGGCCGCGCCCACGTCGGCTACCTGCCCGACGGCAAGGTGGTCGGCATCAGCAAGCTGGCGCGCGTGGTCGAGGCGTATTCGCGGCGCTTCCAGGTGCAGGAGAAGATGACCTCGCAGATCGCCGACTGCATCCAGCGCGTGTTGCAGCCGCGCGGCGTCGGCGTGGTGATCGAGGGTGCGCACGAGTGCATGACCACCCGCGGCGTGCACAAGCGCGGGGTCAGCATGATCACCTCGAAGATGCTCGGCAGCTTCCGCGAGGACGCGCGCACCCGCGCCGAGTTCCTGCAGTTCATCGATGTCGGGCCGGGTCGCTGAACGGTTGAAGTCGATCGGCGAACGCGGTCACCGGTCCATTGTGACGCGAGCGGTATGCTGGCATTGATGTCGACGCCTGTCGCCACCGCCGGACTCGATCGCGCCGCACCTGCGGCCTCCCTGGTCGCGCGCTATCGCACGGTGCGCGCCCGCAGCCTCGCGCTCGCCGCCCCGCTGTCGGCCGAGGACGCGATGGTCCAGTCGATGCCCGATGCCAGTCCCGCCAAGTGGCACCTGGCGCACACCACCTGGTTCTTCGAGCGCTTCGTGCTTGGTGCGCGGGATGGCTACCGGCCCATCGAGCCGTCGTGGGACTACCTGTTCAACAGCTACTACCAGAGCGTCGGACCGATGCACGCCCGGCCGCAGCGCGGCTTGTTGTCGCGGCCCGCGCTGGCACAGGTGCTGGATTACCGTGCACAGGTCGACAAGCGGATCGATCAGGCATTCGAGCGGGGGGATCTCGCTGGCGAGCTGCTGCAACGCATCGTGCTTGGCCTGCAGCACGAGCAGCAGCACCAGGAACTGCTGCTGACCGACATCAAGCACGCGTTCTGGTGCAACCCGCTGAAGCCGGCCTATCGCAACGATCTGCCCACGCGCGAGGGCGCGACCACCGCGCTGCACTGGATCGGCCAGGACGAAACGATCATCGAGGTCGGCGCGGCGGCTTGGCCCGACGCCAGCGACGTGTTCGCCTACGACAACGAATCGCCGCGCCATCGCGTGCTGCTGCCGGCCCACGCGCTGGCCAGCCGGCCGGTCAGCAACGCCGAGTACCGCGCGTTCATCGATGACGGCGGCTACCGCACCGCCACCCTGTGGCTCAGCGATGGCTGGTCACGGATCAGCGAGGAAGGCTGGAACCGGCCGCTGTACTGGGACGAAGCGCTGGAGCGTGAATTCACCCTCGGCGGCCTGCGCGCGATCGATCCGCACGCGCCGGTCTGCCACCTGAGCTACTACGAAGCCGACGCATTCGCGCGCTGGGCCGGCGCGCGGCTGCCGACCGAGTTCGAATGGGAACACGCGGCGGCACAGGTGCCGGTGCAGGGCAACTTCGTCGAGGACGACCTGCTGCACCCCGTGCCCGCCCGCGCTCCCGTAGGAGCGGCTTCAGCCGCGATCGGAGAATCGTTCATCCCCGCCGGTCTTCCGATCGCGGCTGAAGCCGCTCCTGCAGAAGCCGCCGACCGGGCACCGGACGGATCCCCCCGCCAACTATTCGGCGACATCTGGGAATGGACATCCAGCGCCTACACCGCCTACCCCGGCTTCCGCGAGATGCCCGGCGCGCTCGGCGAGTACAACGGCAAGTTCATGAGCGCCCAGCAGGTCCTGCGTGGCGGCAGCTGCGCCAGCGCGCGCGACCAGCTGCGGGCGAGCTACCGCAACTTCTTCCACGCACCCGATCGCTGGCAGTTTTCCGGCCTGCGACTGGCCCGGGACAATTGATGATGCTGGAAACGATAGACATGCCGATTACCGACCTGCATCCGTCCCCCGACGACATCATCGGCGACACCGTCGCCGGACTCTCGTCGACGCCCAAGTGGCTGTCGTCGAAATACTTCTACGACGCCCGCGGCTCGCAACTGTTCGAGCAGATCACCCGCCAACCCGAGTACTACCTGACCCGGATCGAGCTGGACCTGCTGGAAGCGTCGATGCCGGCGATCAACGACGCGGTCGCGTCGTTCGCGCACGTGGTCGAGTACGGCAGTGGCAGCGGTCGCAAGACCCACCTGCTGCTGGAAGGGCTCGACGATCCGGTCGCCTACACCCCGATCGAGATCTCGCGCACCGCGCTGGTCGCGAGCGTCGAGCGCCTCGCCGAATCGTTCCCTCGGATCGAGATGCTGCCGGTCTGCGCCGACTTCACCCAGCCCGTGCCGCTGCCACTACCGGCGCGCGAGACCGGTCATACGCTGGTGTTTTTCCCCGGCTCGACCCTCGGCAACTTCGCCGAGTGCGACGCGTTGCGGCTGCTGTGCTCGATGCGCGCGACCATGGGCCCGCGCGGCCAGGCGCTGGTCGGCATCGACCTGGAAAAGGACGTCGCGCTGCTCGAAGCCGCCTACAACGACGCCGCCGGCGTCACCGCCGAGTTCACCCTCAACCTGCTGGCCCGGCTCAACCGCGAGATCGGCAGCGATTTCGACCTGGCCGGTTTCCACCATCGTGCGGTGTACTCGCGCGAGCGCGGCCGGATCGAGACCCATCTGGTCAGCCGGCGCGTGCAGGACGTGCACCTCGACGGCCACACGTTCCATTTCGCCGAAGGCGAGGCGATGCAGGTCGAGTACAGCCACAAGTACACCGATGCGCGCTTCGAAGCCCTTGCCGCGCGCGCCGGCCTGCAGGTCGTCCAGCGCTGGAACGACCCGCGCGACTGGTTCGGCCTGCGCTTGCTGCAGCCGGTGTCGGTGGGGTGAGCTTTTGTGATCGCGACGGCCACCCCGATGCATACTCCAGCCACTGCACCCACAAGGAGCTCCCCATGCGTCCGACCTCCCTCGTGTTGATCGCCGCCATCACCGCCACCCTGCTGTCGGCCTGCGGCAGCATGGAATACCGCGACACCAACGCCGCGGTCGATGCCCGCCCCGAATGCGACGGCAGCGTCGGCCGCCCCGGCGAACTCGTGCCGGCGTGGTGCGAGCGCACCCAGGAAGCCACCTGGTCGAGCGAATCGGATTCGGCTGGTATCGATTTCGGTGTCGGCGACGACGACTAGGGACGCGACCGGCCACGCGGATCGACCCGGCAACATCGACCGGGCTGACGGGCGGCCATGCCGCGCCCGTCGACGGCCTTCACCGTCGCTGATCATCGACCGCGCGACACTCGCCCGCACCTTCCCCGGATCGAGGTGCACCATGGCGACCTGCGACGTGTGCGGCAACGACTACGACAAGGCCTTCACCGTGAAGGCGCACAATGGCAGCGGCACGTTCGACTCGTTCGAATGCGCGATCCATGCGCTCGCCCCCACGTGCGCGCATTGCCAGTGCCGGATCATCGGCCACGGCGCCGAGCACGACGGCACGTTCTACTGCTGCGCCCACTGCGCGAAGCAGGCGGGCGTCAGCGGTATCGACGACCGCGCCTGAGTCGCCGGATCGCGACCCGCGTCGCGCCTACGCTTCCAGTTCCGCCAGCCGCGCCCGGGGCAATGGCAACAAGGCCCAGAACGCGACATTGCGCTCGCGCCAGTCGGCCGCGGCTTCGTTGAGGATCGCCAGCAGGGTGTCGAACGCGTCGCCGTCCGCATCGCGCCAATCGCCGGCGTGCTCCACCAGCAGCAGATAGCCCGGCGCCTGCAGCCACGACAGGTCGCCCAGGCTGTCGGCCAGCGCATCCCAGTTGCCCCCGAACCATTGCGGGAAGCCCAGCGCCCGCGCGAGCTCGGCGAGCACCGCGGCCTTGTCGCCGCAATCGGCCAGGTCCACCCGTGCCACCGCGAAATCCAGCGCCGCACCCGCCTCGGCCATGGCCCCGGTGTCGCGGTCGTCGAGGAAGTAGGCGCCGGACTGCAACGGATCGGCGAGCAGGGCGCGCAGGTCGAGGGCGTTCATCGGCGTTCCCCGGTGAGCTCGAAACGGCGGAAGCTGCGGTAGTGGTCGTCGGTATAGAAGTACTCGACCGGTGGGTCGCCGCCGGTCACGATGCGCCGCGCACCGCGGTCGCGCGAGCCGGGCGTCTCCACCGTGAACTCGTGGTAGTAACCGCGCGGCCGGCTGGGGAGCAGGCGTTCGCGGTTCTGGAACACGCCGCCGTCCTGCCGGTATTCGTAGGGTCCGCCATCGGCGATCGCGTCGAGTACCGCGTGCGCCTCGGCAGGCAGGAACGCCGGGTAGGCGGCGGATGGAACGGCGCCGGTCGATCCGCCGCGATCGCCCCTGTCGCGATCATTGCCTTCATGCCGACTCGACGCGCGACCGGCGTCGCCGGAGCCCGGCAGCGCGACCGGTGCGTCGATGCCGGGAGTGGAACCCGGCGGCGCGTGCAACGTGCCATTGTCGGTCTGCTGCGTCCAGGCCCACAGCCCGACCAGCACGATCGCGGCCACCACCCAGAGCGAACGATTGCGACGCATGACTGCCCCTCGATTCATCCGGAATCCGGTGGCCCGATTCTCCCACGCCACTCCTGCACAAGGCGGGACACAAAACGCCGGGGATCTACCCGCACTTCAACCCGGTAATCGCACCCCGCTCGTTGACATTGATGTTCAACCGGTCCGGGTTGAAATCCATCGTCACCGGCTGGCCCGGCTCGATCACCCGCACGTCGGTGCTGTGGCTCTCGGCGCGCGCACGCTCCACCACCTCCGGGGTCGCGGCACGGCCGATCGACCACGATGCGGCATCGGCCACGCAGGGCCCGTTGGCCATCGGCGGCGCGTCGACCGGCGGCATCGCGGTGCAGGCGACCATCGACAGCAGCAGTACGGAAACGGGGAGGACGGCAGGGTGGATGACGGCACGGCTCATGGCGGTGGCTCCTCGGGTTATCGGTCGCAGCCTGCCGGCACCACCGTGTGCGTCGCGTAAACACCGGCCTGCTGCTCGACCGAGACCAGCTGGAGCATCAGCCGCGCCAGCGTCACCACGTCCTGGTGGTTGTGCGCGCAGACGCGGCGCAGCAACGACGACGCGCCGCCGCGCAGGTACGACAGCCATGCGGCCGGCGCCTGTGATCCCGGCAGGTCGTCCTCGCGCACGATCCCGAGCAGTTCGCGCTCGATCGTCGCCAGTCGGCAGTTCTCCCACACGCCGCGGTAGCGTCGGCGGGTCGGGAACAGCAGGTCGACGTGGTCGAGTGGGGTGATCGGGCACGGCAACCGCGCGAGCCGGTAGCGCGTCTTCAGCAGTGGCGCGTCGTAGCAGCGGCCGTTGTAGCTCGACAACACGGTGGACGGTGACAGCCAGCGCGCGAACTCGCACAGCATCGTGGTCTCGGCGGCGAGCGTGGTGATCAGCAACTGGCGGATGCGCAGGCCATCGCCGTGCAGCGGGTGCACGTGCCAGTCGGCCGCGCCGATCTGGAACGCACGGGTGCCGGTGCCGCCGGCGAGGCCGGTGGTCTCGGTGTCGAAGAACATCAGGTTGCGCGCAGTGACCATGTCGTCGCGTTTGGCAAAGGCCAGCGGCAGCGCGTCGACGGGTGTCGGGAACGGCAGCCAGTCCTCGATCAGGCGCAGGCCCGGCGCGATCTCCTCGCCAGGCAACGCGCGGTCGACGGGGCCGCGCGAGGACGGGTAGCCGGGCGCGCGCTCGCGCACGCCGAGCAGGCGACGCAGGGAGTCGATCGACGGGTTCTCACGGGCGGTCGCACGGGGCGATTCCGATGGACTGCCGCGCGCTGGCGCAGCCACCGTTGTCGTGCGGTTGCCGGCTTCGTGCTTGAGCGCACGCAACCGCTCCAGGGTAATGCTCACCAACCGCCCCCAGTCCCCTGTAGGAGCGGCTTCAGCCGCGATCGGGAGTCGGACGGACGGCCATGCATTCGATCGCGGCTGAAGCCGCTCCTACAAAAGCCCGGGGTCGTTTGTGGAACGGATGCTCTCCTGCCACGGGAAGAATCAGCGATTTCGGCAAGGCAGGGCCCGATCACGCCGCAGCCTCCGCCAGCAAACCGAGCACCCGCCGTGCCAGCGACTTCGGCGTGGCGCCGTCGCCGTCCTCGTCGGCCGCCAGCACCGGGCCGACACACGCGGGGCAACCGGCCTTGCAGTCGCAGCGCTCGACCAGCTCGGTCGCGCGGCGCACCAGTTCGGCCTGCCGCGTCCACAGCGGTTCGCTGAGGCCGACGCCGCCGGGGAAGTTGTCGTAGAGGTAGATGGTCGGGACGAATTGCTGCACTTCGACCTGGTCGCAGCCGCTCGTCGTTGCCGCGGCGTGTGCGGAGGGTGCGCCACCGCGAGCGGCGCCGGCGGTGCCCTGACGGTCGTCATCGCCGGCGTGCATTGCGACGAACTCGTCGTGCGCCTGGAGCGGCAGCCGCGCCCGCGCGCCCGGCGCGATCGACAGGCCCTCGACCGGCGCTTCGACGCCGCGCAGCTGGCCGCGTCCTTTCGCGTCGGCGGTCGCGAACCACGCGCCGTCGCCGTTGCCGACCGCCTTCTGCAGGTCGCGCGCGTCGGCCATCACCGCCACCGTCGCGACCACGTGCAGCGCGTAGCCGGCGCCGAGGAAACCGTCGAGCGCGTCCTGCCGCGATGCGAACCACGCCAGCAGCGTCGCCTGTGGCAACTGCCACCAGACCGCGGTGGTGTGCAGCTCCTGGTCGGGCAGGTTGACCGGGCCGTAGCCGATGTTCTCGTGGGTGTAGTAGCGGATCTTCTTGTAGCCGGCCACGCGCCGGACCACGTGCACCTCACCGTGGCCGCAGTCGCCGTGGCCCGCATCGACGCCGTCGAAGCGTTCGAGCACCTTGAGTTTCGAGTAGTCGATCGAATCGGTGTAGTAATCGACGTGCGTGCGCGTGACGTAGGCCTTGCGGCCGTCCCAGTCGAGCCGCTCGACCTGGTACGGCGTGCTCTGGACCATGTGGATCGCGCCTTCGTACAGGGTCAGCGCGGCGGCGGAGTAGTCGACCTCGGCGATGATCTGCTGCTTGCCGCCGCTGCGGTCGACGACGACGAAGTTGCCATCGGCGACCGAGCGCAGCGACACCGCGTTGGCCGGGTAGCTGTCGGCGATCCACTCCCAGCGGTCGCCCTCGCGGTGCACGACCTCGGTCTCGGCCAGCGCTTCGAGGTAGACCTCCGGTTCGATCGGGCCGAACGCTTCGTCGACCACGAACGGCAGCTCGAACGCGGCGCAACGGATGTGGTCGAACAGGATCAGCGGCTGGTCCGGCGCGGTGCGCGCGTGTTCGGGCGAGGCGTCGGCGAAGAAGTCGGGATGCCGCACGACGTACTGGTCGAGCGGCTGCGAGTTGGCGACCAGCACGCCGAGCGACGGCTGCTGGCGACGCCCGGCGCGGCCGAAGCGCTGCCACGTCGCCGCGACCGAACCCGGATAGCCGTTGAGCACGACCACGTCGAGCGAGCCGATGTCGACACCGAGTTCCAGCGCTGAGGTCGAGATGATCCCGTCGATGTTGCCCGCGCGCATGTCGCGCTCGGCCGCCCGGCGTTCGGTCGGCAGGTAGCCGCCGCGGTAGGCGCGGATGCGCGGCGGCTTGCGCGGGTCGCTGTCGAACACGTCCTTGAGGTACTTGGTCAGCACTTCGACCATCAGCCGGGTCTGCGCGAACACCAGCGTCTTCAGCCCGGCCTTGATCGCGATCCGGGCGATGCGGTTGGCCTGCGACCGCGCCGACGCGCGCAGGCCGAGGTCGGGGTTGATGACCGGTGGATTCCACAGCAGCACGTGCTTGTCGCCGGTCGGCGCGCCGGACTGCGTGATCGCGTGCACGTCGGCCTCGATCAGCGCGCGCGCGTGTTCGGCCGGGTTGCCGATGGTCGCCGAGCACAGGATGAACTGCGGGCTCACGCCGTAGAACGTACAGATCCGCTTGAGCCGGCGCAGCACGTTGGTGACGTGGCTGCCGAACACGCCGCGATACGTGTGGATCTCGTCGATCACCACGTAGCGCAGGTTCTCGAAGAACTGCGCCCACTTGGTGTGGTGCGGCAGGATCGCCTGGTGGAGCATGTCGGGATTCGACACCACGATGTCGCCATGCAGGCGGATCGCCTGGCGCGCGTCGCCCGGCGTGTCGCCGTCGAAGGTGAACGCCTTGACCCCGAGGTCGCCGGCGCGGTTGAGCTCCAGCAACTCCGCGACCTGATCCTGCGCCAGCGCCTTGGTCGGGAACAGGTAGAGGGCCTTCGCGTTCCCCTGCATCGCCGCGCTGACCACCGGCAGCGTGTAGCACAGTGACTTGCCCGACGCGGTCGGGGTGACGATGGCGACATTTTCGCCACGTTGCGAGGCGGCCCAGGCGTCGGCCTGGTGGCGGTAGAGCCGATCGACGCCGCGCGCGCGCAAGGCAGCGGCCAGCGCGGCCGGCACGTCGTCGGGGATCGACGCGTAGTCGCCCTCGCGGCCGGGGATGGTGAAGCTGCCGGTGATGCGGTCGGCGTAGCGTTTCGACAGCGCCCGGGTCAGCGCGGCGCCGTCGCCATGACGGCGCTGGCTGCTTACCGGCAGGGTGGTGTCGGGATCGAGTGGATCCGTCGTTCCGCGCCGCTCCGCGTCCCGCCGCGCCAGTGCCTGCGCCATGTCCCGCCCCGCAAAAGGGGGCAGTAGGGCAGCATGCCGTCGCACACGGTGAGACGGCATATGAATGCTTCAGCCGGTCCGCCCGCACCTGCAGGTTGACGATGGACCCCCGCCACGCAACGGCGGGGGCCCAGCCCTGTCAGTGGTTGATCTGCACGTCGTCGATGTAGACGTTGACGTCGTAGGCGGTCTGCGCGCGGTACAGCCACACCGCGTCGAGCTTCACCGTCGCGGCGGTGATCGCACCGTTGCCGCCGACCCAGGCGTTCCATTGCCCGGCGTCGGTGAGCGACCACGACACGTAGGTCCAGCTGTTGGCGGCCAACGACCGGGTGACCGAGCGTTCGGTGCCGTCGCTGTCATCGATGCCGAGGCCCACGCTCATGCCGCTGCCGCCGGCATACACCCAGAACCCGACGCTGCCGCCGGCCCGGGTCAGCGGTGCATTGCTGCCGGGACTGCCGGTGCCCGACAGCAACCGCACCGCCCAGTTCGCCGATGAGGCGCTGTTGTCCTTCAGCAGGACCCGCAGCGAACAGTTGCCATTGCGGCGCGTGGTGCAGGTACGGCTCGCGCTGGACGCGGTGGAGATGCCGGTGGTGCTACCCGAATAGGTCGGGCTGGTATTGAAGTGGCCGACGCTGCCCTCGAAGCTGTCGAGGATGGTGGTGCCGCCACCACCGCCACCGGGATTGAGCAGGTCGTAGTAGCGGCCCCAGTTCCAGTTGATGCCGGGGTCGGTGTGGGTCTGGCTGCTGTAGTGCTGGTGGCCCTTGACGTCGATCGCGGTCGACAGCACCACCACGCCGTTGTGGGCCGGGCCGTCGTAGGCATTGGCACAGGTGATGGCCGAGTACTTGCCGCAGAAGTTGCGCACCAGTGCGGCGGAGCTGTTGTACATCGCGGTGGTGTACCAGGAGCTGTTGTTGACGTAGCCCTCGTGCTCGATGCCGAGGGTGGTGTTGTTGTGCACCCCCACGTGGTGGGCGGCACGCGAGTTGCGCACCATCTGGGTGACCTGGCCGTCGGAGCTGCGGATCACGTAATGCGCGCTGACGCTGTACGGGTTGCTCTGGAACCACGAGATGGTGCCGCCGTAGCTGCCCTGCGCGGTGTGGATGGTCACCGAGCTGTAGGAGCTGCGCGCGTGGTGGTACGGCGAGGCGACCCACAACGCGGGGCCGTAGTCGGTGCTCATGGTGCCCATGTCGGGACCGTCGCCATCCGCGCTTGCGGTCGCCCGTGCCGGCGCCTTGTCCTTCAGCGTTTCGGTGACCGGGTCGATCGCGTAGTCGGCGGTCTCGATGCGGTCGTTGGCGACGTCGAGGCGCACGAACGGTGCCCGCAACTTGACCAGCTGCGCCATGTCGAATGCCTGCTCCCACTCGATCGGTCGTTCCGGCACCTTGATGCCGCGGTCGTCGACGCCACGGTCCTGCGCCAGCAACACGTCGTAGGCGAAGGACGTGCGGGCGTAGTTGGCGATCTCGCCGTCGGCGGCGGCCTGCGCGGGAGCGAAGCCGGCGTAACGCATCAACGCCGGTCGTATCGACTCGGGCCGACGAACCTGCCGGCCCGCCCGAATGGCCGGGGTGTCGCTGCGGATCTCGCGATCCAGCAACGCCGCCGCGGCCAGCACGTTCAGGCGTGCATCACGGCGGACGCGTTCGGGCGTCGCTCCGAGCAGGCGCGCGCCCTCGGTGACCTGGTCCGCGAAGCCCTCACCCGCGTACAGGCCCATCGGCCCGTATGCGGCCGGCATGTGGCCATGACGCTCTCCCTGCATCCGTTTCGGGTCCGGCTGCAGGTCCATCCAGCGGGTCTGGACGTACGCGATTGCCTCCAGCGTGCCGACCGGGATCGTCGGATAGCGTGCATAGGCCTGCCGGAAATATCCCTGCAACGCCTGCCGCTGCGGTTGCAGCCGGGCTTCTTCGGCATCCAGTCGCGCCTGCAGCGCGGCATCGTTCGACACGGCCGCCTGGGCGGAGACCGCCGGCGAGACGAGCAGCGCGGCGGTTACGGCGGACAGCAGGACAACGGTCTTTCGATTCATTCCGTGAACCCCTCTGGTTCGCTAACCCCCTGCGCCGCCGTTTCTACACGCCGAAGGTGGCCGGGATGCGCCAACACGAGCCGGGCGGGCGAACCTGTGACAGCCGTTGTGAACAGGCGCCGTTCCGCTGCCGTTCATCGCGGAATTGTGAGGGGTTCGTTACGCGCGATTGCGCGACGCATCGATACTTTGCGCCATGCATCGGTATGGCCGAGCCGTTGTGCAGGGGAAAATCCGTTGCGGCGTCATCCGGACAATTCCGCCGCCGCGACCGGGCGCAATTGCAGGGCCCGCAAAGCGGCGTCGCTCGCCACGCCGATGCCGCGAGGGCGGCCCGCCACGTAAAGCGTCACGTGCGCCGCCGGCACCGGCAGCTCGCGGCCGAGCAGGCAGCCGAGGCGCTGGTGGAATGGCGCCATCGCCGGCAGTTCGACCCGTTCGATGATCGAGTGGGCGAAGCCCTGGCCGGCGATCGGCTTGCGAAGCAGCAGGCAATGGCCGGTGCGATTGAAGTGCCAGTCGTGTTCGTCGCAACCGGCCGTGATCACCGCGCGGGTCCGCGAATCGCCGAACGTCGCGCGCAACTCCCGCAGCAGCTCGCCACCGATCAGGGTGATGTGCAGTTCGCGCTTGGGGTCCAGGTGGATGCCGTCGACGGTGACCGCCGTGATCGGTGGCGACCACTGGGCGGGCGGAACCGGGAGGATCAGCGTGCTGTCGAGGACCGGGCGCATGCAAGGGAGTGTGCGCGATGATCGGAGGGTTCGTTGCGAAAGAGCACCTGCGCGACACTGTCCGTCCGTTCCCAGATCCCGTGCCATGGCCGCCGACAAACCCTTCGCCCCCGCCTGCGAACGCAACCGCGATCCCATTCTCGACGTCCTGCGCGAGCGCTTCGCCGATGCACGCCACGTGCTCGAGGTCGGCAGCGGCACCGGGCAGCATGCGGTGCACTTCGCGGCGGCGATGCCGTGGCTGAGGTGGCAGTGCAGCGACCGCGAGGAGTACCTGGCGGGTATCCGGGCATGGCTCGACGAGGCCGGGTTGCCGAGTACGCCGGCGCCGATGGAGCTGGATGTCGGGGGGTGGGCGTCGTTGGTGCGGAGTCGCGTGCCCTCATCCGCCCCTGCGGGGCACCTTCTCCCACAGGTGGGAGAAGGAACGCGTTTCGACGCGGTGTTCAGCGCCAACACCTTGCACATCATGGGCTGGGCGCAGGTACAGGCGTTCTTTGCCGGGGTCGGGGTTCTGCTTGCCGGCGGCGGCACGCTGGTGGTGTACGGGCCGTTCAACTACGGCGGCGACTACAGCAGCGACAGCAACCGCGAGTTCGACGGCTGGTTGCGTGCGCGGGATCCGGCCTCGGCGATCCGCGACTTCGAGGCGGTCGACGCGCTCGCGCGCGAGGCGGAACTGGTGTTGCAGGACGACATCGCGATGCCGGCCAACAATCGATGCCTGGTGTGGCGGCGCGCCGGCACGGGCGGCTGCGTCGAGGCGACGTGTCAGCTAGCGGAATGAGCGGACCGCCGCGCAAAGCCCGCAACGCGCTGTTTCACCTCCGTTACCGCAAGATCGCTTGCTGCGGTGCACAATTGGCGGCTCATTTTTCCCGCAAGGACTCCAGCTTGGCGGACGATCCCTCCCTGACGGCCCACCAGCACAACCGGCGCAACTACGCGCTGATCCTGTTCGCGCTGGCGACGGGCGGGTTCGCGATTGGCACCAGCGAGTTCGCGATGATGGGGCTGATGCCCAGTCTGGTCGACGGTTTCGGCATCACCGAACCGCAGGTCGGCCACCTGATCAGCGCCTATGCGCTCGGCGTGGTGGTCGGCGCACCGCTGCTGGCGATCCTCGGGGCGCGGGTGCCGCGACGCTCGCTGCTGCTGGTGCTGATGGCCTTCTACGCGCTGGCCAACCTGGCGACCGCGTTCGCGCCCAACTACCACGCGATGCTGGCGTTCCGCTTCATCGCCGGCCTGCCGCACGGGGCCTACTTCGGCGTGGCGATGCTGGTCGCCGCCTCGATCGGCGGCCCCGGCCAGCGCGGCGCGGCAATCAGCCGGGTGATGCTGGGCCTGTCGATCGCGATCCTGGTCGGCAACCCGCTCGCGACGTGGCTGGGACAGGAGTTGAGCTGGCGCTACACCTTCGCGCTGGTCGCTGCGGTTGCGGTGCTGACGGTTGCGCTGGTCGCGCGCTGGCTCACGCACGACCCGTCCGAGCCGCGGCAGACGCCGCTGCGCGAGATGCGCGCGTTCAACACCTCGCAGGTCTGGCTGACGTTGCTGATCGGCGCGATTGGATTTGCCGGCATGTTCTGCGCCTTCAGCTACCTTGCGCCAACGCTGACGGCCGTCACCGGCACGTCCGATGGCTGGATCCCGATCGCGATGGGCGTGTTCGGCGTCGGCTCGATCATCGGCAACCTCGCCGGCGGCTGGCTGGTCGACCGCCTGCACTTCCGCGCCGCCGCGGTGATCCTGTCGTGGTCGGCGCTGGTGCTGCTGGTTTATCCGCTGGCCGCGCATTCGCTGTGGACGATGCTGCCGGCGGTGGTCGCGGTCGGCACGATGGGCGCATTGGCGCCGGTGCTGCAGACCCGGTTGATGGACGTCGCCGGCGAGGCGCAGACCCTTGCCGCCGCCTCCAACCACGCCGCGTTCAACGCCGCCAACGCGCTCGGGCCGTGGCTAGGCGGGCTGGCGATCAGCGCCGGTTTCGGCTGGACTTCGACCGGTTACGTGGGTGCCGCGACCGCGGTCGGCGGCCTGCTGGTCTACGCATGGGCACGCCGAGACGAGCGCCGGGCCGGCGTGCTGGACGCGGCGTAGCAACCGCTCAGCGCGGCAGCGCGACCTCGCCGTCTTCGCAGCGCGCACCCGCGTCCGCCACCGGCGACGGCACCTGCGCGGGCACCTCGGACGGCACCGCGATCGCGTCGGGATCGACTGGCAGCATCCGCGCCTGGCGCCAACGGCCCCAGCGGTAGTAGGCCAGCGACAGCACCATCGACACGAATGCGCTGACCGGGAAGCTCCACCAGATCGCATCCACGCCCAGCTGTGGCTGCAGCCAGTTGGCGAATGGCACCCGCACGCCCCACAGCGCCAGGCCGAGGATGACCAGCGGCGGCACCACCGCGCCGGTCGAACGCACCACGCCGGCGATCACGAAGGTCACGCCGAAGAACAGGAACGACCACACCGCGATGTGGTTGAGGTGCCGCGCGATCTCCAGCGCCTCGCTGCCGTCCGGCATGAACATCGACAGGGTGAAGCGGTCGAGCAGGATCAGCGGCACGATCAGCGCGCCGGTCAGCAGGAAGTTGAAGCCGACGCCGGCGCGGGTGGTCGACTCGACCCGGTCCCACTTGCCGGCGCCAACGTTCTGCGCCGCCATCGACGAGCACGCCGCGCCGATCGCCATCGCCGGCATCTGCACGTAGGTCCACAACTGCAGCGCGGCGCCGTAGGCGGCGGTGGTGTGGGTGCCATAGGCATTCACCATGGTGATCATCGCGATCATCGCCATCGAGATCATCACCATCTGCAGGCCCATCGGCACGCCCTTGGTGACCAGCGTGCGGACGATGGTCCAGTCGGGGTTGAACAGGTGGCGCTCGCTACGACTGATCCACAGCGGATGCCGCTTGTGGCGCAGCCACGCCAGCATCGCCGCCAGCGCGATCACGTTGGCCACCAGCGTCGCCATCGCGCTGCCGGCCATGCCCATCTCCGGCAGTGGGCCGACCCCGAACATCAGCAGCGGCACCAGCGCGATGTCGAGCACCACCGCCAGCAGCAGGAACACGAACGGCGTGCGGGTGTCGCCGGCGCCGCGCAGGATCGCCGACAGGAACGCGAACGCGTACAGGAACGGCAGCGCCAGGAAGATAACCTTGAGGTAGGCGTCGGCGAGTGGCAGCGCCGCTTCCGGCGTGCTCATCCAGACCAGCACGTGGCGCGACAGCGGCAGGCCCAGCGCCGCGAGTGCGATCGAGATACCGAGGAAGAACGTCGCCGCGCTGCCGATCACCTTGCGCGCGCCGGGCAGGTCGCGCCGGCCCATCGCCTGCCCGACCAGGATGGTCGAGGCCATGCCGAAGCCGAACACCCCGCCCAGCAGCAGGAACATGATGTTGTTGGCATTCGCGATCGCGGTCAGCGCCTCCTCGCCGAGGAAGCGGCCGACCCAGACCGCGTTGACCGAACCATTGAGCGACTGCAGCACGTTGCCGCCGAGGATCGGCAGCGCGAACACGAACAGGGTGCGGCCGATCGGGCCCTCGGTGAGGGTGCGTTGTTGGGTCATCGCGGCTCCTTGCAGGCCGCCAGCCTAGCGGAGCGCGGTGGACGGCACGCGAACGGACCCGTGTCCCACCACCCCATGCCGTTTGGCAGGGGCCATGCCGGCATGGGTCCGTAGGATGGGGTGGTTGCCACCACAGGGGTCTGTCGATGTCGAAGTTCCGCCCGTCCGCCGCGTTGCCGTTGCTGGCACTGTTGCCGTTGTCGATCGCGCTCGCGCAGTCGCCCGCCACCACGCCGACGCCGACGGCCGCGGTCTCGCCGCAGGGCGCGCTGGTCGATACGGCCTATCCAGGCACGATGGTGCTCACCGTCGATGCGACCGACCTCGCGCGGCGGGTGCTGCACGTTCGCCAGCAGATCCCGGTCGCTTCCGGTCCGGTCACGCTGCTGTTCCCGAAGTGGATCCCCGGCAAGCACCGCCCGGACGGCCCGATCAACAAGCTGGCCGGGCTCAAGGTCAGCGCCAACGGCCAGCCGCTGACGTGGAAGCGCGATCCGCTCGATGTCTACGCATTCAAGCTCGACGTGCCGGCCGGCGTGAGCTCGCTCGACGTGCAGTTCGACATGCTCACCCCGACCGGCGGCAGCGAAGGCCGGGTGGTGATGACCCACGACATGCTCAACGTGCAGTGGGGCACTGTCGCGCTGTACCCGTCCGGTTACCACGCCGGCAACATCGCGGTCACGCCGAGCCTGGTGTTGCCGGTGGGCTGGCAGGCCGGTACCGCGCTGGAGCTGCAACAGCGCCAGGGCGACACGCTGCGCTACGACACGGTCAGCTTCGAGGTGCTGCAGGACTCGCCGGTGTATGCGGGTCGCCACTTCAAGCGGGTCGACCTCGACCCGGGCGCGGACACGCCGGTGATGCTCGACATCGTGGCCGACGCGCCGAAGTACCTGGAGTACGACGAGAAGCAGATCGAGGCGCATCGCGCGCTGGTCGACCAGGCCTACAAGCTGTTCGACTCCAGGCACTACGACCACTACGACTTCCTGCTGTCGCTGTCGGACCGCATGGGCGGGCAGGGACTGGAGCACCACCGTTCCAGCGAGAACGGGGTCAAGCCCGGTTACTTCAGCGACTGGGACAGCGCGGTCGCCGCGCGCGACCTGCTGCCGCATGAATTCGTGCATTCGTGGAACGGCAAGTTCCGCCGCCCGGCCGGGCTGGCGACGCCGAACTTCCACGTACCGATGGACGGCAGCCTGCTGTGGGTCTACGAGGGCCAGACCCAGTACTGGGGCATGGTGCTGGCCGCGCGTTCGGGGCTGTGGGACAAGGACGACGCACTCGGCGCGTTGGCACTGGTCGCCTCGACCTACGCCAGCGACCGCCCGGGGCTGGACTGGCGCAACGTGCAGGACACCACCTACGACCCGGTGATCTCCGCGCGCCGGCCGCAGCCGTACCGCAGCTACCAGATGAGCGAGGACTACTACAACGCCGGCGCGCTGGTCTGGCTGGCGGTCGATGCCAGGCTGCGCGAACTGTCGGGCGGCGATCATTCGCTGAATGATTTCGCAAGCACCTTCTTCGGTGTCGACGATGGCAGCTGGGAGGTCAAGCCGTATGTGTTCGAGGACGTGGTCGCGGCGCTCGACGCGATCGAGCCCGGCGACTGGGCGACGTTCCTTCGCAGCCGCCTCGACGCCAACGCGCCGCCGCTGGACGGTCTGGCCGCGAGTGGCTGGAAGCTGGTCTACACCGACACGCCCAGCGACTACCACAAGGGCGTGCTGTCATCGCGCAAGGCCGCCGACTACACCGCCTCGCTCGGCATGGTGGTGTCGAAGAAGGATGGCAAGGCCGGTTCGGTGCGCTGGGACGGTCCCGCGTTCAATGCCGGCATCGCCCCGGGTAGCACCATGCTGGCGGTCAACGGCTACGCGTTCGACACCGGGCTGCTGGACGAGGCGGTCAAGGCCGCCAAGGCGGACGGCACGCCGATCGAGCTGGTGGTCAAGCACGGCGAAGTAGTGAAGACGGTGAAGCTGGATTACCGCGAGGGCCTGAAGTATCCGCACCTGGAGCGGATCGAAGGCACGAAAGACCGCCTGAGCAAGATCCTGCAGCCGCTGTAGACGGTCGCGGATGACCCTGTAGGAGCGGCTTTAGCCGCGATCGGAAAATCGGTCGCCCGTCCGGTTCCCGATCGCGGCTAAAGCCGCTCCTACAGTGGCCAGGACCCGCGCGCGCTTACGCTACCTGCACTAGCCGCAGCGGGTTGTCCCACTCCTTGAGCAACTCCGCCTCGCGGGCCTTGGCCTTGGCCAGGTGCTCGTCCTTGACGTGGCCGTAGCCGCGGATGTGCTCGGGGATGCTGGCGATCTCGGCGGCGAGGCCGACATTGCCGCGATCGAGCTTCGACAACAGCGCCTCGATAGTGGCGAAATATTCGCCAATCAGGCGACGCTCCGTCTTGCGCTCTTCGGTGTAGCCGAACACGTCGAATGCGCTGCCGCGCAACTTGCGCAATTTCGCCAGCGCCTTGAACGCGGTGAACACCCACGGCCCGAACTCGCGCTTGACGCCACGACCCTGCGCGTCCTTCTTCGCCAGCAGCGGCGGTGCAAGGTGGAACTTGAGCTTGAAGTCGCCATCGAACTGCTGTTGCACGCGGCGCATGAAGTCGCCGCTGGTGTAGAGGCGGGCGACCTCGTACTCGTCCTTGTAGGCCATCAGCTTGAACGCGTAGCGCGCGACCGCCTCGGTCAGGTCGCTGCTGGCGGCGACACGGGCGTGCTCGGCCTCGCGCACCTTGGCGACGAAGTCCGAATAGCGGCGTGCGTAGGCGGCGTCCTGGTAGTCGGTCAGGAACGCGACGCGGCGGGCGATAACTTCGTCGAGCGAACGCGACAGGCGGGCGTCGTCGAGCGGCAGGAAGGCGACGCTGTCGCCTGCCGCGCCGTGCTCGGGGACGTGGCGCAGTTCGTCCTGCGCGGTGGTCGCGCGCGGCGCCGACGGGCTGCCGAACTCGTGGCCTTCCCACTCGCCCGCGCCGAGCATCGGTAGCGCGTGCGGGGTCGCCTCGGCGGCGGTCGGCCGGTTGCGCACCAGCCCGGCGGCCTCGGCGACGGCCTGCGGATCGATCACCGCCAGCCGGCCCCAGGCGAACGCCGCCTTGTTCTTCTCGATCGCCGCACCGTTGAGCTCGACCGCACGCATGATCGAGTCCAGCGACAGCGGCACCAGCCCCTGCTGCCAGGCGTGGCCGAGGATGAACAGGTTCGACATGATCGCGTCGCCGAGCAGCGCGGTCGCCAGCTGGGTCGCATCAACGACCACCGGTTCCTCGCCACCGAGCGCCTTGCGCACCGCGTCGATGATGTCGCTGGCCGGGAACTGCATGTCCGGACGGGTGGTGAACGTGCCCGGCATCGCCTCGTAGCTGTTGAGCACCACGGTCGAGCGGCCGCCGCGGACCTTCGACAGCGCCCAGTAGTCGTTGACCACGACCATGTCGCAGCCGAGCACGAGATCCGCTTCACCGGCGGCGATGCGCACCGCGTGGATGTCGGCCGGGGTCTGCGCGATGCGGATATGGGTCGTGACCGCGCCGCCCTTCTGCGCCAGCCCGGTCTGGTCGAGCACGGTCGCGCCCTTGCCCTCGAGGTGCCCGGCCATGCCGAGCAGCGCGCCGATGGTGACCACGCCGGTGCCGCCGACGCCGGTGATCAGGATGTTCCACGGCCTGTCGAGCGCCGGCAGCGTCGGCAGCGGCAGGTCGGCGAGCCGGTCCTTGGCGCTGCTGCCGCTCTTGGCCGGCATGCCCTTTTTGAGCGCGCCGCCCTCAACGGTGACGAAGCTCGGGCAGAAGCCTTCGACGCAGCTGTAGTCCTTGTTGCAGTTGGACTGGTCGATCTCGCGCTTGCGGCCGAATTCGGTCTCCTTCGGCAGCACCGAGACGCAGAACGACTTCTTGCCGCAGTCGCCGCAGCCTTCGCAGACCAGCGAGTTGACCATGACGCGCTTCTGCGGATCGACCATCTTGCCGCGCTTGCGGCGGCGGCGCTTTTCGGTCGCGCAGGTCTGGTCGTAGATCAGCACCGAGGTGCCCTTGACCTCGCGCAGGCGCTTCTGCACGTCGTCGAGGTGCTTGCGGTCCTCGAACTCGACACCATCCGGGAAGATCGAACGATCGCTCCACTTCCCGATCTCGTCCGACACCACCACGATCGCCTGCACGCCTTCGCTGCGGACCTGCTGCGCGATCTGCGGCACGCTGAGCTGGCCGTCGACCGGCTGCCCGCCGGTCATCGCCACCGCGTCGTTGTAGAGGATCTTGTAGGTGATGTTGACCCCGGCCGCGACCGCCTGCCGGATCGCCAGCGAGCCGGAGTGGAAGTAGGTGCCGTCGCCGAGGTTCTGGAACACGTGCTGGGTGTCGGTGAACGCCGCCTGCCCGGCCCAGGTGACGCCTTCGCCGCCCATGTGGGTGTAGGTGTCGGTGCTGCGGTCCATCCAGGTGACCATGTAGTGGCAGCCGATGCCGCCCAGCGCGCGCGAGCCCTCCGGCACCACGGTCGAGGTGTTGTGCGGGCAGCCCGAGCAGTAGTGCGGCACGCGCGGGAACTGCGCGCGCGGCAGTGCCAGCTCGGCTTCCTTGGCCGCCATCCACTGCAGCACCTGCTCCATGCGCTCGGTGGCGCCGGCGTCGAGCGCGATGTTCTTCTGGATGCGGCGACCGATCACGCCGGCGATCGTCGCCGGGGTCAGCTCGCCGGTGCTCGGCAGGATCCACGCGCCGGACTCGTCGTACTTGCCGATGATGCTCGGACGCGCGCCGCCGAAGTCGGCCTCGCGCCAGTTGTACATCGACTCCTTCATCTGGTTCTCGATGAAGGCGTGCTTCTCCTCGACCACCAGGATGTCGGACAGGCCGCGCACGAAGTTGCGCAGGCCGACCGGTTCCAGCGGCCAGGTCATGCCGACCTTGTAGACCCGGATGCCGAGGTCGGAGCAGGCGCGCTCGTCGAGGCCGAGGTACTCCAGCGCGGTCAGCACGTCGAGGTAGGACTTGCCGGTGGTGATGATGCCCAGCTTCGGCGCCGGCGAGTCGATCACGATGCGGTCGATCCGGTTGGCCCGCGCGAACGCCTGCGCGGCCTTGACCGCGTAGCGATGCAGGCGCATCTCCTGGTCCATCGGCGGGTCGGGCCAGCGGATGTTGAGGCCGCCGACCGGCATCTCGAACTCGTCGTCACCGGGCACCACGATCTGCAGCGCCAGCGGATTGACGTCGACCGAGGCCGAGGACTCGACCGTCTCGGCGATCGTCTTGAAGCCGATCCAGCGGCCGGTGTAGCGCGACATCGCCCAGCCGATCGCGCCCATGTCGAGGATGTCCTGCACCCCGGCCGGATTGAGGATCGGGATCATCGCGCTGGTGAACTCGCCTTCCGAGCCGTGCGGAAGCGTCGAGCTGCGGCAGGCGTGGTCGTCAGCCGCCAGCGCGAGCACGCCGCCATGCGGCGAAGTGCCGGCGGCGTTGGCGTGCTTGAACACGTCGCCACTGCGGTCCACGCCCGGGCCCTTGCCGTACCACATGCCGAACACGCCCTGGTGCTTCGCGCCCGGGAACAGCTGGGTCTGCTGGGTGCCCCAGACCATGGTCGCGCCGAGGTCCTCGTTCAAGCCAGGGGCGAACTTCACCCCGGCCGCTTCCAGGTGCTTCTTCGCCCGCCACAGCTCCAGGTCGAAGCCGCCCAGCGGCGAGCCGCGGTAGCCGGAAATGAAGCCGGCGGTGTCGAGCCCGGCGGCCTGGTCGCGCAACCGCTGCATCAGCGGCAGCCGCACCAGCGCCTGCACGCCCGACAGGTAGATCCGGCCGGATTCGCGGCTGTACTTGTGGTCGAGGCTGTAGTCGGGATCGACCACGGACGAGGTCAGGGAGGTGTTCGCCGAGGACGGCGAGCTGAGTTCGGCGGTACTGGTCATGCGTGGCTCCGACGCGGCAGGTGGCCGCGGGGTGGCTGCGGGGAGTGGAAGCGGAACAGCTTCGCGACCGAATGTGCAAACTCGTGGGGCAAAGCCCCGGAAGTGTAGCAGTGCCGCCTGTGGCCACCGGTGTTCGGGGTACCATGCGCGGTTCATACAGGGGGACTCCATGCAGCTTCGCAAACTCGTTTTCGCCGCGCTGGCCGGGGTGGTCCTGGCCGCTGCCGGCCGCTCCGCCGCCGCGCAGGACACCACGATGGCGCCGCTGCCGGCGTCCGAGTTCTACTTCGACGAGGAGCCGCGGACCACGCGCCCGGTGGTGGCGATCGACGGCAGTGGCGACCCGCTTGCGCAGAAGCTCCTCAGGGAGATCCAGCGCAACCCGCGGGCCAGGGCCGAGACCGCCCAGCTCGCGCACATGGCGATGGCCGGGGGTCGCCCGCAGGTCGGCCGTGAGCTTTACGGCCGCGCGATCGCCCAGTTGGACATCAACAACGCGCTGTACCGGCCGGTGCTGTGGAACTACGGCTGGGACCTGTACCGCCTTGGCGAGTACGAGGCCGCGCTGGCGCAATGGAACCTGTTGCTCGAATCGCGCAGGGTCGACGCCGAATGGATGCCGCCGACCTTCGCGCTGGCGTTGTGGAAGCTCGACCGCAAGGCGGAGGCGGTGCAATGGTATGCCGCCGCGGTGCGCACCCGCCCGGACCGCTGGCGTGTACGCGACCAGTTTTCGGGGCTGCTGCCCGACTGGCGCGACGAGGATCGCGCGATCCTGGCCGAGGTGCAGCAGGCCTGGCAGGCCGACCCGCCGGGCTGGGGCTGAGCCCGGCCGCGTGAATTACCCGCAAACCCGGCTCCGGCCGGGTTTCGCATATGCGCTCGCGCGACCCCGCAAAGTGGCGCTAAAGTGATCGCCGTCGCAGGGGGAATGGAATGTCCGTATCGACGTTGAGCGTGATGGTGGTCGAGGACCATGGCTTCCAGCGCCGGATGGCGCTGCGCCTGCTGGATGAGCTTGGCGTCGAGGACGTCGACGAGGCGGCCGACGGCAAGTCGGCGCTGCAGCAGCTCGCGGCCCGCGCACAGCCTCCCGATATCGTCATGGTCGACCTCGACATGCCCGGCATGGACGGCATCGAGTTCATCGGCCACGTCGCCCAGCGCCGGCTCGCGCGCTCGGTGCTGGTGGTCAGCGCGTTGGACCCGGCGCTGCTCAACACCGTCCAGACCATGACCCGCGCCTACGGCTTGCACGTGCTCGGCAGCGTCGAGAAGCCGCTGACCGCCGACAAGCTCGCCGCCGCGCTGGCCGGCTACGACCTGCTGCTGCACTCGGAAGACGTCGACGACAGCATCGAGATCAGCGCCACCGAGATCCGCACCGCGCTCGGTCGCGGCGAGATCCGCCCGTGGTTCCAGCCCCAGGTCGAGTTCGGCAACGGCAAGCCGGTGGCAGTCGAGGCGCTGGCGCGCTGGGTCCGTGCCGACGGCCGGGTGGTGCGGCCGCAGAACTTCATCGGATTGCTGGAACGCGAGGGCCTGGCCGATCCGTTGACCGACCTGATGCTGGAACAGGGCTGCCGCTGGAAGCGGGAGTGGGACCGGGCCGGCCTGTGCCTCAACCTGTCGGTCAACGTCTCGCCCACCACGCTGGCCGACCCGACCGCGGCCGACCGCTACCAGCGCATCGTCAAGGAACAGGGCGTCGACCCGGCCGAGGTGGTGCTGGAGCTGACCGAAAGCTCGGTGATGGCCGACGCCGCGCGGGCGCTCGGCGTGCTTGCGCGACTGCGGTTGAAGGGCTTTGGGCTGTCGATCGACGATTTCGGCACCGGCTATTCCTCGCTCGCGCAGCTCTCGCAGATCCCGTTCACCGAACTCAAGATCGACCAGGGCTTCGTCGTCGGCGCGCACAGCCAGCCGCGCAAGCGCGCGGTGGTCGAAGCCAGCCTCGACCTCGCCCGCAAGCTCGGGCTGGAAGTCGTGGCCGAGGGCGTGGCCAGTATCGAGGACTGGCAGATGCTGGCCGAGCTTGGCTGCGGGATGGCGCAGGGCCACCTGATCGCACCTCCGGTGCCGCCGGAGGAGTTGCCCGAAGTGGTCAGCCGCTGGCGCCGGCCGGGGCACTGAGCCGGTGGCCGCCGCTCCGACAGCCAGGTCGTGGCGTGCGGGGCTGGGCGAACGGCTGTCGAGCCTGAGCATCCGCCACCAGTTGTGGGCGTTGTTCGGGTTGTTCCTGCTGGCCGGGATGACCGTACTGGTGATCGACGAGATCGCCCAGCACCAGGCGCGGCAATCACTGCTGGCGCTGAAGGACGACTCGCTGCAGCGCATGCGCCGGCTCAAGGCGGTGTCCGACGGCTACGGGCTGGTGGTGGTCGACACCACGTTCCGCGTCCGCAACGGCCTGCTGCCGTGGGACGAGGGCGTCAGCACGATCGATGCCGCGCGCGAGCGGGTCGAGCGCAACTGGACGGCGTTGTCGGCGATGGCGCGGGCCCCGGCGCAGCAGCGCCTGTACGACGAGGTCCGGCACGCCCGGGTCGACGCCGATGCCGCCACCGCACGGCTGCGCGGGATCCTGCTGCGCCGCGACTCCGACGCGCTGGCGCGCTTCGCCGATACCGGGCTGTATCCCGCGATCGACCCGGTCACGGTGCGGATCCAGACGCTCTCGGACCTGGCGATGGTCGAGGCCGAAGCGCTGGTGCGCGACGACCTCGCGCGCAACCGCACCACCAGCCTGTTGCGCGTCGGCCTGTCGTTGCTGGCGTTGCTGGCGGTCGCGATGATCGGCCGGGTGGTGCTGCGCAACGCCTATCGCGGCATCGAGAGCCTGACCTTCCTGGCCCGCCGGATGCGTGCGCACGATTACACCGCGCAGCCGCGCCACCAGCCGCGCGGCGAACTGGCGACGGTGATGGACGCCTTCACCGAGATGCGCACCGACGTGCTCGATTTCGAGACCGAACTGATCGACCAGCTCGCCCGCAACGAGGCGACCCTCGTGGCCAACGCGCGGCTGCAGGATGAATTGCGCGAGAGCGAGGCCCGCGCGCAGGCCGCCAACCACGCCAAGTCGAATTTCCTGGCCTCGATGAGCCACGAGATCCGCACCCCGATGATCGGCGTCACCGGCATGATCGAGGTACTCGCCCACACCCGGCTGGACCCCGACCAGCGCCACGCGCTGAACATCATCCAGCACTCTTCGCAGTCGCTGCTGCAGATCATCGGCGACATCCTCGACTTCTCCAAGATCGAGGCCGGCCGGCTCGAACTGGCGCCCGAACCGGTGCGGCTGGCGGCACTGGTGCGCAGCACCGTCGCCAACTATTCCGGCGCGGCGTCCAGCAAGGGCCTGGCGCTCGAATGCAGCATCGACCCGCGCGTCGCCGAAGCGCACTTCGCCGACCCGTTGCGGCTGCGCCAGATACTCGGCAACTTCCTGTCGAACGCGATCAAGTTCACCGCCCACGGACACGTGCGTGTTGCGCTGGAATCACAGGGTCAGCCCGATGCCGCTGGGGTCGGTGAGCCGGTGCGTGACCGCGTGACCTTCAGTGTCGCGGACACCGGCATCGGCGTCAGCGCCGAGGCGCAGGCCCAGTTGTTCCAGCCCTTCAGCCAGGCCGAGGGCGACACCACCCGGCGCTTCGGCGGCACCGGCCTCGGGCTGGTGATCTGCCGCCGGCTGGCCGAGCTGATGGATGGCGAAGTGCGGATGGACAGCACCCCGGGGCAGGGCACCACGATGCGGCTGGAACTGGTGCTGCCGCAGGCGCCCGCCGAGGACGTGGCCGTCGACGCCCACGCCGAGGCCGCGCCGGTCGCGTTCGCACCGCGCCGCCTGCCCGGCGTCGCCCAGGCCGAGCGCGAGGGCAGCCTGGTGCTGCTGGTCGACGACCATCCGACCAACCGGCTGGTGATCGCCCGCCAGCTGGCCCTGGCCGGCTACGCCAGCGAGTCCGCCGAGGACGGCAACGAAGGGCTGCAGCGCTGGCGCACCGGTCGCTACGGCCTGGTCTTGTCGGACGTGCACATGCCCGGGCTGGATGGCTACCAGCTGGCCCGGGCGATCCGCGAGGAGGAAGCCCGCGGCGACCTCGCCCGCACCCCGATCGTCGCGCTGACCGCGTCGGCACTGAAAGGCGAAGCCGAGCGCTGCCTCGGTGCCGGCATGGACGATTACCTCGCCAAGCCGGTTTCGGTTCCGGTGCTGCAGGCCTGCCTGCAACGCTGGCTGCCGCAGACGCGCGACGAGGCGACCGACCCCGCTTCCGCGTTGGCACCTGCCGGGGCCGGTGGAGCCGAACTGGCGCCGATGCCTGGCCTGCCGCAACTGGCCGACGACCCGCCGCCGCTGGACGGCGTGACCCTCGATGGCCTGACCGGCGGCGACCCGGCGGAGGCACGACTGTTGCTGGCCGACTTCCTCGACAGCACCACCGGCGACCTCGCCGGCCTCGACCGTGCCGTCGCTGCCGGCGATGCCCCGGCGCTGGCGCGGCAGGCGCACAAGATCAAGGGGGCTGCACGACTGGTCGGCGCAGCCGGACTGGCCGAAGCCGCCGAGGCGCTGGAGGCCGTCGCCCGCGACGATCCCGGTGCCCACCTTGCCCCACTGGCCGCCGACCTCCACACCGCAGCCGGCCGCCTGCGCCTGTACGTCGCCGAGCGCTATCCATAGGTCGAACCGTTCCGGCCAGTTGATCGCCCCATCACCGCGCCGCGGTGTACGCTGCGGCTTCAGCTGCATCAACAAGCCTGATCACTATCCGGACAGGGGGTGTCGATGAAGACCGTGCTGGTAGCCAGTTCCAAGGGCGGCGTGGGCAAGACCACGATCGCCACCCACCTCGCCGCGCAGGCGGCCCTAGACGGCCTCAACACCGTGCTGGTCGATGCCGACCCGCAGGGCTCGTCGACGCGCTGGGCGCAGCGGCGTGCGGGGCTGGAGAGTGCGGTGCTGCCGCTCGACGGCACCGCGCCGCGCTGGCGCAGCCAGTTGCCGGGAGATACCGGCTACGTCGTGATCGACGCCGCCGCCGGCGCGATGGCGCGCGACCTCGAGCCGTTCCTCGCCGCCGCCAACGCGGTGGTGGTGCCGGTGCTGCCGTCGACGTTCGACATCGAGGCCAGCGTCGCCTTCCTCGACACCCTCGCCAGGCACCCGCGGGTGCGTCGCGGTGACCTGCAGGTGGGGCTGGTCGCCAACAAACTGAAGCCGTGGACCAACGCCTCGCAGCAGGCGGTGGAGCTGTTCACGCAATGGCCGTACCCGGTGGTTGCGCAATTGCGCGACAGCCAGGCCTACGTGTTCCTGTGCGGCATCGGCAAGAGCCTGTTCGACTACCATTCGGCGCAGGTGCGCGAGCACCAGGCGGACTGGCAGCCGCTGCTGCGCTGGTTGAAGAAAGCAGGCTGAAGAAGACTTGATGCGACAACCACCCGGAACCCGACGCCAGCCCACTCCACCGAGGTCCCCATGCGCGAACTGATCCTGCTCCGCCACGCCCACGCCGAATCCGCCACCGCCGGTCAGGCCGATCTCGACCGCCCGCTCTCGGCGGAGGGCCAGGCCGAGGCCGAGGCCGCCGGCAAATGGCTGGTGGAACAGAAGCTGGTGCCCGACTGCGTGCTGTGCTCGCCGTCGCGACGCACCCGCGAGACCCTGGAAGCGGTGATGGGCGCGATCGGCTACGTCGAGCAGAAGGTCGACGACAGCATCTACGAAGCCGACCCCGGCGCGCTGATCGCGCTGGCAGACCGCCATGCCGACGTCGACCGCCTGATGCTGGTCGGCCACAACCCCGGGATGGAGCAACTGGCGGCGCTGCTGCACAGCGGCCAGTCGGGCGACTACCGCGGCATGCCGCCGTGCGGGGTCGCGGTGCTGAGCATGCCCCGTGATGTCCCGCTGGAACCGGGCGTGGCCCGGCTCAGCGCGTTCTGGTGGCCGTGACGTTCAAGCAGCACTGGCTTGCCTGGGGGGTCGTGGGAGCGCTGGCATGGCCGGCGTTCGCCGCGGCGCCCGCGTCGATGCCGTTCGCGGCGCCGGATTTCCGTCCCGGCGATTCGATCGGCTTCGATCCCGTCCACACCCGCTTCGGCTTCGAGCTGCGCACCCGCTGGGGCCAGCGCGTCGACGGCCGGTTCCCGAACCATGACGGCGCGCTGGAGATCCTGCCCGACGGCCGCCACCAGGTCCGGATCCGGCTGATGACGGCCGCGGTCGAGGTCGAAGGCTCGGAGCGCTACGCGGAACTCGCCCGTGGCGAGCGCTTCTTCGACGCCGCCAACTACCCGGTGATCGAGTTCGTCTCCGAACCGCACCCGGCCGAGCTGGCCCACGACGGCGGCAAGCTGCGCGGGCGGTTGAGCATGCACGGAGTCAGCCGGATCGAGACCTTCGTGGTCGCCCCGGCCACCTGCGCGCGCCCCGGCCGCGATTGCGACGTGGTCGCCAGTGGCAGCGTCGACCGCGACGACTACGGCCTCGACCACTGGCGCCTGGCGCTGACCGACAAGGTCAGCTTCGACATGCGCGTGCGGCTGCAGGACGCACCGCGATGAAGCACGCCGGTCCACTCCCTCCGCTGCTGCGGCTGGCGGTCGCGTGGCTGGCGCTGACGCTGTCGGCCTGCGCGACGCTGTCGCCGCAGGAAGCCAGCCGCGCGGTCGCACTCGCCGAGGCATCGCGCTCGACCGAACTGAGCTGCGACGCCGCCGACACCTGCGCGCAGCCTTCGCCGCTGCACCACCTGGCCGGCCAGGCCTTCGCCGAATCGACCCCGGAGCAGCCGCGGCACTACGCGCTGATCCTCGACCACGGCACCAACGCGCTGCTGGCGCGGGTCAACCTGATCCGCAGCGCGACCACCTCGATCGACCTGCAGACCTACATCTTCGACGAGGACGACGCCGGCCGACTGATCCTCGACGAACTGCTCGTCGCCGCGCGCCGCGGGGTGCAGGTGCGGCTGCTGATGGACCAGCTGGCGGCGCTGAAGCACATCGATACCCTGGCGGCGCTGGCCGGCAGCCACGTCAACTTCCGGGTCCGGCTCTACAACCCGGTGCTGAACCGCGCGCGGATCAGTTATCCGCAGTACCTGCTGGCGGCCGCCTGCTGCTGGCGCCAGCTCAACCAGCGCATGCACACCAAACTGCTGCTGGTCGACGGCGCGGTCGGCATCATCGGCGGGCGCAACTACCAGGACGACTATTACGACTGGGACGACGAGTACAACTTCCGCGACCGCGACGTGCTCGCCGCCGGCCCGGTCGCGCGCGAGATGCGCGCCGACTTCGACATGTTCTGGTCCGACCGGCTCAGCGTGCCGCCGGCGCGGCTGGTGGATGTCGGCCAGTCGATCCTCGACAACGGCGTGCCGGTGTTGCCGCCGCACGTGTTCGAACGCCCCGAACGTGCCGCCGAGATGCGCGCGCGCGCGGCCGACAGCGCACTGGTACAGGAACTGCTGGCCGACAGGGCGCTGGCCGTCGGCGAGGTCCGCTTCATATCCGACAGCCCGGCCAAGCACCGCCGCGAGGACCCGGCACGGGTCGCGCACGCTTCGGGTTCGCTGCGCGCGCTGATCGAGTCGGCGCGCGAGGAGGTGCTGCTGCAGACGCCGTACCTGGTGCTGTCGGACGCCGCGCAGGAGATGTTCGAGCAGTTGCAGGAGCGTCCCGACCCGCCACGGATCGTGGTCTCGACGAATAGTCTCGCCGCGACCGACGCGTTCATCGCCTACGCGCTGTCGTACAAGTACAAGCGCCGCTACCTGCGCGACTTCGGTTTCAACATCTACGAGTACAAGCCGTTCCCGGAGGACGCGCCGATCGACCTGGCCGCGACCGGCGCGACCGTGCCCGAGTACCAGCCGAACCCCGAGCCCATCGCGACCCGGCCGCCCGATCGCGACAGCGTGTTGCGCACCGCGCGCTACCGCCAGCCGCTGCGGCCGGAGTACGGCGCCACCCGCTACCTGCGCCGCCAGGCCAACGAACCGGTGCCGCTCAAGCGCGCCGGCGTGCGCATCGGCATGCACGCCAAGTCGCTGGTGATCGACGGCCGGATCGGCGTGGTCGGCACCCACAACTTCGACCCGCGCGGCGACCACTACAACACCGAGAGCGCGCTGGTGATCGAGGACGAAGCCTTTGCGCAGGCGCTCGAGGCCAGCATCCGCCGCGACATCAGCCCGGCCAACTCCTGGGTGATCGCGCCGCGCGACAAGGCGCCGGTGCTGTGGGGGCTGGAGTACTCGCTGGCCAAGGCCTCCGAGTACCTGCCGATCTTCGACCTGTGGCCGGTGCGCTACGCCACCAGCTACGAGTACGTACCCGGGCCCGGGTGCCCCGAGCCGCTGCCGCCGGACGACCCGGGCTTCCGCGACTGCTACCGCCCGGTCGGCGACTTCCCGGGCGTCAACATGGCGGCCAAGGGCCTGCCGACCCGGCTGTTCACCGCCTTCGGCGCCGGCCTCGCCCCGATCCTGTAGCCGGCCCCGGCGCCCAGTCCGCGACTGGCGCCGCCCCTGCCGTCAGTCACCGCAACCCTGCGGCCGCATTGGCCATCCCAGCTCCCGTGACCCGGGAAGACCACCCGTTCGACCCCTGTCTTCGGTGGGGTGACTTCCGGCACATGGTACTACAACGGTGGTGTTGTACTTTACCAACACACCGAGTCACCAACTCCCCCGACCGCAAGGAAAAACGCCATGAACGCCTACCGCTTCGCCACCACCAACCCGTCGACCCCGAGCTTCAACCCGAGCGCGAACGCCAGCCGTCCCGCCGCCGCCAATACCCCGTCGCGTCCACCGCACCGCGAGCGTGCCTTCGGCGTCGGCTACGGCACCAGCAGCGGCTATGCCAGCAACCGCAGCTACGTGTCCCACAACGTCGTCCCGCTGTTCCGCTGCGTCTGAGCGATCCGGGGGGATCCCGCTCCACCCGCGCCGCCAGTGACCCGCAGGACCGCGCCGCAAGCCCCGGGATCGACCCGCTGACGTCTCCCCTGTCAGCGGGCCGGTCCCGGGCTCTTTTTCCGCAAGGAGCACCGTCGCATGCCACGGATAGTCAAACGCACGCTGTTGCTGGTTTCCCTGCTCGCCGCGGTGGGCGCCATCGCGTTGTTGATCCTGCTCTCGTGCGCCACCGTCGAGACCACCACCCGCGGCTCACCCACCCGGTTCCGGGTCCCGCTCGGCGTGGGGGATGTCGCGTTTCCGCTGTACTCCGCCACCGGACGGCAGGTGGTTCTGCCTGGCCTGCTCGACGGACCGGTCGTCCGACGCGACGGCAACGGTACGTGGTCGGCCACGTGGTTCTGCGAGGACGAGGTCGGACAGGCGCGCGTCCGCAGCGACCGGCTTCGGATCGACTGCGCGGGCCAGCGGCATTCCTTCGTGCTGGGCGATCCGGGCGTAGCGGCCGCCGTGGCGCCGATGCCCGGCCGGGTGGCGGTGCTCAGCGACCTGGAAGGCAACGCCGCATTCCTCGACAAATCGCTGCGCAAACTCGGCATCGTCGACGCCGCCGGCGACTGGGATTACGGCAGCGGCCACCTGGTGGTCCTGGGTGATTCGGTCGATCGCGGTCGCGACGTCTTCGCCGTGCTCTGGCGCCTGCATGGCCTTGCCGTGCAGGCGGATGCGGCAGGCGGCGCGGTGCACGTGCTGCTCGGCAACCACGAGCAGTACCTGCTGCGCACCAATCCCACCCGCGCCCATCCGGACCACCTGCATGCGTTGAACATGATGGGTGGCTATCGACAGGCATTCGCCGACGACACCGTGATCGGCCATTGGCTGCGCCGGCAGCCGGTCGCACTGAAGCTGGGTTCGGTGCTGTTCGTGCACGGTGGGGTCGGCCCGGCGGTCGTGCGTTCCGGGTTGTCGGTCGAACAGCTCAATGCCGCGATGCGCGCGTACTGGACGCGGCCGGCGACCGCGCCGCCGCGGACGGCCGGCCTCGACGCGGTACTCGGGCCGGCCGGGGTCACCCAGTACCGCGGCTACTTCCGCGGGCTCGACGGGCGCTATCCGGCGGCCACCTCCGCCGACGTACAACTCGCGCTGGAACACTTCGACGCCAGCGAAATCGTGGTCGCACACACGCTGGTCGAGCGGATCCAAAGCCTCCACGGTGGCCGGGTGCGCGCGGTGGACGTCAACAGCAGCGACGCGCGGCCCGAGGTACTGGTCTACGAGGACGGCGTCGCCCGGGTGGTCGACCTCGGTGTCCCGCGCAACCTCCACCCGGACGAGGAGCGCACGTTTCGCGAGTTCAGCCTCGCCGATGCCGCCGACCGCGCGTTGCTGTGGGACATGTGCCGGGACATCCGCCGGTTGTCGGCGTTGCCATACCCCTACTGAAGGCGCGCCGCGGTTCGCCGCGCGCCGCCTGCTCGGCTATCGTGGCCGGATGAATGAACCCGCCGCCACCGTTCCCTCGCCGTTCCGTCGCGACACCAGCGTCGAGCGCCTCAACGAGCTTTCGCGCGGCACCGCGATGGAGCCGCTGGGCATCGTGTTCACCGAGATCGGCCACGATTTCGTACGCGGCACCATGCCGGTCGACGAGCGCACCCGCCAGCCTTACGGCCTGCTGCACGGCGGCGCCTCGGTGCTGCTGGCCGAAACCCTCGGCAGCAGTGCCGGCAACCTGTGCGTGCCCGAAGGCAGGGTCTGCGTCGGCATCGAGATCAACGCCAACCACGTGCGCGCCGTGCGCAGCGGCAACGTCATCGGCACCGCGCGGCCGGCGCACGTCGGCGGCCGCACCCAGGTCTGGGAAATCCGGATCGAGGACGAGGCCGGCGAGCTGGTGTGCATCTCGCGGCTGACGTTGGCGGTGATCAGCGCGCGCTGAGGCCGCAATCGTCCGCGAATGGCCCGCGCTCTTGTAGGAGCGGCTTCAGCCGCGATCGGGAGTGGGTGCGGGCGAACGATTGTCCGATCGCGGCTGAAGCCGCTCCTACAGGGGCGTCATGTCAATCGCGGTAGCGAGCTGGCGGGCGATCCAGCGTTCCGCGTAGCCGTCCAGCCGGGCGTTCTCGATGAAGCCGCAGTGGCCGCCCCATGGCGAGACCTCCAGCCGCGCGCTGGCTGGCAGTTGCAGGCGTTCGAAATCGGCGAACGGGATCACCGGGTCGTCGACCGCGGTCAGGATGCTGGCCGGGACCTGCAGGTTGGCCAGCCGGTCGCCGCCGATGGTGTAGCCGTCGAAGTAGCGCTCGAGGGTGCCGAAGTCGGTCTGGCGCTCGACCAGCCATTGGGTCAGCGGCCGCATGCGCTGGCCGAGCACGCGGTCGTCGAAGTCGTGCCGCTGCGGGAACAGCGCGCGCTTGCGCGCCAGCGAGCTGCGCCACTTGCGCTCGAAGTGCCACAGGTAGAACGGCAGCCCGGCTTCCATCGCGTCCATCGTCCGCGCCGGGTCGAGCACCGGGCAGACTGCGGCGACGTGCGCCAGCTGCAGGCCCGCGGCCGGCGCGCGCAACGCCAGCCGTAGCGCGAAGTTGCCGCCCAGCGAGTAGCCGGCCACCACCATCGGTCGCAACGGGAAGCGCCGGGCGACGTCCTTCGCCGCCAGCACCACCTCGTCGATCCGGCACGAGTGGAAGATCTCCTCGTTGAGGTGGTGGGTGTCGCCGTGGTCGCGGAAATTGAGCCGGAACACCTCGAAGCCGTCCGCCAGCAGCTGCGCCGCGGTCAGCCGCATGTAGCTTGATTCGACGCTGCCTTCCCAGCCGTGCAGCAGCAGGGCCAGCCCACGCGGCGCGGCGACATCCGGTCGCGCGCTGTGCAGCCCCTGCAGGCGAACCCCGTCGCCGCCGTCGACCAGGTGTTCGGTCGTCACCGCACCGCTGGCCGCGAGCCGGGCCTGGCCGATGCGCCGTCGCGCATTGCTGGAACCGAGCGCCGATTGCAGGTGGGCGTTGCGCAGCCAGCGCGGCGGGCGGAAGTCGCTCGCGTCCGCCATCACCGCGCCATCGCGGCGATGATCCGCTCGCGCGCGAGTTCGGCGATGCGGCGACGGCCCTCGGCCTCGCCCGGGGCGATCGGTTCGAGGAAATGCACTTCCGCCACCCGCGCCGGTTCGCCGAGCAGGCGCACGAAGTTGCCGAGGAATCCCTCGCCGCGCGCGAACGCGACCACCGTCTGCGCCGAGCCGCCCGCGCCATAGCGCAGCGCCACCGGTTGCACCGGCACGCCGGCCTCGACCGAAGCCAGGAAGATCCGCGCGTGGAACGGCCCGATCTCGCGACCGCCGCGGGTGCCGCCCTCGGGGAACACCCCGACCGAGCGGCCGTTGCGCAGCCGCCCCAGCATCTCGTGCAGCACCCCGCCCAGCGACTCGGTGCTGCCGCGCGCATGGAAGATGGTCTCGGCGCGCCCGGCCATCCAGCCGACCACCGGCCAGCCCTGGATCTCGCGCTTGGCGACGAAACCCATCATCCGCTGGCTGTGCAGCGCCTCGATGTCGATCCAGCTGACATGGTTGGCGACGAACATCGCCGCGCCCGGCAACGGCGTGCCGAAGCGCTGCATGCGGAAGCCGAACACCCGCATCAACCCGGCCGACCAGGCCCGCACCAGGCGATGGTCGACACGTTCACCGTCGATCACCCGGCCGTGCGACAGCGGCATCAGCAGCAACACCACCGGCAGGTCGACCAGCAGGTGCCAGGCCAGCATCGGCACGCGGTAGAGATAGCGGAAACTACGTGCCAGCGGCGCATTCATCATCGCGATCATACCGAAGCACGGTAACGGTGAACGAGTCGACCGGCAGGCAACGGCTACAATCGCGGGCTGTCATCGAACCCCGAGCTTTCCATGCACGAACCGATCATCGACGCCCTGCGCCGCGGCGCTGCCGACGAGGCCCTGGCCGCCGCCCGCGAGGCCGTTGCCGCCGAGCCGCAGGACCCGACTTCGCAACGCCTGCTGGCCAGCGCGCTGCGGTTGTCGGGCGACCGTGAAGGCGCGATCGCGGCGATCGACCACGCCATTGCGCTGGCGCCGGACGACGCCAACCTGCACCTCGAACGCGCCGGCCTGTTGTTGAAAGAGCGTCAGCTCGACGAGGCCGAGGCCGCGCTCGCCCGCAGCATCGGGCTCGACCCCAACCAGTTCCCCGCGTACATCGTTCAGGCCCAGCTCGCGCTGGGTCGCGGTGAGCTCGACGAAGCCGAGCGGCTGACCCGCACCGGTGCCCGGATTGCCCCGGAACACCCGCAGGTCGCCGCGCTGGAAGGCACCCTCGCGCTGCGTCGCGGCGACGCGGACCGCGCGCTGGCGATCCTCAGCCAAGCCTCCGAGCGTTTCCCCGGCGAGCCGACCCTGCGCCATGCGCTGGGCTTTGCGTATCTCGCCAAGGGCCACCTCGCGTTCGCCGAGCAGGCGTTCCGCAAGTTGCTCGAAGGCCAGCCGGACTCGCTGTCGCTGCGCGCGCTGATCGCCGACCTGTTGCGCCGGCAGGGCCGCCCCGGCGAGGCCGCCGACGAACTCGCGCCGCTGCTCGACAATCCCGCCGCGACCGCGGCGCTGCGCCGCACCGTCGGCGAAATGCAACTGCAGGCCGGCCGCAACGAGCAGGCCCGCGACCTGCTGGTCGATGCCGTCACGGCCCAGCCCGATGACCGCCGCGCGGTCGCGGCGCTGGTCGAGGCCTGGCAGCGGCTCAACGACACCGACGGCGCGCGCGGCCGCCTGGACCAGTTGCTCGCCGCGCATCCGCAGGCCGTTGCCCTGTGGCACGCGCGGCTGGCGTTCGAGGAGTTCGCCGGCGACGGCGCCCGCGCCGTGCTCGCGCGCTGGCAGGAAGCGATGCCCGGTTTCGTGCCGGCGCTTGAGGCTCAGATCGCCCTGCACGATGCCCACGACGAGGCCGACCAGGCCGAGGCGGTGGCGCGCCGGATACTCGAGCTGCAACCCGGCCACGCCCGCGCCGAGCTGCGCGTCATCGATGCCGAACTCAAGCGTGATCCCGACGAGGCGATCAACCATGTCGAGCGGCTGCTGGCGGGCGCCGATGGCGAGGCGGCCAAACGCAACCTGCGCCAACTGATGGGCCGCACCCTCGACATTGCCGGCCAGCCCGACGCGGCCGCCGCGACCTGGGCCGAGTTGCACGCCGAAGTGGTGCCGCAGCGGCTGCCGTTGCCGCAACCCAGCGCGCCGCGCAAGGAGTGGCCGGAACAGGCCGTGCTCGACCAGCCTGCCGCCGCAGTGGTGCTGTTGTGGGGCGCGCCGGGCTCGCTGGTCGAGCGTGTCGCCGCCACCCTCGCAAACGCCGGTGCCCCGGTGCGGGCCGATCGTTTTGGCGCGCAGCCGCCGGTCGACCTGTTCCAGCGCTACCTGACCATCGACGCGCTGGCCGGTGGTTCCGCCGACCCGGCCGCGCTGGTCGCCGAATGGCGCGCGGCGCTGCCCGCGCGCGGGGTCAAGGACGGCCAGGTGTTCGACTGGCTGCTGTGGTGGGACAACGCCGCACTGCTCGCGCTGCGTCCGCACCTGCCCGAGGCACTGCTGCTGGTGGTGCTGCGCGACCCACGCGACATGCTGCTGGACTGGCTCGCGTTCGGCGCCCCGGCGCCGTTCGCGCTGGAGACCCCGGAAGCCGGCGCGCAGTGGCTGGCGCAGGTGCTGGGCCAGGTCGCCGACCTGCACGAACACGACCTGCTGCCGCACCGCCTGCTGCGGATGGACGGCATTGCCGAGGATCCCGCCGCGATCGCCACCGCGCTTGCCGGCGCCCTGCAGACCCGCCTGCCTGCCCCTCCGCCCCAGGCCATGGGCCCCAGCCGCTTCCCCGCCGGCCACTGGCGTGCCTTCGCCGAGCCGCTGGGCGAAGCGTTCAAATTGCTGGCACCGGTCGCGCGCCGGCTGGGCTACGCCGAGGACTGATGCCACCCGGGCACCGCGCGTTTGCCCTGTGTAGGAGCGACGTAAGTCGCGAATGCACGGCGATCCCGGGTATCAGTGAAATCGCGACTGACGTCGCTCCTGCAGGGAAGCGGCATAAGGCGGCTCGGGCATCCGCTGCGACGCCAACCCCGCATCTGGCAGACTCCGTGGATCCCACACGGAGCCTCCCGATGCGCATCCACAGCGACAGTTTCGATCACCGCGGCGCGATCCCGGCCGAGTTCGCGCTCGGCGTGCGCGATGCGGACGGCGCGGTCGGCTTCGGCCGCAACCGCAATCCGCAGCTGGTCTGGGACGACGTGCCCGCCGGCACCCGCTCGTTCGCTCTGCTGTGCGTCGACACCGACGCGCCGACCGTCGCCGAGATGGTCAACAAGGACGGCGTCGAGATCCCGGTGTCGCAGCCGCGCACCGAGTTCTGCCACTGGGCGATGGTCGACCTCCCCGCCGACCTGCGCACGATTCCGGCCGGCAGCTGCAGCGACGGCGTCACCAAACACGGCAAGCGCGACCCCGCCGGCCCGGCCGGTGCGCGACAGGGACTGAACGACTACACCGGATGGTTCGCCGGCGATGACGCGCTGGCAGGCGACTGGTTCGGCTTCGATGGCCCGTTCCCGCCGCCCAACGACCTGCGCGAGCACCGCTACTTCTTCCGGCTGTTCGCGCTCGACGTCGACCGTCTCGACGTGCCGGACCGCTTCACCGCCGCCGACGTGATGCGCGCGATCCATGGCCACGTGCTCGCCGAAGCGCTGGTGCACGGCACCTACTCGCTGCATCCGGCAGTCGCACGCTGAGCCGGCGTGCCGGTCCAGCGGCGACGCGACGCGCGCCTCATTCCGCCGGCGCGATCTCCGACTCGACCACCATGTCGAGCACGTAGGCGATCGACGAGGCATCCGCCGGCGCGGGATCACGCTTGAACTTCTTCAACCGCAACACCTTGCGCTCGCCGGCGACGAACTCGAAGCCCTCGATCTCCTCGTACAGCGGTTGCCACTCGCCCGGTGGCGACTGCTTGACGCCGTTGTCGCCGTAGCGGATCTCGCGCACCTGCAAACACTGGTGGTCGGGGATCAGCGGGTGGTTGCAGGCGACGCGTTGCGGCGCGACCTCCAGGAACACGGTCTCGCCGGGGCCGCCATAACGCGTCTCGGCGGTGGCCTCGCCGATCCAGGTCGAGCTGCCGCCATCGGCCGACTCCAGCTTCAGCCGCGGAGGTGCGGTCTCCTCGATCCGCGGCAGCAGCGGCTGCGCCAGAAGCGCGCTGATCGCCTGGTCGGCCTGCATCAGCGCCTCGTCGCAGGCCATCATCGTCGAGTTCAACCGGCCGACCTGCAGCCGGCCCTGCGCATCGACCTCGTAGCTGCCGCCAATCCGGTTGCAGCCGCCGGACACGCCGACATTGCGGTCCTTGAACTCCAGCGTGAGCGGCCGGTCATCGGCCGGGAACAGCGCGTCGATGCGCTGGCCGTCGGCGTCGGTCGCCGCGCTCAGGTGCCACTTCTGGCCGCCGAGCATGTGGGACCCCGGACCGGGACCGGCGGTGTCGTTACTCGCCGGTGGCGGCATCCGTGCCGTTGGCTCGGACGTCGGTGTGCGGTCGCCGCCCGCGCAGGCGGCAAGCGCCAGCGGCAGCAACAGGGCCAGCGTGGCGCTGGAGGTGCGGTGGATGTTCATCGGGCAAATGTCCATGGAATCCGGGAAACCCATGGAAACGCACCAACCGTGCAGATGGGGTTACGCCTCAGTTGCCGGCCGGCAACCACAGCAGCAACGCCAACCCCAGCGCCAGCCGGTACACCGCGAACGCGGTGAAGCGATGGCTCTGGATGTAGCGCAGCAGCCACTTCACCGCGATGAACGCGGTCACCGCGGAGGCCACGAACGCCACCGACAACTCGGTCCAGTCGACCGTGCCGAGGCCGCCGTCGAGGTAAAGCTCCAGCACCTCGTAACCGGTCGCGGCGAACATCGTCGGGATGCCGACCAGGAACGCGAATTCGGTCGCCGCGGCGCGGTTGGTGGTGCCCGCCAGCAGCGCCACGAAGATCGTCGCGGCCGAGCGCGAGGTGCCGGGGAACACCCCGGCCACGACCTGCGCGATGCCGACCAGCACCGCCACCGTCCAGCTGATCGCGGTGCGCTCGCCGAGCTTTTCCGCACGGCGCGCGGCCAAGTGTTCGGCGACCAGCATCCATACCGCGCCGATCACCAGCGCCCACGCGATCGGCGCGATCGCGGTCGGCAACTCCCAGCCCAGCGCCTTGACCAACAGGCCGCCCACCGCGGTCACCGCAAACGCCGCCAGCAGCTTGAACGCGTAGTCGCGCGATTGCGCCGGCGTCGCGGTGATCCCCAGCGGGTCGTACTCCGCCGGCGCGTCGTGGCCGGCGAACGCGACCGCCATGCCCCACAACCGCTTGCGGTAGATCAGCACCACCGCGCCGATCGCGCCGGCCTGGATCGCGATGTTGAACAGCGCGCTGCGCGCACCGAGCCAGTGCTGGGCGATCAGCAGGTGCCCGGTGCTGGAAATCGGCAGGAATTCGGTGATGCCTTCGATGATGCCGAGCAACAGCGCGGCGAGCAGGTCGGTCATGGAGACGGGGCCGGATGGGGACAGGTGCGGGAGTCGTTGGCGCAGAATACCCGGTCACCGGCTCGCACCGGAATGGTGCGACCACGGGTCCGTCGCACCAACAGAGGGCAATTATCTCAACCAGATCCCAGCGGGTCGAGTAAAATCAACAGCTTGTGTTCGATGAAACTTGGCACGACGCTTGCTCTGAAGCAAAGCAGTGTCCTTCCTTCCCGCCAGCGAGCCCGCCATGTCCATCGAGAACGTCGAAAAACTCATCCGCGACCACAAGGTCGAATTCGTCGACCTGCGCTTTGCCGACATGCGCGGCGTGCAGCACCACGTGACCTTCCCGGCCTCGATCGTCGAGCCGGCGCTGTTCGAGGACGGCAAGATGTTCGACGGCAGCTCGATCGGCGGCTGGCGCGGGATCCACCAGTCCGACATGGTGCTGCTGCCCGACCCCTCGACCGCGATCCTGGACCCGTTCACCGCCGACCCGACCCTGATCCTGGTCTGCGACATCCTCGACCCGACCACGATGCAGGCCTACACCCGCGACCCGCGCGGCATCGCCAAGCGCGCCGAGGCCTACCTCAAGTCCAGCGGCATCGCCGAGCAGGCGTTCTTCGGCCCCGAGCCCGAGTTCTTCATCTTCGACTCGGTTCGCTACGCCAACGACATGGGCCACACCTTCTACCACGTCGATTCCGAGGAGGCGGCGTGGAACTCCGGCCGCGAGTACGAAGGCGGCAACACCGGCTACCGCCCGGGCGTGAAGGGCGGCTACTTCCCGGTCGCGCCGCTGGATTCGCTGCACGACATCCGCGCCGAGATGTGCAAGACGCTGGAAGCGGTCGGCATCGAAGTCGAGGTCCACCACCACGAGGTCGCCAACGCCGGCCAGTGCGAGATCGGCACCAAGTTCAACTCGCTGACCAAGAAGGCCGACGAGCTGCTGACGATGAAGTACGTCATCAAGAACGTCGCCCACCGCAACGGCAAGACCGCGACTTTCATGCCGAAACCCCTCGTCGGTGACAACGGCAGCGGCATGCACGTGCACCAGTCGCTGGCCAAGGGCGGGGTCAACCTGTTCTCCGGCGACGGCTACGGCGGCCTGAGCCAGATGGCGCTGTGGTACATCGGCGGCGTGTTCAAACACGCGCGCGCGATCAACGCCTTCGCCAACTCCAGCACCAACTCCTACAAGCGGCTGGTGCCCGGCTTCGAGGCGCCGGTGATGTTGGCGTACTCGGCCTCCAACCGCTCCGCGAGCTGCCGCATCCCGTACGTCTCCAACCCGAAGGCGCGCCGCATCGAGTTCCGCTTCCCGGACCCGATGAACTCCGGCTACCTGATCTTCGCCGCGTTGATGATGGCCGGCCTCGACGGCATCAAGAACCAGATCGACCCGGGCGCGCCGTCCGACAAGGACCTGTACGACCTGCCGCCGGAAGAAGAGAAGAACATCCCGACCGTTTGCCACAGCCTCGACCAGGCGCTGGAAGCACTGGATGCGGACCGCGACTTCCTCAAGGCCGGCGGCGTGTTCACCGACGACTTCATCGACGCCTACATCGGTCTGAAGATGAAGGAAGTCACCGCGTTCCGCGCCGCGACGCATCCGCTTGAGTACCAGATGTACTACGCGATCTAGTCCCCGACTGATCTCGCGATCCATGCAACGGCCCGGAATTTCCGGGCCGTTGTTGTTTGTGTCGGCTTCGGAGGGAGGCGGGGCCTTGGCCGGGGCGGGCCGACCGGTTCGGTCGACCATCCTTGGCCGACTCACCGGCCGCGGCCATCCATGGCCGCTTCGGCCCGCCCCAGCCAAGACCCCGCGTCGCGCGTGTGGTGTATGGCGTTGATGCACGGCATACCAGCCACTTCCGGCACCTTGTAGGAGCGACGTAAGTCGCGACTCTCTGACCCCTCGTCTGTCGATCGACACGCTTCCCCGTAACCCACCCCAATAGCCCACCGTCAAACCTTCACGACCCGTTTCGACCCCCCACGGCAGGCTCCTCGACGGGGTCTCCGTCGAAGGAACATGCACTCGCGATGCCACCGCGCGAAACCACAGCCGACACGGCCCGGCTTCGGATGCGACGGATAACGCACCGCTTTTGTGCGGGCGGCGTTGCGTTGGTCGTCCTGACCGGCTGCGGCGGCGCCTCCTCGACACTCGACCCCGCCGGCGTCGAAGCGGCCACCATCGCCCGCCTGTTCTGGCTGATGGCGATCGGTGCCGGCGTCGTCTGGTTGGTGGTGGTCGCCATCGCGCTGCATGCCGGCCGCCGGCGCGATGACCCGCCCGACCGCCGCCGCGCGCACCGCTGGCTGATCGTGGGTGGCGGCGTGATCATCCCCACCGTCGTGCTCGGCGCACTGCTGGTGCACGGGCTGATACTGATGCCGCAACTGCGCGAACCCGCACCACACGATGGCCTGCGCATCGCGGTATCGGGCGAGCAATGGTGGTGGCGCGTGACCTACCGGCCCGACGATGCGGCGCCGGTGGTGCTGGCCAACGAGATCCGCCTGCCGGTCGGCCAGCGCGTCGAGTTCGTCCTGACCAGCCCCGACGTGATCCATTCGTTCTGGATTCCCTCGCTCGGCGGCAAGCTCGACATGATCCCCGGCCGTACCACCACGCTGGTGCTGGAGCCGACCCGCACCGGCACCTTCCATGGCGCCTGCGCCGAGTACTGCGGCACCTCGCACGCGTTCATGCAATTGGCGGTGGTGGTGATGGAACCCGAGCCGTTCGCACGCTGGCTGCAGCACCAGGCCGCACCCGCCGCATCGCCATCCGACCCGATTGCACGTCGCGGGGAAAGCGCGTTCCAGAGCACCGGTTGCGGTGCCTGCCACAGCGTCCGCGGCACCGCGGCTGCCGGGGTGGTCGGCCCCGACCTGACCCACGTCGGCAGCCGCCTGCGCCTCGCGGCCGGCACCTTGCCCAACGACGCCGCCGGTTTCCAGCGCTGGATCGCCGATACCCACAGCGTGAAACCGGAAGCGCCGATGCCCGAGTTCGGGATGCTGCCCGAGGCCGAACTGCACGCGATCGCGAGCTACCTGGAGGGTCTGCAATGACCGGCGATCCCGCACAGGCCGCGCGCCTCGAAGAAACCTGGAAAACCCCGACCGGCTGGCGCTACTGGTCGTCGGTCAACAACAGCCAGGTGGGCGCGTGGTACACGGCTACCGCAATCACGTTCTTCCTGTTCGCCGGCGTGCTGGCGCTGCTGATGCGCGTGCAGCTGGCGCTGCCGGACAACGACTTCGTCAGCGCCACCACCTACAACCAGCTGTTCTCGCTGCACGGCTCGGTGATGATGTTCCTGTTCGCGGTGCCGATCTTCGAGGCGTTCTCGATCCTGATCCTGCCGACGCTGCTCGGTGCGCGCGAGCTGCCGTTCCCGCGGTTGTCGGCCTACGGGTTCTGGTGCTTCCTGATCGGCGGCGTGTTCGTCTGCGGCTCGATCTTCTTCGACGCCGCGCCGCAGGGCGGCTGGTTCATGTACCCGCCGTTGACCACCGAGTACCAGGACGGGCTCGGCGCCGACATCTGGCTGCTCGGGTTGAGTTTCATCGAGGTCGCGTCGATCGCGGCCGCGGTCGAGCTGATCGTCGGCGTGCTCAAGACCCGACCACCGGGCATGCGGATCAACCTGATGCCGCTGTACGCGTGGTACATCCTGGTGGTCGGGGCGATGATCCTGTTCGCATTCCCGCCGCTGATCGCCGGCGATCTGATGTTCGAGGCACAGCGCCTGCTCGACTGGCCGTTCTTCGACCCGGCGCGCGGCGGCGACCCGTTGTTGTGGCAGCACCTGTTCTGGATCTTCGGCCACCCGGAGGTCTACATCATCTTCCTGCCGGCGATCGCGCTGGTCGCGATGATCGTGCCGACGTTCGCGCGGCGCCCGATCGTCGGCTACAGCTGGATCGTGCTGGCCGCGGTCGGCACCGGCTTCCTGAGCTTCGGCCTGTGGGTCCACCACATGTTCACCACCGGCCTGCCGAACATCTCGCTGGCGTTCTTCTCGGCGGCGTCGCAGGCGGTCGCGCTGCCGACCGGGGTGCAGATCTTCGCGCTGCTGGCGACGGTGCTGGCCGGCCGCGTGGTGCGCTCGGTGCCGATGCTGTTCGTGCTCGGCGCACTGGTGATCTTCGTGCTCGGCGGCCTGACCGGGGTGATGATCGCGATGGCGCCATTCGACTTCCAGGCGCACGACACCTACTTCATCGTCGCCCACCTGCATTACGTGTTGATCGGCGGCATGGTGTTCCCGGTGATCGCCGGCACCTACTACTTCTATCCGCTGGTGGTCGGCAAGCAGTTGTCGGAACGGGCCGGGCGGATCGCGTTCTGGCTGATGTTCTCCGGCTTCAACATCGCGTTCCTGCCGATGCACATCAGTGGCCTGGGCGGGATGCCGCGGCGGGTGTTCACCTATCGCGGCGGGCAGGGGTTCGACCTGCTCAACTTGATCTCGACGGTGGGTGCGTTCGTGCTGGCGGCGGGGTTCGCGGTGCTGCTGATCGACGCCTTGCGGACCGCGTTCCGGCGCGGCCGTTCCGAGCGCAATCCATGGCGCGCCGGGACGCTGGAATGGCTGTCGCAGATGCCGTCGCGGCCGTGGGGCGTGCGTTCGATCCCGGTCGTGCACAGCCGCTATCCGTTGTGGGACCAGCCGGACCTCGTGCGCGATGTCGACGGCGGGCGTTTCTACCTCGCCGATGCGCCGGAAGGCCGGCGCGAGACGCTGGTGACCTCGCCGGTCGATGCGGTGCCGGAGCAATGCCTGCGCGTCCCGGGGCCGACCTTCGTGACGTTCTGGGCGGCGGTGTTCACCGGCGGCGCCTTCATCTTCCCGGTGTTCAGCCAATACGTCGCCGCGGGCATCAGCGCGGTGCTGGCGCTGGTCACGACCCTGGTGTGGTTGTGGACCGGCACCGCGCTGGTGCCGGAAAAGCCATCGAAGGATGTCGGGCTCGGATTGACGCTGCCGCTGTACGCGTCCGGGCAGGTGTCGGTGGGCTGGTGGGCGATGTTCATCACCATGATCGGCGACATGGCCGCATTCGCCAGCCTGGTGTTCGGCTACTTCTTCTTCTGGACCGTGCACGAGGATTTCCCGGCGGATCCGGCCGCCGGGCCGGGCCTGTTGTGGCCGACGTTGGCGCTGGGGCTGGCGATTGCCGCATGGGCCGCGACGGTGCTGGCGCGCGGACTCAACCGCCGCGTATCGGGCGTCGGCTTCCACCTCGCCGCCGCGAGCGCGGCGGTGTTGGCACTCGCGGCCGGCGCCGCGCTGCTGGCCGGGCCGTGGCTGACCGGCATGGACCCGACCGCGCACGCGTACCAGGCCACGGTGTGGCTGCTGGTCGGCTGGACCGTGGCGCACATCGCGGTCGGCGTGATCATGCAGCTGTACTGCATCGCCCGCCGCGCGGCCGGGCGAATGACCGCCGAACACGACATCGACATCCACAACGTCACCCTGTACTGGCACTTCGTCGCGATCACCGTGCTGGTGACGGTCGCGACGATCGCCGGTTTCCCGCTGGCGGCCTGAGGCCGGACGATGACGACGCCACGCAGACAACATCCCCGCACGCAGCCGGACCCCGCGCCACCGCGGCGCTCGGTGGAAGACACAGTCCTGCCGGAAAGCCGCGCCAGCCTGTGGTTGCTGACGTCCGGGCCGGCGACGTGGGCCGTGCATTTCCTGCTGTCGTACGTCACCGCCGCGGTCTGGTGCGCCAGGGCGGCGACGGTGGCGGCGCCGCTGGGCACGGCGCGGGTCGCACTGGTCGCCTACACGGTGGTTGCGCTGGCCGTGATCGTCGGCGTCGGCTGGCGCAGCTGGCGCCAGCACCAGTGGGGCGACGCGGAACTGCCGCACGACGACGCCAGCGCCGGCGACCGCCACCGCTTCCTCGGCTTCGCGACGCTGCTGCTGTGCGGGTTGAGCTTCGTCGCGGTGGTCTACTCCGCGCTCGCGATCGGGCTGATCGGGACCTGCCGATGAGGCTCGCCGGCCAACACGGGAGCTGGCCGCTGGCCTGCGGGCTGGTGGTGCTGGCCGGGGTGTGGATCGGGCCGCTGCCGGAGTGGTCGAGGCACTCGTTCGCCGCGCACATGGCGATGCACATGTCGGTGGTGGCGGTGGCCGCGCCGCTGATCGCGGCCGGCATGGCCGGTGGCCGGCTTGATCCAGTGCGGTGGCTGGCGACTGGCGCATCGCCGACCAACGGACGTCCGATGGCGCGGCGGGTAGCGGCCGTGCTGCTGTCGCCGGTGGTGGCCTCGGTCGTCGAGTTCATCGTGGTCTGGGCCTGGCATGCGCCGGCGCTGCACCACGCCGCGCGGCACTCGACGGGCTTGCTCGTGGTCGAACAGGGCAGCTTCCTCGCGGTCGGCCTGCTGGTGTGGCTGGCCGCGTTCGGCGGCAGCGCGGCGCAACGGCACCTGCGCGCCGCGACCGGCATTGCCGGGCTGCTGCTGACCTCGATGCACATGACTTTGCTCGGCGTGCTGCTGGCGCTGGCCACGCGGCCGCTTTATGGCCACGGCGCCGACGTGGGGTTCGGCCTGACCGCTTTGCAGGACCAGCACCTGGGCGGGGTGCTGATGCTGTCGTTCGGTGGCGTCGCCTACCTGGCTGGCGCACTGGTGCTGTTGTTCGGATTGCTGCGCGAGCGGCACGCGGAGGTGGCCGATGGCTGACCGGCGCGACAACGAATGGTGGGAGGCAATCGCGAGGTTGCCGCGCTGGCTGTGGTCGTGCCTGGTCGGCGGCTCGTGGACGTTGGCGCTGGGCCGGTTGCTGCTGGCCGCCGTGGTGTTCGGCCTGGCTGGATTGCTGTTCGTGTCGGTGGGGCTGATGCCGGTCGCCGCCAGCCAAGGGCACTGGCCGATCACCCAGGTCCTGCTGCATTTCGTGATGCGCCGTTCGGTGCAGACCCATGCGCTGGCGGTGAAGCCACCGCCCCCCGAAGAGCGGCTGCTTGATACGGAGGCGATGGTGCTCAAGGGCGCCGGCCATTACGCCGAGGGCTGCCTGCCATGCCACGGCGCGCCGGGCCATCCACGCGCGGAGGTCGTGCTGCACAGCGTTCCGGAGCCGCCCTACCTCCCGCCGATGGTCGACGACTGGAACGACCGCGAACTGTTCTGGATCGTCAAGCACGGCATCAAGTACACCGCGATGCCGGCGTGGCCGTCGCAACGGCGCGACGACGAGGCGTGGGCGATGGTCGCGTTCCTGCGGCGGTTGCCGCAGTTGGGTCCGGCCGAGTTCCGCCAGCTGGCCTACGGCGAGGAGGCGGAGGTTCCCGACATTGGCCCCACGCGCTCGTCCACCGAGCCACAGGCGCTGGCCAACTGCGCGCGCTGCCACGGCCGTGACGGCGCGGGCCGCGGCGATGGCGCGTTCCCGCCGCTGGCGGGGCAGCCCGAGGCCTACCTGCTGGCCAGCCTGCAGGCCTACGCCCGCGGCGACCGCCACAGCGGCGTGATGCAACCGGTTGCCGCTGCGCTGGATGCGAGCGAGATGCGGGCGCTGGCGCGCTATTACGCGGCGGCTGACGGGGGTGGTCGCGATGGCAGCGGCAGCGGCCATGGCGCGGGCCGCGACGTCGCGGGCGACGAGGGCGACGAGGGCGCCGGGCGCGCCGACGCCGGACAAGCCAACGCCCTGCGCGCGGCGATCGCACGTGGCGAGCGGCTGGCACGCGAGGGCGTGGCGTCGCGTCGCGTCGCCTCCTGCGTGGAATGCCATGGCCCCGGCACGTCGCCGCGCAACGCGTTGTACCCACGCCTGGCGGGACAGCCGGCGGCCTACATCGAACGGCAGCTGTCGCTGTTCAAGCAGCGCGACCGCGGCGGCACCGCGTACGCCGGGATCATGGAGACCGTGGCCGCGCGGCTGGAGCCGGACGATATCCGCGACCTCGCGCTGTATTACGCGTCGCTGCCGGCGGATGGTGGCGTGGTTAGCGAAGGTCCCGCGTCGCGATTGGAGTAGTCAGGCGTTCTGATGCCATTGGTGCTCGCTGCCTGCACCTCGCAGCCACACCAGCGGTTTTTGTAGGAGCGACGCAAGCCCCGACCCACCGACAATCGTCGGTCGATCAACGCGCACCTTCCCCAGTGCCGCGAAAGCGATCCACCAACCGGGCGACACCGCCATTGGGCGCCAGCGCCTCGACTTCATCCGACCTGGCGGCACGCAACCCGGCGAACTCATGCAGCGGATGATCAAGTTCGTCATCGAACCCACTGCCGCAATCACGCCAATGCTGCTCGTGCAGCGAAGGCAGGCCAACCCGCTGCGGAATGAAGGTGCCGTCGTCGAGCGCTCGCCGGATCGCCGCGAGGTCCTCGTCGTTGGCCCGACCGCGCAACAACACGCAAGCGTGGGTCTTGTAGTTGCCCGCATCGCGGTAGAGGTATTCGAAGACGCTGTAGTCGCCGTCCCGGTCCATGACACGCTCCTGCTGAAGGAGCGGCGAGCGTGGCTTGGCGGCGTCGCGCGGAGCGAGATCCCGGAACTACTTGCCCGGATATCCGGGTTGCGAGCTGAGCGTCTCCATCAACGTCGCCACCGGATCATCGCTTTGCGCCAGCTTCTTCTCGAACACCTTGTTGCGGTGGTACTCGAGGTAGTGGCTTTGCGGCTGGGTGAAAGCTCCGCATCTGCGTCCTGATCGCACCGAGAAGCCGATCCGCTTCGCCACATCGTCGGGCAACAGTTGCGATGGCACCAGCGCACCCTTGTCCTCGAAGGTGATCCAGCCGCGGTCGAAAAGCAGATCGGCCGTGGGCGTCAGCAGCAAACCGTTATGACCATCCACCCGCTCCTCCGCGGTGCCGCACTCGGCCCACGGCTTGATATGGCTGGCGCGCAGGAAGCGCAGGTCGCGCACCCCGGTGAGCCGGCATTCCTTCTCCACGCCGATCAGGCGGCGACGGAACAGCGACTGCTTCTTGCGCACCTCGCCGAGGCGGAGCGTGACCGTGCTTCCGAGCTCCAGTTCGGCGTTGGCGGCCTCGCCCACATGCGTGGCCTCGAATGGAGTGACTTCGTGCAGTACGGGCCGCAGCGGAAAAACGATCGCCTTGCGCAGGTCGCCCCGGGTGTCGGGCACGCCCGCTTTCTCATACGGCTGGCTGGCCAACTGGAACTCACCTAGAAAACGATACGGCTGTCCCTTGCCCATCATCTGGAACAACAACAACACCTTGCCCTCGACATCGTGGCGGAGGATCGCGCGGTTGCCGCCGCTGTATGTCATGTCCCCGACCTGTCCCTCACCAAAATAGTGAAGGACACCGTCGTCATCCCAGAAGTCGTGGTAGCCGTGGGTGACGCCGGCTTCCCCGGTGAACATGATCACGACCGGTGAGTCTTTCGGCGTCGATATGCCCCCCTGCCGCTGCCCACCAAAGCGCGCGTGGATCTCGTCACGGCGGTGGTACAGCGCTCCGACCTTGAAAGGGACGTCGACCAAGACGGCTCCGGATTCCGACAGCGATGGAAAAACGGGCCCGGTCCCTGGGCAATGCAGCCGCGCCAGGATAGGTCGCGTCGCGCCCCACGCCAAATCCCCCCCCAAAGCACCCCACCACCGAAACCGCGAAGGGCGGTGCCCCGGCGGGGTGCTTCCGAAGCGGCCATGGATGGCCGCGGCCGGTGAGTCGGCCATGGATGGCCGACCGAACCGGTCGGCAAGCACCCGGTCGGGGCGCCGACCCCGCCCGGAGCCCACAGCCTTCGCCGTCCCTCTTCAATCACTCAAAGCCCGACCCGCGAGCCAAAAACCCCCAACAGCCCCCCTTTTTTGTTCTCAAGCGAGCATTGAAGACCCACGAGCGAGCGTTTTGATCTCATGCGCGAAGCTCCAATGCCCTCGCGCGACGGTTTTTCGCCCGCGATCCGCCCTTTTCCTCCCGCGGTTGAACAAATTTTGTCCACTCGCGAGTCTTTTTGGCTCGCCGGCGGCCCTTTTCGATCCGTCCGCGAGTCTCCACGGCTCGCCGACGCCCCTTTTATCGTTGGCGGCGAGCTCCGACCCATTACCAACCCGCCACCCCTCAGCACCGCCCCCACCGGCCTGCACTAAGATGGTGCAATGTCCGCCCCGCCGCCCGACGTCGACACCCTCACCACCCCGCTGGCGTGGCTCGACCCCGACGGCAGCATCGCCGGCTGCAACCAGGCCTTCGCCCGCTGGCTCGGCGTCGGCAGCCGTCGCCTGATCGGCCGGCCTCTGGCCGCCCTCGATGCCGAGACCCCGCCGCGCCTGTCCACCGCACTCGCCCGGCTCGACCCCGACGGCGCCCCCTTGCGCCTGCGCCGCCTGCACCTGCGTCACCCCGATGCCGACGAACGCTTCGCCGACCTCTGGCTCAGCACCGACCGCGACGCCCGCGTGCTGGTCGAAGCCCACCCCGTCGACGAATTCCCCGGCGACGACCCCGCCCTGCTGCTGCCCTCCGCATTGGCCGCCTCGCTCAAGGGCCTCGCGCACGAACTTCGCAACCCGCTGGCCGGCCTCAAGGGCGCCGCCCAACTGCTCGCGCGCCGCGTCGAAGGCGACGACTCGAAAGAACTGCTCGGCCTGATCGACAGCGAAGTCGCCCGCCTGACCGCCCTGCTCGACCAGTTGCTGGTGCCGGCCCCGCCGCGCCCGCACGCTCCGCTCAACATCCACGCCGTGCTCGAGCGCGTGTTGCGGCTGGCCGAAAGCGACGCCGGCTGGGCGGTGCGGCTGCTGCGCGACTACGACCCCAGCCTGCCCGAGTTCCTCGGCGACGCCGACCGCCTCACCCAGTCCCTGTGGAACCTGGTGCGCAACGCGATCGAGGCCGGCGCCGGCAATGTCAGTCTGCGCACCCGCGCCGAACACGGCTTGCGCATCGGCGACGAATCGCATCCGGTGGCGCTGCGGCTGGAGATCGTCGACGACGGCCGCGGCGTGCCCGAAGACCTGACCGAACGCCTGTTCCTGCCGCTGGTGTCCGGTCGCGCCGAAGGCAGCGGGCTCGGGCTTGCGCTGGCCCAGCAGGTCGCGCGCGAGCACCGCGGTTCGCTGGCCTACCGCTCGCGACCGGGGCATACCGTGTTCACCCTGCTGCTGCCGATGCCGGTCGAACCGGAGACCGCGGAATGAGCGCGTCGGGCAAGCGGATCTGGATCGTCGACGACGACCGCGGCGTCCGCTTCGTGCTGGCCACCGCGCTGCGCGATGCCGGCCACCGGGTCGACGAGTTCGAACACGCCGCCGCCGCTGTGCAGGCGTTCGAACGGCACGGCGCGCCAGAATTGATCTTCACCGACGTGCGCATGCCCGGCGACGATGGACTGGTGCTGCTCGACAAGCTCAAGGCGCGCGCGCCGAACCTGCCGGTGATCGTGATGAGCGCCTATACCGACGTCGCCAGCACCGCCGGCGCGTTCCGCGGCGGCGCCCATGAATTCCTGTCCAAGCCGTTCGACCTCGACGACGCGGTCGCGTTGGCCGCACGCGCACTGGGGCTGGAGGCGGCGGCGAGCACGGTGGTCCCGCAACCGGACGCGCACGCGTCCAACGGCGACACCCCGCTGCTGCTCGGCGCCTCGCCGCCGATGCGCGAACTGTTCCGCGCGATCGGCCGGCTCGCGCAGGCGCCGCTGTCGGTGCTCATCACCGGCGAGACCGGCACCGGCAAGGAGCTGGTCGCACGCGCGCTGCACCGCGAGTCGCCGCGCGCGAAGCAGCCGTTCGTCGCGCTCAACACCGCGGCGATCCCGTCGGAACTGCTGGAGTCTGAACTGTTCGGCCACGAAGCCGGCGCGTTCACCGGCGCACACAAGCGCCAGCCCGGCCGCTTCGAGCAGGCCGACCGCGGCACGTTGTTCCTCGACGAGATCGGCGACATGCCGCTGCCGCTGCAGACCCGGTTGTTGCGGGTGCTGGCCGAGAACGAGTTCTTCCGGGTCGGCGGCCGCGAGCTGATCCGGGTCGACGTGCGGGTGATCGCCGCGACCCACCAGGACCTGGACGCGCTGGTCACGGCCGGCCGCTTCCGCGCCGACCTGCTGCACCGGCTCGACGTGGTCCGGTTGCAACTGCCGCCGCTGCGCGAACGGGTGGCGGACGTGCCGCAGCTGGCCGAGCGCTTCCTCGCGATCGCCGCGCGTAAGTTCGATGCCGCGCCCAAGCGCTTGTCCGCCGCCGCGATCGAGCGCCTGCTCGCGCACGATTGGCCCGGCAACGTGCGCGAGCTGGAGAACCTGTGCTGGCGGCTGGCCGCGTTGGCGCCGGGCGAGGGCATTGGCCGCGGCGAGATCGACGCCGCGCTGGGTGTCCGCCGCACCGCGCCCGCCACGGTCGACTGGGAAGCCGCGCTGGCCGACTGGACCCGCGGCCAGCTCGACGTCGGCGCCGCCGACATCCACGCGCGGGCCCGCGAGCGCTTCGACCAGGTATTGCTGCAGACCGCGCTGGAATACACCGACGGCCACCGCGGCGAGGCTGCCGCGCGTCTCGGGGTCGGCCGCAACACGCTCACCCGCAAGCTCAAGCCGGGGACGCCGTGAATCCCGCCCTCGCGGATTCACCGACACTGAACCCGCATCGCGTTACGGTGTCGCGGCGCCCAGCCCCGGGCCATTGTCCGACTGGACTTCCTGCTGTTGTAGGAGCGGCTTTAGCCGCGATCGGATAATCGCGCCGACTTCAGATCGCGGCTAAAGCCGCTCCTACAAGAGCCCGCGGTCGCCTTATTCACCCCCAAGGAGATCCACCATGAAAACCGCCCTGCTTGCCACCGCCAGTGCCCTGGTCCTCGCCGCCTGCGCCTCGTCCCCGACCGGCGATGCCAGCGATGCCGGCGTCGACGCCGCGGCGTCCACCAGCACGCCCGCGCTGGCCACCGAGTCGACCCTGTCCGGCGCCAGCGTCAACCTCGCCTCGGCCTCGGGCAGCCTGGTCAGCGGCAAGCTGAGCCTGATGCCGATGGACGATGGCCTGCACCTGACCGGCGAGATCGGCGGGCTCAAGCCCAACAGCAGCCACGGCATCCACATCCACGAGAAGGGCGATTGCAGCGCCGCCGACGCCAGCAGCGCGGGTGGGCACTTCAATCCGGGCAGCGAGGCGCACGGCAAGGTCGACACCGCCACCCACCACGGCGGCGACATGAACAACATCTCGGCGAATGCCGAAGGCGTCGCGACCGTCGACGTGCATGCCAAGGGCGTGGTGCTTGGCGGCGGCGCGGCCAACGACGCGGTCGGCAAGGCGGTGATCGTGCACGCCGATCCGGACGACTACACCAGCCAGCCCTCCGGCAATGCCGGCGCGCGCGTCGCGTGTGGCGTGATCAGCGCGGGTTGATCGCCAACCCGCCATCGCCCATGACCGTGCGCATCCGCGAAGCCCGTGCCGCCGATGCCGGGCTGATCGCGCGCTGGAACGGCGCGATGGCGATGGAAACCGAGCACAAACAACTCGACCCCGAGCGCGTCCGCGCCGGGGTCGAGGCCGGCATCGCCGACCCGGCGAAGGCGCGCTACTTCATCGCCATGCACGAGGCCGTCGCCGCCGGCCGCGAGACGCTCTCCACCCCGGTCGGCACCCTGATGCTGACCCGCGAATGGAGCGACTGGCGCAACGGCGAGTGGTGGTGGATCCAGAGCGTCTACGTCGACGAGGCGCACCGGCGGCAGGGCGTATTCGCCGCGCTGTATCGCCACGTCGAGCAACTCGCACGCGCCACCGACGGCGTCGTCGGCCTGCGCCTGTATGCCGAACGCGGCAATGCGCCGGCGCTGGCGACCTACGGCGCGCTGGGGATGGTCGACGCCGGCTACGCTATTCTGGAATACCCGATCGCCACCACGCCCACCGGCAAGGAGCCAGCATGAAGTCCAGCACGATCCGGTTTTCGGTTGCCCTGGCGCTGCTGCTGCCAGCGATTGCGTGGGCGTCCGAGGGCGCCACCGTCCGCGAGGGCGACGCATCGATCACTACCGCCAGCACCGGCGTTGCCGCCGGCCCGGCCGACCCGTCGACCGCGCCCGGTGCGCCGGCCTCCACGCAGGGCGTGCGCAATGCGATCAGCAACGCCTTCCGGGCGTCCGACGAGTCGGTGCCCTGTGTTGATGGCGGCGGCCTGGGTTGCACGATTGCCGAAACCGCACTGGGGTCGGCGTTGTTCGACGAGCGCGAGGAAGACCGCGCCAACCAGTTCTTGCGCGAGCGATAACCCCGCGTCGAGGGCCGGGCGCTCAGCCCAGCGCGTTGCGGTAGTCGGCGTCGCGCTCGCAATGCACGAAGGTCACCGGCACGCCGTGGGCGCCCAGCACCGCGGCGATCTGCCGCTGGCGGGCCTCGAAGTGCTGGTGCTGGCGTTGCAGCCGCGCGCGCGCGTCGTCGCTGTCGCATGCCACGCCGCCGGCGTAGCGCGCGTACCACGCTGCTGGCGAAAACAGTGCGATCCGCACTTCGCCAGCGACGTAATGCAGCAGCGGTTCGGGCGGCTGGTCGAGCCAGGCTTCGCCGTCGGGCTGCAGCAACGCGGTTTCCAGCAGCGGCCACAACGCGGCCAGCCCGGCGTGCTCGTACTGCAGTGCGGTCATCGCGGCGAGGTCGTGCACGGTCAGGTAACGCGCGTGCTCGACCCGCAGGCCGAACCCGTCCTGCGCGGCCAGCGCGGTATCGGCGCCGGCCATGCCGCGTTCGATCAGTTCGCGCTCGAAGGCGTCGCCGACCCGCGCCACCGCGCCGGCCTCGCCGGTCAGCACGAACGGCAGCAATCGCAGCGGACCGCCCGCGAAATCCGGCGACGGCGTGAGCGCGCCGGGCAGGCGGCCGTCATGGCTGCCGAAGGCGATGACCCGGCCGCCGCCGGCGATGCCGGAGCGGGGCGCGCGTGCGGCCAGCTGGTCGAGTTCACGATGCAGAGGCCAGCCCGGGCGCAGCAGTTCGACCGGGTCGTAAAGCGCGCCGACCAGCACCAGCTCCAGTTCCGCCGCCTCGGCGCAGAAACCGGCCAGGTCGCGCGCCACCAGGTCGGCCAGCGGGCCGGTGCCGGCCTGGTCGAGGCGATCGCGCGCGACCGGCGCGGCGCCGTCCAGTTCCAGCGCCAGCGCGCCGAGTACATGCAGGTCGGCAGCGGGTGGGACGGTCGGATCCATCGGGTTCCCTGTTCTATACGCAGGCGTTTGGTTGGCGCCGGGCCCGGCGCTACACTGCGGTCATTATGCCCACGCAACAAGCATTCGATGAGGTGACACGATGCGTCCAGCCCGTCCGGTAGCCGTGCTCGGTGGCGTACGAATCCCGTTCTGCCGCCAGAACACCGCGTATGCCGACGTCGGCAACCTCGGCATGTCGGTGCGCACGCTGGGCGCGCTGGTCGAGAAGTTCGGCCTGCACGGGCAGCAGCTCGGCGAAGTCGCGATGGGCGCGGTGATCAAGCACTCCAGCGACTGGAACCTCGGCCGCGAGGCGGCGCTGTCGTCCGGCCTGTCGCCGCTGACCCCGGGCATCACCCTGCAGCGCGCCTGCGGCACCTCGCTGGACAGCATCATCACCGTCGCCAACAAGATCGCGGTCGGGCAGATCGATGCCGGCATCGGCGGCGGCTCGGACACCACTTCCGACGTGCCGATCGTCTACTCGAAGGAGTTGCGCCGGCGCCTGCTGGCGGCGAACGCGGCGAAGGATTTCAAGGGCAAGCTGGCCGCGTTCAAGGGCTTCTCCTTCCGCGAACTCAAGCCCGACTTCCCCGGCGTCGCCGAGCCGCGCACCGGCAAGTCGATGGGCGACCACTGCGAGGACATGGCCAAGCAGTGGAACATCTCGCGCGATTCGCAGGACGAGTTCGCGCTGGCGTCGCACCAGAAGCTCGCCGCCGCCTACGAGCGTGGCTTCTTCGACGACCTGGTGGTCAGCTTCCGCGGCGTCTCGCGCGACAACAACCTGCGTCCGGACAGCAGCCTGGAAAAGCTGGCGACGCTGAAGCCGGCGTTCGACCGGACCTCCGGCCGCGGCACCTTGACCGCGGCCAACTCGACACCGCTGACCGACGGCGCGGCGGCGTGCCTGCTGGCCTCCGATGAGTGGGCACGGGCGCACGGCCACGAACCGCTGTGCCACCTGCGCGACGCGCAGGTCGCGGCGGTCGACTTCGTGCATGGCGAGGGGCTGCTGATGGCGCCGACCATCGCGGTGCCGCAGATGCTGGCGCGCAATGGCCTGACGCTGCAGGACTTCGATTTCTACGAAATCCACGAGGCGTTCGCCGCGCAGGTGCTGTGCACGCTGCGCGCGTGGGAGAGTGAGGAGTACTGCCGGAACCGGCTGGGACTGGACGCGCCGATGGGGCAGATCGACCCGGCCAGGATCAACGTCAACGGCTCCTCGCTGGCGACCGGCCACCCGTTCGCCGCGACCGGCGCGCGGCTGGTCGCGACCGCGGCGAAGGAGCTCAAGGCGCGAGGCGGCGGACGTTGCCTGCTGTCGATCTGCACCGCCGGCGGCATGGGCGTGGTGGCGATCCTGGAGCGCTGAGGCAAGCACAGCAAAAAAAGCGCGGGCGAAGATGCCCGCGCTTCTGTAGGAGCGGCTTTAGCCGCGATCGGAAGTCGGCGCGAGCGAACGACTCCAGATCGCGGCTAAAGCCGCTCCTACAAGAAATCCGACATCCCTGCGAATCCGCCGCGCGCGCTACTCGCGCAGCCGCGGCATGCCGTGTTCGTCGCGCTCCTCGGCGACCGACTGGTCGTAGATCCGCTCGCGCAGGTCGCGCCCGGGGAGTTCGGTGATCGCCTCGCCGCGGGTCGCGCGCAGGGCGTTGGCGTAACTCAGGCGTGCGCGCGGTTCGTCGCCGGCCTGGGCGAAGCCGTGGCCAAGTTCCTCCCACGCTTCGGCATTGGCGCCCTGGGCCAGTGCGCGGTGCAGGTAGGCCTCCGACTGCGGCCACTGGCCTTGCGCACGGCTCAGCCGTGCCAGGCTCAGCAACAGGCCCGGGCTGGCCGGGTGCGCTTCGAGCCAGCGCTCGGCGCGCTCGCGGCGGGCGTCGATCCGGCCGATCGGCAGACGCCCGTAGAGACCGGCCAGCGATTCGTCCCAACGCGCGTCGAGTGCCTGTTCGACGCTCTTCGCCGAGGCTTCTTCCCAACGCAATGCAGCGGCACGTTCGGCGTACGCGGCGACCGCGGCCGGCTCGCTGCGCAGCGGCTTGGGCAGGGCTTCCCAGCGGTCGGCAAGCACGTTGGCGTCGCCGGCTTCGCGCAGTGCGGCCTCGGCCCAACGGGTCTCCAGTGCGTCCACCCGTGCCGGCGGCAAGGCTTGCTGCTGGCGGATCGGGCCGAGCAGGCCGTAGGCGTCACCGGTGCGGCCGGTGGCCGCCAGCGCCTGCGCACGCAAGGCCAGCCCGCGCGGCGGCAGCGGCTGCACGTTGGGTCCATCGAGCACGGCCAAGGCGTCAACCGGGCGGTCGTCGGCGAGCGCCAGTTCGGCTGCGGTCAGTGCACGGGTCAGCGGGTGCGGGCCGGCGAGCGCATCAAGATGCTGGTTGGCGACGGCGGTGTCGCCCCGGGCTGCTGCGGCACGCGCGGCACCGGCGCGGGCGACGTGGCCGATGCCATCGTCCTCCGCGGTCGGCGCGCGCGCGGCCTCGTCGAGCAACTTCTCGGCGCGGCTCCAGTGGCCCTGGTTGAGCGCGTTGAGGCCATCGGTGAGCTTGGCCCGCGCCGCACGCTCGCGGCGACGGCGCAACGCGGCCAGCGGCAGGCTCAGCATCTTCCACAACAGCCATGCGGCGACCAGCACGCCCAGGCCGATCAGCAACGCGGCGGCGAGGGTGGTGGTGTAGTCGGTGCCGCGGTAACGGACCAGCACGTAACCCGGATCCTGCACCAGCAGCTGCGCGACCAGCGCGCCGACCAGCACCAGCACGATCAACAACAACAGGTTGCGGAACAGGTTCATTGGCGGGGCTCCTGGCTCGTGGCGCGCGACTGGCGCAGTTGGGCCAGTGTGCTGCCGAGGGTCGGAAGCGAGAGTGAAAGCGGCAGTGCCGCGACCGCACGCAGGCGTTCGCGTTGGCGCTGCCGTTCAGGCGAATCCGGCATCAGTCGCAGCAACCAGCCATCAGTGCGACGCAAGGCGGCGCGGTAGCCGTCGACGTCACGACGCTCGGCCGCGGCACGGGCGAGGCTTATTTCCAGCTGCAACCCGGCGCGGGCGGCGGCGACGTCGGCCGGTTGCACCGCGACCGCGCGATCGCTCGGGCGCACGTCGAGGATGTTGGCGAACGCACGGCGCCACCACGGTTGTGCGGCTTCCGGTTGGGCAGCGCTGCGCGCGTCCGGCTGCACCTGCGTGATCGACTGTGCGAACGTGTCCAGTTGCGCCATCGCCTGAGCGCGCGGGTCGGCCTCGAGTGCGTCGAGCGCGGCGCGTTCCTGCCCGAGGGTCTGGCGCAGGCTCAGATACGCAGGGTCGTCGACACCTTCGAGCACGCCGGCGGCAAGCGCCAGTGCGCGCCGCGCACCATCGAGGTCGCCGGCGATCGACAACCGCTGCCCGGCGATCGACAACAGCATTTCCGCCTCGTCCAGACGCAGTGCCTGTGCGCCATGACGATCGGGATCGGCGAAGCGGGCGAAGCTGTCTTCGATGATCGCCGAGCGCTCGCCCAGCCCGAGCAGTTCGTCGCGCAATACCCCGTTGGTCGCGACCGTCTGCTGCAGCCGGCCGGCCTGGGCGCGCTGGTCGCGACGCAGACCGTCGACACGGTCGTCGAGGGCCTGCAGGCGCAACTCGACATCGCTGGCGGCGCGGGATTCGTCCGCACGCGACTGCCACCATTGCCAGCCGTACCAGCCGGCGCCGGCAAGCAACAGGAAAACCAGCAGCCACCACGGCCAACTGCTGCGGCGACGCGGGGAGGAATCGGGGGAAGTCGGGGACACGGACGCAACCGGTGGACGAAGTGCCGACATGCTACCGGAAGCACGGCTGCCGGCCTGCCGTGGCGGGGCTCAACCCAGTATCGACGCGGCCGCTTCGACCAGGCTCGCGGGGCGTGCATCCGCTGCCCGATGACCGTGCGCGAAACCCAGCGCGTACGCCAGTTCGAGCAGACGGTCGCTGGCTCCAATTACCGGCAGCGAACGGACCCGCGCGGCGAGATCGGCCGGCAGTGCGTCCATGACCAACCGCAGCCCTTCGCCGCTGGATACCGCGACCGCTGCCGGCCGCGACAGTCCACGCAATGCCGCAAGCGCGTGCGCCGACGGCGCCAACGAAATGCGCCGGTACACATCAGCGCGCCGGACCTCTCCGCCGCGCGCCTGCAACGCCGGAGCCAACGTCCCCCGGCCGCCGGGCGCGGTGACCAGGCCGATCTTGAGGCCGTCGAGACGCTGCAAGCCGGGCAGTGCCAGCAGGCCTTCGCTGTCCATCCGTCGCGGCGCCGCGACTTCACCGGCGCCGGCGCGCCTGAGCGCCGCAGCGGTACCGGCGCCGACCGCGAACCACTGCTGGCCATCGGCCGGGCGCAGCGGTTGCAACATGGCCGCCGCCCGCACCGCCATCGGGCTGGTGAACAGCACCCGCGGCGCGTCCAGTGCCGCCTGCAAGCCGGCCTGCGCACCGTCGTCGTCGAGCGGCTGCAACCGCCACGGCGACAGCGCGATGATCCCGCCACCGCAGCGCGTGGCGGCACGGCGCATCGGTCCGTGCTGGCCACGGGGGCGCAGCGAGATTACGTACCATGCCGGCAATGGCGGAGTGTCGGTCGACATTGCGCCAGCATATAGCGACCACTTACTGGAACCCCGGATGCCCCACGCCGAAGCCCTGCAACGTCTCAACCACCACTACCAGTCGATGCCGCCGGTGGCGGTGATGGACCTGCGCATCGCCGCCTATGATGGCCAGCGGCTCCAATTGCATGCGCCGCTGGCGCGCCACGTCAACGACAAGGGTTGCGCGTTCGGCGGCAGCCTGGCCTCGATGATGACGCTGGCCTCATGGGGGCTGGTGTCGTTGCAACTGGAGGCCGCCGGGATCGATGCCGACGTGTTCGTCGCCGACAGCCAGATCCGCTACCTCGCGCCACTGTTCGACGATATCGAGGTGGATGCCGAGCTCGGCGCCGGCGAGGACTGGGCCACCTTCATTGCGACCCTGCGCCAGCGCGGGCGTGCGCGTACCCAACTGGTGGCAAAGGTACCGCTGCCCGCCGGCGGCATTGCGACCGAGTTCACCGCGCGCTACGTCGCGATCGCCCGGCGCTGAGCCGCGGCGACTACCATGGGCGCCTTGCCATGACCCGGAGCGCGCCGATGCGCCTGATCACCACCGTGCTGCTGGCCGTGCTCGCGCTCGCCGGCTGCGCCAGTTCCAGCCCCGCCGCCAACGCGCTCGATGCCGCGCAGTACGCCTGGTCCGGCGCGATCCGCTGGAACGATTTCGGCGGCGCGCTCAACCTGGTCGATCCCAGGCTGCGCGAGGAGCACCCGCTGACCGAACTGGAGCGCAAGCGCTACGAACAGATCGAGATCTCGGCCTACCGCGACGTCGGCTCCAGCCGCAACATCAAGGCCGGCACCGCGGTGCGCAGCATCCAGATCGGCGTGGTCAACAAGCACACGATGGAGCAGCGCGAGGTCCGCTACCAGGAGACCTGGCGCTGGGATGAGGCAGGCAAGACCTGGTGGATCACCAGCGGCCTGCCGGACCTGTGGGCCGGCGAATAGGGCCCGGAGCATGAGCCGGCCGCCGCTTTCTGCGACAATCGCCGGCCCGCTCGCCGCCGTCGTGACGCCGTGACCCTCGATGAACTGCTGGCCTTCGCCGGCCGCCACCCCTACCTCTCGCTCGGACTGGTCGCGCTGACCGTGGCGATCATCTACACCGAGGTCATGCGCCTGTTCCGCGGCTACAAGGCGCTGCGCCCGGCCGAGCTGACCGCGCTGATCAACCGCGACAACGCGCTGCTGATCGACCTGTCGGCCAGCAACGACTTCCAGAAGGGCCACATCGCCGGCAGCAAGTCGGTGCAGCCCAGCCAGTTCGACCCCGAGAACAAACTGCTGGCCAGTGCCCGTGCGCTGCCGGTGGTGGTGACCTGCCGCACCGGCCAGGCCTCGGCGGATGCCGCCAAGCGGCTCAAGAAGGCCGGTTTCGAGCACGTCTACTGGCTCGAGGGCGGCGTCCAGGCCTGGCAGCACGCCGACCTGCCGCTGGTGAAAGGCCGCGGCTGAACGGGCAGGCCCCCCTTGCAACCGGCCCGCGCGTCCCCCATGCCGGACCCGGGGGCGCGAATCCGCGCGTGCCATACTTGATTTTTTCCGCCTTTTAGCTGGAGTTCGAGATGTCCGAAGAAAACCTCAACGGCGCCGTCGCGCCGGAAGCCGCCACCGACGCCACCGCCACCGGTCCGGCGTTCACGGTCGAGAAGATCTATGCCAAGGACGTTTCGTTCGAAGTGCCTGCCGGCCCGGCCGCATTCAGCGAGCAGACCCAGCCGCAGTTGCAGATGAACCTCAACCAGGCCGTGCAGCGCATCAATGAGAGCGCCTACGAGGTCACCCTCGGCATCACCCTGACCTGCAACGCCGGCGACAAGGCGCTGTACGTGGTCGAGGTCAAGCAGGCCGGCGTGTTCACCCTGGCCGGGTTCGAGCCGGCGCAGCTCGACGGCATGCTCGGTACCCACTGCCCGAACGTGCTGTATCCGTACGCGCGCCAGCTGATCAGCAGCCTGGTCCAGTCCGGTGGCTTCCCGCCGTTCTTCCTGCAGCCGATCAACTTCGACGCGCTGTATGCCGAAGGCCTGCGCCAGCGCGCGGCGAAGCAGGCCGAGGGCCTGGCTGCCGACGCCGAGACCGCCGGCAACGCCTGACCGGTCGCGCATGCACAACACATCGACCAGCGTCGCGGTGCTCGGGGCTGGTTCCTGGGGCACCGCGCTGGCCGCACTGATCGCCCGCCACGGCCACCGCACGGTGCTGTGGGGTCGCGACGCGGCCAACATCGCGATGATCGACCGCGGCCACCAGAACCCGCGCTACCTGCCCGACATCGCCTTGCCCGACACCCTGCGCGCGACCACCGACCTGGCGGCCGCGCTCGAGGGTGCCGAGCTGGTACTGGTGGTGGTGCCGTCGCACTCGTTCGCCGACACCCTGCGCGCGCTGGCACCGCATCGGCCCGCCGCGGCCGGGGTGGCGTGGGCGAGCAAGGGCTTCGAGCCCGGAAGCGGACGCTTCTTGCACGAGGTGGCCGCCGAGGTGCTGGGGCCGGACGTGCCGTTGGCGGTGGTGACCGGACCGTCGTTTGCCAAGGAGGTCGCGCTCGGCCTGCCGACCGCGTTGACCGTGCATTCGGCGACCGCCGACTTCGCGCAATCGGTCGCCGAGGTGTTGCACGGGCCCAATTTCCGCGCCTACACCGGTGACGACATGCTCGGCGCTGAACTCGGTGGCGCGATGAAGAACGTGCTGGCGGTGGCGACCGGTGTCGCCGATGGCATGGAACTCGGGCTCAACGCGCGGGCCGGGCTGATCACCCGCGGGCTCAACGAGATGCTCCGGCTCAACCGCGCGCTCGGTGGCCAGCCGGAAACGCTGATGGGCCTGGCCGGCCTCGGCGACCTGGTGCTGACCTGCACCGGCGACCTGTCGCGCAACCGCCGGCTCGGCCTCGCGCTGGGCCGCGGGCAGGGCATCCAGGAGGCGGTACGCGAGATCGGCCAGGTGGTCGAGTCGGTGCAGACCGCCGACGAAGTCATGCGGCTGGCCCGCCGCCACGACGTCGAACTGCCGATCGCCGAGGCGGTGCACGCCGTGCTGCACGGCGAGATCACTCCCGGCGAAGGCCTGCGCCAATTGATGGCCCGCGAGCAGAAGGCCGAATACCCGAGCGCGATGTTCGGCTGAGTGGCGCACAAGAAAGCCCGGCCGGAGCCGGGCTTCGATCGCGACGATCAGGGGAGAGAGAAAAGTCGCGGGTACTGCGGTTGCCCGGTGCTGCCTAGAACGTGATGCGCGGGCCGATGAAGTACTGGGTGGCGCCGTCGACGAACTTGACGTCGCCGCTGATGCCCCACATCGGGTTGAACTTCACCTGCGCGCCGACGCGACCGTAGAAGTCGCCGTCGTAGTCGCTGCCGTCCTCGTAGCCGGCCAGCGCATAGCCTTCGAGGTTGCGGGTCAGCGCGCCACGCACGCCGGCCTCGACGCTGTAGCCGTCGAGCGAGCTGTCGAACTCGTCTTCCGAGCGCTCGTAGGCGACGCGGGTCAGCAGGTCGGCATTCGGCGAGATCTCGTGGTTGTAGCCGATGCCCAGGCGCATCTGGTCGATGTCGACGCCATCGAAGTTCACGCCGCCGACGTTGAAGTCATCGGTCTTCTGCCCGGCGTAGCCGCCGAACACGTGGAAGTTGGGGGCGATCGCGCCGGAGCCGTTGATGGCCCAGCCGTCGGCATCGATGCCGCTGTCGGTTTCGGTGGCCATGTAGCCGCCTTCGACATAGTTGTATGACACGCCGTCGGCTGCGGACGCGGCGAACGGCAGGGCGGCGATCAGGGGCAGGGCGAGCAATGACTTCTTCATAAGGTCTGAGCCTCTTTATGTTTGATGGGTCCGGGCCGCGTATCGGGGGATGGCTGTGCCCGGGACCCGAAGTATCCGGGGGGCGGCCAAATCCGCCCTGAACTGTCGACGCAGGAGTGAAGGAACTACACGCCCTGTTCAGGGTCGGGCGGCTGTTCGCATCCACCCTCATCCACGGACGGTTTGCTGTGGACGAAGGCCAGCACTGCCGGAAGCAGGCACGGCGCGCGTGCCGGATCGTAGAAGCCGGCAAGCGGGGTGCCGTGGGTTCCGTCGGGTAGCAGCAACAGGTGTGCATTGACACCGTTCGCGCGTAGTTTGTCCGCCAGCTCGATGCTGTCCCGGCTTTCGACAACGTCATCGTCGAGGCCGTGAACCAGCAGGAACGGGGGTTCGTCGCCGCTGACGAAGTTCACCGGCTGCGCCTGCGGCCACTGCGTGCGCGGGCCGAAGACAGGCTCCAGATCGCCGTCGATCACGAAATCGTAGGGACCGGACAGTCCGACCACCCCGGCCAGGTTGGTGGGTGCAATCCCGTGGCGACGCAGATAGCGTCCATCGGTGGCGAGCAGCGCGGCAATGTGTGCCCCCGCCGAGTGGCCTGCCACGAACAGGCGGTCGGGATCGCCCCCGCGGGAAGCGGCGTTGTCGCGGGCCCATGCCACCGCTTGCGCCGCGTCGTCGATAAAGTCCGGAAAGCCGGCCCGCGGCCAGGTCCGATAGTCCGCGACGATCGTGAGGATTCCGTTGGCCGCGAGGCGACGGCCGACGAAGCGGTACTGCTCGCGTTTGCCTCGTTGCCAGCTTCCTCCATAGAAGAACACCACGACCGGCGCGGCCGTGGCGGGCATCGGTTGGGGTCGATAGATGTCCAGCGAAAGCCCGCGTGCAGGCGAGAACACCACCGTGGCCTCGGGAGGGGCCAGGCCACGGTTGAGGAATCCGAACAGCACGCGCTGGCAGCCGCTGCCTACCAGCAGCATCGCTGCCAGTGCCACGGCACGAACAAGCAGGACGGGATGGGGCAGGGGGTTCGGCATGGCACTCCTGGTCGACTCGGTCGTCGCGACATGCAGGGATACGCATCCAGGGCCGATCAGGATGCAACTGCATCCTCCGCCGGCCAGCGCTCGTACAACGGGGCAAGCCGAACCGGACACGCAACATGCGCCTGCGATCAATCTCGACCACCCCGTGGCTGCAGTCGGGAACGCACGGGTTGGCGGCCGCGTTGCTGTCGGGGATCACGCTCGTCGGAGCGTCGGGCGCATGGGCGGCGGAGCGATACGAAGGCCTGGCCTACTCGACGACGGACGGCGGGCTGTCGTATCGCGAGGTTCACTGGCGCTACCGGCAGCATGGCCGGCCCGCCCGCCTGGTGGTCTATCACTGTGCCAATGGCGAGCCCTTCGCGCGCAAGCACCTGGTGGACAGCGGCCGGCCTGGCGCGCCCGACTTCGACTTCCTCGACGCACGCGATGGCTACCGCGAGGGCGTGCGCAAAGCGGGTGACCTGCGGGAGGTGTACTGGCAAGCCAGTGGAGACCGGGCAATGAAGACAGCCATGCTGGAGCCGACGGCGAATGCGGTGATCGACGCCGGGTTCGACAGTCTGGTGCGAGCGCGCTGGCAGGCATTGCAGCGCGGGACGGCCGTCAGCGCCGCATTCCTGTTGCCGAGCCGGCTGGACTTCATCGACGTCAGCATCGACAAGGTCGAATCGGCGAACGAGCCGGACGGCACCACCCGGTTGCGGATGGAGCTGGATGCCTGGTACGGATTCGCCGCGCCGAAGACGGAGCTGGTCTACCGCAACAGCGACCGGCAACTGCTTCGGTTCGAAGGGGTCGGCACCATCCGCGACAAGCAGGGTCGCCACCAGCAGGTGCGTATCGAGTTCCCGCCCGGGTTGCACCGGAACAACATTGATCGCGGGCAGGTCGATGCCGCCGCCGCCACGCCCTTGGTCCACAACTGTGAAGGCTGACCCGGCGCGCATCCGCTGGCGTCGGCGATTGCCCCGGGGCGCTGTCGCGTGTCATAAACCCGGGCAGTGGGGACGCTTTCCCCACTCTACTTCGCACCGGCGAGGATTCCGGATGACCGACACGAGTGTGCGCGAACGCGATGAAGCGGCCGACAGTGTCGACGCACTGCTGCTGCGCGTGGCCGCGGGCGACCAACCCGCCTTCGAGACCCTGTACCGCACTACCGCGGGCAAACTGCTGGGCATCTGCCTGCGGGTGTTGTCCGACCGCGCCGAAGCCGAAGACGTGTTGCAGGACGTCTATGTCACGGTCTGGAACAAGGCCGGCCAGTTCGATGCCAGCCGGGCCCGCGCCGTGACCTGGATGGGCACCATCGCACGCAACCGCTCGATCGATCGCCTGCGCGCGCTGCCCGCACCGGCAAGTCGCGCGTCGATCGACCTCGCAGAGGCCGCCCACGATCCCGCGCCATCACCGGCGGTGCAGGCCGAAGCGGCCGGCACCCGTGCGCAACTCGACGATTGCATGGAGCAACTGGAGCCGCGCCGCAAGACCCTAATCCGCACCGCGTTCTTCGACGGCGCGACATACGAGGAGCTGGCGACACGTTCGGGCTCGCCGCTGGGATCGGTCAAGAGCTGGATCCGACGCGGACTGCTGCAACTCAAAGCGTGCCTTGAGCAATGAACGGTAGCGATCAGTTTGACGGCGGGCCCGGCGATGGCGGTACTAACGCGCCGCCCCCGAGCGACGAAGTACGCGCCGGTGAGTACGTCCTCGGCGTGTTGGACGCCCAAGAGCGTCGGCATCTCGAGGCGAGGATCGCCACCGACCCGCTATTTGCCGGACTGGCCGAGGCATGGGAGCGGCGGCTGGCACCGTGGGTGCTGCGTGTTGACGAGGTGTCGCCATCGGCGCATGTCTGGCCGCGAATCCGTAACCGGATCGGCGTGTCGCCGGTCGCGGGCGGTCGCCGTGGGGTGTGGAACAGCGCTCCGTTCTGGCGGGCCGCGACCGGGCTGGCTGCGGCCGCCGGCATCGCTGCGGTGGTGATCGGGCTGCAGGCTCCGCCACCAGCCCCCTTGCCGACCCCAGTCGCGGTGGTGCAACCGCCGGTGGTCGAGGAGCAGGTCGCCAAGCCGGTCACGGTACTGGCCCGCGACGATGGCTCCACCGGCTGGCTCGCATCGATCGACGTCGATGCCGGCAAGGTGTTGATGGTGCCGGTGCCGACCCCGCCCGACGCCAGCGGCTTGGTCAACGAGCTATGGATCATTCCCGCCGGCGCGGCACCGGTATCGCTCGGCTTCGTGTCCAACGAAAAAGCCCACACCATCACCGTGCCGCCAGCGTTGCAGCAGGCGCTGGCGGTTGGCGCGACGCTGGCCATCACGCTGGAGCCGCAGGCGGGCATGCCACATGCCGCGCCCAGCGGACCGATCGTAGCCAAGGGAGGCATCAACACGATCTGACTACGCTGCATCCGTTGCCGGGTCTGCTCCGTACAAGCGGTATAGAACGGATCCGGAGTGATGCATGACCACGCAGTCGCCCAAGCTTGCCGAAGCGACGACCTCGACCCCCCCGGTCCCCGGGCGACCCAGCTGGCTCGACACCCTGCGTCGCTGGATCGATTCGGAATCGCCGGCGACCGGGCAAACCGACGACGCTGTATCCAACCGGATCGACTGGTTGCGCGCTTCGCCATTCGTGGCAATGCACCTGGCCTGTGCTGCGGTGCTCTGGGTCGGCGTATCGCCGGTGGCGCTGGCCGTCGCCGCCGGCCTGTACGCCCTGCGCATGTTCGCGCTGACCGGGTTCTACCATCGCTATTTCTCGCACCGCACGTTCCGCACCTCGCGGCCGGTGCAATTCGTGTTCGCGGTGATCGGCGCGTCATGCGTGCAACGCGGGCCGCTGTGGTGGGCGGCACACCATCGCAACCACCACCGCCACACCGATACGGCGCTGGACCCGCATTCGCCCAGGATGCATGGCTTCGTCTGGAGCCACGTCGGCTGGTTCCTGACCCCGCATGGATTCCGCACCGACTGGGCGCGTATCCCCGACCTTGCCAGGTACCCCGAGCTGCGTTGGCTGGATCGCTACGACACCCTGGTACCGGTGCTGCTGGCGGCTCTGCTGTACGGGTTGGGCGCGCTGCTTGAACGTGTCGCGCCGGGGCTGGACACCAGCGGCGGGCAGATGCTGGTGTGGGGGTTCTTCGTGTCGACGGTGGTGCTGTTCCACGCCACCGTGACCATCAATTCGCTGGCCCACCGTTTCGGCACGCGCCGCTTCGATACCGGCGATGACAGTCGCAACAACGCATGGCTGGCGCTCATCACATTTGGCGAGGGCTGGCACAACAATCACCACTTCTTCCCCGGCACGGTCCGGCAGGGCTTCCGCTGGTGGGAGGTCGATCTGACCTGGTATGGCCTGAAGGCCATGGCGGCAGTCGGTCTTGTACGCGATCTCAAGCCGGTCCCTGCCTGGGTCGTGGCGAAGGCTCGGGGCTGACATGCGCATCGCGGTAGTCGGCTCCGGCATATCAGGCCTGGCCTCGGCGTGGCTGCTGTCGCGCCAGCACGAGGTGGTGCTGTTCGAGGCCAACGACTACCTCGGTGGCCATACCCATACCCATGACATCGAGCTGCAGGGCCGGCGCCACGCGGTGGACACCGGTTTCATCGTCCACAACCCGGTGCACTACCCGTTGCTGACGGCGTTCTTCGACGCGCTCGGGGTCGGGTCGCAACCGACGACCATGGGCTTCTCGGTGCACAACGAAGGCAGTGGGCTGGAGTACAACGCCACCTCGCTGGACGCGTTGTTCTGCCAGCGGCGCAACCTGCTGTCGCCACGCTTCCTCGGAATGCTGCGGGACCTGGTGCGCTTCTACCGCATCGCTCCGCGGTTGCTCGACAGCGACGACCCGGGTCCGAGCCTGTCCGATTATCTGGCCGAACACCGGTTCGGCGCCGCCTTCCGCGACGACCATCTGGTGCCGATGGCTTCGGCGCTGTGGTCGTCGCCGGTCGACCGGATCCTCGCGTTCCCGGCGCGCTACCTGGTGCAGTTCATGGCCAACCACCACATGCTGCAGCTCAGCGGTCGGCCGGACTGGCGGGTGGTACGCGGTGGTTCGCGTTCCTATGTCGATGCGCTGCAGTCGCGCTGGGAGGTCGCTGTCCGATTGGCCACGCGGGTACGCGCAGTGCATCGCGATACAGATGGTGTCGAACTGGTCACCGAGCATGCGCGCGAACGTTTCGACCAGGTGGTACTTGCCTGCCACAGCGACCAGGCGCTGGCCGTGCTGGCGGATGCCGACGCTCGCGAGCGCGACGTGCTCGGCGCGATGCCTTACCAGGCCAACGACGTGGTGCTGCACACCGATTCGCGACTGCTGCCGCGCCACCCCAAGGCATGGGCGGCGTGGAACGTGCACGTGCCGCGCGACCCGTCCGCGCACTGCACCGTCAGCTACTGCATGAACCTGCTGCAGCGCCTCGATGCACCGCAACCGCTGGTGGTCACGCTCAACCGGACCGACGCCATCGACTCCGGGCGCATGCTGCGGCGGATGCGTTACCACCATCCGGTGTACTCCCACGCCTCGGTGGCGGCGCAGGCTCGACGTCAGGAGATCCAGGGCCGCCGCCACACATGGTTCGCCGGCGCGTACTGGGGCTGGGGGTTCCACGAGGACGGCATCCGCAGCGCGGTCGACGTGGCTCGCGCGTTGGGCGCCTGCCGGCCGGCTGCAAGCCCGGGCGAAACAATGACCGCGCCCTTGGCGCGCCGGGGACGCGCGTCGTCATGAACTCCCGGGTCGAGAGCCACGGCGTGACCGCCAGCGCCATCTATGAGGGGCGGGTGGTCCATCGTCGGCACAAGCCGCAGGCGCACGCATTCGAGTACCGGATGGCGCAACTCTATCTCGACCTGGACGAGCTCGACCAGGTGTTCGCCGGCCGCTGGCTGTGGTCGACCAATCGCCGCAACCTGGCCGAGTTCCGCCGAAGCGACTATCTGGGTCCGTCGTCGCTGGGGCTGGCCGACGCGGTGAGACGTCGCGTCCACGCGGCGGTGGGCGCGACGCCGGAAGGCCCGATCCGCCTGCTCACCCACCTGCGTTATGGCGGCCACGTGTTCAACCCGGTGAGCTTCTACTACTGCTACGCGGCGGATGGCCGGACTCTGGAGTACATCGTCGCGGAGATCACCAATACCCCTTGGCATGAACGACATACCTACGTGCTGCCCACCGCTTCGGCATGCGTCCGCGGAAACGCGTGGCACTGGGACTTCGCCAAGCGCTTCCACGTTTCGCCGTTCCTGCCGATGGACTGCGGCTACCACTGGGCGCTCACCCCGCCGGGGAAGGAACTGCGGATCCACATGGAGGTGTTGCGCGATGGCGAACGCGAGTTCGATGCCTCGCTATCGCTGCAGCGCCGCCCGCTAGACCGCCAGGCGCTGGCGCGCGTGCTGTGGCGTTACCCGTTGATGACCGTGCAAGTAGTCGCCGCCATCCACTGGCAGGCGTTGCGACTGTGGCTCAAGCGCACCCCCGTCCATCCCCATCCCGACCTTCCGCGAGACCGCCCATGAACTCCAGCCCGATCGTTACGCCTGCCCGACCCTCCGCCGTCGCCAGCGGGTTGGATCGCTGGCTGCGCGCGCGCCTGCTGTCCCGGCTCGGCGCCCTGCGCGGTCGCGCCTTGCGCATCGTCGACGAATCCGGCGCGATGGAGCTGGGCGGCAGTGGCAGCGCCGAGCCGCCGTTGACACTTGAAGTGCACGATCCGCGGTTCTATCGCGCGGTCGCGGCGAACGGCTCGGTCGGCGCCGCCGAGGCCTACATGGATGGCGCCTGGCAATGCGATGACCTGGTCGGACTGGTGCGGCTGCTGGTGCGTAACCGCGAGCTGCTCGATGGCATGGAAACCGGGCCGGCGCGGCTTGGCGGCATGGCGATGCGCGGGCTGCACACCCTGCGTCGCAATACCCGCAGCGGCTCGCGTCGCAACGTCATGGCGCATTACGACCTGGGTAACGAGTTCTTCGGCCTGTTCCTGTCGGACGACCTGATGTACTCGTCGGCGATGTATGCCGGTGAGGACGACAGCCTGGAGCAGGCGTCCCGGCGCAAGCTCGACCGATTGTGCGACAAGCTGCGGCTGCAGCCCGGCGACCGGGTGGTGGAGATCGGCACCGGGTGGGGCGGCTTCGCGATCCATGCGGCATCGCGCTACGGCTGCCATGTCACCACCACCACCATCTCGCCCGAACAGCACGCACTGGCCAGCGCACGCGTCGCCGCGGCCGGACTGCAGGAGCGGGTCACGCTGCTGCAACAGGACTATCGCGACCTGGACGGCCAGTACGACAAGCTGGTCTCGATCGAGATGGTCGAGGCGATCGGCGCCGCCTACCTGGATACCTACTTCGCCAAGCTCGGCACGTTGCTCAAGCCCGACGGCCTGGCGGTGATCCAGGCGATAACCATCGAAGACCACCGCTACCAGCGCGCGCTGCGTTCGGTCGACTTCATCAAGCGCCATGTGTTCCCCGGCTCGTTCATTCCGTCGGTCGGCGCGATGGTCGCCGCCAAGACCCGCAGCTGCGACTTGGCGATGGTCCACCTGGAGGACTTCGGGTCGTCCTACGCCCGCACGTTGGCCGACTGGCGCCAGCGCTTCATGGGGCGCCTGCCGGCGGTCCGTGCGCAAGGCTTCGACGAACGCTTCATCCGCATGTGGGAGTTCTACCTGGCCTATTGCGAAGGCGGTTTCCGCGAACGATCGATCGGGGTCGCGCAGATGCTGCTGGCCAAGCCGCATAGCCGTGACGCCGAATACCTGGCCGGTCTCGACCGGATCGAGGCCTGACATGCGCTTCTGGACCAACCTGATCGGTTACCAGCTGGTCTGGTTCGCGGTGGTGATCAGCGCCGCGCGGGAACGGCCGGGGTGGGGCATCGCTGCAGCCCTGATGTTCGTGGCGGTGCAATGGTGGGCGTCGCCGGTCCGCCGTGCCGACGCGCGGGTGGTGGGCTGTGCATTGCTGCTCGGTATCGCCGTCGACGGCAGCCTCGCCGCTTCGGACCTGTTGCGCTATGCCGGAGCATTCCCCGCACTGATCGCGCCGGGTTGGATCCTCGCGCTGTGGGCGGCGTTCGCGATGACGGTCAATCACTCGATGGGGTTCATCCGTGGCCGCGCGGGGCTCGCCGCGCTGCTCGGTGCGGTCGGCGGTCCGATGGCCTACCTCGGTGCGGCGCGCGGCTTCGGCGCCGTCGAGTTCTCCGTCCCCGTGTTCAATGGGCTTGCGGCGCTTTCGGTCGGCTGGGCGATTGCAATGACCGTATTGATGGTGCTGGCCGGGCGTTGGCAACGTCGCAATTCCGCCACGATGGCGACACCGCGGCAGGTGGTCCGATGAGCGCGTTCGGTGGACTGGTGCTGGCGTGGGCGATCGCGGCCGTCCTTCAACTGGCGGGCTGGGCTTGGCAACGCAGGCATCGCAATGCCGGAATCGTGGATGCGCTGTGGGCGTTCGGAATTGGTATCGCCGCGCTGGTGATCGCGCTATCGGGCGACGGCGCGCCGTTGCCGCGCACGCTGCTGGCGATCCTCGCCGGCGGCTGGGGTCTGCGACTGGGCTGGCACCTGTGGCAACGCGTCCGCGGTGAGCCCGAAGACGGCCGTTACGCGCACCTGCGTGGACGATGGCAGCAGGACGGGCGCAAATGGCTGGCGTTCTTCCAGTTGCAGGCGTTGCTGGTGGCGCTGTTCGCAGTGCCGTTCATGGCGGTGGCGCGCAACCCGGTATCCGGCGTGACCGGATGGATGGTGGCAGGCATCGCGGTGTGGGTTGTCAGCGTCGCCGGCGAGGCCGTGGCCGATTCCCAACTGGCCCGCTTCCGCGCCGACCCAGCCAACCGCGGTCGCACCTGCCGCAGCGGACTGTGGCGCTACTCGCGCCACCCGAACTACTTCTTCGAATGGCTGCACTGGTTCACCTACGTGCTGCTGGCGGTCGGTTCGCCCTGGTGGTGGCTGGCCTGGGCCGGCCCACTGGTGATGTTCGTGTTCCTGCGCTGGATCAGCGGCATTCCCTACACCGAGGCGCAGGCGCTTCGCACCCGCGGCGACGACTACCGCGAGTACCAGCGCAGCACGCCGATGCTGTTTCCGTGGTTTCCCTCACGCCCCGCTTCCAGGAGCACCCAATGAACACTGCCACCGTGGCCGACCTGGCACCCGACGTCCCCGCCGATGGCCTGCTCGGTCTGGCCGAACGCGGCCGTGTCCCCGATGTCGCGCTGCGCCTGGGCATCCGCCGGATGTGCGCGCAGCGCCTGCGGGAGGAGAGCGAAGGTGGCCCGGAAGCACAAAGCCTGCGCTTTCGTCGCCAGCTGGCGATGCTGCGCGAGAGCCCGGTCGCGATCCATGTCGACGCCGCCAACCGCCAGCACTACGAGCTGCCGGCGGAATTCTTCCGGCAGTGCCTCGGACCGCGCTTCAAGTACTCGTCGTGCTACTACCCGAGCGGCGGCGAGTCACTGGCCGAGGCAGAGGACGCGATGCTCGAACTCTACGGCGAACGCGCGCAGCTGGCGGATGGACAGGACATCCTCGAGCTGGGCTGCGGCTGGGGTTCGCTGACCCTGTGGATGGCGACGCGTTACCCGAACGCGCGGATCACGGCGGTCTCCAATTCGCGCTCGCAACGCGAGTTCATCGAAGCGCGCTGCCGCGAGCTGCAACTCGGCAACGTTCGGGTACTGACCTGCGACGTCAACCGGCTGGAGCTGCAGCCGGCGCAGTTCGACCGTTGCATCTCGATCGAGATGTTCGAGCACATGCGCAACTACCGGACCCTGCTGGATCGCATCGGCCACTGGCTGCGCGTCGACGGCGCCCTGTTCGTGCACATCTTCTGCCACCGCACGTTGCTGTACCCGTTCGAGACCGACGGCGGCGACAACTGGATGGGCCGGCACTTCTTCACTGGTGGGTTGATGCCATCGGCGGACACGTTCTCCTGGTTCCAGCGCGCGCTGCGGATGGAACAGCGCTGGCTGGTCGATGGCCGCCACTACCAGCGCACCGCCAACCACTGGTTGCAGAACCAGGACCGGCGACGCGAAGCGGTGATGCCGATCCTGCGCGAGGCTTATGGCGATGCCGCCGGTTTGTGGTTCCAGCGCTGGCGGATGTTCTGGATGGCCTGCGCGGAATTGTTCGGTTACGCCGATGGCAGTGAGTGGATGGTCGGGCACTACCTGTTCCGCAAGGAGCGGCAGGCATGAGTTCGCGGCGAGGGCGCATCGGGGCGGCAGTCACGGCGCTGGCGGCGATGCTGGCCGGGTGCGCGCACGCGCCGCCGACGATCACCCCGGTCGACCAGGTCGACCTGCCGCGCTTCATGGGCGACTGGTACGTGATTGCCCACATCCCGAGTCGCTGGGAGGACAACGCCTACAACGCCGTGGAGACCTATGCGTTGCGCGACGACGGCAGCGTCCAGACCACCTATCGCTATCGCGAGGGCGGGTTCCAGGCGCCGCTGGAAACGATGCGGCCCGTCGGCTTCGTCCAGCCCGGCACCAACGGCGCGGTCTGGGGCATGCAGTTCGTCTGGCCGATCAAGGCCGAGTACGTGATCGTCGATCTCGATCCAGCGTACTCGTACACGGTGATCGGCCGCAGCGCGCGCGACTACGCCTGGGTGATGGCACGCACGCCGACGATGCCCGAGGCCGACTACGCGGCGGCACTGACGAAACTGCAGGCGCTCGGCTACTCGCTCGACAATCTGCGCAACGTGCCGCAGCAATGGCCCGAACGCGATCCGCGGGATGATGCCGGATACTGAGGCCTGACCGCACCTGCAAACGTATGCACTGGTCGTGTGCCGGCTGTCGGCATTAGTCTGCGTGTTCTCCGCACGGATCACGCAATGAACGGCACGCCCGCCTCGCTGTTGACCATCTTCGGTGCCACCGGGGACCTTGCCCGCCGCATGTTGCTGCCCTCGCTGCACGGGCTGGAGAACGACGGCCTGCTGCCGCCGGCGTTGCGGATACTCGGTACCGCGCGCAGCGAGCTGGACCTCGAGGGATTCAAGGCGCTGGTCGCCGACGCAATCGGACAGTACGTGCCGGCCGCCGAGCGCAACGACGCCACGCTGGCGCGGTTGCTGCAACGCATCCACTACCAGGCGGCGTCGGTGGACGATGCAGCGTCGATGCAGTCGCTGTGCGAGGCCATCGCCGCATTGCGCGACGGCGATGTCGTCTACCACCTCAGCACCGCGCCGCGCTGGTACGCGCCGATCTGCGACGCGCTCGGCCAGCACGGCCTCGGCGGCGCCGGTACCCGGGTGATGCTGGAAAAGCCGCTCGGCCACGACCTCGCCAGTGCGATCGAAATCAACGACGGCGTCGCCCGGGTGTTCGACGAGGAACGCGTGTTTCGCGTCGACCATTACCTCGGCAAGGAAGGCGTGCAGAACCTGCTGGCGCTGCGCTTCGGCAATGCCTTGTTCGAGCCGTTGTGGAACGCGCGGCACATCGAGCAGGTGCAGATCACCGTCGCCGAGACGGTCGGGGTCGAGGGCCGTGGCGACTATTACGACGGCTCCGGTGCGATGCGCGACATGCTGCAGAACCACCTGCTGCAGCTGCTGTGCCTGGTCGCGATCGAGCCGCCGTCGCAGTTCGAGCCAACCGCGGTGCGCAACGAGAAGATCAAGGTGCTGCATTCGCTGCGCGCGATCGGTCGCGAGCAGGTGGCCGCCGATACCGTCATCGGTCAGTACGGCGCGGGTGCGGTCGATGGCGTGGCGGTGCCCGGCTACCGCGATGAACTGTCCGATAGCGGCGCGGGCCGCCCGAGCACCACCGAAACCTATGTCGCCCTGCGCGCGCGGATCGACAACTGGCGCTGGAAGGGCGTGCCGTTCTACCTGCGCACCGGCAAGCGCATGCCGCAGCGCTGCACCGAGATCTACCTGCAGTTCCGCAGCGTGCCGCATTCGATCTTCGACCACGGCGCCAGCGCGTTGCAGCCCAATGCGCTGGTGATCCGCCTGCAGCCGGAGGAGCGCATCGAGCTGCGTCTGATGAGCAAGACCCCGGGCCTGGACCGCGCTGGCCTGCAGTTGTCGCAGGTCGCGCTGGACCTCGACATGCAGGAGGAGTTCGGAGCGCACCGGCGCCGGCTGGCTTACGAGCGCCTGTACATGGACGCGATCGAGGGCAACGGCACGCTGTTCGTGCGCCGCGACGAGACCGAGGCCGCGTGGCGGTGGGTCGACGCGATCCACGATGGCTGGCGCCACGCCGGCATGGTGCCCAAGACCTATCCGGCGGGCACCTGGGGACCGGGCAGTGCGGTCACCCTGACCGATCGCCATGGCCACGCATGGCGCGAATGACGACGATGTCTGGGGTGACGCACTGATGGCCTTCGTCGAGCACGACTACACCGATGCCGAGGCACTGGCCGTGAGCCTCGCGGAGCAGTTGCGGGCGACCTGCGCCGATGCCGTGGCGGCGCGCGGCCAGGCCTGGCTCGCGCTTGGTGGCGGGGGCACGCCGCTGCCGCTGTACCGGCGGCTGGCCGCGAGCGACCTGCTGTGGCCGCAGGTGATGCTGGTGCCGACCGACGAGCGCTGCGTGCCGCACGATCATCAGGCCTGCAACCTAGCGGCGATCGGAAGCGCGTTCGACACGGCCGAGGGCGCGCAGCTGCTTGCACTGACCACTCCCGATGGCGATCCGGAACGTTCCGAGGCGCGTGCGCGCGCGACCCTGGCTCACCATCCCGCGCCGTTCGACGCAGTGGTGCTCGGGATGGGCGCCGATGCGCACACCGCATCGCTGTTCCCCGGCGTGCCCGGACTGGCCGAGGCGCTGGATCCGGCGTCAGCGGTCGACGCCTGCAGGATCGACCCGCAGCCGCTGCCGCCCGAGGCGCCATACCCGCGGATCACCCTGACTGCCGCCCGCCTGCTGCGTGCACGCGCGCTGCACCTGGTCATCGTCGGCGAAGCCAAGCGCGCGGTGTTGCGTCGCGCCGCTGCATCGCACGACTTGCTGCAACATCCGATCGCCGCCTTCCTGCACGCCGCGACCGCGCAGTTGCACGTACATTGGAGTCCGTGATGAGTCTGCACCCCACCATTGCCCGCGTTACCGATCGCATCATCGAGCGCAGCCGCGGCCCGCGTGCCGACTACCTGCGACGGATGGACGCGGCGCGCGATTCCGGACCCGCGCGCATGCAACTCGCCTGCGGCAACCTCGCGCACGGCTTCGCGGCCTCCGGAAACGACAAGCCGACCCTGCGCGACGGCCACGCCGGCAACATCGGCATCGTCACCGCGTACAACGACATGCTCTCCGCGCACCAGCCGCTGGAGCCGTACCCGAGCCTGATCCGTGCCGCCGCGCGTGCGGCCGGCGGCACCGCGCAGGTCGCCGGTGGCGTGCCGGCGATGTGCGACGGCGTCACCCAGGGTCGCGACGGCATGGAGCTGTCGCTGTTCTCGCGCGACACCATCGCGCTGGCGACCGCGGTCGCGTTGTCGCACGACATGTTCGACGCCGCGCTGCTGATGGGCGTGTGCGACAAGATCGTGCCCGGCCTGCTGATCGGCGCGCTGAGCTTCGGCCACCTGCCGGTGATCTTCGTGCCGGCCGGACCGATGACCTCGGGGCTGCCCAACAAGGAAAAGGCCGCGGTGCGCCAGCGCTTCGCCGAGGGGAAGGCCAGCCGCGCGGAACTGCTTGATGCCGAGTCGCGCAGCTACCACGGCCCTGGCACCTGCACCTTCTACGGCACCGCCAATTCCAACCAGATGCTGATGGAAGTGATGGGCCTGCACATGCCGGGTACCGCGTTCGTCAATCCGGGTACGCCGTTGCGCGACGCGCTGACCGTGGCCGCGACCGAACAGGCGCTGCGCATCACTGCATTGCGCGACGACTACATTCCGCTCGCACACACGGTCGACGAGAAGGCGCTGGTCAACGCGATGGTCGGCCTGGCCGCGACCGGCGGCTCGACCAACCACGCGATCCACCTGGTCGCGATCGCGCGCGCGGCCGGCGTGTTGATCGACTGGGACGACCTCGACGAACTGTCGAAGGCGACCCCGCTGCTGGCGCGGATCTACCCCAACGGCAGCGCCGACGTGAACCACTTCCACGCCGCCGGTGGCATGGGCTTCGCGATCCGCGAACTGCTCGACGCCGGACTGCTGCATCCCGACATCCGCTGCGTGCACGGTGGCGACCTGCGCCAGCAGGCGATGGAGCCGTACCTCGACGACCTCACCCTGCGCTGGCGCGATCCGCCGGTGGCGTCGCTCGACCCCGACGTGCTGCGCGGCGCCGCGTTGCCGTTCGACAGCGAAGGCGGACTGCGTCGGCTGGCCGGCAACCTCGGCCGCGGGATCGTCAAGATCTCCGCGGTCGCGCCCGAGCACCGCGCGATCACCGCGCCGGCGCGGGTGTTCGAGTCGCAGGACGCGGTCATCGCCGCGTTCCAGGCCGGACAGCTCCAGGGCGATTTCGTCGTGGTCCTGCGTGGCCAGGGCCCGCGCGCCAACGGCATGCCCGAGTTGCACAAACTGACCCCCACCCTGGGCGTGATGCAGGACCGTGGCCAGCACGTCGCGTTGTTGACCGACGGCCGCATGTCCGGCGCCTCCGGCAAGGTGCTGGCGGCGATCCACGTGACCCCGGAAGCGGCCGATGCCGGCGTGATCGCGCGCGTGCGTGACGGCGACCTGATCCACCTCGACGCCGAAGCCGGAGTGATGGAGTTGCAGGTCGACGCGGCGGAATTGCAGGCGCGTCCGTTGTCGAACGCGTTGCGGGCGGACAGCCAGGTCGGAATGGGCCGCGAGCTGTTCGGCCTGATGCGCGCCAACGCCGGCACCGCCGAGCAGGGCGCCTGCAGCCTGTTCGCGGGTTTACCCGGCGGTGGTCCAACTGCCCATGCCGCGATGGTCGAAACCGGTGGCCCCGAGCCACTGCCGCACCAACCCGGCATCCACCCGCTGCCGGGCGCGGAGGTCGATGCATGAGTGCGGCCGAGCTTGAACTGATCGCCGACATCGGCGGCACCAACGCACGCTTCGCCCTGACCGACCCGACTGCGACGACCCCCCAGCTGCTGCAATCGCAGTCGCTGGAGAACGCCGACTTCGCCAGCCTGCAACACGCCGCCGAACACTACCTGCAGTCGGTCGGCGCGCAGCCGCGCCGCGCGGCGATCGCGCTGGCCTGTCCGGTCAACACCGACGACATCCGCCTGACCAACCGCGCGTGGTCGTTCAGCCGCAACGAACTGCGCCAGTCGCTCGGCCTCGACGAACTGCTGCTGCTCAACGACTTCGGCGCGGTGGCCTGGTCGGTGCCGGCGCTGCAGGCCGACGACCGCATCGCGCTGTACGGACCCGTGCAATCGGGATTGCAGGGCCCGGTCAGCGTGCTCGGCCCCGGTACCGGTTTTGGTGTCGGCCTGCTGGTGGCCGCCGACGATCACGGCTGGCATGCGGTTGAGACCGAGGGCGGCCATGTCAGCTTCGCGCCGCTTGGTGACGAGGAGCAGGCGATCGCGCGCTGGTTGAACGCGCGCCACGGTCGCGTCTCCTACGAACGGCTGCTGTCGGGCAGCGGCCTGGCCTGCATCGACGCGGTGCTGCGCGGCACGGTCGACGCCACCGGCGGCGTGAGCGACCTGCGCGACCCCGCCGCGGTGGTCGCCGCCGCACTCGACGGCCACGACGCATTCGCACGACGCGCACTGGCGCGGTTCTGCGGGATCCTCGGCAGCGTCGCTGGCGATGTCGCACTGATCCACGGCGCGCGCACGATGATGATCGCCGGCGGCATCATCCCGCGCTTCGTGCCGTTCCTGCGCAGCAGCGCGTTCCGCGAGCGGTTCCTGTCCAAGGGCCGCTTCGCCGCTTACCTGGAATCGGTCTCGGTCCAGGTCGTCACCCATCCCAACCCCGGACTGCTCGGCGCCGCCGTCGCATTGCGCCGGGGCGGCAAAACGGGAGTCGCCCATGAATAGCCCGGCCGCGCCGGACATCACCGCCGTCGACACCATCGACGCGCTCCTGCGCCGCGCGCCGGTGCTGCCGGTACTGGCGATCGACCATCTGGACGACGCGGTGCCGCTGGCGCGCGCGCTGGTCGAAGGCGGCCTGCCGGTGCTCGAAGTCACCCTGCGTACCGACGTCGCGCTGGCCGCGATCCGCCGGATCGCCGATGAAGTACCCGACGCGATCGTCGGCGCCGGTACCGTGCTGACGGCCGCCGACCTCGATGCCGTGGTCGCCGCCGGCGCCGCGTTCGCGATCTCGCCCGGCACCACCGATGCGCTCTACATCGCCGCGCGCGACGCATCGATCCCGTGGATCCCCGCGATCGCCACCGCCAGCGAACTGATGCGTGGCCTCGAACACGGCCATCGCCGCTTCAAGTTCTTCCCGGCCGAGGCCGCCGGCGGCGTCGCGACGTTGAAGTCGTTCGCCGGCCCGTTCCCGCAGGCGAAGTTCTGCCCGACCGGCGGCATCGACGCCGACTCCGCCCCGCGCTATCGCGCATTGGGCAACGTGGTCACCGTAGGTGGTTCATGGATGGTGCCGAAGGACGCACTGGCATCGCGCGACTGGGACCGTATCCGCGCGTTGGCACAGGCCTGCACGGATTCCGTTTGACCTCCGGCTCGTCGCGGCGCACCTGATGCTTTTGTAGGAGCGGCTTCAGCCGCGATCTGGAATCGGTTTGGACGGACCGACCGTCCGATCGCGGCTGAAGCCGCTCCTACAGAAGTACGGTCGGTATCGCGACAGGGTCAGCCGCGCTCGCCCGCCAGCGTCGCCGTCTCCCGCCCCGCCAGCATCCGGCTCAACCCCCACGTCACCAGCACCGTCGCCACCAGCGTGATGAACATCAGGTGGATGTAGTGCAGCGGCGTCCACGCAAACGTAAACACCGCGTACAACAGCACGCCGAACACCAGCCCGATCCGCACCGCGCGCGAGTCGATGCGCTTGAACACCACCGCCACCACGAACGCCGCCAGCACCGGCATCGAGTACAGCCCGTTGAGCTGCTGCAACGTCGCGATGATGCTCTGCGCATGCTGGTACAGCGGCACCATCGCCACCGACACCAGCGCGAACACCACCGCCACCCACTGGCCGACGCGCTTCACGTCGGCATCCGGATTCACCTTGGCCAGGTGGATGTCGCAGGTGTACAACGCCGACGCCGAATTCAGGCACGAATTGAAGCTCGACAGCACCGCCCCGGTGATCACCGCCGCGAACGCACCCGACAGCCACGGCGGCAGCACGTCGCCGACAAGCCGCCCGTAGGCCACGTCGCCGACATCGCCATAAAGCTTGTAGGCGATCACCCCCGGCAGAATCACGATCAACGGCGTCAACAGCTTGAACGCCGCGGCCGCATAGATGCCCTTCTGCGCCTCGCGGATCGACCTGGCCGCCATCGCGCGCTGGGCGATCAGCATGTTGGTGCCCCAGTAGAAGATGTGGATGAACACCATCCCGGTCAGCAGCGTGTGCCATGGGATGTCGGAGTCGTCGGCACCAATCAGCGTCCAGCGTTCGGCCGGAATGCCCGACAGGTCCCAGTCGACCGCGACCATCGCGAACAACGCCACCAGTAGCCCCATCACCAGCAGGCCGAGGCCGTTGTAGGTGTCGGAAATCACGATCGCGCGCAGCCCGCCGAAAGCGGCGTACATCAACCCGCCGAGCGCGAACAGCGCGGCGATCAGCAGCACCGGAAGTTGCAGCCCGAACATCGACTTCATGAACACCGCGCCGGTGTACAGCACCACCGGCAGCAGGATGAACATGTAGCCGAGCAGGAACAGCACCGACACCACCCGCCGCAATGCCGGGTCGCCGAGGCGCTTCTCCAGCAGCTCGGTGGTCGTGGTGCAGTTGTACTTGTAGTACATCGGCACCAGCACGTGCGCGAGCACCAGCAGGCCGGCGGCGGCACCGAACTCCCACCACGCCACCAGCATCATCTGCGCGCCGTTCATGCCGACGATCTGCTCGGCGCTGAGGTTGGTCAGCAGCAGCGAGCCGGCGATGAACGGCCACGCCAGCGTGCCGCCGGCAAGGAAGTAGTCACGCGACGCGTTGGCGCTGCGCACCTCGCGGCGGCAGCGCCACCAGGTCAGCAGCGCGACCAGCGCGGTCAACGCGACGAATACCGAAACCTGCACCGCACCCGCATCCAGACCGTTGCCCAAGCGCACGTCCTCCCCGTCGACCAGACAACGCTAACCCCGGCCCGCACTGCAGCATCGCCCCGCGCGTGCTGAATACGTATACAGCCGTCGACACCGTCCCCCTGTAGGAGCGGCTTCAGCCGCGATCGGGAGTCGGCGCGAACGACCAACCATCCGATCGCGGCTGAAGCCGCTCCTACAAAATCCAGGAGGGCGTCCCCCAAACAAAAACCCCCTGCCGGCGCGAGCCGACAGGGGGCAGGGTATCCAACCACGGGGGTCCGACGGTCAGAACTTGTAGCTGGCGCCCAGCAATACCTGGCGGCCGTACTCGTTGTACATCTGCGGCAGGTTGCCGGAGGTGGGGTAGTACTCGCGGTACGGCTCGTTGGTGATGTTGTTGGCCTGCAGCAGCAGCGACAGCCCCTGCAGCTGCGTACCGTCGGCGAACGAATAACCGACCTGGAAGTCGACGATGTCCTCGCTGTCGATGTAGCGCTTCTGGCGGTCGCCACCAAAACCCTGCACCTCGCCGAGGAACGGCGAACGGTGGCGCTGGCTGACCCGGGTCGAGAAGCCGCTCTTCTCGTAGTACAGGGTGATGTTGGAGACCTCCTCCGACAGGCCCGGCAGCGGCTCGTTGCCACCGCCCGGGCCAAGCGGCTCGATCGCGCTCTTGGTCTTGGAGTAGCTGGTGATCAGGCCGAAACCGTCGAGCGGCTGCCACAGCAGGTCCAGCGGCACCGACAGCGCGGTCTCGAAGCCGTACAGGCTGCCGCCCTCGCCGTTCTCGGGGGTGGTGAACTCGCCGATCGGCGAATCCGGGTTGAACCCGCGCGGGTCGTAGCCGCTGAAGTCGTACGCCACGGTCTGGTTGTAGATGTACGACTGCAGGTCCTTGTGGAAGCCGGCCAGCGAGAAGTAGCCGCGGCCGCCGAAGTACTTCTCGTACGACAGGTCGAGCGCGGTCGCACGCCACGGCTGCAACCCGGGGTTGCCACCGCTGCCGCGCCACTCGCCGTTGACGCCCTGGCTGGCGTCGATGCTGACGTTCTGGTTGGCGCGCAGGTCGTCCATGCGCGGCCGTGCCATCTGCTGGCCGAGGCCGAAGCGCAGCTTCTGGTCGTGCGGCATCGCCAGCGCGAGGTTGAGGCTCGGCAGGATGTCGGTGTATTCGTCACCGCCTTCCAGCGGCACCGGCGTGGCGGCATCGCCGAACGGCACGATGTAGCCGTCCGAGCTCTGGTCGGTGCGGACCACCTGCACGCCGACGTTGCCGGTCAGCCAGAACCCATCATTGAGGTCGGCGTCGAGGTTGACCTGCACGTAGCCGGTGGTGATCTTCTCGTTGACCGTCCAGTTCTTGTTGGCGATGTCCTGGTGGACGTGCTGCTCGATGTCGTACAGGCCGAGCACGCGGTCGATGTCGTAGCCGACCATGCCGGGGATGCCGGTGAAGCCCAGATCGGCGTTGCCGGTCAGCATGTCGGTCGGGATCGCCATTTCAAGTGCGCCGTCCGGCAGCCGCAGGAAGCCCTCGAAGCCGCTCTTGCGCAGCTTCTCGCGGTCGGCGTGGTTGATGCCGAACTCGACGCTGCTGAAGATGCCCGAGGCGAAGTTGCGGGTCGCGCCCAGGCGCAGCGAGGTCAGCTCGTCCTCGACCCCGGGGTACTTGATGAAGCCGTTCTGGCCCCACCCGGCGGGGTCGGTCAGGACCAGGTTGGACGGATCGCCGTAGTCCTCGCCGTAGCTGAACTGCGGCAGCCCGGTGTCGCGGTCGATCACGAAGTCGACGGTGTCGGTGCGCGGGCCGCTGACGTGACCGAGGCCCGAGTAGGTCTCCAGCAGCATCTCCGAGCGCTCGGCCTTGGAGTAGCTGATGTCGGCGATGGCCGACCAGTCGGCGCCGAAGTTGAACTCGTTGCGCCAGCCGGCGGCGAAGATTTCGTCGTCCTGGGTGTTCTTGTCATTGCGGATCACCGGACGCACGCCCGAGAACGTGCCCGACATCACCGAGCCGTCGACGATCACCGCGTTGCTGAGACTGGTGCCGGCGCCCCAGGCCAGGCCGGTTTCCATGAAGCGCAGGGTCTCGGACTTGTCGAAGGTGGAGTAGTACGCATCCACCACCGAGCTGTAGGTGTCGTTGGGCTTGTACTCGACCACCGCCATCAGGCCGTCGCGCACGTTTTCCACCGACGAGGCCTGCGACTTGCTGCCACCGATCAGGAAACTGCCGGGCGCGCCGCCGTTGTCGGTCGGGTAGCCCCATGACTCCCAGCGCTCGGCCTGGCCGGGCGAGTCCATCCGCGCATAGCCGATCGCCACGCCGATGGTGTTGTCGGCGAACTGGTCGATGTACGACCCGCTGACGCGGTAGCCGTTGGCGTCGTAGCCGTCATTGAGCTCGCCCAGCGAGTTGCGCTCGCCGCGCACGTTGAGCGAGATCACCCGGTCCGGGAACGCCAGCGGGCGCACCGTCTGCAGGTCGACCGTGCCCGACAGGCCCTGGCCGACCAGCGAGGCGTCGGTGGTCTTGTACACGGTGACCGCGCTGATCAGCTCGGACGGGTACTGGTCGAACTCGACGCCGCGGTTGTGGCCGACGCTGACCTGCTCGCGGCCGTTGAGCAGGGTGGTGCCGAAGTTCTCGGCCAGGCCACGGATGCTGATGGTGGAGGCGCGACCGGCGACGCGCTGCGCGGTCAGGCCGGGCAGGCGCGCGATCGACTCGGCGATCGACAGGTCGGGCAACTTGCCGATGTCCTCGGCCGAGATCGACTCGACGATCGAGCTGGAGGTGCGCTTGGTCTCGATCGCGTTCTCGATGCCGGCGCGGATGCCGGTAACGGTGACGCGATCGAGCTGTGTGGCCTCGGCGGCTTCGGCTTCCGCGTCCGCGGCCTGTGCCCGGGCTTCGGCCGCCTGCGCCTCGGCTTCGGCGGCTTGCTTGCGCGCCTCGGCGGCCTGCACTTCGGCGGCCTGCGCCTGGGCGGCGGCCTGCTCCGCGGTGGTCGGGTCGATGGATTGGGCGTGCGCGCCGGCAGCGACCATGAGGGTCGCCGAGGCCAGTGCCACGCTCAGCAGGTTGCGCTTAAGTTTCAACATCTCCCCTCCAAATGCACGAAGACTTCAAATTGGTTTTGCCGACACGGGCGTCATCCCCCGGCGCAGGTCGATGGTAGACGCAGGCATCCCTGCACAAATTGCAGTGCAAACGTATTCATGGCGGCAGGCCCGCGCCGCGCGAAACCCCGTCATGGCGCTGTGGAATAGTGAACGGGGCTGCGTCCGTGCCGGTCCGGCGGCGACGCGGCGCCATCCGCGCAGGAGGATTCCATGCAGGCCAGCCAGGTTCCGGTCCCGTTTCGCCGCGGCATGCTGGCCTTCGCACTGGCGCTGGTCGCCGCGACCGCTGGCGTCGCCGCGCAGGCCGCCCCGACGCAACCCGGCGCCCTGCACGTACCTTCACCGGACTGGCGCGACCAGGTCATCTACTTCCTGATGATCGACCGCTTCGACGATGCGCAGCTTGGCAACAACGACCAGGGCGTCGACGAATACGACCCGACGGACCCGTCGCATTACAGCGGCGGCGACATCCAGGGCATCACCCGGCGGCTCGACTATATAAAGAGTCTCGGCGCCACCGCGGTCTGGATCACCCCGCCCGTCGCCAACCAGTGGTGGAACCCGCGCGGCAGCTACAGCGGCTACCACGGCTACTGGGCGTCGGACTTCGGCGCGGTCGATGCGCACTACGGCACGCTGGCCGACTACCAGGCGTTGTCGCGCGCGTTGCACGGCCGCGGCATGTACCTGGTGCAGGACGTGGTGGTGAACCACGTCGCCGACTACCTCGACTGCAAGCCCGGCGACGACGGCGCGCTCGACCCTGGGCGCGACTGCAGCGTCCGCGCCGACGCCCGCGGCCGCACCGCGCCGGTGCAATCGCCGTTCGACCGCAACGACGCGCGCAACCCGGAACAGCGGGCCGAAGCGATCTACCACTGGACCCCGGAGATCATCGACTTCACCGAGCGCCGGCAGGAACTCGACTTCGCACTCGCCGGCCTCGACGACCTGGATACCGAAAACCCGAACGTGCGCGACGCCCTGCGCGCGTCCTACGGCCACTGGATCCGCGAGGTCGGCGTCGACGCATTCCGGGTCGACACCGCGTTCCACGTGCCGGCGGATTTCTTCCCCGACTTCCTGCACAGCGACGACGCCGCCGCGCCCGGCATGACACGCGTCGCCGCCGCGACCGGCCACGATGACTTCCTGTCGTTCGGCGAAGGCTTCGGCAGCGACAAGCCGTTCGACGACACCCAGGCGCGCAAGCTCGACAGCTACATGCGCGTGCCCGGCGGGCTGCCGTCGATGATCAACTTCCCGCTGTACGGCAGCCTCGGCGACGTGTTCGCACGCGGCCGGCCGACCGCCGAGCTGCGCCATCGCATCGAGTCGATGCTGGCGCTGCACGCCGACCCGCACCGCATGCCGAGCTTCATCGACAACCACGACGTCGACCGCTTCCTTGCAGGCAGCGACGGCGCCGGGCTCAGACAGGCCTTGCTGGCGATGCTGACCCTGCCCGGCATCCCGGTGATCTACTACGGCACCGAACAGGGCTTCAGCGAACGCCGCGCATCGATGTTTGCCAGGGGCGTCGGCAGCGGTGGTCGCGACCACTTCGACATCGGCGCGCCGTTGTATCGCTACCTGCAAGATGCGATCGCCCTGCGCCGCGACCACAAACTGTTTTCGCGCGGCACCCCGACCGTGCTCGCCGCCGATCCCGCCGGTGCCGGTGCGATTGCGTGGCGCACCGACCATGACGGCAACGCCGCACTGGTCGTGCTCAACAGCGCCGACCACCCGGCGCTGCTCGACCACCTCGACACCGGGCTGCCGGCGGGCACCCGGCTGCAGGGACTGTTCGGCATCGACGACGCGCCTGCCGACCTCGTTGCCGGCGCCGACGGCGAAGTGACGCTGGTGCTGCCGTCGCGCAGCGGGCAGGTGTGGCAGGTGGAGCGGGGCGGCGTGGCGTCCGAGTCGGAGTCCACGTCGGCCGTGCCGCCGGGATCGTCCTCGACGTCGACCACCGCAACCGCGTCGTCCGTGCTGACCATCGCCCCACTGCAAACGCAGGAGTCCGGCGACCCACCCACCCTCACCGGCAACCTTGAACTCGCCGGCACCGTCCACCCGGGACAGACCTTCCAGCTCGTCGTCGACGGCAACCTCGCCGCCGCCACCGCCGTGCGCGCCGACGCCGATGGCCGCTGGCACGCCACCGTCCGCACCGACGGCATGACCGACCCCGCGATCGAACACCGCGTCGTCGCCTTCGACCCGACCAGCGCCCACACCAGCCCCGCCCGCCCGTTCCGCGTCGCCCTCGACTGGCGATTGCGCGTCGACCAGCCCGACCCGCACGGCGACGACACCGGCCCGACCGGCAACTACAGCTACCCGCTTGATCCCGGCTGGCGCGACCTGCACCCGGCCGACATCGAACGCGTGCGCGTCTGGACCGCCGGCGGCGCATTGCGGTTCGAACTGACTCTGCCCGGGATCAGCACCGGCTGGAACCCCGCCAACGGCTTCGACCGCGTCGCCTTCACCGCCTACCTGCAACTGCCCGGCGTTGATGGCGGCGCCACCGCCATGCCGCAACAGCATGCCGACCTGCCCGACGGCATGCACTGGCACCGCCGCCTGCGCGCCCACGGCTGGTCGAACGCCCTGTTCGGCTTCGACGGCGCCGGTACCACCGACGAAGGCACCCCGGTCACGCCAGGCGCCGCGATCGACGTCGACGCCGTCGCACGCACGATCACCTTCACCCTCCCGGCGACCGCGCTAGGCACCCCCGACTCACTCGCCGGCGCGAAGTTGCACGTCACCACCTGGGACTACGACAGCGGATACCGCCCGCTGGCGCCAGAGGCGGGTCCCGTGACATTTGGCGGCGGCGAAACCGGCGACCCGCGGGTGATGGATGCTGCCACGGTGGACCTGCAGTACTAAACTAATGAGACGTGCTGGGGTGGTTATCATCCAGAAGTGCAGTGATAACTGATAACACTTTATTTGCGCTGCATATCCGTCAGCCGTTCACGCGAGGCGCCCGGCAACCCAGTGCGGATGCGGTTGACGCGGCTGCCGGGGCAAACGACGATCGGAAAGACCCCAATTTTGGGGTCTATGTAGGTGTTAGGCTTGCAAGAGAACATGGCGTATCGTGATGTCGTTACAACAACAGGAGACATATCGTGGTCAAAGTAGCGTTGTTCGTTCGCCTTGAAGCGAAACCCGGAAAAGAGAAAGAGGTGGAGAGCTTCCTTATGGGCGGTCTTCCCATTGTCAATGAGGAGCCTGCCACCACTGCTTGGTTTGGCATTCGCCTTGGGCCAAGTACTTTCGGAATCTTTGATGCCTTTCCGGATGAAGCGGGTCGGCAAGCCCATCTCTCCGGCAAGGTCGCAGCAGCGTTAATGGCAAAGGCTGGTGAGTTGTTCTCCGAGCCGCCGTCCATCGAGAAAGTTGACGTACTTGCGGCAAAGCTACCCGGCTAAGCAAGGGTGAATTCAACCACCAAGTGCGACAACCCTCAGCCGCCGAATAGGCGTTGTTTTGGTGTTTCGTAGCCATACCGTT
>NZ_JBQWRB010000003.1:0-300573 GCF_052547215.1 Lysobacter sp. F6437
CTTGTAGGAGCGGCTTCAGCCGCGATCGGGGCATCGTTCGCCTGCGCCGACTTCAGGTCGCGGTTGAAGCCGCTCCTACCGAAGCAGGACACCAGGAGCAGGTGCGAGGGGCTTTGCGCGGAAGGTCACCACCAGGACATCCCGGTGCGAGGGGACGGTCGGGTCCAATGGCGTCACCGCAGTCACGCCATGAAAGACCCGGGCGTCGTCGACCAGCGCGGCGTCCAGCGCCCGGGTCAGGGTGAAGCTTCCCAGTTCACGGCCGTCGCCGGCATGGATCGTTGTGGTCCCGCTCGCAATGTTCTCGCGGTCGATGAGCAGCACCAGTACGTAGTCGACCCCATCCCGATGCATGCCTTCAGGGGTTGGCTGGCCCGGATTCCCGGCATCGGCTTCGATCCGGAACTGGTGGACCTCGATTTTCCAGGCAGGTGGTGGCGTAGCTTCGATATGTTCGAACACCGCACGACTGAAATCGATGATCGTGGACAGGCATGGGTGCGCGGCCACCTCCGGCAGTACCGGCTCGAACCATCGCTCGATGCCTCCCTGCAACCGGTTGTAATCCACGCTCTGGTAGTGCGGCTGATGCGGCTCCGGTCTCACCGGGGCGCCTGGCGAGGCAGAAAACACGCAATGGCGGCGGCGACGCTGGCGTCCGGTGGCAGCGAGGTAGGTGTCGACGCCGAGCCCGTTCCAACTGGCGACAAATCCGTCCCAGTCATGGAGTCCGCCGAATCCTTCAAGCAGCGTGCGGGTCGCGGCGTGGCCGACGAAGGCAAAGCCGTCATCCCGGACAGCGGCTTCGAGTGATTGCGCTGTATGGGCCGGAAGTTCGCTCACGCGCTACTTCCATCCGAGGCGCGCATCCACCCACCATTGCGCGGCGGTGCCGCGACGAACTGCAGGCACCAGCAGGCAACTTCGAGGTTCATGGAAAAGCCCGCACAGGGAAGAAGGAAAGATTATCCGAAAACGACGACGGCGCCTTCTGGCGCCGTCGTCAAAACACACCGGAAGACCACTACTCCGCCGCCGGTTCCGGCGCCATCATCCCGTCGCGGGCGGCGCGGAATGCATTGCCCTCGTACCAGTTCGGCCACTGCTCGCCACCGGCAAGGACCTCGCCTACGCCGTAGAGCGCCTGCAGGTCCTCGACCACGCCATCCATGTTCCAGGCTGGATCGAACTCGTCGGCAGGCTTGTGGTACCGGTTGTCCCGATAGTCGAGGTGCGCGGCCTGGCCCGCGTCAACGCCGCCGTCCACCAGTTCCTCGCCACCCTTGGCGTACAGCGCCGGCACCCCGGCCTTGGCGAAGTTGAAATGGTCGGAGCGGAAGTAGAAGCCGCTCTCGGGCGTGGCCTCGGCGTGCAGCACGCGGCCCTGCCCGTCGGCGACCTGCTTGAGCACGTCCTCCAATTCGGAGTTGCCCAGCCCGACCACGGTCATGTCGCGGGTGGGGCCGATCACCGGCATCGCGTCGAGGTTTATCACCGCGACGGTCTTGTCCAGCGGCACGCTCGGGTGGGCGACGTAGTACTTCGACCCGAGCAGGCCGGACTCCTCCAGCGTCACCGCCAGGAACAGCACCGAACGTTCCGGCGCCGGCTCCTGCGCGACGAAGGCTTCGGCTATCTCGAGGATGCCGGCAATGCCGGTCGCGTTGTCGATCGCACCGTTGTAGATGCTGTCGTCGCCAGCCGCCGCCTCGCCCTCGTGGCCGTGGTCGCCGAGGTGGTCCCAATGGCCCATGTAGATCACCGCTTCGTCCGGTCGCTCGCTACCCGGCAGCCGTGCCAGCACGTTCTGCGAGGACTTCTCGGTGGTGGTGCTCTCGAGGTCGAGTGACAGCGTGGCGTCGAGAGCAATGGGCTTGAAGCCCGGCGTGTTGGCGGCCTTGTACAGATCGTCCAGGTCGTGGCCGAGATCGCCTAGCAGCGTGCGTGCGGTGTCGCCGGTGATCCAGCCCTGCGCTGGCAGGCGTGGTTCGGGGTCGTCCGCGGCCGGAAGGTCGAACTGCGGGCCGGACCAGGAGTTCTCGACCACGTCCCAGCCGTAGGACGCGCCCTCGGTGTCGTGGATGATCAGCGCGGCGGCGGCGCCCTGGCGCGCGGCCTCCTCGTACTTGTAGGTCCAGCGGCCGTAATAGGTCATCCGGTTACCCTCGAACAACCCGGCGTCTTGCGTATGGAAGCCCGGATCGTTGACGAACATGACGACCGTCTTGCCCTTGACGTCGATCCCGGCGTAATCGTTCCAGCCCAGCTCAGGCGCGTTGACGCCGTAGCCCACGAACACCAGCTCGCTGCCGTCGATCTGGACCTGCGGCTTGCCGCTGCGGGTGCCGACCATCATCTGGGTGCCGTATGCGAGTTCGCGCGGCTTGCCGTCGACGGTCACGGTGAGCACGGTCGACGGGTCGGCGGTGGTCTCGACCATCGGCACCGTCTGCAAATAGCTGTCGCCGTTACCCGGCTGCAGCCCCAGACGCTTGAACTGGTCGACCAGGTAGGCGACGGTCTTTTCCTCGCCGATGCTGCCCGGCGCGCGGCCGGCGAACGCATCGGACGACAGCATCTGCACGTGCGCGGCGAAATCGCCGGCGGTGATGGCCGGGTCGAATGTGTGGTCGGGTTGCGCGGCGGCCGGCTCCGCGCTCGTCGATTCGACCGGTGCCTCGGCCGGCTTGTTGCAGGCTGAGAGTACGAATGCGGCGGCCATGGCAGTCGCCATGGCGGACAGGGGCGGGATACGGGACATGGAGCCTCCGGAGGCAACTGGACGCCCGATGGTAGCAGCGTCGCAGCGGCCCGCCAGCGCGTGGGGCCCTAGTTCCCGTTCGGCGCCCGGTCTCCTTCGTAAGGCACGGCGGTGGCGCCGGTGACGGGGCCGATCTTCGCGCTCTCGTGCACGTACAGTTCGACCTCGCGTTCGAACACCAGCGCCCCGTCGACCCGCGCATTCGGACCGATGATTACCCGCGGATCACGCTTGCGGAAGCTGATCCACGACTGCTGCGGCTTCTCGTAGTGGATGCCGCCGTGCACATGCGAATCCGCGCCGACGGTGAGGTCGGCGGTGACGGTCTCGATGTCGCCGATGACCTCGGTCCCGACCAGGCCGATCGATCCGTTGACGGTTTCGATTCCGCCGCCGATCTTGCTCCCGCGGTCTACGAAGATGCCGCCATTGACGCTTTCGATGTCCCCTTCGAGTTGCAGCCCGGTACCGACCTGGATGCCGCCATTGACGGTCGACAGGCTGCTTGCGTGGACGTCGTTGCCGACCTCGATTCCGCCATTGACGGTCTCGGCGTCCTCGATCCGCGCGCCGGCTCCGATCCCGATGCTGCCGTTGACGGTGTCGACGTCGCCGGCAACTTCGGCGGCGGCGATGTCGATGGAGCCGTTGACCTTGCTGTGGTCGTCGGAGGCGAGCGCCACCGGGGCGGTGGTGAGCAGGGCCAGCGAAAGGGCGAGGGCGAGGCGTTGGACGGTCATGAGGAGTCGGTCCCGGGTCGGTGAATGTATGGTCTGGGATGCGCGCAGCGGGGAAAGGGTTTACCCGGCGGCCCGCAGGTTCGGCTTCGCTACAATCGGGGGCCTGCCCGAACAACCGGAAGCCCCACCGTGCCAGCATCCCCCGTGTCCGCCCCGCCGGCGCCTGCCATTCGTCCCGTCGTGCTGCTGATCCTCGATGGTTGGGGACACCGCGAAGAGACCGCCGACAATGCGCTGGCCCAGGCCCGGCTGCCGAACTGGGACGCGCTGCTGGCCGCCGCACCCAACACCCTGATCCACACCGAAGGCCGCCATGTCGGCTTGCCGGACGGGCAGATGGGCAACTCCGAGGTCGGCCACATGAACCTCGGCGCCGGCCGCATCGTCTACCAGGACCTGACCCGGGTCGACGCGGCGATCGAGGACGGCAGCTTCTTCGCCAACACCGAGTTGCGGGCCGCCTGCGCCGCCGCCAGGGCTGGCGATGCGACCCTGCACCTGCTCGGCCTGCTGTCGCCGGGCGGTGTGCACAGCCACGAGGACCACATCTTCGCGATGATCGACCTGGCCCGCCGGGAAGGCGTGCCGAAGGTCGCCGTGCACGCCTTCCTCGATGGCCGCGACACGCCGCCGCGCTCGGCACGGCCGAGCCTGGAGAAGTTGCAGGCCGCCTGTGACCGCGCCGGCAACGCCCGCATCGCCAGCATCTGCGGGCGCTACTTCGCGATGGACCGCGACCAGCGCTGGGATCGCCAACGCCTGGCCTGGGACGCGATCGTCGAAGGTGTCGCGGAACAGCACGCCGATGATGCGCTGAGCGCGCTCGACACGGCCTATGCGCGCGGCGAGAACGACGAGTTCGTCGCCGCCACCGTGATCGGCGCGCCGGCACCGATGGCCGATGGCGACGCGGTGGTGTACATGAACTTCCGCGCCGACCGCGCCCGCCAGCTGGCCGCGGCGTTCGTGTCCCCGGGCTTCGACGGCTTCCAGGCACGCCGCCCCGCGCTGTCGCGATTCACCTGCCTGACCGAGTACGACGCCAAGCTGCCGGCGCCGCTGGCGTTCGCGCCGGACGACCTGCGCAACACGCTCGGCGAGGTGCTGGCCGACCACGGTATCAGGCAACTGCGCATCGCCGAAACCGAGAAATACGCCCACGTCACCTTCTTCTTCAGCGGCGGTCGCGAGGACCCTTACGCAGGCGAGAGCCGGATCCTGGTGCCAAGCCCGAAGGTCGCGACCTACGACCTGCAGCCGGAAATGAGCTGCCCGGAAGTCACCGCACGCCTTGCCGCGGCGATCCGCTCGGGCGACATCGACGTCGCCATCTGCAACATCGCCAATCCCGACATGGTCGGCCACAGCGGCAACCTCGCGGCGGCGGTACAGGCGGTCGAGGCGGTCGATGTCGCGATCGGTGCGGTGGTGGCGGCCGTGCGCGACACCGGCGGCGCGCTGCTGCTGACCGCCGACCACGGCAATGTCGAGATGATGCGCGATCCGGTCTCGGGCCAACCGCACACCTCGCACACCGTCGGCCCGGTGCCGCTCGCGTACCTCGGGCCGCGCGCAGCCGACCTGCGTAGTGGCGGCGCCCTGCGTGATGTCGCCCCGACCCTGCTCGACCTGCTGGGCCTGCCGCAGCCGGCCGAGATGACCGGCCAGAGCCTGCTGCTGGACCGTGACGCGGACCGGTCGGCCGGCTGATGGCGCGGATCGTCGCCGCTGTCGCCGTACTTGTCGCCTGCCTGGCGGCGACGCCTGCGGTCGCCCAGAGCAGCCGCGAAACCGAGAAAAAGCTGCAGACGGTCAAGAAGGAACTTAAGTCGGTCGCCGCCGAACGCCGCGAAATCGAATCCAAACGAGGCGCCGCCACCCGCGAACTTCGGGCCGCCGACGAACAGGTCGCCGCCTCGAACCGCGAGCTGCGCGCCGTCCAGCAGCAACTGGCCAGCAACGAGGAAAAACTCGCTGAATTGCAGCAACGCCGCACCGCGCTCGAGGGGACGCTCGGCAACCGCCGCGACGAACTCGCGGGCCTGCTGCGCGCCGCCTACGCCCAGGGCGACGCGGCACCGTTGAAGCTGCTGCTGGCGCAGGACCGCGTCGCCGATGCCAATCGCCTGCTGACCTACCACCGGTACGTACAGCAGGACCGTGCCGAGCGGATCCGGACATTGACCGGCGAGCTGGCCGAACTCGATGCAATCGAACGCGAGATCGCAGCCCATCGCGCCGAGCTCGAGGCCATCCGTGAACGCCAGCGCGAGCAACTCGCCAAGCTCGAGCGCGACCGCGAGTCGCGGAAGAAACTGGTCGCCACGCTCGACCAGCGCTACCAGGACAAACGCGGCCGCGAGCAGGCGCTGGGCCGTGATGCCAAGGGACTTGAGAAAGTGCTGAAGCAATTGCGCGCCGCCGCTGCCCGCGCCGAAGCCCAGCGCCGCGCCGCTGCCGAGAAGGCCGAGCGCGAAGCCCGCGAGGCCCGCGAAGCCGCCCGCCGCGCCGGCCAGCCGGCCCCTTCGCCATCCCGCAAGCCCGTCGTCGCCACCGGCCCCGCGGTCGGCGGTGCCGGCTGGCCACTCGCCGGCACCCTGCTCGCCGGCTACGGCGCCAAGCTGCCGGACGGTCGCAAGAGCGAAGGCCTGCTGATAGGCGCCAATGCCGGCAACACGGTCAAGGCGGTCGCTGACGGCACGGTGGTCTACGCCGAATGGATGAGCGGCTTCGGACTGATCCTGATCGTCGACCACGGCAACGGCTATATGAGCCTGTACGCCCACAACGACGCGCTGCTGCACGATGCCGGCGATACGGTCAGCCGCGGCGATGCGGTCTCCACCGTCGGCAGTTCCGGCGGCCACGGCCGTCCGGCGCTGTATTTCGAGCTGCGCCGCAATGGCGAGCCGGTCAATCCGGGTACGTGGCTGGATCGTTGATTGCGTGGATGCATCGGCTTTTACGAAACTTTCCGTTCCCGCCCGCCAGGATCGGGACTGAACCGTCGCTCCGGCCCGCAACAGCACCGGTCGGAACGAACCCGGGCCGCGTGCGGTCCGAGCTCCATCGCTTCCGGAGTCACTCCATGCCCCTGCGCCACCTCATCCCGTCCGCCCTTGCCATTGCGTTGCTGTGTGCCATCGCTCCCGCTCTCGCGCAGGACGCGGCCCCGGCCGAGCCGGTCGAGCCGACGCAGACCGCCCCCGCCGATGCGCGTGCCGCCATCGCTGCCGGGGAAAGCGCGGCCGACGGCGGATCGAAGATCCCGCTCGACGAGATCCGCCGTTACGTCGCCGTCTACAGCGCGGTCAAGGCCGCCTATGTCGAGCCGGTCGACGACGAGCAGCTGATGCATTCGGCGATCCGCGGCCTGCTGCTCGACCTCGACCCGCACAGCGCCTACCTCGAAGGCGACGCGGCGGAGAACTTCGAGGAGCAGTCGCGCGGCAACTACGACGGCATCGGCGTGGAAATCTTCCGCCAGCCCGATGGCACCCTGCGCGTGATCGCGCCGATCGACGACACCCCGGCCAAGCGGGCAGGGGTCAAGGCCGGCGACCTGATCGTGGAGATCGACGGCAAGCGCCTGACCGGCGGTGACGACGACGAGTCAGCGCCATTGCGCGGCGAACCCGGGACCTCGGTCGAGCTGACCATCGTCCGCGATGGCGTCGATGAACCGCTGCAACTCACCGTCGAGCGCCAGACCATCCGCATCGCAAGCGTGCGCAGCCGGATGCTTGAGCCGGGTTATGGCTATGTCCGGATCAGCGCCTTCCAGGCCGATACCGCCGCCGACTTCGAACGCCAGCTGGCGCAACTGTCGGAACAGGCCGGGGGCCAGCTGCGCGGGCTGGTGATGGACCTGCGCAGCAATCCCGGCGGGCTGCTGACCGCCGCGGTGCAGATCGCCGATTCCCTGCTCGAGGATGGCGGCATCGTCAGTACCCGCGGCCGGATCGCGGTCAGTGACGCGGTATTCAGCGCCACCCCGGGCGATCGCATGAATGGCGCGCCAGTGGTGGTGCTGGTCGATGCCGGATCGGCCAGCGCGTCGGAGGTTCTGGCCGGCGCACTCAGCGACAACGGCCGCGCCCGCGTGGTCGGCAGCCGCACCTTCGGCAAGGGCTCGGTCCAGACCCTGTTGCCGCTCGACAACGGCGACTCGGTCAAGCTCACCACGGCGCGGTATTACACGCCCAGCGGCAAGTCGATCCAGGCGCTGGGCATCGTGCCCGACGTGGTGCTGCACGCGAACGGCGACACGGAGAACGGCGGTCCGGCGCCGTATTCCGAAGCCGACCTGCCCGGCCATCTCAGCGGTGACGGCGAGGACCAGCCGGGCGTCAACGCCGGTGACGTGCTCGAAGGCGACACCTATATCACCGCGGCGCTGGCCGAACTGAAGAAGCAGGTCGCGACCGCGAAGCCTGTTCCGAAGGGCTGAGCCGCGCCGCCGGATCCGTCCGGAATCCCCGGCTCAATAGCCGCGCGTGCGCCGCATCCGCCGCGCGATCCCGGCCCGTGCGAGCAGCGCGAACCCACCGCCGAACGCGAAGCCGGCCAGATGCGCCGACCACGCGATCGCGCCAAACGCCGGGCCGATGAAGGTGAAAACCACCTGCAGCAGCGCCCACACGCCGATCAGCAGCGCCGCCGGTACCTTGACGAACTGCAGGAACAGCCCCAGCGGCACCACGACCCCGAGTCGCGCCCCGGGGAACAGCGCCAGGTAGGCGCCGATCAGTGCCGACACCGCGCCGCTGGCACCGATGATCAGCCGGTCCGGGGTTGCGATCGCGATCACCGCGGCGAGGTTGGCGACTGCCCCGCCGAGCAGGAACAGCAACGCGAACCGCCACGAGCCCATCGCCCGTTCGGCCGGCAAGCCGAAGATCAGCAGGAACACCAGGTTGCCGAGCAGGTGCGCCCAGTCGGCATGCAGGAACAGCGCGCTGACGAGCCGCAGCAGGCTGTCGTCCTGGAACGCCTGTCGCCAGCCGGTCGGAGTGCCCAAGCCACCCGACAACGCGCCCCAGTCGAGCAGCAACGCGCGCTGCTCGGCATCGGGCAGCAGGGTCAGCCAGGTGAAGCAACCCCACAGTCCCGCGAACAGCAGCGGGGTGGCCCAGCGCAGCGAGGACTTATGGCGGGAAGGGATCGCTATGAACATGAATAGGCAGCAGTTGATCCGCTTGGACATCATGCCCGCGATCGGGGTCGCACAGGCGGGGTTGTTAGCGCGGGGTTAAACGCTATAGTGCAGACGGCGCCGTATGGCGGCAGCCCCGACGCCCGCCGGCGACCGGCACCGTCGGCGTTGCAGGCAGGCCATAAAAAACAGAACGCCCAACATGACACGCCAATTGGAGACTACAAGCATGCAGCACGCACACCGCATTTCCCGCCTGTCGGCGCTCGCGCTGGGCATCACCGGTGCCCTGGCGCTGGGCCAGGTCCACGCGACCGGTTTCCAGATCCGCGAAAACAGCGTCCAGAACCTCGGCCGCGCCAATGCGGGCACCACCGTTGCCCAGGATGATGCATCCGTCGTCTCCAACAACCCGGCCGCGATGACCAACCTCGACCGCACCACCGTGCAGGTCGACCTCACCGTGATCGACCTGACCGCCGAGTTCAACGGCTCGGCCACCAGCGCCTTCGGCACCCCGGTGTCGGGTGGCGACGGCGGGGATCCGGGCGAGCCGACCGCGGTGCCGGCGATGGCCGTGGTGGTGCCGTTGAGCGGCGCATTCGAAGGCCTGACCGTCGGCGCCAGCATCAACGCGCCGTTCGGCCTGAAGACCGAATACGACGCCGACTGGGTCGGTCGCTACAACGCCATCACCTCCGACCTCAAGACCATCGACCTGACCTTCTCGGCCGCCCTGCAGCTCGACGAGCACCTGTCGATCGGTGCCGGCCTGATCTACGAGCGCGCCGAGGTCACCCTGTCCAACGGCATCGACTTCGGTACCGGCCTGGCCGCCCAGGGCGTGCCGGGCTTCGCGCCGGGTTCGGCGGACGGCCAGGTCGCGTTCACCGGTGACAACAACGGCATCGGTTACGTCTTCGGCCTGCAGTACCGCGTCAACGACCAGCTCGCGTTCGGCTACTCGCACCGCTCCGAGATCGAGCATGATCTCGAGGGCAACGCCGACTTCACCGTGCCGGCCAGCGCCGCGGGCTTCTTCAATGCGTTCGGCATCCACACCTACGACGATGGCGCGATCTACGCCCCGCTGACCAACCCGGCCGTGCACACCGCGAGCGTGCAGTACGACTTCAACGATCGTTTCCGCATGATGGCCGACTACCAGCGCACCAACTGGAGCTCGCTGGAGTCGGTGGACATCTACCGCGCCAACGGTACCCCGATCGGCCAGGAGCCGTTCAACTGGCAGGACACCTCGATGTTCGCGGTGGGTGGCGAGTACGACATCAGCGAGACGCTGACCCTGCGCGCCGGCGTCTCGGCCGACGAGTCGCCGACCAACGACGAGGCCCGCACCCCGCGCCTGCCCGACAACGACCGCATGCTGTACTCGATCGGCCTGGGCTGGAACGTGTCGGACAACCTGACCATCGACGCGGCCTACATGAACATCCAGATCGACGATCCGTCGGTCGACGTGCTGTCCTCGAGCAGCTCGCGCCTGGTCGGCGAGTTCAACGGCCATGCCGACCTGTTCGGTATTTCGGCGCGCTACAAGTTCTGATCACGCGTCACGCCGAAAAAAAAGCCCCGCTCCGGCGGGGCTTTTTCGTTGCAGGGCGAAACAGCTACTCGCCCAGGGTCAGCAGTGACGCATTGCCGCCGGCGGCGGTGGTGTTGATGGTCACCGTCTTCTCGTTGGTGAAGCGCGGCAGGTAGTGCGGGCCGCCGGCCTTCGGACCGGTGCCCGACAGGCCATGGCCACCGAACGGCTGCACCCCGACCACCGCGCCGATCTGGTTGCGGTTGACGTAGCAGTTGCCGACGTTGATCTTCGCCGCGATCTTCTCGACGGTCGCGTCGATCCGCGAGTGCACGCCCAGGGTCAGGCCGTAGCCGGTGCCGTTGATCGCTTCGATCACCTTGTCCAGTTCCCCGGCCTTCCAGCGGATCACGTGCAGCACCGGGCCGAACACTTCCTTGTCGAGCTGGTCGAGTGACTTCAGCGCATACGCGCGCGGGGCGAAGAAGCTGCCATGCGCGGTGCTGTCGTCCATCGCCACGGTCGCGATCGGGGTCGCCTCGCGGTCCATCCGCTCGGCGTGCGCCTGCAGCATCTCCAGTGCATCCTCGTCGATCACCGGGCCGACGTCGGTCGACAGCAGTCCGGGGTCGCCGACGCTGAGCTCGGCCATCGCACCGGCCAGCATGGTGGTGACCTTGTCGGCGATGTCGTCCTGCACGAACAGCACGCGCGCGGCCGAGCAACGCTGGCCGGCCGAGGTGAACGCCGAGCTCATCGCGTCCTTGATCAACTGCTCCGGCAATGCGGAAGAGTCGGCGATCAACGCGTTCTGGCCGCCGGTCTCGGCGATCAGCACGCCGATCGCACCATCGCGCGAGGCCAGCGCGCGGTTGATCGCGTTGGCGGTGTCGTTGGAGCCGGTGAAGGCGACGCCGGCGATGCGCACGTCCTTGGTCAGCCCGGCACCGACCGTCATGCCGTCGCCGGGCACGAACTGCAGCACGTCCTCCGGCACGCCGGCCTCGTGCAGCAAACGGGTGGCGTAGTAGCCGACCAGGTTGGTCTGCTCGGCCGGCTTGGCGATCACGCTGTTGCCGGTCGCCAGCGCCGCCGCGACCTGGCCGATGTAGATCGCCAGCGGGAAGTTCCACGGGCTGATGCAGACGAACACGCCGCGGCCGGACAGCTGCAGCGTATTGGTCTCGCCGGTCGGGCCGGGCAGCGCCTCAGGGGTGAACATCTTGCGCGCCTGGCAGGCGTAATAGCGCAGGAAGTCGACTGCTTCGCGGACTTCGCCGACGCCGTCGGGGATGGTCTTGCCGGCGTCCTTGGTGCACATCGCGATGAACTCGGCCATGCGCGACTCGAGCAGGTTGGCGGCGTGCTCGAGGATCGCCGCGCGGCTCGCGGCCGGGGTCGTGTCCCACTTCGGCTGCGCAGCCACGGCGTTCTGCAATGCCTTCTCGACCGTCTCGGCGTCGGCCGGCAGCCACTGGCCGACGACTTCGCGGCGGTCGGCCGGGTTGGTCACCGGCAAGCGCTCGCCGGCCGGCTTCGCGCCCGGCACCAGCGGTTCGGCGAACCAGTCGTCGCGCACCGCGGCGTTGACCTGCTCGGCGAGCGTGCGCAGTTTGTCGTCGTTGGCGAGGTTGACGCCCATGGAGTTGCTCCGGTCGCAGTATTTCATTGAGTTGGCGTGGCTGCGGTACAGGTCGACCGGCAGCGCGATGCGGGGGTGCGGGATGGTCTCGAACGCGCAGACCGCCTGCACCGGGTCGCGGATCAGGTCCTCGATCGGGACGTTCTCGTCGGTGATGGAGTTGACGAAGCTGGAGTTGGCGCCGTTCTCCAGCAGGCGCCGCACCAGGTATGGCAGCAGGTCTTCATGGCTGCCGACCGGGGCGTACACACGGCAGGGAACGTCAAGCCGGTCGGCCGGGATCACCTCGGCGTAGAGGTCGTCGCCCATGCCGTGCAGCTTCTGGAACTCGAACGCCAGCTTGCGTCCGCCCAGGTTCGCCATCCGGTGCACGGTGGCGATGGTGTGGGCGTTGTGGGTGGCGAACATCGGGTAGATCGCGTCGGTCGCGTCCAGCATTCGCCGTGCGCCGGCGAGGTAGGACACATCGGTGTTGGGCTTGCGCGTGAACACCGGGTAGCCGGGGTGGCAATCGACCTGGGCGCGCTTGATCTCGCTGTCCCAGTAGGCGCCCTTGACCAGGCGCACCGGGATCCGGCGGCCGGTCCGGCGGGCGAGGTCGGCGATGAAATCGATCACCTCCAGCGCGCGCTTCTGGTACGCCTGGATCGCCAGGCCGCAGCCTTCCCAGCCTTCCAGTGACGCATCGGCATAGGCGCCGGCAAATACGTCGAGCGACAGTTCCAGGCGGTCGGCTTCCTCGGCGTCGACGGTGAAGCCAATGCCGTGCGACTTGGCCAGTTGCGCCAGTTCCAGCACGCGCGGGGTCAGCTCGGCCAGCACCCGGGCGCGCTTGGCGTGCTCGTAGCGCGGATGCAGGGCCGACAGCTTCACCGAAATGCTTGGCGTGCCGAAAATTTCCCTGCCATGGAAGTCGCCGCTGGCGCCGATCGCGTGGATCGCCCGCCGGTAGGCCTCCATGTAGCGCAGCGCATCGGCTTCGGTCAGCGCGGCCTCGCCGAGCATGTCGTAGGAGTAGCGGTACTGCGCGTTGCGACCCTTGGTCGAGCGCGCGAGCGCGTCGGCGATGGTCTGGCCCATCACGAACTGGTGGCCCATGATCTTCATCGCCTGGCGCACCGCCAGCCGGATCACCGGTTCGCCGACGCGGCCGACCAGCCGCTTGAACGCGTTGTGGACATCGCGCTTGGTGTCGTCGGCCAGGTCGACCAGGTGGCCGGTCAGCATCAGGCCCCAGGTCGACGCGTTGACCAGCACCGAGTCGGACTTGCCCATGTGGCGCTTCCAGTCGGCTTCGCCGAGCTTGTCGCGGATGAGCTTGTCGGTGGTTTCCTCGTCGGGGATGCGCAGCAGCGCCTCGGCCACGCACATCAGCAGCACGCCTTCCTCGCTGCCGAGGTCGTACTGGCGCATGAAGGCCTCGATCGCGTCCTGGTCCTGCGCGCGCGCGCGGACCCGGGTGACCAGGTCGGCCGCGACCGCCTGGGCGGCGGTGCGCTCGGCCTCGGGCAGGCGGGCCTGCTCGACCAGGCTGTGGACGTGCGCGGTCTCGTCACGGACCCAGGCGGCGGTGATCGCCGCGCGCGGGCCGATCGGCGGGGCCGGCAATTCGGGGCTGATCAGCACCCGCGTCCGCGGGTTGGCGGGCGGGCCTTGGTGGAGGGTGGAATCGGTGGACATGGGACCCGCAGGAAACCGTGGAAAGGCGCATAGTCTAGGGCTTGCGGCACCCTTCGCGCGTGTGCGTGGAACGGCGGCTCGCGTGACGGCATCCGTGAACTGCGACCGGTGTCGAAAAGGCGCATGCCGGAGGCCGCGTCCAGGGCTTCCCGGTGCTGTCGGCGCGCGGTCGCCGGGCCTGCCACGGCTTGCTGCAAACCGGCCCGGCGGCTACCATTTACCGGCTATCCATCGCACCAATGGGCGCTTTGTCCCGGGTGTGGCGAGTCCCGCTCGGGCTCGCAGCCACCTCTCCATTGACCATCCTGCGCCGGCAAGGCGCGCGGCGGCGGGAGTGGCGGCTTGCGGAAAATGAAAACCTAACCAATTGATTATCAAGCTGATCCTGGGGCTCGAACCAATGAAAGCCGGTCGTATCAAACAGTGGGCAGCGGGTGTGGCGATGATCGCTTCGCCGTTCGTTGCGTTCGCACAGAGTGCCGACCCGGAGCGCTGGCAGCTCAACATGGGGCGTGGCGTCACCCATCTGTCGAACAACGCCTACGAGGCGCACATGATGGCGCTGTGGATCTGCGTCGCGATCGGCCTGCTGGTGTTCGGTGCGATGGCGGTCGCGATGTTCCGGTTCCGCAAGTCAAAGGGCGCGGTGGCTGACCGGGACTTCGTCCACAGCACCAAACTGGAGATCTTCTGGACCGTGATTCCGGTGGTCCTGCTGGTCCTGATGGCGGCGCCGGCGACCAGCAAGCTGATCGACATGTACGACACCCGCGCCTCCGAGATGACCGTCAAGGTCACCGGCTACCAGTGGATGTGGAAGTACGAATACCTGGGCCAGGACGTCGAGTTCACCAGCCGCCTGGCGCGCGAGAGCGACGCGGTGCGCCAGAGCGGCGTGCAGCCGACGATGGCCGCCAACCCGAACTACCTGCTCGACGTCGACAACATGCTGGTGCTGCCGACCGACACCAAGATCCGTTTCGTGATCACCGCCGACGACGTGATCCACGCGTGGTGGGTGCCGGCGCTGGGCTGGAAGCAGGACGCGATCCCGGGCATCGTCAACGAGGCCTGGACCGACATCTCCACCCCTGGCATCTACCGCGGCCAGTGCGCCGAGCTGTGCGGCAAGGACCATGGCTTCATGCCGATCGTGGTCAAGGCGGTGCCGCCGGCCGAGTTCGAGCAGTGGCTCGCCGCGCAGAAGGCCCCCGTGGCCGCGCCGGCGCCTGCAACCCCGGCCGAGCCCGCACCGGTCGAGCCGCAGCCCGAATCCGACACCGACGCCACCGACAGCGCCACCGCAGTCGCGGTCGCCGGCTGATCGCACGCACTTCCGCAGTCCAGAATCCCATTTGAGGTAGCCCATGGCCACCACGCACGCCGCCACCGCCGACCACCACGATGACCATGCCCACAAGCAGGGCTTCATCGAACGTTGGTTCTTCTCGACCAACCACAAGGACATCGGCACGCTGTACCTGGTCTTCAGCTTCCTGATGTTCATCGTCGGCGCGGCGTTCTCGGTGATGATCCGCACCGAGCTGCTGCAGCCCGGCCTGCAGCACATCGAGCCGTACTTCTTCAACCAGATGACCACCATGCATGCGCTGGTGATGATCTTCGGCGGCATCATGCCGGCCTTCGTCGGCCTCGGTAACTGGATGATCCCGCTGCAGATCGGCGCGCCGGACATGGCGCTGCCGCGCATGAACAACTGGTCGTTCTGGATCCTGCCGTTCGCCTTCACGATGCTGCTGATGACGCTGTTCCTGCCGGGCGGCGCGCCGGCCGGCGGCTGGACGCTGTACCCGCCGTTGTCGCTGCAGGGCGGTTCCAACGTCGCCTTCGTGATCTTCGCCATCCACATGATGGGCATCAGCTCGATCATGGGCGCGATCAACATCATCGCCACCGTGCTCAACATGCGCGCGCCGGGCATGGACCTGTTGAAGATGCCGATCTTCACCTGGACCTGGCTGATCACCGCGTTCCTGCTGATCGCGGTCATGCCGGTGCTTGCCGGCGCGGTCACCATGCTGCTGACCGACAAGTTCTTCGCCACCTCGTTCTTCAACGCGGCCGGCGGCGGCGACCCGGTGATGTACCAGCACATCTTCTGGTTCTTCGGGCATCCCGAGGTCTACATCATGATCCTGCCGGCGTTCGGCATCGTCAGCGAGATCATCCCGACCTTCAGCCGCAAGCCGCTGTTCGGTTACCAGGCGATGGTCTACGCGACCGCCGCGATCGCGTTCCTCTCGTTCATCGTGTGGGCCCACCACATGTTCACCGTCGGCATGCCGCTCGGTGGCGAGATCTACTTCATGTTCGCGACGATGCTGATCTCGATCCCGACCGGCGTGAAGGTGTTCAACTGGGTCACCACCATGTGGCGCGGCTCGATCACGTTCGAATCGCCGATGCTGTGGGCGATCGCGTTCGTGATCCTGTTCACCATCGGCGGCTTCTCCGGCCTGATGCTGGCGATCGTGCCGGCCGACTTCCAGTACCACGACACCTACTTCGTGGTCGCGCACTTCCACTACGTGCTGGTGACCGGCGCGCTGTTCGGCATCATCGGCGCGGTGTACTACTGGTGGCCGAAGTGGACCGGCCGCATGTACAACGAGGGCCTGGCCAAGTTCCACTTCTGGTGGACCATGGTGTTCGTCAACCTGCTGTTCTTCCCGCAGCACTTCCTCGGCCTGGCCGGCATGCCGCGCCGCATCCCGGACTACAACGTGGTGTTCGCCGACTGGAACTTCGTCAGCTCGATCGGCGCGTTCGGCATGTTCATCACGCCGTTCCTGATGGCGTTCATCCTGTGGCGCTCGCTGAAGACCGGCGCCAGGGCCGAGGCGCGTGCGTGGGAAGGTGCCCTCGGCCTGGAGTGGACGGTCCCGAGCCCCGCGCCGCACCACACCTTCACCACGCCGCCGGTGATCCGTGACGGCGACCTCGCCCACGGCGACATCAGCCACTGAGCGTTCGAGCCCGGCCATGACCCCGACCCCCGCCCCACGCCAGGATGACGCCGCACGCCGCAAGGCCGTGCGTCGCACCGCGCTGTGGATCGGGTTGATCGCGGTCGGGATCTACGTCGCCTTCATCCTCAGCGGGGTGCTGGGGCAATGAGCGCGCCGCAGCTCCCCGACAAGACCGGACCGCGTCCGACGCCCAAGCCCAGCGCCGGCCTCGCCAAGATGCTGGTGGTGGCGGTGCTCGCGTTCGGGTTCGCGTTCTCGCTGGTGCCGCTGTACCGGATCGCCTGCGAGAAGCTGCTCGGCGTGCGCCTGGAAGGTGCGGCCGCGGTGGATGTCGGGCAGGGTGCGGTCAATGCGAACCGGATGGTCACCGTGCAGTTCGACGGCGGGGTCAATTCCAAGCTGCCGTGGGAGTTCAATCCCAACCAGCTGACCATGCAGGTGCATCCGGGCGAGCTGTACGAGACCACCTACTACGCGCGCAACACCAGCGATCGCACGATCGTCGGCAGCGCGGTGCCCTCGGTCGCCCCGGCACGTGCATCGGGTTATTTCAGCAAGACCGAGTGCTTCTGCTTCACCGCGCAGACCCTGCGGGCCGGCGAGGCCCGCGACATGCCGGTGCGCTTCATCATCGATCCGGATTTGCCGGAAGACGTCAGCACGGTCACCCTGTCGTACACCTTCTTCAAGAACACCGAACTCACCGCGCGGGCCGCAGGCGTCCACGCGGTGGGCGCGACCCCGGCCTCCGCGCCGTAAGCACCACTGACTCCATTGAATAACGGAAGCACCGCCATGGCCCAAGCCCATACGCCAGACGCCAATGTCTACTTCGTGCCGCACAGCAGCCGCTGGCCGTTCCTCGGCTCGATCGCGCTGTTCGTGACCATGGTCGGTTTCGGCGGCTGGCTCAACGAGAGCGGCTGGGGCCAGACGACGTTCTTCATCGGCATCGCCGGCATGATCGCCGTGTTGTTCTTCTGGTTCGGCGACGTCATCCGCGAGTCGGTCCGCGGCCACTACAACCGCCAGGTCGACGTCTCGTTCCGGATGGGGATGGTGTGGTTCATCTTCTCCGAGGTGATGTTCTTCGCCGCGTTCTTCGGTGCGCTGTTCTACACCCGCCAGTACGGCCTGGCGTGGCTCGGCGGCGCCGGTGACGGCATGGCCACCAACAACCTGCTGTGGGAAGGGTTCACCAGCGCCTGGCCGACCAATGGCCCGGGCAATGTCGGGGGCCAGTTCCAGACCATCCCGGCGTGGGGCCTGCCGCTGCTCAACACCCTGATCCTGCTGACCTCGGGCGCGACCGTCACCGCGGCGCACCACGCGCTCAAGGCCGGCCACCGCAAGTCGTTGCTGGTGTGGCTTGGCGCCACCGTGCTGCTGGGTTGCGTCTTCCTGTTCTTCCAGGCCGAGGAATACATCCACGCCTACAGCGAACTGAACCTGACCCTCGGCTCGGGCATCTACGGTTCGACGTTCTTCATGCTGACCGGCTTCCACGGCCTGCACGTGACCCTCGGCACCATCATGCTGGCGATCATCTGGTTCCGCTGCCTGAAGGGTCATTTCGACAAGGACAACCACTTCGCGTTCGAGGCGGTGGCCTGGTACTGGCACTTCGTCGACGTGGTCTGGCTCGGGCTGTTCCTGTTCGTCTACGTGCTCTGATCCGGCGCAAGGCGCCGACGGGCCCCGGTCCGGGTCGAATCCGGGGGGCCCGCCAAACAGGCGGCCATCGGCAACCGCGCTCGGCGCGGTTGCGGTGTTTCCGGGATCCGCCTAGGCGGTGACGCCGTGGAACTCGATCCAGCCCATCTTGTGGGCGAGGACGATCAGCAGGATCAGTGCAATGGACAGCACGACGCGACGCGTCAGCGCGTTGACCGTGCGCTTGCTCTCGCCCTTGTCGACCAGCATGTAGTACAGGCCGGCCCCGAGGTTCCACAAGATGAGAATCAGGAAGGCGACGATCAACAGGGTCTTCATCAACATGCTCCGACGCGACGGCGCCCAGTACGACACGCCAATTGCGCGCCTGCCCGGATTATCGCAGCCGGCCGCGATGCCCGCATGAGCCGCAACGCCAGCTTCATGCTGCTGTGGGCGTTGGCGGTGGCGACGATCGCGCTGTTCGCCCGCCTGGGCTTCTGGCAACTGGACCGCGCCGTCGAGAAGCAGGCGATGCTCGATACCGCCGCACGGGTGTTGGACAACCGCGAAGTACACCCGCTGTCGGCTGCGTCCGATGCCTCGCGTGCCGAGGCCTACGACTGGGCGGTCGGCCGCGGCAGCTTCGATGGCCGCCCGGCGCTGCTGCTCGACAACCAGCAACGCGACGGCCGGGTCGGCGTGCACGCCTACCGCATCTTCCAGCCCGATCGTGGAGGCCTGTTGCTGGTCGACCTGGGTTGGCTGCCACTGTCCGGCGACCGCGCGCTGCCGACGGTTCCGCGCCCGCAAGGAACGATCGAGCTGCGCGGCCTGCTCGCGCCACCGCCCTCGACCGGCATCGCGCTCGGCCCCGGCCTGATGCGCGAGGGCGAGAACTGGCTGCTGACCCGCATCGACATGGATGCGATTGCCCGCGAGACCGGCCTGTCGGTGCCGCTGGCGCCGCGCGTGCTGCGGCTGGACCCGACGATGCAACTCGGTTACGAACGTGACCTCGAGCTGCTCGCCAATACCCTCACCCCGGACAAGCATCGCGGCTACGCGGTGCAGTGGTTCGGGCTGGCACTGACCGTGCTGGCCACCGCGATCCTCCTCACGTTCCGCTCGCTGCGCAGCCGTCGCGCACGCCATCGACAAGGCCGACCATGACCACAGACACGCCGCCCATCGCCCCCACCGCGCGCAACCGCAACCGTGGCATGCTGATCGCGATCGTCGCGCTGTTCTTCGGCAGCATGCTGGTGGCCGGGATCCTGCGCTTCTCTGGCTGGACCCCCGAAGGCCGCAAGAACCACGGCGTGCTGCTCGACCCGCCGGCCGACCTGCGCTCGGTGGTGCCGAGCCTCGCCGATGGTGGCGAATACCACTGGAACCCGGACGCGAGGACCTGGCGCATCGCGGTGGCGCCGCCCGCCGATTGCGGAGCGGCGTGCGCGACCCTGGCCGAACAGCTCGACACTGTCTGGCGTCTGTTCGGCAAGGATGCCGACCGCGTCCACCTGTTGTGGGTATGCGGCACCGCCGGCTGCATGCCGCCCGACGGCGCGCCGCGGCCCCGCACGCTGCACCTGCTGCAACCCGACCCGCGCCTGCTCTCGGCGCTGCCGCCCGGCGACGGATCGGCCGTCGACCCCGCGACCCCCGGCGCAGTCCCGGTGTACGTGATCGACCCGAATGGCTTTGTCATTCTGCGTTACGCTCCGGGCTTCGATCCCGTCGGCCTGCGCGCGGACATGGCCAAGTTGCTGAAACTGATTTGAGCCCCACGAGATCCGAATGAGCGTCGCTCCCAATGAACCAGGCCGGCCCGCCACGGCCGCCACCACCGCACGCGTGACCCGACCGGCCCGCCATTTCCATCGCCTTGCGTGGCTGGCCGTGGCATTGGCACTCGGGGTCATCGTGTTCGGGGCCTTCGTGCGCCTGTCCGACGCCGGGCTCAGCTGCCCCGACTGGCCGACCTGCTATGGCCAGGCCGCGTGGCCGACCGCAGTCGACCAGGTCGGCGACCACGCCGCCACCGCGATCCGGCCGGTCGATACCAGCAAGGCCTGGCGCGAGCAGTTGCACCGGATGATCGCCGGTGCGCTCGGCGTGCTGGTGCTTGCGCTGGCGTTGCTGGCCGCGCGCAAGCGTCCGCACGGGGCCGCGCAGGTGCTCGCGGCTTCGGCGCTGGTCGCCATCGGCATCCCGTTGTACATGCACGAACAACACGTCGCGGCCTCGGTGCTGGCGATACTGGCAGAGGCGACCCTGCTGTTCGCGGCATGGCGCTGGAGCAACACCGATCTCGCGCGGGTCGCCACGCTCACGCTGGCGGTGATCATCTTCCAGGCCCTGCTCGGGATGTGGACGGTGACCTGGCTGCTGAAGCCGGTGGTGGTGATGGGCCACCTGCTGGGGGGGCTGCTGACGTTCTCGCTGCTGGTGTGGATGGCATGGCGCGCGACCAACGTGCCGATACGGCTGGCCGAGGCGACCCGGGTCCGGCAACTGGTGGTCCTCGGGCTGGTGCTGCTGGGCATCCAGATCGCGCTCGGCGGCTGGACCAGTGCGAACTATGCGGCGCTGGCCTGCGCCACCGATTTTCCCAAGTGCGTGGGCCAGTGGTGGCCACCGACCGACTTCTCCGAGGGCTTCGTGTTGTGGCACGGCATCGGCGCCGATTATGAAGGCGGGCTGCTTGGCGGGGCGGCGCGGATAGCGATCCAGATGACCCACCGGATCATGGCGCTCGTGGTGTTCGTGTACCTGCTCGGGCTGGCGGCGAAGCTGTTGCGCACGCCGGGAATGCGCGGCTGGGCGAGCCTGCTCGGCCTGTTGACGCTGGCCCAGGTCGGCCTCGGCATCGCCAACGTCAAGCTGGCATTGCCGCTGTGGACCGCGGTCGGCCACAACGCGGGCGCGACGCTGCTGCTGTTCGTGCTCGTGTCGTTGCTGGCGCGCCTGCGCTCGCCGGAGGCGTGATGAGCAGCACCGCGCGACAGGCCGCCCGGCAGTACTGGGACCTGACCAAGCCGCGGGTGGTCGCGTTGATCGTGTTCACCGCGGCGATCGGCATGTTCCTCGCCGTGCCGGGGCTGCCGCCGGCGAAGGAATCGGTGCTCGGCTTCCTCGGCATCTGGCTGGCCGCGTCCTCGGCGGCGGCGATCAACCAGTTGCTCGATGCGCGCATCGACGCGCAGATGGCGCGCACTTCGTGGCGGCCGATCGTGGCCGGCCAGGTCAGTCCGCGGCAGGCGCTGGTGTTCGCTCTGCTGCTGGCGGCGCTGTCGATGCTGGTGCTGCTGGTCTGGGTCAACGTGCTGACCGCGGTACTGACGTTCGCCTCGCTGATCGGATACGCGGTGGTCTACACGGTGTTCCTCAAGCGCGCGACGCCGCAGAACATCGTGATCGGTGGCATCGCCGGTGCCGCGCCGCCGCTGCTGGGCTGGTCCGCGGTGACCGGCATGACCGGGCAGTGGGACTGGGCGCATGCGCTGCTGCTGGTGCTGATCATCTTCGTCTGGACCCCGCCGCACTTCTGGGCGCTGGCGATCTTCCGCCGCGCCGACTACGCGCGCGCGATGGTGCCGATGCTGCCGGTCACCCACGGCGTCGAGTACACCCGCTGGCAGATCCTGTTCTACACCGTGCTGCTGGTGATCGTGACGGTGCTGCCGTGGATCATCGGCATGAGCGGCAACTTCTACCTCGGCGGCGCGCTGATCCTCGGGCTGGTGTTCATCTGGCACGCGTGGAAACTGATGGATCCGCCGGACGAGCTGTATGCGATGAAGGTGTTCAATTACTCGATCGTGTACCTGATGGCGCTGTTCGCGTTCCTGCTGGTCGACCATTGGCTGCTGCCGTACCTGCAGCCGGGGGATGCCGGGCTCGCGCTGCAGCGACTGGGCGGATGAGCGAGCGGGAAACCACGCCACAGGGCGATGCCGCGCCGCACCTGCGCGACAACGCCAGCACCGATGCGCTGCCGGTCGCTCCCGCGCTGGGCGTGAGCCTGGATGCCGCGCGGATGCCGCGGCGCTCGACGCTGGTGGAGCCCCGGATCCTGTTCATCGCCGCGTTGGCGATCGCGCTGGGCGTGGCCGCCGCACTGGTCGCGCAATTGCTGGTGGCGCTGATCGCGGTGGTCACCAACCTCGCGTTCCACGGTCGCTGGTCGCTGCAGGAGGTCTCGCCGGCGACCCACCAGATGGGTGCATGGGTGATCTTGGTGCCGGTGATCGGTGGACTGATCGTCGGGCTGATGGCGCGCTGGGGCTCGGCCGCGATCCGTGGCCACGGCATCCCCGAGGCGATGGAGCAGGTGCTGCTCAACGAGTCGAAGATCCCGCCGCGCATCACCTTCCTCAAGCCGGTGTCGTCGGCCGTGGCGATCGGCACCGGCGGGCCGTTTGGTGCCGAGGGTCCGATCATCGCCACCGGTGGCGCGCTGGGGTCGTTCCTCGGCCAGTTGCTGCATGTCACCGGCGGCGAGCGCAAGGTGCTGCTCGCGGCCGGCGCGGCCGGCGGCATGGCGGCGATCTTCGGGTCGCCGATCTCGGCGGTGATCCTCGCGGTGGAACTGCTGCTGTTCGAGCTGCGACCGCGCTCGCTGATCCCGGTGGCGCTGGCCGCGGTGGTCGCCACCGGCGTGCGCTACGCGATGGTCGGTACCGAGCCGGTGTTCGCGATGCCCGACATCGACCAGCCCGGCGGCCTCGCGTTGCTGAGCTACGTCGTGCTCGGCGCGCTGGTAGGACTGGTGAGTGTCGGTGTGACCCGGGTCGTGTACGGCATCGAGGATGCGTTCGAGAAGCTGCCGGTGCACTGGATGTGGTGGCCTGCGATCGGCGGCCTCGCGGTTGGCGTGATCGGTTACTACGCGCCGCTGACGCTCGGCGTCGGCTACAGCAACATCGAGGACATCGTCTCCGGCCATTTCGCGGTCGGCGCGCTGGCCCTGTTGTGCGTGGCCAAGTTCGGTTCGTGGGCGATCGCGCTGGGCAGCGGGACGTCGGGCGGCACGCTGGCGCCGTTGTTCACGATCGGCGGCGCGTTCGGTGCCTTGTGCGGGTTTGGCCTGGTCGCGGTAGCCCCGCAGCTCGGGGTCGACCCGCGCATCGCCGGACTGGTCGGGATGGCGGCGATCTTCGCCGGTTCATCGCGCGCGCTGCTGACCTCGGTGGTGTTCGCGTTCGAGACCACCCAGCAGGCGGCCGGGCTGTTGCCGTTGCTCGGCGGGTGCGTCGCCGCCTACCTGGTCTCGGCGCTGATCATGCGCAACACGATCATGACCGAGAAGATCGCGCGCCGCGGTGTGCGCGTGCCCAGCGAGTACGCCGCCGACCACCTGCAACTGGTGACGGTAGGCGAGGCGTGTTCGCGCGAGGTGGTGTCGCTGAAAACCAGTGACGACCTCGGCACGATCCGCCACTGGATGGCGTCCGGTCGTCCGGAGGCGCAGCATCAGGGTTTCCCGGTCATCGACGACAACGGTCAGGTACGTGGAGTGATCACCCGTCGCGACCTGCTCGATCCGTCGCATCCCAACATCCGCCGGATCGGCGACATGCTCACGCGCGCACCGGTGGTGGTGCAGGAAAGCCATTCGCTGCGCGAAGCCGCCGACCACATGGTCGACCAGGACATCGGCCGGCTGGTGGTGGTCGGCGCCGAGGCACCGCACCCGCTGGTCGGGATACTGACCCGCGGCGACCTGCTGTCGGCGCACGCGCGTCGGCTCAAGGAAGCGCACCAGGCCGGGCGCCACATCCGCATCCGCGAGAGCCTGCGGCGTCGCGCCGCCGGCAGGCGGTCTGTGTGAGATAGCCGCGATCTGGAACCGGTGCGAGCGGACGATGGCTTCGATCGCGGCTGAAGCCGCTCCTACGGAAGCAACCAACTAGCGATCTACTCGATCAGGACCTGTGCCCGCGCCATGCCTCCGTTGGCCAGTAACGCCAGCAGGGTCGGATTGCTCGGATAGGCCTCGCCGTTGAACTGCAACGCGACGGTGCCGCCCTGGGTGCCGCCGCCGCCGACGCCGACCAGCAGGTCGTGCCAGCCGTTGTGGCGCTGCGGACCGACTGCGATCGGGGCGTGGGTCACGCTGGTCTGGGTGACCAGCCGGTAGCCGTCCTCGCCGCCGTTGTGGAACACCAGCAGCGTGCACCCGCCGCTGCCGCACCAGCTCGGACCATCCAGCAACAGAAGCAGGTCGTCGACGCCATCGCCGTCGAGATCGGCACGGGCATCGCGATAGCCGGGGGTTTCGCTGACCTGCCGGCTTTCCAGGAACGCCGACAACGCGGCATCACGTTGCTGGGCCGGGGTGACCTCCGGTTCCGGCAACGGCAGCGCGATGCCGGCCGACGCGGACGATTGCATGCCGTTTCCGCCGATCTCATGCGCCGGCAGGTCAAATGCCGGCCCGCCTTCGCAGCCCGCCAGCACGACCGGCAACAGGCATGCCGCCAGCGCGAGCAAGCCGGCCTCGAGCAGGCGGATGCGGGCAACGCCGTCGGATTTGCGCATGCAGCGGGTCCTCGCAGCGGGATCCCCTGCAGCCTAGGCGACGGGTTGTCGTCAACGGGTCAATGCCGGTGAGCGCGGCGTCAACGCTTGCGTGTGCTGTCCTGCAGTTCGCGCAACTCGGCCTTCTCCTGCGCCGACAACGCGGCGAAACCGCCCTCGTGGACGATGGCCTGCAACTCGTCGACTCGCTGCATCAGCATCTGCCGGTCGAGCTGGCCGATCGCGTCGAGCAGTTCGTTGCGCCACTTGGCTTCGTCACCCGGCAGCGATTGCGAGGCCAGCTTCTGCAGCGCCTCGTGCTCGGCGCGACCGCTGAAATGCTCGATCAGCGAACCGGTGCTGATGTCGGGTCGCTGGTAGATCAGTTGCAGCAGGTCGACCAGCAGCGGAATGCCCGGCTGCTGCAGCGCGGCGAAGCGGAACGGCGGTTCCAGTTCCAGCGCCAGCGACGGCTGCTGCAGCAGGAACGCGATCGCCGCGCGCACCAGGCTGCGTTTCGGTGCGGGTGTGCCCCGGCCGCTGCGCGCGCGCTGCACCGGCACGTGGGTGTCGGGCGCACTGGCGCGCGCGCCGACGCCGGTCAGCTCGGTCAGGCGCTGCTGCATTAGGTCGGCAAAGGCGCCATCGGGGATCTGCGCGAGCAGCGGCTTGGCGCGCTCGGCCAGCCGGCCCTTGCCCTCCAGCGTGCCCAGGTTGACGTCGGTCCCGAGCGAATCGAACAGGAACTGTGACAGTGCGGTGGCGTCGCGCAGGCGCGCATCGAAACCCTCGGCGCCTTCCTTGCGCACGATCGAATCGGGATCCTCGCCCTCGGGCAGGAACAGGAAGAACGCCTGGCGGCCGTCCTTCATCCGCGGCAGCACCGACTCGACCGCCTTCCACGCCGCGGCGCGGCCGGCGCGGTCGCCGTCGAAGCAGAAGTACACGTCGGGCGCGTTGCGGAACAGCAGCTCGGCATGGTCGGCGGTGGTGGCGGTGCCGAGGGTGGCGACCGCGGTGTCGACGCCGTGCTGGGCGAGGGCGACCACGTCCATGTAGCCCTCGACCACGATCAGCCGCGGGATCTGCTTGTGCGCCTGACGCACCTGCCACAGGCCGTAGAGTTCGCGGCCCTTGTGGAACAGTTCGGTCTCGGGCGAGTTGAGGTACTTGGGGCTGGCGTCTTTATCGAGGACGCGGCCGCCGAACGCGATCGTGCGGCCGCGGCGGTCGTGGATCGGGAACATCACCCGGTCGCGGAACTTGTCGTAGACCCGGCCGCTGTCGTTGCGCGAGAACAGCCCGGCGCGTTCGAGCAGTTTCATCCGCCGCTCGTCGGTACCGAGCGCGTCGCGCAGTGCGTTGAAGCCGTCCGGCGCGTAGCCGATCGAGAAACGCGCGCGGGTGTCGGCATCGACTTGCCGGCCGTCCAGGTAGGCCTGCGCCTTCGAACTTGTCGCCAACTGCTTGCGGAAGAACTGCGCCGCCGCGTCGACGAGGGCGTAGAGGTCCTGGCTGTCCGGGTTTGCGTTGCGCTGGCGGGTATCGCGCGGCACCTCCATCCCGGTCTGCCGCGCCAGTTCCTCGACTGCATCGAGGAACTCCAGGCGGTCGTACTCCATCAGGAACTTGATCGCGGTGCCGTGCGCGCCGCAACCGAAGCAGTGGTAGAACTGCTTGGTCGGCGACACCGTGAAGCTGGGCGAACGTTCGTCATGGAACGGACAACGCGCGGAATACTCCTTGCCCTGCCGCTTCAACGGCACGCGCGCGCCGATCAGCTCGACGATGTCGGCGCGCGCGAGCAGGTCGTCGATGAAGGCGTCGGGGATGCGTGCCATGCGTCTGGGTGTTGGTTCCAAAACCCGCAGCGGGGTTTCTCGCTACGCGGATCGCTAGGATGCCATCGCCGCGGGCAGTGTGCGCATCGATCAGGTCGGTGGGAGGGTGGATCCGGCCGCGGCGCCCGCCCGCTGTCGTTCGGCGAGCTCCTGCGCCAGTCGCCGCTTGACCCGCGCGTATTCGTCCAGCATTGCGGTGATCAACGCGCCGACCAGGAACACCACCGCGCAGTAGTACATCCACACCAGCATCACCACCAGCCCGCCGGCCGGGCCGTAGGCGCTGCCGAGGCTGGCCTGGCCGAGGTACAGCCCGATCGCCCAGCGCCCGAGCATGAACAGGCTGGCGGTCAACGCCCCGCCGAACAGCGCGCGGCGGCGACTCACCGGCCGGTCCGGCAGCAGCCGGTACATCGCCGCGAACACCGCGGCGTAGAGCAGGAACGAGAACGCCGTGGCGAACACCGGCAACAGGTCCGGCAGCCATGTCATCAGCATCGCCAGCGCCGCCTGCACCGCCATCGACACCACCAGCAGGAAGCCGACCGCGATCGCCATGCCGAACGACAGCAGGCGCTTGCGCAGCCACGCCAGCAGGCCGCCGAGCCGGTTGGCGTCGGAGCGGAATACGCGGTTGAGCGCGGCCTGCAACTGGCCGAACACGATCGAGGCGCCGACAAGCAACGCACCGGCGCCAAGCAGCGCCGCCAGCGAACCGGTGCCGGGTTGCTGCTCGGCGTTGGCGACGATCAGGCGCGCGGTGTCCTCGACCTGCGGACCGACCAGCAATCCGATCTGGCGGAAGAACTCGTCCTGCGCCGTCGGGTACAGCGTGGTGGTCAGCCAGAGCAGCATCAGCACCAGCGGCGCCAGCGATAGCAGGGTGTAGAACGACAGTGCCGCGGCGAGGGCGAGGATGTCGTAGTCGAAGAAGCGCTGGACGAACTTGCCCGGCCAGCTCTGTTGCAGCCGTGCCTGCAGCGCGACGACGCGGTCCCGCAGGCCCTGGTCGTCAGGATGGGCGTCGATGTCGGCGGCCTGCGCCGGCGCGGCGCGGGCGTTGTCTTCGTCGGCTCTCGACATGCGGCCCTCGTGATCGGCGCGGTTGCGTCGCAGCCAGTATCGGGCGACGCGGGTTAGCGTCGCGTGGTTTCGGTGGCCGGTGGCCGGCAGGTCGTTAGCGGGACGGGGTTACGCGCTTAGGCGCTGCTTGACCAGCTTCGACACCAGGCCCATGTCGGCCTGGCCGGCCAGCTTCGGCTTGAGCACGCCCATCAGCTTGCCGATGTCGGCTGGCGAGGCGGCGCCGGTCTCGGCGATCGCGGCGTCGATCGCGGCGAGGATCGAAGCTTCGTCGAGCTTGGCCGGCAGGTAGCGTTCGACCACCACGATCTCGTCGCGCTCGACCGCGGCCAGGTCTTCGCGACCGGCGGCTTCGTACTGGCTGACCGAATCGCGGCGCTGCTTGACCATCTTCTCCAGCACGGCCAGTACCTGGGCGTCGTCGAGCTCGATGCGCTCGTCGACTTCCTTCTGCTTGATCGCGGCATTGGCCAGCCGGATCACGCCGAGGCTGTGCTTGTCGCCGCTCTTCATCGCGGCCTTCATGTCGTCGGTGAGGCGTTGCTTGAGGCTCATGGCGGGGTCCTTGCAGTATTGGGGGCGGTAGTGATGGAAGTGCGGTGCGTCGATGGCGGCGGAACGCAAAAAGCCGGCGGCGCTCTCGGCGCGGCCGGCTTTGGCTTTCCTGTGAAGAATCCGGCCTCGGTGGCCGGGTTCCTGCGCAGGATGCGCGCGATCAGTACAGGCGCTGGCGCTTGGTCACGTCGCGCGAGGCGCGGCGGGACTGGCGCTTCACCGCGGCGGCGGCCTTGCGCTTGCGTTCCTGGGTCGGCTTCTCGTAGTACTCGCGCTTGCGGGTCTCGGCGAGGACGCCGGCCTTCTCGCAGGTGCGCTTGAAGCGACGCAGGGCAAACTCGAAAGGCTCGTTTTCGCGGACTTTGACGCTTGGCATACGGTATCTCGGTTCGGGGTGAACAGCCCGGGCAGCCCGGGAGAGCCGCGTATTGTACCGGCGCTGGTTGGCGGTGTGCAAGCTGACGGCAACGGCAACGGCAACGGCAACGGCAACGGCGGGAGCGGGTGGGGTCTCGGCTTCGGGGTGGGCGACGCCCTGCCGGGGTGTTGTCTCCGTCCCCTCCGTCGGGCCATCCATGGCCCGAGCCGGGGAACGCACGCCATCCATGGCGTGCTCTACGCAACACCCCGACAGGACGCCGCGCCGCGGCCCGCCTCAGGGCAGGACTGGCCTGACGAAGGGCTGGAGCAATACCCCCACCGGCCGCCTCCTGCGCCACGATTTCCCGAAGCCGCTTTTGATCCTCGCCAAAGGTCACCGTAGAGCACCCCCGCCCCCGGCCGGGCTACCCTTTACACCCCGCCGCCCCCATATCCACCCGATGAGAGTCCTTGGCATCGAAACCAGTTGCGACGAAACCGGCGTGGCGGTGTACGACACCGACGCCGGCCTGCGCGCGCATGCGCTGTACAGCCAGATCGCGCTGCACGCCGAGTATGGCGGGGTGGTGCCGGAACTGGCCAGCCGCGACCACGTGCGCAAGCTGCTGCCGCTGGTGCGCCAGACCCTGGCCGAGGCGAGGATGGCGGTCGAGGACATCGATGGCGTCGCCTACACCGCGGGGCCGGGGCTGGTCGGCGCGCTGCTGGTCGGCGCCGGGGTCGCGCGGTCGCTGGCATGGGCGCTGGACAAGCCGGCGGTCGCGGTCCACCACATGGAAGGACACCTGCTGGCGCCGCTGATGGAAGGTGATCCGTCCAGCCGCCCGCAGCCGCCGTTCGTGGCGCTGCTGGTGTCAGGCGGCCATACCCAACTGGTCGGGGTCGAGGCGATCGGTCGCTACCGGCTGCTCGGCGAGACCCTCGACGATGCCGCCGGCGAGGCATTCGACAAGACCGCCAAGCTCATGGGCCTGCCGTATCCCGGCGGCCCGCAACTGGCCGCGCTGACGGGGCAGGGCATGGCCGGTGCGTTCAAGTTTCCGAGACCGATGACCAACCGGCCGGGGCTCGACTTCAGCTTCAGCGGGCTCAAGACGCAGGTGCTGCTGGCGTGGCGCGACAGCGACCAGTCGGAGCAGGTTCGCGCCGACATCGCCCGCGCGTTCGAGGAGGCGGTGGTCGACACCCTCGCGATCAAGTGCGAGCGCGCGCTGGACGAAGCCGGTTGCGAGACCCTGGTGGTGGCCGGCGGGGTCGGCGCCAATCGCAGCCTGCGGGCGAAGCTGGAGCAGATCGCCGCGCGCCGCGGCGGCCGGGTGTGCTTCCCGCGAGCGGAGTTCTGCACCGACAACGGCGCGATGATCGCGTTTGCCGGCGCGCTGCGGCTGCAGGCCGGCCAGCATGAGAACGCGTCGGTGATGGTGACGCCGCGCTGGGACATGGCGACGCTGCCGGCGGTGTGAGCACGTTTCACGCGGGGTCCGGGCGTTGTAGGAGCGGCTTCAGCCGCGATCGGATAGTCGTTCGCCCGCGCCGACTTCAGATCGCGGCTGAAGCCGCTCCTACAAGAGCTCCGGCATGCATCAACCAGCTATGGAAATCGCAATGGACAAGGTATTCATCGAAGGCCTGCAGATCGACGCGCTGATAGGCATCTACGACTGGGAGCGGCGCATCCGCCAGCCGCTGGTGTTCGACATCGAGATGGCGTTCGACAACCGCGTCCCGGCCGCCAGCGACGCGATCGATGACACGCTCAACTACAAGGCGGTCAGCAAGCGGGTGATCGAATACGTATCGGCGTCCGAGTTCGGACTGGTCGAGACCCTGGCCGAGCGCGTTGCGGCGATCATCCTCGATGAATTCGACGTGCAGCACGTCACGCTCAAGCTGAGCAAGCCCGGTGCGGTACGCGGTGCGCGCGCGGTCGGGGTGATGATCGAGCGTTCGGCCGCTACCCTGTAGCGATGGAAAATTCCTTCGATCTCAACAACGCGTTGCTGCAGCCGCTGGCCGGCTATCCCCACGCCCTGGCCGCGCTCGGTCTCCTCGCCCTGTTGCTCGGCGCCTGGATCGCCAACTGGCTGACCCGGCAGGTGCTGCTGCGCGTGGTCGGCCGCCTGGCGCAGGCCTCGCCGACGCACTGGGACGATGCGTTGATGTCGCGCCGCGTGCTGGCGCGGCTGGCCAACGTGGTGCCGGCGCTGATCATCCTCGCCGGCATCGGCGCGGTGCCGGGTTTGCCGGAACTGCTGGTCATCGTGGTGCGCAACGTCGCCCAAGCCTACGTCGCGCTGACCATCGCGATGGCGATCGGCAACCTGCTCAACGCACTCAACGACATCTACGAGAAGGACGGCAAGCGTGCCCGCGAGCGGCCGATCAAGGGCTACCTGCAACTGGTCAAGCTGATCGTCTACGTCATTGCCGCGGTGCTGATGGTCGCCGCCCTGATCAATCGGTCGCCACTGGTGTTGCTGACCGGCCTGGGTGCGATGACCGCGGTGGTGATGCTGGTGTTCAAGGACACCATCCTGTCGCTGGTGGCGTCGGTGCAGCTGTCGAGCAACGACATGCTGCGGGTCGACGACTGGATCGAGATGCCCAGCCAGGGCGCCGACGGCGACGTGATCGACATCAGCCTGCACACGGTCAAGGTGCAGAACTGGGACAAGACCATCAGCACCATCCCGACCCACCGGCTGATCAGCGAGAGTTTTCGCAACTGGCGCGGCATGCAGGAGTCGGGCGGCCGGCGGATCAAGCGCTCGTTGCTGATCGACCAGAACTCGGTGCGCTTCCTCGACAAGGCCGAACGCGACCACCTGCGCCGGATCGCGCTGATCGACGGCTACCTCGACGACCAGCGCGCGGAGCTTGAGGAATACAACGCCAAGCTGGAGGCGGCCGGCAAGGATCCGGTCAACAACCGCCGCGCGACCAACCTCGGAACCTTCCGCGCCTACATCACCGCGTACCTGCGCGCGCACCCCGGGGTCAACCAGGACATGACGCTGATGGTGCGCCAGCTAGCGCCCGGGCCGACCGGCTTGCCGATGGAGATCTACTGCTTCTCGGCCGACGTCGGCTGGGTGGCTTACGAGAATCTGGCCGGCGACATCTTCGACCACCTGCTGGCGGTGCTGCCGGAGTTCGGCTTGAAGCTGTACCAGGCGCCCGGCGGCGCCGACGTGGCGGCTGCGCTGGCGCGGCTGGGCGGCGTCGGAGAGGACGCCGCCGCCATGGGTGACGGCACCGATGCACCGGCGGACAATGCGCCACCACCCCCGGGATCGCCCGCGACTGCATGAGCCGCGCCTACCTCAGCCTCGGCAGCAACCTCGAACCGCAGGCCAACCTGCGCAGCGCGATCGACGTGCTGCACCGGCGCTTCGGCACCGTGGTGCTGTCGCCGGTCTACCGTACCCGTGCGGTCGGTTTCGATGGCAATGATTTTCTCAACGCCGCGGCGGTGATCGAGACCGGGCTTGAGCCCACCGCGCTCAACGACTGGCTGCATGCGCTGGAAGATTCGCACGGGCGCGACCGCAGCGGACCGCGACACGGCGATCGCACGCTCGACATCGACATCGTGCTGTTCGACGACCGGGTGCTGTCGGGGCCCGGCAACCTGCGGATCCCGCGGCCGGAATTGCAGCACGCCTTCGTGCTCAAGCCGCTGGTCGACATCGCCGCCGGGGTGATGGTGCCCGGCGACGGGCGAACGCTGGCGCAGCTGTGGGCGGTGCATGCCGAGCGCGATACGGCGTTTGAGGTCGTGTCGCTGTAACTTCGCGGGTGGGGAGCGGCTCCGACCGGACTTCCCGGGGTGTTGTAGGAGCGGCTTCAGCCGCGATCGGATAGTCGTTGGCTCGAACCGACTCCAGATCGCGGCTGAAGCCGCTCCTACAACAGCCGCCCGCCATCCAGGTGCAACACCTGCCCGGTGCTGTACGTCGCATCCTGCAGCAACCAGCGCACCGCCTCGGCGACTTCCTCCGGCGTACCCGTACGGCCCAGCGGCGTGCGCGCCAGCATCGCGTCCTGCGCGGCGCCGTTGCCGTCGCCCTCCGGCCACAGGATCGCACCGGGTGACACCGCGTTGACCCGGACATGCGGCCCCAGTTCCAGCGCCAGCGATTTCGTCATCATCAGCAGCGCCGCCTTGGCCATGCAGTAGACCGTGTGCTGGCGCAGTGGCCGCTCGGCGTAGATGTCGACCAGGTTGACGATCGAACCGCCGCTGGCCTGCAGGTGTGGCGCCGCGGCCTGGGCCAGGAAGAACGGCGCGCGCGCGTTGCTGGCGAACAGCGCTTCCCACTGCGCCGGCGTGGTGGAGCCGACCGCGGTCGGCTGGAAGCCGGAGGCGTTGTTGACCAGCGCGTCGAGCCGGCCGAAGCGGCCCACGGTCTGCGCGAGCAGTTCCGGCAGCCGGTCGAACTCGGCCAGGTCGGCCTGCAGCAGCAGCGTGCTGCCCGGGCGGGCGGCTTCCAGTTCGACGGCCAGCGCGTCGAGCTCGGCGCGCGAGTGGCGGCAGTGCAGCGCGAGGTCGTAACCGGCAGCGTGCAGGGTGCGGGCGATCACCGCGCCGATGCGTCGCGCCGAACCGGTGATCAGGGCGACGGGTGGAGCGGGCATTGGGCCTCCGTTGATGGTGGATTTTCGCGGATTCGGGAGTTGCAGCGCAAAGGGCTCTTGTAGGAGCGGCTTCAGCCGCGATCGGATAATCGTTGACTCGAACCGACTCCAAGTCGCGGCTGAAACCGCTCCTACGCAGGTATCCTGCGCGAGTATCCGGATGGACGCCAACGTGACCGATTTCCAACTGCCATCGCCCGATGCCGACGCACTCGCCCATAGCGCCCGGCTCGATGCCCTGATCGACGCCCAGATCGCCGCCGCCGATGGCGCCGTGATTCCCTTTTCGCGCTTCATGGAGTTGGCCCTGTACGCCCCGGGGCTGGGCTACTACAGTGCCGGCGCCAGCAAGTTCGGCGAGGCCGGCGATTTCGTCACCGCGCCCGAACTGGGCCCGGTGTTCGCCGCCTGCGTGGCCGAGAGCATCGCCCCGGTATTGCAGCAGATCGGGCCACAGGCGCGCGTTCTCGAACTCGGCGGCGGCACCGGCGCCTTCGCCGAGACCGCGCTCAAGCGGCTGTTGGAACTCGATGCGCTGCCCGACCGGTTCGCGATCCTCGAGCCCAGCGCCGAATTGCGCGAGCGCCAGCGCGAGCGCCTTTCGCAGCGCCTGGTGCCGCCACTGTTCGACCTGGTCGAGTGGCTCGACGCGCCATTCGCCGACGACTGGCAGGGCGTGCTGTTCGCCAACGAGGTGATCGATGCGTTGCCGACGCCGCGTTTCGCGATCGAGGCGGGCGAGGTGTACGAGGAGCACGTCGCGATCGAAGCCGGCCAGCGCGTCCGCGTGCTGCGCCCGGCCGATCCGTTCCTGGCCAACGCAGTGCGCCACGTCGAACGAAAACTCGAGCGCACGCTGCCCGACGGCTACCGTTCCGAAGTGCTGCCGCAGTTGCCGTACTGGATCCAGGCGGTCGCCGGCGGCCTGCAGCGCGGCGCCATGCTGTTCGTCGACTACGGCTATCCACGCGCCGAGTACTACCAGCCCGACCGCAGCGACGGCACCCTGCGTGCCTACTACCGCCACCGCATGCACGCCGAACCACTGCTGTGGCCCGGCCTTCAGGACATCACCGCGTCGGTCGACTTCACCGCGCTGGCCGAGGCCGGCGTGGCCGCCGGCTTCGACTTCGCCGGCTATTGCAACCAGGCCAGCTTCCTTCTCGGCAACGGCCTGGCCGGGGTGCTGCAACGCATCGAGAAGATCGACGACGAAGACGAGCGCCAGCGACGCGGCAACGAGGTCAAGCGACTGACCCTGCCCAGCGAGATGGGCGAGCGCTTCCAGGTCATCGGTTTCGAGAAGGACATCGAGTTCGGCGCCGCGTTCCTGGCCGGCGACCTGAGCTACCGATTGTGAGCTCCGCGCAGTCGCCGCGACCGCTGCTGCGCGAGTTCCATCGCCCGGCAACATGGCTGGCCGTATGGGGCATGTTGTTCCTGTTGGTCGCGGTCGGCTCGCTGCTACCGGCGGGCGACTTGCCGACGGTGTCGAACGGCTTCGACAAGGTCGAGCACTTCTTCGGCTACGCACTGCTGTCGGCGTACGCGGTAATGCTGTTCGCGCGGATGCGGCCGCAGGCACTGGCGGCGCTGGGCGTGATCGTCTTCGGCATCGCGATCGAGTTTGCCCAATCGGCGTGGACGGCCGACCGGCTGGGTGACAGCGCCGACGCGATGGCCAACGCGCTGGGTGCATTGGCCGGACTTTGCGTCACGGCCACGCCGATGGCGCGATGGCTGCAGCGACTCGACACACGCCTCGGGTCGCGCGCATAACCACGCCACGCGGTCGGCTCCGTCCGCAGAAAACTGTGACACCCGTCGTTGCCGCTTGCGCGCACGCGCGGCTTGCCGGAGGCTTGCCGCGGAACAGGGGAAGTCCGTCAACCACCTCAAGGAACCGAGCATGTCCGTCATCAACCACACCCGGTTGGCGCTGGGCGTGGCCGCGATACTCGCTGCCCATGCCATCGCGCCCGTCGCATCCGCCCAGCAATCCAGCCCGGCCGACCCGGCGGAGCCCAGCGCAACCAACCTCGACGCGGTACAGGTCACCGGCTCGCGCGTGCGCGGCCGTACCGCCGAGGACACCGCCGCTCCGGTCGACATCATCGGCAAGGAAGAGCTCAACGCCACCGGCGCGCTCGAGGTCGGCCAGATCCTGCAGACGCTGGAACCGTCGTTCAACTTCTCGCGCACCTTCGTCAGCGACGGTTCCGACATCCTGCGACCGGCGACCCTGCGTGCGCTCGGGCCGGACCAGGTGCTGGTGCTCGTCAACGGCCAGCGCCGCCACCAGCAGGCGCTGGTCAACGTGCAGCAGACCATCGGCCGCGGCTCGGCCGGTACCGACATCAACGCGATCCCGCTGTCGGCGATCGAGCGCATCGAAGTGCTGCGCGACGGCGCCGCCGCGCAATACGGCTCCGACGCGATCGCCGGGGTGATCAACATCATCCTCAAGCGCCAGACCGACCACACCGATGTGTCGCTGATGGGTGGCCAGGCCTATGCCGGCGACGGCGAGATCGCCCACGGCTCGGTCAACACCGGCTGGGCGCTCGGCGAAGGATTCGTCAACCTGTCGGCGGAGTACCGCGACCGTGGCGAGACCAATCGCGCCGGCCCTGACAGCCTGCGGGTCAACCCGCCGCGCGTGACCCAGCGCCTGGGCGATTCGGATGCGACCGACGCCTACCTGTGGCTGAACTCCGCGGTGCCGCTGGGCGCCGGCGAGCTGTACGCGTTCGGCGGCCTGTCGCAGCGTGAGGGCAACTCGTCGGGCTTCTTCCGCGGCCCCGACGACAACCGCACGGTGCCCGAGCTGTACCCCGACGGCTTCCTGCCGACCATCCTGACCACGGTCGACGACGCCTCGCTGGCGGCCGGCTACAAGGCGCCACTCGGCGACAGCAGCTGGGACATGGATGTGTCGGTCAACCACGGACGCAGCGAGTTCGGCTTCAGCGAAGGCAACTCGGCCAACGTCAGCTGGTGGTACGAACCGATCGACCCGGCCAATCCCGCCGCCGGGATCTACGGCGAATCGCCGACCACCGCCGACACCGGCACGCTGCGGTTCGACCAGACCACCTTCAACCTCGACTTCACCGGCAGCGTCGAGGGGGTCAACGAGCACCTGCTGTATCTCGCCACCGGCGTGGAATGGCGGCAGGACAACTACGAGATCGAGGCCGGCGACTTCGTGTCCTACAGCTACGGCCGCGGCAACGACCGCGACATCGTGATCACCGGGCAAACCGGCGATGTCGCCCAGCCCGGCATGCAGGGTTTCCCGGGCTTCTCGCCCGACGAGGCGGTCGACGAGGGCCGCCACAGCATGGCGGTGTACTTCGATGCCGAGACCAACCTGACCGGGCGTCTCCTGCTCGGTGGCGCGGTCCGCTTCGAGGACTACTCGGACTTCGGCAACACCACCATCGGCAAGCTGTCGGCACGCTTCGATGCGACCGATGCGTTCGCCGTGCGCGGCACCATGTCGACCGGCTTCCGCGCACCCGGCGTGCAGCAACTGTTCTACAGCCAGCGTTCGACCAACCTCAATGCCGAGGGCGTGCTGACCGACACCCTGACCGCCCGCCAGGACAGTGACGTCACCCGCGCGTTTGGGATCCAGCCGCTGCGCGAGGAAACCTCGACCAGCGGCACGCTCGGTTTCGTCTACACGCCCAACGAGCGTTTGTCGCTGACGATGGACGTATTCCGGATCGACATCGACGACCGCATCATCTTCTCCAGCAACATCCAGCCCGAAGCGGTCGGCACCGATGGCCAGCCGTGCGCGGCCGACAACGGCAACTGCCCGATCAGCGCGATCCTCGACCCGATCGGGGTCGGCCAGGTGCTGTTCTTCACCAACGCGATCGACACCCGCACCACCGGCGTCGACTTCGTCGCCAACCACAACACCGCGTTCGATGGCGGGGCCACGCTCGACCTGACCGCGCTCGTCCACTTCAACAAGACCGAAGTGCTGGAGCGCCGCTCGCAGTCACCGATCCTGTCGCCGGAGCAACTGTTCGACGACCCGCAGGTGACCCTGATCGAACAGGGCCAACCGCGCGCGCACCATGTGCTGCAGGCGGTGTACGAAACCGGTGCGTGGCAGTGGACTGCACGCGGGAACTACTTCGGCTCGGTCAGCGGTGAAGGCTTCACGCCGGGCGTCAAGCAGACCTGGGGCGGCAAGGCGCTGTTCGATCTCGGCGTGCGCTACGCGGTCAGCGACAGCCTCAAGCTCAGTGTCGGCGGCAACAACATCTTCGACGAGTACCCGGACAAGTGGGATCCGGTGACCGGCGCGCCGTTCCCGCAGATGGGTTTCAAGTACGGCTGGGAGACGATGCCGTTCGGCATGAACGGCGGCAGCTGGTATGTACGGATGGACTACCGTTTCTGATGGCGTTGGCCGGGTGGTTTCCGGGCCGCCCGGCCATCGATGAGATGCCTCGTGTAGGAGCGACGTAAGTCGCGATCGCACGGCGATCCCGGGTGTCGAGGAAATCGCGACTTACGTCGCTCCTACACTGGGAGGGAATTTCGGTCGACGGGGATTACAGCTTCTTCCCGGTCGCGGCAGCCACCGCAACGATCCGCGCCTTGCGCATCGCCTCCCCGATCGCCGGACCTTCCAGTCCGGCCGGCAGGTCGACCGCACGCACCGCGCGCGCGGCGGCATGCGCGGCACGCAGGGCGTCGGCCTGTGGGTAGGGCTGGTCCTGCAGCCCCGCACGACCCCGTTTGTCGGCTTCGCAGACGGTGGCGAGCTGTCCGATCCGCTCCGGCTTGCGAAACCCGTCGCAACGTTCGATCAGCTTCACCGCGGTACTCGCGCGCAATTCGTCGAACCGGTGCACGTTGAGGTGCTCGCGGCACGCAATCTCGGCCAGCTGGCGGTGCCCGGTGGGAATCTTCAGGCGCTCGCACAGTTTCCGCAGCGGAGCGACGCCGGCCTGCTCGTGGCCGATGTGCTTCGGCAGCACATCGTCGGGCGTCAGCGCCTTGCCGAGGTCATGGGTCAGCGCGGCAAAGCCGATCAGGTCGTCACCGGGCGCAAGCTTGGCGGCCATGTCGCAGACCAGCTCGACATGCACACCGGTATCGACTTCCGGATGGTATTCCGCGCGCTGCGGCACGCCATACAGCGCATCGACCTCCGGCAGCACCACCGCCAGCGCGCCGCAATCGTGCAGCGTGCGCAGGAACGCCGACGGACGTTCACTGGCGATCGCACGGCGCAGCTCCTGCCACACGCGTTCCGGCACCAGCTCGGCCAGTTCGCCGGACTCGACCATCGTCCCCATCAACGCCATCGTTTCGTCGGCGACGCGGAAGCCGAGCGTCGCGAACCGCGCCATGAACCGCGCCGCACGCAACACCCGCAGCGGATCCTCGACGAACGCGTCGCCGACATGCCGCAGCACCCGCGCCTCGATATCGCGCGCGCCGCCGAACGGATCGACCAGCCCGCCGTCCGCTTCCTGCGCGATCGCATTGATGGTGAAGTCGCGACGGCTCAGGTCCTGCTCCAGCGTCACCGAAGGATCCGCATCAACCACGAAGCCTCGGTAACCACGGCCCGACTTGCGCTCCGTCCGCGCCAGCGCATATTCCTCGCCGCTGTCGGGATGCAGGAACACCGGGAAGTCCCACCCGACCGGTTTGAAGCCGGCCGCTTCCATCGATGCCTGTGTTTCCCCGACCACCACCCAGTCGCGATCCCCCGGCTCCAGCCCGAGCAATCGATCGCGTACCGCACCGCCGACAAGAAAGGTCTTCATGGAAATCATGATGCCTGCCGACCGCTCCTGATGCCCGATCCGCGAGATAGCGCAGGAGGCGCGCGAGGGGGCATTGCGGAGAGCCGGCCATGGATGGCCGGCGGCCCGACTAAAGGCAGGACAGCCGTCCGGAGGGCGCAGCAATGCCCCCTCGCGCGCCTCCTGCGCGGACTCCGAGGCCCGGAATTACTCCCAGCCGCCAGCCCCGCGAGTTACGAACTACCCGCAGGGCACTCGAACTGCTTGCGCGGTCCGTCCGTGCGCCCCTCGATGCGATCGCTCAACCTCAACGCATCACCATCCAGCAGCCAGTCATAGATCACACTGAAAGCCAGCACCCGCGCTACGTAATCGCGGGTCTCGGCATAGCTGATCGTCTCGATCCAGAAGTCCGGATCCATCCCCGGCCGCTGCGACTGCCAGCGCGCCAGCGGCGTCGGCCCGGCGTTATAGCCGGCCATCGCGAAGTAGGGCTTGTTGCCGTATTCGTCGAGCATCTGCCGCAGGTACGCCGTGCCGAGCACGATGTTGGTGTCCGCGTCGTACAGACTCTGCGTCCCACCCCAGGGCTGTCCGATCCGGCGCGCGACCGCCGCGCCCGTGGCCGGCAAAACCTGCATCAGGCCCATCGCATTGGCACCGGAGCGCGCCTTCGGGTTGAAGATGCTTTCGGCGCGTATCTCGGCCGCGACCCAGGCCGGATCGATAGCGTTGCGTTCGGCCTCGCGGCGGATCGTCGCGTCGTGGTGCAGCGGGAAACGCAGCGTATAGAGCTGCCGCTCGCGCGGACCGCTGCCCAGCGCGAACACCGCGCGGTCGAACCAGCCGTTGGCTTGCGCGATCTTGACCGCGAGCTGGCGCTGGGTGTCGCTGAAACCTTCGGTCGCCTCGGCCCATTCCTCCACCGCCCAGCCATGGCGGCCGAGCAGGTGCAGCCCTATCGCGCGCTGCAAGGCGGGGTTGTTGGCGACCGTGGCGAGCGTTGCGGCGTCGGCCTGCACTTCCCACGGACACAGCGCATACGGCTGGTCGATGCGGTCGGCGGCGAGGAAGCCGTGGAACTCGGGTTCGCGCGCGGCAGCGGCATAGCGCGCCCGTGCGGTGGCCTTGTCGCCGGTCAGCTCGGCCAGCCGGCCTTCGAAGTATTCATAGGTCGAGTCGCTGCGCTGCTCGTCGCCCATCTTGCGGATCGCGACGAGTGCAGCCGGCCAGTCGGAGCGCGACATCGCTTCGCGCACGCGCCACTCGTGCAGGCGCGGGTCGTAACTGGCGGCGGGCACGGCGTTGAGCCGGCGCTCGGAGTCGGGCAGGTACGAGGCCACCGTCCACAGCGCGATCATGTACATCGCGCGGCCGCGGTCGGCCTCGGTGAAACCCAGCGCGCTGGCGTACTGTGGCAGCAGCGCCTCGGCACGGTCCGGATCGGCCTTGCCCAGCTTGGCCAGGCCCTGCGACGCGACCAGCCGGCTGCGGTCGGTCTTCGGCCAGGACAGCGCGCGCGGGTGCGGTGCGTCGATGAAGGCGGCGTAATCGTCTGCCAGCGCCTGTTGATCGGCCGGCAGGCCACGCGCCGAGGCACGCATCACGCCGGGTTGCCATTCGTTGGCGGCTTCCTCGATCCGCTGCCAGCGCATCGCGTCGGTCAGGCCGCCGCGTTCGGCGAGCGCGTTGAAGACGGGATCGCAGTCGTCGGGCAACGATTTGCCCTCGCTGCCGTTCCAGATCGCCTGTGCATCGCTCGTCCACTGCGCATTGGTGCGTCCGAGCGTGCGTTGCGCATCCAGCCGCGCGCACCGCAGCTTGGTGCTGGTCACCTCGTCATCCCAGGCCTTGAGGAAGGCGGCGGGATCCTCGCGGCGTGCGCTTGCGGCCAACCACAACTCGCGGAATTCCTCGGCCACCGCCTCGCCCTTGTAGCGCTGCAGGAAGTCGGTTGCGCGTGCTTCGGTCACGTCATCGATGTTGCGACGCAGGCTGGCGTATTCGACCCAGCGGTACAGCGGATGGTCGGCAAGGTCGCCGTAGCTGGTGGCGTCGAAGTTGCCGAGTTCGGCGGCCTGGATCGCGGCGGCGACGCGTGCCTGTCGCGGATCGACCTGCGGCTTGATCGGCGCGCCCGGGCGCGGCTTCTGCACTGGCGCGCTGGCGACCTGTTGCGCGGGCGGTACCGGCGTGGACTGGGCACAGGCGATGGTCGCGAACGACGTCGCAAGTGCGGCGAGTACGATTGGCAGCGGGCGGGGGAGCATCGGCCGACTATAACGGGGCGAGAATGAACGCCTGCGCCCGATTTTTTCACGCCACGAACCGCACCTGCTGGAGCCCGAATGCCCATCGAATGGCTGCTTTTTCCATTGCTCGGCATCGTTGCCGGGGTGCTGGCCGGGCTGCTCGGGGTCGGCGGCGGGCTGGTGCTGGTCGCCGCATTGTCGTGGTTGTTGCCGCTGCTCGGCGTGCCTCCCGAGGCGGCGATGCACGCGGCCCTGGCCAGTTCGCTGGCGAGCATCGTACTGACCGCGGCCGCCTCGGCGCGCGCGCACTCCGGGCGCGGCAGCGTGTCGTGGCCGACGGTCGCGTGGATGGTGCCCGGGCTGCTGCTCGGTGGCTGGCTTGGCAGCGGCATCGCGGTCGGGATCGATGACGACGTGCTGCGCTACATCGTCGCCGGCTATTGCCTGCTGGCGGCGGCGCAGCTGCATTTCAGCCGGCCACGTGCCGACCGCGACGGTTCGGCGACGGCCCCGCGGGGCTTGCCGATGAGCGCCGCGGGCGTCGGCATCGGAGGGTTGTCGGCGGTGGTGGGTATCGGTGGTGGCAGCATGACCGTGCCGTTGCTGGTGTGGCGCGGGCTGGCGCCGGTGCGCGCGGTGGGCACCTCGTCGGCCTGCGGCGTCGCGATCGGCCTGGCCAGCGCGCTCGGCTACGCGCTGCACGCGCCGGCCGGGGCGTTGCCGGAACATGCGATCGGCTATGTGTACCTGCCGGCGGCGATCGGCGTAGCGGTGGCGTCGGTACTCGCCGCGCCATGGGGCACGCGTTTGGCGCACCGCCTGCATGGGGATGTGCTGAAGCGGGTCTTCGTGGTGTTCCTGATCGCGATGGCCCTGAGCCTCTTGCTGGCGGGCTGACGAATTTTGCTGAATCTGGCGTAAATACACACCATTGCGGTTGTTTCACAAAATGCTTACAAACGGGTGACGTCGCAGACAGGGGTGCGGCGATTTCGCAATCGTTTTTCTACGGAGAGAGAAGTCGATGAACGCACCCCGTCGCCACCCGTTGGCGAAAGCCGTTTCGTTGTCGCTGCTGGCTTTGGTTCCGATGCTTGCCACGCCTTTACTGGCCGCCGCGCAGGACCCCGACACCGCCCCCAGCGCCACCACCCTCGACACCGTCCAGGTCACCGGCACCCGCATCAAGAAAGCCGAGATCGAGACCCAGACCCCGGTCCAGACGCTCAGCCGCGATGACATCGAGCGCACCGGCCTGACCTCGATCGGCGACATCCTGCAGGAGCTCACCGGCTCGGGCTCGGCGCTCAACACCAAGTTCAACTCGTCGGGCAACTTCGGCTTCTCGCCCAACGGCGATGGCGTCGGCGCGGGTTCGGCCCAGGTCGATCTGCGCAACCTCGGCGCCAAACGCGTGCTGGTGCTGGTCGACGGCATGCGCTGGGTCAACGAGTCCTCGGCGTCCGGCGTCGGCGCGACCACCGACCTCAACACCATTCCGCTGGCGATCGTCGAGCGGATCGACGTGCTCGAGGACGGCGCCTCGTCGCTGTACGGCTCCGACGCGATCGCCGGCGTGGTCAACATCATCACCCGGCGCAACTTCGAGGGCGGCCAGGTCACGCTCAACTACGGCCAGTACGGCGAGGGCGACGGCACGTCCAGGGGCGTCGATGTCGCGTGGGGCATGAACACCGAGCGCAGCAACCTGTTCCTCGGTGCGAGCTGGGTCGAACAGGATGCGATCTCGGCCAACACCCGCGAGCAGTCGCGCTTCCCGGTACCCGGCACCGGGCTGACCTTCGGCAGTTCGGGCACGCCGCGCGGGCGCTTCATCATCACCGACCCGAACACCGGCGTGACCCATGACATCACGCCCAACGAGGGCGACAACGACCCGTTCTACGATCCGGCCCAGACCGGTTGCGAGCGCACCGACGGCTACCACTGCTTCGCCACCGCCGACCGCTTCAACTTCGCCGAGTACAACATGCTGCTCACGCCGTCGACGCGTACCGGCGTGTTCGGCCAGTACCGTTTCTACTTCAACGACAACGTGCACGCCTACGCCAAGGCGCTGGTCAACCGCCGCGAATCGGTCAACCAGGCCGCGCCGGAGCCGATTTTCCTCGGCCTCGATGCCGGCACCGGCAATGCCTTCGCCGACGGCATGTTCGTGTCGGCCGACAACCCGTACAACCCGTTCGGTTTCGACCTGGCGTCGATCGACGACCCGGCCACGCCGGAGAACGAGGCCAACCTGATCCTGATCGGCCGGCGCCCGGTGGAGGGCGGGGCGCGCGTATTCGAGCAGGTGGTCGACACCCAGTATTTTGGTGCCGGGTTGGAAGGCAGCTTCGAGGCCGGTGCACGCACCTGGTTCTGGGACGTCAATTTCGCGCACAGCCGCAACGAGGCCGAGCAGACCAACTTCGGCAGCTACGACATCCGCAACATCGCGCTGGCGCTGGGCGATCCCGATGCCTGCGCCGCGGTGCAGGGCTGCGTGCCGCTGAACGTGTTCGGCGGCCCCGGCACGCTGACCCCGGAAATGCTGGCATGGATCCAGCCGGTGGTGCACGACCGCAGCGAACAGGAACTAAGCCAGTTCACCGCCAACGTGTCCGGCGACCTGTTCGACTTGTGGGCCGGTCCGTTGTCGGCCGCCGCCGGCATCGAGCACCGCAAGTACGAGGGTTCCTACAACCCCGACCCGCTGACCGTCGCCGGTTTCTACAACGGCGTGCCGTCGCTTCCGACCTCGGGCGAGTACGACGTCAACGAGGCCTATGTCGAATTCAACGTGCCGCTGATCGAGCAGGGCGCGTTCGGCAAGAGCCTCGATCTCAGCCTGGCTGGACGTTACTCCGACTATTCGACCTTCGGCAGCCAGTTCACCCCGAAGTACGGCCTGCGCTGGCAGGTCGCCGACGAACTGCTGTTGCGCGCGACGTATGCGGAAGGCTTCCGTGCGCCGTCGATCGGCGAGCTGTACGGTTCGGCCAGCCGCGCCGACCTGCAGATCGACGACCCCTGCCTGGTCGGCGTCGACGGCAGCCCGGCGACCGGCGATGCGGCCAACTGCGCGGCGCTCGGGGTGCCGCCGGGCGCGGTCCAGACCAACTCGCAGATCTCGGTCACCACCGGCGGCAATGACCAATTGCAGCCGGAGACCGCCAACAGCTTCACCGCGGGCATGGTGTACAGCCCGGGCTTCGGCGCCAACGCGTCGTGGTCGGACCGGCTCGACCTGGAACTGACTTTCTACCGGCACAGCATCGAGGGTGCGGTGCAGGCCATCGACGCCCAGACCCAACTCGACCTGTGCGTGGAGACGCTGGACCCGCTGTACTGCGACGGCATCACCCGCACCTCGGTCGGCAGCATCAACGCCTTCGGCAACCGCTTGACGAACCTGGGTTCGATCAAGACCGACGGCTGGGACGCCGACGTGTTCTGGACCCTGCCGGAGACCGCGGCGGGCCGGTTCAAGCTGAGCTGGCAGAACACCTTCGTGACCCGCTACGAGGCGATCGGCGGCGCCGGCCAGGTGCAGCCGCGCACCGTGGGGATCGAGGTCACCGACAGCGCGATCCCGGACTGGACCTCGACCGCGGCGCTCGACTGGGATCGTGGCAACTGGAGCGCGGCCTGGGTGGTCCGCCACATCAGCGAGTTGACCGAGGATTGCGGCGACGCCGCTTCGTTCGCGGTCTGCAGCGACGGCGCGGTGGTCGGCCAGGACGACGACGGCAACGACATCTGGGCCGGCACCAACACGCTCGACGCGATCACCTACCACGACCTGCAGCTGGGCTACGAGTTCGACTGGTTCAAGGGCCTGCAGCTGACCGGTGGCGTCAACAACGTGCTCGACAAGGATCCGCCGCTGTGCCTGTCGTGCTCGCTCAACGGCTACGACGCGTCGACCTACGACATCCCGGGCGGGCGCTATTACTACGTGCGGGCGAACCTGCGGTTCTGAGTCCCGAAGCGGGAAAGCAGCGGCCGGTGGAATTACCGGCCGTTCGCTTTTGTAGGAGCGGCTTCAGCCGCGATCGGAGACCCGGTCGCTCATCCGACTCCATGATCGCGGCTGAAGCCGCTCTTACAGAAGAGCGCGGCGCGGCACGTCCAGCTCCAGTGAGATCGCCAGGTGGTCGGAGCGTGCCGCCGGCATCGCGCAGGCGCCGGAACAACGCAGGCCGTCGCCGATCAGGATGTGGTCGATCGCGCGCTGCGGGCGCCAGCTCGGGAAGGTGTTGACCACGCAGTCGGGCGGTTGCAGCCGGGTGGTGCGGAACAGCGCCTGCATTTCGGGGCGCTCGATCGGGCAGTTGAAGTCGCCCATCAGCACCGCGTGCGGATGGTCGTGCAGCAGCTCGGCGATGAAACCCAGTTGCGCCACCCGCGAGGCGGCGCCCAGCGAAAGGTGCACGATCGCAACCGTAAGGCCGTCGTCGCCATCGCCGAACCGCGCCAGCAGCACCCCGCGGCCACTGATGCGGCCCGGCAGCGAATGGTCGACGACCTCGCGCGGTTCCAGCCGGCTGAGCAGGCCGTTGGCGCTGGAGGCGACGTTGCCGACGCGGCGGTTGGGCTGGTGGCTCCAGTAGTCGAAGCCACCCCGCTGGGCCAGGTAGTGGGTCTGGTTGGTGAAGCCCGAGCGCAGGCTGCCCGGGTCGCTCTCGTTGAGGCCGACGATGTCGTACTCGCCGGCGAGCTGGGCGATCTGGTCGAGGCTGCCGCGCTTGTTGCCGGCCGGCAGCACGTGCGACCAGCTGCGCGCGACGTAGTCGTGGTAGCCGCGCGTGCTGGAACCGGCCTGGATGTTGGCGCTGAGCAGGCGCAGGCGCTGGCTGCCCGACGGAGGGGCCTGGGCACCGGAGCGGTCGTGGCCGGGGGCATCCATCGGTCGTCGGTCAGTCGACGGCGCCGTCGTTGCCCGGCGACGGGGTCGCCGCAGGCGCGGGCGCCATCGCCGCGCGCTCCATCGCGACCAGGTGGTCGGTGATGCGCAGCATGTCCTCGAACGACTTGCCCTGGACCCGGTACTTGCCGTTGACCACCAGGGTCGGCGTCGACTGCACGCCGCTGCGGATCATGAACTGCTTGCCGCGATTGACCTGGGCGTTGTTGGCGAAGCTGTTCATCTTGGCGAGGAACGCCTTCGGGTCCGCACCGTAGGCGGCGTAGAACCCGGCGACGTCCGCTTCCTTCGGCCTGTCGCCTTCCCCCGGCATGCTCTGCTGCACGTGGATGGCGTGGATCAGGTCGTCGTGGCTCTGCTCGACCAGGCCTTCGGACTCCGCCACGTAGAAGCCCTTCGCGTACGGAATCCAGTCGGGTCCGAATGGCGCCGGCACGTAGGTGAAGTCGACATCGGCCGGCCGCTTGGCCTTCCAGTCGTTGGCGAGCGGCTGGAACGCGGCGCACGCCGGGCACACGTAGCCGAATACTTCGACGACTTCGATCCTGCCGGGGTTCGACCGGTACGGCGCGCCACCTGCGATCGCGACGTAGTCCGTGCCGGCCACCGGCGCCGGGCCGACGGGTGGCACGATCGGACCGGGCACGCGTTCCGGTGCCGGGGTGTTCGCTGCCGCGGCCGCGGCCGGTGCCGAAGGTGACGCGGGGCTCGATGTGGCGGCCGGTGCGGCCGCGTTGCCCGCCGCGGGTGTCGCTGGCGTTGCGGTATTGGTGGGTGCCGGCGCTTCAGGCGCACACGCGGCCAGTGCGAAGGCGGCTGCGAATGCCAGCCCGATGCCGCGCAGGCGAACGGCGTGACGGCTCATTCGCCTGCTCCCGCGGCCGGTGCGGCATCCGCGGGCATCGCGGCCCGCTCCATCGCGATCAGGTGGTCGGCAATGCGCAACTGCTCATCGAACGCCGCGGTCTTGATGCGGTACTTGCCATTGATGATCAGGGTCGGCGTGCTCGGGGTGTCATTGACGAAGCTGCGCTCGATGAACTGACGTGCCTGGCTGAGTTTGGCGTTGATCGCGAAGCTCGACATGGTGCTCGTGAACTGTTTCGGGTCGACGCCGAACTGCGCGTAGAACTGGCCCAGTTGCTCATCGGTCGGCAACGGCTGCACCGGCAGGCTGCGGTCGACGTGGATCGCGCGGAACACCGCCTCGTGGCTCTGTGCGGCCACGCCCATCGCCTGCGCCGTGAAGAACGCCTTGGCATACGGCATCCAGTAGCCGCCGAACGGCGCCGCCATCGGGACGAACTCGACGTCGGCCGGCAGCCCGGTGGACCACGCACTGACCAGCGGTTCGAACGTGGCGCAGTGCGGGCAGGTGTAGCCGAACACTTCGACCACCTCGATCTTGTCGTTGCCGGCCTTGAACGGGGTGCCGCCGGGGATCACGACGTAATCGGTACCGGCGACCGGGGCCGCGCCGACCGGCGGCACGACCGCGCCGGGCGTGCGGGCCGTGGCTCCGCTCGCGGCCGGCGCGTTGGTTGGCGTCGAGGCATTGCTGGCGGGGGCGGTCGTGCTGCCGGGGTTGGCCGGCGCGGGCGCTTCCTGCGAGCAGGCGGCCAGGGCAAGCGCGGCCGCGAGGGTCAGGCCGAGGCGGTACAACATGGCCGGGCGCGGAATCATGGGCGGATCTCCATCAGGGAATCGGGGTGGCGGCAACGCCGCGGCTCCGGCAAGGATACCGGTCGTGCCCGCATGCGGATGTGCAGCGCGCTCACTTCGCCGCGGCGCGCTTCAGGCGGGTGCGTTCCATCTCCACCAGCGCCGCGGCGGTGTCCAGCAGCTCCTCGAAACTGTCGCCCAGCACCCGATACCTGCCGGCCACGATCAGGGTCGGCGTGCCCTGGACCCCGCTGCGGCGCAAGAACTCGCGCGCATGCTGCAGCTTGGCCTCGGTCGCCTCGCTGGCCATGTCGGCGATGAACTGCTCGGTGTCGGCCCCATGGGCGGCGTAGAAGCCGGCGATCTCGGCCGGCGTGGCGTTGCTGATCGGCAGGCTGTGGGTCTGGTGCAGCGCGTCGAACATCGCGCCATGGGTCTTGCCGAGCAGGCCCTGCGCTTGCGCTGCATGGAATGCCTGCGCATACGGGATCCAGTAGCCACCGAACGGCGCCGGCACCGGCACGAACGAAACGTCCGCCGGCAGCCCGGCCTTCCACTTGCTCACCAGCGGCTCGAAATGGGCGCAGTGGATGCAGGTGTAGCCGAATACCTCGACCACCTCGATCTTGCCCGGCTGTGGCGCGAAGGGCTGGCCATCGACGATTTCGACATAGTCGGTGCCCACCACCGGGGCTTGACCGGGCAAGGCGGCGAGCGCCGACAGCGGCATCAGCGCAAACAGCGACAGGACGGCGTGCAGCGCGAGGCGGGGCAATGCGGGTTTCATCGGGGGGCTCCCTTTTGGGGCGGGCATAAAAAACGCCGACCGCAGGTTACGGTCGGCGCAATGAACAACAGGAGTCTGGACTGGGACCGCGCGAGATGCCGCGAGTTCCGTTGCGCCAGGCGTGAGGACGCCCGGCCGGCGTACCTGTTTGGATCAACCTTCGCCTTCGGGATCGGCGGTGGCTTCACCCGGTACGGCCGCCGGGGTCGCGGCTTCGGCCGGGCTGTCACTGTCGACGGGGGCGGCAACTGCATCGGCAGCACCGGTGCTGGCCTCGCCCGCGCCTGGAACCACGCTAGGCGTGGTGCCGGGGCCGCTCGAGGTCACCGCCGCCGGCGCCATGCCGGCGATGGCCACGTCGTTCGCGCTCGGGTGCAGGCCCTGCAGGTAGCTTGCCAGCGCGCCGATTTCCTGGTCGGTCAGTTCGCTGGCGACCGTCGCCATGATGTTGAACAGGTGCGGTTCGCGCTGGGTGGTGGTACCGGCGCGGTACTCCTCCAGACGCCGCTGGGTGTAGGCGGCCTGCTGGCCGGCCACGTGCGGATAGGCCGGGCCGGGGTTACCGGCGCCATCGGGGCCGTGGCACGCCATGCACGCCGGGATGCCGCGCTCGGCGTCGCCGGCCATGAACAGCTGCTCGCCGATCTCGAAGAATTTCATGTCCTTGTAGGGACCGTCGGCGACCACCGCGTCGTCGGCCACGCCGGCGCCGGAGGTCTGGGTGGCGTAGTACGCGCCGACGTCGCGGGCGTCCTGTGCACTGAGCATGTCGGCGAACGGCTTCATCACCGCGCTCATGCCGGTGTTGCGCTCGCCACTCTTGAACAGTGCGATCTGGTGCGCGATGTAGCGCTCGCTCTGGCCGGCGATACGCGGGTACTGCGGGTCCGTCGGATTGCCGTCGAGGCCGTGGCAGGCGGCGCAGGTGCCGGCCAGCGTCGCGCCCTTGGCGGCATCGCCCCAGGTCGTCGTCGCAGCCACGTCCTCCAGCGGCGCGGTCTGCACCGGCTCGGCATCGGGGATCGGGGTGACCGTGGTCTGGGCATAGGCAACGGCGGCTGCCGCAAGGGCAACAAGGCCGGCAAAGCCGAGGACGCGGGCGTGGCTCATTGGGATTGGCTCCGGAAAACACTGAAGTGACGGCCCGCAAACGGCCGTCGGAACCGCAGAATTATCGTCGCGGGGCGCAGGCGGGTCAACGCGAGGACGCCGGATGGATGCGGCGGAGCGCTCCGCGGCCACGCCGGGACCCCGCCGTGCGATCCTAGCGGCATGGCCAATCCCCTTGCCCGCGCCCAGTACATGCTGGCGGCGCACAATCCGCAGCAACTGCCGCCCGACGGCGGTTTCGAGGTCGCGTTCGCCGGCCGCTCCAACGCCGGCAAGTCCAGCGCGCTCAACGCGATCTGCCAGCAGAACGCGCTGGCACGGGTCTCCAAGACCCCCGGACGGACCCAGCAACTGGTGTTCTTCGACATCCCGCCGACCACCGACCGCTTCCTGGTCGACCTGCCCGGCTACGGTTACGCCAAGGTCCCGAAGGACCTGCAGGCGCATTGGCAGGCGTTCCTCGATCGCTATTTCCGTACCCGCGAGGCGCTGAAGGGACTGGTGGTGGTGATGGACATCCGCCATCCGCTGAAGGATTACGACCGGCAGATGCTCGGCTACGCGGTCAGCCGCGGGCTGCCGGCGCACGCGATCCTGACCAAGGCCGACAAGCTCGGCCGCGGCGCGCAGGGCAATGCGATGCTGGCGGTGCGCAAGGACATGCAGGCCGAGTACGGCGACGCGGTCAGCGTGCAGCTGTTCTCGGGCGAGTCCAAGCAGGGCGTCGACGAGGCCCGCGCGGTGATCGGCGGCTGGCTGCAACTGACCCCGAAGGGGACTTCCTCCGGGGCGTAGGAGCGGCTTCAGCCGCGATCCGGAGTCGGTACGGACGAACGATTGTCCGATCGCGGCTGAAGCCGCTCCTACAAGCGCGATTGTCCCGGGGATGGGCTGGAGCGTTGCGGTTCGGCGACATTCGCTCGCCATCCCTCTCGTTACACTGCGCTGATTCCTGCGAATGTCGGCAGCACGCCGCATCGCCGGCTCCCCCGTCCAGCGAGGTGCACGTGTCCGGTCCCAGCCACGTCAAGGATGTCCCGATCGAAGCCGGAGCCGCAGGTCGCGCGCAGCTGCTCGACTTCCTGGTGTCCGGCGCGCGCGCCCGCGACGACTGGAAGATCGGCACCGAGCACGAGAAGTTCGGTTTCCGTACCGATGACCTGCGTCCGCCCACGTTCGAAGGCGAGCGCGGCATCGAGGCATTGCTCAAGGGCCTGGTCCAGTTCGGCTGGGCCCCCGTCGAGGAGCATGGCCGCGTCATCGCGCTGACCCGTGACGGCGCCTCGGTATCGCTGGAGCCGGCCGGCCAGCTGGAGCTGTCAGGTGCCCCGCTCCAATCCCTGCATGAAACCTGCCGCGAAGCCGCCACCCACCTGCGCGAGGTGCGCAGCGTGGCCGAGCCGATGGGCCTTGGTTTCCTCGGCATGGGGTTCCAGCCCAAATGGCGCCGCGACGAAATGCCGTGGATGCCCAAGGGCCGGTACAAGATCATGCGCGAGTACATGCCGAAGGTCGGCACGCTTGGCCTCGACATGATGACCCGCACCTCGACCGTGCAGGTCAACCTCGATGTCGCCTCCGAAGCCGACATGGTGAAGAAGTTCCGGGTCTCGCTGGCGTTGCAATCGATCGCGACCGCGCTGTTCGCCGACTCGCCATTCACCGAGGGCAAGCCCAACGGGTTCCTCAGCTACCGCTCGCAGATCTGGACCGACACCGACCCGGATCGCACCGGCCTGCTCGACTTCGTGTTCGAGGACGGCTTCGGCTACGAGCGCTACGTCGACTACCTGCTCGACGTGCCGATGTACTTCGTCTACCGCGATGGCGCCTACATCGACGCGTCCGGGCAGTCGTTCCGCGACTATCTGGCGGGCAAGCTGCCCGCGTACCCGGGGCACACCCCGACGCTGCAGGACTGGGCCGACCACAGCACCACCGCGTTCCCCGAAGTGCGGCTCAAGAAGTACCTGGAGATGCGCGGCGCCGATTCCGGCCCGTGGAACCGCATCTGCGCGTTGCCGGCGTTCTGGACCGGGTTGCTGTACGACGACACCGCGCTCGACGCGGCGTGGGACCTGGTCAAGGATTTCAGCCTCGCCGAGATCCATGCGCTGCGCGACGGCGTGCCGAAGCAGGCGTTCAAGTTGCCGTTCCGCAACGGCACCGTGCTCGACCTGGCCCGGCGCGCGGTGCAGATCTCCGCACATGGGCTGGCCCGCCGTGCGCGGGTCAACGAGAACGGCAGTGACGAGAGCATCTTCCTCGGCCCGCTGATGGAACTGGTCGAGGCCGGAATCACCCCGGCCGAACGCAAGCTCGAACTGTTCCACGGCCCGTGGGGTGGCAGCGTCGACCCGGTGTTCAAGGAGTTCGCGTACTAGGTGCCGTAGTCCGGGTGCCTTGTCCCCATGGGGACTTCCCTGGGCGTAGGAGCGGCTTCAGCCGCGATCTGAAATCGACGCGGGCGACCAGCTATCCGATCGCGGCTGAAGCCGCTCCTACAAAGGGCCCCCGTCGACCGGGGCGTTCTGTCTGTCTCCACGCGGCCCTGCGTTACCGTAGGCGGCATGACGAACCTGCCCGATACCCTGGACGAACCCCTGCGCACCGTCGAGTTCGGTGCCACCGACGCGCTGCTGCGCGAGGACGTCAAGACGCTCGGTACGCTGGTCGGCGAGATCCTCGCCGAGCAACGCAGCCCGGCCTTCCTCGCCGAGGTCGAACGCCTGCGCCGGGCCGCGATCGGCCGCCGCGAGAACGCCGCGCCGGTCGACGAGCTGGCCGACGCGATGGCGGCCTCGGCCGCGGGCACCGACCTGCAGCACGCCAGCGACCTGGTCCGGGCATTTTCGACCTACTTCCAGGCGGTCAACCTGGCCGAGCGCGTGCATCGCATCCGCCGCCGCCGCGAACACGAGCGCGCCGGTGACGGTGCCCAACCCGGTGGCCTACGCGACGTGATCGGTACGCTCGCGCGGCAGGGCGTGACCGCCGACGAACTCGCCGCGCTGCTGCCGCGGCTGCGGATCGAGCCGGTGTTCACCGCCCACCCGACCGAGGCCGTGCGCCGGGTGCTGCTGCACAAGGAGCGCCAGATCGTCGCCGCGCTGGTCGCCGACATCGACCGCGGCCGCACCCCGGCCGAGCGCCGCGCCGACCGCGAACGCATCCGCCTGGCACTGACCGCGAGCTGGCAGACCGCCGAGGCGCCGACCGCCAAGCCCAGCGTCGCCGACGAGTTCGAGCACGTCGGCTTCTACCTGTCGGAGGTGTTGTACCGGGTGTTGCCGGTATTCCACGAGGCGTTCGACGAGGCGTTGCGCGAGCACTACCCCGATGCGTCGCTGGCCTTGCCCGACGTGCTCGGTTTCGGCAGCTGGGTCGGCGGCGACATGGACGGCAACCCGAACGTCGGTGCGGCCACCATTGCCGCGACCCTCGCCGGCCAGCGCGCGCTGGTGCTGGACGCATACCGGCGCGACCTCGATGCGCTCGGCGAACTGCTGAGCCAGTCGCAGGCCCGGGTCGAGGTCGAAGCCGCGGTGCTGGCACGCGTCGACGGGTACCGCGAACTGCTGCCGCGCGCAGCTGAACGGCTGCACCCGCGCCACGCCGACATGCCGTACCGAAACCTGGTCACCCTGATGGTCGAGCGGCTGTGGGCGACCCGCCACGACGAGCCCGCGGCCTATCCCGACGCGGCGGCGTTCGAGGCCGACATCGCATTGATCGCCGACAGCCTGCGCGCGCATCGCGGCGAGCACGCGGGCGGCTTCGCGGTGCGCCGGCTGCAGCGACGCGCGCGCAGTTTCGGCTTCCACCTCGCCAGCCTCGACCTGCGCCAGGATTCGGCGGTGCACGATGCCGCGCTCGCGGCGCTGCTCGATGATCCCCAGTGGGAGTCGCGCGATGCCGGTGACCGTGCCGCGCGCCTGCACGGCTTGATCGAAGGTCGTGCAAATGTCGCCAACCCCGACGACGAAACCGCGCTGTCGACCCTGGATGTGTTCCGAACCGTCGCCGAACTGCGCCCGCGCTACGGCGACCGCGTGTTCGGCCCCTACATCATCAGCATGAGCCGCAGCGCCGCCGACGCGCTGGCGGTGCTGGCGCTGGCACGCATCGCCGGGTGCATCGAGAACGGCGAAGTGCCGCTCGACGTGGCGCCGCTGTTCGAGACCGTCGACGACCTCGACGCCGCGCCCGACACCCTGCGCGAGCTGTTCGCCGATCCGGTCTACCGCCAGCACCTGGCGGCGCGCGGCAACCGCCAGGTGGTGATGCTCGGCTATTCCGACAGCGCCAAGGACGGCGGCATCGTCGCCTCGCGCTGGGCCTTGCAACGCACCCAGATCGCATTGACCGAACTGGCGCGCGACAGCGGCGTGCGGATCGCGTTCTTCCATGGCCGCGGCGGCTCGGTCAGTCGCGGCGGCGGCAAGACCGAGCGCGCGGTGATCGCCGCGCCGCGCGGTTCGGTCGACGGCTATCTGCGACTGACCGAGCAGGGCGAGGTGATCCACCGCAAGTACGGCATCCGCGCATTGGCGCTGCGCAACCTCGAACAGACCACCGGGGCGGTGCTGCGCGCGACGTTGCGGCCACGGCCGCCGGAACCGCGCGAAGCGCACTGGCGCGAGATCGCCGCGCAGCTCGCGCTCGATGCACGCGCGAGCTACCGCGCGCTGATCCACGAGCATCCGGATTTCCCCGCCTATTTCCGCGCCGCCACCCCGATCGACGTGATCGAACGGCTGCGGATCGGCTCGCGGCCAAGCAAGCGCGGCAACAAGGGTGGCGTCGAATCGTTGCGCGCGATCCCGTGGGTGTTCTCGTGGGCGCAGAACCGCTCCGGCCTGACCGCGTGGTACGGCGTCGGCAGTGCGCTGCAACGTGCCCTCGACATCCACGGCCGCGATGTCCTGGCCGAGATGGCGCGCGACTGGCCGTTCTTCGGCACACTGGTCGACGATGTCGAGATGGTGCTGGCGAAATCCGACCTCGGCATCTTCGAGCGCTATTCCCGGCTTGCCGTGCAACTGCCCGAAGGTGACCTGCATGCGCGCCTGCATCCTGGCATCAAGGGAGAGTTCGAGCGCACTCACGACGCCGTGCTCGCGATCAAGGACGAATCCGAATTGCTCGCCCACGACCCGCGCCTGGGCCAGTCGATCCGCCTGCGCAACCCGTACATCGACCCGATCAGCCTGCTGCAGGTCGACCTGCTGGCGCGCTGGCGCGCCGGCGACCGCGAGGACGACGCATTGCTGCAGGTGCTGATGGCGACCGTCAACGGCATCGCCGCGGGCATCCAGAACACCGGCTGAGCTGATTGCGGTTCCACGCAACGTCGAGCGCCTATTCAAGTATCGACGGCGGTGCGGGCATTCGGCTGCTTCCGTGCGCATCGCGGGCATCCGGGCCGTTGCAGGAGCGGCTTCAGCCGCGATCGGAAAATCGTTCGCCCGCGCCGACTCCGGATCGCGGCTGAAGCCGCTCCTACAGAATGGCGGCCCGGCGCGTACGGAAAGGCGCTCCCCGTGTCGTCGGCCTATCATTGAGCCATCCCCGCATTCCGGAGTCCCCGCCATGAAATCCCGCGCCGCCGTCGCCTTCGCTGCCGGCCAACCGTTGCAGGTCGTCGAGATCGACGTCGAGCCGCCGCGCGCCGGCGAGGTGCTGGTCCGCATCGACGCCACCGGCGTCTGCCACACCGACGCGTTCACCCTGTCGGGCGACGATCCGGAAGGCATCTTCCCGGCCGTGCTCGGCCACGAGGGCGGCGGCGTGGTGGTCGAGGTCGGCGAGGGCGTCACCAGCGTCAAGCCGGGCGACCACGTGATCCCGCTGTACACGGCCGAATGCGGCGTGTGCAAGTTCTGCAAGTCGGGCAAGACCAACCTGTGCTCGTCGGTACGCGCGACCCAGGGCCGCGGCCTGATGCCCGACGGCACCACGCGGTTCTCCTACAACGGCGAGCCGGTCTACCACTACATGGGCTGCAGCACCTTCAGCGAGTACACCGTGGTCGCCGAGGTCTCGGTCGCCAAGGTCAATCCCGAAGCACCGCTGGAGAAGGTGTGCCTGCTCGGTTGCGGCGTCACCACCGGGATCGGGGCCGTGCACAACACGGCGAAGGTGCAGCCCGGCGACTCGGTTGCGGTGTTCGGCCTTGGCGGGATCGGGCTGGCGGTGATCCAGGGCGCGGTGCAGGCGAAGGCCGGGCGGATCATCGCGATCGACACCAATCCGGGCAAGTTCGACTTGGCGAAGTCGATGGGCGCGACCGATTGCGTCAACCCGAAGGACTTCGAAAAGCCGATCCAGGACGTGATCGTCGAGATGACCGACGGCGGCGTCGAGTTCAGCTTCGAGTGCATCGGCAACGTCGACGTCATGCGCGCGGCGCTGGAGTGCTGCCACAAGGGCTGGGGCGAGTCGGTGATCATCGGTGTCGCCGGTGCGGGCCAGGAGATCCGCACCCGGCCGTTCCAGTTGGTCACCGGACGGGTCTGGCGCGGCAGCGCGTTCGGCGGAGTGAAGGGTCGCAGCCAGCTGCCCGGCATGGTCGAGCAGGCGATGCGCGGCGAGATCGACCTCGACCCGTTCATTACCCATGAGCTCCCGCTGGAGCGGATCAACGAGGCGTTCGAGTTGATGCACGAAGGCAAGTCGATCAGGACCGTGATCCGATACTGAGGACGCTCCTGCCGACAACAATCGGGCGGTTGTAGGAGCGGCTTCAGCCGCGATCAGGAGTGATCAACCGACACGATTTCAGATCGCGGCTGAAGCCGCTCCTACAAGAAGCAACATCTGCGCGAGGTCGACATGCAACGCATCGAACAACACGCCTGCTTCGGTGGCCAACAGGAAGTCTGGCAACACGCGTCGAGCACGCTCGACTGCACGATGAAGTTCGCCATCTACCTGCCGTCGCAGGCTGCGCGCGGCCCGTGCCCGGTGCTGTATTGGCTGTCCGGCCTGACCTGCAGCGAGCAGAACTTCATCCAGAAGGCCGGCGCCCAGCGCTACGCCGCCGAACATGGCCTGGTCCTGGTCGCGCCCGACACCAGTCCGCGTGGCGACGGCGTGGCCGACGACGACGGTTACGACCTCGGCCAGGGTGCGGGCTTCTACCTCAACGCCGCCCGCGAGCCATGGGCGCGCCACTACCGCATGCACGATTACGTGGTGAGCGAATTGCCGGCGCTGGTCGACGCGCACTTCCCGACCACCACCGCGCGCGGCATCAGCGGCCATTCGATGGGCGGCCACGGCGCGCTGGTCATCGCGTTGCGCAACCCGGGTCGTTATCGCAGTGTCTCGGCGTTCTCGCCGATCGTCGCACCGTCGCGCGTGCCGTGGGGCGAGAAGGCATTCGATGCCTATCTCGGCCCGGATCGCGAACTCTGGAAACAGTGGGATGCATGCGAACTCGTCCGCACCGCGTGTGAACGCCTGCCGCTGCTGGTCGACCAGGGCGGCGCCGACGAGTTCCTGCAGGTGCAACTGCGTCCGGAGCTGCTGCGCGATGCCTGCGCCGCATTCGGTCATCCCCTGACCCTGCGGATGCAGCCGGACTACGACCACAGCTACTACTTCATTGCCAGCTTCATCGGCGAGCACGTCGCCCACCATGCGGCGGCGCTGCAGGAATAGAAGCTCCTAAAAAGGAGCCAGTTCGAAATCGGTGAAGGCGAAGCGGCCGTCGCGCAGGACGGTTTCGCCGCGCTCGACCTGCAGCGGCCGTTCGAACATCGGCCCGGCGGAGACGAGGGTGTGGAACTCGCCGTCCTCGCCGCAGGGGTCGCAGCCCGGCGGCAGTTCGGCCAGCAATACGTCGTCGAATGCGCGTCCACTGAATGCCGCGTCGAGCTGCTGGGTGTCAACGCAGCACAGGCGCGTGCGCAGACCGCCGGCGATCATCGTGCGTGCCAGTGCCGCGGTATCGCTGCCGAACAGGGGGGTCCGGATGGTCCAGCCGTGCCGTGCGCACAGCGCTTCGCGCCAGGCACGCACGTCGGCCAGGCGCAGGTCGCCGAACGCGATGGTGTCTAGCTCCGGCCAGCGTTCACGCGCGGTGCTCAGCGCAGCGGCGAACGCGGCCTCGTAGGTATCGTTGTCGCAGGCTTGCGGGATCACCGACTCGATCAACGGCAGGCCCACCGCATCGGCCTGTGCCTGCAGCACGTCGCGGCGGATGCCGTGCATGGCGATGCGGTCGAAGCCGGCGGTGACCGTGGTCAACAGGCCGGCCACGCGCACGTCGTCGCGCTGGCGCAGCGTATGCAGGGTCCAGGCAGCGTCCTTGCCACCGCTCCAGGCGAGCAGGATGTCGGTCATGCGGCCATTGTCGCCCGGTGGGCGGGTTTGTAGGAGCGGCTTCAGCCGCGATCGGGGAATCGTTTGCTCAAGCCGGTTCCCGATCGCGGCTGAAGCCGCTCCTACAAAAGCCCGCTTGCGAGCCGCAATCGACGCGTGCGCGGGCTCAGGCCGCCGTCACGTCGCGCAGTTCCCAGCCACTGCCGGCCAGCAGCCGCAGGCGCTGCTTGAAGACGTTGCCGGGCAGCGAGGTGGTGACCACGAGGTCGATGTGCATCGCGTCCCGCTTGCCTTCGACGGTCGCGTCAGGATCGGTCGCGGCCAGTGCCTCGTCGATGTCGTCGGGGTCGTCCTGCCGCGCACGCCAACGCTGGAACAGTTCGTCGCTGCGCAGCGCGGCCTGCAGTTCGCTGGCGAAGCCATCCGCGCCTTGCGACTTGAACGACAACTCCGGATCGGCGCCGCGGGCGCGGTCACCGTCGGGCAGGGCGATGTAGTAACGAGTGGCCATGGCGGTTTCCTTGTATGGGCGGGAAAAGCTTAGGGAGACTGGCATGGGCCCCCCGTGAAGCGCCACCGGCGCCCTGTAGGAGCGGCTTCAGCCGCGATCGGATAATCGTTCCGCCCGTGCCGATTCCAGATCGCGGCTGAAGCCGCTCCTACAGGGGCGTATGGCTCAGTCGAGGTGCACGTGGCCGCCGTGGTGACCCTTCGGGCAATGGCAGACCGCGGTCGGGCCGAACTCGGTGCCGAAAGTCTGGCCGTCGCGGTGGCGCTGCCAGTAGAAGTTCGGCTCCGGAGTCGCGTCGTTGCCGATCTCGGCCATGTCGGCGTCGACGTCGAACAGGCGGCCGTCGACCATCACGTAGCGGGTGTCGATGGTGGCGCGGATGTCCTCCAGCGGGTTGGAGTTCAGCACCACCAGGTCGGCCTGCTTGCCGACTTCCAGCGAGCCGATCTCGGCATCGAGGCCGAGGTAGTCGGCACCATCGATCGTCGCCGCGCGCAGCGCCTCGAAGTTGCTGAAGCCGCCCTGGGTCAGCAGCCAGATTTCCCAGTTCGCGCTCAGCCCCTGCAACTGGCCGTGGCCGCCGATCTGGATGCCGACGCCGGCATCGCGCAGGACCTTGGCGGCCTTGGCGACTTCGACGTGGTAGTAGTCCCAGTCCGGTGCGGTCTCGCGACGGATGCTGCGCGCGTCGAGGGTCTCGCGCGGGAAGAAGCGGTTGAGCTTGTCGTTCTCCCAGACGTTGTCGCGCGCGTACCACCAGTACTCGCCCGACAGGCCTCCGTAGCTGACCACCAGGGTCGGCGTGTTGCGCACGTCGGTCTGGCTCCACAGCTCGACCACGTCCTTGTACAGCGGTGCGACCGGGATGTTGTGCTCGATACCGGTGACGCCGTCGAGGATCATCGTCATGTTGTGGTGGAAGGTGGAGCCGCCTTCCTCGACCACCAGCATGCCGAGCTCCCTTGCCGCGGTGTTGATCTGCTGGCGCTGCTCGCGGCGCGGCTGGTTGTAGCTCTTGACCGAGAACGCGCCGTTGGCCTGCATCCGGCGCAGGTGGCTGCGGGCGTCGTCGAGCGAGTTGACCACCGCCTTGAAGTCGCCGTCGGCGCCGTACAGGATCGTGCCGGTCGAGAAGATCCGCGGGCCGACCATTTTTCCGGCCTTCTGCAGCTCGGCCTCGGAGAACACGAACTCGGTGGTCGCCGAGGGGTCGTGCATGGTGGTGATGCCGAACGCGAGGTTGGTGTAGTACGCCCAGTTCTGCTGCGGGACGACACCCTGGCCGAAGTGCGCGGCGTGGGCGTGGACGTCGATGGTGCCGGGCACGATGGTCTTGCCGGTGGCGTCGATGACGTTGGCGCCGGCCGGCACCTGCACCGAACCGGTGGCGCCGATCGCGACGATCTCGTCGCCGCGCAAGACAATCGTGCCGTTGTCGATGACCTCCTCGGAATTCCCGGCATCGCGCATGGTGATGATGCGCGCGTTGGTGAACGCGACCAGCTCGTCGGGCGCGTCGACCGGCACGGTCAGGCCGACCGCGATGCCGCCACCGTGTACAGGCTTTGCGATCCCGGTGTTGCCGTCGGTCAGGAACGCGAAGCTCTCGTCGAGCGAACGCGAGTGGTACTTGTCGCCGACCATCCAGTGCAGCGACTCGCTGTCGGCCGCCCAGTGCAGGTAGCTGCCGACATCGGCACTGACCGCGGTCACCGGGATCGCCTTGGAGTCCTTGCTCAGTTCGATCGCCTTGCCGGTCGACACCATCGGCGCGACGTAGGCGTTGAACAACTCGGTGAACGCGACCCACTTGCCGTCGGGGCTGACCTTCACCGAATCGACGTACTTGAGGTTGAACACCTCGCGCGGGTCTTCGCCGTGCAGGCCGACCGACATCAGCTTCTTCTCCAGCCCGCCGCCGGTCAGATAGAGCACGCGCGAACCGTCGGCGTTGAACTGCGGCGCACTGCCCTTGTCGGCGACCCGCACCGGCGTGCCACCGCGCGCCGGCATCACGTAGACGCCCTGGTCGACCGACCACAGGCTGCCGGTCAGGCCGCTGCCGCCGCTCTTGGAATACACGATCCGATTGCCGTCGGGCGAGAACCGCGGGTTGTAGTAGAAGCCCTTGTCGTCGGTCAGGCGGGTGCCCTTGCCCGAGCCATTGGCGTTGCGCACGTAGATCGCGCCCATCGCCGCGTCCGACCAGGTGGTGTAGAGCAGCTTGTCGCCATTGGGGCTGAAGCTGGGCTCGTATTCGTACAGGCCCTCGTTGCTGGTCAGGCGACGCGGTTCGCCGCCGGGCAGCGATTTGCGCCACAGCGTGCCGAGCGCGTGGAACACCATCGTGTCGCCGTCGGCCGAGGTCGCGACGTCGCGGATCATCTTCGGCGCGAAGCTGCCTTCGTCGATGTCGTTCTGGAAGCGCAGCGGCTCGGTCACGGTCTGCTCGACCTGCGCGGTGAACGGGATTTCCGTTGCCTCGCCGCCCGGCATCGTGATCCGCCACAGCTTGCCCTGCGCCCACAACACCACCGACTTCGAATCGGGCATCCAGTCGAAACCGGTGTACGGCCCGAAGATCGCCCAGGCTTCCTGCTGGTCGTGGCTGAGGCCGTCCCACACCGGTCGTACCTCGCCGCTGGCGAGATCGAGCACGTGCAGCACCGACTTGTCGCGGATGCGCTTGACGAACGCCAGCGACTTGCCGTCCGGCGACGGCTGCGGCCGCACCGCGCCGCCCGGGGTCGCGACCAGGGTGTCGGTCTCGCCTGTCTGGCGGTCGAGCCGCTTGATCGCGTAGATCACGTCGTGCGGGTTCTTGTTGTACTGGAACGTCTCGCCGCCGCTGACGTCCTCGGAGTAGTAGACATGGCGGCCGTCGGGCGACACCGCCGGTTCGCCAAGGTCCTGCTGCTCGTTCTTCTTCTCGGTCAGCTGCAGGCCCTCCTTGCCGCCGCTGACGTGGTACATCCACAACTCGCCGGCGCCGAGCGAGCGCTCGGAGGTGAAGTGCTTGCGGCCGATGATGAAGCGGCCGTCCGGGGTCCACGCCGGATTGTTGAGCAGGCGGAAGTCCTCCTGCGTGACCTGCACCGGGTCGCTGCCGTCGGTGTCGATGCGCCACAGGTTGTTGCCGCCACCGCGGTCGGAGGTGAACGCGAACTCGGCACCGTCGGGTGACCAGCGCGGCTGCACGTCCCAGGCCGGCCCGGAGGTGATGCGTTGCGCGGTGCCGCCGCTGATCGGCAGCCGGTACAGGTCACCGAGCAGCGAGAACACCAGCTCGTTGCCATCGGGGGCGACGTCGACGTCCATCCAGGTGCCTTCGTCGGTGCTGAAGCGAATGGTCTTTGTCGGACCGTGGGCGGCGCTGACGTCCCACTCCTTTTCCGCTTCGTCTTCGCCATCGCGCGCGGTCTTGCCCTTGGCGACGTCGGGCGCGGCCTGCGCCGGGTCGGTGCCGACCGGGTCGAGTGCGTCCTGCTCCAACTGCACCGGGTCCTGCGCAAGCGCGGGCAGGGCGAAGGACGCGGACAGCGCGCTGGACAGCGCGAGGACGAGCAGGCGAGGGGTCATGGACGGGGCACTTGTGGCAAACGAATCCCGCAGCGTAGCCGTGCAGGCACGCCAGTGCGTAGGCAGGAAGTCCCAAGGCGGGTTTGCCGATGGTGGCGACCGGAGATGATCGGTTGCCACCGCACGACCGTTCCGGGCTTTCCGCTCCTGTGTCGGGGCTTCGCCTGTGCCGGAGCTTCACGTAGGAGCGGCTTCAGCCGCGACCTGGAGTCGGTGCGGGTGAACGGTTCCAGATCGCGGCTGAAGCCGCTCCTACAAAAGCCCCGAGCTTTCGCGCTTTACCCGCCCATCAGGCTAGTCGAAGCGGATGCCGCCCTCGGATGCGAAGCCGACCACCACCGCGCCCTTGCCGACGTTGACCATGCCGGTCAGGCTCATCACGCTTTCGAACAGCTCGATGTTGTTGTCGACGCAGGCCGCGCGTAGTTCCTGGTAACCCGGCAGCGCGCGCATCTCGTCGAGCTCGCCGCCATAGCTCAGGCACACCGTCGGGGTCATCAGGCCGGCCTGGATGCGCTTGATGGTGCCGGCGAACACCTTCTCCACGGCGGGCTCGAAGCCCTTGATCTTGGCGACTGGCCCGGTCTCGCCGCGGTTGCAATGCAATACCGGCTTGATGTCGAGCGCGCTGCCGAGCGCGGCGCTGAGCAGGCTGACGCTGCGATCGCCCTTGGTCCGGGCACGTGCGCGCAGGTAGTACAGGTCGCGTGGCACCAGGTAGCCGTGGGTGTGCAGGGCGAGGTTTTCCAGCCGTGCACGAATCTTCGGCGCGCCCTCGCCGGCGTCGCGCAGGCGCACCGCTTCGACCGCGGTGATGCCCTGCGCGGCGAACAGGTTCTGGGTATCGACCACGCGCAGCGCGAATGGCGTGTTGTTGCCGGTTGCGGCGCGCACGGGCTTGTAGTCGTTGAGGATCGCGAAGCCGGCCTGCTGCGCGTTGTCGAAGATCGGGCTGCGCGACCTGGTGATGGTCATGCAGAACACGTAGTCGTAGTCGATCACCAGCCGCTCCAGGAACAACTGGTGGATCTGCTGCACGGTGAACGGCATGGTCTCTGCTTCGGCGCCGCCCTCGGCGACATGCGCGTGGAGGAACTCCAGCGTGGCCTCCTCGTTGCGGTGGTCGGCCAGCACCGCCTCGCCGATGCGCACGGTGATCGGCAATACCGTCACCCCGTGTTGCTGCAGGTACTCCAACGGCAGATCGCAGGCCGAGTCGACCACCAAACCAATACGCATCGTTGACCCCCGGGTCAGAATGACGACGTTCGTCACAAAACGCCGACAGCATACCGCCGCCGCGGGGGTTGGTGGGTATCGGCTCTATCACGTGTCCGGCGGGGCAGCTACCGCCATGGGTAGGGCTCGAGCGGACCGTGGTCGCAATCCGGCGATACGGTTAATGCCAGACGCTGAGGATCAGCCCAAACAGGCAAAACTGGAGTGATGTGGTAGCGATCGATCAGCGCTTTTGTAGGAGCGGCTTCAGCCGCGATCGGATGCTCGGCTGCTCGTACCGGTTCCACGATCGCGGCTGAAGCCGCTCCTACGAAAGCCAGGAGCGCGGAACCACAAGCAGCGGAAAGCACCGGGCCCGCACGTGGCGGGCCCGGTGGAGTTGGGTCACGGCGCCGTGCCTCAGCGACTGTCGCCCGCGGGATAGGCCCTTGGCAGTCCGCCATTCGCGCGTGGCACCTGCGGGCGCAGGTAGCGGTCGCGCAGTTCGGTCTGGCGGCTACGCATCTCGATCGGCTCGCCGTCGAACCACACTTGCAGCGCGACTTCGCTGACCTCCAGCGGGTCGCCGCTCCACAGCACCAGGTCGGCACGCTTGCCAACAGCAATGCTGCCCAGTTCGTCGGCGACGCCGAAGGCCTGCGCCGGCACCGAGGTCAGCCCGGCCAGGCCGTCGTCCCACGGAAGCCCGTTGGCGACCGCGTTGCCGGCCAACTGGCGAACCTTGCGCGCGTTGTGGCTGGCATCGCCGCCCTGGCTGAAGCCGACCGCGACACCGGCGGCCTGCAGACGCGCGGCGTTCTCCATGCTGGAGCCGATCTGGTCGAAGCCCGACGGCAGGTTGGCCAGCGGATCGACGAACACCGGGACCTTGGCCGCCGCGAGTTTCGGGGCGAGTTTCCAGGCTTCGGCACCGCCGGAAATCGCGATGTCGACGCCATGGCGGTCCGACCAGCGCAGCAGCTGGCGAATATCGGCGGCGCGGTCGACCTCGACCACCACGCGGCCGCCGCCATCGATGTACTTCTTCAGCGTCGCGCGGCCGGCCGGGGTCAGCAGCGCGGCGTTGGCGTCGGGTGCGATCCGGCCGTTGGCCTCGTCGATCAACTGGTCGAGGATCATCCACTGCGCCGCGCGCGAGCGGCCGCTGAGGCCGGCGGCATCACTGCCCAGATCGATGAACAACACATCCGGGCCGGCCGGGTCGACGCTGCCGTCGAGCCGCATCACCGCGCCCTGGCCGCCGATGATTGAGCCGCCGTCATCGTTGCCGGCGCCGATCAGGGTCCAGCCGATGCCCTCGACCCGGTTGACCGGGATCAGCACCGAGGCCGGGTTGAAGGCCAGGGTCACGTCGAATTCGGGGCGCACCATCATCTGGTGGGTTTCCGCGCCGAGCGCGAGGGTGTTGTCGACGGTCGAGCGTTCGCCCGAGACCTCCTCGATGCCGATCCCGGTGATGCCGCCGAACAGGGTCGGGGTCAACGGCCGGTCACCGGCCTCGACTACCTGCACGCCGGCCGGTGCGGCGAGGCCGGTGCCGATCGCCGCGATGCGACCGTTGCGCACCAGCACGTCGGTGTTTTCCAGCGTGCCCTGCGCGCCGCCGGTATGCACGGTGGCGTCGCGTACGAGCATGTCCTGCGCGTTCGCGGTCAGCGCCAGGCACGACAGCAACGCGACCGCGAGCGACGACTTCAACGCCGCCGTCCCCACGCTACGGCCGCTCACAGCACACCCCCAGCCTGGATCGCGTCACCGGTCGACTGGCCCAGCATGAAGTCGGACTCCGGTTGCCGTGACGGGTCGTCGCGGTCGTACACGCGCGCACCGTCGACATACACCTGCTCGGCCTGCGCATAGACACTGAACGGCGTGCCGTTCCAGACCACCACGTCGGCCATCTTGCCGGCCTCCAGGGTGCCGGTCTGGTCGAGGATGCCCATCGACTTGGCCGGGTTGGCGGTCAGCCACTGGATCGCGTGCTCGGGCGTGATCTCGATGCCGGCAAGCTTCGCGTGCGCCATGACCTTGGTCGCCTCCTGGTTGAGCCGCTGGATGCCTTCCTCCGAGTCGCTGTGCACGATCGCGCAGCTGCCGGCCGGGCGGTCGACCAGCGCGATGTTCTCCTGGATGCCGTCGAACGCCTCCATCTTGAAGCCCCACCAGTCGGCCCAGAGTGCGCCGCAGACCCCCTCGGCGGCCAGCCGGTCGGCGAGTTTGTAGGCCTCGACCGCGTGGTGGAACGCGGCGACCTTGAAACCGAACTCGTCGGCCAGGTCGAGCATCGTCGCCATCTCGTCGGCGCGGTAGCAGTGGATGTGGACCAGGATGTCGCCGTTGATCGCGCCGGCCAGCGTCTCCAGCTTGAGGTCGCGCTTGCCGCCGCTGTCCTGGCCGCTGTCGGGCTCGTCGGACTGCCACCAGCTGCGCTTTTCCGCGGGCTTGGTGTCGCCGCCGTTCTTCTTCAGGTATTCGGTCGCGTCGATGAAGGCCGCGCGGTAGCCAGCGACGTTGCCCATCCGGGTCGACGGCCCGCCCTTCTCGCCATACACCCGCTTGGGGTTCTCGCCGCAGGCCATCTTCAGGCCCCACGGCGCGCCGGGGAACTTCATCGCCTGGTAACTCACCGCCGGCACGTTTTTCAGGGTCACGCCGCGGCCGCCGACCAGGTTGGCCGAACCGGGCAGGATCTGCAGCGAGGTCACGCCGCCGGCGCGCGCGGCGTTGAAGCCCGGGTCCTGCGGCCAGACCGAATGCTCGGCCCAGACGTTGGCGGTCACCGGCGCGGTCGCCTCGTTGCCGTCGCTGTGCGCGCGTGCGCCGGGGCTGGGATAGACGCCGAGGTGCGAGTGCACATCGATGATGCCGGGCGTCACCCACTTGCCGCTGCCGTCGACCCGGGTCGCCCCGGCCGGCAGTTCCAGCGACGGCCCGACCGCGACGATACGGCCGTCGGCCATCAGCACGTCGGCGTTGTCGAGCCGCGCGCCGGTGCCGGTCAGCACGGTCGCGTTGTCGATCAGCACCGGCGGCGCGGCGATGCGCTGGTAGGTGCTCGGATACGGATCGTTGGTGAACGGTGACGCGCCCTTGTCCGGCGTGGCGTGGACGGCACCGCCGCCCAGCGAGAAGGCAAGCGCGGCCGCGAGCGCGGCAAGCTGTGGTCGGTGCATCGATTCCCCGTTCATTGGCGTGGACAACCATCGGACCGTAGCCGTGCGCCGGGGCGGTGCCAACCCTGACGAACGTCACGGCCGGGTGACCGGCGCCACGGAACCCATGGATCGCCCGGCAACCGGCCGATTGGGCAAATCGCAACGGCTGCGATGCCATCGCGGCACACTGTCGGCCTGGAGGAATTCACCGATGGAACAATTCGCCTACCTGCTCGCCGGCGCCGTACTGACCTGGGCGTTCTACTTCGTCCAGCGCCGGGTCGAGCGGCGCCCCACGGTCGAGGCGATCGACCGCAACCAGAAGCTGCTCGCGCTGAAGCAGGGACTGGAAGGCGCCAACACCAGCCTCGACGAACTGCGCCGGTTCGAGAGCCGGCTGATCGGCAAGGCCGAGGCCGCCGTGCGCATCGCCGACCGCTACGTCAACGAGGTCGCCGAGGTCGCGCGTTCCGGTGACGAAACCGCGTTCGACGAGGACGCGATGAACGAGCGCGCGATCACCTCGTTCCGGCAGGTCGACGCGCGGCTCGACGGCCTGGTCGCCCGCCTGCGCGCGCAACTCGATGGCCATGGGCTGGACGCGTTCGAGGCGGTGCACCTGGGCTGGCGGGTATACCGCGAGCGCTATGCGCGTTTCATCGCCGAGTCGTATTCGGGTGGCGCGGCGGGCGGGGCGATCCAGCCATTGATCCACGCGGTCACGCTGGAAAGCATCACCGCGGCATGGATCACCGAGCTGGAAACACAGTTGGGCGATGATGACTGGGATGACGGCGATGAGGCCGAAGCGGACCGTTGAGCCGCAACGCGGACGTCGTCCGCCTACACGGACTTCCGCGCCGGCTTGCTAGGCTGCGGTTCGACTCAGACGGAGGTATTGCGATGGATGCGAGGGCAAGCGAAGTCGTCGGTTTCTGGCGCGAGGCGGGGCCATCCAAATGGTTCGGCGGGGGCGTGGCGTTCGATGCGCAATGCCGCGACGCCTGCCTCGACCTGCACCTGGCCGCCGCGCGTGGCGAGCTGCACGACTGGGCCGAGTGGGCCGAAAGCGCGTTGGCGCTGGTGCTGCTGCTCGACCAGATCCCGCGCAACGTGTTCCGCGGCAGCGCGCACGCCTATGCCACCGACCCGCTGGCGCGAAATCTGGCCGAGCGCGCAGTCGGGCACGGCTTTGACCGGCAGGTCGACCCGGACCTGCGCACGTTCTTCTACCTGCCGTTCATCCATTCCGAAGCGATGCTGGACCAGCAGCGCGCGCTGGAGCTGTACCAGTCGATGGACCAACCCGGCGCCGACAAGTGGGCCGTGCACCACCACGGCATCATCGAGCGCTTCGGCCGCTTCCCGCACCGCAACCACCTGCTCGGCCGCGCCACCAGCCCCGCCGAGCAGGCCTTCCTGGATGAGGGTGGATTCGGCGGCTGAGTCGACGCGAACGGCAGGAAAATGTAGGGGCTCTCGGCCGCGCGTCAATACCGCGGCACGTGGCTGTCGGCGGTCTCGCTCCACGCCTCGATGCCGCCCTCGACGTTGTGCAGCCGGGTGAAGCCAAGTCCGCGGAAATGTTCGGCGGCCTGCGCGCTGCGGCGGCCGTGGTGGCACAGGAACGCCAGCTCGGTGTCCTTCGGCAACGCCTCCAGGTGCGCCAGTGCTTCGCCTTCCATGATCGAGAACGGGACGTTGACCGACGCGACTTCGCGCTCTTCGGCCGGGCGCACGTCAACCAGGGTCAGGCTGCCGGCGGCGACCCGCTCGGCCGCTTCCACCGCGCTGATCGGGGTCACCTTCGGCGGCGCGTTGGGGTTCTCGATGACCAGTCCGCGGCCACGCTCGTCGTCGACCCAGTCGATCGACAACCCGCGCGCGCGCTGGGCGCTGGCGAGGTCGAACTGAGCGCGCAGGCCCTCGGCCTCGGTCGCGATCGCGGCCGGGTCGACCGGCGCCAGTTGCAGCTTGGCGTTGAAGCGCGGGTCCACCTCGATCTGCAACGCGTAGCCGTCGCCGGCATTGGACACCGCCTCGCGCAGCATCTGCGCGGCGGCCGGGGTGATGCTGATCTGCGGCGGGGTGCGGTCGGGCGCGGGCACGCCGAGCACGGCATGCAGCTCGCCGGAGTTGGCCATCTGCTCGATGATGTCGCTGCCGCCGACCAGCTCGCCGCCGATGTACAGCTGCGGGATCGTCGGCCACTCGCCGTACTGCTTGATGCCCTCGCGGATCTCCGGGTCGGACAGCACGTCGACGTGCCGGTAGGCGACGCCGGTCGACGCCAGCGCGCCGACCGCCTTGGCCGAGAAGCCGCACTGCGGCGCGCCCGGCTCGCCCTTCATGAACAGCACGACCTTGTTGTCGTCGAGCAGGGACTGGATGCGCGAGTGCAGGGCGGGGTCGAGCGACATGGCGGTTTTCCGGGCAACGTATGTGGGCCGGCCAGTGTACCGCCGACGGCGGTTGCACCGGTTTACCCCAGCTGACTTGACGGCGCGTGGCAAGCAACCCGCGCCGGCGATACGGCACGGCCCGATGGCATGATGCCGGCCATGCCCGCCACCGCCCTCCATCGCGTCCCGCGCCGTCCACATGCCTGGTGGGTGGCGTTGCTGTTGTCCCAGTCGCTGGTCGCGCTGGCGTGGTGGCAACTGGGCTGGGCGGTCGGGCTGCCGTTGATGCTGGCCAGCCACATGGTGTTCCTGTGGGGCGTGATGAAGGCCGATTCGGCGATGTTCAGTCCGGTGCTGGTGCGGCTGCCGACCCGGGAACGGGTGGTCTGGCTGACGATCGACGATGGTCCCTCCGACGACACCAACACGATCCTCGACCTGCTCGACACCCACGGTGCGACGGCGACTTTCTTCGTGGTCGGCGAGCGTGCGCAGGCCCGCCCGGCGACGCTGCGCGAGATCGTGCGGCGCGGGCACGGCATCGGCAACCACAGCCAGTCGCACCCGCAGGCGTGGTTCTGGGCGCTGGGCCCAGGCGGGATGCGCAGGCAAGTGGCGCAGGCGCAGGCGACGCTGACCGGGATCGGTGGGGTCGCGCCGCGCTGGTTTCGCGCGGTGGTCGGGATGGCCAATCCGTTCGTGTCGGCACCGCTGCGCGAGCACGGGCTGGCGCGGGTGGCATGGAGCGCGCGTGGTTTCGATGCGGTGGCGGCGGAACCGGAGGCGGTGGTGGCGCGGATCGAGCGCGACCTTGGGCCGGGTGCGATCGTGTTGCTGCATGAAGGCGCGCGCCACGGTCGCAACGTCGAGACGATCGCGCTGCTGCTGCGGCGGCTGGACGAACTGGGCTACCGGACGGTCTTGCCGGAAATGTTTGAGGAAGTGCCACGGCAACAGTGCGGATAGGTTGCGCGCTTCGGGGGGGGGGGGGGGCGCCGCGTCGGCGCTTGTGTGGCCCGCATGCCCGGCATGCCTGGTAGGAGCGGCTTCAGCCGCGATCGGATGGTGGTTCGTGCGCCGAATTCACGTCGCGGCTGAAGCCGCTCCTGCGGAAGCACGCTTTGTCGCCACCACGCGCCAGTTGTTGAACGGGGTGTTGCCGTACAGCGGCATGAACTCCGAATCCAGCCCGGCCGCCTCGAACTTCGCGCGCAGTGCGTCGGCACAGGGGTAGCGGCTCGGCCCGGCATTCATCCAGCCCAGCACTCGCGAGAACACGTCGACCGCGCGGGTCACGCGCGCACGCCGGCCGCCGTCGTCGAGGCCGGTGCGGATTACCAGCCGGGCGCCGGGTTCCAGCATCGCGATCGCGGCGTCGAGCGTGCGGTCCTGCGCGTCGGGCGGGATGAACTGCAGCACGTCGAGGATCGCGACGCTGCCGCGGTGGCCGAGCGCGTCGAGCGAAAATCCGGCCGCCGCGAGGTCGACCCGTTCGAAGTTGACGTCGACCAGTCCCTGCCGCTGCGCCGCGGCACGCGCGCGCTCGATCTTGCCGGCATCGTTGTCGATCCCGCGGTAACGCAGGCCGATGCCGTCGGCGCGCAGCGCGTGGGCGAGCAGGCCGAGCCCGCAGCCGATGTCGAGCAGCGGCGCGGTGCTGTCGCGCAGCGCATCGCAGACGCCGGGATACAACGGGTCGCTGCCGAGTTTGCTGCGGCTGTAGTAGTAGTCCCAGCGGCTGCCGAGCAGGTGCGCCGGGGCGAAGGCGGCGGCGATCGCGCGGGCCTGGTCGCGCGCCATCGGCCGGGTTGCGACGCTCATTCCCGCCGGCCGAGCAACCCGCGTGCAACCGGCAGCGCGTGCCCGGCCCAGAGCGCGTACATCGCAGCCGACGGGTGCAGGCCATCGTCGACCAGCATCGATTGCTCCGCACCGCGTGCGCGGCTGGTGTCGGTGATGTCGACAAACGCCACCCCATGCTGCGCGCACAGTTCGGCGGCCGCGGCGTTGTAGGCGTCCAGCTCGGCCGCGACCTGCGCCGCGTCGCGACCTTGCGTGGCTGCGAATGGCGTGACGCCCCAGTCCGGGATCGACAACACCAGCACCCGGTCGCTGCGGTCGCCGGCCAAGCGGATCGCGCGCCTCAGCAACTCGTGGAACTCGCCGCGATAGTCGCCGACGCTGCGGCCGCGGTACTGGTTGTTGACCCCGATCAGCAGCGACACGAAGTCATAGCGACCCAGCGGCGGCTGCGCGGCGTCCATCGCGGTCGACAGCTCATCGGTGGTCCAGCCGGTGGTCGCCAGCGTGCGCGGGAACTCCAGTGGCACGCCTTCCTCGCGCAGCGCGAGGGTCAGGCGCACCGGCCAGCGCTCGCCGGACGCGACGCCCTCGCCGATGGTGTAGCTGTCGCCAAGCGCGAGATAGGTCAGGGCGGTGGGGTCGGTGGCCATGGAAGCTCCGTGGGACTGCGGTCAGGCCGCGGCGGTGCGGTCGCGGGTGGCGGCATCGGCGCGGCGTGCGAGCACTCGTTCGATCCGCGCGAATACTTCGCGCAGGTCGTCGGGCTGCGGCAGCAGCGTGACCCGGAAATGGTTGCGGTAGGGCACGTTGAAGCTCGAGCCCGGCACCACCAGCACGTCCTCGGATTCGAGCAGTTCCAGCGCGAAGGCGTGATCGTCGAACCCTTGCGAGGCGGCGCCGGTCACCGCCGGAAACGCGTACAGCGCGCCGGCCGGTTCGACCAGTTGCAGGTGCTCGCTGGCGGCGACGCTCTCGACCACCGCGCGACGCGCCTCGTACAGCCGCCCGCCCGGCGCGCACAACGGCGCGATGGTGTCCTCGCCGTGCAACGCGGCTTCGATCGCGAACTGCCCCGGCACGTTGGCGCACAGCCGCAGCGCGCCGAGCAGGTCCATCGCATGGTGGAACTCGCCGCTGGCCAGCGGGTCGCCCGACAGCACCGCCCAGCCCACGCGCCAGCCGCAGGCGCGGTGCACCTTCGACAGCCCGCCGAACGACAGGCACGGCACCTCGCCGGCGAGTGGTGCGAGTGGCTGGAAACTCGCGCCGTCGTACAGGATCGAGTCGTAGATCTCGTCGGCCATCAGCAGCAGGCCGTGCCGCGCGGCGATCGCGACGATGCGTTCCAGCAATTCGCGCGGGTAGGTCGCGCCGGTCGGGTTGTTCGGGTTGATCAGCACGATCGCGCGCGTGCGCGGACTGACCAGCGCCTCGATCTCTTCGGGATCGGGCAGGAAACCGTTCTCGGGGGCGCAGCGGTAATACACCGGGCGGCCGTCGTTGAGGATGGTCGACGCCGACCACAGCGGATAGTCGGGCGAGGGCAGCAGCACCTCGTCGCCGGGGTTGAGCAGTGCACGCAGCGACAGGTCGATCAACTCGCTGACGCCGTTGCCGACGAACACCCGCTCAGCGCTGGCATTGGGCGTGCCGCGCTGCTGGTGGAACGCCGCGATCGCCTCGCGCGCGGCCGGCAGGCCCTGCTGGTGGGTGTACGGATCGGTGTCGGATATGCGCCCGGCGATGGCCTGCTGCAGGTGCTCCGGCGCGCGGAAGCCGAACGCCCCCGGGTTGCCGATGTTGAGCTTGATCAGCTGCCGGCCTTGCGTCTCCAGCTCACGTGCGCGGCGGGCCAGTTCACCGCGGATCTCGTAACGCACTTCGGACAGGCGGGCGCGGGTTTTCAGGCTGGCAGGCGGCATCGGAGCACGACAAAGGAAGGGGTAAAGCCAAGCCTATCCGATCCACACGCCCCTGTAGGATCGGCTTCAGCCGCGATCGGGAAACCGTTGGCCCGCGCCGACTCCCGATCGCGGCTGAAGCCGCTCCTACGAAAGGTGTGCGGTCCTGGCTATGTAGAATCCAGCCATGCCCCCGATTCCCTGCCTACCGTGACCCCGGACCTCGCCCTGCAGGCGATCGGATGGCCGCTCGACGCCGACGGCCGGCCCGCAATCGCCGCCTGGCGCGAGGCCATCGCCGGCCATCCGCAAGCCCGCCCGGCGCGGGTGGTCGAGCAGCACCGCAGCGGCTACGTGGTGGCCGACGGCCCCGGCAACAGTTTCCCGGTCGAGTCGCCACCCGAATGGCAACGCGCACCCAGCTACAAAAAAGGCGCGACCCCGGCCGAGCAGCGGGCCGGCGTCGGCGACTGGGTGCTGATCGCGCCTTCGACCGAGCACGCCGCCGGCAAGGACCAGATCGTCGCGCTGCTGCCGCGCCACAGCGCGATCAAGCGCGGCGCCGCCGGTGAGCACTACAAGCAGCAGTTGATCGCCGCCAACGTCGACACCGTGTTCGTGGTCTGCGGGCTCGACGCCGACTTCAACCCGCGCCGGATCGAGCGCTACCTGCTGCTGGTCCACGGCAGCGGTGCCGAACCGGTGGTGGTGCTGACCAAGGCCGACCACGCGACCGACGTCCCCGGCTCGCTCGCCGCGCTGGTCGAACTGGCCGCGCAGGACATCGCCGTGCGTGCGGTCAATGCGCGCGACCCCGACAGCGTCGCCGCGCTCAACCCGTGGCTGAGGCCTGGCAGCACCGCGGTGCTGGTCGGCAGCTCCGGCGCCGGAAAATCGACCCTGACCAACACGCTGCTCGGGATCGAGCGCATGAAGACCGGCGCGGTGCGCGAAAGCGACGACCGCGGCCGCCACACCACCACCCACCGCGCGTTGATCCCGCTGCCCTCCGGCGCCTGCCTGATCGACACCCCCGGCATGCGCGAACTCAAGCCGACCGGTGAGGAAACCGTCGCCGAAAGTTTCGCCGACATCGAGGAACTGGCCGCGCAGTGCCGCTTCCGCGACTGCCAGCATGCGAAGGAACCCGGCTGCGCGGTGCGTGCGGCGATCGAGGCCGGCAAGCTCGACCCGCAACGCTACGCCAGCTACCACAAGCTCGGCAGCGAAGTCGCCGGCGCCGCCGACCGACTGGCCCAGCGCCAAGCCGAAAACACATCGACGCGGGCGCCCGGCCGACCCGCCGCGAAACCGGCCGGCGACATCCCCAACGCGCGCCCCACCGGCCGCAAAACCCGGCGCTGATGACCGGCCTCGCGCCCGACGTCGCCCATCACGCCGCACTCGACGCGCGCATGGTCGTCGTCGCACGCGACATCAAGCTGTTGAGCCTGGCCAGCTGGCCGGCCGGTCACGAGATCGATTTCGTCGCCGACTACGCCCGCGGCGTCGCCCGGTTGCCGCGGATCGAGTACCCGCGCCACGATTTCAGCGACGCCCGCGCCGAACTCGATGAAATCGCCCGCGCCGCCGACCCCGGGCATCCGCTCGGCCAGTACCTGATCGACTCCACCCGCAGCTGGGCCACCGCCGCCCAGTTGTGCGAGGCGCTTGGTACCGACGCCGTCACGGACCTGTCGATCCAGCTCTACGGCAGCCCGTTCGATCCGCTGCCCGGCAACGGCCCCGACGCGCGCGTCGCCGCCCGGCATTTCCTCGCGATCGCCGACGAGTACGACCGCGAGCTGGTCTCGCCGGCCGAGCAGGTCGCCATCTCCGCCACGGCATTGCAGCTGCAGCTCCAGCGCGACCTCGACGACTATTTCAACGAACGCGTGATCGACGTCGTGCTCGACCCCGACCTGATCGCCAAGGCCGCCGCCGGCGCCACCCGCATCCGCCTGCGCACCACCGCCTCGTTCAGTGACTACGACCGCGACCAGCTGCTGCAGCACGAAGCCTTCGTCCACTCGCTGAGCGCGCTCAACGGCCGCGAGCAACCGGTACTCGGCAGCCTGGCACTGTCCTCGCCGCGCGCCACCGCAACCCAAGAAGGGCTGGCGACGTTCGCCGAGCAGATCACCGGCAGCATCGATATCAGCCGGATGAAGCGGCTCAGCCTGCGCATCGAGGCGGTCGCGATGGCGCTGGAGGGCGCCGACTTCATCGAGGTGTTCCGCTATTTCCTCGATTCAGGCCAGAGCCCCGAGGAGGGCTTCGCCTCGGCCCAGCGCGTGTTCCGCGGCGTTCCGACCACCGGCGGCGCGGCCTTCACCAAGGACGCCGTGTACCTGCGCGGGCTGGTCGGGGTGCACACCTTCTTCCGCTGGGCCATGCGCCAGCGCCAGTTGCGCCTGTGCCGCTGGTTGTTCGCCGGCAAGATGACCCTGGTCGACGTGCAGCGGTTCGCGCCGCTGTTCGAGTCCGGCGTGCTGCTGCCGCCGCGCTGGATGCCGCGCTGGATCGCCCGCGCCAACGGCCTGGCGGGGATGCTGGCGTTCTCGCTGTTCGCCAACCAGATCCGGCTGGACGCGATCGACGCGCACGGTTTCCACGACATCTGAGCACTGCGGCCAGCTTCCGGACGGCGCGCGGCGGCCGGTCTGGCTAGAATCACCTGTCCTCCCCGCCGTGCGCCGAAGATGTCCAACACCGACGATTTCAAGCAAGCCGCCCTCGATTACCACCGCCTCAGCCCGCCCGGGAAGATCAAGGTCACCCCGACCAAGGCGATGGTGACCCAGCGCGACCTCGCCCTGGCGTACTCGCCGGGCGTGGCCTACGCCTGCGAGGCCATCGTCGAAGACCCCAACAGCGCCCGCGACTACACCGCGCGCGGCAACCTGGTGGCGGTGATCACCAACGGCACCGCGGTGCTCGGCCTGGGCGACATCGGCCCGCTGGCCGGTAAACCCGTAATGGAAGGCAAGGGCGTGCTGTTCCAGAAGTTCGCCGGCATCGACGTGTTCGACATCGAGCTGGACGAGCGCGACCCCGACAAGCTGGTCGACATCATCGCGGCGATGGAACCAACCTTCGGCGGCATCAACCTGGAAGATATCAAGGCGCCGGAGTGCTTCATCGTCGAGCGCAAGCTGCGCGAGCGGATGAACATCCCGGTGTTCCACGACGACCAGCACGGCACCGCGATCATCGTCGGCGCGGCCGTGTACAACGCGCTGGAAGTGGTCGGCAAGGACATCGGCAGTGTTCGCATCGCCACCACCGGCGCCGGCGCGGCGGGCATCGCCTGCCTCGACATGCTGGTGGCGATGGGCGCGAAGAAGGAGAACATCACCGCATTCGACCGCGAGGGCGTGATCTACGCCGGCCGGCCCAACCTCGACCCCGACAAGGCCCGCTACGCCTCCGATACCGACAAGCGCGAGCTGGCCGAGATTGTCGCTGGCGCCGACATCTTCCTGGGCCTGTCCGCCGGCGGCATACTCAAGCCGGAAATGGTCGCCACGATGGCCGACAAGCCGATCATTTTGGCGCTGGCCAACCCGTACCCGGAGATCCTGCCGGAGGACGCCAAGAAGGTCCGCCCCGACTGCGTCATCGCCACCGGCCGCTCGGACTACCCGAATCAGGTCAACAACGCGCTGTGCTTCCCGTACATCTTCCGCGGCGCGCTCGACGTCGGCGCGCGCGAGATCAACGAGGCGATGAAGCTCGCCTGCGTGCACGCGATCGCGCAGCTGGCGCGGATGGAGGCCGGCGACCTGGCCGCGGCCTACGGCGGCGATGTGCCGACGTTCGGCCCCGACTACCTGATCCCGCGCCCGTTCGACCCGCGCCTGCTGGTGGTGCTGGCCCCCGCCGTCGCGCGCGCCGCGATGGATTCGGGCATGGCCACCCGCCCGATCACCGACATGCAGGCGTACGAGGAGACGCTCGCGCAGTTCATCTACCGCACCGGCCTGATGATGAAGCCGGTCTACGACCGCGCCCGCGCCGACCGCAAACGCGTGGTCTACGCCGAGGGCGAGGAGAACGTGGTACTGAGCGCGGTGCAGACCGTGGTCGACGACGGCCTTGCGTTCCCGATCCTGATCGGCCGCCCTGAAGTCATCAATACGCGTATCGAGAAGCTCGGCCTGCGCCTGCGCCAGGGCGTCGACTTCGAGCTGACCAACATCAACGACGACCCGCGCTTCCACGAATACTGGCAGCAGTACCATGCGCTGACCGAGCGCCGCGGTGTCACCGCCGACGCCGCCAAGAGCCTGCTGCGCTCGCGCCCGAGCCTGATCGCCGCGCTGATGGTCGAGCGCGGCGAAGCCGACGCGATGATCTGCGGCGTGGTCGGCCGCTTCCACAAGAAACTCGGCTACCTGCGCAGCGTGTTCGACTTCGACCGCGGCGTCACCGGCACCGCCGCGATGACCGGCGTGATCAACGACCAGGGCGCGTGGTTCTTCCTCGACACCCACGTGCAACTCGACCCCAGCGCCGAGCAGATTGCCGAGGCGACGTTGCAGGCGACCTACAGGCTGAAGCTGTTCGGCGTCGAACCCAAGGTCGCACTGCTGTCGCACTCCAACTTCGGCAGCCACGACAACCCGAGCGCGGCGAAGATGCGCAAGGTCTACCAGATCCTGCGCCAGCGCGCCCCGCGCCTGGAGGTCGACGGCGAGATGATGGCCGACACCGCCTGGAACGACGCCCTGCGCCGGCGAATCTTCCCGAACACGCGTCTGAATGGCCGCGCCAACCTGTTCGTGATGCCCAACCTCGACGCCGCCAACATCACCTACAACATGTTCCGCGTCGCCACCGACGGCGTAGCGATCGGCCCGATCCTGATGGGCCTGGACAAACCCGCCCACATCCTGACCCCCGACTGCACCTCCCGCCGCATCGTCAACCTGACCGCCATCGCCGCCGTAGACGCCCAGATCCGCACCGCCCGCGGCGGGTGACGAACGCCGCCGCTGAAGCTCCCGCTGGCCGCGTTTGCCTACGCCGGCCCGTCGGCCCCTGTAGGAGCGGCTTTAGCCGCGATCGGGAGTCGGCGCGGGCGGACGATTTTCAGATCGCGGCTAAAGCCGCTCCTACAAAAGTCCGGGGAAACGGTTACAGCCACACCGCATCCCAATACGGGTAATCCCCCACCCGCCGCACCAACCTCGCACGCACCGGGTTCATCACCACGTACCGCGCCGCGTCCACCAGTTGCTCTTCGGCCCGCAGCGCCCGGTCGTGGTACGCCGGCGCCCACACCGCACCTACTTCCGGGTGCGCCTGTCGCAACAACCGCGCGCTGCGTCCCTTGACCCGCCCGACGCACGCGGGCAGTGAATCAAACCCGCCCAGTTCGACCAGCCCGTGCCAGTGATCCGGCATCAACACCCACGCCAGCAGGCGTGACCGCTGCCATTGCGTCGTCGCCGTCAACAGCCGGCACGCGGACGTAGCGACCGACCCATCCGCGAAATGCGGCTGACGCCCGGCCGTGGTGAAGGTGACCAGATAGACCTGCCCGTCCAACGAATGGCGGCCAAGGCGGAGTCGCGCGTGTCCCATCAAGCAAGCGTGGCAATGTCCGGCGCGGACGAAAATCGGAAAACCCCGCTCGCGTCCGTCCGACCACGCATCCCGCAGTTGTAGGAGCGGCTTTAGCCGCGATCTGGAATCGTTCGCCCGTACCGACTCCAGATCGCGGCTAAAGCCGCTCCTACAACGCAGCAAACCCAATCGGGCAAAAGCCCGGACATTCGCATCCGCATGGCCCGGAACTGGCCCGGCCACGACAAGCCCGCCCCGCACCCCGCTGATAGAATGGCAGGAACGACTCCCACCCCCATTCAAGAGGCGCGGCCACGGGGCCGCGAGGCGCATGACTCCGACCTACGAAAGCCCGTTTGCCCACCTGCTGCAGGACGATCCCGACCCGACAGAGACCCAGGAGTGGGTCGAGTCGATCCAGGCGGTGATCGCGCGCGACGGCACCGACCGCGCGCACGCACTGCTGGAGAACATGGTCGAAGTCAGCCGCCGCGCCGGCGCCGACCTGCCGTTTGCGCCGACCACCGAGTACATCAACACCATCCCGCCGCACCTGGAGGCCAAGAGCCCGGGCGACGCCGCGATGGAGTGGAAGATCCGCTCGATCATCCGCTGGAACGCGATGGCGATGGTCGTGCGCGCCAACCGCAAGCCCGGCGACCTCGGCGGCCACATCGCCAGCTTCGCGTCCGGCGCCACGCTCTATGACGTCGGCTTCAACCACTTCTGGCGCGCCCCGTCCGAGGACCACCCGGGCGACCTGCTCTACATCCAGGGCCACAGCTCGCCGGGCATCTACGCGCGCTCGTTCCTCGAAGGCCGCATCAGCGAGGAGCAGCTCGACTGCTTCCGCATGGAAGTCGGCGGCAAGGGGCTGAGCAGCTACCCGCACCCGTGGCTGATGCCGGACTACTGGCAGACCCCGACCGTGTCGATGGGCCTGGGCCCGATCGCCGCGATCTACCAGGCGCGGCAGTGGAAGTACCTCGAAGGCCGCGGCCTGATGCCGAAGACCGACCGCAAGGTCTGGTGCTTCCTCGGCGACGGCGAGACCGACGAGCCCGAAAGCCTCGGCGCCATCTCGGTCGCCGGCCGCGAAGGCCTCGACAACCTGATCTTCGTCATCAACTGCAACCTGCAGCGTCTCGACGGCCCGGTGCGCGGCAACGGCAAGATCATCCAGGAGCTGGAAGGCAACTTCCGTGGCGCCGGCTGGAACGTCATCAAGACCATCTGGGGCAGCTACTGGGACCCGCTCCTGGCGCGCGACACCTCCGGCAAGCTGCGCCAGCTGATGATGGAAACCGTCGACGGCGAGTACCAGAACTGCAAGGCGTTCGGCGGCAAGTACACCCGCGAGAACTTCTTCGGCAAGTACCCGGAGACCGCGCAGCTGGTCGCCAATATGTCCGACGAGGACGTCTGGCGCCTCAACCGCGGCGGCCACGACCCGCACAAGGTCTACGCCGCCTACGACGCGGCCGTGAAGACCAAGGGCATGCCGACCGTGATCCTGGCCAAGACGGTCAAGGGCTACGGCATGGGCGATGCCGGCGAGTCGCTCAACCCGACCCACGGCACCAAGAAGATGGATGACGAGGCGGTGCGGATCTTCCGCGACCGCTTCAACGTGCCGGTGACCGACGAGCAACTGGCCGACGGCAAGATCCCGTTCTACCACCCCGGCGAAGACTCCGAGGAAGTGCAGTACATGAAGGCGCGCCGCAGCGCGCTCAACGGCTTCCTGCCGCAGCGCCGGCGCAAGTCCACCGAGTCGCTGACCGCGCCCAAGCTCGAGGCCTACGAGCGCCTGCTCAAGACCACCGGCGAGCGCGAGATCAGCACCACCATGGCGTTCGTGCAGGCGCTCAGCATCACCCTGCGCGACAAGCAGGTGGGCCCGCGCTGCGTGCCGATCGTCGCCGACGAAGCCCGCACCTTCGGCATGGAAGGCATGTTCCGCCAGCTCGGCATCTACTCGCCGCACGGCCAGAAGTACAAGCCGGTCGACCGCGACCAGCTGATGTACTACCGCGAGGACGCCGCCGGCCAGGTACTGGAAGAGGGCATCACCGAGGCCGGCGCGTTCGCCAGCTGGATGGCCTGCGCCACCAGCTACAGCACCAACGACCTGCAGCTGATCCCGTTCTACATCTACTACTCGATGTTCGGCTTCCAGCGCATCGGCGACTCCGCCTGGCAGGCCGCCGACATGCGCGCGCGCGGCTTCCTGCTCGGCGCCACCGCCGGCCGCACCACCCTCAACGGCGAAGGCCTGCAGCACGAGGACGGCCACAGCATGGTGCAGGCCGGGCTGATCCCGAACGTGCGCAGCTACGACCCGACCTTCAGCTACGAGGTCGTCACCCTGCTGCAGCACGGCATGAAGCGCATGCTCGAGGACCAGGTCGACGAGTACTGGTACCTGACCCTGATGAACGAGAACTACAGCCACCCCGACATGCCCGAGGGCAGCGCCGAGGGGATCATCAAGGGCATGTACCTGCTGAAGGACGCCGGCAAGGCCAAGAAGACCGAGCAGCGCGTGCAACTGATGGGCAGCGGCACCATCCTGCGCGAGGTGATCGCCGCCGCCGAACTGCTGGAGAAGGACTTCGGCGTGACCGCGGACATCTGGTCGTGCCCGAGCTTCAACGAGCTGGCCCGCGACGGCGCCGACGCCGAGCGCTACAACCGCATGAACCCCGAGTCGAAGGCCCCGCGCAAGCCGTACATCACCAGCCTGCTGGAAGGCCGCCAGGGCCCGGCGATCGTCTCGACCGACTACATCCGCGCCTACCCGGAGCAGGTCCGCGCCTACGTGCCGATGCACTACACCGTGCTGGGCACCGACGGCTTCGGCCGCAGCGACACCCGGGCGAACCTGCGCAGCCACTTCGAGGTGGACCGGTACCACGTCGCCCATGCCGCGATCGCAGCGCTGGCGGCGGAAGGGAAGATGACGGCGAAGGATGTGGCTCGGGCGATCAAGCAGTACAAGATCGATGTGGAGAAGCCGAATCCGCTTGGGGTTTGATAGAGGGCCGGGACTCAAATCGGCCAGTGAAAACACCGTGAGGGTTCAAGCTATCCCGCCCCAGTCATATGGACTGAAACGGGATAGCGAACCGCCTGTTTACAGCTCGATGGTGGGCCACTGGCTTTCGATGTGCTGAGCCAACTCGTCCAACAACTTCAAGGTCGCGGGCCTTGTCGGCTCGCCTTGGAAGTACTTGCCGGAGAACAGGTCAATCAGTTCGAACTGATGCGGCTTAGCGGCAACGCCGTTCTGTCTTAGTACCCAGTAGCCGAACTCAAGCGTCAAGCGAGCTTCCTCGGGGTCACACTGCACGCCCTTCTCATGGAAGTAGATGTAGCGAACCTCGTCGCCATCCATTGCCACGACGTGGGGGGAGAAGCGGATTTCGAGGGTCCGCACATGCGCTTTATAGCGATGGCCAGGGATGACCTTGAGCTTTCGCTTTGCGTGCGGAGAGGCGATGAAGGAGTCCAGCACCCGCATTGAATTGTTGCGGCGTGCTTCCTGTGCAATGCGTTGCAACTTCGCACGCGCGTCAATGATGCCCGGAAAGCCGCGCTTCATAACGTCACGTACGCCCGCAATCGCCTTCGCGTAGTAGGGTTGCATGAATACTTGCGGCGTTCCTCTCGGGTACTTTTGATCGTGTAGAAACCGCATTTGCCGACTGGCCGACATGCGTACAAAGCGCGCGAGGTTGCGATCCGACAGACGGGGTTTTGGTACAACGGGAGAGAGCTTGGGGACGGTACTCATCTATATCTGTTTCCTCTTACGATCTACGAAGAAAAAGGGGCGAGCCTTTCGGCTCGCCCCACTCTTACTTGCCGCGCGAACGCGACGGCTTCCGGTTACGTTCGGTTACCGTTACGGGTTTGTGCGATTCCGCATAACGCTTCGTAACGAAGCGACCGGAAATGGCACTGCGGTGTTGTGTGACCTTCTTAGCCATGATCGGCTCCTGTCAGTTGGGTTGATTGAGTGCTAAGCACTGCCCAACGGGGAACCGCCGCTCCCACAGAAGGAGTCGTTGATTGCCGATATGGCCGGAGTCGCTAGAGGACTTCGTAGACGTTTACGGAAAGGGCGAAACCGCCTATAATTCCGAGCCTGCCAAGGCTGCCTGCGTAGTCCCGTTGCGATCCGCCCTGCTGGACAGTTCGTTCAGGTTTTGAGCGGTTGTGGCACCTCCTTCGCAGTCAGTGAGTTGTGGAACGAACCCTCGCCTGCCAGCGAGGGTTTTTTCTTGCGCTCTAAGTCATTGATAGCTCGTGGATGAAGTATACACCCCAAGCATGTGGTGCGAAACGGAACAAGCTGTGGATAACTTATATGTTAAACCTCTATATGTAGCGAGCTGATCCATGTTAGACACTACTAATGGTGGTCAACCGCGCTATTGAGGTGGACATTATCTCACCAGCTGAGACTGGGTGTGCCGGGAGTCACGGTATTTTCTTCAATAAAAACAGCCACTTGGTGTTCTCAAGGGCTGCTGAGAAGAGAAGGGGCTGACACTCGAAGAGCCGGTTCCACCTGCCGGGGCACCTACCTCGACTAGTTCGCTTACGGGAGCGGTCGGGAGCGTTCGTGAACTTGGTCACTCCTCCCGCTGCGTGCAGTACCGCATGGCCCAAGCGCTTAGTCCGCGCCCGAGCTGTCCCACAACAAGCCCGAGCAGATCGTGCCAGGCACCCGTGATGGGCAGCGCCGGCCCCAGCCTAGTCCCGCCAACCCTTGCAGCAGCAATCGTGGCCTCGGTCTGCGGAGAACAAGGCGGAAAAATGGAGGCGGGTTTATTTCTAGACGTGAGGCTTCGGCGGTGAATGCCGGCGTCGGAACATCGTGTAGCTGCATAGAATTACTGATGCCTGCAGCAGGGCCAGCGGCAGCAAGAAAACGTGAGTTGCCGTCCATAGCAGACAGAGCACTAACACTACGTTGAGTGGAACTCGCCCGAAGCGGCTGGCTATGCACAGCACTCCGACGAAGAACAGTTGATAGGCCAGTACCGCCGCCGTGAAGATCATCGCGTGTCGGCTACGACATTGCAGTGGAAAAGCTCGCTGCTGCCACACTGCGCGCAGTCGCGATAGAACGCGCCGCGCTCACCGCGCAGGCGCGGTGTGTGGCCAGGTTCGCAGGTAAAGCGGATGGCGGTGTTGGTGCTGCAGTCTCGACACTTGAAGTAGTAGCCGTACTTGCCGGACAGAATATTGCCCTGACTCGATTGACAGACTTTGCACTCGCAAGTCCGCAGAGCCGACGCCGCGGCCGGGGTGGAGTGCCCTGCCTCCACTGGTTCCGCGATCCGCTGAGCCTGCGGTTCGGCGGGCGGCGCTGGCGCTCTCGACAAGACCGGCTCGACGCGCTCCCGACCTGCAATACGCGGTGGTCGTGTCGTCGTGGATGTCGCGGGAGTAATCGGCGTATCCCTAATTCCCGGCGAGGACGGTCGCAATGGTGCATGCAGTGCAGCCAGTTGCCGGGCCACATACTCCAGCGTTTCGCTCGATACGATTTTTGCGGTCTTGAGCAGGCTCAACATGCCGTTCTCGTTGTCGATGTCGCGCCAGATCGACTTCTTCAACTGGTCGGCTTTGATCACGCGGGAAGCATCGAACCTCTTGGGCCGATAGACCTTCGCGGTAGAGCTAACCAACACGAACGACTGAAACGCCGGTGGGATGCGCAGCCCCAGTCGAGTCGGCATCTGGATGCTTTTCATCGACGCTCGCAGCACTTGAACGTGCCGCTCGTTCTGCTCGATCGGCGACGCCATGCCTTCGTAGGTTTTGCGATAGTTGTTCCAGCGCAGGAACTCGCCTTCCTCGGTGATCTTGACTCCGGCATGGAAGGACTTGGTCTCCAGCACGTATACGTCCATCCAGCGGTTGATCAACAGGTGGTCGATCTGCGCTACGCGGCCGCCATGCTCCAGACGCAGGTCATGGATCACCGCCCAGTTGGGCGAGGCCGCGTAGTCGAAGTCAATGAGGTACGCAGCCTGCTGTTCTCCACGCACACCTGCGCGGCGGTTGCGCAACTCCACTACAGCCCGTTTCGCGTCGACTCCTGCCCCTTGTGCGCGCTTCTGAACTTCCGCGAGCTGTGTGGCCTGATCATCGGCCTCTTTTATCAACATCGCTACTGAACCATCTCCCCTTGGTGCTGGCAGCATAGCCGCTCCTACACACCGAGCACTCAACAACTTGTATGCGGGAACTGTCCCGTTGCTCGAGTTGTTGTGTGACGTCCGTCGTGCTTGTATGGGCGGAATAGCCGCAACGAAAGGGGAAGGAGGATGGCCGTAGTACCTAAGCGAGTTGCCGCGCGTCTTGTTGCAGGACTCAAGCGTTACCAGCCGATCCTGGCAGATGCCAAGAATCGCGATGTTGGCGAAGCGGACACGGTCACCATCATCAAGGACATGCTTGCCGATGTATTCGGGTACGACAAATACTCGGACGTCACTTCCGAGCACTCCATTCGCGGCACTTACTGCGATCTCGCGATAAAGATCGATGGCCGGCTGGAAACGTTGATCGAGGTGAAGGCCATCGGCCTCGACCTGAAGGACCAGCACGTTAAGCAGGCTATCGATTACGCGGCCAACCAAGGTGTCGATTGGGTGCTGCTGACCAATGGTTTAGTATGGCGCGTCTATCACCTGATCTTTGCAAAGCCGATTGATCAGGAGCTGGTCCTGGAGATCGATTTTTGCGCGCTCAACTCCCGTGCCTCTAGTGATCTTGAGCTGCTCTACCTATGGTGCAAGGAGGGCTGGCAGCGATCTGTGTTGGGTGAGTACCACACGCAAAGGCAGGCGCTGTCACGCTTCTACCTTGGTGCGATGCTTCAGACAGATCCAGTGCTCAGCGTTATCCGTCGCGAACTGCGCCGCATGTCTCCTGATGTTCGTATTGACTCCGACGAGATCAAAGACGTTCTAGTCAACGAGGTGCTTAAGCGCGAAGTGCTGGAAGGGGACAAGGCAGATGAGGCGCGAAAGAAGGTTGCGAAATCCGCGGCCAAGGCACTTCGCGCCAAGTCTGAAAAAGCACCGAGTTAGGCGGGCTTCGTCCACCAACCTCCAATGCGATGCGGATGGGTTCTATGAAGTGTTTGATTGCATTGCTGCTGGTGATCTTTGCAGTCTCGCAGCTCGCCGACGCCACTGCCCAGATGCCGGACAAGCTGCTGCTCGATGGGGAAGAGGTGCCGCTGCACACCAATCCCCTTCAGTCTTATCTATATGCACATCGCGACGAGGTTCCGAAGTTCCGCCCCATGACGACCGCCAACTGGCGTGGCTACGTGGCGACCTTCGCTATTCGGGATGGTTACCTCATCGTGGACAAGGTCGAAGTCCGGATGCAGGAGGACGGTGCGAAGCGGGGGATGGACGCCGAGCGAAAGGAGTACCGCCTTGAGCCCCCGATGGAGGACATCGTCACCCAGGTCTTCAACGGCCGCGATGACGTTCCTGCCACGTGGTACACCGGCGCGCTGGTGATTCCGCGGGGTGAAGTCATCGACTACGTACACATGGGTTACGGCTCCACGTCCGAGCGGTACACCCTGCTACGGGTGCGGGAGGGGCGTGTCATCGAGCGGTTGGATATGGGTGCTGATGACTTCACCGCGTACCGCAGGAAGCGGTTCGATGCGTTCAAGGCAACGCCCGCGTATGCGGTCATGCTCGCGGATGTCACGTCGGGCGAATACCCGATGGAGCCGGCCGACGCAGAGGAATTCCTCTATCAGTACAAGGCCGAGTACTACCTGTCACGCGGCCTCGACTAGTAGCGAGACAGCGCTGGACTGGCGTTTCATCCATTCCGAGGTTCCGGCCTCTCCGATGAGGTTCAGAAGGCGAGATTCCAGACCTCGTGGATGAGCTTCGAAGTCCCCGAGGCGTCCCAAAGGTGATCAGGAGATCCCCACGAGGTCTTTGGAATGATGTCCCGCGGTCTCAGTTGGACTCAAGAGGTCATTGTCGTCGGCTGTGCCGCAGGAGAAGGGTGCTGCCTTAACTTGAGCACTGCATTAGTAAGCGTCGTTGCTCGCATAATTTGTTCCGGTATGCTCTCGTCTGGGGCTGCTCGATACGGTGAACGCTGCCGTCCGAGTAGGTGTTTATCTTTGGGGGGTTTATGACTCGTATCAACCGAACCGCGCTCGCTGTCGCGAGCGCGATGGCTCTTTACACGTCTGCTTCAACCTTGGTTTTTGCGCAATCGACTTGCGATCTGACGCCAGCTGCGGGGACGCCAAGTACAGCGACAGGTAGCAACGCGCTGGCGTGTGGCAATGGCAACACTGCAAACGGCAACGATGCGATCGCCATTGGCGGCGACAACACGGTAAATACGAACCTGGGTACGGCCATAGGGCGCGCGAATCTGGTCGATGGACAGTTAGCCACCGTCTTCGGGTTTTCCAACTACGTGGGCGGTACGTACAGTTTTGCGGTCGGGAACTTGAACAACGTGACGTCGAGTTATAGCACCGTGTTCGGTTCTGGCAATGAGGTAAGCAGCGCCAGCAGCCCTTATGGCAGCGAGGTTTACGGAAGCGACAATACGGTCACCGAACCTTCAGACGTGTACGGAAGCAATAACACCGTGGCTGGCGGCTTCGTGGTGGGCAACGGCAACATGGTAAATATCTCCAGCGGAGCCGCTTTCGGAAATTTCAATAGTGTTAGCGGCGAAGACTCGGCGGCCGTCGGACACTACAACATCGTGACCGGCGACTACAGCATGGGCGTTGGTATACATACCAATGTCAGTGCGAACTACAGCATGGCGTTGGGCGCGGGTTCTTCCAATGATCGGGAAAACACGATTTCCGTGGGAGCCGTCGGTGCGGAACGCCAGATAACCAACGTGGCAATGGCTACTCAGGACTACGACGCCGTCAATCTTTCGCAGATGTATCCGTTGATGGGTGCGTTCGGCGGTGGTGCAAGCTTTCTGGGTGGGAATTTCACTGCTCCGACCTATGTGGTGCAAGGCCTTAATTTTCACGATGTCGGCTCGGCTTTTGGCTCTGTCGACCAGCAAATAACGGGGTTGAAAGCTTCGATCGCCAACATCGGTTCGACTGGGCCAGCGGGCCCAGCGGGCCCAGCGGGTCCCATGGGTCCAGCCGGCCCAGCCGGTCCTGAGGGACCTGCCGGTCCTCAAGGACCAGCAGGGAGTGCCGGCCCCGACGGGGTGTCGTACGACGACGCCAGCGGTGACCAACTCACACTGGCCGGCGCCGAGGGGACGCGAGTTTCCAACGTCGCTGCTGGCACTGCTGCGACCGATGCAGTGAACCTGGAACAGCTTCAGAGTGGTGACGCATCAACGTTGGCATCGGCTAACACCTATACCAACAGTAGGTCCGCGGCCACGCTGAGCAGCGCGAACGCTTACACCGACACCCGCTTCACTGCGATGGAGACCGGGTTCGATCAGCTTCGCGATGATGTCTGGCAGCGTCTTGGCGAAACCGATGAGCGCATCAATCGCCAAGGTGCGATGAGTGCGGCGATGATGCAGATGGGCATGAACGCGGCGGGCAGCCGCAGCCCTCGGGGACGGATCGCAATCGGTGCCGGTTTCCAACATGGTGAGCAGGCGTTGTCGGTCGGTTACGCCAAGGCTATTGGTGATCGCGCGTCGTTCAGTATCGGCGCGGCATTTAGCGATTCCGAACAATCCTCTGGCATCGGCTTCGGCTTGGACTTGTAAGCGTGGTTGCGTAAGCATCTCTGCATAGTCCAAACGGCCGGCATCGATATTTATCGGTGCCGGCCGGTGCAGGTTTTATCCGCGCACGCCATCGCTGTGGCTGTATGCATCCGGGGGTAGCGCATCTGTCCCGGCGTAGACCGGCTTACCAATCGGCGGACGTCCGCTCCCCCGACCCGCCCGCGTTGACCTGAACCATCCGTCCCCGCAACGGCTGGGCCCAATGAAGCAACAGGTTCACTACGTCGAAACCGCCGACCACGTCCAGCTGGCCTGGGCGGAAACCGGCCGCGGGCCGCCGCTGGTCAAGGCGGCCACCTGGCTGACCCATCTGCAGTACGACAGCGAGAGCCCGGTCTGGGCCCACTGGGTGCGCTTCCTCGGCGGGCACTACCGCTACATCCGCTTTGATGAGCGCGGCTGCGGGATGTCGGACTGGAATGCCGGCGACCTGACGCTGCCGCGCTGGGTGGAGGACCTGGAGGCGGTGGTCGACGCGGCCGGCATCGATCGCCCGTTCGCGCTGCTCGGCATCAGCCAGGGCGCGGCGACGGCGATCCGCTATGCGGTGCGGCACCCGCGGCGCGTGTCGCACCTGGTCCTGTATGGCGGCTACGCGGTCGGCGGACTGCGCAGCGATGACCCGGAGCGTGCGGCGATGTTCCGGGCGGTGATGGAGGTGGTCGGCCTGGGCTGGGGCAGCGACAACCCGGCGTTCCGCCGCCTGTTCGCCGAGCGCTTCGTGCCGGAGGGCACGGCCGAGCAACTCGCGCGGTTCAACGAAGCTGTGCCGGCAGACCACCTCGCCGGCCAACGCGGTGGCGCTGCTACAGGCGCGGGGAGATGTCGATGTCAGCGACCTGCTCGAGCAGGTGCGGGTGCCGGTTGATTTTGGGGCCTGCGTTCGCTCCCAAGTGGCATTACGTCTCTCCCGGAACGCGCACGGGTTGTCACCTTTTTCACCGTTCATCCACCTAGGCCAACGGCAGCTGAAGGGGAGGACATGGCGCTGGCAAAAAGGTCGCTATATTCCGGGAACCCCCAGACGAAGGAGAATTGCAAATGTTCCTGACCAAGCAACAACTGAGGCCGGCGCGTGCGCTCGGCGTGGCGCTCGTCGCTGCCGTGGGTTTTGCCGGTTGCGCCACCTACGATGACGAGTTTGCAGGCATCAACTCGCGCCTCGACCAACTCGACACGCGGGTGCAGGGCGCGGCCCAGAGTGCCGAATCCGCCAACCAGTCCGCACAGCAGGCCAACCAGCGGCTCGATCAGATCGAAGGCCGCGTCCAGCGGCTCGAAACGGCACCGGGCCGAAACCCGCGCGGTTAGTCGTATTGCGCAGGTTTCGTCGCACCGCTTGAAGCCTGGAGCCCGGCGGCCTTGTGGTCACCGGGCTTCCTTTGTCACTCCATCCAATTCCAAAGGAGTCGTCTCATTCGCACGTGCATACACCCCGCGATGAAGGTCGCCCACGGCGCGCTGGCGTTGGCGCTGGCGTTCGCGAGCTTCAACGTGGCCGCTGCCGAGGATGCCGCCGCGCAACCTGTGACCGCCGTCGACGAGCTTCCGCGAGGCCAGGAAGTGTCCGACACGGTGATCGAGCTCGCGGGCTGGGTCGTCGCATCCGGGGATAGCCAAGGCTATCCGTTCGCGATCATGGACAAGGCGGCTGCACAGATCCTGGTGTTCGGCGGCGACGGCCGACTCCGCGGCACCGCACCCGGGCTCTTCGGCTCGGCGGTCGGCGATCACTCCGCTCCCGGCGTCGCCGGTCTCGCGCTACGCGAAATTCCGGGCCGGGATCGCACAACGCCTGCGGGTCGGTTCGTAGGTGGTTTCGGCCCGTCAATCGATGCCGGGCGGGTGCTGTGGGTGGACTACGATTCCGCGGTTTCCATCCACCCTACCGCTACCGGCGTCCCGGCTGAGAGGCGCGCCGAGCGCCTTGCATCGCCTACACCCGACGACAACCGCATCAGTCATGGCTGCATCAACGTCTCGCCCGGGTTCTACAAGCAGATCCTGAGTCCGACGTTCGAGCGGGGCGGGGTGTTCTACATCCTGCCGGACGAGGCGCCGATGGCCGAGGTGTTCCCGGAGTTCGCGCAAGGTCATGCGGATTCGAAATAGTCGCTCTATACGCTTCCTGAGGCTGTTTTAGGGGCCAAGACCTCTCCGACGAGGTCCAATGCTCGTCAATGAGGTTCCCGACCTCAAGACCGGGGCGCCGGACTTCCTACCGGATGTCCGGGCCAAGCCAACCGACCGCCCCGCCGCCCCCGCCACGTTGGCTAGGACGAGCCGTTTTCACAGCGATCGCGGGGCAGATGAAGCAGCAGGTGCATTACGTACGGACCGGCGACGGCGTCCAGCTGGCGTGGGCCGAAACCGGTCGCGGGCCGCCGCTGGTCAAGGCCGCCACCTGGCTGACCCATCTGCAGTACGACAGCGAGAGCCCGGTCTGGGCCCACTGGGTGCGCTTCCTCGGCGGGCACTACCGCTACATCCGCTATGACGAGCGCGGCTGCGGGATGTCGGACTGGAATGCCGGCGACCTGACGCTGCCGCGCTGGGTGGAGGACCTGGAGGCGGTGGTCGACGCGGCCGGCATCGATCGCCCGTTCGCGCTGCTCGGCATCAGCCAGGGCGCGGCCACGGCGATCCGCTATGCGGTGCGGCATCCGCGGCGGGTCTCGCATCTGGTCCTGTATGGCGGCTACGCGGTCGGCGGGCTGCGCAGCGACGACCCGCGGCGCGCGGCGCTGTTCCGCGCGGTGATGGAGGTGGTCGGGCTGGGCTGGGGCAGCGACAACCCGGCGTTCCGTCGCCTGTTCGCCGAGCGTTTCGCGCCCGAGGGCACGGCCGAGCAGTTGGACTGGTTCAACGACCTGTGCCGGCGCACCACGTCGGCAGTGAACGCGCCGCTGTTGCTGCAGGCGCGGGGCAATGTCGATGTGCGCGACCAGTTGGAACAGGTCCGCGTGCCGACCCTGGTGCTGCATGCCAACCGCGACCAGATCGCGCCGCTGTCGCAGGGCCGGCTGCTGGCCAGTCGCATCCCGGGTGCGCGCTTCGTCCAACTGGAATCCTGCAACCACGTGCTGCTGGAACACGAGCCGGCGTGGCGCGACTTCCAGGACGAGGTGCTGGCCTTCACCGGCGTGGTGCGGCCCGAGGCGCGCGCGGATCCGGCGCGCGAGGCGGTGCTGACCATGCGCGAGCGCGAGGTGCTGGCGCTGCTGTGCGACGGTCGCAGCAATGCGCAGATCGGCTGGGAACTGGGCATCGCCGAGAAGACCGTGCGCAACCATGTCTCGGGTGTTTACCGGAAGCTCGGCGTACGCAGCCGCGCGGAGGCGATCGTGCGCGTGGTCGGTCGGCGCGGCGGGCCGGGCTGACGCGCGGCGCGGCCCGGCCCGGCGAAAGACCCAGCGGCACCCGGGACATTTGTCCCGATCGGGGCAGGAACGGGCGCAACGGCCGGGACAAGGTTCCCATCGCCGCGCCGGGCGACGCGGCGCAGGCTGAATCCAACGTCCCCCACGACCGCGGGAGTTCCCCATGTTCCGTGCCTTTGCATTCGTCTACGGCACCGCCTGCTACGCGGTGTTCCTGCTGGTCTTCCTGTATGCGATCGGTTTCGTGTCCGGGGTGGGCGTGCCCAAGCACGTCGACAACGGCGTGGCCACGACGCTGCCACTGGCACTGGTGATCAACCTGGCGCTGCTGTCGCTGTTCGCCGTGCAGCACAGCGGCATGGCGCGGCCGGCGTTCAAACGGTGGTGGACGCGCATCGTGCCGGCGTCGCTGGAGCGCAGCACCTTCGTGCTCGCCGCCAACGTCGTGCTGGTGCTGTTGTACTGGCAATGGCGGCCGATGCCGATGCCGGTGTGGGACGTCGAAGTCGAAGCCGCGCGCTGGCTGCTGTACGGGTTGGCGGCGCTGGGCTGGGTGATGGTGCTGGCCAGCACGTTCCTGATCGACCACTTCGACCTGTTCGGCCTGCGCCAGTCGTGGCGCGCCGCGCTCGGCCGCGGGCCGAGGCCGTCGGCGCCGTTCGTGACCCGCGCGCTGTACCGCATCGTGCGCCACCCGATCATGTTCGGGTTCCTGATCGCGTTCTGGGCCACGCCGACGATGACGCTGGGGCATTTGCTGTTCGCTGGCGTGACTACCGGCTACATCCTGGTGGCGGTGAAGTATCTGGAGGAGCGCGACCTGGTCGCCCAGTTCGGTGACACCTATCGCGATTACCAGCGTCGCGTGCCGATGCTGCTGCCGTGGCGGCGTCCGTCCCGCAAGACCGGAGAAGCGGCTCCGGTGTCCGCGCACCACGGCGCGGGATAGTCCTACAGACGTTCCTGGTCAGCCTGCAGGAAGAACCGCACCATCTCCGCCGAGGCATCCGGCCCCGAAGGATCCGTGTAGGTGCCGCGCTTGCTGCCACCGCTCCAGGCGTGGCCCGCACCATGCACGGTCCAGTACTCCACCCGCGGTTGGCCTGCGGTGCCGACGAACACCTCCTGCTTGTAGGCCCGCCCCCCCGGGGCGACGCCCGCGTGTGTGCTGGATTGCGTCGTGCCCGCGGTGGCATCGCGGACGATCGCTTGGCCGTTGCCGGGCGCGACGGTGTGGTCGGCGTCGCCGTGGAACACGATGGTCGACACTGCGGGGGTGTCGCCGCGTCCGCTGGAGTTTGCGGCGTTGCGCTGCGCACCCGTCGACATCGCGGTGAAGGCGGAACCCATGTCATGGGCGGCGCCGAAGGGCAGGCCGGAATGTGCGCCGACCGCCGCGAAGACATCGGGGTAGGTCTCGCCCAGGATCACCGCCATCGCCGCGCCCGCGGACAGGCCGGCGACGAAGACACGCTGGGGGTCGACACGGTAATCAGCGGCCACCTCACCGACGATGCCGGCGATCATAGCCGGCTCACCACGGCCACGCGCCTGGTCGTCGGTGCGGAACCAGTTCCAGCACTTCGAGCCATTCGCCCGCGCGGTCCGTGCCGGGTACGCCACCAGGAAGCCGAGTCCTTTGGACGTGCGAGCCCGGCACGCGCCAACGCGTGGTCGATGGTGGCGCGCACGTTTGCACCGGACCCGCCTTGCTGGGTGAGCCCCGCTGCATTCAATGCGCGTCGATGGTGTCAGCGATGTGCGAAGAGCGGGACGTGCCATCCGCTGGCGCGGTGTCGACATGCGGCGCGCGGGGGCGGGCGCGCCCAAGCAGCTTTTTCAAGGAGGTTCACGGGGTCAGAGCCTGTCGATTCATACGCCGCGGTAGGACGGCAGGCGGTCATGCCAGCGAGGCCCGCCTAAATGCCGCGTTCACCCGCCCAGAGGGGCGAGAATATGAAGTTCATTGGTTTGTGGATCGCTCGCCCCCAATACGGGGACTTACACGACTCACTGACGCAGGAGCGGTTTTATGACCAACGAATGGAACTCGCTCCCACGGTTCTTCGCACGGAAGTTCGGGCTTCTTGTCGTGGCGCTTGTGCTCGCTGCATGCAGCAGCCCGTCCTTGGCATCCGACCCGACCCGCATCCTCTTCGTCGGCAACAGCCTGATATACACCGGTAATCTCCCCGCCGTCCTCGATGCACTCGGTGATGTCAACGGCCACCCGATCCACAGCGAGATGCTGGTCCAGGGAGGCGCGACGCTGAGTCATCGCGTGGAAGACGGTTCCGTCAACGCTGTGCTGGCGAACGAGCCGTACGACTACGTAGTACTGCAGGAACGCGGCGGTGATCTGCTCTGCATGGATATCGCATGCGAAACCCCTCGTATCTCGAAGGTGGCACTGCAGTCCCTGGCCACTACGGCACGCAAGCATGGGGCGACGCCACTTTATCTGGGCACCTATCAGGGGTTGCCTTCGGCGTCCGAGGCGTTGCTCAAAGCAGAAGCGGAGGCCGCAGCGGCGGCATCGGTACGGTTGATCGCGGTCTCGGCGCTCCACGCACAGGCCGTCGCATCGCACCCGGACCTGCCTTGGCATGACCCGGACGGCATGCACCCCGGCCCGCAGCTCCAGCTACTTGAGGCGGTGCTGCTGTACCGCGAGCTGTTCGGTGAATATCCAGATGCAGCCGGCTTGAAGGTCACCGCGCCGATGTACACGCCACGGGCGAAATTCTTCCCGCCACTACTGGCCAGCGAGAAGGTCACCGTGAATGGTGATATGGCCAGCGGCCATGAATTTTCGAGCGAAGCGGTAGCCATTGCGTTGAAGCTGGCGAAGGGCACCATGTAAAAGAGTGGCCCGGAGCTTCGGGCAGGCCCATTGGCGTCATGGGCGGGGCGCCACGTCGCCCGCGCGTTCGGCGATGGGGCGGACCTCCCGCACCAGCGTGACCAGCGTCTTGCCCGGTTCTTCAATCATGACTTCATGGGCCGACTGTTCGAACCAGACCAGCTGTTTCCGTGGTGCCTTCACCGTCTCGAACCATTCCGCGGCCAGCGCGGAGGACACGTTGTGGTCATGACGCCCCAGGAACAGGAACAGCGGGGTATCGATCTCGCGCACCGCCGTCATGTCCCGCGTAAGCACGTCGGCCAGCAAGTGCTGCATTGAGAAGTCGTTGCCTTTCCACATTCCGGCTACGTCAAGGTCGGAGTACTCCGGCGACAGTTTCACCGCCGCGGCTTCGGCATCGCCGCCCCTGCGGTTGTGAACCATGCCGCCGTAGTGGTTCAGCCATTTGCGCTGTTTGAACAGGCTGTCGAGCGGAACCGGATCGTCGCCCTGCGCATAGGGGGCGAGCGCTTCGAGTTCGGCCACGGCCTGAGCGTTGCCGTCCCGTTGCGCTTGCCGCAATGTCCAGGCCCAACCGCGACGTTCGCTTTCGGGCGCATTCGTGATCTGGCCGATGCCGATGTAGGCGTGCAGCCACTCGGGCCTGCGTTGCGCCAGCTCGAGTCCCAGATAGCTGCCCCACGAGTGGCCGAGCACGAAGATCCTGTCCTTGCCGAACTCCGTGCGCAGCCACGCGACCATTTCCTCGGCGTCGGCGACCATGCGCTCACGCGTCATGGTCGGCGCCACGGCGGCCGGATCATTGGCGACGTAGGTCTTCCCGGCGCCGCGCTGGTCCCACTGGACGACGGTGAAGTACTCCTCCCAGCCCCGCTGGAAGTACCAGCTGGTCGGCATCGCCACCCATCCCGGCCCACCGTGCAGCATCAGCAGCACGGGGTTGCGACGGTCGCTGCCACGAATCGATACCCACTGGTCGATGCCGCCGATCCGCACCGCTTCCAGCCGCTCGACGCCGTTGTCGGCCACCACTTTGCGCAAGTCCGCGATGATGCGGACCGCCTCCGCGCGATCGTGCGGTCCCGGCGTTTCGGAAGCCGGTGCGGGCATGCTCAGGCCCGCGAGGGCGATGGACAGGATTGCGGAAATCAGCGCTTTCATCAGGATCCATAACGCTCAAGTGCGATGCAGCTTGGGAGGATAACCGGACCCCGCGATGCGTTGTTCCAGTGCAGGCACGGCAGGTGTAGGCATTACCGATTCGGGACCGTGGGCGAGCCATAATCCGGCACGCCATAAATGGATCGCCCATGGAAATCGGAATCGACGCCATCTCCCTGCTGATGGCGCTGGTGCTGACGGTCAAGCTGCTGGCGGATCCGGGCAATCCGTTGACGGCGTGGGTGATGGAGGCGTCGCGCGTTTGAAAGACGCCCGCCGCCGCACCAATGGCCCCCGCCACCCGGGCCTTTCGGCACCCTGCATCCGCGCCATTCATTAGGCATCATCGGGTGGTCCCGGGAGCCCCGCTCCCACCCAACCCGGAGCCTTCATGCGCCGCACCCTCGTCGTATCCGCCCTGTCGCTGGCCTTGCTGGCCGCATGCTCGAACCCCGCACCGACCAACTCGTCCGCCGCCGCGCCTGATGCCACCGCCGCGCAGGCGGGCGCCACCAGCGAGGACGCGCGCATCAATGCGTGGTTCGAGCAAAAGTACGAGGAGCAACTGCAGTTCAGCCCGGTCCAAATGACCTTCCTCGGCCGCAAGGACCGCTACTCCGAGCTCGACGACATGTCGCGCGAGGCGGAGCAGAAGCGGCTCGCCTGGAAGGTCGCCGCGCTCGGGGAGATGAAGTCGACGTTCGACTACGCCGCGCTCGGCGACGACGCCAAGCTGTCGTGGGACCTGTTCGAGTACCAGACAAAAGCGGCGCAGGCGGCCGACCGGTTCGCCGACCACGGTTATCCGTTCGAGCAGATGGGCGGCATGCAGTCGCAGCTGCCGACCTTCCTGATCAGCTTCCACAAGGTCGAGGAGGAGTCCGACTACACCGCCTACGTGTCGCGCCTGCGCGAGGTGCCGCGTGCGTTCGGCCAGTTGATGGACCAGGTGAAGCACTCCGCCGAACTCGGCATCCGGCCGCCGCGCTTCGCCCATGAGGGCGTGATCGAGCAGGCCGGCAAGGTCATCACCGGCGCGCCGTTCACCGATGGCGAGGACAGCGCGCTGTGGGCCGATGCGCAGGCCAAGGCCGATGCGCTGGTGGAGGCCGGCAAGATCGACGCCGCCCGCGCGCAGGAGCTGAAGGACTCCGCCCGCGCGGCGCTGGTGGAGGCGGTGCAGCCGGCCTACGCCGACGTCATCGCCTGGTACAAGGCCGACCTGCCGAACGCGGACGTCAATCCGTCCGGCGTCGGCACCACCCACCCCGACGGCGCCGCCTACTACGCCGAGCGCCTGCGTGCGGCGACCACCACCGACCTGACCCCGGACCAGGTGCACCAGATCGGCCTGGACGAGGTCGCGCGCATCCGCGGCGAGATGGTGGCACTGAAGGACAAGGTCGGTTTCGAAGGCGACCTGAAGGCGTTCTTCAAGTTCGTCGATACCGACCCGCAGTTCAAATACCCCAACACCGACGCCGGCCGCCAGGGCTACATCGACGACGCCACCAAGGCGATCGACACGATCAAGAAGCAGCTGCCGAACTACTTCGGCCTGCTGCCGAAGGCGGACCTGGTGGTCAAGCGGGTCGAGCCGTTCCGCGAGGTCGACGGCGCCGCGCAGCACTACTACCCGAGCACGCCGGACGGCTCGCGCCCGGGCGTGTACTACGCGCATCTGTCGGACATGAACTCGATGCCGAAGACCACGCTGGAGGTCATCGCGTACCACGAGGGCCTGCCGGGCCACCACATGCAGATCGCGATCGCCCAGGAGCTGGAAGGCGTGCCGGAGTTCCGCAAGCAGGCCGGCTTCAACGCCTACCAGGAAGGCTGGGGCCTGTACGCCGAAGCGCTGGCCAAGGAGATGCCGGGCACCTACACCGACCCGTACTCCGAGTACGGCCGCCTGACCTCCGAGATGTGGCGCGCGATCCGGCTGGTGGTCGACACCGGCATGCATGCCAAGGGCTGGACCCAGGAGCAGGCCGTCGAGTACTTCTCCGAGAACAGCTCGATCCCGCTGGCGACGATCGAGGCCGAAGTGCAGCGCTACATCACCTGGCCGGGCCAGGCGACCAGCTACAAGATCGGCATGATCAAGATCCAGGAGCTGCGCGCGAAGGCCGAGAAGGAACTGGGTGACGGCTTCGACATCCGTGGCTTCCATGACGCCGTGCTCGGTGGTGGTGCGCTGCCGCTGACCTTGCTGGAGCGCAAGGTCGACCAGTGGATCGAGGACGAGAAGAAGGCCTGACGCCTGCTTAATCCAGCGGTTTCAACAGGGCCCGGGCTTATCCCCCGGGCCCTGCTGTTAACAGGGTCGCGGGATCGCGCGGATCGACGAGATAGTCGTCGTACCAGATGTGTGGAAGGCGGTCGGCCTCGGCCAACCATTCGGAAACGAGCGGGTGGGCCAGCAGCAATCGCATCCAGGCTTCGGTCCGCGGCCACGCCAAGGTGTCGAGCGAATGCCTGGCCAACCGGACCACGGTCGGGGCGTGCATGAAATCGGCCAGCGAAATGTCGCCGAACAGATAGGCATCGCCGTAACGGTCCAGTGTCGCCTCGTAGCACTGGAACAGGCGGTTGCAATCATCCTGTTCCGCATCGGTGAGTGGACGCTTGAGGGGATAGAAGGCGCTCTCGAACGAGATCCGGTGGCACAGCGACGACAGGCCGGCGTGCTGCCAGGCGATGAGGGAGCGGGCGTGGGCGCGTGCCTCGATGTCGCGCGGCAGCAGCCTTCCGTCGCACGAGTCGTTGGCGAACTCCATGATTGCGTTGGAGTCGTAGATCACCGTGCGACCGGTATCGAGCACCGGCACCGCGGCCGGTGGCGAGAACTCGCCGATCACCGCGAGGTTGCGGAAGCGTTGCGGCCGGCGGATGTCGACCAGTTCTTCGTCGAAGTCGTAGCCCGACGCCTTGAGTGCGAGCCACGCGCGCATCGCCCAACTGGATGCATTCCGGGTGCCGACATACAGCCTTGGACGTGACATGATCCCTCCGTGCTAGCTATCAAAAACATAGCGTACTATCAAAACAATAGCGGAGGTGTGCGAATGGTCAGGATTCCTGTTCCGGGAACTCCGGTACGTGGGTCGAAAAGTGGCAGTCCGATCATGGCCCTGTTCGACCTGCTCGGTCGGCGATGGGCCATGGGGGTGGTGTGGACGCTCAGCGAGCAGGGCCCCTGCACGTTCCGCGAGCTCGAAGCCGCCTGCGAAACGATCTCGCCTGCCGTGTTGAATACGCGGCTCAAGGAGCTGCGCGCCGCCGGCCTGGTCGTGAAGCAGGAAGATGGCTACGCCGTCTCGAAGCTGGGCCGGGAAATCCACACCCACCTGCTTCCACTTTCGGCCACGGCCAGGAGGTGGGCCACATGGGTAAGGCGCAACGCCGATCCGGGCGAGGCTTGAAGAACGGCCGCGTTTGCTTCAGTCAGGACGCCCCTCTTGACGGCCGGGCACAGAGGTATACGCTGTATACATGAGCGCCCGAGGCCGAATTCTCACCTGTGCCATCGCGGAACTGGACCGCGTCGGGATGGAGCAGTTCAGCCTCCGCGCGGTGGCCGTCGCCGCGGGCGTGACACCGATGGCCGTCTACCGGCATTTCAAAGGGCGCGACGAGCTGCTGGCTGCGGTAGGTGAGCAGGCGTTTGAATCGTGGAAAAGGCGGGTCGATGCGATCACCGAGCCCGACCCGGTGGCGTGGCTGCGCAGGAGCGGGCGAGCCTATGCGGAATTCCACCTCGAAGAGCCGGCGTCCTTCGATGCCTGTTTCGTGCTGCGCACCCGCGTCGAGCGCCTCTATCCGGAAGACTTCGTAGCCAACCGCTCGCCCGTCATCAGCCTGATCGCCTCACGCATCAGGGAGGCGCAGGAGCAGGCGTGGCTCGCCCCGAGGGACTCGATTGAACGGGCGATGTTCATCTGGGCCCAGGTCCATGGGCTCGTCATGTTGCATCGCTCCAAGCGCTTCGCGATGGACGACGCCGCATTCCTGGACCTCTGCGACCGCGCCCTGGACCATTTCTTCGACGAGGCCCGCCCATGAATTTTCGACAACCCGAACGGGAGACTGCGTGATGCGACAAGTCCTGACACTCGGCCTGGCCCTGGCGGCGCTGTGCGCCAGCCCCGCGGCCATGTCCGCCGACCTGGTCATCACCGGAGCCAGGGTGTACCCGGCGCCGGGCTCCGCGCCGATAGACAACGCCGCAGTGCTGGTGCGCAACGACCGCATCGTGTCCGTGGGTCCTGCAGCGGCCATCGACGCCGGCGCCGATGCCACGGTGATCGATGCCGAAGGCGGCGTGGTGCTGGCGGGATTCTGGAACAGCCACGTGCACTTCACCGAGCCGAAGTGGGCGGGTGCGGCGGAACTGCCGGCGCCGCGCTTGGAGTCGCAGTTGCGCGAGATGCTGGTCCGCTACGGATTCACCTCGGTCGTCGACACCGGGTCGGATCCGCGCGACACCTTTCCGATGCGGACGCGGATCGAATCCGGCGAAATCGCCGGACCGCGAATCATCACGGCGATGTCGCCGCTGTTCCCGCCCGATGGCGTGCCGTATTACCTCCGCGATCTGCCGCCCGAACTGCTGTCGCGACTGTCGCAGCCGGCGTCGCCGGAAGAGGCCGCCGCCACTGTGCGCGCCAACCTGGCGGCTGGCGGGGACGTGGTGAAAGTGTTCACCGGAGCGTGGGTGCAGCAGGGCCGTCCGGCCAAGCCGATGCCGGTCGGGATCGCCAGCGCGGCGGTCGCGGAAGCGCATCGCCAAGACGTGCTGGTGTTCACCCACCCGTCGGACGTGGCGGGGCTGGAAGTGGCACTGGCGTCCGGGGTGGATGTGCTCGCCCATTCGGTCGAGGACCTGGACGGCTTCGACCACTCGCATCTGCAGCGGATGCGAGAGCAGGACATGGCGTTGGTGCCCACCCTCAAACTGTTCAGCGTCAATCCCGAACCCACTCTGGACGCCATTCTGAAAGAGGTCGGCGACTACCAGCAGTTGGGCGGCAGCATCTGGTTCGGTACCGATGTCGGGTTCATTGAAGACTACGATCCGGCGCTTGAATTTGAATTGCTGCAGCGCGCCGGACTGTCGTTCGACCAGATCCTCGCGGCGTTGACCACCTCGCCGGCGAGCCGGCTGCCGGGGGGCGAAGGGCGCGGCCAGGTCGAGGCAGGCATGATCGCCGACCTGGTGGTGCTCGACGGCGATCCCGCGCGCGATCCGAAGGCCTGGACGCGGCTGCGCTATGTCTTCCGCGATGGCGGCAAGATCTACGACGCCGCTCTCGAGACACACCCGGTGCAATAGCCGGTTGCGGCCGAGCGGGACCGGGTTGCAGCGCCGTCCGGCTGCGCAGCCGAGCGCCCTTCGCTTCCCGTGCACTCCCGCTGTGATGGGGTAGTCCCGTTCAGGCTCTCGGGAAAGGCACATGGCAGCGATATTCGACCGGACCCGCCTGCGGGCGATCCATCCTTTCCACGCGGTCTTGCTGGCCGGCGCTGCGCCGCTTTTTCTCGGCGCGCTATTGGCCGATTGCGCGTATCGCTCCAGCCATCAGATCCAGTGGAGCAACTTCGCTTCGTGGCTGATCGTCGGGGCGATGGTGCTGTGCGGAATCGTGCTGGTGTGCGCGATCGCCGGCCTGTTCCGCGCCGGGCGCCGGAGCAGGGGCGGGTGGCTGTATTTCCTGCTGGTCCTGGCGACGTTCGTGCTGGGTTTCATCAACGCGCTGGTCCACGGCCAGGACGCGTGGGCGATCATGCCCGAGGCGGTGGTGCTGTCTTCGATCACGACCCTGCTGGCATGCGCGGCGACGTGGCTGGGATTCTCCGGCTACCGCGTTGGAGGTGCGTCATGAACCGCTCCCACCCGCTTGCGCTGGTCGCCACGGTCGCCGGCCTGTCGCTGCTGCTGGCGTCGTGCGGCGACAAACCCGAGCCGTCGCAGTACGGGGCCGACCCGACCCTGCCGAAGCCGCAGCGCGGGTTGCTGCCGAGCATGGTCATCGCCAGCCCGGGCGAGTGGGGCGATCGCCGACCGGTGGTGCCCGAGGGCTACCGGATCACCGCGATCGCGACCGGCCTGAAGATCCCGCGGCAGACACTGGTGCTGCCCAACGGCGACATCCTGGTGGCCGAGGGCCGCGGCGGCAACGCGGCCAAACTGAAACCCAAGGACATCATCGCCGGACCGATCAAGGCCGCCGGCAACACCTCGGTCAAGGGTGGCAACCGCCTGAGCCTGCTGCGCGATGCCGACGGCGACGGCACCTACGAGCTGCAGTCGGTGTTCGCCGAAAACCTCAACGCGCCGTACGGGCTGGCGCTGATCGGCAACGCGCTGTATGTCGCCAACCAGGACGCGCTGGTGCGGTTCGACTACCGCGAGGGGCAGACTCAGGCCAGCGGCGCGCCGGTCAAGGTCGCCGACCTGCCGTCGGCGATCAACCACCACTGGACCAAGGCGATGACCGCCAGTCCGGACGGGCGGTTCCTGTACGTCGGCATCGGTTCCAACAGCAACATCACCGAGCGCGGCATGGACGCCGAGGTCGAGCGCGCGCAAGTGTGGCGCTTCGATCCCGCGACCGGCGCGCACAAGGTGTACGCGACCGGCCTGCGCAACCCCACCGCGCTGGCGATCCTGCCCGGCACCGACCAGCTGTGGGCGGTGGTCAACGAGCGCGACGAGCTCGGGCCGAACCTGGTGCCCGACTACCTGACCTCGGTGCGCGAGGGTGGCTTCTACGGCTGGCCGTACAGCTACTGGGGCCAGAACGTCGACCCGCGGGTGATGCCGCAGGACCCGGAGAAGGTCGCCTCGGCGATCAAGCCGGACTACGCGTTGGGTTCGCACGTTGCGGCGCTGGGGCTCGACTTCTCGATCCCGGCGATGGGCGGCGCGTTCGCCAACGGCGCGTTCGTCGGCGAGCACGGCAGCTGGAACCGCGCCGAACCGGTCGGCTACAAGGTCGTGTTCGTGCCGTTCCGCAACGGCCGGCCGGCGGGCGATCCGGTCGACTTCGTCAGTGGTTTCAACGTCGACGGCACCACCTATGGCCGACCGGTTGGCGTGACCGTCGACCCGCGCGGCGCGCTGATCGTCGCCGACGACCTGTCGAACACGATCTGGCGGGTGACTCCGGAGACGCCGGCAGCACCGCCACCCCCGGTGGACGCTGCGGCCCCCACCGGGGGCGAGGTTCCGCTCGACGAGGCGCCTCCCGCGACGTAGGCGCGGCAGCCTCGGGAGGTCTTCCGGCCGAGCGCGACGCCGGCGTGCGGCCCTGCGACCATTCCGCCGCTACCATTCGCCCTGTACACGGCACGGAGGCAGGGGGAACAGTGCGCAGATTGCGGGTGGCGGTGGTGGGGTACGGCACCGGCGGACAGGCCGTCGCCCTGATGCTGTCGCGTGATGGCCACGAGGTCGAGGTGTTCGAGCAGGCCGCGACGCTCGGCCCGGTCGGGGCCGGCTTCCTGCTGCAGCCGGTCGGGCAATTGGTGCTGTGGGAGCTGGGGTTGCTGGACACCCTGCGGCGGCACGGCGCCACGGTGTCGCGGCTGTACGGCGAAACTGCCGCCGGCCGCGCGGTGATGGACATGCGCTACCACGAGCTCGATCCCCGTCTGTCGGGGCTGGGCGTGCAGCGCGGCGCCTTGTTCTCGGTACTCGACTCGGCGTGGTGCGAAGGCCGCCAGTTGCACTGCGGCACGCGCATCGTCGCGGTCGATCACGAGGCGGGCGCGGTGACCGACGCGGCCGGTCGGCGCTACCAAGGCTTCGACTTGGTGGTCGTCGCCGACGGTGCGGCGTCTTCGCTGCGGACGCAGGTGGCCGCAGCCCGGCTCGACCGGCCGTACCCGTGGGGTGCGCAGTGGTGCCTAGTGCCGGCCGGCGACTGGCCGTGGGCCGACGAGTTGCAGCAACGCTACGTCGGCGCGCGGCGGATGATCGGAATGCTGCCGGTGGGCACCCGCCCGGATGATCCGACGCCGCGCCTGAGCTTTTTCTGGAGCCTGCCGGTGGCCGAACTGGCCGAAGCCGGCGTCGATGCGCCGGCTTGGCATGCGGCCATCGCCGCAGTGTGGCCCGACGCGCTGTCGCGGCTCCACGGCACGCCGGTGCCTGATGGCCTGGCGCAGGCCCGATACCGCGATACCGTGCATGCGCGCTGGCATCGCGGTCGCGCCGTGTTGCTCGGTGATGCGGCCCACGCGATGAGCCCGCAACTGGGGCAGGGCGTGAACATGGCGCTGCTCGACGCCCGCGCGTTGCGCGACGAGTTGCGCAGCGACAGCCCCGTCGAGGTGGCGCTGGACCGCTACGCACGCAGCCGTCGCGACCACATCGGCATCTATCATTTCTGGAGCCGCTGGCTGACGCCCCTGTTCCAGTCCGAACGCGATGGACTGGCACGGGTGCGGGACCGCGTGTTCCATCCGGCGTCGCGCCTGCCGGTCGGGCGTGGCCAGATGCTGCGCGTGCTTACCGGGACGCGCCGCGGATGGTTTGGCACTTTCGCATTGCCGACGGCGTTCCTGGAGTCGCTTGACGCATGCGGCCGGCCGGCGCCTGCGCATCTCCCGGAATCGGAGTCCGCCACCGCGAGCGCAATGGTGGGCGATACCGGGTCATCAGGAGTCGCGTCATGACGCCCGCTGTTGGAACATCCACCGATGCGGCGGTGCCGGTCTTCCGCCAGCTTGTTGACGCCGATTTCGTCGGACTGCCATCGAGCGTGCAGCATCTGCACCTGCGTTCGGGGACGATGGTGTATGCCGGTGAGGTGCAGGTGGAACGTGGACGCGGTGCGTTGTCGCGCCTGTGTGGCTGGGCCACGCGGCTGCCGCCGGCGGGCCACGGGCCAGTGGCGGTCGAGATCGTGTCGGACCCGGCGGTGGAACGCTGGACCCGGCACATCGGCGGCCACTCGATGCGCTCGCGCCTGTGGGCGTCCGACGGCCTGCTGTGCGAGCGGCTGGGCCTGGTGACGTTCGGCTTCCGCCTCGGTGTCGAACACGGCCGGCTGGTCTGGCGGGTGCGCCGCGTGCGCGCGCTGGGCGTGGCGCTGCCGGCGCGTGCCTTCGGCGCGGTCGTGGCTTGCGAATCGGAAGTGGATGGGCGCTACACCTTCGATGTCCGCGCCGCGTTGCCGTGGGTCGGCCTGCTGGTGCATTACCGGGGGTGGCTGCATGTCGAGCCGCTCTGACGGCGCGGTCATCGTCTTCGATGGCGTCTGCGTGTTGTGCAACGGCTGGGTGCGGTTCCTGCTGCGCTACGACCGCAAGGGGCGGTACCGGTTTGCGACGATGCAGTCGGCCTCCGGGCGCGAGCTGCTGTCGCGCCATGGACTCGATCCCGACGATCCTCTGTCGTTCCTGCTGGTCGACGAAGCGGGCGCCTGGACCGACACGGACGCGATCGGGCGGGTCCTGCACGGACTCGGCGGCGGCTGGCGCGTGGTGGCGAAACTGCTGCTTGCGGTGCCTCGCGCGTTGCGCGATCGCGGCTACCGGTTTACCGCGCGGAACCGCTATCGCTGGTTCGGGCGACGGGCGCAGTGCCGGGTTCCGGAGCCGGCGGAACTCGATCGCTTCCTCCAATAAGTTCGGCCACCGCCCGCCCGAATGCCGTGCCGGCTTGCGGCGCGGTGTCCAGGTAGAAATCCGGCTCGATCAGTTCGGCCTCCATCAGCAGCCAGCGGCCGTCGGCGTCGGGCACGGTGTCGATGCGGGCGTACAGCAGCGGCGCATCGATCGCGGCCAGCGTCTGCTCCGCCAGTGCGAGCGCGCCGGCGGGCGGCGTCGGCACCGGCGTGTAGATCCCGCCGTACTGCACCTGGATGCGGAACTCGCCGGCGACCGGCCGCTTGTTGACGGCGTGGCTGAAGCGGCCGCCGAAGAACAGCAGCGAGGTTTCGCCCTCGGTCTCGATGGTCGGCAGGTAGGGCTGGATCATTGCGGCGCCGACCGGGATGTCGTGCGTCACTTCGTCGAGTGCGTCGCCGCGACGCAGGCGGCGGGTCTTCCAGCCGCCGCCGGAGACGGTCGGCTTGACGATCAACTGTTCGGCGCCGGTGCTGGTAAACGCGGCTTCGATCCGGTCGGCCGTCACCCGCTGCGTCCACGCGGTCGGCGGTACCGCGATGCCGCGCTGCGCGAACCGGTCCAGGTAGCGCTTGTCCGCGTTCCACGCCAGCACCTCGGCCGGGTTGGCCAGCGCGATGCCGGCGACCTGCCAGCTCCGGCAAGCCTGCAGCCAGCGGTCGGGCACGTAGTGGTAACCCCACACGATCAGCGGCAGCACCAGCGGGAACCGTTCCAGTCTGCTGGCGTCGTCGACGTGGTCGGTCCACGGTGTCGGCACCGCGCGCACGCCGGCGCCGGCCAATGCGCGCTGCAGGCGCTCAAGGACGCCCGGCCACAGGGCCGCGAAGGTGGCATCGGACGGGTCGGGAGTGAGGATGGCGATCTCGGTCATCGGGATTCCAGTGCATGGGTTGGTTTGTGCCGATGGCCGATAATGCCGACCCGTCGATCATCCGGACAGCATCTATGGAACTTGGCATCGAAGTCATCGCCCTGCTGATGCTGGTGGCGTTCGTGGCGGGGGTGATCGACGCGATTGCCGGTGGCGGCGGGCTGCTGACGATCCCGGCGTTGATGGCGGCCGGGGTGCCGCCGGTCCACGCGATCGCCACCAACAAGTTGCAGAGCAGTTTCGGCACCGCCAGCGCGGTGATCGCGTTCGCGCGCAAGGGGCGGATCGATTTCCGGCGCTTCCGCAAGCCGGCGATCGGTGCCTTCCTCGGCTCGGCGGTCGGCGCGTGGGTGCTGCAACGGGTCGATCCCGCGTTCCTCGCCGGGCTGATCCCGGTGCTGCTGATGCTGATGGTGATCTATTTCACCGTTGCGCCGAAGGCCTCCGAGGAGGACCGGCACAGCCGGCTGGGGATCGGCGCGCTGGTCGGCATCGTTACCGCGATCGGTTTCTATGACGGTTTCTTCGGCCCCGGCGCCGGCTCGTTCCTGACCACCGCGCTGGTCGCGTTGTTCGGTCTGGGACTGGTATCGGCGACCGCGCACGCCAAGCTCCTCAACCTGGCCAGCAACATCGCCGCGCTGATCACGCTGGTAATCGGCGGCCAGGTGTTGTGGATGATCGGCCTGCTGATGGCGGTGGCGAGCATCGCCGGCGGCCAGGTCGGTGCGCACCTGACGCTGCGCATCGGCGGCAGGATGATCCGGCCACTGCTGGTGATCATGGCGCTGGCGTTGACCGTGAAGTTGCTGGCTGACCCGGCCAATCCGCTGACGGCGTTGTTGAACGCAGGCGGATAGATCGCCAGGCGCAGCCGCCGCGGTCGTGGCGGAGTATTCTGCAACCCACAACCGGCGCATCCGCGAGCACCGGGAAAGGCCCATGGGACAAGAATTCCTGATCCGTTTTTCCGATTGCGACAACAACGTGCTGCGGGCGCGGGTCATCGGCGTGCGCACGCTGTCGTCGACGGTCGGTTACTGGGAGGCGATCGCGGAAGAACTCGCCCGGCGGCGGCCATCCGGACTGTTGCTCATCGACGAGCTGGAGGGCGAGGAGCTGTCGGCGTCGGAATGGAAGGGGCTGGTGGCGCGGATGAAGGGCCACGGGCTGGAAGGGGTCCTCATCGCCCACGTCAAACCTTTTGCACTGGACCAGATCATGTACTGCGAGATTTCCGCGGTCGCCGCGGGGCTGCAGGCGCGCGTGTTCCGTGACGAGGCCGAGGGCATGGACTGGCTGGTGGGGAAGAAGTAACCGGGCCCACGGTGGCCTCCGCAACCTGCACAAAAAAAGGGGGCGCGAAGAGTTCGCGCCCCCTTTTTCGTTATTCCGCGTCCGTCAGAGCTGCGGTGTCGGTTCGTCGGTTGGATCGGTCGAATCGAGTTCGCTGTCGTCCTGGTCCATCGGGTCGGTTTCCGGCGCCAGGCTCGGATCCTGGTCGATCATCGGATCCTCGGTCGGGACACTCGCGTCACCCATGGTGGTGGTGGCGTCGTCAGTGGCGTACGGATCGGTCGTCGGATCGGTGATGCCTTCCTGCGCGGTGTCGTCGACCGGCTGTGTCGCTGCGGTGGTATCGGCCGGATAGGCGTCCGTGGCTGCGGTGTCGACGCTGTTGTCGCAGGCGGTGAGGGCCAGGCTGCCCAGCAGCGCGAGGGCCAGTGTCGAAAGCTTGAAACGTGTCATGGCGATGCTCCTGAAGTGGCGTGGGGGAGATGCGTCCGGTGCATCGGTGTTGCGTTTTTGCCACCCCGAGGCTGTCATGGCGGTTGTTAAAAACCGGCTAGGCGATCGTGAAATCCGCCTGTTCAGCGCTGCTGGCGTTCAGGTTGAAACCATCTGCTCGAACAACCGATCGATCGATCCCCCGGGGTCGACGCAACGGCCCATGTGGGTCGGCGAGGTCTGGATGATCGAGCTGCGCGTGGCGGTCAGCCAGTGGAAGCGCGCGCGACGCGGCAGGCGTGCGATCGGTCCGGCATCGGGGGCGCCGTCGCAGATCCGCACGATCGCCTGCAGGTGGCGCCGCACGGTGTCGATGTCGATCGCCGGATCGAGCGCGCGCAGGCGCGACTCGTCGACTTCGACGCGTGCCTGCAGGAACTGCCGCGACTCGCAGGACACGATCACCCCGGCATTGATGAACTCGCCGCGCTCCACCCTCGGCACCACCCGGATCAGCGCGTAGTCGTAGCTGTCAGCCGCGTGCATGCAGGGCCTCCTCGATGAAGCCACGGCGCTGCGCGTGGCGTTGCAACAGGAACTCGACGTAGGCCGCGCGCTGGGTGGCCGGGTCGGCCCACGCATCGGCATCGGCGAGCCAGCTGTCCGGTACGCGGGCGAGGATGGCCTGCAGCAGTTCGCGCGTGACCAATGGGGCAAGGCGCGCGTCGGCGGCTTCCAGTTCGTCGGCCAGCGGCAGCAACACGTGGTCGCGGATCATCGGGAAGCGGCTGTCGGCAGCATCGGCCGAGCCATCCCAGCCATGGTGGAAATACAGCGCCGCGCCGTGGTCGATCAGCCACAGCGCGCGGTGCCAGATCAGCAGGTTGGTGTTGCGGTAGGTGCGGTCGACGTTGCTGGTGAACGCGTCGAGCCAGACCACTGCGGAGGCGAGTGCGCTGTCGGGCTGCTCGGCGGCGGGATCGAAGTTGACCGAGCCGGGAAGGTAGTCGAGCCCGAGGTTGAGGCCGGCGCTGGCGCGGATGAGTTCCTGGATTTCCGGGTCGGGATCGGTGCGGGCGAGTTCCGGGTCCAGTTCGACCAGCACGATCTCCGGTACCGGCAGGCCGAGCGCGCGGGCGAGCTCGCCCACCACCATTTCGGCGACCAGTGCCCGCGCACCCTGGCCGGCGCCGCGGAACTTGAGCACGTACAGGCCGTCGTCGTCGGCCTCGACGACCGCCGGCATCGAGCCGCCCTCGCGCAGCGGGGTGACGTAGCGGGTGACGCGGACGGTGCGCAGCGGGGTCATCGGCGGGCCTGACGGTGTGTGCGGCGACGTTAGCAGAGGCCCGCGGGGATGTTGAGTTTGGCCCGGCGATCCCCATCCAGTCGGGTGTCCCCCCGCATCAGGAAATTCGCATGTCCCGGTACAGCAAGGATCCCGACGCCATCGCCCGCCTCACCCCCGAGCAGCTCCGCGTCACCCAGCACAGCGGCACCGAAGCGCCCGGCAGCGGCGAGTACCTGGACAACAAGCACCCCGGCATCTATGTCGACATCGTGTCCGGCGAGCCGCTGTTCGCGTCTTCGGACAAGTTCGAGTCCGGCTGCGGCTGGCCGAGCTTCACCAAGCCGATCGAGCCGGCCCATGTCAGCGAGTTGCGCGACACCAGCCACGGCATGACCCGCATCGAGGTGCGCTCGACCCACGGCGACAGCCACCTCGGCCACGTGTTCCCCGACGGCCCGCCGGACCGCGGCGGCCTGCGCTATTGCATCAACTCCGCGTCGCTGCGCTTCATTCCCCGCGAGGAGATGGACGCCCAGGGTTACGGCGCCTATCTCGACCAGGTGGAGGACATTCGATGAGTACGGAAAAGGCGATTCTCGCCGGCGGCTGTTTCTGGGGCATGCAGGACCTGATCCGCAAGCAGCCCGGAGTGGTTTCGACCCGGGTCGGCTACAGCGGCGGCGACGTGCCCAATGCGACCTACCGCAACCATGGCAGCCATGCGGAGGCGATCGAGATCGTGTTCGACCCGGCGCAGACCAGCTATCGGCAGGTGCTGGAGTTCTTCTTCCAGATCCACGACCCGACCACCGAAAACCGCCAGGGCAACGATCTCGGCACGTCGTACCGGTCCGCGATCTTCTACACCTCGCCGGAGCAGAAGGCCGTCGCCGAGGACACCATCGCCGACGTCGACGCGTCCGGCCTGTGGCCCGGCAAGGTGGTGACCCAGCTCGAGCCTGCCGGTGACTTCTGGGAAGCCGAACCGGAGCACCAGGATTACCTGGAGCGGCTCCCGGAGGGCTACACCTGCCACTTCATCCGTCCGGACTGGAAGCTGCCGCGCCGCGACGGCTGACCCGCGGCACCACGCGGCGGCCACGCGGCACATCACGCCGGCCTGCTAGATTCCGGGGACCGATGTCCCCGATGAGGAGCAGGCATGGCCGCAGGCACGCAGGATCTGGATGTATTCGTACGCGAGGCGCTCGCCGCGGGCGCCTCCAAAGAGTCGATCGGAACTGCGCTGGCCGGCGCCGGGTGGACGCCGGAGCAGGCCCGCGACGCACTCGACGCCTACGCCGACGTCGAGTTCCCGCTGCCGGTGCCAAGGCCGCGCCCCTACCTCTCGCCGCGTGAGGCCTTCCTCTACCTGGTGCTGTTCGCGACGCTGTATCTGTCGGCGTACCAGCTGGGCAGCCTGCTGTTCGACCTGATCAACCGGTTCCTGCCCGATGCGGCCGATCCGGCGTACGCGGTCCGGAATGCCGCGCACTCGATGCGCTGGTCGGTGGCGTCGCTGGTGATCGCCTTCCCGGTGTTCCTGTTCGTCGCCCGCCACCTCGGCCAGGACATGGCGCGCAACCCGGCCCGGCGCCTGTCGGCGGTGCGGCGCTGGCTGACCTACCTGACCCTGTTCCTCGCCGCCACGATCCTGATCGGCGACCTCATCACCCTGGTCTACAACCTGCTGGGCGGCGAGTTGTCGCTGCGCTTCGTGCTCAAGGTGCTGGTGGTCGGGGCGATCGCCGGCGCGATCTTCGGCTACTACCTGCGCGACCTGCGTCGCGAGGAGGCGGAATCGTGAGCATCGACCCGAAGCAGGACCGTTCCGGACGCTGGCTGGCGATCGTCGCCAGCGTGGTGGTGCTGGCGACCGTAGTGGTCGCGGTGCTGGTGATGGACTCGCCGTCGGTGCAGCGCGACGGCCGGCTGGACAGTCGCCGCATCGACGAGTTGAACCGCATCGTCCAGGCGATCGACACCTATGTGCAGGCCAACGCCACGGTGCCGCCGGACCTCGCCACCCTCGCCGCGCAGCCCGGCCAGCAACTGTCGATCGCCGATCCGGTCACCGGCAACGCATACGACTACACGGTGGATGGCGGGCGCAACTACACCCTGTGCGCGGAGTTCGTCACCGATACCGCGCAGGTCCAGGCACGCGGTGGGCCGTGGAATGCCGACGAGTGGAACCACGATGTCGGGCCGCAGTGCTTCAGCCGCACCGCGACGGCGCCAAAGCCCGGTTCGCAATCGAGTGAGGAGACGGGGTCGCCCGAGGTATCGGGCGCCGTCGCATCGGCGCCTTCCGCCTCGGAGCCGCCCGCGGCGCGGCTGGCGCTGGAAGGCGAGGGCCTGCGCATCTTCGTGTCGCCATCAGGCTCGGCGCGTCCGATCGCGTTCGGCACCGGCAAGGCTGAAACGCTGGCAACGCTTCGGAAGGTCATCGGCGCTGCGCCGGTCGACGAGGGCGATAACAACGAGTGCGGCGCGACCCGGGTGCGCTGGCCGGGCGGGTTGGCGACGTGGTTCGTCGACGACGCGTTCGTCGGCTGGTCGGTCGGGCCGGATGGCTCCGGCGTGTCGACCGTCGACGGACTGGCGATCGGTTCCACCCGCACTGCGCTCGAAAGCGGCGGCTCGGTGGTGCAGATCGATTCGACCACGTTGGGCACCGAGTTCACCGCCGGCGGCGTGGCCGGCCTGCTCGATTCGGACGATGACAACGCCAGCGTCATCCACCTCTGGGCCGGCCAGACCTGCATCGCACGCTGACGCACGCCGCGCGTTTATCGTCCGGCGCGCTTCGACTTGCGCCGGGCGCGCAGGAACACCAGCTGGCCGACGACCGCAGTCACCAGGATCAGACTGTTGGTGACGATGAAGACCATGTTGTGCAGCAGCCAGCTGTAGGCGATGAAGCCGACCGAGGCCGATATCTGGCCGAGGAACAACCAATGCGACACCCCGCGCGGATCCGGGTCCTTCCACTGGTGCCAGCCCTGGCGGGCCAGGGTCGCGATCAGGATCGCCGAGGCGCCCCAGCCGATCATGTCGGGCGTCGTCATCGTGGTGCCTGTCTCATCTGTCGGCCCGTCGCCGGTGTGCCGCCAATCACCCGCATCCGCTACCAGACCTTGACCCGGTCTTCCGGCGCCAGGTACAGCGCCTGTCCTTCCTTGACCTCGAACGCCGGGTACCAAGCGTCGAGGTTGCGCACCGTCTGCGCGCGGAACCGGCCGGGGGCGTGCACGTCGGTCAGGATCGCGTTGCGCAGCGCGGCCTCGCGGTACTTGCCGCGCCAGGCCTGGGCGAAGCCGAGGAAGAAGCGCTGGTCGGGGCTGAAGCCCTCCAGCGTCTCGCCCGGCTTGCCCTGCAGTGACAGCCGGTAGGCGTCGTAGGCGGTGGCGAGGCCGGCGACGTCGGCGATGTTCTCGCCCAGGCTCAGCTTGCCGTTGACCGACAGGTCGTCGAATGCCTTGTACTGGCTGAACTGCGCGGCCAGTGCGTCACCCGCGGCTTCGAACCGCTCGAGGTCTTCGGGCGTCCACCAGTTGTGCAGCTTGCCGTCCTTGTCGAACAGCGCGCCGAGGTTGTCGAAGCTGTGGCTGATCTCGTGGCCGATGACCGCGCCGATTGCGCCGTAGTTGACCGCGTCGTCGGCGTTGGGGTCGAAGAACGGCGGCTGCAGGATCGCGGCCGGGAAGATCAGGCGGTTCTCCAGCGGCACGTTCAGCGCGTTGACCGTGTGCGGCAGCATGTACCACTCGTCGTGGTTGACCGGCTGGCCGAGCTTGGCGAGGTTGCGCTGGTACTCGAAGGCGGACGCGCGTTGCGCGTTGCCCAGCGCATCGTCGGGCTTGACCTGCAGCGCGCCGTAGTCGCGCCAGCTGTCCGGGTAACCCAGCGCGACCGTCAACCCGGCGACCTTGGCCCGGGCCTGCGCCTTGGTCTCGTCGCTCATCCATTCCAGCGCATCGATGCGCTTGCCGAACGCGGCGACGATGTTGTCCACCATCGCCTCGGCGCGCGCCTTGGTCTCGGCGCTGACGTGGCGCTTGACGTACTCCTGCCCGACCGCCTCGCCGAGCGCGGTGTTGGTCGCGCTGACCGCGCGCTTCCAGCGGTCGCGCTGCTGCGGGGTGCCGTTGAGGGTTTTGCCGTAGAAGTCGAACTGCGCGTCGGAAAACGCCTTGGGCAGGGTCGATGCGGCGCGGTCGATGGCGTGGAAGGCGAGGTACTCCTTCCAGGTGTCCAGCGGCTGCGAGGCGACCAGCTTCGAGATGCCGGCGACGGCGTCGGGCTGCCAGGCGATGAAGTCCTGCTGTTCGCCGAGCCCCGCCGCCTGCAGGAATGCATCCCAGTCGAGACCCGGCGCCTTGGTCGGGAAGTCGGCCGCGGTCCACGCGTTGGCGCCGGCCTCGACGTTGTTGGTCTGCTCCTGGGTCGCATGCACCTTGGCGATGGCGGTTTCCAGCGCGACGATACGCTCGGCCTTGCGCGCGGCATCGTCGATCCCGGCCAGCTCCAGCATCTTCGCGACGTGCGCCTGATAGGCCGTACGCAACTCGGCCATGCGGCCGCCGTCGAGGTAGAAGCTTCGGTCGGGCATGCCCAGGCCGCCCTGCACCAGATACGGTACGTTGCGGTCCGGCTGGTGCAGGTCCTGCGACACCCACAGGCCGAACAGGCGGTCGGTGTAGTAGTCGGTGGCATTCAGCAGGTCGACGTCGGCGCGCAGTTGGCTGCCCAGTTCGGTCGCCAGCGCCCGCTTGTCGGCAATCGCCGCGATTCCATCCAGCTCGGGCTGCAGCGGCGCGATGCCCCTGGCCTCGATCCCGGCCTCGTCCATGAACGCGGTGTAGTAGTCGCCGACCTTGCGCATCGGACCCTGTGCGTCGTCGGCGGCGGCGTCCTCGATGATCGTGCGGACGTTCTTCTCGGTGTCGACCACGATCCTGGTGAAGCTGTTGAAGCTGGAGCGATCCGACGGGATCTGCGTGGTCTCCATCCAGCCGCCGTTGGCGTACAGATAGAAGTCGTCGCCCGGCGCGACCTCGCGGTCCATCCCGGCGATGTCGAAGCCGAAGCTGCCGAGCGCCGGCGCCGTCGTGGCGGTATCGGTAGCGGGCGTCGTGCTGACGGCTACCGGGGCGCCGGCGGTCCGGTCGGTGCCGGGCGAACAGGCGGCCAGCCCGGTGGCGAGGACGGCGGACAGGGTCAGCGAGAGCAGCGAGCGGCGGGGGAGTCGGGACATGGGGGCGGGAAACCGGGAAGAATGTCCCGCCAGACTAGGCTTGCGGAGGGGCGCTGGAAAGCTCCGGAAGTCATCACCCGCCTGTACAGGCGGGCAACGCGTCATTCCGCGGACGGCGATGCCGCCGGCACAAATTGGAATCGACGCGGCTAGCGCACCACCACCGTGGTCGCCTTGTTGGCGACGATGTACGGCTGCACGTCGTCGACCTGGCGCAGCTTGCCGATCGCGCGCTGGGCGAACTTGCGGGTGGTGATGCGCACGTGGCAGTTGTGGAACGGCGCGTCGGGGTTCTTGCCTTTCGAGCAGTACACCACGTTGCCGTCGCGGTCCCAGCCCAGCACCAGCCGCTCCTGCTGGTGGCTGGTGCGGTAGATCCAGCCCTTCTGGATATCGTCTTCGGACATCGCCATGCGGTTGCCTTCGTGTAATGGGGTGCGCCGTATTTTGGCGGGGTCAATGATGACAGTCGCCGGATCCGGCGGGCGGATCGGCCTGGTGTGCCCGGCCGGCGCGCCGGTAATCCACCGGCGTCATTCCGAAGCGGCGGTGGAACAGTTCGCCGAAATGCGACGGGGTCGAGAAGCCCAGTCCGTAGGCGATGTCGCTGACGGTGCGGTCGCTGTCGAGCAGGCGCTGGCTGGCCAGGTGCAGGCGATGGGTGCGTACGTACTCGCTCCAGGCCATGCCGACCTGCTGCTTGAAGCGGCGGCTGAAGTAGGCCGGCGCGAGCGCGCAAAGTGCCGCGGCCTGTTCGGCGGCGGGTGCGTTGGCCGGGTCGCGACGCAGCCGTTCGATCGCGGGGCGCAACCGTTCGAGGCTGTCGCTGTCGCCGGGGAGCTTGCCGCCTTCGATCAGCGGGGCACGGACCGCCGCGTGCAGCAGCGCGGTGAGCAGCGGCAGCGCCAGCGGATCGTCGCTGCGCAGTTCGCCCAGCCATTCCGCGATCTGGCCGATGCGTTGCCGCAACCTCGGGCCGGGCAGGGCGCAGAACGCCTGCGCGAGGCGCTCGAGTCCGGGTTCGCGGGCGAGGGTCTCACCGGCGATGGCGTCGACCTGCAGCAGCACCCAGTCACGCGGGCCGGGCTCCAGGGTGAAGTCGTGCTGGCGCATCGACGGTACGAAGGCGATGCAGCCCGGCTCCAGCGGGTAACGCCAGCCATCGGCGAGGAAGTCGCCGCGCACGTTGCCGAACAGCACCAGCTCATGCACGTCGTGGTAGTGCGGGAACGGCGTGGTGATGCCGGCATCGGCGCCCTGGCGGACCCGTTCCAGCCGCAGGCCGGTGCCGGGTCGCAGTTCCACCGGTTCGCAGAGGGGACGGTCGAGATGGGGCAGGGGCATGTCGACGTCCGTGGGTGGAGTGCTCAGGGCGAACCGAGTATCCGGACGGCCATGGCGGGCAGGGGCTGGGTCGGGTCGACTGTGCCACCGTCGAGCAGGTCGGTCCATGTATCGCCGGCCAGCGCGGCGTCGAGTCCGGGACCGGCGGGCGTGGTGCCAAGGTTGGCCAGCAGCAACGTGCGTTGGGTGCCGGAGGTGCGCAGCAGGCAGACGATGCCGGGACTGTCGGGGCAGGCGAATTGCTGGTCGCCATTGCGCAGTTCCGGGCGCGACTGGCGCAGTGCGAGCAGGCGGCGGTACCAGTTGAGCAATGAGCCCGCGTCGGCGTCCTGTTCCTCGACCGAGATGCCATCGTTGGAGCGGTTGTAGCGGTCGGTCCACCACGGTTGTTCGCCCTCGTACCAGGTTGCCGAGCCCGGCGCGTCGAGGTCGGCCGACCAGCGCATCGCCTCGCGCAGCGGGATGTGCGCGGAGTCGGACAGCGTGCCGGTGCGGGTGATGGCGCGCATGCCGAGTTCCTGCCCGTAGTAGAGCAGCGGCTCGCCCTGCATCAGCAGCGCGAGTGCGGCGCCGGCGCGCGCGCGGGCCGGTGCATCGTCGGTATCGCCGTCGCGCTCGAGCAGCGACATGAAACGGTCGGTGTCGTGGTTTTCGAGGAATACGATCTGGCCCTTGCCGGCGGGCGTGATCGCCGCGGTCTTGTGCGCGGCCTCCACGATGTCGGACTTGTCGAGTTCGATCAGCGCGCCGCGCAGCGGGAACGCGAACACCAGGTCGGCATCGCCCTCGACCAGCCAGTCCTCGCCGAAGCCCCAGTCGCTCTGCTCGGCGAGGATGCGGAAGCCGGGACGGCGCTCGCGCAGGGTGTCGAAGATCGGCGTCCAGAAGTCGGCGAACAGGTTGGTGGCCAGGCCCTTGTGGTCGAGGTCGTCCATCATGTGGTCGATGCGGAACCCGTCGACGCCGTCGCGGCCGCTGCCATCGCCGTGGGGGTCGGCCCAGGCCAGCAGCATCTCCTCGAAGTAGCGCTTCACTGCGGGCTGGTTCATGTCGACCATCGCGATGGCGATGTGGCGGCCGTCGTAACCCTCCCAGCGGGCCTGCTCGAGGAAGGGCTCCGGCTCGGTGTGCGCCGGGTCGCGCCACAGCAGGTAGTCGGCGAACGGCGCGTCGGGTTTTCCGCGCGACTGCTCCAGCCACGGGTGGCCCTCGCCGACGTACTGGATCTCCTGGTCGAGGTAGACCTTCAGGCCGTGCGCGTGGGCGGCGCGGACGAAGGCGGTGTAGTCCTCCATCGTCCCGTACGCCGGCTCGATCGCCTCGAAGTCGGTGGCGAAATAGTTGTGGTAGAACGGCGACGGTTGCAGCGGGGTCAGCAGGATCGAGGTGATGCCGAGCTCGCGCAGGTAGCCGAGTTGCGCGGTCAGCCCGGGAAGATCGCCGATGCGGTCACCGTTGCTGTCGCGGAAGCTGCGCATGAACACGTGGTAGAAGACTTCCTCGCCGGCCTTGGCCAGCGCGGGTGTCGGCGCGTCGTCGACAGGCGCCGCGGTTGCTTCGGTTGCCGGTTCGGGAGGCGCAGGTGAGCATGCCGCCGTTATCGCCAGCATTCCCATCGCGAGGGTCCAGCCGGCCAGGTTTCGGGCGAGGGTCATGCGTGTTCCGGTCATGCGCGCGTTTCTCATGCGTGATCTTCTCCGGTTGCGGGCCGCTCGCCACGCAGGACGTCGCCGAAGAAGCGCAACGTGTCCTCCAGTGCGAGGGTCCAGTAGTCCCAATCGTGGTCACCGTTGCGCTGCGCGTATTCGTGCGCGATGCCGGCGTCCTGCAACGACTGGTGCAGGGCGAAGTTGGCCGCCGAAAGACCGTCGCCGCGACCGCAGTCGAAGCGGATCGGCGGTAACTTTCCGCGTGCGTTGGTGAGTGCGGCGAGCACGGTGCGGTCGGCGCAGGCATCGCTCCAGTCGTCGCGGCTTTCCTCGATCGCATCGTCGAGCTGGGCGAGGTCGGTCACCGCCGAATGCGCGGCCGCCGCGGTGATGCGGTCGGGGTACTTGCCGGCCAGCCGCAACGCGCCGAAGCCGCCCATGCTCAGCCCGGCCACCAGCAGCGGCGAGCGCGGCGTGCAACCGGCCGCCAGTTGCGTCGCCAGTTGCGGCACCTCGTCGATGATCCAGCGTTCGAAATCCTGGCCGCCATGGGCGACGTAACCCGATCCGTCACCCCACAGGCCGTCGGACGGCATCACCAGCATTACCGGCGGCAATGCGCCCTCGTCGATCAGCCGCTGCGCGGTCACGTGCGCGCCGCCCTTGAGTGCCCATGCCCAGTGCGAACCGTAGACGCCGTGCAGCAGCATCACGACCGGCAGGTCGGTGCAGCCGCGCGCCTGCGGCGGGACGTGGAAGGTGACGTCGGCGCGCTGGCCCAGGGCGCGGCTCTTGACCGTCACGAACTCCAGGCCGTCCATCGGGATGCCGAGGTTGGAGCGCTCGACGGTGCGGAACGGGGTGGGTTTGCTGTTCATGCGATTCGCAATACTCCTTTTGCGCTGTGGCCGTCGAGCATGTCGGCGAAGGCCCGGTCGAGGCCGTCCAGTGGATAGTGGTGGCTGACCAGCGAGTCGAGTTCGAGCTTGCCTTGGGCGACCCACGCGAACAATCGCGGGAAGTCGCGCGCGGGCACGCAGTCGCCGTAGAGCGGCGTCAGGTAGCGCTTGTTCCAGAAGAAACGCGGCAGTTCGACGCAGCCGTCGCCGTGCGCGCCGCTGACCTGCAGCGCGTTGCCGCCATTGCGCACCAGCTGCAGCGGCAGGAACGCGAGTGCCGGCACGCCGGTCGCCTCGAACGCGTGGTCGACACCGCGCCCGTCGCTGAGTGCACGAACCGCGTCGACCACCGCCTGGGGGTCATCGTCGGTGGCCAGTATCAAATCGGTGGCGCCGAGTTCGCGCGCGCGCTGCAATCGCGATGGCTGCCGGTCGATCGCGATGATCGTTGTCGCACCGGCCAGCCGCGCACCCTGCACCACGTTGAGGCCGACTCCGCCGCAACCCATCACCGCGACCGACTCGCCCGGCGCGACCGCGGCGACGTTGACCACCGAGCCGACCCCGGTCATGACCGCGCACCCGAGGATGCAGGCGGCATCCAAGGGCAAGTCGGGTGGCAGCGGCGTCACCGCCCCGACGCGCACCAGCGTGTGGGTGGCGAAGGTGCCGAGGTGGAACGAGCGCGCGACCGGTTCGCCGCGCAGCCGGGTGGCGCCGGCATGCGCGCGGCTGCTGCCCAGGCGTGGCACGTCGAGTTCATGGGTGCGTTCGCACAGCGCCTGCGCGCCGCGCGTGCACTGGAAGCAATCACCGCACGGGATCGCCCAGTTGAGCAGCACCGGTTGGCCGGGTTCGAGTCCGCGGACGCCGTCGCCGACCGATTCGACATGGCCGGCGCCTTCGTGCCCCATCACCAGTGGACCCGGCCAACGCAATGAAGCGTGGTCGGTGTGGCAGACGCCGGCGGCCGCCATCGCCACCCGCACCTCGCCGGGGCCGGGTGGGTCGACCTCGATCGTCTCGATCGAGAAGCCGCCCTGCCCGTCGGCGATCGCGGCCGGTCCGGTGACGACTTGGCGGGCCGGGCCGCTCATGTGGGTTCGAACAACACCGGGTTGATCGGGCTGTCGATCACTTCGCCGACCACGGCACCCGGGCACCACTTGTCCCAGTCGGCCTGCTGCATGTGGTTCTCCGGCGCCTTGAGGCGCATGTCGCGATCGATGTAGATCACCGTCATCACCGCGCGCGGGCGATCGGAGCGGTTCGGGCCGGCGCGGTGGAAGGTCCAGCCGAGGTGGAAACTGACTTCGCCCAGCTCGAACGGCGCGTCGACCACCGGGAAGCCGTGCGCTTCCATGTTGGCGGTGATCAATTGCTCGCTCTCGTCGGAGATGCCGAGATCGCGGCCGAACTCGACGTCCTGGCTGCCGGCGAAGAACGCCAGCGGCCCCATCTCCTGTGGCACCGCCTGCAGCGGCACCCAGGCGGTGATGCAGCGGTCGCTGTCGACCGGCCAGTAGTACTGGTCCGCATGGGCCGGGGTGATGCCGCCGCCGGGCTCCTTGTACAGCGCCTGGTCGTGGTACAGGCGCACGCCGTCGACCTGCAGCAGCGCCGCGGCCAGCCCCGCGAGGCGCTTGCCGAACACGAACTCGCGTACGAGCTCGCCCTCGCGCCAAAGGTTCATCACCTGCAGGAACGCGCGGTCGTAGGTGCTGCGCTGCTCCAGCGGCAGGGTCTGGGTGTTGAGCGCGATCGTCAGCCGGGTGATCTCTTCGCCGTAGTGGCGCAACTCGTCGGCGTTGAACACGTCCTTGAGCTTGATGAAGCCGTCGCGCCGGAACTGCGCCACCTGGCTGTCGGACAGGCGGTACGGCCGGTCCAGGTCGATCGTCATGCGGGCCTCGTTGATATCGCGATTCGTACACATGCCCGCATCGTAGGCAGCGCCGAGGGCCGCTACATCCGCCCGGGTTGTCGTTTGTCCGCCGGAAACTATCGAATTGATGACCTTTTCGTGGTGTTTCGCCGGCGGGGCGGGCTTGATTGGTGTCGCGCACGGCGCCATCCATCGGGGATCCCCACACGGAGTCACCGCATGAAGACCGTCCTGATCACCGGCGCCAACCGCGGCATCGGCCTGGCGCTTGCGAAGCATTTCACCGGCCGCGGCGACACGGTCATCGCGGCCTGCCGCAATTCCAGTGACGCGCTGGCGGCGACCGGCGCGCAGGTCGAATCCGGCGTCGACGTGACCGACGACGATGCACTGGCCGCGCTGGCCGAACGCCTCGGGGACACCCGTATCGACCTGCTCGTGCTCAACGCCGGCATCCTCGGGCGCGAGGCGTTGGGGGAGATTAATGACGCGGGCTTTGACGGCATGCGCCGACAGTTCGAGGTCAACGCGCTCGGGCCGTTGCGGGTCGCGCAGGCGTTGATGGACAAGCTTGCCGACAACGCGAAGGTCGGCATCATCACCAGTCGCATGGGCTCGATGGCCGACAACGGCTCGGGCGGGCGCTACGGCTACCGCGCCTCGAAGGCGGCGGTGAACGCGATCGGCAAGTCGCTCGCGGTCGATCTGGCGCCGCGCGGGATCGCGGTGTTCCTGCTGCACCCGGGGTTCGTCGCCACCGACATGGTCGGCGGCAGTGGTGACGTCAGCCCGGAGCAGGCGGCCGCGCAACTGGTCGAACGGCTCGACACCCTGGCGCTGGAGCAGACCGGCACGTTCTGGCACGCCAACGGCACGTCGTTGCCGTGGTGAGCGAGCCGCTGCGCTGGGGTTGATCGTCCGCAGTCGCGGCCTGTGCCGGGCTCAGCCGCCGCCGAGCAGCGCATCGATATCGATGGCCTCGGCCATCGCCTGGTTGCCCGCGTCGCCGGGGTGCAGGTGGTCGCCGGAGTCGTAGGCCGGCAGCAGCCGCGATGGATGGGTCGGGTCGCGCATCGCGGCGTCGAAGTCGATCACCGCGTCGAACTCGCCGCTGTCGCGGATCCAGCGGTTGACTGCCTGGCGTACCTGTTCCTTTTCGGCGCTGTAGTAGCCCGCCATGGGCGTGTCCTGCAGCGCGCCCTCGAACGGCGTGAGCGTGGCGCCGACGATGCGGACGCCGTGGAGCCTGGCGCGGGCGATCAGCTGGCGGTAGCCGGCGATGACTTCGACCGCGGCGACCGGAGCGTCGTCCGGCGCGAACACCATCGAGTTCCAGCTGATGTCGTTGATGCCGATCAGCACGATGACGGTGGCGATCCCGGGCTGCGCCAGCACGTCGCGCTCGAAGCGCGCGAGCGCGTTGCTGCCCATCTTGTCGCGCAGCAGGCGCGCGCCGGAGATGCCTGCGTTGAGGACCGCGACGTCGTCGTCGACCAGTCGTTCTGCGAGGAAGTCCGGCCAGCGCGTGTTGGCGTCCATCGTCGCGGTGGCGCCGTCGGTGATCGAGTCGCCGATGGCCACCACTGTGCGGGTCGGCGCCGCGCGCTCGACCAGGATCGAGGTCAGGAACACGCGAGCGGACAGGGTGGAGTCGGGCACCGGCGCGTCGGCCGCGACCTGGTCGCCGGCCATCACGTACGCCGTTTGTCGCGCGTCCCAATGGAAGGTCGACACCGCGGTCGGCCGCGGCAAGTACAGGCTGACTGACAGGCTCGCCAGCGCCGCCACGTCGAGCGCGACCGGGTCGCTGACCACTGGTGCACCCGGCGGGATGGTGATGGAAGTCTTGCCGCCGAAGGTGAGCGCGCGGCTGGAGCCGGGAACGGTGGCGACGCCATCGCCGGCCAGCGCGATCCGCGCAGCGCCGACATGCAGCGGGGTCGAGCCGTATTCGTTCGACAGCCGCATGCGCACGCGGTCGCCGCCGACGCTGACCCGGGCGACCTGGCGCACGGTCTGGTTCCACAGGCTGGACGGCACATTGACCGGCAGGGCGAAATCGCCTGCCCAGAGCGGTTGCGGGCTTGCGGTCCAGGTCGCTGTCCACACCGGCCGATCCGGCGCCGGGTTGGCTTGCGCGGGCATGGTGGCGAAGGCGGCGCCGGCCAGCAGGACGATGGCGGCGGCACCGTGCACGGGCCGGCGGCTGACACGTGGATGGCGATCGAGCCGCACGCTCCACAGCGCGATCGCCAGCCCAAGCACGGTCACCAGCGCGGCGACCCAGGTCACCGCCGCCAGCCCGGGACCGTGGTCGATCACCGCGCCGCCGAGCCACGCGCCGATTGCGTTGCCGAGGTTGAAGGCGGCGATGTTGAAGCTCGACGCCAGGCTCTGGCCGCCACCCTCGGCCTTCTGCAACACCCGCAACTGCAGCGGCGCGACGGTGGCGAACGCAGCCGCGCCGAGCAGGCCGGTGAACAGCACCGCGGCCGGCTTGCTGTGCAGCGCGAACGTCATCAGCCCGAGCACCAGCGCCAGCACCGCCAGCGAGCCGAGCAGGGTCGGCACCAGCCGGCGGTCGGCGAGCTTCCCGCCCAACAGGTTGCCGGCGATCATGCCGACCCCGAACACCAGCAGGATCGGCGACACCGCGCTGTCGACGAAGCCGGTGATGCGGGTCAGGATCGGCTGGATGTAGGTGAACACCGCGAACACGCCGGCGTAGCCGACCACCGTCGCCAGCAGCCCGAGCAGCACCTGCACGCGGCCCAGCACCTTGACCTCCTCGCGCATCGATATCGGCGCCTGGTCGGCACGATCGGCCGGCACCAGCGCGGCGATCACCGCGGTCGCGACCACGCCGATCGCGACCACCGCCCAGAACGTCGAACGCCAGCCGAAGTGCAGGCCCAGCCATGCGCCGGCCGGCACGCCGAGCAGGGTCGCCACGGTCAGCCCGGTGAACATGATCGAGATCGCCGAGGCCTTGCGGTCCTCCGCCACCAGCCCGGTCGCGACCACCGCGCCGACGCCGAAGAAGGTGCCGTGGGCGAGCGAGGTGACCACCCGCGCGACCATCAGCCACGTGTAATCCGGTGCCAGCGCGCAGGCGAGGTTGCCGAGGGTGAACACCACCATCAGCGCGACCAGCGCGGCCTTGCGCGGCATCCGGCTGGTTGCCGCGGTTAGTAGCGGCGCACCGACGAACACGCCCAGCGCATAACCGGAGATCAGCAGGCCGGCGGCGGCGATGGTGACCTGCAGGTCGGCGGCGACCTGCATCAGCAGGCCCATGATCACGAACTCGGTGGTGCCGATGCCGAATGCGCCGATGGTCAGCGCGTACAGCGCGAGCGGGGTGCGTGGGCGGGCGACGGGAACGGGGGAAGCGGTGGACATGGCGGCTGCAGGGCGGGAAGGAAGCGCGCAGGCTAGGACGTTGCGTTATATGCAAAAACCACCAATATCGACAATCAGTTTCAACAATTTGTTGATAGCCATGGACCGTATCGACGACATCGCCCTGTTCCTGCGCGTGCTCGACCTCGGCTCGATCAGCGCGGCCGCCCGCAGCCTCGACCTGTCGGTGGCGGTTGCCAGCCAGCGGCTCAAGCGACTCGAAAAGCAGCTCGGCGTGCGCCTGCTGCACCGGACCACGCGCACCCTGCATCCCACCCCCGAGGGCCTGCAGCTGGCCGCGCAGGGCCGCCCGCTGGTCGAAGACCTGGAGGCGCTGACCGATGGCCTGCGCGAGGGCGGCGCGCACGTCGCCGGCACGCTGCGGGTGACGATGTCCTCGACCTTCGGGCGGCTGTACATCTCGCCGCTGCTGCCGGAGTTCCTCGCGCGCCATCCCGCGGTGCGGCTCAGCGTCGATCTCAATGACCAGACCGTCGACCTGGTCAGCGCCGGGCTGGACCTGGCGATCCGCATCGGCGACCTCGACGACTCCAGCCTGGTCGCGCGCAAGCTGGCGACCAACCGGCGCGTGCTTTGCGCCTCGCCGGATTACCTGCGCCGCCACGGCATGCCGGCGACCCCGGCCGAACTCGAACGCCACCAGTGTCTGCTGCTGTCGAGCGCGCAGGGCCGGCAGGACACCTGGCGCATGCGCGACCGCCGGGGCCGTGAAGTCGCGGTGCGCGTGCACGGCCGGATCGAGAGCAACCAGGGCGACCTGCTGCGTGATGCCGCGGTGGCCGGGCTCGGCATCGCCCGGCACTCGGCGTGGCATGTCAGCGGGGACCTGCGCGCCGGCCGGTTGCAACCGGTGCTGCCCGACTACCGCTTCAGCGACACCGGCATCCACGCGGTGATGCCGCAGCGAAGGTTGGTGCCGCCGCGGGTGCGCGCGTTCGTCGACTTCCTTGCGGAACAGTTCGCCGGGACGCCGCCATGGGAACGTGTTGACGCGACGGTTACGCACACGACGCGACGAAGCTGAATCGGCCGCATCGACCAGCCGTATCGTTCACCGGGTGTTTCCATGCTTCCGCCAAGACTCGTCCGGCAACCCCACAGCCCGGAGGCACCCATGAAGAAGATCGCAATCCTCACCCTGGCCCTCGCCGCGTGCGTGTCCGGCGCCGCGCTGGCGCAAGACGCGATGACCGAGCAGCAGGTCCGCGCCAGCCTGACCGAACAGGGCTACACCAAGGTCAATGACGTCGAATTCGAGGACGGCGTGTGGAAGGCGGACGCGCGCAGCGCCGACGGCAACCGCATGGAAGTGCGGATCGACCCGGCCACCGGCAAGGTCTATCCGAATACCCAAGTCGCACAGATGAGCGAGGCCGACGTGCGCGCGCAACTGGCCGCCGCCGGTTACGTCAACGTGCACGACGTCGACTACGAGGACGGCATCTGGAACGCCGAGGCCGACGACCCGGAAGGCAAGGACGTCGAGCTGAAGATCGACCCGTCGAACGGCAAGGTCATCGGTACCGAGAAGGACTGACGCCTGATGCGTCGCTGGCGGCGCGTGACTTGCGCGCCGCGTTACGGGGAGGCAGTCCGCTCGCGGGCTGCCTTCTTTCGTTCCCGCTCGCGGTGGCACCCCGGCGACCGCGTTGGAACGATTCCCGCGGGCGGGTCCGGATTCAGTTCGAGGCTTCCTTCCAACGCTGTGCGCCATCGCCCTGGCGGCCCAGTTCGTCTGCCGGGTTGGCCAGCCTGCAGCGTTGCAGGGACAGGCAGCCACAGCCGATGCATTCATCAAGGGTGTCGCGCAGCTGGCTCAACTGCCGGATGCGGGCGTCGAGTTCCTCGCGCCAGCGCGTCGACAGCCGTGACCAGTCCGCGCGGGTCGGGGTGCGGTCGTCGGGCAGGGTCGCCAACGCCTCGCGGATCGTCGCCAGCGGGATGCCGACGCGCTGCGCGACGCGGATCACCGCCACCCGCCGGAGCGTATCGCGGGTGAAGCGGCGCTGGTTGCCGGCGGTGCGCTGGCTGCGGATCAAGCCGCGCGTCTCGTAGAAGTGCAGTGCCGACACCGCCACTCCGCTGCGTTCGGCCAGTTGTCCGACCGACAGTTCCTGCGCTCTTGGCATGGGCTTGACCTCGACCTAGCTTGAGCTTTTATCCTCGTCGCCCACGCATTCCCGCGTCAATCGAGAAACACTCCATGGCCGACCAGCATGACTCCGCGCCGATTGCAAGTGATCCGGCGACGGAACCCTCCGACGCGGCCGCCACGGCGCAGCCCATGCACGACGACGAAGGCCTGCTCGCGCATCGCTACCGCGCGCCGACACTCGGCGCGGTGGCGCTGGTCGCGCTGTACGCCTTCGAGGCACTGGCGGTCAGCACCGCGATGCCGACCGTGGCCCAGGCGCTGGACGGACTGACGCTGTATGCGATGGCGTTCGCCGGAACCCTCGCCGCGAGCGTGGTCGGCATGGTGGCGGCCGGTCGCTGGGCCGATCGCAGTGGTCCGCGGGCGCCGCTGCAGCAGGGCATCGTGTGGTTCGCGCTGGGCCTGGTCGTCGCCGGGCTGGCACCGGCGATGTGGGTGTTGCTGCTCGGTCGCATCATCCAGGGTTTCGGCGGCGGCCTGATGTCGGTGACGCTGTACGTGGTGGTGGGTCGGGTGTATCCGCCCCGCCTGCATGCGCGGATATTCGCCGCGTTCGCCGCGGCCTGGGTGTTGCCGGCGATCGTCGGGCCGGTGATCAGCGGGGTGATCGTCGAACAACTGGGCTGGCGCTGGGTGTTCCTGCTGGTGCCGCTGCTCGCGGTGGCGGCCGCGTCGATGGTGTTGCCGGCGTTGCGTGGGCTCGGTGCGGCGGAAGGAGAGACACCGGCGCCGTCCGGCGAGGGTCGCCGCATCTTCTGGGCGGCCGGTGCCGCCGCCAGCGCCCTGCTGCTTCATTACGGCGGACAGCAGCGTGGCTGGGTGGCAGCGGGACTGCTGGCAGTCGCGCTGGCCGGGTTGCTGGTCTGCATGCCGCGGTTGCTGCCGCCGGGCACCTTGCGTGCCGCCCGCGGCCTGCCCACGGTGATCGCGCTGCGCGGGATTGCCGCGGCGGCGTTCTTTGGCACCGAGGTGTTCCTGCCGCTGCTGCTGTCGCGCGAACGCGGGCTGACACCGACCTGGGCCGGGATGGCGCTGACGATCGGCGCGCTCGGCTGGTCGATCGGTTCGTGGAACCGCGGGCGCATGGTCGCGCGCGCGCCGCAGCGGGTGCTGGGGATCGGCATGGCGATGTTGGCGGTCGGCGTGCTGGTGACGGCGTCGGCGGTGTCGCCGGCGGTGCCGGTCGTGGTGGCGCTGTCCGGCTGGGTGCTCGCGGGACTGGGCATGGGCACGGTGTTCCCGAGCCTGTCGGTGCTGACCCTGGAACTGTCGCCGCCCTCCCGGCAGGGCGTCAACGCATCCGCATTGCAGTTGTGCGATGCCCTGTTCACCGCGGGCATCCTGGCGCTCGGTGGATCGCTGTTCGCGGCGTTGCTGGTGCGCGCACCGATTGCGGCGTACCTGTCGGGGTTCGCGATCACCGCCGCGCTGGCGGTGCTGGGCGTGTTGCTGGCTGGCCGGGTGCGGCCCCGAGTTCGTACCGGTACCTAGGCTGATTGCTCGGCCGGTTGCGCCGCGGCGCCGACCCTCGAACGCACCGCGGCCATGTCGCGGACCGGCCGCACCTCGATGCATCCGGTCTTCGCCCAGGGGAATTCGGAGGCGATGCGGACGGCGTCGTCGAGGCTGGGGGCCTCGATCAGGTTGAATCCGGCCAGGACTTCCTTGGTTTCTGCGAACGGACCGTCGAGCACGCGGGTGCGGCCATCGCGGATGCGCACCGAGCGCGCGGTGGCCACCGGTTCCAGTTGCTGCGATCCGAGCAGGCAACCGTCCGAACGCAATTCGTCGGCGTGCTCGAAGCAGCCGCGCATCAGCGTGTCGAACTGGCCGTCGGGCAGGGCGTCCAGCAACGTCTCGTCGGTGTAGACCAGCAGGAGGAATTGCATGTGTCTTCCACAGTGGGGCCGGGGCGTCCAATGATGCCGCAGATCGGGCGTCGCCATCGGGCGCGCCGGCGGCACGGTTCATCGTCCAATCCGGGCCGCGCCGGGAGTGTCGATCCCGCGCACGCCGGTTCGTCGCAGGGACAGGAACGCGGTGCCGGTCCTTGTGCCGGCGCGGCCGCGGTGGTGTGATCGCTCGCCATGACAGGGAACGACCGACATCGCGAAGTCCGCCGCGCCATCGACACCGTCTGGCGGATCGAGTCGCCGCGCCTGATCGCCGGGCTGGCGCGGATGGTGCGCGATGTCGGGCTGGCCGAGGAGCTCGCGCAGGATGCGTTGGTCGCCGCGCTGGAGCACTGGCCGGCCGATGGCGTGCCCGACAACCCCGGCGCATGGCTGATGGCCACCGGCAAGCGCCGCGCGATCGACCGCCTGCGTCGCAACACGCTGATCCAGCGCAAGCACGAGGAGTTCGGCCACGAGCTGGAGGATCGGCAGATGGACGCGTTCGACAAGCCGCCGGACGACGACGATCGCCTCGAGGACGACATCGGCGACGACCTGCTGCGGCTGGTGTTCACCGCCTGCCACCCGGTGTTGTCGACCGAGGCGCAGGTCGCGCTGACCCTGCGCCTGCTCGGCGGGCTGGCCACCGACGAGATCGCGCGCGCGTTCCTGCAGCCGGAGGCGACCGTCGCCCAGCGGATCGTGCGGGCCAAGCGGACCCTGTCGGACCGGCAGGTGCCGTTCGAGGTGCCACGCCGCGACGACCTGCGCGAACGGCTGGCGTCGGTGCTCGGGGTGGTCTACCTGATCTTCAACGAGGGCTACGCGGCGACCGCCGGTGATGACCTGATGCGGCCTGCGCTGTGCGAGGAGGCGTTGCGGCTGGGCCGGGTGCTGGCAGGGCTGATGCCGCTGGAGCCGGAAGTCCACGGGCTGGTCGCGCTGATGGAGATCCAGGCCTCGCGCGCGGATGCCCGGATAGCTGCGGACGGCACGCCGATCGTGTTGCTGCAGCAGGATCGCGCGCGTTGGGACCGGCTGATGATCGCCCGCGGCCTGGCCGCGCTGCAGCGGGCCGAGCAACTCGGCGGTGCGCGCGGCCCGTTTGCGTTGCAGGCCGGGATCGCCGCCTGCCATGCGCGGGCGATGGAGGCCGCGGACACCGACTGGCCGCGTATCGCGGCGCTCTACGCGATCCTGGCCCAGGTCGCACCGTCGCCGGTGGTCGAACTCAACCGCGCGGTTGCGCTGGGAATGGCCGAGGGCCCCGCCGCCGGCCTGGCGCTGGTCGAGGCATTGGCCGACGAACCGGCGCTCAGGCAATACCACCTGTTGCCGGCGGTGCGCGGCGATCTGCTCGGCAAGCTCGGTCGCCACGGCGAGGCCCGCGCGGAATTCGAGCGCGCCGCCGGCCTCACCCGCAACGGGCGCGAGCGCGACCTGCTGCTCGGCCGTGCGGCCGGGTGCGGAACGGGTGAGGGTGGGGCGGACGGAGCCGGGACCGCTGCGCCGACGGAGTGACCGCGCCGGCGGGGCGACGCGTCGCTAGCGCTTGCGCGGTGCCGCCGTGGGCTTCGGGGCGCTGGCCGTCTCGCTGGCGTTGGTCGGGGCGATCTTCTGCAGCACCCGGGTCACGCCGAGCTTCTCGACCTTGCCGCCGGCCTTCTCGAAGGCGGCGATATCGTCGGAGATGCGCTCACTTTCGAAGTGTTTGTGCAGGTTTCCACCGCCGGCGCCAGCGGCGCTCTTGCGGGTCTTGGTCTTGCTGCTCTTCTTGCTGACTGACATCAATCCCTCCTGCGAGGGCTGACGCACCTCGGGGTTTGCCTGGAGGCCGCCCGTGCGGCGGCCTTGCCCCACTATGCGCGCTTCCCGGTGAAAACGGAAAAGACGCCGTGCCGGCAACGGCCCCGATCCCCGGAACTGAACCGCCGGCGCGCTTCCAAAGCCCGCCCCGTCGGCGCACCATCACGGCCTTCCCGCTGACCGGCGACGGCCATGAACGCTCCCGACCGCGAGTTCGATCCCGACGACAACTTCGAAAACAGCCGCGAGCACGAGGCGCCGCTGCACGACGAGGACGACGAGGCCAGCGTCGAGGCGCTGGTCTGGCAACTGCTGCTGGTGATCAACCCCGGCGACGAGGAGGTCGCCTTGCGCCAGTTCGACGGCTACCGCGACGCCGTGGCCGCCGAGGGGGGCGACGAGGACGGATCCGATCCGATGGCGCGGCTGAAGGACGTGATCGACTGGACCTCGGGCTTCCACGTCGAGGCCGACGACCCGGCGACCTTCATCGACGCCGTCAACGAACTGGTCGCGCGCTGGAACCTGTCGATCGACTGGGGCGTGGAGGACGTCGGCGACGACGAGTTCCTGGCCGCCACCGACGTCCCGGAACTGATGGCGACCGCCTACGACCGCCTGCGCGAATACGGCTACACCCTGTGGACCTGGGATGCCGGTGCCGATGCCCACGCCGGCTGGATCACGCTCAGCCGCGATGACGACGCGGTGCGGGTGCTGGCGCCCGCGCTCGGCATCGACGTGCGGCCCGGCAGCGACGCGTTCTGAGGCGGCCGGGGCGCGACCCGGTCCACCACCCGCTAGAGGCGCGACGCCACCAGTTCGACGTCGGCATGCTGCCAGGCGGCCTCGAATCGCTGCTGGACCTCGCCCGCGTCGTGGCTGCGACGCTGCGCCTGCAGGCTCTGGGCCAACCCGCGCAGTGACCAGCCATTGGCCGGGTTGCGCTCGAGTTCCGCCCGGTACACAGCTTCCGCCTCGACCGGCCGTTCGTCGGCCAGCAGCAACGCACCCAACGAGTGGCGGACGGGCGCGTGCCAGCCCGGCGGCTCGTCGTAGGGGATCGCGTCCTCGATCGTGGCCGCCTCGCGCAGCGCGACGATCGCACCGTCGAGGTCGCCACCGGCGCTCGCCACCTCGGCGCTGAGGCTGCGCTCGGCGATCCGCGCGGAATGGCTGAGCGGGTAGCGGTCCCACACCATCAGTTTTTCCATCGCCCGGTCGTCCGCCAGCCTGCGCAACGCGGCCAGGTGGCGTTCGGCATCGGCGATGCGGTCCTGCCGCGCCGCTGCGGTGCCCTCGGCGTAATGCCAGATCGCGCTGACGTAGGGCAGGTCGGGCGCCGGGTTGGGCACGCCGACGATCTCGTCCCAGCGGCCGAAGCGCACGCGGTCGAACCACGGGGTCATCCAGTAGTGCTGCAGGGCGGCGAAGCCGGGCTGGCGCATCAGCTCGGGCAGGTCGGTGCGCTTGGCGGTCTCCAGCGCGGCGCTGCGGGCGATCGCGCTGTTGCCCTCCATGCTCGCGGCGAACCACAGGAAGTGGTGGTTGTGGGGCACGTAGCCCAGCGGGTAGACGCCGCCGGTGTTGCCGCGGCACATCGCCAGGTACGCATCGTCGGCTTCGATCGCGCGCTGGTTGGCGATCACCGCGTCATGCCAGCGGCCGACCCGCGAGTAGATGTGCGCGGGCATGTGGACCAGATGGCCGGAACCGGGGATCAGCTCGCGCAGGCGGTCGGCGGCGGCGACCCCGCGCTGCGGGTCGTCGGAGGCTTCGACCGCATGCACGTACAGGTGCAGCGCGCCGGCGTGGTCGGGGTCGCGCTCGATCACCGATTCGAGCACCGAGACGATCTCGGCGGTGTTGCCCTTGGGCCGGCGACGGTCGTCGTAATAGTCCCAGGGCTGCAGGTCCATCAGCGCCTCGGCGTGGAAGGTGGCGGCGTCGAGGTCATCCGGGCGGCCCTGCATCAGCACCCGGGTGGCGTCGGCATAGGCCTGGTCGAGCGGGCGGCGGTCCTCCGGCGGGTCTTCGGCATAGCGCGCGGAAAGGGACTCGATGAAGGCCCGTTCGCGGTCGCTGGCGCTGGACGCGAGCGACCGGGCCTTCTGCAGGCGGCTCCATGCACGCGCGTTGTTCTCCGGATCCATCGCCGCGTTGACATGCGGGCCCAGCACCAGCGCCGCACCCCACCAGCACATCGCGCACTCGGGGTCGAGTTCGGTGGCGCGCAGGAACGAACGTTCGGCGGCATCGTGGTTGAAGCCGTAGGCCAGCATCAGGCCCTGGTCGAACCAGCGTTGCACGTCGGGGTGGTTGCTGGTGACCGCGAAATGGTGGTCGCCGAGGCCTTCGAGCAGGTTGACCCCGAGCGCGGCCTCCGGTGGCGACGCGGCCTGCATGAGGGCCTCGGGATCATCGTGCGAACCGGTGCAGGCGCTGGCGAGGGTGATCGCGGCGGCTAGCAGGGCGGGATGGCGGTAACGGTTCATGGCGAGCCTCCGGGAGCTCCCCCTGACGCTTTTTCTACGCCTGCGGAAAGTCGCCTGCAACCCGGGAAAACCACGCAAGGATCACGCCAGCGCGTCGACCGGACGGGTGTCGAAAGCCACCTGTAGGAGCGGCTTCAGCCGCGATCTGAAACCGTTCGCCCGTACCGGCTCCAGATCGCGGCTGAAGCCGCTCCTACACCAGCCATGCCGCCATTCGAGCCAGCCGGGACAACCGGCCGCCTACGCCTTGCCCGCGTGCTTCTCCACCCACGCGACATAGGCGCCCATCCAGCCCTGCAGGAACTCGCGGCTGTCCTTGCCGATCCCGCCGTCGTCATCGAACAGGCCATCCTTGACGTGGATGAAGGCTTCCGGCTGGCCCATGGTCGGCACGTCGAGGTAGGCCAGTGTGTTGCGCAGGTGCTGCTGCGCCATCGCGGTCCCGATCGAGCCGATGGAGGCGCCGATCACGCCGGCCGGCTTGCCGGCCCAGGCGCTCTGTCCGTAAGGGCGCGAGGCATGGTCGATCGCGTTCTTGAGCACGCCGGGGACCGAGCGGTTGTATTCGGGGGTGACGAACAACAGGCCCTGCGCGGCCTTGACCGCGCCCTTCAGGCGCTTGACCGGCTCGGCCTGGTTGTCGTCGTCGTCCTGGTTGTACAGCGGCAGGTCGCCGATCTCGGCGAAGCTGAAATCGAACCCGGCCGGGGCCAGCTTGACCAGTGCTTCGGCGAGCTTGCGGTTGAACGAGTCGCGACGAAGGCTGCCTACGATTACGAGGATCTTGCTCATGGGGTTTCCGCCTGTGGTTGGCTGGCAATTGGGGCTGACCGATTTTTGTAGGAGCCGCTTCAGCCGCGATCGGGAACCGTTCGCCCGTGCCGACTGCCGGTCGCGGCTGAAGCCGCTCCTACAGGTACGGCGTTGGGGGAACCGCGAGCGTAGCAAGGCGTTTGCCGACACGGCTCACGCCGTCGTGACGCTTCGCCGGTTCCATACTGTCCCGCCGTCGGGACGTTGCCTCCCCGTGCAAGGGGTTTATCGCGGCGGCCGCCACAGGCACTCTGGCGACCGTCCCGTTCGATCCGCCAGGCGCACCGCGCCCAGGGAGCCCAGTGCAACCGATCATCTCCGTCCGCAACCTCGACAAGACCTACGCCTCCGGCTTCCAGGCGCTGAAGAGCGTCGACCTCGACATCCGCAAGGGCGAGATCTTCGCCTTGCTTGGCCCCAATGGTGCCGGCAAGACCACCCTGATCAGCATCATCTGCGGCATCGTCAATCCGAGCTCCGGCACGGTGCTGGCGGATGGCCACGACGTGGTCGCCGAGTACCGCGCGGCGCGCAGCAAGATTGGGTTGGTGCCGCAGGAGTTGTCGACCGATGCATTCGAATCGGTGTGGTCGACGGTCGCCTTCAGCCGCGGCCTGTTCGGCAAGGCGCCCGACCCCGCCCACCTGGAGAAGGTGCTGCGCGACCTCTCGCTGTGGGACAAGAAGGACAGCAAGATCCTGGCGCTGTCGGGCGGCATGAAGCGCCGCGTACTGATCGCCAAGGCGCTGGCGCACGAACCGCAAATACTCTTTCTCGACGAGCCCACCGCCGGCGTTGACGTCGAGCTGCGCCACGACATGTGGCAGATGGTCCACCGCCTGCGCGAGCAGGGCGTCACCATCATCCTGACCACCCACTACATCGAGGAGGCCGAGCAGATGGCGGACCGCATCGGGGTGATCCTCAAGGGCGAGCTGATCCTGGTCGAGGACAAGGCGGCGCTGATGCGCAAGCTCGGCAAGAAGCAGCTGACCCTGACCCTGCAGGAACCGCTGCAGCGCGTGCCCGCCGGACTGTCCGGCCTGCCGCTGGAGTTGTCCGACGACGGCGCCGCGCTGGTCTACACCTTCGACGTGCAGTCCGAGCGCACCGGCATCGCTACCCTGCTGCGGCAGCTGGCCGAACAGGGCATCGACTTCAAGGACCTGCACTCCAGCGAAAGCTCGCTGGAGGACATCTTCGTCCACCTGGTGCGTGCCAACGCGAGCCGCCCGGCGGCAACCGTGGAGGCGCGCGCATGAACATCCACGGCAACGTGCACGCGATCGCCGCGATCTACCGCTTCGAAATGGCGCGTACCTTCCGCACGATCACCCAGTCGATCGCCTCGCCGGTGCTGTCGACCTCGCTGTACTTCGTCGTGTTCGGCGCCGCGATCGGCTCGCGCATGGGCGACATCGAGGGCGTCAGCTACGGCGCCTTCATCATCCCCGGACTGCTGATGCTGTCGCTGCTCAACGAGAGCATCTCCAACGCCTCGTTCGGCATCTACATGCCGAAGTGGGCCGGGACAATCTACGAGCTGCTGTCGGCGCCGGTGTCCTATGTTGAGGTGGTGATCGGCTACGTCGGCGCGGCGGCGACCAAATCGCTTCTACTCGGCGTGCTGATCCTCATCACGGCGCGGCTGTTCGTGCCCTACGAGATCGCGCACCCGTTCTGGATGCTGTGCTTCCTGCTGCTGACCGCGGTGACCTTCAGCCTGTTCGGTTTCATCATCGGGCTGTGGGCCGACGACTTCCAGAAGCTGCAGGTCATCCCGCTGATGGTGGTGATGCCGTTGACCTTCCTTGGCGGGGCGTTCTACTCGATCAAGATGCTGCCGCCGGTGTGGCAGACGGTGACCCTGTTCAACCCGGTGGTGTACCTGATCAGCGGCTTCCGCTGGAGTTTCTACGGGGTGTCGGACGTCAACGTCGGGGTCAGCGTCGCGGTGATCCTGGGGTTCCTGGTGGCGTGCCTGGCCGCGGTATGGTGGATCTTCAAGACCGGCTGGAAGCTCAAGGCCTGAGGCTTCGCTGTTGACGCGGAACCGACGGCGGTGGCGGCAACGTGGGCCGGTCGAGCCGTCGGCGTGGCGGTTCGCATTGGAGGGTCCGGCATGAGCAAACCGGTATGAAAGCGCCAGCCGCAGGCCGGTCCTGCATGCAACTGCCTGTGATGAAACGGCGAGACCGCGGTGCCACTGCCGGCGCTTGAGGCCAGCCCGGTGCTGGCCGCGCTGGTCGGGGGCTCGGCCGCTGCCGCCGCGACCGCGCTGGGGACGCTGCCGGCCTGGTTCGCACGTCGGCTTGAACAGCGCGCGCTGGACACCATGCTCGGCTTCGGTGCCGGGGTGATGCTCGCCGCCAGCGCGTTCTCGCTGGTGCTGCCCGGCATCGAGGCGGCCCGCGCGCAAGGCGCGGGTCAATGGGGCGCGGGCCTGGTGGTGGGTTTCGCGATCCTGCTTGGCGCGGCGTTGATCATGGCTCTGGACCGCGCGTTGCCGCACGAGCACTTCATCAAGGGCCCGGAAGGGGGCGCCGCCGGCCGGCTGCGACGCACCTGGCTGTTCGTGTTCGCGATCTGCCTGCACAACCTGCCTGAAGGCCTGGCGATCGGCGCCGGTTATGCCTCCGGCTTCAACCACGGCACCGCGCTTGCGACCGGCATCGCGCTGCAGGACATTCCCGAGGGCCTGGTGGTGGCGGTGGCGCTGATTGCGGCCGGCTACGGCCGCGGTCGCGCGGTGCTGGTCGGGATGGCGTCGGGCCTGGCCGAGCCGGTCGGCGCCCTGCTCGGTGTCGGCGTGCTGGTGGCGGCGCCCCTGCTGCTGCCGGTCGGGCTGGGCTTCGCCGCCGGCGCGATGCTGTTCGTGGTCAGCCACGAGATCATCCCCGAGTCGCACCGGCAGGGCCACGAGAACTTCGCCACCGCCGGTTTGATGCTCGGCTTCGTGTTGATGATGCTGCTGGATACCGCGCTGGCCTGAGCCGTACTCCCTGTTTTTTTGTAGGAGCGGCTTCAGCCGCGATCGGATGCCCGGCCGATCGCACCGATTCCAGGTCGCGGCTGAAGCCGCTCCTACAATGGCCTGCAACGAGTCGGAGGTGCATGCAATGCGTCGAATGAGTGTGGCCTGGATAGTGGTGCTGGCCGGGTTGCTGACCGGCTGCGCGTCCAGCCCGGCGCAAATCGATCCCGTCGCCACCCTCCAGCCTCTGCAGTGGCTCGCGGGCACCTGGCAGCGCACCGACCTGCCAGCCGGTCGCAGTGGTTACGAACGATGGACGCCGGACGACGGGGGATTGTCGGGGGTCGGCGTGGCGATGCAGGGCGGCGACACCGTGTTCGAGGAAACCCTGCGGATCGAGCTGCGCGACGGCACGGTCGTCTACATCGCCGAAGTCGCGCACAACCCGGCACCGGTGGTGTTCCGCCTGGCCCGGATCGACCAGGACGGCTTCGTGTTCGAGAACCCTGCCCACGATTTTCCGAAAGTGATCGCCTACCGGCGCGAGGGCGACCGCCTGAGCGTGCGGGTTTCGGCCGGCGAAAAGGCCAGCGAGTTCGCGTTCCAGCGGCGCCGTTAACGAGCCGAGGTCAGTGTACGGCGCCGGCGGCGATGCGCAGGTCCACCACAACACCGGGTTCTGGCGCAGCAGGAAGCCCGCCGCGACCACCGGTACGCACGGCAACGGCCAGTAGTTCAGTTGCCTGCGCCGAAGGTGAGGACGCGGATGCCATCCGCTTCCAGCGCGCCACGCAGGGCACGGGCGAAACCGGCGGCATCGCTGCGGTCGCCGTGCAGGCACAGGGTGTCGGCGCGCAGTTGCAGCAGCTCGCCATCGGCGCTGCGCACGCGACCGTGGCCGGCCAGTTCGCGCGCCTGCGCCACCGCCTCGTCGAGCGATTCGAGCACCGCGCCGGGTTGTCCGCGCGGCAGCAGGCGGCCGTCGGCGCCGTAGCCGCGCTCGGCGAACACTTCGTGGGCGACCCGCAGGCCGGCGGCTTCACCGGCGCGGGCGAGCTCCGAACCCGACAGCGCGTACAACGCCAGCGAGCCGTCGAAGCCGACGATCGCGGCGACGATGGCATCGGCGATCGCCCGGTCGTCGGCGGCGAGGTTGTAGAGCGCGCCGTGCGGCTTGGCGTGGGTCAGCCGCACGCCTTCCCCGGCGGCGATGGCGGCCAGCCCTGCGAGTTGTCCGCTGACCAGTTGGACGATGGCCTCGCGCGGCAGCGCCAGCGTGCGGCGGCCAAAATGCCGTGGGTCATCGAAGCCCGGGTGGGCACCGGCGGCGACGCCGAGGTCGCGGCACAGGCGCAGGGTCGCGCGCATCGTGCCGGCGTCGCCGGCGTGGCCGCCGCAGGCGATGTTGGCCGAGCTGATCCACGGCAGGATCGCGGCATCGTTGCCGCAGCCTTCGCCGACGTCGCAATTGAAGTCAATGCGGCGCGAGGTCATGCCGTTGTCCGTTGCTTGCGGTCGCGTTCGATCATCATCTCGATCATCAGCACCATTCTGGCCAGCTGTGTCCGCAACCCACAAGCCGCGTTGTGCGCGGTTGCGGCATCGCAGGCGACCAGCCGCAGCGCCTCGCCGGGCCGGCATTGCGCCAGCCGCGGCAGGTCGGCGGCGATGACGTGGCCGAGCCGGGCGTAGCCGCCGACGGTCTGGGCGTCGGCCAGCAGCACGATCGGCTGGCCGTCGGTGGGCAGCTGGATGGTGCCGGGGGCGACCGGCGCGGACACGTCGCTGGCATCGCTGCCGGGCAGTGCCGAGCCTTGCAGCCGCACGCCTTGGCGGTTGCTGGCGGCACCGATTTGCCAGGCGTGGTTCGTCAGTTCCAGCGCATGCGGATGGGCGGCGGGGCGGTAGCGGATCGCGACTGGATCGCCTGCGTCGTCCGGTTCGATCCACCAGCGGGCGATGCGCGGTTGCGCGCAATCCAGCGCCGGCGGCGCGACCAGGGCCAGCCGGTCGCCGCGTTGCAGCGCACGGCCGTGCAGGCCGCCGAAGCCGCCGCGCAGGTCGGTGCTGCGGCTGCCGAGCACCATTGGCACGTCGATGCCGCCCGCGATCGCCAGCCATGCACGGGCGCCGGTGCGCATGCCGCCCAGTTCGAGCACGCCGGCCGGCAGCTCGAGCGGACGCTGCATCGGCAGTTCGACACCCTCGAAGCGGGCCTGCATCGCAGCGCCGGAAAGCGCGATGCGCAGCGGTCGCAACAGTTGCAGGCGCGGGCCGTGCAGGCTCATTTCGAGCAGCGCGGCATCGGCGCGGTTGCCGACCAGGCGGTTGGCCAGCTCCATTGCCTGCGGGTCGAGCGCCCCGGCGAGCGGCACGCCGAGATAGCGCCATCCGGTGCGGCCGCGGTCCTGCACGGTGGTCAACGGGCCGGGCGCGAGCACGTGCAGCGCATCGCTCATCGGCCGCGCCCCGCAAGGGCCGCGTACTCGGCGGCATCGATGGCGACGAAACGCACGCGGTCGCCGGGCTGCAGCACGCCCGGCGGTTCGCTGCCGGGGTCGAACAGGCGCAGCGGCGTGCGCCCCAGCAAGCGCCAGCCGCCGGGGCTTTCGCGCGGGTAGATGCCGGTCTGGCCGCCGGCCACGCCGACGCTGCCGGCCGGCACGTGCACCCGCGGCGTCGCCAGCCGCGGCAGCGCCAAGGCCGGGTCGAGGCCGAACAGGTACGGGAAGCCCGGCGCGAAGCCGATCATCGCGACCGTGTAGTCGCCGTCGGCATGGCGCTCGGCGAGCTGGTCCGGCGAAATCCCGAGCTCGTCGGCGGCCGCGGCCAGGTCGGGACCGTGTTCGCCGCCGTAGGCGACCGGGATCTCGACCCGGCGGCCGGTCGCGGGAGGCAGGTCACTGGTCGCCTGCCCGACCAGGTCGCACAACCAGCTGCGTACCTGCCCGGGGCGAACCCGTTGCGGTTCGAAGAACACCGCCAGGCTCGCGTACGCCGGCACCACGTCGCGCAACCATGCCGGAGCCTCCGCGTTGATCCGCGCGACGAGTGCATGCACCCGCGTGTTGATGCGTTGGTCGAGCGTGTCGCCCAGCCGCAGCAGCCAGGCATCGTCGGCCAGTGCCTCGATGACGATGCCGGCGGGCAGGTTCATGGCGACGACGTGGTGCTGGCGATCTTGTTCATCCCGTACCGGCCTGGGCAATCGATCCGATTCTAGATGACCGCCAATCCCGGGATCGCCGACGGCTGGCCGGCCCACTGCTGTAGGAGCGGCTTCAGCCGCGATCTGGCGGTGGATCGCTCATACCGGCTCCCGATCGCGGCTGAAGCCGCTCCTGCAAAATCCCCATCGGAGAGGCCGGTGGAACAGGCGGTGCGCCTACCAGTCGGTCGGTCGGTAGTCCTTCAGGAACTGCCCCCACACGTGCTCGCCGGTGTTGATGCCGTCGATGATCGGGTCGACGATCCGTGCCGCGCCGTCGACGATGTCGAGCGGCGGGTGGAAGCGCTCCTCCACCACCTTGCGCGCGGCCAGGCCGGCCGGATCCTCGTCGGTCACCCAGCCGGTGTCGACGCTGTTCATGTGGATGCCGTCGCCGTGGTAATCGGCCGCGGCGGTGCGCGTCATCATGTTGAGCGCGGCCTTGGCCATGTTGGTGTGCGGGTGCCGGGTGGTCTTGAAGTTGCGGTAGAACTGGCCCTCGACCGCCGAGACATTGACGATGTGCTTGTCGCGGCCGGGCGTGCGCAGCATCAGCGGCTTCAGCCGGGCGTTGATGATGTACGGCGCGATCGCGTTGACCAGCTGCACCTCGAGCAACTCGACCGACGGCACTTCGGCCATCCGCAGGCGCCACGAGTTCTTCTCGCGCAGGTCGACCTGTTGCAGGTCCTGGTCGAGCCGGCCTTCGGGGAACAGGTGCTGCTGCGACAGCAGTTCCTCCGGCAGCAACGGCATCTGCGAGAGCTCCGCCGCGCGGGTGAGTCCGGGTGCATGGCCCGCGCCGGTCGCGGCCAGCGCGCCCCCGTCGCCAGGCAGCATCGATGCATCGCGCAGGCCTTCGTAGCTGCCGAGTAGCCGGTGGACTTCGGACGGCATGTCGGCCAGCGCCGCGGTCTCGCCTTCCATCATGTGCGCGTAGAAATCCGGCGGACGGCGCACGGTCTGGCAGGCGTTGTTGATGATGAAGTCGAGCCGCGGGCGGGTCTTCAACAACTCCGTGCAGAACGCCTCGACGCTCGGCGTATGCCGCAGGTCGAGCCCGAACACCTCCAGCCGATGGCCCCACTCGGCGAAGTCCGGCTCGGCGGCGTAGCGCGCGGCCGAGTCGCGCGGGAAGCGCGTGGTCACGATCAGCTCGGCGCCGGCGCGCAGCAGCTTGAGCCCGGCCTGGTAGCCGATCTTGACCCGCCCGCCGGTCAGCAGCGCGACCCGGCCGCGCAGGTCGGCCAGCTCGGTGCGCTTGTGGAAGTTGAACTCCGCGCACTCCGGGCACAGCTGGTCGTAGAAGTGGTGGATCGCGGTGTACTTCTGCTTGCAGACGTAGCAGTGCTGCGGCTCGATCACCTCGGCGTGCAGCGGCTGGTCGGCGTCGAGGTCGCGCGGCTGGAAGTCCTGCGGCGGGAAGTAGTTGGGCGTGGTGAACACCGGCTTGCGCCGCAGCTCGCGGATGCCGGTCTGGTTCAGGCGCTCTTCCTCGCGGCTGACGCGGGCGGCGTGCTGCTCTTTCTTGGCCGCCTTCTGCCGCTGCCGGCGCGCCTGCCGGTCGGGGTGGTAGGCGCCGGCGACCGCGCGCTGCAGGCGCTCGCGGTCGTCGCGGGGCAGGGCGTCCAGCACCGAGTGGTCGGCGCTGACCAGTTCCAGCAGCTCGGCCGCCGCGCGCATGCGTTCGAGCAGGGTGTCGGACGCCCCGTCGGGCGGGGTCGTCGCGGAAGGCGTCACCGTCGACATCATTCGGCGTCGGTTTCGGTGTCGGCCTGGATGTCGAGGAAATAGGGTTCCACCGTGCCGTTGAACTTCATCGTCATCGCGTTGCCGCGACGGTCCAGCGAGCGGCCGACCGGAAGGCGGACCCAGCCCTCGCTGACGCAGTATTCCTCGACGTTGTGCTTTTCTTCGCCGTTGAAACGGATGCCGATGCCACGGTCGAAAGCGGCGGCGTCGTGGAACTTGCTGCGCGGGTCGGCGGCAAGGCGGTCGGGCGGGGTGTCGGTGGTCATTTCGGATGTCTCGCAGTGGTCTTCGGAGCGGTCGTGGGCGGCCGCGCGCCGCACAGGATACGGCGCTTGCCCAGGGCAACGCCAAGCGTGGCCGGGGGGGCGCGGCAAAACCGTTGCCGGGGCCCCGCGAGGCACGCATCCTGAACAGGACAGCCGGGCGGTCAACGGGGCAGTTGCAATCCTGGGCCGGTCGGGCTAGGGTGCGCGTGCTGCTTGCCAGGGTCACCGTGAATCGTGGCCCGATGCCGTAGATCCCTGATCCGCTACATCGTTGCACCTCGCTTACTCCTTGCAATCAGCACACCACCGCGCAAGCGGTATTTCAGAAAACTGTTCCAAGGAGCAAGAAAATGTCGAACCGTGAAACCGGTACCGTCAAGTGGTTCAACGATGCCAAGGGCTTTGGCTTCATTTCCCGTGAGAATGGCGAGGACGTGTTCGTTCACTTCCGCGCGATCCAGGGTCAGGGCTTCAAGTCCCTGCAGGAAGGCCAGAAGGTCAGCTTCACCGTCACCCAGGGCCAGAAGGGCCTGCAGGCTGACGCCGTCGAAGCGCTGTAAGGCATCGATCGAAGGCAGCCGCCTCTGGCGGTCGCACTAGATACCAGGAAAACCCGGCCTCGGCCGGGTTTTCTTTTGGGCGCGCTCCTGGCCTCGGCCGGGTTTTTCTTTTGGCGCGTTGACATCCTCGATGCCCCGCGGCTGGTACACGTTCGAGGCACGCGGCCGCCGGCCGCAACGGAGCCGCCATGAGCAAGTTCCATCCACCCGCCTCGCCCGAGGACAAGGTCGACACCGACAGGGGCGAGTTGCGCAATCCCGGCGATCGCGCCAACCAGCCTGGCCAGGGCGGCAACGTCACGCCGCCGCTCCAGCAACAACGCGGCGACCGCAACCTGACCCGCGAAGAGATCGACCGCGAGCAACCACGCGACGACTGATCCCTCGATATCCGCGACAGTGCCTTTACCCGTGCCGCGCTAGCCTGCGACCACTTTCCCGGCAGGAGGATGCATGCGTCTGCAAGGCAAGGTGGCGATCGTCACCGGCAGCGGCCAGGGCATCGGTCGCGGGATCGCGGTCCGGCTGGCCCGCGAGGGTGCCCGGGTGGTGGTCGTCGACCTCCACGACGACGCCGACTCGCGCAGGACGCTGGCGCTGGTGCGGGAGGCCGGTGGCGACGGCTGGGTGCTGGCGGCCGACATCGGCGACGTCACCGCCGTCCGCGGGATGGTCGACGCGGCGGCGACCCGGGCCGGCCATATCGACATCCTGGTCAACAACGCCGGGGTCGAGCATTTCGCCGCGTTCGACGAGGTCACCGAGGCCGATTACGACCGCGTGCTCGACATCAACCTCAAGGGTGCGTTCTTCACCGCGCAGGCGTTCGTGCGCCACTGCCGCGCCGCGAAGCATGGCGGGCGCATCATCAACATCAGCTCGGTCCACGAGCAGTTGCCGTTCCCCAATTTCGCCAGCTACGCCGCCAGCAAGGGCGGCATGAAGATGCTGATGCGCAACCTCGCGGTCGAACTGGCGCCGCTGGGGATCACCGTCAACAACATCGCACCGGGCGCCATCCGCACGCCGATCAATGCCCCCGTAATGGATGATCCGGCGTTGCTGGAACCGCTGCTGGCCAACATCCCGCTGAACCGGCTGGGCACGTCGAAGGACGTCGCCGGGGTCGCCGCGTTCCTTGCGTCGCGCGACGCCGACTACATCACCGGCAGCACCGTGTACGTCGACGGCGGCCTGATGTGGGACTACAGCGAAAAACGCATCCGGACCGATGAAGCCGGCGTCGATGACTGAACACCCGCACGCAGGCGCCGATGCCGAACGTCACCAGGCCCGGGTCGCGCGGGTGGCCCCGGCCGACAGCCTGACCCCGGCCGACCGTTACCAGGAACTGTTCGTCGCGGTGCAGATGCAGCGCGTGTTTCACGACAGCAAGACCTTCGTCGACTGCGCGCCGCTGCTCGCGCCCGAGCGCATCCTGGAGGCCTACCGCGCCCGCCACGACCAGCCGGACTTCGACCTGGCCGGGTTCGTGCACGAACATTTCCGGCCCGAGGCCGCGCACGAGAGCGACTACGTGTCCGACCCCGAGCGCTCGCTGGTCGAGCACATCGACGGACTCTGGGGCGTGCTGACCCGCCAGCCGCGCGAACACCCGGTGCGCTCCTCCCTGCTGCCGCTGCCCAACCCCTACGTCGTCCCGGGCGGGCGCTTCGGCGAGATGTACTACTGGGATTCGTACTTCACGATGCTCGGCCTCGCCGCCAGCGGCCGGCGGGATCTGCTGCGCCACATGGCCGACAACTTCGCCTACCTGATCGACACCTTCGGCCATGTCCCCAATGGCAATCGCAGCTACTACCTGAGCCGGTCGCAGCCCCCGGTGTTCGCGCTGATGACCGAACTGTTCGAGCGCGAGGGCGTGCGCGAGGCACTGGCCTACCTGCCGCGGCTGCGTCGCGAGCACGCGTTCTGGATGGACGGCGGCGGGGACCTGCGCCCCGGCGAAGTCCACCGTCATTGCGTACGGATGGACGACGGCGCCCTGCTGAACCGCTACTGGGACGACCGCGACACCCCGCGCGAGGAGTCGTACCTGGAGGACGTGACCACCGCGCGTGCCTGCGACCGTCCCGCGCACGAGGTGTATCGCGAATTGCGCGCTGGTGCGGCCTCGGGCTGGGATTTCAGTTCGCGCTGGTGCGGTGGTGACGGCGCGCTGACCAGCATCCGCACCACCGCGATCGTGCCGGTGGACCTCAACAGTTTCCTGCACAAGCTGGAGGAGCAGATCGCCGAACTGGGCGCCGCCGCCGGCGATGAAGCGGCCGCCAGCGAGTTCGCCCACCGCGCAAGCGCGCGCCGCCACGCGGTCGACCGCTGGCTGTGGAGCGATGCGCACGGTACCTACCTCGACTACGACTGGCGCGACGGGCGGGCGCGCCCGCAGCCCAACGCGGCGATGACGACCCCGCTGTACGTCGGCATCGCCAGCCCCGCGCAGGCCGCCGGTGTCGCCAACGCCGTGCGTGCCCGGCTGCTGGACCGTGGAGGGCTCGCCACCACCTGCGTGGCCAACGGCCAGCAATGGGACCGGCCCAACGGCTGGGCGCCGCTGCAATGGATGGCGATCCTCGGATTGGCCGACTACGGCGAGGCGGTGCTGGCCGGGGACATCCGGCGGCGCTGGTTGCGCACTGTCTCCGACGTGTATCGCCGCGAAGGCAAGCTGGTGGAGAAATACGACGTGGGGGCGGCACCCGACGACGCGCACGGCGGTGGCGGCGGCGAGTACCCGTTGCAGGATGGCTTCGGCTGGACCAACGGCGTCACCCGGATGCTGTTGCAGGGGTAACTGCACCCGGCGCGTCGTGCACGAACACCGCCGCCAGGCTCACTCCGGATCGAGCCGCCGGACCGCCTGGATGCGGTCGACCCAGACATCGCGCCAGCCCGCGGCCTCCGGGCGATACAGCGCCGGCTGCTCCAGCCGCAGCACCGCGTTGGTGCCTTCCTCCCCGTCGGGCCCGAAGAACACCTGGGCGATCGGACGGGCCGCGACGATGCCCTCGATGGCATCGCCGTCCTCCATCCGAAGCACCACGTGCGCTCCATTGGGCAACTGTTCGATGAGCTGGCCAAGCCGGTCGAGTTCGGCCTGGTCGGTGTGGACGCGTTCGGCATTGCGGGTCATCGCGTGGTCTCCCTGACGTGGTGGCAACGCTAGCGCGCTCGGCGGAAACCGGGGGTGAAAAATTCGCGTGGCCTAGCCTTCCGCATCACATCGCGGCGGCCAGACTGTCGCTTCGAAACGCGAAAGGAGAAGGCTCGTGGAAAACATCCCCGCAGGCACGCTGGTGGTGGTCGCCGACGGTGGCAGCGCGCGCGTGTTCCGCAACGTCGGCGACCCGCCCGGTATCTCGTTGCAGCAGGTCGACCTGCTCGAAGTCATGAACGTGAACGACGAGGGCCCTTCCGGCATACAGCCCGGTGGCAATGACGGTTACCAGACGGACGAGGCGACGTTCGCGAAGCAACTGGCGCAGCGGCTCAACGAAGGTGCGCTGCAGCAACAGTATGCGCACGTGGTGCTGGTGGCCGACCCGCGCACGCTCGGCGAGATACGCCCGCAACTGCACAAGGAAGTGAACGACCGGCTGATCGGGGAGCTCGACCGCGACCTCACCAACGTCCCGCTACCGGACATCGAGCGCGCGCTGTCCTGAAAACGGGACCCCGGCGAGGCTCGACATACGCGTCACGCCGGGCTCCGGATACTGTGCGCCCGGTCCGGGCGGTCGCCCGTGGGCCGTCCGTACCTGGAGATCGCCATGGCTCGTCCCGTGTGGTCAGGAACGCTGTCGTTCGGCCTGCTCAACATCCCGGTGTCGCTGATGTCGGGCGAGCGCAAGACCGACATCTCGTTCCGCATGCTCGACGTCCGCGACAACCACCCGATCCGCTACGAGCGGGTCAACGCGGAGACCGGCGAGGAAGTGGCGTGGAAGGACATCGTCAAGGCGTTCGAGTACGACAAGGGCAGCTACGTCGTGCTGGATCCCGGCGACATCAAGTCGGCCGCGCCGGAAAGCCACGACGCGATCGAGGTCGAGGCGTTCGTCGACGTCGCCTCGATCGGCCCGCAGTATTTCGAGAAGCCCTACGTGCTGGTGCCCGCGAAGAAGGCCGAGAAGGGCTACGTGCTGCTGCGCGAGGCACTCGCCAGCACCGGCAAGATCGGCATCGCGCGGGTCGTGATCCGCACCCGCGAGAGCCTGTGCGCGGTCATGCCGCAGGACAACGCGCTGTTGCTGCTGATGATGCGTTACCCGCAGGAGCTGGTCGACATCGATGAGTACCGCATCCCCGAGGGCAAGAGTGGTGACTACCGGATCACCGACAAGGAGCTGAAGTTCTCCGAGCAACTGATCGACACCATGTCGGGCGAGTGGGCGCCGGATGATTACCAGGACGAGTTCCGCCACCGCCTGCAGGACGTGATCACCCAGCGGATGAAGGACAAGGGCGTCGTCCGCCACGGCGACGAGGAGCCCGAGGTCGAGGAGCATGCCAGCACCAACGTGGTCGACTTCATGGAGCTGCTGCAGCAGAGCATCGCGAAGAAAAAGCGCACGCCGGCCAAGAAGTCGGCCGCGAAGGACAAGGACGACAAGGCGGAGCGCAAGCCGGTGAAGAAGGCCGCCAAGAAGCCAGCGAAGAAGGCCGGCGCAAAGAAGGCCGGCGCGAAGAAGGTGGCAAGGAAGGCCGCCAAGAAGGCCGCGAAGAAATCCACGGCCAAGCGGAGCAAGGCCGCTTAGTCCAGTGCGTATCCGCAGCACGACGAGGACGGGGAAATGACCGGCGTGGCTCGGGCGGAGGCGGTGCGGCTGACCAGCCCCGGCAAGCTGTCGTACCCGGCCGACGGCATCACCAAGCAACAGGTTGCCGACTACTACCGGACCGTTGCGCCCCGCCTGTTGCCGGAGGTCGCGCGGCGTGCGCTGTCGGTGGTGCGCTGTCCCGACGGAATCAAGGGCCAGTGCTTCTTCCAGAAACACCACGCTCAAACCCTCGGCGACTCGGTGCATGCGGTATCGATTCGCGAAAAGGACGGCGCGCACGACGATTACCTCTACATCGAGGACGCGACCGGCCTGCTTGAACTGGTCCAGATGAACACCCTGGAACTGCACCCCTGGGGATCGCGGATCGACGATCTCGAACACCCCGACCGGCTGGTGTTCGACCTCGATCCCGGCGCGGGGGTGGCGTGGTCGGCGATGCGTGCAGGCGCACGCGAGGTGCGCGACCGGCTCGCGGGTGCCGGCATGGCCGGTTTCCTGCGCCTGTCCGGTGGCAAAGGGCTGCACGTGGTGGTGCCGATCGCGCCGGGACCCGGCTGGGACGAGGCCAAGGCATTCTGCGAAGCGATCGCCAATGCGATGGCGGAGCATGCACCCGACCGCTACGTCGCCACCGCGTCCAAGGCGAAACGGCACGGCGTGATCTTCATCGACTGGCTGCGCAACGCGCGTGGCTCCACCAGCGTTGCGAGCTGGTCGTTGCGGGCCCGTGCGGGGGCGGGCGTGGCGGTGCCGCTGCACTGGGACGAACTCGGCCGGACCCGTTCCGGCGCCGATTACACGATGGCGCGTGCATTGCGCCGCGCGGCCAGCCTGCGCCGCGATCCGTGGCAGGGCTGGGACGAGGCGACCGCGCAAACGCTGGCTGAACCGGGCTGACGCGTTCAGGGTGATTCAGTCGCGCGCGGTCCGGCGTCGATAAAGTGTGAAGGTGGATCCGCGACCCGACAACCCGATATCGCCGCGCGTGGCGCTGCGTCGCCTGGCATGGCTGGCCACGGCATTGATGCTGACGCTGCTGCCGGGTTGCACCAGCACCCCGCCGGCTGCGGAGGCGGTGTCGACGCCCGTAGGCGTCGTGCCGGTGCCGCCCGCACCGCCGCCGCAACCCACGCTGGCCCAACGCCTCGCGCTCGCCGCCCCCAAGGCCGATCCCGAGGTGCTCGCGCTGGCGGTCCAGGCCCAGCAATGCGCGACCGGCAGCGGCACGGTCGCGCCGGTCGAGCGGCTGGCGGTGATCGACTATTCGCGGCCTTCGACCGAACCACGGCTGTGGGTGTTCGCGCTGGACGACGCCCGGCTGCTGTACGTCGAGCACGTCGCCCATGGGAAACACAGCGGCGCCGACTTCGCCACCGAGTTCTCCAATGTCGAGGGCAGCCTGCAATCGAGCCTCGGGCTGTTCAGTACCGCCGAGACTTACATCGGCGGCCACGGTTATTCGCTGCGGATGGATGGCCTCGAGCCCGGCGTCAACGACCACGCGCGCGAGCGCCTGATCGTGATCCACGGCGCCGACTACGTCGATCCGGCGCAGGCGCTTCGGCAGGGACGGCTGGGTCGCAGCTTCGGTTGCCCGGCGGTGCGCAGCGGCATCGCGCGCGAGGTGATCGACAGCCTCAAGGGCGGCCAGTTGCTGTTCGCCTACTACCCCGACATGGATTGGCTGAAGGGGTCGCGCTTCCTCGCGTGCACCGGCGAAGGCGGATCCGACAAGACGGTCGCTTCAGTTGCCAGCCAGCCTGGCCGGCCACTTTCACGCAACCGCGAATAGGGCTCCAGCAGGATCGACGGCAATCGATTACCGGACGATTGCCGTGACTGCAGACCTGTTTCCCTCCACTTCCCTGCCGACGCGCAAACGACACGTGCTGGCCCTGGCGTGTGCGTTCGCGATGGTGCCGCTCGCCGCGTTCGCGCAGGACACGCAACCGACGACGGCCGGGGACGCCCCGCCTGCGGCACCTGCTGGTGAAAACCGGCGGCTGGACGCCGCCAGCGTCAACGACGCCGCCATCCGCACCCCGGTGGGCGCCGACACCGGCGCGGAAGGTCCCGCGGTGCTGCGCGCGCAGATCCTGCTCGATCGCGCGCACTTCTCGCCCGGCGAGATCGACGGCGCATTCGGCTCAAATACCCGTCGCGCGATCGAGGGGTTCCAGCGCAGCCGCGACCTCGATCCGAGCGGCACCATCGATCCCGCGACGTGGATCGCGCTCAACAGCGACACCGTCGATGCGCTGGTGCGCTACACGCTGACGGCCGCCGATGTCGCCGGCCCGTTCGTGAAGATTCCCGAAGACATGGAAGCCAAGGCCGGGCTGGAGCGTCTCGGTTACGGGTCCGCGCTTGAAGCGTTGGGCGAGCGCTTCCACGCCAGCCCCGCGCTGCTGCAGCGGTTGAATCCGGATGCGAAGACCGAGGCCGGCGCCGTCTGGACCGTGCCGAACGTCGCCGCGGCCACCCTGCCGAAGGGCGACAAGGTCGTGGTCGACAAGTCCGACGCGGTGGTGATGCTGCTCGACGACGCGGGCCGGACGCTCGCCCAGTGGCCGGCGACGATGGGCAGCTCGCACGACCCGTTGCCGATCGGCGAGTGGACGATCAAGGGCGTCGCCAAGGACCCGCCGTTCCACTACAACCCGGACCTGTTCTGGGACGCCGACCCCGGCCACGAGAAGGCCGAGATCGCGCCCGGCCCGAACAATCCGGTCGGCGTGGTCTGGATCGACCTGTCGAAGGAGCATTACGGCATCCACGGCACGCCGGTACCGTCGACGATCGGCAAGACCCAGTCGCACGGCTGCATCCGCATGACCAACTGGAGCGCCCGCGCGCTGTCGGACGCGGTCGCCCCGGGGACTAAGGCCGTGCTGCGCGAATGACCACGACGATGCGAAGGGGAAGCGATCGATGAAGATCCTGCTGGTGTTCCTCGCCGGCCTGCTGGTCGGCGCCAACGCGGTGTACTTCCTCATGACCTGGGGCGACGCCGACCCCGATGCCGCGGTGGTGTTCGAACGCGAACGCAGCCAGCACACCGGGCCGGCGCCCGCGCCGCCGACCGGGACGCCACCTGCGTCGCGGGTCGTCGACCCGACCCGGCAGTCGGTGACGCCGCCACCGGCAGGGGTCGATGCGCCACCGCTGTCGCCAGCGCTATCCACCGCGCCATCGTCGACCGCGCCGCCTTCGGCATCGGCCTCCACACCGACCGTCGCCGCGGTTGGGGCGGAGCTGATCGTGCCGGTCCGCGGCATCCAGCTCGCGCAACTCGACAACACCTTCGACGATGCCCGCGGCCAGGGCCGCGTGCACGAAGCAATCGACATCATGGCGCCGCGTGGCACCCCGGTGCTGGCGGCGACTGACGGCAAGGTCGAGAAGCTGTTCACCAGCGTCCCGGGCGGATTGACGATCTACCAGTTCGATCCCGACGGACGCCATGCGTACTACTACGCCCACCTGGACCGCTACGCCACTGGCGTGGTCGAAGGCAGGGTGCTGAAACGCGGCGAGGTGATCGGCTATGTCGGCAGCACCGGCAACGCCAGCGAGGACGCCCCGCACCTGCACTTCGCGATCTTCGTGCTCGGCCCCGAGAAGCGCTGGTGGGAAGGCACCGCGATCAATCCCTACCCCATCCTCACGGGCAAACAACCCTTGTAAACGCCTCCTGTAGGAGCGGCTTCAGCCGCGATCATGGAACCGGCCTGGATAAACCGTTTCCGATCGCGGCTGAAGCCGCTCCTACAAAAGCCCCCTGCCTACGCCCGCTCGAACCGCTCGATTTCGTCGAGCTGCCGTCCGGCTCGCCGCAGGTTGCAACCCGCCAGGTCATCGATCATTGCGCGCAACCACGGGCGAGTCGGTGGGTGCCTCGACCATCGCACCGCCACCCACACGCTGCCGGCCATGGCCACCGCGCCGAACGCCAGCGTGGACACCACCCAGCCGGGCGCGGCCGCGTACAGGTCGACACCCATCCAAAGCTTGGCGCCAACCATTGTCGCGACCAGCCACAGGCACAACCATGGCAAGCCCAGCGCCACGGTGGTGACGGTGGTGAAGCGCCGCAGCCGGGCCAGGCGACGCTGGATGTCCACCACCGGGGCCGTGTAGTAGACCCCCGCGGCGAGCAGTGCACGGGTGGCGGCGGACCAGATGGCGGCGATGCCGTAGACGTGCAGGGCCAGGCCGGCGGCGAGCAGGTGCGGCGTCGCGCGGTGGTCGTACCAGAACGATGCGGCGACGATCACCATCGCGATCCAGATCGCCATCTCCACCAGCTGCGCCAGGCCGAAGTGGCGCAGCGATGCGCGGCCGCGCCCGATCCCACGTTCGCGCCGGTCCTGCAGGACGAGCGCTTCGATGCCGTCCGCGCGCAGGTCGAGCCGGGTCCACGCGGCATCGAGTTCGGCGTCGAGGCGGTTCCAGGCGGACTTCATTTCGTCGAGTTCCATCAGGGTGTCCTCGGGGTGGCGGGGGGAGCGAGTTCTTCGCGGATCCGTTGCCGCAACCGGTGCAGCTTGGTCGCCACGTTGCTTTCGGTGATGCCGAGGATCTCGGCGATTTCGCGTTGGCTGCGTTCGTCCAGGTACAACAGCATCAACGCGCGATTGAGCGGATCGAGCCGGTCGATCACGGCGTACAGCGCGCGGATGCCGGCGTCGGTTTCGCCAGGCTCGCGTGCGACCGGGTCGGGCAGCGCGGCGATCGCTTCGTCGTCGAGGCTGTCATGGTGTTGCTGGCGCAGGTGGACGCGGCGCACCTGCGAGATCGCGACGTTCAAGGCGATCCGGTACAGCCAGGTCGAGAACCGGCTGCGCGACGGCTCGAATGCGGGAAATGCGCGCCAGGCCTGCACGCTGATGTCCTGCAGCAGGTCGCGCCGGTCTTCGGGATCGCGGCAATAGCCGTGGGCGACCTTGAGCACGATGCCTCGATGCTGGTCGAGCAACGAGGCGAAGCGCAGTTGCGGCGAGTCCGCTTCGTTGGCGACGGCATCGGTCATCGGCGGATCGTTGATGGTGTCCATGCGGGGGTGGTTCGCATGGGGGCGGGAAACATCACAGCGATGTCGCGGCAAAAGGCCCGGCCCTGTCCCTCGAAGGGCTTTTTCCCTGGCGTAGGAGCGGCTTCAGCCGCGATCGTGGATCGGTATCGGCGACCCGCCATCCGATCGCGGCTGAAGCCGCTCCTACAGGTCCAGCAGCGGTGCCAGCTCGGTCCACACATGGTCGCGCAACTTCGGCTGAGCCGCGGCCACCGGGTGCAGGTTGTCGGCCTGGTAGGCGTTGCGGTCGAGTGCGATCGGTTCCAGCAGGAACGGCAGCAGCGCGGTATCGAAACGCCCGGCCAGCATCGGATAGTTGCCGGCGAATGCCTGCGTGTACGCGGCGCCGAGGTTCGGCGGCATCTGCATGCCGATCAACAGCACCCGCGCACCGGCGCCTTCGGCGGCACCGATCATGTAGGCGAGGTTGGCCGCGGTGCGCGCGGTCGGCAGCCCGCGCAGGCCATCGTTGGCGCCGAGCGCGATGACCACAACCTGCGGCCGGTGCCGCACCAGTGCGCCGACGATCCGCGCCGCGCCGCCGTCGGTGGTCTCGCCGCTGATGCTCGCGTTGACCACCTCCCAGCCGGGCTTGCGCTCGGCGATGCGGTCGGCGGTCAGTGCGACCCAGCCCTCGTCGGCGGACAGGCCGTAGGCGGCAGACAGCGAGTCACCCATCACGAGCACCGTGTGGGTCCCGGCCGTTTCAACGCCGTCGTCCTGCGCCGGCGCGGCCCGCGCGGGGCCGGCGAGCAGCAGCAAAAGCGCGACCAGCGACGCCAGCATCAAGCCAATGGCACATTGAACCGGGCGGCTGGAGGCCGCATACCTGTGTCGCACGACGCGCGTCCCGCTCACCAATCCACCCATTGCATCCGTCTCCTGTCGCCGGCGCCACGCGCTCGGCAGGGGTCGCCACAGGACCCATCATGGCCGATCGCCACGTTCAGCAGCTTGCCACCACGCCCGCCGGTTCGACACCGGCCACTGCGGCACTCGAAGTCGCCGGACTCGGCAAGCGGGTACAACTGCCATCGGGGCCGCTGACCATCCTCGATGGGGTCGGCTTCACGATCGCGCAAGGCGACACCGTCGCGATCGTCGGCGCGTCCGGGTCCGGCAAGAGCACGCTGCTGTCGCTGATGGCGGGGCTCGACACCCCGAGCAGCGGCAGCGTCACGCTCGACGGCGAGCTGTTGTCGTCGCTCGACGAGGACGGACGCGCACGGGTGCGCGGTGAGAAGGTCGGCTTCGTATTCCAGAATTTCCAGTTGTTGCCGTCGCTGACCGCACTTGAGAACGTGATGCTGCCGCTGGAGTTGCGCGGCGACGCCGAGGTCGACGCACCGGCGCGGGCGATCCTGCGCAAGGTCGGGCTCGGCGAACGGCTCGACCACTACCCGCGACAGCTGTCGGGCGGCGAGCAGCAACGCGTCGCATTGGCGCGCGCATTCGTCACCGCGCCGTCGCTGCTGTTTGCCGACGAGCCGACCGGCAACCTCGACAGCCACACTGGACAGTCGATCATCGAACTGCTGTTCGAGCTCAACGCCGACGCCGGCACCACGCTGGTGCTGGTGACCCATGACGACCACCTGGCCGAGCGCTGCCGCCACCGCCTGCGGCTCGACGGTGGCGAGCTGGTGGCGGACGAGCGGATCGCCGCATGAGTGCGACTCGCAGCCGGTCGGCCGGGATCGGCCCGGGCAACGTGCTGGCGATGGCGTGGCGACAGATGCGCCGCGACCTCAAGGCCGGCGACGTGCGGATACTGCTGGCGGCGCTGGTGCTGGCGGTGCTGGCGGTGACCGCGGTCGGCTTCGTCACCGATCGTGCCGAGCGCGCTTTGACGCTGCAGGCCAACCAGTTGCTCGGCGGCGATGCGGTGGTGCGCGGCGACACGCCGATCGGTGCGGAAATCGAACGTGCCGCGACCGGTCTGCAGTCCACCCGCACGGTCGAACTCAACACCATGATCGGGGTTGGCAGCGGTGCGGATGCACGGTTGCAGCTGGGCGACCTGCGCGCGCTGGGCGAGGGGTTTCCGCTGCGTGGCGCATTCACGCTGGTCGACGGCTCCGGCGTCGAGCGCATCGCCGGCGGCGTGCCCGCGAGCGGCACCGCATGGCTCAGCCACGCTGGTGCCGACGCACTCGATGCACGCATCGGCGACGACGTGACCGTCGGCAGTTCGCGACTGCGACTGGCCGGGCTGGTCGTGGCCGAACCCGATGCGGCGCTCGACTATTTCAATGTCGCGCCGAAGCTCTTCATCAACCTGACCGACCTGCAGGCGACCGGGCTGGTGCAGGAGGGAAGCCGCGTGCGCTACCGATTGGTGGTGGCCGGCGACCCGGGCGCGGTCGAGCGTTTCGTCGCCGAAGCCAAGCCCGCACTCGCGCGTGGCCAGCGGCTGGAGACGGTCAGCGATGCGCGGCCGGAGATCCGTTCCGCGCTCGACCGCGCCGGCCGTTTCCTCGGCCTGGCCGCGCTGGTGTCGGTGGTGCTGGCGGCGGTCGCGGTCGCGATGGCCGCGCGCAGGCACAGCGAACGGCACCTGTCGGGCACCGCGGTGATGCGTTGCCTGGGCGCCAGCCAGGCGACCCTGGCCGGCGTCCACATCGGCGAGCTGGTGCTGCTCGGCCTGTTGGCGAGCACGGTCGGCGTCGGCATCGCGTTCGTACTGCAATGGGCCATCGGCCTGTGGCTGGAGCCCGTGCTTGGCATGGCGATCCCGGCCGCGGGGTGGCTGCCGGCGGTGCAGGGCTATGGCGTCGGACTGCTGGTGCTGCTGGCGTTCGGCGCGCCGCCGGTGCTGGCGTTGCGGCGGGTGCCGGCGTTGCGGGTGCTACGCCGCGACCTCGACCCGACCGAACCCAGCGCGTGGCTGGTGGCGCTGACAGGGCTGGCCGGGCTCGGCGCGCTGCTGTGGTGGAAGGCCGGCTCGGCCACGCTCGGCACCGCGATGCTGGGCGGCATCGTCGCCACTTTTGCGGTGCTGGCGCTGCTGGCGTGGGGCCTGATCGTGCTGTTGCGGCGGTTGCGCTCGCGGCTGCGTGGCAGCCTGCGCTACGGGCTGGCCAACGTCGGCCGCCGGCCGGCGACCAGCATTGCCCAGGTCGCTTCTCTCGGTCTCGGCCTGATGGCGCTGCTGCTGCTGACCTTCGTGCGCACTGACTTGCTCGACCGCTGGCAGCTGCAACTGTCGGCGAACGCGCCGAACCGTTTCATCATCAACGTGCAGGACGACCAGGTCGACGCGGTGCGCGCGTTCATCGCCGCTCAGGGCATCGACGCGCCGACGCTGTACCCGATGGTCCGCGGCCGGCTGGTCGAGCACAACGGCGAACCGGTGTCGGGCGAGGACTATGCCGGGACCAATGCCGATGCCGACAATGATGACGCTGCCAGCGAGGATTCGCAGCGCTCGCGTCGCCGCGCCGACCGCGAGTTCAACCTGTCGATGGCCGGCGAACTGCGCGACGACAACCAGGTGGTTGCCGGCACGTTCTGGGGCGCAACCACGCCGGCCGCGCCGGAGTTGTCGGTCGAGCAGGGTTACGCCGAATCGCTGGGCTGGGAGATTGGTGACACGGTCGCGTTCGACATCGCCGGCCAGCGTTTTGGCGCCACCATCACCAGCCTGCGCGAGGTCGACTGGGAGAGCTTCCGGCCGAACTTCTTCGTGGTCGCCTCGCCGGGTGCGCTCGACGGCTTCCCGGCCAGCCACATCACCGCGGTCAGCGTGTCGCCGCAGCACCCGCGTTTCACCGCCGACCTGGTCGGGCGCTTCCCCAACCTCAGCGTGATCGACATCGACGCGGTGCTGAAGCAGGTGCGCGCAACCGCCGACCAGGTATCGACCGTGGTCGAGGTGGTGTTCTGGTTCTCGCTGCTGGCCGGGTTGCTGGTGCTGATGGCCGCGGTCAGCGCCAGCCAGGACGAGCGCCTGCTGGAGGGTGGGGTGATGCGCACGCTGGGCGGCAGTCGTCGCCAGCTGCGGATGGCGCAGGCGTCGGAGTTCGCCGCGATCGGCTTGCTCTCCGGCGTGGTCGCGGCCATCGCCGCCTCGGTGCTGGCGGGCGTGGTCGCGACCCGGGTGTTCGACCTGCCGTGGGAGGCCAACTGGGGCATGGCCGCGGTCGGTGCCGCGCTCGGGATGCTGGCTGCGCTGGCGGCGGGTCTGTTCGCCACCCGCCGGGTGCTGGATGCGCCGCCGTCGGTGACGCTGCGTGAACTGCAAGGCTGAGCCGACAGCGGTAGGAGCGGCTTCAGCCGCGATCGGGAACTGTCCGCCCGCGCCGACCCCGGATCGCGGCTGAAGCCGCTCCTACAGGATGGCGCCCATTCGCATGCGTCACTTCAGGGTGCAGTCAGCCCCGACCTCACCGCGGTGGCGTTGAAGCGTCGTGCGTAGTCGCGCTCCTCGGCGATCCGCTCGATCTCGTCGTTTTTCAGCTCCGGTGCACCGTAGACCGCGTAAGCAATGCCGTCGTCGCGCTGGCCGAGCTGGTGCAGCCGATAGCGCGGGCGGCCGGCGCCGGTGTTCTCCGGATAATGGGTTGGCGGCTCGCCGTCCATGTCCAGTTCGCTGTTGTCTACGGTGCCGCCGACGAATAGGGCGCGCATGGCATTCTCCAGTGAAGGTGTGGGGCAAGGATGGCGGCGAAGACGTTGGGTCCGGATGAAAAAAATGAACGTCATTCGTACAGTTTCTGGCAATGCCCGCAGAAGAACGCGCGGCGCTGCTTGCGGCCCAGTTTGGCTTCGAACTGCAGGCGTCGCCCGCACCGTGGGCATTCGGTCCGGGTGTGGACCTGGTAGTGCTTCTTGAGCACGTAATCCTTCTTCCATCGGTAGAAATCGAAGCTGTACTCGCGGCAGGAAGTGCTTGCCCCAACTGCGCAGCGCCTCCACCCGTTCAGCCTTCCATGCGCTGGATGTCGAGCCGGCTGTTGCCGCCCACCTCGCGTGTGCGTTGACCCGCGAACCCGGCCGCCTGCTCGCGCAGTATCACGATGGAAGGGCCTTCCGGCATCCCGGCAGCCTGCGTGGCGAACCGTCACGGACGCGTGCAGGCCTGTGCGCCGCCGGGCGCCGGTAAACTGGGCGACCCGCTGCCACAACCGCTCGCATGACCCTCGACGATCCCGCGCTGGACACCCTGATGCTGCCGTTCGAGCAGAAGCTGCTGCCGTGGCCGGACGCCGGCACGCTGTTCCTGCGCGCGCGCGAAGGCGCGGCGCTGCACCGGCGTCCGCGGACGGGACTGGTCTGCGAGCAGAGTTTCAAGCCCGATGCGGACGCCCTGCAACGCGCGGGACTGGCGCTGGTGGAGCCCGGCGATGAGCACCGTTACCCGCTGGTGTTGCTGCTGCCACCACGCCAGCGCGAGGAAGCGCGGGCGCTGTATGCGCGCGCGGTCGCCAGCGCGGCACCCGGCGGCCGGGTCGTCGCCTGCCTCGGCAACAACGAGGGCGCGCGCTCGGGCGAGGACGACCTGCGCAAGCTCGCCGGTCCGGTCGGCAGCCTGACCAAGCACAAATGCCGCGCGTTCTGGACCGCGCCGCTGCACCAGGCCGGCAGCGCCGCGAAAATCGATGTCGCGCTGTTGGCGCAGTGGCAGGCGCTGGACGCGTCCCGGCCAATCGCGGACGGGCGCTTCACCAGCCGTCCCGGCGTGTTCGCCTGGAACCGCATCGATCCGGCCTCCGCCCTGCTTGCCGCGCAGTTGCCGGCCGACCTGTCCGGTCGCGCGGCCGACCTCGGCGCCGGCTTCGGCTATCTCTCGGTCGAACTGCTGCAGCGCTGTCCCGGCATCGCCGCGCTCGACCTGTACGAGGCCGAAGCGCGTGCGCTGGACCTGGCGCGACACAACCTCGCGCCGTTCGAGTCGCAGGCCGTGCTCGGCTTCCACTGGCACGACGTCACCACCGGCCTGCCGGAGCGCTACGACGTGATCGTCAGCAACCCGCCATTCCACACCCAGGGCCGCGCCGACCGCCCCGACATCGGCCGCCGCTTCATCGCGGTCGCCGCCGAGGCGCTCAAGCCCGGCGGCCGCCTGTGGCTGGTCGCCAACCGCCACCTGCCGTACGAAGAAGTGCTCAACGCCAGCTTCGGCAGCGTGCGCACGGTCGCCCAGCAGGACGGCTTCAAGATCATCGAAGCGGTCAAGGCGTTGCCGGCGCGGCCCGAACGCGCACCGAAACCGTTCAACAAGGCAGCCACCCTGAGGGACCACGGGCGATGAAACTGGTCAAGCTCATCGCCAACCTCGGTTACGGCAGCCGCAAGCAAGTGGCGCTGATGTTCCGCGAGGGCCGCATCACCGACGCCGATGGCGAGGTGCTGTACGCCGACGACAAGGTCGGGCACGACGCCATCCGGATCGACGACGAACCGCTCGATCCACCGGCCGGAATGCTGCTGATGCTGCACAAACCGGTGGGCTACACCTGCTCGACCAAGGACAAGGGCCGGATCATCTACGACCTGCTGCCGCCGCGGTACCGGCTGCGCGCGCCGCTGCTGTCGACCGTCGGCCGGCTCGACCGCGACACCAGCGGCCTGCTGCTGCTGACCGACGACGGCCAGCTGCTGCATCGGATCGTCTCGCCGAAATCGAAACTGTCGAAGGTCTACGACGCGACCCTGGCGCAGGACCTGCGCGGTGACGAGGCGGCGATCTTCGCCAGCGGCACATTGATGCTGGAGTCGGAGAAGACCCCGCTGGCGCCCGCCGGGCTGGAGGTGGTCGACCCGCGCCACGCGCAGCTGACCCTGACCGAAGGGCGCTACCACCAGGCCCGGCGCATGTTCGCCGCGGTCGGCAACCATGTCGAAGCGCTGCATCGCAGCCGGGTGGGCGGATTGGCGCTGGAGGGGTTGCCGGAAGGCGAGTGGCGGATGCTGGACGAGGCCGATATCGAACGGCTGTTCGCCGGCTGACCAGCGGTTGCCCGGTCCCACGGCTCCCCTGTAGGAACGGCTTCAGCCGCGATCGGAAACCGGTCGATCGAACCGGCTCCAGATCGCGGCTGAAGCCGCTCCTACGATCGCAGGACGTCCAGTCGGACAACAGCGGGGAATTGCGGTTCAACAACCTGGAACTACGGTTCGAGCAACCGGCGATACCCGTCCACGCCCAACGCCTCCAGCGTCTCGATATTCCGGTCGACAATCGCATCGGGATCCGGAAACGCCGCCACCGCGCGTTCCACGCTCGCCTCGCGCAACAAGTGCAGCATCGGGTACGGCGAGCGGTTGGTGCAGTTGCCGGCGTCGTCGAACGAAGTGCCGGCGAACTGGTAGTCCGGATGGAAACTGGCGACCTGGATCTCGCCCTCCAGCCCCAGCGCATCCACCGCCGCGTCGGCCTGGTCGAGGAAATCGTTGTAGTCGTAAAAGTCCGCCAGCACGCGCGGATGGATCAGCAGCGTGGTGTCGACCACCGCCGGATCGGTGTCGTTGAGCCAGGCCAACTCGGCCGCCAACTCCTCCAGCAGCTCCTCGGGCGTGCTCGCCTCGCTGAGCACGTAACGGATCTGGTCCTTCGCCTGCACCGCCTTGGCAAACGGGCACAGGTTCAGGCCGACCACCGCACGCTGCAGCCAGCGTCGGGTCGCGGCGATCGGGTCGTCGTCCACGGTCGGAGTCCGGAGTTCGCTCAGTGCCCGCGGCGCTCAGTCACGGCGAGCGCCGCCTTGGCTGCGCTCAATCACGGAAATTGTCGAACTGCAGCGGTTGCTCGAACTCCGCGCCCTTGAGCAACGCGATCGCCGCCTGCAGGTCGTCGCGCTTCTTGCCGTTGACCCGCAGCTTGTCACCGTTGATCTGGCTGTCGACCTTGAGCTTGGCCTCCTTCAGCGTCGACTGGATCTTCTTGGCCAGCTCGCGCTCGATGCCCTGCTTGACCGTGATCTTCTGGCGCGCGCCGGCCAGGTTGGTCTCGATGTCGCCGAACTCCAGGCAGCGCACGTCGATGCCGCGCGCGATCAGGCGGCCACGCAGGATGTCGGTCATCTGCTGCAACTGGAAGTCGCTCGGCGCCGACTGGCTGATGACCTGCTCCTCCAGCGCGAACTTCGCATCCACGCCCTTGAAGTCGAAACGGGTGGTGAGCTCGCGGCCGGCCTGGTCGACCGCGTTGGTCAGTTCGTGGGTGTCGACTTCGGACACGACGTCGAAGGAAGGCATGGCAGGCTCCGCAGGTGGTCAAACCGGAAGGGTAACGCAGCCGCGTAACGATCGCGGTTCGTGATCGACGCCGGCAGCCTGCGCCGAGCCGCTCAGTCCAGCCGGACCAGTTCGATCCGCTGGTTGCGTGCATGAGCTTCGACGCTCTCGTTGCCGATGACCGGGCGGTCCGCACCGAAACCCTGCGCCCGTAGCCGGCGGGCATCGATGCCCTTGACGATCAGCGCGGCCCGGACCGTCTCGGCGCGCTGCCGCGACAACGCACGATTGCGGCTTGCCTCGCCGTGGGCATCGGTATGGCCCTCGATCGACAACCGCAGCGCGGGGTCGCGACGCAGCAGGCTGGCGATCTGCTCGACCAGCGGGTCGGCATCGGGTTGCAGCGTTGCTTTGTCGGTATCGAAATTGACCTGCAACGCGACCTTGCCGTCGGCGTCGATCGACCGCTTCATCTGCCCGGCGCTGACCGGTCGCGGCGCGGGTCCAGCGGTGTCGGCGGCGCTGCGGATTGCATCGTCGGGGCCGAGAGTGGGGACCGGCCGGCCGCCGGACGCGTTGGTGCCAGCCGCGGGATCCGCGGACAGCACCGGCTTTTCGCAACCGGCCAGTGCGAGCAACAACAGGCACGCCATGCAGGCTCGCCAGCTCCGCCCGGGTCGCCCCGTGGCGGGGATGCCTGCAATCCGGGGTTGGGTCGATGGCTGCACGCGAGGATCCCCTGCCGCACGATCGGGTCCGGCTGAATGGGATAACGCGGAATCGGGGTGCAGGGTGCCACCGCGGTGGATCGAGGCGCCGCGCCGGTATGCTCGGCGATCCATTCGCTGGTCGCCGCGCATGCCCCTGCTGCTGTTGCCACTGTTGCTGCTTGGTTTCGCGCTGGCCTGGGCGCTGCTGCTGCCGTTGGGCCTGTGGCAGCGCTATCGGCGCGGCCGCGCCCGGCGTCGTGCGGTGCCGTGGGCCGTGCGGCTCAACAGCTGGTTGTTGCTGGGTTCGGCCGGGTTGTTCCTGCTGGCGGCCTGGCTGGTCGGTCATTGGGTCGAGGCGGCGTTGCCGCATGCGTTGGTGGGGTTCCTGTCCGGCGTGCTGGCCGGCATCCTCGGGCTGTGGCTGACCCGGTTCGAACCGCCCATCCCGGGGCAGGGTGGCCTGTACTACACCCCCAACCGCTGGCTGGTGCTGGGCCTGACGCTGGTGGTGGCGGTGCGTGTCGCGTTCGGGCTGGTGCAGGTGGCACAACTGTGGGACGGGGCCGGGGCCCATGCGGCTTGGCTGGCACGCCAGGGCAGCCTGCTGGCGGTTGGCGGCCTGCTGCTGGGCCACTATCTTGCCTACGGCTGGGGCCTGCGCCGCCGGTTGCGAGTCGTGGTCCGATGAGCCCCCATCCACCCGCACTGCCCGAAGTCGTTGCGCCGCCCCCGGCCGGGCACGAGCAGTCGTCGCGCCGGGCCGCAGTGATCATGCTGTTGGCGGTCGCGGTGTTCTCGTTGATGGACGCCGGGCTGAAGGAGCTGGCCGGGCGCTATCCGCCGCTGCAGGTGGCGACGTTGCGCGGGGCGTCGTCGCTGCCGTTCGTGCTGGCCTGGGTCGCGGCCACCAGCGGACTGCGGCCGCTATTGCGGGTGCGCTGGCCGCTGCACCTGCTGCGCGGGGCGATCGGGATCGGGATGATGGCGGCGTTTGCCTACGCCTTGCGGACGCTGCCGCTGACCACCGCGTACTCGATCTTCTTCATCGCGCCGCTGCTGATCACCGCGTTGTCGGTGCCGCTGCTGGGCGAAAAGGTCGGGCCGCGGCGCTGGGCCGCGATCGCGACCGGCCTGCTCGGCGTGCTGGTGCTGCTGCGGCCCACCGGCGATGGCCTGTTGAGCTGGGCCGCACTGGCGGTGGTGGTGGCCGCACTGGGCTATGCGGTCAGCGCGATCACGGTGCGGGTGCTTGGCCGCACCGATTCGACCGCCTCGATGATGGTCTGGCTGCTGGTGTTCATGGCCATCGGCGGCGGCGTGCTGGCGGCGCCGGGCTGGGTGTTGATCCGGCCGGTCGACCTCTGGGTGATCGCGGGCGTCGGCCTTGCCGGGGCACTCGGCCAATATGCGATCACCGAGGCGTTCCGGATTGGCGAGGCCTCCCGTATCGCGCCGCTGGAATACACCGCGCTGGTCTGGGGGGTGCTGCTGGACGTGGCGTTGTGGGGCGTACTGCCCGATGCGGTGACCTGGCTGGGCGCCGCGATCATCGTTGCCAGTGGCCTGTACCTGCTCCGGCGCGAACGCATCCGCGCCGAAGACGGGGCTGCCTGACGCGGGCTTCAGTCGGCGAGGCTGCCCTGCAGGGCAGCGGCGATCGCGGCATCGCCATTGACGACGTCCTTCCAGCGCAGCTGGGGACCCTTGCGATGGCCCTTCTCGACCAGCTTGAGGCCGTCGGGGTCGATGGTCAGGGTGTAGGCGCGGTCGTCGATGTTGACTTCGCGGCGGATCGGCTTGTCGAGCTTGGTGGTCATGGCGGGCTCCCGGCGAAAGTGGGCTCTACCGTAGCGGCCGCGTGGCAAGGCGCCGTGAACGCCGCCGCGGCCGGCTGAACAGGGCAACGGCGGGCCCCGGAGGACCCGCCGCTGGAGTGGTACTGCACGGACTGATGGCTAGAAGCGAGCGCCCAGTCCGACGCCCAGCATCACCGGGTTGAGCTCGGCTTCGCCGGCACTGGCGCCGTCGAGCATCACGTCCGACTTGCCCTGCAGGTAGCGCATGTCGGCGCGGGCGAACCAGTTCGGGCTCAGTTTGACGTCGACGCCGGCGCTGGCGATCGCGCCTTCCGGGGACTCCACCGCCAGGCGCTGGCCGGCGAGTGCGCCGCTTTCAATGGTGCTCTCGCCATCGAAGTTGGTCTGGTAATAGCCCAGGCCGACGTACGGGCGCACGGTCTGGCCGGCGTCGCCGAAGTGGTACTGGCCGCTGACCGCGTACGGCTGGGCCTCGACGCTGCCGGCCTTCTGGCCGTCGACGTTGACCCGGTGGCCGAACTTGTCGACCGCGCCCCAGGCCTCGACCGCGATGTTGTCGGTCACGTAGTAGCTGGCGCTGAGGGTCGCGGCGCCGTCACCGTCGACCTGCATGCGGCTGTCGCCGAGTTGCGGGTTGCGGGTCGGTTCGCTGAGCGAATAGCCGCCGACGACGGCAAAGCGCTTGGCTCCGGTGTTGGTGGTGTCCGCTTCGGCGGCGGTGGTCTGGGTGGCGTAGGGGTCCGGGGCATCCTGTGCGAACGCGGCGGCGGGGGCGATGGCCAACAGGGCCAGGGTCAAGTGACGGATGCGGATCATGGAGAAGTCTCCTCGTTCCAATTCGGTGGGGGAGCCGGCCGGTGGACTGGCAGGCGGACACACCGTATCGGGCCGCGAATGAACATCGCTTGCCGGCCGGATCCGAAACAACGGAACTTTCATCCAAGGGCGTGATAACCCGCATCGCGCGGTCGCGATTGGCCGCCCTGAACCCCTGCTGGACAGTACGCCGGGCCGCCTTTTCGCCCATTCCCGCCCGTGGTGATGCGGTGCGTCACAGTTGGCGCCGCTACGCCGCAACGGCCACAATAGGGCTTTCGCGCATGGCGGAGCCGAGCATGGCTGAGTTGAAGGAAGCACGCGTCCCCGATATCGGTGATTACGACGGCGTGCCGGTGATCGAGGTACTGGTCGCGGTGGGCGATACGGTCAAGGCCGACCAGGGCCTGGTCACGCTCGAGTCCGACAAGGCGACGATGGAAGTGCCGGCGCCGTTCGACGGCGTGGTGCGCGAGGTCAAGGTCAAGGTCGGCGACGAGATCGCCGAAGGCGCCGTGGTCGCGATGATCGAGCCGGCTGGCGATGGGTCTGGTGGCGATGCGGAGAAGCCGGCCGACGCGAAGTCCGAAGCGAGCGGCTCGAAGCAGGCCGACTCGAAGCAGGCCGCCCCGGAACAGGCCGAACCGAAGCGTGCCGAACCCGGCCAGGCCGGGGAGCGCGTTGCGTCGTCCGAGACCGGCACGAAGGTCCCGCCGACCCGGGTCGGCGAACCCGACGATCTTGCCAAACGCGAGATCGAATCGGCCGATGGCGGCAAGTCCGACGCGCTGCCACATTCCCCGCCAGTGGTGTTCGACGCCGACGAACTGCTGCCCGGCAAGGTGCCGTACGCGAGCCCGGCGGTGCGCCTGTTCGCGCGCGAACTCGGGGTCGACCTGATGCGCGTCGAAGGCAGCCAGCGCGGCGGCCGGATCGACAAGGAAGACGTGCAGAAGTTCGTCAAGGCCGCGATGTCCGGTGCGGCCGGCGGCGCGGCGAAGGCCGGCGGTGGTGGCGGGCTCGACCTGTTGCCGTGGCCGAAGATCGACTTCAGCAAGTTCGGCCCGACCGAAACCCGCGCGCTGTCGCGGATCCAGAAGCTCTCCGGCGCCAACCTGGCGCGCAACTGGGCGATGATCCCGCACGTCACCCAGTTCGACGATGCCGACATCACCGGACTGGAAGCGCTGCGGGTCCAGCTCAACAAGGAAAACGAGAAGGCCATCGCCAAGGGCAACGCGACCAAGCTGACCATGCTCGCGTTCCTGATGAAGGCCAGTGTCAGCGCGCTGAAGAAGTTCCCCGACTTCAACGCCTCGCTCGACGCGACCGGCGAGAACCTCGTGCTCAAGCAGTATTTCCACATCGGTTTCGCCGCCGACACGCCCAACGGGCTGGTGGTGCCGGTGGTGCGCGACTGCGATAAAAAGGGCGTGATGGAGATCGCCGCCGAGACCGGCGAACTCGCCGCCAAGGCGCGCGAGGGCAAGCTCGGCCCGGCGCAGATGAGCGGCGGCTGCTTCACCATCAGCTCGCTCGGCGGCATCGGCGGCACCGCGTTCACCCCGATCGTCAACGCGCCGGAGGTTGCGATCCTCGGCGTCTCGCGCTCGGACACCAGGCCGGTCTGGAACGGCAAGGAATTCGCGCCGCGGCTGGTCCTGCCGCTTTCGCTGAGCTACGACCACCGCGTGATCGACGGTGCCGCCGCGGCGCGCTTCACCACCTACCTCGGCCAGGTCCTCGCCGACATGCGGCGGGTGCTGTTGTGATGTCGCCGCGCGCATGGCTGCTGCCGCTCGCGCTGCTGGCGACGCCGCTGGCGCAGGCCGCCGAATGCGAACTGCAACTCGGCCATGGCTGGCCGCCGGCGACCGGGAACCACGGCGACGCGGTGGAAGGCCTGCTGGTCGCGGACGCGGCGCCTGCGATGCACCTGACCTGGCTGCCCAAACGCGGCGCCGAAAGTGCGCTCATGCTGGTGCAGCCTGCCGATGGCGGCGACTGGACCCTGCGCTACGCGCGTCCGCCCGAGCGCGTCGACCAGTGGGATACCGGCGCTGGTGGCATGAAGCGCGTGTTGCTGGTCGACCAGCAGCCCGAGGTCCTTGAAGTGCCGATGCCGGCCGCCTTGGCCGCCCGCCTGGTCGCTGGCTGGCAACGCACGCTGCAGGCCGGCGTGCCGGCCGACCGCGCGGCCGAGTTCCATGACGATGAAGTGCTGTCGCTCGTGATCGGTGGCGAACGCTACAGCGGCCTGGAGCCCGGTTGCGGTGCGGGCGAGTTGCTGGTCGAACAGGCCGAGGACCTGGTCAAGACCGCCGACGAGGAGGATGCGGACGACCGTGCCGAGCGTTGGCAGGACCTGCAGCGCGACCTCGACGAACTGGACGAGGTGCTTCGCGAGGCCTCCTACGGAGACCAGGCCGCGGCCGGCTGAGCCGCGTCCATGCGCATGCGCGTCAAAGCTCCCACGGAACAGGTCGAGGACGCGGGGTTACGCGTCGCCGAATCGGTCGATGCCGCCACCCGCCAGGGCTGGCAGGGCCTGCAGCCGCTGCTCGAGTATCGCCTGCTCAACTTCGCGAGTTTCCAGCTGACCGTTGGCGGTGTGGTCGCGGCCGTACTCGCGGTGCTGATCGCACTGCTGGCCTCCATGCTGCTGCGGCGCGCGCTGGTCCGCTACGGGAAGCGCCGCCAGAACGTCAACCATGCCGCGATCTACGCGGTGTCGCGGGTCGCCCATTACCTGTTGCTGCTGATCGGCGTGATGGTCGCGCTGCGCCTGGCCGGCGTGCCGATCGGCGAGTTCGCGGTGTTCGCCGGAGCGCTCGGCATCGGCCTGGGCTTCGGCCTGCGGGAGATCTTCGCCAACTTCATCGGCGGCCTGGTGCTGCTGTTCGACCAGTCATTGAAGGTGGGCGACTTTATCGAGATCGATGCCGACGTACGCGGCACCGTGCGCGACATCAACATCCGCGCCACCCGCATCACCACCAACGACAACATCGACATCATGGTGCCGAATGCGGAGTTCATGACCGGGCGGGTGGTCAACTGGACCCATCGCGACGTGCTGCGCCGCATGCGCGTGCCGTTCAAGGTCGCCTATGGCGTCGACAAGGAGCGGGTCAAGAAGGCCGCTTTGGAGGCCGCCGCGAAGGTGCCATTCACGCTGTCGATGGAAGGCCGGTACCGGCCGCAGGTGTGGCTGGCCGACTTCGGTGACGGCGCGGTCGAGTACCTGCTGGCGGTGTGGCTGACCGAGGAAGCGACCAAGCGCAACGCCGCGATCAAGGCCGCCTACCTGTGGGAACTCGACACCGCGTTCAAGCACCACGGCATCGAGATCCCGCTGCCGCAACGCGACCTGCACCTGCGCAGCGTGTTCGGGCTTGTCGGCGACGACGCGATCGCGCTGCTGCGCGGCGTGGCACCGCCGGCAACGGCGGGCGCCGACGCAGTGCCGGAACTGAGCGAACACGAGCGCGCCGAACTGGCCGGCAACGACGCCCGCGAGGACGCCGAACGACCGGTCCAGTCCGAGGGCGACGCAGAATCCACTGAAAGCCCCGCCGCGCCGAAGCATCCGCGCGGCCATTGAGGAGACGCAGGCATGGCACAGGTTGAAGTGAAGGTCCCCGACATCGGCGATTACGACGGCGTGCCGGTGATCGAGGTGCTGGTCGCGGTCGGCGATAGCGTCAAGGTCGACCAGGGCCTGGCCACGCTGGAGTCGGACAAGGCGACGATGGAGGTGCCGTCGAGTGCCGCCGGCGTGGTCAAGGAGTTGCGGATAAAAGTTGGCGACGAGGTGGCCGAAGGTGCGGTGATCGCGGTGCTGGAAACCGAGGGCGACGCGGGTGGCGAAGAAGAAGCCCGCGAAACCGACAGCGCGGGCAAAGGGAGCAAGGCCGCCGCATCCGCAACGGATACGAAGGCTGCGACTACAGGCAAGCCAGCCGACACTGCGAAGTCGCCTCTCCAGCCCAAGGGAGAGGGCGACGCGCATCGCGCGACGGGTGGAGATGCGACGGAGGCGCCGGCGCCTTCATCCCGGCCTTCTTCCAACGCCCCGAAGCCTGCGGCCGCTTCGGGCCGCAAGGCCGACGTCGAATGCGCGATGCTGGTGCTCGGTGCCGGCCCCGGCGGCTACACCGCCGCGTTCCGTGCGGCCGACCTTGGCCTCGACACCGTGCTGGTCGAACGCCATGGCCGCCTCGGCGGCGTCTGCCTCAACGTCGGCTGCATCCCCTCCAAGGCGCTGCTGCACGCGGCCGCGGTGGTCGGGGAGGCTGCACACGCGAAGGATTTCGGCATCGATTTCGGCAAACCCAAAATCGACCTCGACAAGCTGCGCGACTACAAGGACAAGGTCGTCGGCCAACTGACCAAGGGCCTGGCCGGCATGGCCAAGCAGCGCAAGGTGCGCGTGGTCACCGGCACCGGTACGTTCATCTCGGCCAACGAGCTGGAGATCACGGCCGAAGGCGGCAAGAGCCAGTTGATCCGGTTCGAGCAGTGCATCATCGCCGCAGGTTCGCAGGCGGTGAAGCTGCCGTTCTTCCCGTGGGACGACGAGCGGGTCATGGACTCGACCGACGCGCTGGAGCTGGCCGAGGTTCCGAAGAAGCTGCTGGTGGTCGGTGGCGGCATCATCGGCCTGGAGATGGCGACGGTGTTCCGCGCGCTGGGTAGCGAAGTGACCGTGGTCGAGTTCATGGACCAGTTGATGCCGGGCGCCGACAAGGACCTGGTCAAGCCGCTGGCCGACCGCCTGAAGAAACAGGGCGTCGCGGTGCACCTCAAGACCAAGGTGGTCGAGGCCAAGGCGCAGAAGGGTGGCATCGCCTGCAAGTTCGAGGGCGCCAGCGAGCCGGAGGCGAAGACGTACGACCGGGTGCTGGTCGCGGTCGGCCGCGCGCCCAATGGTGCCAGGATCGGCGCGGACAAGGCCGGCGTCGAAGTCACCGACCGCGGCTTCATCCCGGTCGACCGGCAGATGCGCACGACGGCAAGGCACATCTTCGCGATCGGCGACCTGGTCGGCAATCCGATGCTCGCGCACAAGGCCACCCACGAAGGCAAGCTCGCGGCCGAAGTCGCCGCTGGCGAAAAGAAGGAATGGGTCGCGCGGGTGATCCCGTCGGTCGCCTACACCGACCCGGAGATCGCATGGGTCGGCGTCACCGAGAACGAGGCGAAGGAGAAGGGCCTCAAGGTCGGCGTCGGCAAGTTCCCGTGGGCGGCCTCCGGTCGCGCGATCGGTATCGGCCGCACCGAAGGCTTCACCAAGTTGCTGTTCGACGAGGCCAGCCAGCGCATCATCGGCGGCGGCATCGTCGGCGTGCATGCGGGCGACCTGATCTCGGAAGTCGCGCTTGCGATCGAGATGGGCTGCGAGGTCGGCGACATCGGCCACACCATCCATCCGCACCCGACCCTGAGCGAATCGGTGGCGATGGCGGCCGAGGTTTACGACGGCACCATCACCGACCTGTATATCCCGAAGAAGAAATAGGGCTCCGCACAGGACGGAGCCCCGGCCTGGGGGCCGGGGCTCCTGGAGCCCGCCGCTGCCATGCCATCGACGAGGAGAGAGAGTGGCGGCGGGCCGTTCCCTGTGATTGACCAGTCCCGGCGGGAAAGGTTCCGCACTCGCGACGCCCGTTCATTCGCCACCGTGATTCCAGCGGCCGGGCCGACGCCACGACTACTGCAACACACGGCCTCTGGCGGTTGCCGCGGCCCCGCAACACCTCTATAATTCGGCGGCTCAACCGGGCGCCTGTAGGTGCCCGCCATCCGCAGATGGACCTTGCATGCACGACCCTGTCGCCCTGGGCCGACGCTCCGCGCTCCGCGCTGTGGCCATTTCGGCCATCGTCGCCGGCCTGGTAGCGCTGGCCTTTGTCATGCAGGGACCCCGGCCGGCGCTGGGGGCGGCTGCGGGTGGCGCGGCAATGGTGTTGGGTAACGCCCTGGCAGCCATCATGGCGCTGGGCGGCGGCATCCAGACAGCCCGCGCGGCATTCGCGCGGCTGGTTCTCGGCACGATCGGGAAATGGGTGCTGGTGATAGGTGGATTGGCAGTTGCGCTCGGGACGTGGGGTTTACCGCCGCTCCCGACGCTGGCGGGGGTCGTGGCCGGCTTGTTGGCCTACCTCATTGGACTGAACTTCGGAAGCAGGGCTAAGCGTGAACGTTGAAACACCCTCTGGCGGCGGCTCGACCGAATACATCCAGCACCATCTGCACTTCCTGCAGTGGAACTTCGCCGAAGGCGATTTCTGGACGATCAACCTCGACACCGTGTTCTTCACGGTGCTCTTGTCGGCCCTGTTCCTGTTCTTCTTCATCCGTGCCGCGCGCAAGGCCACGCCGGGCGTGCCGGGCAAGTTCCAGATGTTCGTCGAGATGCTGGTCGGCATCGTCGACAGCCTGGTGCGCGATACCTTCCACGCGCACAGCAAGTTCATCGGGCCGTTGTCGCTGACGATCTTCGTGCTCGTGTTCCTGATGAACTTCATCGACCTGCTGCCGATCGACCTGCTGCCGTGGCTGTGGGCCAATGGCTACGAGTTGGCCGGCCACGATCCGGCCCATGCCTACCTGCGTGCGGTCCCGACCGCCGACCTCAACACCACCCTCGGCCTGGCCCTGGGCGTGTTCCTGGTGATCCAGGTATTCGGCATCAAGCACAAGGGTTTCGGGCTGTTCGTCAAGGAGGCGTTCACCGCACCGTTCCACGCTGACAGCACCCCGATGAAGATCGCGCTGGCGCCGGTCAACCTGCTGCTGCGCGTGATCGAGGAATCGGTCCGGCCGATCTCGTTGAGCCTGCGACTGTTCGGCAACATGTATGCCGGCGAGCTGATCTTCATCCTGATCGCGGTCATGACCCTGGGCGGCGCGCTGTCGTCGGGCGTGACCTGGGCAATGGCGCCGGTGCAGTTCATCGCCGACTTCGCCTGGACCGCGTTCCACATCCTGATCATCACGCTGCAGGCCTTCATCTTCATGATGCTGACGATCGTCTACCTGAGCATGGCGACCGAGAAGCACTAGTCCATCGATCCAGTTTCCAGATCCACCCGCTTTCGTAATCCCGCTTTACCTCCATCCACCTTCAGTTCAACGCGTCAAGTACGGAGTACACCATGGAAAATGCAGCCCTCCTCGCCGAAGTGATGAAGTTCACCGTCATCGCCGTCAGCCTCCTGATCGGTCTCGGCGCCCTCGGCACCGGCATCGGCTTCGCCATCCTCGGTGGCAAGTTCCTCGAGGGTTCGGCCCGCCAGCCGGAACTGACCCCGATGCTGCAGACCAAGATGTTCATCGTCGCCGGCCTGCTCGACGCCGTGCCGATGATCGGCGTCGCGATCGCGCTGCTGCTGGTCTTCGCCAACCCGTTCTTCGGCATGCTCGGCGCCTGATCAGACACGCGGTTTGGTAATCGCCGGCGGCCCGTGCCGCCGGTGCCAGGAGAACGTCATGCTTCCCAATATCACGCTGGTAATCCAGGGCCTGGCATTCTTTGCCGTCGCCTGGATGGTGATGAAATTCGGTTGGCCACACATCATGGCCGCCATCGAAGAGCGTCAGCAGAAGATCGCTGAAGGCCTGGCCGCGGCCGATCGCAGCCAGATCGACCTCGCCAACGCGCAGGAAAAGGCCAACGAGGCCCTCAAGGAAGCGCGGCTCAAGGCCAACGAGATCATCGAACAGGCGCACCAGCGCGCCAATGCGATCGTCGACCAGGCCAAGACCGATGCCGCTGTCGAGGCGACCCGCCAGAAGGCGCTGGCCGATGCCGAGATCCTGGCGTCGAGCAACCGTGCGCGCGAGGAACTGCGCAAGCAGGTCTCCACGCTCGCCGTGAGCGGTGCCGAGGCCCTGCTCAAGCGCGAGATCGATGCCAACGCCCACAAGGCATTGCTCGAAGAGCTCGCGGCCCAGCTTTGAACGCACGCGCCCACAACCGGATGACCCTGCGATGAGCCAGAACCTGACCCTCGCCCGGCCCTATGCGCGCGCCGCCTTCGCGCTGGCGCGCGAGGCGAATGCGACCCCGGCGTGGTCGCAGGCGCTGACCTTCGCCAGCCACGTGGCCGCGGACCCGCAGGCGCATGCCTTGCTGGGCCACCCGCAGTTGTTGGAGGCGGACGCGGTCGGCCTGCTGGCGATCGACGGTGCCGACGAGGCGTTCACCCGCTTCCTCGGCCTGCTCGCCGACAACCGGCGCCTGCCGCTGTTGCCGGAGATCACCGGGCTGTTCGAGCAGCTGCGCGCCGAGGCCGACAAGGTGGTCAAGGCCACGGTCACCTCCGCCAGTGAACTGCCGGCGTCCGAGCTCGAGTCGATCCGCGTGGCGTTGAAGCAGCGCTTCGGCCGCGAGGTCGAGATCGATACGGCGGTCGATGCATCGCTGATCGGCGGCGCGGTGATCGACGCCGACGACGTGGTCATCGACGGCTCGCTGAGAAGCAAGCTGGCGCGCCTGCAGGCGGCGCTGGCGAACTGACCGGCCATCCAAACAACATTCCAGGCATTCCGCACATACCGGCGCCCGCGCCGGGCACAAGGGAAACTCCCATGCAAACCCAGCTCAACCCGTCCGAAATCAGCGAACTGATCAAGACCCGCATCGAGAAGGTCAAGCTGACCGCCGAGGCGCGCAACGAAGGCTCCGTGACGTCCGTGTCCGACGGCATCGTGCGCATCCACGGCCTGGCCGACGTGATGCAGGGCGAGATGATCGAGCTGCCGAACAACACGTTCGCGCTGGCCCTGAACCTGGAGCGCGACTCGGTCGGCGCCGTGGTGCTGGGCGAGTACGAGCACCTGGTCGAGGGCGACGTCGCCAAGACCACCGGCCGCATCCTCGAAGTGCCGGTCGGCGAACACCTGCTCGGCCGCGTGGTCAACGCGCTGGGCGAGCCGATCGACGGCAAGGGGCCGATCGACACCAGCGTCACCGCACCGGTCGAGCGCGTGGCGCCCGGCGTGATCTGGCGCAAGTCGGTCGACCAGCCGGTGCAGACCGGCTACAAGTCGGTCGACGCGATGATCCCGATCGGCCGCGGCCAGCGCGAGCTGGTCATCGGTGACCGCCAGACCGGCAAGACCGCGATGGCGATCGATGCGGTGATCAACCAGAAGGGCACCGGCATCAAGTGCGTGTACGTGGCGATCGGCCAGAAGGCCTCGACCGTCGCCAACATCGTGCGCAAGCTGGAAGAGAACGGTGCCCTGGCGCACACCATCGTCGTTGCCGCGACCGCTTCCGAGTCGCCCGCGATGCAGTACATCAGCGCCTACTCGGGCTGCACCATGGGCGAGTTCTTCATGGATCGCGGCCAGGACGCGCTGATCGTGTACGACGACCTGTCCAAGCAGGCCGTGGCGTACCGCCAGATCTCGCTGCTGCTGAAGCGCCCGCCGGGCCGCGAAGCCTATCCGGGCGACGTGTTCTACCTGCACAGCCGCCTGCTCGAGCGCGCCGCGCGCGTGTCCGAGGACTACGTCGAGAAGTTCACCGACGGCGCGGTCAAGGGCAAGACCGGTTCGCTGACGGCGCTGCCGATCATCGAGACCCAGGCCGGCGACGTCTCCGCGTTCGTGCCGACCAACGTGATCTCGATCACCGACGGCCAGATCTTCCTCGAGACCGACCTGTTCAACGCCGGCATCCGCCCGGCCGTGAACGCCGGCATCTCGGTGTCGCGCGTCGGTGGTTCGGCCCAGACCAAGATCATCAAGAAGCTGTCGGGCGGCATCCGCATCGCGCTCGCCCAGTACCGTGAGCTGGCCGCGTTCGCGCAGTTCGCCTCGGACCTGGACGAAGCCACCCGCAAGCAGCTCGAGCGCGGCCAGCGCGTCACCGAGCTGATGAAGCAGAAGCAGTACGCGCCGATGTCGATCGCGATGCAGGCGCTGTCGATCTACGCCGTCAACGAGGGCTACATCGACGACGTCGCGGTCAACAAGATCATGGCGTTCGAGGAAGGCCTGCACGCCCACTTCACCAACAGCTACGGCGAGCTGGTCCAGAAGATCAACGACAGCGGCAACTGGAACGACGAGATCGAGGCCCAGTTCAAGCAGGGCATCGAAGAATTCGTCAAGACCGGCACCTGGTAAGGAAAGTCAGATGGCAGGCGGACGTGAAATCAAAACCAAGATCAAGAGCGTGCAGAACACCCGCAAGGTGACGCGCGCGCTCGAGATGGTCTCGGCCTCGAAGATCCGCAAGGCGCAGGATCGGATGAAGACCTCGCGCCCGTACGCCCGCGCGATGAAGCAGGTGATCGGTCACCTGGCCCAGGCCAACTCCGAGTACCAGCATCCGTACCTGGTCGAGCGGGCCGATCCGAAGCGGGTCGGTTACCTGATCATCTCGTCCGACCGCGGCCTGGCCGGCGGCCTCAACAACAACCTGTTCCGAAAGCTGCTGGGCGAGATCCGCAACTGGAACGAGCAGGGCGTCGAGGTCGACGTGGTCACCATCGGCCAGAAGGCCTCGGTGTTCTTCCGCCGGATCAAGGTCAACATGCTGGCGTCGGTCACCCACCTGGGCGACCAGCCGCACCTCGAGCAGTTGGTCGGAGTGATCAAGGTCATGCTCGACGGGTATGGCGACGGCAGCATCGACCGCGTGTTCCTGGCCTACAATGGCTTCGTCAACACGATGACCCAGCGGGCCTCGTTCGACCAGTTACTGCCGCTGCCGGCGCAGGAAGCGCTGCCGTCCCGGCACGACTGGGACTACCTGTACGAGCCCGACGCCGAAGCGGTGCTGGAGCACGTGCTGACACGCTACGTCGAGTCGCTGGTGTACCAGGCCGTACTGGAGAACGTCGCCTCCGAGCATGCCGCGCGCATGGTCGCGATGAAGGCCGCCTCCGACAACGCCAACAAGCTGATCGACACCCTGCAGCTGGTCTACAACAAGGCCCGGCAGGCGGCGATCACCCAGGAAATCTCGGAAATCGTCGGCGGCGCCGCGGCGGTCTGACCACCCATCCCCTGCGGGTCGCGACGTGCGTCCTGCAAAGCAGCAATTGAGAGCTACGAGGAAACATCATGAGCCAGGGCAAGATCGTTCAGATCATCGGTGCCGTCGTCGACGTCGAGTTCCCGCGTGAAAGCGTGCCGCGCGTGTACAACGCGCTGAAGGTCGAGAACACCGAGATCACGCTGGAAGTCCAGCAGCAGCTGGGCGACGGCGTCGTGCGCACGATCGCGCTCGGTTCCACCGACGGCCTCAAGCGGAACCTGATTGCCACCAACACCGGCAAGGGCATCTCGGTGCCGGTCGGCAAGGGCACCCTGGGCCGGATCATGGACGTGCTTGGTCGCCCGATCGACGAGGCCGGCAATGTCGACGCCTCCGCTGAGTGGGAAATCCACCGCGACGCGCCGAGCTACGAAGAGCAGGCCGCGGCCAACGAGCTGCTGGAAACCGGCATCAAGGTCATCGACCTGATGTGCCCGTTCGCCAAGGGTGGCAAGGTCGGCCTGTTCGGCGGCGCCGGCGTCGGCAAGACCGTCAACATGATGGAGCTGATCAACAACATCGCCAAGGCGCACGAAGGCCTGTCGGTGTTCGCCGGCGTCGGTGAGCGTACCCGCGAGGGCAACGACTTCTACCACGAGATGAAGGACTCCAACGTCCTCGACAAGGTGGCGATGGTCTACGGCCAGATGAACGAGCCGCCGGGCAACCGCCTGCGCGTCGCCCTGACCGGCCTGACCATGGCCGAGTACTTCCGCGACGAGAAGGACGAGTCCGGCAAGGGCCGCGACGTGCTGTTCTTCGTCGACAACATCTACCGCTACACCCTGGCCGGCACCGAGGTTTCGGCGCTGCTGGGCCGCATGCCGTCGGCGGTGGGCTACCAGCCGACCCTGGCCGAGGAAATGGGCGTGCTGCAGGAGCGCATCACCTCGACCAAGACCGGCTCGATCACCTCGATCCAGGCGGTCTACGTGCCCGCGGATGACTACACCGACCCGTCGCCGGCGACCACCTTCGCCCACCTCGACTCCACCGTCGCGCTGTCGCGCAGCATCGCCTCGCTGGGCATCTACCCGGCGGTCGACCCGCTCGACTCCACCTCGCGCATGATGGACCCGAACGTGATCGGCAACGAGCACTACGACACCGCGCGCCGCGTGCAGATGACCCTGCAGAAGTACAAGGAACTGAAGGACATCATCGCGATCCTCGGCATGGACGAGCTGTCGGAAGAAGACAAGCAAGCCGTGTCGCGCGCGCGCAAGATCGAGCGTTTCTTCAGCCAGCCGTTCCACGTCGCCGAAGTGTTCACCGGCTCGCCGGGCAAGTACGTGTCGCTGAAGGACACCATCCGCGGCTTCAAGGGGATCGTCGATGGCGAGTACGACCACCTGCCGGAGCAGGCGTTCTACATGGTCGGCAGCATCGAGGAAGCGGTCGAGAAAGCCAAGAAGATGGGCGTCGGCTAAGTCGCCGCCTGCAAGGGATCAGTCATGACAAGCACGTTCCGCTGCGACATCGTCAGCGCCGAGGAAGAGATCTACCACGGCGACGCCGTGCTGCTGGTCGCGACCGGCGAGCTCGGTGAGCTCGGCATCTCGCCCCGGCATGCGCCGCTGATCACCCGCCTGAAGCCGGGCAAGGTGGTGGTGACCCTGCCCGATGGCGAGCAGCTCGACTTCGCCGTGTCCGGCGGCATCCTCGAGGTGCAGCCGCAGGTGGTGACGGTGCTGGCCGACAGCGCGATCCGCGCCCAGGACATCGACGAGGCCGCGGTACGCGCCGCCAAGGAGGAGGCCGAGCGCATCCTCGCCAACCGCGGCGAGCAGATGGAGGTCGCCGAGGCCCAGGCCCAACTGGCCGAGGTCATGGCGCAGTTGCAGGCGCTTGAGCGCATGCGCAAGAACATGAAGCACTGACGACCGGACAAGTACCGTCCGATCACGCGAACGCCGGCCCAGTGCCGGCGTTCTAGTTTTTGATGCCGGGAGTGTCCGGGCTTGGTAGGAGCGGCTTTGGCCGCGATCCAAACCGTCTGCGCGCGCCGACTCCCCATCGCGGCTGAAGCCGCTCCTACATGGGCGCCAGTTCGCGCGGTGCCGTCAGCGGCGATACACCCAATGCCGAGACAACAGGAACCCGAGTCCGCCCAGCACGATCTCGACCCCGGGCTTGGCCAGCCACGCCCATTTCAGGCCGATCGCATCGTCGATCGCGCCGATCGACCAGGTGCTGATCGCGGTGGTCAGCAGCCACATCAGCACGAAGCGCAGGAATTGCCGTCGGCCCACCGTGGTGTCGTCGCCGGCGAAGGTGATGCGGCCGTTCAACCAGAAGCCCAGCATCGCGCCGCTGACCCGGCCGGCGACGTTGGCCGGCTCGACCGGCATGCCCCAATGACTGAGTGCGACCATCACCGCCCAGTCCAGCAGCCATTGGATGCCGCCGATCAGCAGGTAGTGGCGACCCTGGCGCGACAGGCTCATGCGGTGCGGTTCGCGCGCTGGGGGTTGGGGTTCGATCGTGGATTCGGCACCGGCGCATCCTAGCAGGCGGACGCCGGCTAGAATTGGCGCAAACAGTTTCAGTAACGGAGTCCGCATGACCGCACCACTGCACGTCGTCATCCTCGCCGCGGGCGAAGGCAAGCGCATGAAATCGGCGCTACCGAAGGTGCTGCAGAAGATCGCCGGCCGACCGATGCTGGGTCATGCAATCGCCACCGCGCGTGAGTTGCGGCCGGCAGGCATCCACGTGGTCTACGGCCACGGCGGCGAGCGCGTACGCGACGCATTCGCCGACCAGCCCGACCTGCACTGGGCGGAGCAGGTCGAGCGGCTCGGCACCGGCCATGCGCTGCTGCAGGCGATGCCGGGCGTGCCGTCGGGCGCCCGGGTGCTGGTGCTGTATGGCGACGTGCCATTGATCACCGCTGGAACCCTGCGACCCCTGCTGCAGGCGCCGGGCCGGATCGCGGTGCTGGTCGCCGACCTGAAAGATCCCAGTGGCTACGGCCGGGTGCTGCGTGACGCCGAGGGCAATGTCGCGCGCATCGTCGAGCAGAAGGACGCCAGCGACGAGGAGCGCGAGATCAATACCGTCAATACCGGCATCCTGATTGCCGACGGCGAGCCGTTGCGGCGCTGGCTGGAGCACCTCGGCAACGACAACGCCCAGGCCGAGTACTACCTGACCGATGTTTTTGCCGCCGCCTCCGCCGAGTTCAGCGCGGCCGAGATGGTCCACGTGCACGATCCGGTCGAGGTCGAGGGTGCCAACGACCCGTGGCAGCTCGCGCAGCTGGAGCGGGCATATCAACTGCGTGCCGCACGGGCGCTTTGCGTAGCCGGTGCGCGCCTGGCCGACCCGGCACGGATCGATGTGCGCGGCGAGGTGACGGTCGGGCACGATGTCGAGATCGATGTCGACGTGGTGCTGGAGGGTACGGTCGAGCTCGCCGACGGCGTACGCATCGGCCCGTTCTGCCGCCTGCGCAACGTCCGGCTGGGCCCCGGCACCGAGGTTCGCGCGCATTGCGACCTCGATGGCGCGGTGGTCGAGGGTGCCGGCACGATCGGCCCGTTCGCGCGGCTGCGACCGGGCACGGTGCTGGCCGACGGCGCCCACGTCGGCAACTTCGTCGAGACCAAGAACACCCGGATGGGCGTGTCCAGCAAGGCCAACCACCTGACGTACCTCGGTGACGCGGTGATTGGCAGCGGCGTCAACATCGGCGCCGGCACGATCACCTGCAACTACGACGGCGTGAACAAGTCGCGCACGACGATCGAGGATGGCGCCTTCATCGGCTCCAACAGTTCGCTGGTGGCGCCGGTAACGGTGGGCGAGGGCGCGACGGTCGCGGCGGGGTCGGTGGTCACCCGCGAAGCCCCGGCCGGCAAGCTGACGGTGGCGCGCTCGCGCCAGTCGGTGATCGAAGGCTGGCAGCGACCGAAGAAGAAATGATGCAGAAGGCCGCGATGGCAGCGTCGTTTGCCACCTTCGTCGGCGGCCTTGCGGACCGGTGCCCTTGTAGGAGCGGCTTCAGCCGCGATCTGGAGCAGGACGGGCGACCGGTTTCCGATCGCGGCTGAAGCCGCTCCTACGAAAGGCCCGGATCAAATCGCCAGTCGGCAACTGCGCGTCAATCCGGCAGCACCAGCGAAACGCACAGGCCGCCGCTCTCGCGATTGAGCAGGGCGATCCGGCCGCCGTGGGCTTCGGCGATTTCCCGGGCAAGTGCGAGCCCGAGACCGGTGCCGTGGCGCTTGGTCGAATAGAACGGCAACAGCGCGTTGGCCAGCACCGCCTCGTTCATGCCACTGCCGCGGTCGAGCACGTCGATCCGCCAGGCGTCGTGGGTCCGACGCAACGACAACCGCACCTCGCCGGGTCCGGAGCCGGATTCGTGGGCGTTCTTGAGCAGGTTCAGCAGTCCCTGCTCCATCTGCGCGGCATCGAAGCGGGCAAAGTCGTGCTCGAGGACGTGCTTGTCGTCGCAGGCGAACTCGACCTGGGTCCGCAGTTGCGCGACGAAGCGCCCCCATGCAACGGATTCGCGTCGTGGCGCCGGCAGCTTGGCGAAGCGCGCGTAGTCGCGGATGAAGCCCTCGAGGTGACGGGCGCGCTCCTCGATCGTGGTCAACGCGACCGGCAGGCGCTCGTACTGGCCCCGCCGCAGCAGCTCGGCGCCGGAGTGCGCCAGCGAAGCGATCGGTGCCAGCGAATTGTTGAGCTCGTGGCTGATCACCCGGATCACCTTCTTCCAGGTCTGCACTTCCTGTCGACGCAACTCGGCGGTCAGCACCCGCAGCAGCACCAGTTCGTGGTGGCGACCGTTGAGCCGGAACTGGCGGCGGGCGAGGTGGTAGATTTCCTCGCCGCTGTTGTCGAGGTCGTTGTCGTCGCCGACGGTGAACATGCCGTCGCCGCCGCGTTCCAGCGCCTCGCGCAGGGCGTCGGGCGCGCGGGCCACCAGCGCCTCGAACGATTGTCCCTCCAGCTTGCGGCCCTCGCCCAGCAGCTTGCGCGCGGCCAGGTTGGCATGCACGACCCGTCGCGAAGGATCCACCAGCAACATCGCCACCGGCGTGTTCTGCACCATCGTGTCGAGCAGCAGTTCGCGCTGGACCAGGGCCTGGCGTTGTTCCCGCAATGTGTCGCCGAGGCGGTTGTGGGCGCCGACCAGCTCGCCCAGTTCGCCGTGGCCGATCGGGGACAGGCTGAAGCCGTAGTCGCCATCGCGATAGCTGGCAACGGTGCCAGCAAGGGTGCGGAACAACGAGTTCATCGGCGCGAATGCACGACGCACGTGGTAGGCGAGCAACGGAACATCGAGCGCGATCGCGATCGCCCACGCCATCCACGGCTGCGCCAGCCACGGCGCGATCCACAGCGCCAGCGCGGCGACGCCCGCGACGTGCAACAGCGCCAGCGCGGTGAAGACCAGGCTCAGCGGCAGTCGGCGGAACCAGCGCATCGTGGGCTCAGTCGCGCTTGATGCCGAGCCGGTCGAGCCGGCGGTACAGCGCCTGTCGTGACAGCCCCAGCTCGGCGGCGGCCTGGGCCAGCACGCCGCCGTTGCGCTCCAGCGCGGCTTCGATGTCGGACCGGTCGGGCTCATCGGAATTCGCGGATGCGACCGTTCCCGCGGGTCGGGCCGGCAAGCCGAGGTCGGCGGCGAGGATGCGGTCGCCACGTGCCAGCAACGCGGCGCGCTGCAACACGTTGCGCAACTCGCGCACGTTGCCGGGCCAGGCGTGACCGAGCAACGCGCGCTCGGCACCCGCGTCGAGCAGTTTGCCGCGCGGCAGGAAATGGCGCGCCAGCGGCAGGATGTCGTCGGGCCGCTCGGCCAGTGGAGGCAGCTTCAGCTCGATCGCGTTGAGCCGGTAGTACAGGTCTTCGCGGAAGCGGCCGTCGGCGATCAGCGCAGCCAGGTCGGCGTTGGTCGCGCTGACGATGCGGACCTTGACCGTGCGCTCGCGGTTGCCGCCGAGGCGCTCGAAGCGTCCGGTTTCCAGCACTCGCAACAACTTGACCTGGCCGGCCGGCGGCAGGGTGCCGATCTCGTCGAGGAACAGGGTGCCGCCGTCGGCCGCCTCGAACTTGCCCTCGCGCGCGCGGTTGGCGCCGGTGTAGGCGCCGGCTTCGGCGCCGAACAATTCGGCCTCGATCAGGTCACCCGGCAGCGCGCCGCAGTTGAGCGCGACGAACGGGCCATCGCGCACCGCCGAGTTGGCATGCACGATCTCGGCGAACTTCTCCTTGCCGGTGCCGTTGGGGCCGGTGATCAGCACCGGCAGGTCCGAGCGCGCGACCTGGCAGGCTAGCGACAACACGCGTTCGCTCGCGGCGTCGGCGTATACCAGGCCACGCAGGTCGTACTCGCGTTCCAGCGCATCGCGGCGCCGGCGCTCACCCTGGCGGTGGCGCTGCAGCTCGCGCCGCGCCTCGGACAGTTCCAGCAGGTTGTTGACCGTCGCCAGCAGCTTGCGGTCGTCCCACGGCTTGGCCAGGTAATCGGCGGCGCCGGCCTTGACCAGGTCGACCGCCGATTCCAGGTGCGTCCAGGCGGTCAGCAGGATTACCGGCAGGTCCGGATGGCGCGCGCGGATTTCGCCGAACAGCGCCAGGCCTTCCTCGCCCGACGTGGTGTCGGCGCGGAAGTTCATGTCCTGTACCACCAGGTCGACAGTCGTGCGCTCGAGCACGGCCAAGCCTTCCTCCGGACTGCCTGCCGCGCAGGTGTCGATGTCGTGCAGCGAAAACAGCACCTCCAGCGCCATGGCGACGGAGGGGTTGTCATCGATGATCAGGACGGTCGGCATCGGGCAAGCGTACTGGAGGCCGCGGTCAGACGCTGCGGGTCGCCACCGCCGGCGGCACCGCGGCCGCGCGCCTGGCCGGGCCGAACACCGCGACCTGTCCCAGCAGCCACAGCGCGATCGCACCGACCGGCAGGTAGATCGCCGGCAACCGCGCCAGCTCGTAGCGGTCCATCAGCATCAGGTTGATGCCATACGCCAGCGCCATCCCGATCACGATGCCGACCGTGGCCAGCAGGAAGTTCTCGGTCTGGAAGTAGCGCAGGATCTGGCCGCGGGTCGCGCCGAGCGCGCGTCGCACGCCGATCTGCTTGGTCCGCTGCTGCACCCAGAAGCTGGCCAGGCCGACGATGCCCAGCGCGGTCACCACCAGCAGGCCGACGATCACCGAAACCAGCAACCAGGCCATCGAGCGGTCCTGCGCGAAGTAGTCGGCGCGGGTCTGCTGCATGGTCTCGTGCTCCATCAGGATCCGGTTCGGGTTGACCTTGTCGAGTGTCGCCACCGCGGCCTTGAGCACGTCCTCGCGCCGGTCCGGGTCGGTGCGCAGGATGTAGTTGCTGCCGATGGTGAACGGCACCCGGATCGGCAGGATCATCGACAGCTGGACCTCCGACCGGCCGCCCTGCTCATTGGGCCGGACCAGGTGCTCGACCACGCCGACCACCCGGTAGGGCTCCTCGCCCCAGGTGTAGAGCTGCTTGCCGACCGGCTCCTCGCCGGGGTACAGCCGTTCGGCCATCGCGCGGGTGATGATTATCGAGTGCGGCTGGACCGTCGATCCCGGTTCGCTGAACACGCTCCAGTCGACGTACTCGTCCGGGGTGAAGTCGCGCCCTGCCACCAGACGCAGGCCCAGCGTCTCCAGCAACAACTCGTCGCCCAGGTAGGTCGCCGCGTTGAGGTTGGGGATCTGCTGTTCCGCAGCCAGGTTGACCGAGCTGTTCCACGACGAATTGCCGAACGGCAGCTGGTTGGTCAGAGCCACCGACTTGACCCCGGGGATCGCGCTCAATGTCGCGACATCCTCGCGGCTGAGCGCCTCGGCGTTGTCGCCACGGCCGATGCCGGCCAGTTGCACCCGGACGATCTCGGACTCGGCCAGCCCGCTCGGCCGGTCCATGCGCTGCAGGCGGTCGTTGATCAGGAATACCGCGTTGCAGATGATCGCGCAGCTCAGCGCGACCTCCAGCACGATCAGCGCGGCGGCGGTCTTGTGGCGACGCAGGGTCGACAGGATGGGACGGATATCGGCCATGACGTGCCTCACTGGCTCTTGAGCTGGATGGCGGGGGTGATCTGGCAGGCGCGCCATGCCGGCAACATGCCGGCCAGCAGGCTCGCGACCACCGCGATGACGAACGTGAGCAGCAGCATGCCGGCGTCCAGTTGGGCGAGTTCCGCATACCCGGTCGGTTGCTGGCGCACGCCCCACAGGCCGAGCAGCGCGAACCCGAGGCCGAGCACGCCGCCGGCAAGGCCAATCGTCCCGGCCTCGACCAGGCACTGCGCGAAGATCGCGCGGCGCGATGCCCCCAGCGCGCGACGCACGCCGATCTCGGTGGAGCGGCGCAGGAACTTGGCCAGCAGCAGGCCGACGGTATTGACCAGGCAGACCAGCAGGAAGCCCATCGCCAGCCACACCTGCAGGCGTACGTCGCCGGGCACGGCGCCGTTCTCGTCGAGCCAGCCCATCACGTCGTGCAGGCGCACGCTGGTCGGGCGCTCGAACCGGCCCGCGGCGCGCTGCTGGTCGGAATAGTTCACCAGGTAGCGCCGGTACGCCTCGACCTTCTCCGGGGTGTCCAGCTCGACCCAGTACTGGATCCAGGCGCATGGCGCGTTGATCGAGTAGTTGTCGCCGTCGTTGGCGGAATCGCCGGCGGCGTCCCAGCAGTTCATGCTGCCGCTGGTGCCCAGCTCCAGCGCGCGCGAGGTCGAGAACGGCAGGAACACCTGTTCGACTTCGCCATAGCGGGTGTTGGTGAGGTCGTAGAAGCGCGGGGTCGGCCGCCATTCGTCCAGCACGCCGATCACCTGGAACGTCTGCTGGTCGAGCTGGATGGTCTTGCCGACGCTGTCGCCACCGCCGAACAGCTTCTCGTTGAGCGGCGCGGAGATCACCGCGACGCGCGCACTGGCGTCGTCCTCGGCGGCCCCCCAGCCCTTGCCGTGGGCGAACGGCAGCTCGAACATCGGGAAGAAGTCGGCCGATGTGTAGCGTGCGTCGGCATAGAACGGCGCCAGTCCCTCGGCTTGCGGTTCGACCGCCACCGCGCCGCCGGACATCATCGCCTGGCGGTCCCCCTTCGCATCGCGCAGCAACGCCTCGGCATCGAAGCGGGTCCATTGTTCCGACGGTTCCTCGCCCGCGACGTAACCGCCCATCGAGCGCGGTTCGATCTGCGGGTAGAACACGGTGTGGCTCTTGCCCGGCAGCGGATCGCCCGACAGCACGTGGAACACCGTCAGCGTGGTCATGCTGGCGCCGATGCCGAGTGCGATCGCCAGCACCATCAGCGCGGTCAGCACCTTGTTGCGCCGGAAGCTGCGCAGCGCGAGGTCGAAGTAGTAAGTGAACATGGGACGATCCTTCGGTGGTCGGTGTCTTTGTAGGAGCGGCTTCAGCCGCGATCAGGAGTCGGCGCAGGCGAACGATTTTCCGATCGCGGCTGAAGCCGCTCCTACAAAAAGTCAGGCGGATGCGTGGAGCGGTGCACGACGCAGGCCGGGTTCCGCGGTCACGTCGGTCGCCATGCCGTCGACGATGTGCACGTTGCGCTGCGCGCGCGCGGCCAGCTCGGGGTCGTGGGTAACCATCACGATGGTGGTGCCCTCGGCGTTGATCTGTTCGAGCATCTCCAGAACGCCGCGGGCCATCTGCGAGTCGAGGTTGCCGGTCGGTTCGTCGGCCAGCAGCAGGCGCGGGCTGCCGGCCAGCGCGCGGGCGATCGCGGCGCGCTGTTGCTGGCCGCCGGACAGCTCGGCCGGGTAGTGCTTCATGCGCGAACCCAGCCCGACACGCGCCAGCGACTCCTCGATGCGTTGCTTGCGGTCGGACGCCGACATCCCGCGGTAGCGCAGCGGCACGTCGACGTTGTCGAACAGGTTGAGGTCGGGGATCAGGTTGAAGCTCTGGAAGATGAAGCCGATCTTGCGGTTGCGCAGGCGCGAGCGGGCGTCGTCCGACAGACTGGACACATCCTCGCCATCGAGCTTGTAGGTGCCGCCGGTGAAGGATTCCAGCAACCCGGCGATGTTGAGGAAGGTGGTCTTGCCCGAGCCCGACGGGCCGGTGACGGCGACGAACTCGCCTTCGCGCACGTGCAGGTCGAGCGAGCGCAGCGCGTGCGTCTCGACCAGTTCGGTGCGGTAGACCTTGGTGACGGCTTGCATGTGCAGCATGTTGGGCTCCGGCGGTGTGGCTCGATCGGGAAAAGTGGGTGGGGCGTGGCTGGCTCGTCCGCGTACTTGCTAGCGGATGCGGAAGCCGGTTGGCGATGGCGGCGCGGGCAGGTAGCTGCCCGGCTGCGCGCGCGTCGCGGCGGGCGGATTGGCGCTGTCGCCGGCGACGATGCCGGCCAGCGAGGCGTCGAATGCGAACAGCTCGGACAGGCGCAGCGGCACGGCGTCGGCCAGGTCCTGCGAGGTCCAGTTGAGCTGGTCGGGGAAGGGCGAGCGGGTGTTCATGGTCAGTCTCCTGATATCCGGACTTCGGGGGCATCGCCGAACTGGTCGCTGCCGGAGACGACCACCCGGTCGCCCACCTGCAGGCCTTCGAGGATCTCGACCGCGCCGAGGCTGCTGACGCCGGTGCGGATCTGGGTCAGTACGGCGGTGCCGTCGTCGACCACGTAGGCGCGGGTGCCGCCGCCCTGTTCGAGGAACGGCCCGCGTTCGACCTGCAGCACGTCTTCGCGGGTGTCGAGCAGGATCCGCGCGCGCATGCGCTGGTTCTGGCGCAGGCCCGGCGGCTGCTTGTCGGTGAAGCGCAGGCGGCCGGTGACCTCGCCATTGACCACTTCAGGCGACACCGCGGAAACCTTCGCCGCGTACTCGCCACGCCCGCCCGACAGTTGCGCCGGCATGCCGATCGCCAGGTCGCGGGCGAAGCTTTCCGGCACCTTGATTTCGACCTCGAAGCGGGTCAGGTCGACCACGCCGAGCACGGGTGTGTTTGCAGCGACGTTGGCGCGCTGGTCGACCAGCACCTGGCCGACCTGGCCGTCGAACGGTGCGCGCAGGGTCAATGCGTCGACCTGCCGCTGCAACTCGTTGACGACCGCGCGCTGGCGGTCGGCGAGCAGCTGCTTGTTGCGGCTGTCGAGTCCGGCGCCCTTGCCTTGCAAGGTGAACTCGCGGCGGGCGTGGGCAAGGCCGAGCTCGGCCTTCTTCAGCTCGTCCTGCGCGCGGGCGACGTCGATCTTCGCCACCGCGCCGCCTTCGAAGGCGGTCTTGTTGCGCTGCAGGTCGCGCTCGGCGGCCTGGCGGTCGATCTCCGCCTTGTCGAGGCTCTGCCGCGCCGCCGAGCGCGCGATCTGCGCATCCAGCGAGGCGCGGCCGGCTTCGGCCTCGAGGCTGGCCAGCGTCGCCTCCTCCTGTGCGAGTTCGCTGCGCAGCTCCGGGCTGTCGATCACCGCCAGCGCCTGGTCCTTCTTGACCACGTCGCCGGCGACCACCTCGAGGGTGACGGTGCCGCCGGCGATCGCGTACAGGGTCGGGCTGTTGGCGGCGATGATCCGGCCATCTGCGGAGATGTCGCGGACCAGGTCGCCACGGGTGACCTCGGCGATGCGCAGCCGCGAGGCGTCGTACGAGCGGCTGCCACCGCTCCAGGCGATGACCAGCCAGCCCACCAGCAACAGGAGGACCAGTCCGGCCGCGCCGCCGATCAACCATTGCCTGCGCTTGCGGGCAAACGGGGAGGCCGGGGTGATGGTCTGGTCCTGGCCGGAGGTGTCGCGGATGCTCATGTGGGATTCCCGTGGATCTTGCCTCGATAGACGCATATCCCGTGCCAATTCCCAAGTAATTGATTGGAAATGGAATTTGATGCAATCAAGGCGTCCGCCGGAGTCCGTGCGGACGCCTTGGTGTCCGGCGGACACGTCCTTCGCCCGTTAAACTGTGCCGATACCTGCAGGAGCTTCTCCCCCTATGTGTGGAATCGTCGGCGCGATCGCGGATCGCGATGTGGTACCCGTCCTGATCGAAGGCCTCAAGCGCCTCGAATACCGCGGCTATGACTCGGCCGGCATCGCCGTGCTCGATGGCGCGGACGTGCGCCGCGTGCGCCGCACCGGCCGCGTCTCGGAGATGGAGGGCGCCGCGCAGGCCGAGGGCTTCCAGGCACAGGTCGGCATCGGCCACACGCGCTGGGCGACGCACGGCGGCGTGACCGAAGCCAACGCGCACCCGCACGTCAGCCACGGCGTGGCACTGGTGCACAACGGCATCATCGAGAACCACGATGCGCAGCGCGACAGGCTGCGCGCGATGGGCTACGAGTTCGAGTCGCAGACCGACACCGAGGTCATCGCCCACCTGATCCATTCCTTCCTCGCTCAGGGCCTGGACCTGCTGGCCGCGGTGCAACGCGCCGTTGGTGAGCTGCACGGCGCGTTCGCGCTGGCCGTGGTCAGCCGCAAGGAGCCGGGCCGGATGATCGCCGCACGCATGGGCTGCCCGCTGCTGGTCGGCCTTGGCGAGGGCGAGAATTTCGTCGCCAGCGACGTCTCCGCGATCATCCAGGCGACCCGCAAGGTGATCTTCCTGGAAGAGGGCGATACCGCCGAGATCACCCGCGAGTCGGTACGCGTGTTCGACGAAGCCGGCGCGCCGATCGAGCGCGAGGTGCACCTGTCCGACGTGTCACTGGCGTCGCTGGAGCTCGGCCCGTACAGCCACTTCATGCAGAAGGAGATCCATGAGCAGCCGCGCGCGATCGCCGACACCATCGAGGCGGTGATCGACAACGCCGGCTTTGCGCCGGAACTGTTCGGAGCCGACGCGGCCGAGGTCCTGCGCGACATCGAAGGTGTGCAGATCCTCGCCTGTGGTACCAGCTACTACGCGGGCATGACCGCGCGCTACTGGATCGAGGCGATCACCGGGCTGCCGTGCTCGGTCGAGATCGCCAGCGAGTACCGCTACCGCACCGCAGTCGCCAACCCGAAGCACCTGGTCGTCACCATCTCGCAGTCGGGCGAAACCCTCGACACGATGGAGGCGCTGAAATACGCCAAATCGCTCGGCCACGACAAGACCCTGTCGATCTGCAACGTGCCCGAGAGCGCGATCCCGCGCGCCAGCAAGCTGGTCTACTACACCCGCGCCGGCGCCGAGATCGGCGTTGCATCGACCAAGGCCTTCACCACCCAGCTGGTCGCGTTGTTCACCCTCACCGCGACGTTGGCGAAACTGCACGGCCGGCTCGACGACGCACAGGAAGCCGAGCACCTCGACGCGCTGCGCCACCTGCCCGGCAGCGTGCAGCACGCGCTCAACCTGGAGCCGCAGATCAGCGCCTGGGCGGAGAAGTTCGCGCCGCGCGACCATGCATTGTTCCTCGGCCGCGGCGTGCACTATCCGATCGCGCTGGAAGGCGCGCTAAAGCTCAAGGAAATCTCCTACATCCACGCCGAGGCCTACCCGGCCGGCGAGCTCAAGCACGGCCCGTTGGCGCTGGTCGACGCCGACATGCCGGTGGTGGTGATCGCGCCCAACGACCGCCTGCTGGAGAAGGTCAAGTCGAACATGCAGGAAGTCCGCGCGCGCGGCGGCGAGCTGTTCGTGTTCACCGACGAGGACAGCGAGTTCGGCGCCTCCGAAGGCGTCCACGTGATCCGCGCGCCGCGCCACGTCGGCGTGCTGAGCCCGATCATGCACACCATCCCGGTGCAGTTGCTGGCGTACCACGTCGCGCTGGCACGCGGTACCGACGTCGACAAGCCGCGCAACCTGGCCAAGTCGGTGACGGTGGAGTAACAGCCGGGCGGGTGTCTACCGAGATCGCTGGGTGATGCCGCAGCGCAGCTCAGCGATCGCGCTTTAGCCACGCCCGCAGCGCCAACGCGACCAGCCCGGCGAACACCAGCCACGAAACCGCGTCGAACACACCGTCGCCGACCAGCGCACTGACCAGGCCGACGATGCTGGCCGCGCCGATCCACGCCGGTGCGACGAACGGCGAACCGCGGGACGGTCTGGGGTCGCTCACGCGCGGGCACCCTCGTCGATACCGGGTTCGCCCATCCGCTCGATCTCGCGCACCCGCGCCTCGGTACTGCCGCGCTTGAACCACAGGTACAGCCCGCTCGCCAGCACCATGATCGTGAGCAGGTCGAGCAGCGCCCAGAGGACCTTGAGTGGCATGCCGCCATAGTTGCCGAAGTGCAGCGGCTGCGACATCAACAGGACGGTCATGTAGGTGGGCAATTGCGGTTGCGCGGTGAGTTCTCCAGTCCTGGCGTCGATCAGCACCGGGCGATACAGACGCTCGGTCAACGGCGTGTCGCCGTGCATGAATACGCCGTAGTGGTGGTCGCCGCTGTAGCCGGTGCCCGGGAAGCTGACGAACGCCGGTGTCATGCCGGGCTCGGCGGCACGCGCGGTGGCGACGGCGGCATCGAGCGAGGCGAGATGCAACTGGGAGGGCCGCGGCCGGCCTTCGTAGCGCGAGGCGAACTCGCCGAGCTGCTCGGCCTGCCAGGCCTGCTCCAGCGGCCCCGCCAGTGTGTTGATCGCGCCGGTGATGCCGACCACGAACGCCCAGCCCAGCGTCACGATGCCGAGTACGTTGTGCAGGTCCAGCCATGCCAGCCGACGGCTGCGGCCGGTGCGCAGCGTGCCGAACCGCAGCTTGCGCATGAACGGCCCGTACAGCACCAGCCCCGACACGATCGCGACCGCGAACAGCACCGCCATCGAGCCGAGGAACAGCATCCCCGGCAGCCCGACGAACACGTCGGTGTGCAGCCGGTACAGGAAGTACATCACCCCTTCGTTGAACTGCGGCGCCGGCAGCACCTCGCCGGTGTAGCCGTGCATGATCGCGGTGTGCATCTCCGGCGGCGGCGTGTCCGGCCGCGCGCCGGTGTTGACGTAGACGCTCGGCGAGTGGTCGTCCCAGCCGAAGAACAGCGGCACGTCGCCGGGGTACTCGGCGAGGGCGGTACGCACCAGTTCGTCGATGTCGGCCGGTCGTGCATCGGCCGCGACCGGCGCCGCCTCGGGCTCGGCGCCGGTGAGGTGGCTGATCTCCTCCCAGAACACCAGCGGCAGGCCGGTCACGCAGAGCATCAGCAGGAACAGCGTGCACACCAGGCTGGTCCACTTGTGGACAAGGAACCAGGTCTTGAGCGTGTCGCGCTGCATGGCGGCCTCGAAGCGGCGGGTCGGCGATGGATCAGAAGTGGCGGGTGATGGTACCGACCACCGTGCGCGTATTGCCGGTGAAGCAGTCACCGAAGATGCGGCACGGCGCGTAGTACTCCTTGTCGAACAGGTTGGTCACGTTTAGCGAGACCGTCCAGTCCGGCATCCGCAGTTCCAGCAATGCATCGGCCAGCGTGTAGCCGGGCGTGCGGATGCTGCCGGCGGCGCTGGCCGACACCGTCGAGCCGACATGGCGGCCGCCCAGGCCCGCGCGCAGCTGCTTGCCTTCGCCGAGCTCGAAGCCCTTCGACAACCACACCGAGGCCAGGTCCTGCGGGGTGTCGTTCAGGCGCTGGCCGACCTCCGGCGCGTAGTTGCTGCGGGTGACCTCGGCCTCGCTGTGGCTGTAGCTGGCGGTCACGGCGAAGTCGTTGTCGAAGGCGTACGCGCCTTCCAGCTCGAAGCCTTTGGACTCGATCTCGCCGGTCTGCACGACGTTGAGCACGTTGTCGGGATCGTTGGTCTGGCGGTTGGTCTCGGTGATGCGGTAGGCCGCCGCGGTGAACAGCGCATTGCGGGTCGGCTGCCACTTCACGCCGGTCTCGACCTGGTGCCCGCGCATCGGCTCGAACGGGCGGCCGTAGAGGTCCTGTCCCATGACCGGCAGGAACGACTCGGTATAGCTGGCGTACGGCGATACGTTGGCGCCGAGTTCGCCGATCACGCCGATGCGGTACGTGGTGGCGTTGTCGGTCTGGTCGGCCAGGCCCTGCGTTTCCGAGCGCGCATGGTCGCGGCGCGCGCCGAGCACGACCGAGACCCGGTCGGCGTAGCGGATCTGGTCCTGCAGGTAGAGGCCGGTCTGGGTGGTGCGCTGATCCGGCAGGCGCTGCCACTCGGGGATGGCGACGCCGGTCGACACCGGGTCGTAGATGTCGATCGGGGTGGCCATGCCGGAGAACGTCCACGACTCCTCGCGGTAGTCGGTGTGGTCGACGCCGGCCAGCAGCAGGTGCTCGAACGCGCCGGTGGCGAAGTCGAACTGCAGCGCGTTGTCGCTGGTCAGGATCCGGATGTCCGGCCGCACGCCGTACGACAGCCGGTTGAGGATGCGGTCGTCGTCGTCGATGAAGGGATCTTCGGGGTTGCTGTAGGTGTCCGGGAACAGCTCGCGGAACTCGGTCTCCGAGTCGGTGTAGCGCAGGTTCGAGCGCCAGCTGACGGTGTCGCTGAAACGGTGGTCGAACAGCACCGAGAGGCTGGACATGCGGGTATCGAGCTTGTCGAAATCCTTGTCGCCGAGGAAGGTCGACGGGTGCAGCCGGCCGCCGGGCGGCGCGTGCAATGTCGCCGCCACCGGCAGGAACTGCTGGCTGGAGGCGCTCTGGTCGCGCTGGTAGCTCGCCAGCACGGTCAGCTGGCTGCGCTCGCCCAGCCAGGTCAGCGACGGCGCGACATAGACGCGGTCGTCCTCGAGGTGGTCGGTCTGCATGCCCGAATCACGGACCACGCCGACCAGCCGCCCGGCGAGGTTGCCGGAGTCGCCCAGCGCGCCGGTGACATCGCCCTGCAACTGCCTGCGCTCGAAGTTGCCGACCTGCAGGCCGATCTCGCCCGACGGCCTGAAACCCGGCCGCTTGCTCATCGCGTTGATGATGCCGCCGGTGGCGCCGGCACCGTACAGCACCGATGACGGGCCACGCAGCACCTCGACGCGCTCCAGGCCGTAGACCTCCGGCCGCGCGACCGGGCTGAAGCCGTACAGCCGGCGCATGCCGTCCAGGTATTGCACCGGGTCGAGGCCGCGGATGGTGCTGCCGTCGCCGCGGGTGTCCAGGCCCCAGGCCTCGGCGGTGACGCCGGCGCTGTAGCGCAGTGTCTCCTGCAGGTTGCGCGCGCCGCGGTCGGTGAACAGTTCGGAGGTGACCACGCTGATCGCCTGCGGGGTCTCGGCCAGGGGCGTGTCGGTCTTGGTCGCGGTGGTGGCGCGCTCGGCGACGACGCTGACGCGGTCAAGGGTGAGCGCGTCCGGCTCGCTCTGTGCATGTGCGATGGCCGAGGCCAGCAACGTGGGTGCGAGCAACATGAGCATGGCGCCGGAATGGCGGCGGTAGGTGGAACCGGACATCGGACATCGCCCCTGCGGAAGTGAGGGGGCGCATTATGGGAACGTGGCCGTACGGATGCAAACGATTCTCAATAACTCTTGATGCATCAGGGCGTCGCGCTGGCCGATGGCACGGCAGCGGACGTGCCGGTCGCCTGCTGCTGCAGCCATTTCCGGACCGTGGTGACATCGGGGTCGGTCGCGCGTTGCTCCGGCCATGCCAGGTGGAAGCCGTGGCCCTCCAGCGTCGGCCCGAACGGCTGGTGCAGCAGGCCCGTGTGCAGTTCGTCGGCCACCAGCGACAGGTTGACCAGTGCGACACCCTGGCCGGCGATCGCGGCCTGGATGGCGTGGACTTCATCGGAAAAATGCAACTGGCGCGGGAGCGGCTGGCACTTCGCGTGCTCGAACCAGAGCGGCCAGTCCGGCGTGGACGCGTCGCGGCGCAGCCACTCGAATCCGATCAGTGGCACGCGCGGCAGGTCGTCCGGGGTGGCCACGGCCAGCGCGGGCGCGCATACCGGCGCGAACCGCGATGGCAGCAATAGCGCCGAGCCCAGTCCCGGATAGCGCCCGGGACCGTAGCGGATCGCCAGGTGTGCTTCGCCACCGGCGAGGTCGACCGTTTCGTCGCAGGTGTGCAGGTGCAGCGCAACGCCCGGATGCGTCTCCGCGAATCGGGCCAGGCGCGGCAACAGCCAGCGCGAGGCGAGCGCCATCGTCGTACTCAGTACCAGCCCGCGCGGGCCCTGCCGGGGCCGTACGGCTTGCACGCCGCGCGCCATCGCGTCGAGCCCGTCACGCAGCGCCGGGAACAGCCCTTGTCCGGCCGGCGTGAGGTCCACGCGACGCGTCCCGCGAACGAACAACGCCACGCCCAGGCATGCCTCCAGCTGACGGACCTGGTGGCTGATGGCGGTTGGAGTCAGTGACAGTTCGGCCGCGGCGTGTTTGAAGCTCAGGTGCCGCGCGGCGGCTTCGAAGGCGCGCAGGGCAGTTAACGGTGGCAGCTGGCGGGTGTCCATATAGATGAAATAAATGCATCTGTCGGGTGCGAAATGATCGTTTTACGTCTCGCCATGAAGCGGGGACTCTGTGCGTGGACACTCCACGCACAGGTGAATCATGCTCAGGCTACTCCATATCGATTCCAGCGCCCGCCTTGGCCTCTCCGGCATGCAGGTGCATGGCTCCCACACCCGTCGGCTGTCGGCGCGTTTCATCCAGCGCTGGCAGTCGCGGCGACCGCAGGACCCGATTGTGTACCGCGACGTCGCGCTGCAGCCACCGGCGCCCGTGGACGGCCGCTGGGTGCATGCGGCATTCACTCCGCCGGCGCAGCGGGAGCCGTGGATGCGCGAGGTTCTCGCGCAGAGCGACGCGCTGGTCGACGAACTGCTCGCCGCCGACCTGATCGTGATCGGGGTGCCGATGTACAACTTCGGCATGCCGTCCACGCTCAAGGCCTGGGTCGACAACATCGTGCGGGTCGGACGCACGTTCGGCTTCGACCGCGGCCGCGCCGGCGATCCCTACTGGCCATTGCTGGCCGGCCTGGGCAAGCGGGCGGTGCTGCTGGGGTCGCGGGGCGATTACGGTTACGAGCCCGGCGAGCGCCTGGCGGCGATCAACCACGCCGAGGCGGGCGTGATCGACCCGCTGCGCTACATCGGAATCGACGCATTCGAACGCATCGCGATCGAATACGACGAGTTCCGCGACGAACGCCTGGATGGCTCGATCGCCGCCGCCGAAGCGCAGGTGGATGCACTGGTGGAACGCCTGGTGGCGACGGAACCCGCGAAGGAGTCCGACGTCCACCGGGCGCTGTGCCCCGACACGGAATGATCTACTGCGCGGGCACCCAGCGCAGCGTCACGAACCATTCGCGCCCGGGCTCGTTGTAGAACGAGGTGGTCTCGTAGTCGCGGTCCAGCACGTTGGCCAGCCGGCCCTGCAGGGTCAGCGCGTCGGTCAGCGCGTACTCGGCGCGCAGGTCGAGGGTGGCGTAGCCGGGCAGGCGGCGGGTGTTGGCGACGTCGTCGAAGCGGCTGCCTTCGGCGATGCCGGTGACGCCGAAGCGGAAGTCGCCGAAGGCGCGGTCGAGTTCCAGTCGCGCGCTGTGGCCGGCGCGGCGTGGCAGCTCCTTGCCGGCGTTGAAGCCGGTCAGGCTTTCGGTGTCGAGGTAGCTGATGCTGGCGGCCACCTGCCATTGTGCGACGCCGGTATCGATGCCGAGTTCGGCGCCGCGCATGCGGGCGCGATCGATGTTGTTGGGCAGGTTGATCGCGGCGTCGAACGTGATCAGGTCGTCGACGTCGCTCTGGAACGCATCCAGGTGCACATCGAGTTGCCCGCCACGCCACGCCAGGCCGAGTTCGGCGCTCTCGGACTCTTCCGGGCGCAACGCCGGATTGCCGAAGAACGGGTAGTACAGCTCGTTGAAGGTCGGTGCCTTGAATGCGGTGCCGTAGCCGGCGCTGATCCGCCAGCCGTCGGCGAACTCCATGCCCCAGGCCGCGCTGCCGGTGGTGTGGCCGCCGAACTGCTCGTTGTCGTCGCGACGCACGCTGGCCTGCAGCGACTGCGCGCCAAAACGTCCCTGGTACTGCGCGAACGCGGCGCGGTTGCTGCGTTCGCTTTCGTCATAGGTGGTGCTGCCGGCGACGCGGTCGCGCAACCAGTCGATACCGGCGCTGAGCAGCTGCCGTTCGCCGAAGCCGAAGTCGCCCTGCAGTGTGGCGCTGTCGCGGTCGGTATCGAAGTAGCCGAGGTTGGCGTCGTCCTTGAACTGCTCGGAGGCGTCGACGTTACGGCCGGCGGTCAGCTTCAGCTGCAATGCGTCGGACGGCCGCCAGCGCACGCTGCCGCCGACCACCTGTTGCACGGTCTCGGAACGGTTGGTGAAGTCGCCGTCGAAGTCGTTCTCGCCCTCGCTGCGCAGGGCCACCGTGCTCAGTTGCCAGGCGTCGTTGAGGTCGATGCCCGCGCGCAGGGCCAGGGCGTTCTGGATGTAGCCGTCGAGGTCGGGCTCGGGTGCGCTGATGAAGCAGCCACCGGCGAACGGGTCCGGCGTGGCGACGTCACAGGAATTGAAACCTTCGGTACGCCGGAACTCGTAGTCGGCACCGAACCACGCGCGGTCGCCGCGCCCGCCGAAGCCGACGCCGAATTCGTGCGCGCCGTGGCTGCCGCCACCAATATGCGCACGCGGCGCGTAACCGGCGTCGCCGTCGCGACGGGTGAAGATCTGGATCACCCCGCCAATCGCCTCGCTGCCGTACAGGCTGGAGCGCGGGCCGCGGACGATCTCGACGCGTTCGATCAGCGCCAACGGCAGGTTCTGCAGCGACACCAGCCCGGAGGTTGCCGAGCCGATGCGGATGCCGTCGATCAGCACCACCACGTGGTCGGACTCGCTGCCTCGCAGGAACAGCGTGGTCAGCTTGCCGTCGCCGCCCTGGCTGGACATCGACACCCCGGCGCGGCCCGCCAGCAGGTCCGGCAGCGAGCGCGCCTGGCTGCGCTCGATCTCGGCGCGGTCGATCACTTCGACCGGCGCCAGCGCGGTATCGACATCGATCGCGGTGCGGGTGGCGGTGACCACCACGCCATCGAGGTCGGTAGCCGACTGGGCCGCGGCCGCGGCATGCGCAGTTCCGCCGGATGCCAGAACGGGGAGGGCGAGGGCGGCCGCGATGGCCAGGGACAGCGAACGGGATTGCATCGATGGTTCTCCAACGCACACGGAAATCGCCGTGCCGGGCTTTCGGGAAGCTGCGTGGAGGAGGGACCTGCTGCGAAAACGTTCGGACGAGCACCGGCGTCGTCGCCGCAATGCCCGCCGCATCGCAACCGTCATGGGTCGGAACCATTGGGTTCAAACCCTGCGCCAAGGCCGGTCTCCGGACTCGCGAGTGGCGTCGTTGTCGACACCGGCCGTGGCGCCTTCCCATGCAGTGGATTGCACAGTGGCGGTGAGCCGCGGCTTGGGCTCGCTTACCGTTGCGGGGGCAGTGCCGGACTGGCCTGGACGGCGTCACCGGCTTCCCGTTTCAACCCGTTGGCAGGACGCCGCCGGGTCACCTCGAAGCGCACGCAGTCTAAGCGATGGGTATTGCCCGGCGCAAAAGATGGCGCGCGGCTACTGACGCGGTCAGTTGCGGCGCCAGGGCGCGTCGGGATCGGGCTTGGTCGGCACGGTGTCGGCGGCCAGCACCGTGGTCGTGACCGGCCCGGCCGGCGGCTTGTGCCGCGGTGGCGGCAGTTGCTCGATTGCGGCTTCGGCGGCGCTGACCAGTTCCTGCCGGCGCGCATCGGGCACCTCCTGCCAGTGGCAGTCGCACAGTGCGCCTTCGATCGCGTACAGCAGGTTGAGTGTCGGTTTGAAGCCGGCGCGCTTGACCCGCATGAACGCCTCGACCGCACCGGCCTCCTCGATCTCCTCGCGCGTGTGCAGCCCGACCTGGCGCAGCCACGCCGAGGACTTCGGGCCGATGTTGCGCAACTTCTGCGTCTCACTCATGCCAGCGACTCCAGGTAGGCACGTGCGATCGCTTCCAGGCCGCGTTGGTCGTCGGCATCGAAGCGATCGGGTTCGGGGCTGTCGATGTCGAACACGCCGACCAGCGTGTCGCCGGAATACAGCGGGACCACCACTTCCGAACGCGAGGCCGAGTCGCAGGCGATGTGGCCGTCGAACGCATTCACGTCGGCGACGCGCTGGGTCTCGCGGGTGCTCGCAGCGGCGCCGCACACACCCTTGTCGAGCGGAATCCGCACGCACGCCGGCTGGCCCTGGAACGGCCCGACCACCAGCTCGCGGCCGTCGAAGAAATAGAAGCCGACCCAGTTCAGCGAAGGGAGCGCGTGGTAGACCAGCGCCGACAGGTTGGCGGCGTTGGCGACGCGGTCGCGTTCGCCGTGCAGCAGCGCGCGGACCTGCGCCAGCAGCTCGGCGTATTGCTCCGGCTTGGTGCCGGACAGGGCAGTGGCGGTGAACATTCGCGAAGTGTAGCAGCGGCCGCCGCGCGACTAGTGGCAGGCGAATGCCTACGATAGGCGGATGCCTTTCCCCAGCTTCTATGTCACCGGCACCGATACCGGCGTCGGCAAGTCGGTCGCCAGCGCGGCCCTGTTGCATGCCTTGCGCGCCCGCGGGCGGAGTGCGGTCGGGATGAAACCGGTCGCCAGCGGTTGCGACCTGATCGACGGCGCCTGGCGCAACGAGGACGCGCTGTTGTTGCAGGCGGCCAGCGATCCGCGTCCGGAGTACGCCGACATCAACCCGTTCGCGTTGCGCGCGCCGGTCGCACCGGAACTGGCACTGCGCGACGACGGCGTCGAGCTGCAACTGGCGCCGATCCTCTCCGCCCATGCGCGCCTGTCCGCGCGCGCCGACACGGTGGTGGTCGAAGGCGTCGGCGGCTGGGCCGCACCGTTGTCGGCCGATCTCGACCAGCTCGACCTGGTCCGCGCGCTGCGGTTGCCGGTGGTGCTGGTGGTCGGCCTGCGGCTTGGCTGCATCAACCACGCGCGCCTCAGCGTGCGCGCGATCCAGGATGACGGGGTCGAATTGATTGGCTGGATCGCCAACGAGGTCGACCCGGCGATGGCGCGGATCGATGACAACTTCGGGATCCTGTGCCAACGCCTCCCGGTGCCATGCTGGGGGCGGTTGCCGCATGCGTCGCAGCCCGACCCCGCGACGCTGGCCGAGCATCTGGACCTGCCGTTGTAGGAGCGGCTTCAGCCGCGAACCAGAACCGGTTCACCGGCGACATTGCCGGGTCGCAACGGCCCGCACGCTGTTCGGCGTCGAACATCCATCGCGGCTGAAGCCGCTCCTACAACGGCCCGTCGGTTTGCGGCCGGCGGGCTTTCGCGCGAGCGTAACCCCGGCGCGCTAGCGTGCGCTGGCCAGTGGCGTCGTCGATTGACCCGATATCCGGGCTGACTTCCGGCATGGGGAGCCGGGGGCGGCACTCGACTAAACTGTCCAGTACAAGAAATGGATGACGAGGCTCCCCATGCGCCGCACCCTGTTGCTTACTGGATTCGTGCTTGCCGGAACGCTGGCCCTGGCCGGCTGTGGTGACGACCCCGCCGCCGAGGCCGCGGGCGGTCCGCCCGGCGGTGAGATGCAACTGCCGGTCGAGGCGGTCACGGTCGAACCGCAGCCGTTGAGTGGCGGCCTGCAGACGGTCGGCAGCCTGCGCGCCGACGAATCGATCGTGGTGCGGCCGGAAGTCGGTGGCCGGATCGAGCGTATCCACTTCGAGGAAGGTGGCCGGGTCGAGGCCGGGCAGCCATTGTTCACCCTCGACGCCAGCGTCGCGCGCGCCGCGCTCAACGAGGCGGAGGCCAACCTCGAGAACAGCCGGCGTGCGAATTCGCGTGCGAAAGAGCTGGCGGCGACGCAGTTGATCGCGCGCTCGGATTACGACCAGACCCGCGCCGCGTTCGCGGTCGACCAGGCGCGCGTGGCCTCGGCCAGGGCGGCCTTGTCGAAGATGACCCTGCGGGCGCCGTTCTCCGGCCGCATCGGCCTGCGCGAGGTCAGCGTCGGCGACTTCGTCAACGTCGGCCAGGACCTGGTGCCGCTGGTGCGGATGGATCCGATCAAGGTCGATTTCAGCGTGCCCGAGGGTGCGTTGTCGCAAATCGCCAACGGCCAGTCGATCGACATCACGGTCGATGCGTTCCCGGGCGAGACCTTCGCCGGCACGGTGGTCGCGATCGCCCCGGTGATCGACCTCGACAGCCGCAGCGTGCAGTTGCGTGCGGAAATCCCCAACCCCGATGGACAACTGCGCCCGGGGCAGTTCGCCAAGCTCGTGCTGGACACCCGCAATGCCGCAGGCGATGGCCTGCTGGTGCCGGAGCAGGCGCTGATGCAGGAAGGCGAGATTCGCTTCGTCTACACCGTGGTCGACGGCAAGGCCCACAAGGCCGTGGTGACGACCGGCGTCCGCGTGCCGGGCAAGGTGCAGGTGGTCGAAGGGTTGAAGGCCGGCGACGTGGTGATCACCGCCGGCCAGGCCAAGCCGATGATGCACGAGGGCATGGGCGTGATGGTGCTGCCCGCCGAAGGCGCCAAACCGGACGCCGCGTCTGGTGCGGCCGGCGCACCCGAAGCCGCCGAAGACGCGACCGCACCCGCCGCCGAAGCACCGGCCGCCAGCGAAGCCACCGACGACGCCCCGCCCGAGACGGCCGCCGAAGACGCGCAGTAAGCCGCGCGCCGCGCCCGTCCCCCGCCCCCACGCAGAGAGACGTCCATGGTCCTGTCCGACATCTCCATCCGCCGCCCCGTATTCGCCACCGTGATCAACCTGGTGGTGCTGCTGGTCGGCATCATCGCCTACGACCGCCTCGCGGTCCGGCAGATCCCCAACGTCGACACCCCGGTGGTGACGGTCAACACCAGCTACCCCGGCGCCAGCGCGCAGGTGATCGAGTCGCAGGTGACCCAGCCGATCGAGGAAGCGCTGTCGGGCATCGAAGGCATCGAGTTCATGCAGTCGGTGAGCCGCGAGCAGTCCAGCCAGGTCAGCGTCCACTTCAACCTCAACCGCGATCCCGACTCGGCCGCCTCCGACGTGCGCGACCGCGTGGCGCAGGCGCGCAACTTCCTGCCCGACGAGGTCGAGGAACCGATCGTGCAGAAGCAGGAGGCCGACGCCCAGCCGATCATCTTCCTGGCGATGACCTCGCAGAACCATTCGCAGGTCGAGATCGCCGACTACGCCGAGCGGCTGGTCAAGGACCGCATCCAGCAGATCGGTGGCGTCGCGCAGGCGCAGGTCTACGCCAGCACGTTCGCGATGCGGATCTGGCTGCAGCCGCAGCGGCTGGCCGGCTTTGGCCTGACCCCGGCCGATGTCGAGGCCGCGCTGCGTGCGCAGAACGTCGAGATCCCGGCCGGCCGGGTCGAGGGCAACGCGCGTGAGTTCACCGTGCTGGCCGAGACCGACCTGCGCACCGCCGAGCAGTTTGGCGACATCATCCTGGGTGACGTCAACGGTTACCTGGTGCGTCTCAAGGACGTCGCCCGGGTCGAACTGGGCGCGCAGGAAGAACGCTTCCGCGCGCGCGCCAACGGCGTCACCGCGGTGCCTCTGGCAATCGTCAAGCAGGCCGTCGCCAACCCGCTGGATATCTCCGCCGACCTCCATGCGTTGCTGCCCGAGATCGAGAAGACCCTGCCGGAGGGCATGAAGCTGGAGATCGCGTTCGACAGCACGATCTTCATCGAGAAGTCGATCGACGAGGTGTTCAAGACCGTGTTCGAGGCGGTGCTGCTGGTCGTGATCGTGATCTTCCTGTTCCTGCGCAGCTGGCGCGCGACGCTGATCCCGCTGGTGACGATCCCGGTCTCGCTGATCGGCGCGTTCGGCCTGATGTACGCGTTCGGCTTCACCATCAACACGCTGACGTTGCTGGCGATGGTGCTGGCGATCGGGCTGGTGGTCGACGACGCGATCGTGATGCTGGAGAACATCTACCGCCACATCGAGGAAGGCATGCCGCCGTTCCAGGCGGCGCTGCAGGGCAGCAAGGAGATTGGCTTCGCGATCGTCGCGATGACCCTGACCCTGGCCGCGGTATACGTGCCACTGGCGTTCTCGACCGGGCGCACCGGCAAGCTGTTCGTCGAGTTCGCGCTGACCCTGGCCGGCGCGGTGCTGGTGTCGGGTTTCACCGCGCTGACGCTGTCGCCGATGATGTCGTCGAAACTGCTGCGCCACGAGAAGAAGCACGGCCGCTTCTACGAGGCCGGCGAGCGGGTGCTGGGCTGGGTCGACCGGAGCTATCGTCGGGTGCTGACCCGGTTGCTGGCGCTGCGCTGGATCGTGGTCGGCGCGGCGGCGGTCATCGCCGCGCTGGCGATCGGGCTGTTCGTGCTGATGCCGAAGGAGCTGGCACCGCAGGAGGACCAGGGCGTGATCGTCGCTTTCGGGCAGGGCCCGGAAGGCGCCACGATCGACTACACCGACAAGTACGGGCGGATGATCGAGGGCATCCTCAGCCAGGTGCCGAGCGTCGAGCGCTACTTCGTGCTGTCGGGCTTCCCGACCGTCACCAACGTGATCGGTTTCGTGATGCTCAGCGACTGGGAAGACCGCGACATTTCCGCCGCCGAAGTGCAGGGCCAGCTGTTCCCGCAGTTCATGGGCATCCCCGGGGTGATGGCGTACCCGACCCTGCCGCCGCCGCTGGGCCAGCAGGGCTTCGGCCAGCCGGTCAACTTCGTGATCCAGAGCAGCGGCAGCTGGGAGGATCTCGATGCGGTCGCGCAGCAGGTGCTCGGCAAGATGGCCGAGAGCGGCAATTTCACCAACCCCGACAGCGACCTCAAGCTCAACAAGCCGCAGCTGAAGGTCTCGCTCAACCGCGAGAAGGTCGCCGCGGTCGGCAGCGGGGTGGCGACCGTCGGCCATACGCTGGAGACCATGCTCGGCGGGCGCAACGTGACCCGTTTCAAGCGCGGCAGCGAGCAGTACGACGTGATCGTGCAGGTCGAGGACGCCGACCGCCGTACCCCGGGCGACCTGTCCAACATCTACGTGCGCGGCAAGGAAGACCAGATGGTGCAGCTGTCGAACCTGGTCGACGTGCAGGAGACCGTCGCGGCCAAGTCGCTGAACCACTTCAACAAGCTGCGCGCGGTGACCATCAGCGCCGGGCTGGCGCCGGGTTACCCGATGGGCGAAGCGCTGGACTGGCTGGAGGCGACGCTGGAGGAGGTCGCCCCCGACGCCAGCTATGACCTGTCCGGGCAGTCGCGCGAGTTCCGCGAGTCGGCCAGCGAGTTCGGGCAGATCTTCCTGCTCGCGGTGATCTTCATCTTCCTGGTGCTGGCGGCGCAGTTCGAGAGCTGGGTCGACCCGCTGGTGATCCTGCTGGCGGTGCCGCTGGCGGCGTTCGGCGCGTTCCTGGCGCTCAAGCTCAGCGGTGGCAGCTGGAACATCTATTCGCAGATCGGCATGGTCACGCTGGTCGGGCTGATCGCCAAGCACGGCATCCTGATCGTCGAGTTCGCCAACCAGCTGCAGGAGCAGGGCAAGCCCAAGCTCGACGCGGTGATCGAGTCGGCGGCGCTGCGCCTGCGTCCGATCCTGATGACCACCGGCGCGATGGTGCTGGGCTCGCTGCCGCTGGCGATCGCGTCGGGCGCCGGCGCCGAGGCGCGCAACCAGATCGGCTGGGTGATCGTCGGCGGCATGTCGATCGGTACCTTCTTCACCCTGTTCGTGGTGCCGGTGATGTACCTGCTGATCGGTCGTGATCACCAGAAGGTGGCGGCGGAACAGGCGCGGCTTGAAGCGAAGGCCGACCCGGCGCACTGACCGGGAAGCGCACGCACAAAAAACCCGGCAGCCTGCGCTGCCGGGTTTCGTGTTCCTGCCGAAGCTGGAGAGAGAGTCTTGCTGACTGGCGCTGGGCGCCGGCCGGATTACTTGGCCTTCGAAGCCTTGGTCGCGCCGCGGGCGAACGACTCGGCCTTCTCGGTCGCGGCCTTGGTGGCCTGCTCGACGTTGGCCTGGGTGCTCTTGGCGGCGGCCTCGAACTGCGACTTGGCGATCTCGCCGATCTGCTCGTTGGCCTTGACCGTGCGGCCGATCACTTCCTGGCCGGTGGCGACGTTGCGCTCGACCGTCTCGCGGGCTACCTGCGCGCCCTTCGGCAGCAGGTTCTTGAGGCCATCGGCGTCACGGACCTCGGCGGCCTCGCCCCAGAAAGCGAACGCGGCATTGGCGCGGTCTTCGAGGGTCGCCAGCTGCAGGCCGAACACGGCCTGGGCGTTCTCGAGGGCGATACGGTTGACTTGGGCTGCCGTGTCCGCGAACTGGCGCGTGGCGGCGACGAACTGCTCGTTGAACTGCTGGTTCATGGCTGGGCTCCTGCTGCGCCGACAAGGATTGCCGGGTTTGTGCGGTGCAGCATAAGGCAGGGTTTGTTGCGATGCAACATGGCGGAGTTGAAAAGCTGAATGCCGTTCAGGGAAGCGTCGACTGGCGGAAACGCTGCGGGCGGTGCGGGGCCGTCTTCGCTTGCTGGCTCTCGGATACCCGGGCCCTTGTAGGAGCGGCTTTAGCCGCGATCGGGAGTCGGCGCGGGCGCCCGGTTTCCGATCGCGGCTAAAGCCGCTCCTACAAATGCACCCACATTCGTTGCGCGGAACCGCGTGCGGCGGTATCAACCGCGGTAGCGACACCCCGATGTGCAGGTTTCATGCACCACCACTTCGCTCAGCAACGGCAGGGTCGGCTTCAACCGATCCCAGATCCACACTGCCAGCCGTTCGCTGGTCGGGTTGTCGAGCCCCTCGATGTCGTTGAGGTAGTGGTGGTCGAGCCGGTCGTACAGCGGTTGGAACGCCTTCTTGACGTCGGCGAAGTCCATCACCCAGCCGGTCTCCGCGCCAAGTTCGCCGGTCAGGTGCAGCTCGACCCGGAACGAGTGACCGTGCAGGCGCGCGCACTTGTGGCCCTCGGGCACGTTCGGCAGCCGGTGCGCGGCTTCCAGGGTGAAGCTCTTGAAGATATCCATGGGCGGCATTGTATCGCCGCCGACTGCGGTGCCCGCGGTGCGGGTGCGTTCCTTCAGGTCGGCGCTCCGAGGCGGGGCGTTTCAGCCGAGCCAGCGGGCAGGCAATCCAGGCAGGCAATTCAGCCGGGGCATTCAGGCGCTACGCGGCAAACAGCCCAGTGCGGCGAGAAACCCGTGCAGCGCCGGCACCTGCATCAACCACGGCGAGGCGACCGTCAGCAGCCCCGCCGCCAGCACCAGCAGCGCGATCGCGATGCGCCAGCCGCCACGCTGCAGGCGTTGGCCGAGGCGCGCGCCGGACCAGGTCAGCGACACCATCAGCGGCAGCGTGCCGAGGCCGAACGCGGCCATCGTCAGCGCGCCGTTGCGGGCGTCGGCCTGCAGCCACGCCGCGGCCAGCATGGTGGTGCTCAGGCCGCACGGCATCCAGCCCCACAGCAGGCCCAGACCGATCCGCTTGGCGCTGCTGTTGGCCGGCAGCAATCGCCGCTGCAGCGGACGCAGCCGGTTCCAGGCACCGCTTGCGCCGGGCAGGGCAAGGAACGCCAGGCGACCGTTGCGGTCGAGCAGGCGCAACGCGACCACCACCAGCACCAGTCCGACCGCCGCGCGCAACGTCCACGCCAGCCAGTCGAGCCGGGCGAGGTCGACGATGCCGTGACCGATGCCGCCGGCGATCGCGCCGGCCACGACGTAGCCGAGCACGCGGCCGAGGTTGGGCTCGATCGCGTACTTCCAGCGCGCGTGCGGGCCCATCGCCGAGAAGCCGGTGGCGATGCCGCCGCACATCGCGGCGCAATGCACGCCGCCCATGAGGCCGGTGAGCAGCGCGGCGCCGAGGGTGAGCCAGTCGATCGGCATGTCAGTGGCGGCGCGGGTCGGGGGGCGGCGCGTCGTTGCGCGGCGGGGCGGCATCGGCTCCAGCCTCGCCCCCCGTATCCGTATCCGTACTAATCCCAGTCTCCGCACCAGCACCAGCACCAGCACTCGCGCCCGCAGCGTCGCTGTCGGCGTCGGAGTCACCGTCGCTCGAAGATGGCGCCGGCTGCGCACGCCGGTCGTGGACATCCTCGCGGAGGATGTCTATCGCCGGGGTGTCGAGATCGTCGAACTGGCCGCGTCGCACCGCCCAGACGAAGGCCCAGATCGCCAGGCCCATCAGCACGATGCTGACCGGGATCAGGAACAGCAGGATGTTCATCGGTCGTGCCCCGGTACGGCGCGGGTCAGGCGCAGTGCGTTGGCGGTGACGATCAGCGACGACAGCGCCATGCCGAGCGCGGCCAGCCACGGCGTGACCAGCCCGGCGGCCGCCAGCGGCAGTGCCAGCAGGTTGTAGCCCAGCGCCCAGGCGATGTTCTGGCGGATCACCCGGCGGGTGCGGCGGGCCAGCTCGATCGCCTGCGGTATCCGCTTCAGCGAGCGGCCGGTCAGCACCAGGTCGGCCGCGCGCTGGGCCAGCGCGGCGCCGTCGCCGATAGCCAGCGAGACATCGGCGCCGGCCAGCACCGGGGCGTCGTTGAGGCCGTCGCCGACCATTGCCACCCGCCGGCCGTCGTTCTGCAGGTTGCGCACGAACGCCAGCTTGTCTTCCGGAGTCTGGCGGAAATGCACCGCATCGATGCCGAGCTGGCGGCCGAAGCGGCGTACCGGCACCGCGGCGTCGCCGCTCGACAGGTGCACCGCCAGGCCCTTGTCACGCAGCAGGTCAATAGCGACACGGGCGTCGGGGCGCTCGTTCTCGGCCAGTTCGAACCGCGCCAGCGCGTGTTCGCCATCGCCGAGCCAGAGACCGGCGTCGTCGTTGCCATCGGTTGTGGCGACCGCACCGGTGGCGAAGCCGGCGCGGCCGAGTCGCCAGCGGCGGCCGTCGACCACGCCCTCGATGCCGTGGCCCGGCACCGTGCGCAGCTCGCGCGCGGCCGGCAGGTCCGCACCGCCAACCGACGCGAACGCGAGTGCGATCGGATGGCCGCTGTCGCGTTCCAGCGCGGCGGCGATACGCAGTGCGTCGGCCAGCTCGATGCCGTCGAAAGCCTTTCGCTCAACCAGCACCGGGCGGCCGTCGCCGAGCGTGCCGGTCTTGTCGAACACGATGTCGGTGGCGTCGGCGAGGCGCTCCAGCGCGTTCTCGCGCACCGCCAGCACGCCGAGCCTGGCCAGCGCGCCGTGGGTCGAAGCCAGCGCCGCCGGCACTGCCAGCGACAGCGCACAGGGGCAGCTGATCACCAGCAGCGCGAGGGTGACCTCGAACGCACGCGAAGGGTCGTGCGCGCGCCACGCGAAGTAGACCAGCACCGTCGCCAGCAACAGCCCGGCGACGAACCAGTGCGCGATCCGTTCGGCCATCAGCGCGAGCGCCGGCCGCTGCGCCTGCGCGCGCTCGACCAGCCGCGACAGCTGCGACAACCGGGTCGCGCTGCCGGTTGTGGTGACCCGCATCCGCGCCGGCCGCTCGCGGCAGACGGTGCCGGCGAACACGCGGTCGCCGGCGTGCTTGTCGACCGGGTTGGCCTCGCCGGTCAGCAGCGCCTCCTCGAACCGCGCCGAGTCGTCCAGCAGCACGCCGTCGGCCGGCACCGCCTCGCCGGCCGCGATGCAGGCGACGTCGTCGACTGCCAGCGCCGCCAGAGGCACCGATTCGCGGCTGCCGTCGCCGCGTTCGCGGGTCGCGAACGCCGGCCGCGCCCGCGCCAGCGCATCGACCTGGGCGCTGGCGATGTTGCGCGCTCGCTGTTCCAGTTGCCGGGCGACCAGCAGCAGGAACACGAACATCACCGCCGCGTCGAACCAGACGTGCTCGCCGCCGCGCACGGTCTCGACCGCGCTGGCGAAGTACGCCAGCAGCGTCGAGCCGGCGATCAGCGTGTCCATGCCGAGCTGGCGGTGGCGCCACTCGCGCCAGGCGCCGGCGATGAACGGCCAGCCGGCGTAGAACACCACCGGCGTCGACACCAGCAGGGTCAGCCAGCGGAAGAAGTCGCGGGTCGGCACCGGCATGCTGTGGGTGGTGTCGAGGTACAGCGAGCCGGCCAGCATCATCGCCTGCATCGAACCCAGCCCGGCGATGCCGATCCGCACCAGGTCGCGGTTGCGTTCGCGCCGGCGCGCGGCCTCGCGCGCTTCGCCGCTGGCCAGGTACGGACGGTAGCCGAGCGCGACCAGCTGCTGCAGCGGCTTCGACAGGCGGGTGCGTTGCGGGTCCCAGACCAGCCGGATGCGGCCGGTGATCGCGTTGGCGCCGGCTTCGAGCACGCCGTCCTCGCGCGCCAGTGCGCGGTCGATCAGCCAGGCGCAGGCGGCGCAGCGCATGCCGTCGGTGAGCAGGGTGATTTCGCGGCCGCCGGGAACGTCATGCACATGCTCGGCCAGCAGTTCCTCGCGGTCCCAGACGGCGAGGTCGATCGCATCGGTGCCGACCCGCGCGGCGTGCTCGCTGCGCAAGCGGTAGTAGTCGCCGAGGTCGGCATCGCGGATCCATTGCGCGGCCGCGGCGCAGCCATCACAACAGAACGCCTGCGGTTGGCCATCGACCTGCAGTTGCGCGGGTCGGGCCGGCAGGGGCTCACCGCAGTGGTAGCAGCCGTCGGCGGCGACGGCCAGCAGGTCGTCGCGGCTCACGCCCGGGGCCAGCGTCGCCGACATCGCACCGCCTACTGGGCCGATAGCGCGGGTTGCAGGTGGGCGGCCTGCTGGCCCGCGGGCAGCCGGCCCTGCAGGCGCCAGCTGCCATTCACCGGGCCGAGTTCGACGTTCCAATCGTGGTCGCCGGCGACTTCGGTTCCGGTGCGCCAACCCAATTCGGTCGGTTGCAACTGCAACGTCACGTCCTCGGCGGCCTCGACCGGATGGCGCAGGTGCAGTTGCAGCAGCGCGGCCGGATCGAAGTCGCCTTCAACCGGCAACACCTCGACCAGCTCCAGCTCGGCATCGACCCGCACGATCGCGCTGAGATTGCGCTCGCGGGCGGCGGCATCGGGGCCGAGGTCGGCGGTCTGCACCTGGGCGGTGCGCTGCACCGGGTCGGCGACGGCGTCGTCATTGCCTGCGTTGCTGGCGATCACGATCATCGTGATGCCGCCGATGACCGACGCCGCCACCAGCGCGATCACCAGCCAGATGACCGGTTGCCGCCACGGCGAGGAGCGCTCGGGGGTGTCCTGCGGGGGCGTGTCGTTTGTGTCCATCACATCGGTCCAAAGAAGCTGCTGTCGACGGTCTCGCGGGCCTTGCCGTCGACCGACTCGATCACGAATACGACCTCGTGGCGGCCCTTCAGCGTGGCCGGCGCGGTCGCCACCAGCGGCAGTGACAGCACTTGCGCGGCATGGGCGCGGACGGTGCGGGTGCCGCCGTCGAGGGCGATGTCGGCATTTGCCGACTGCAGGCTCACCCGGTACTCCCGCGCCTCGTCGGTCTTGTTGACCAGCTTGAGGGTATAGCCGTTCTCGACACCGTCGGCGGCCATGCGGTACAGCGCATTGCGGTCGCGCAGCACGTCGGCGATCAGCGGACTGCGCGTGCCGACGCCCCAGCTCCACGCGGCCACCAGTACCAGCAGCAGCGCGCCGTAGATCGCGATGCGCGGGCGCAGCACCCGGGTCGACTTGCCGTCGATCGCGTTCTGGGTGGAGTAGCGGATCAGCCCGCGCGGGTAGCCCATCTTGTCCATCACGTCGTCGCAGGCATCGATGCAGGCGCCGCAGGCGATGCACTCGTACTGCAGGCCGTTGCGGATGTCGATGCCGACCGGACAGACCTGCACGCACATCGTGCAGTCGATGCAGTCGCCGAGTTCCTCGGGCGCGAACTTCGGCAGCGGCGCGGCCTCCAGGCCGACATCGAAGGTCACCGTGCTCGCGGCCTGCAGGCGGTTGCTGGCGGCGCTGGGGTGGCGGCTGGCGCGGAACACGAAGTCGTAGGCGCTGCGCACGTCGAGCAGGCCACGCGCGCGTTCCAGCACGCTGGCCAGGCCGCGCTTGCGCGGGCCACGCGGTTCGCCGCGCATTGGGTCGTAGGCGATGATCAGGGTGTTGCGGTCGAACATCGCGCTCTGGAAGCGCGCATACGGGCACATGTACTTGCACACCTGCTCACGCAGGAAGCCGGCGTTGCCCCAGGTTGCCAGCGCATAGAACAACACCCAGAACACTTCCCAGCCGTTCCAGTCGAATGGCCACAGCCGCGTGCCCAGTCCGGTGATCGGGGTGAAAAACCCGACGAAGGTGAAGCCGGTCCACAATGCAAACACCAGCCACAGCAGGTGCTTGGATCCCTTGCGCAGCACCTTCTCGCGCGTCCAAGGGCCGGCGTCGAGCTTCATCCGCGCAGGCCGGTCGCCCTCGGTCCAGCGCTCCATCCACAGGAACACCTCGGTCCACACGGTCTGCGGGCAGGCATAGCCGCACCACAGCCGCCCGGCCAGCGCGGTGACGAAGAACAGCAGCAGCGCCAGGATCACCAGCAGCATCGCCAGGAAGGTGAAGTCCTGCGGCCAGAAGGTCAGCCCGAACACGTGGAACTTGCGCGCCGGCAGGTCGAACAGCACCGCTTGGCGCCCGTCCCACTGCAGCCAGGGGAACACGTAGTACATGCCCAGCAGCCAGGCCACCGCGGCCTTGCGCAGCCGGTCGTAGCGACCGGACACGTCGCGCGGGTAGACCTTGCGCTCGCTGACATACAACGAGTCGCCGCCGGAATCCAGCAGATCAATGTCGATCTTCTTGCTCACCGCGGGGGATTACTCCAGTGGCAATGATTTGTTGAAGCGGCTCGCCGGGCGCAGCAGCAGCCAGGTGAACAGGCTCGACGACGCGGTCGCCAGCCAGAAGGTGAAGAAGCCGATGGTGTAGCCGACGCCGCGGGTGATCGCGACGTGCGGGAAGGTCATGTCGCGAAGCTCCAGCGGGTCGACGAAGGCGAAGAACACCATCGTCGCGACCCCGGCGGCGAAGAAGCTCGGCCACAGGATCGCGCCGATCCGCTGCGCCATCGGTCGCGGCGCATGGTCGAACGGCGGCGGCGCGTACGCGCTCACTGCGCCGTTCCCGCCGCGTTGTCGGCCGCCGCGCCTGCCCTGTGCGACAGCGACCAGACATAGGCCGCGACCAGCCGCGAGCGGGTCTCGCCGAGCAGCTCGCCATGCGCCGGCATTGTTCCGTGGCGGCCATTGGCGATGGTCTCGCGCAGGGAGGCGGTGCTGTTGCCGTACATCCAGTAGTCGTCGGTCAGGTCCGGCGCGCCCAGCTCGATGTTGCCCTTGCCCTCGACCCCGTGGCAGGCCACGCAGACGCCGTCGTAGAGCTTCTTGCCGCGAACGGCCCGGGCATTGTTGTACATCGACTGGTCCGGTGTGCCGAGCACCTGCACGTACGCGATCACGTGGTCGACCGCATTGGCGCCACCCATGCCGTTGAGTACCTTGCCCCATTCGGGCATGACGCCATCGCGGCCGTCGAGCACGGTCTGCAGGATGCGCTCGGGCTCGCCGCCCCAGTGCCAGATGTCGTCGGTCAGGTCCGGGTAGCCGATCGCGCCCTGGGCCGAGGAGCCGTGGCAGGTGGCGCAGGTGTTGGCGAAGATCGAGCGGCCCAGTTCGACCGCAGTCGGGTCGGTCGCGAGTCGGTCGATCGGCTGACCGTCGTAGGGCCGGAAGGTCTCGGCCAGGGTTGCGTCCCACGCCGCCTTGTCCAGCGAGTGCTCGCGTGACGAGCTCCAGTCGCTCATGCCGGCGTAGCTGCCCCAGCCGCCGAACCAGAACAGGTAGCCGATGCCGAACGCGATCGAGATATAGAAGCCGTTGATCCACCAGCGCGGCATCGGCTTGTTGTACTCGGTGATGTCCTCGTCCCAGTAATGGCTGGTCTCCTCGGGCTTGGGATCGCCCGGGCGACGCTTGGAGGTCCACCACAGCAGCCAGGCCACGCCGAGGATGTTGAGCACCGTCAGCGCGATCACGAACCACGACCAGAACGGAGTCATGGCCGGGCCTCCCGGGTCGCGGGTTCGCTTGCGTCATCCTCCAGCGCCAGCCGCGCGGTGGCATCGAACGACGCCTTGTGCCGCGGCTGCCAGGCCCAGGCCCAGATCGCCACGAACAACAGCAGCAGGCCGAGTGTGATCAGTCCCGACAACATTGCTCAGCCCTCCCCGGATTCATTGCCGGCTACGCCCGCGGGCGCGTCCGCCACCTCGCTGGCCGCCGCCGCGCCACGTGGCGCGTGCCGGCCCAGACCCTGCAGGTACGCCACGACCGCATCGAGCTCGGTCTTGCCGCGCACGTCGCTCGCGGCCTGCTGGATCTGTTCATCGGTGTAGGGGTCGCCGAGGCGTTGCAGCGCCTGCATGCTCACCGTGACCTGCGCGGCGTCCACTGCGTTCTTCCCGAGCCACGGGAACGCCGGCATGTTCGACTCGGGTACCACCGCGCGCGGGTCGATCAGATGCACCCGGTGCCAGTCGTCGGAATAGCGGCCGCCGACGCGCGCCAGGTCCGGCCCGGTGCGCTTGGAGCCCCACTGGAACGGCCGGTCGTAGACCGACTCGCCGGCCAGCGAATAGTGGCCGTAGCGCTCGGTCTCGAAGCGCAGCGTGCGGACCATCTGCGAGTGGCAGTTGTAGCAACCCTCGCGGATATAGACGTCGCGCCCGGCCAGTTGCAGCGCGGGGTAGGGCTCGACCCCCGGCAGCGGCTCGATCGCCTCGGCCTGGTACATCAGTGGCACGATCTCGGCCAGTCCGCCCAGCGATACCGCCACCGCCGTCAGCACTGCCAGCAGGCCGACGTTCTTCTCGATCTTCTCGTGTCCAAGTCCCATGTCCGCGTCCTCAGCCCTTCGCTTCTGCCGTGTGTGGCGGCAGCACCGGGTGTAATGCCGGCACGGTCGCCATCTGCCGCGTGCGCCACAGGTTCCACGCCATCAGGCACATGCCGCCGACGATCAGCAGTCCGCCCGCCAGGCGGCCCAGGTAGTAGGGATACGTCGCCACCAGCGACTCGACGAAGCTGTAGGTCAGCGTGCCGTCGGCATTGGTCGCACGCCACATCAGGCCTTGGGTGATGCCGGCGATCCACATCGAGACGATGTAGAACACCACGCCGAGCGTGTGCATCCAGAAGTGCGTGTCGATCCACTTGATCGAATACATCTTCTCGACCCCGACCAGCCGCGGGTACAACGAGTACACCGAGCCGACCGAGATCATCGCCACCCAGCCCAGGGTGCCGGCATGGACGTGGCCGATGGTCCAGTCGGTGTAATGGCTCAGCGAGTTGACCGTCTTGATCGACAGCAGCGGGCCTTCGAAGGTGGCGATCATGTAGAAGCTGATCGCCACGATCAGGAACTTTAGGATCGGGTCGGTGCGCAGCTTGTGCCAGACGCCCGACAGCGTGAGGATGCCGTTCATCGCACCGCCCCACGACGGCACCAGCAGGATCACCGAGAACACCATGCCGACCGACTGCGCCCAGTCCGGCAGCGCGGTGTAGTGCAGGTGGTGCGGGCCGGCCCACATGTAGATCGAGATCAGTGCCCAGAAGTGCACGATCGACAGCCGGTAGGAGTAGATCGGCCGCTGCGCCTGCTTCGGCACGAAGTAGTACATCATGGCCAGGTAGCCGACGGTCAGCAGGAACGCGACTGCGTTGTGGCCGTACCACCACTGCGCCATCGCATCGACCGCGCCGCTGTAGACCGGGTACGACTTCCACAGCCCGGCCGGGATCGCCAGGTTGTTGACGATGTGCAGCAGCCCGACCGCGATCACGTAGGCGCCGTAGAACCAGTTCGCCACGTAGATGTGCTTGACCCGGCGCTTGGCAATCGTGCCGAAGAACAGCCAGCCGTAGGCGATCCAGACGATCGCGATGAGGATGTCGAGCGGCCATTCCAGCTCGGCGTATTCCTTGCCCTGGGTGATGCCCAGCGGCAGCGTGACCAGCGCGCCGACCATCGCCGCCTGCCAGCCCCAGAACACGAAGCTGGCGAGCTTGTCGCTGATCAGCCGCACGTGGCAGGTGCGCTGGACCACGTACAGCGAGGTGGCGAACAGCACCGAGCCGCCAAAGGCAAAGATCACGCCGTTGGTGTGCAGCGGCCGCAGCCGGCCGTAGCCAAGCCAGGCGATGCCTTCGCCGAGCGCCGGCCAGTACAGCTGGGCGGCGATGAACACGCCGACCGCCATGCCGACGATGCCCCAGAACATGGTCGCGACCACGAACTGGTGCACCACCTTGTCGTTGTAGAAGCCGCGTGCGGAATCCGGCACGTGGTCACGCACGGTGGCCGATGCAGGGGCACCGGCCGCCGGGGCGGGGTCGATCGCAGTCATGGCAGGCCTTGGTTTAGCTGTCGCGGTTATTTTCGCGGCCGCGGTGGGCGAGCCGCTTGATCCAGATCAATCCACCCCGGCACGTTACACCGGGGGTGTGTCAGGCGCCGTTCACGCGCCGACGCCGTGCGGGTCGATCACGCCGGTGTAGATCCCGGCCGCGACCATCCCGATCAGCGCGATCGACAACACGATCCGCCGGGTCAGCGCGTTGACCGTGCGCTTGCTCTTGCCGGTGTCGACCAGCATGTAATACAGGCCGGCGCCGAGGTTGTAGATGATCAGGCCGAGGAAGGCCAGGATGAAAAGCGTCTTCATGGGGCGTAGCCCTCGGTGGAAGCCTGCGGGGAGTGGGCGCCCACCGCCGTGCGCCCGCGCAGCCAGCGCCAGCGCAGCAGCATCGCCGCGGCCATGGCGGCCAGGAACACGCCATAGGACAACGAGGTCGCCAGGATCTGTCCCCACATGTGGCCGTGCTGCGGGTCGGCGGTGTCCATGCTCCAGTACATGCTCCAGGCCGACAGCGCGGTCGCCAGCACCAGGCTGGCGCTGTCGAACGCCTTGCGCGCGAAGGTCCGTGGCTGGCGCGGGAACAGCCAGAACAGCACGGCCAGGATCGCGTACCAGGGCAGGAACAGGATCAGGGCAAGGTTGAGTTCGACCAGCGGGTTCATCGGCGCGCGCGCGATCCTTATGGGACGGGTGACAGGATAGGTGGACCGGATCAGCAGGCGTAGACTCAGGTAACCGTGAAAAAAACCATATCAGTTGGGTCTGTTCAGGCCCGTTGGCCATGAAGCGCTACGAAGCCCTCGCCGAGGACGTCGCCGACTCCATCCGTCGCGGCGTGCTCAAGCCGGGCGACCGGCTGCCCTCGGTGCGCCAGGCCAGCGCCTCGCGCGGGGTCAGCCCGTCGACGGTGTTCCAGGCCTATTACCTGCTCGAGGCGCGCGGGCTGGCCGAGTCGCGGCCGCGCTCGGGGTACTACGTGACCCGCGCCGCCGCGGCCCAGCCGCCGGAACCGGAACTGGCGTCGCGCCCGGATGGCGAGTCGCGCAGCGTCGATATCAGCGACCTGGTGTTCGAGGTCATGCAGGCGTCGATGGCGCGCGAGGTGGTGCCGTTCGGCTCGGCGTTCCCGAGCCCGCTGCTGTTCCCGCTGGACCGGCTCGGCCGCGCGCTGGCCACCACCGCGCCGCACATCGACCCGTGGAGCACGGTCGACGACCTGACCCCGGGCAATGCCGAGCTGCGCCGGCAGATCGCGCTGCGCTACCTGCTCGGCGGCATGCCGGTCGACGCCGACGGCATCGTCGTCACCAACGGCGCGCTGGAGGCCCTGAACCTGTGCATCGGCGCGGTGACCGGGCCGGGCGACGCGGTGCTGGTCGAATCGCCGTGCTTCTACGCCACCCTGCAGATCCTCGAGCGCCGCAAGCTGCGCGCGATCGAGGTGCCGACCCACCCGCGCGAAGGGATCGATCTGGATGCAGTGGAAGCGGCAATCACGCGACACGCGCCGAAGGCGTGCTGGGTGATGACCAATTTCCAGAATCCGCTCGGCGCCAGCATGCCGGCGACGCGCAAGCGCGAACTGGTCGAGCTGCTGGCGCGCCATGACATCCCGCTGATCGAGGACGACGTCTACGCCGAGCTGTACTTCGGTGGCGAACGGCCGGTGCCGGCCAAGGCCTTCGATCGCGACGGGCTGGTGATGCACTGCTCGTCGTTCTCCAAGTGCCTGGCGCCGGGGCACCGGATCGGCTGGGTCGCGGGCGGACGTTTCGCCGCGCGCATCGCCCGGCACAAGCTGACGACGACGCTCAACACCAACGTGCCGTCGCAACTGGCGATCGCCCACTATCTGCAACGCGGCGGCTTCGACCGCCACCTGCGGCGGTTGCGCAAGGCCCTGGCCGCGCAGCAGGCGGAGCACTTGGCGGCGGTCGGCCGGTATTTCCCGCGCGGCACCCGGGTCACCCGGCCCGGCGGCGGCTACTTCCTGTGGTTGGAACTGCCGGCCGGCACCGACGCGCTGGCGATCCAACGCGAGGGCGCGGCCCAGGGGATCAGCATCGCGCCGGGGCCGATGTTTTCCGCCAGCCGCGGCTTCGGCCACTGCCTGCGGCTCAACTGTGGCCACCCGCTGGATGCACGGGCGGAGACGGCGCTGGCGACGCTCGGTCGCCTGGCAGGCGCCACGCCATGAATCCCGACGCCGTTGCCGGTCTTTCCGGGCGCCCATCCGTAGGCGTACGGTTCAACGCGTTGACGCGCATCCACGCAAGCTTCGCGGCAAACCGGCAGAATCGGGTTTTGCGAACTGCGGATTGCCTGTGCCTGACCAGATGAATCGACCCTCTTCCTTCGACCGTGACCAGTTGCTGGCCTGCGCCCGCGGCGAGATGTTCGGCCCCGGCAATGCACGCCTGCCGGCGCCACCGATGCTGATGTTCGACCGCATCACCGAGATATCCACCGAAGGCGGCAAGTACGGCAAGGGCCTGGTCCGCGCCGAACTCGATATCCGCCCCGACCTGTGGTTCTTCGAGTGCCACTTCGAGGGTGATCCCGTGATGCCCGGTTGCCTCGGCGTGGATGCGATGTGGCAGCTGTGCGGGTTCTACCTGCCGTGGCTGGGTGCGCCGGGCCGCGGTCGCGCGCTCGGCGTCGGCCAGGTGAAATTCGCGGGACAGGTACTGCCGGATGCGAAAATCGTCAGCTACGAGCTGGACATCCGCCGGGTCATGCGCGGCAAGCTCGAACTGGTGATCGCCGACGGTCGCACGCTGGTGGACGGTCGCGAGATCTACACGGCCTCCGACCTTAGAGTGGGTCTGTTCTCCTCGACGGAAGGATTCTGAGCATGGCCGCCATCAATACTGCAGGTACCGGTTCGCGCCGTGTAGTCGTGACCGGCATGGGCCTGGTGTCGTGCATCGGCAACGCGGCGGCGAGCGTCACCGATTCGCTGCGCGCGCTGAAGTCGGGCATCCGTTTCATCCCCGAGTACGCCGAGATGGGCTTGCGCAGCCATGTCGCCGGCGCGCCGCAGATCGACCTGGTCGAGCAGATCGACCGCAAGCTCAAGCGTTTCATGGGTGACGCCGCGGCCTATGCGTATGTGTCGATGCGCGACGCGATCGCGCAGGCGGGCCTGAGCGACGAGCAGGTCCGCAGTGAGCGCAGCGGCCTGATCGCCGGTTCCGGCGGCGGTTCGCCGGAATGGCAGATCGCCACCGGCGACCTGATGCGCGAGAAAGGCGTGCGCAAGGTCGGCCCGTACATGGTCCCGCGCACGATGGGTTCGACGGTGTCGGCGGCGCTGTCGACCGCGTTCGGCATCCGCGGCCTGAGCTATTCGATCTCCGCCGCCTGTGCGACCTCGGCGCACTGCATCGGCGCGGCCGCCGACTTGATCCGCCACGGCGTCAAGGACGTGATGTTCGCCGGCGGCGGCGAGGAACTGCACTGGGGCATGACCTCGCAGTTCGACGCGATGGGCGCGCTGTCGACCAAGCACAACGACACCCCGGAGTCGGCCTCGCGCCCGTACGACCTCGACCGCGACGGCTTCGTCATCGCCGGTGGCGGCGGCATGCTGGCGCTGGAGGAATACGAGCACGCCAAGGCGCGCGGCGCCGACATCATCGCCGAGCTGGTCGGTTACGGCGTGACCTCCGATGGCGTCGACATGGTCGCGCCGTCCGGCGAAGGCGCGGTGCGCTGCATGAAGATGGCGATGGCCGGGCTGGACGGGCAGGGCGTCGGCGCGATCGACTACCTCAATACCCACGGCACTTCGACCCCGGTCGGTGACGTGGTCGAGCTGGGCGCGGTGCGCGAGGTGTTCGGCGACAACGTCCCGCCGCTGTCGTCGACCAAGGCCTTGACCGGCCACTCGCTCGGCGCGGCCAGCGTGCACGAGGCGATCTACTGCCTTCTGATGATGCGTGGTGGCTTCATGTCCGGCTCGGCCAACATCGAGAACCTCGACCCCAAGGCCGAAGGCTTTCCGGTCCTGCGCGAGAGCCGCGAGGCGAAGTTGAAGACGGTGATGTCGAACAGCTTCGGCTTCGGCGGGACCAACGGCACGCTGGTGTTTGCCGGGGTTTGATGTCGCATTGCGGAATGCGCTTCGGGTGCATCCGCGCCGCGTGACCCGGGTGGCAGGGTAGTGCTGCACCCCTCGGTCAGGGCCGCTCCGCGGGCCTGACCGGCGTAGCACGCCGGGCGTTCCCGCAGACGCGCGGCGGTGCCGCGCAAGCCGCCTGCGCTCACCCTGCCCTGACTCGGGGCCGTCGGCCATCCATGGCCGACTTTCCGCACTACCTCATCACCCGGGCCCCGCCCCCGTTTTCGTCGCTCCTACCAAAAAGCCGCAGTACCGCTCATAGGACGCGGGTCCGCGGATACGGCATCAGCCGACCAGGCCATACAGGAACCCCAGCGGATGGTGCGCGCGCGCGATGCTGTAGACCATGCCGAAGGTCGCCAGCGCGGCGACATAGCAGACCGCTTTCGCAGCCCCGGTGCGCGCGCGTTTGATCGCGAACACGCCAAGCACGATGTAGGCCACCAGCAACACGAGTTTCGCCGTCAACCAGCCGTTGGAAAACATTTCGCCGGGCAGGATGGTCAACAGCATCAGCGCCGCGGTCAGCAGGGACGTGTCGACCGCGTAGCTGGTCCAGCGCACCACCAGCCAGTGCGGCCAGCGCATGTTGGCCAGCACGCCGGCGCCGCGCAGGGCGAAGATCGCGCCGCTGCCGAGGGCGAGGAAGATGTGGACCATCTTGATCTGCGGGTAGAACTCGATCATGGGTTCGCTTGCCTCGATGCCTGTTCTCGTTGTGCCGCTATTTGCTGTCGCGATCCATCACGCGGCGGCGCGCTGCTTTCGATCGCGGCAGTCATCCGGGTTTGTCGTCCGCGCGCGGCGCCAGGTAGATCCGCCCGATCCGCACCACCCACGGCGCGAACGCGACCAGCCAGCCGATCGCCGCGACCGCCTGCCATGCCATCGAATCGGGCAACACTTCGGCCCCGACCCGGATCTCCGCGACGATCTGGATCGCGATGAACGCGAACCACGCCGCCGCCGGCATCACCAGCGGCCGGCCCGAATGGCCCTGGGTCACGCGGGTGACCATCGCCACCAGCACGCTGCCGAAGAAGCCGACGAACAGCGCGTGCGCCGGGCCGCGGCCGAGCCAGTACACGCCGGTCAGATCAAAGGCGATGCTCTGGCCGAGGTACAACGCGAACGCCAGCGGCAGCCACGCCATGCCGATGAACAGCACCGACAGGATTCCCGGCTTGTCGCCGCGCGGCCACCAGCGCCATAGCATCAGGCCGGTCAGCGCCAGCAGCGGCGCATCGACCAGCCACAGCCAGCCGTAGGCGTGGAACAGTTCGAGCAGCAGGTGACCGAGCGCGAGCGGCCAGAACGCCGCCAACAGCCACAGCGGTTTCCACTGCTGGTAACCGGGCACCACCCGGCTGGCGAAGAACGGGAACATCCGGTGCGCAACCGTCAGGTACACCGGCAACAGCAGCCCAAAGCTGCCGATCTTGATGCTCGCGAACACCCACAGCGGCGAGGCGCCGAGCACGAACGCGGCCCAGCACAGCAGCCCGGCCAGGCCCAGCACCAGCGCGGCAAAGCACGAGCGCGCGTGCCAGTTGCGGCTCTGGTCGCGCCAGACCAGCGAGCCGAGGATCAGCAGTCCTGCCAGCCACCCGGCGAGGGTCAGCAACAGACCGACAACGATGCCGGCGTCCCAGCCAATCGCGCCGAGCAGCGTCGCCAGTTGGCCGCCGAACAGGCCCGCGCCGACCGGCAGGTAGCGCCAGCGGTCGACGTCGGGTTGCCCCATCCATTTCGGGAACGTGGTCAGCAGGAAACCGAAGAAGAAGCTCGGCAGCATCTGGTACTGCATGACGAACGCATGCAGCCAGCCGGCGTACGCATCCGGTTGCGGCATCACCAGCGCCGGCCAGCGCGTCGACGCCAGCCAGGCCGCCCACCATGCCATCGCCAGCAGCAGGTTGGTCGAGCCGATGAAGAACATCAGCCGGTGCGGCGCGGCGGCCAGCAGGTGGGGTGAGCTGCGCGGAGTTTGGATGTCCATGGCGGTCAGTGTGTCGGCGAAGGGGTGGCGCGGCATTGATCCAGGTCATCCGCCCGCGGCGAAAAAAAGGGGCGGCCGAAGCCGCCCCCTGATTGCATCGAACGCGACGCGATCAAGCTTCCTCGCCGAGTTCCTGCTCGCGTGCCAGTCGCTCCTGCAACCGCGACGGCTCGTTGACAGGGCGTGGGCCCAGCCACAGCGACATCACGAACAGCGCCACCAGGAACGCACCCACCGCGAGGATGGTGTCGCCCGGCACCCGCAGCCACACCAGCACGTCGATGATCGCGCGGTTCATGAACTCCGCCGAGCGGGCGTACCAGTAGCCGTGGGTCAGGTTGGCTTCCAGCTGCAACACGCCCATCGGCAGCAGGGTGAGCACCGTCATCAGCGCCAGGCCGATGTTGAAGCTCCAGAACGCGCCACTGAGCAGGCCGTTGATCCAGCGACGCTCCGGCCGCATGCCGCGCAGGCAGTACAGCATGAGGCCGATGCCGAGCATGCCGTAGACGCCGAACAGCGCGGTGTGGCCGTGGGCCGCGGTCAGGTTGGTGCCCTGCATGTAGTACAGCGCCATCGGGGTGTTGATCAGGAAGCCGAGCAGGCCAGCGCCGACCAGGTTCCAGAAGCTCACCGCGATGAAGAACAGGATCGGCCACTTGTAGCGCTGCATCCACGGCGTGGCGCGGCCGTTCTTCCAGGTGTCGTAGGCCTCCAGCCCGATCAGCGCGAGCGGCACCACTTCAAGCGCGGAGATGCTCGCACCCAACGCGATGATGCCGGTCGTGACACCCGCGAAGTACAGGTGGTGGAACATGCCCAGCACGCCGCCGGCCATGAACACGATGGTCGCGAACAGCACGTTGATGGTTGCCGACTTGCCGCGCACCAGCCCCAGCTTGACGAAGATGAAGCTGATCACCGCGACCGCGAATACCTCGAAGAAGCCTTCCACCCACAGGTGCACGATCCAGAAGCGCCAGTAGGTGATGATCGAGATGTGGGTGTCCTCGCGCCACATCAGGCCGGCCGCGTACAGCAGCGCGATGGCCACGGTGGACAGGAAGAACAGCCCGGAGATCGAGGTGGTCTCGGTTTTCGCGCGCAGCGCCGGCCACAGTGCCCGGCCCATCAGTACCAGCCACAGCAACAGGCCGATGAACAGGAAGATCTGCCAGAAGCGGCCGATGTCGGTGTATTCCCAGCCCTGGTGGCCGAACCAGAAGTTGTGCTCCAGCCCGAGCTTCTGCATCACCGCGAACCACTGCCCGGCGAATGCGCCGACCACGATCACGATCAGGCAGACGAACAGGAAGTTGACGCCGAGGCGCTGGAACTTCGGCTCGTGCCCCGACATCGCCGGGGCGAGATAAAGGCCGGTGGCGAGCCAGGCGGTCGCGATCCACAGGATCGCCAACTGGGTGTGCCACGTGCGCGTGAGCGCGTACGGCAGGAAGTCCGCCAGCGCCAGGCCGTAGGCCTCCTGGCCTTCGACCTGGTAGTGCGCGGTGGTCGCGCCCAGCAGGATCTGGGTCAGGAACAGCGCCATCACCAGCCAGAAGTATTTTCCGACCGCGCGCATCGACGGCGTCACCACGATGCTCAGCGACGGGTCCTTCAGCGGCGGCTCGACCTTCGGCTCCTTCGAGTGCCAGACCGCGTAGTGCCATGCCAGCAGGGCGATGCCGGCGATCATGAACAGGATCGAGAACATCGACCACATGAAGCTGCTGGCGCTGGGCTTGTTGCCCACCAGCGGTTCGTGCGGGAAGTTGTGGGTGTACGACAGCCCGGTGTCGTCATCCAACCGTTCGGTGACCGTGGCCCACGATGCCCAGAAGAAGAACGCGGTCATCTGCCGGCGATGCTCCATGTCCGGCACCGGGTTCTCGCGCAGGGCGTAGGCCTCGCGCAGTTCGGTGGTGGCCGGGTCGTTGGAGAACACGCTCATGTAGTGCGCGGCCACCTGCGAGATCGCCTGCGCGCGCTCGTCGGAGACGGTGATCGTGCCGGTCTGCGGGTCGTAGGTGTTGGTGCGCAACAGCGGGCGGATCTGCTGCTCCAGCCGCGCCTGCTCGGGCGCCTCCAGTTCCCCGTAGGCACTGCCGAACTCCGTGCGGGCGCGGGCGTCGAGCATCGCGACCGCCTCGCGGTGCAGCCACTCGGCCGACCAATCGGGGGCGAGCAGGGCGCCGTGGCCCCAGATCGAGCCGTTCTGGTGGCCGCCGATGCTCTGCCAGACCTGCCGGCCGGTATCGATGTCGGCCCGGGTGTACAGCACCTGGCCGCTTTCGCTGACCACCTGCTGCGGGATCGGCGGTGCGGTCTGGTAGATGTCGCGGCCGATCCACAACATGATGCCGAAGCTCACGATCAGCAGGGCGCCGAGCCCAAGCCACAACCGCCTCGTCGTATCCATGGATTTCCATTCTCCGGGTAGGTCCGCGCAGTCTGGGCCGGTGCGCGCGGAGGCGACCTGACGTGGGTCAAGTCCGGGATGGTTCAGGGTTTGTCCCGCTGGCGTTCAGCTTCGGCCCCGGCCACAACCTGGGCAAGCCGCCGTTATCGAAAGGTGAACGCGGGGTTGTTAGACCCGGAGTACCGGCTCGGCGAGCGCTTCCAGGCGTTCGCGACCGATCAGTTCCAGCTCGCGCCGGTCGACCTGCAGCAACCCGTCCTGCTGGAACCGCCGCAGCACCCGGCTGACCGTTTCCGGCGCAAGGCGCAGGTAGTTGGCGATGTCGGTTCGCGCCATCGTCAACTGGAAGCGGCTGGGCGAGAAGCCGCGCGCGGCCAGCCGCCGTGACAGCCCGATCAGGAACGCCGCCATGCGCTGGTCGGCGGTCCAGTCACCGGCCAGCAACGCGGCGCGGCCGATGTCGCGACTGAGCAGGCGGAACAGGTGGCGCTGCAAGCCGGGCAACTGCGCGGCCAGCACCGAAATCTTCGGGAATGAGAACCGGCACAACATCACCGTGTCCAGCGCGACCGCGTTGCACGGGTAACGGTCGCCGTCGATGCCATCGAGCCCGATCACCTCGCCGGGCAGGTGGAAGCCGAGCACGTGCTCGCGGCCGTCGCGGTCGATCACGTAGGTCTTGACCGTGCCGGCGCGGACCGCGGCGATCGCCTCGAATGGGTCGCCCTCGCGGAAGATGTGGTCGCCGGCGTGGAACGGCCCGACGTGCTCGACCAGCATGTGCAGGTCGTGCAGGCCACCCTTGTCCATGCCTTCGTCGAGGCAGGCCTGCGAGAACGCGCAGGTCGAGCAGAAATTCAGCCGGTCACCGTCGTCGGCGAGCGTGCGCCCGTCCTGCCGCGGGAACACGGTCGGCTTCATGCCGGCTTCCATGCAACCCTCAGATCGCGCGGGAGAAGCGCGGCGTGGCGGTAACGGCGGAGTGGGCGGGGCCCGGCGTGTGTAGGTAATGGTCGAAGCACATCGCCATGTTACGCAGCAGCAGGCGCCCGCGCGAGGTCGCCACGATCCGGTCCGGCTCGATCCGCGCCAGGCCGTCGTCGACCAGCGGCTGCAGGCGCTCCAGCGCGTCGGCGAAGTAGTCGCGGAAATCGATCAGGTAGCGCCGCTCCAGTGCACCGATCGGGATCTCGCCCTGGCACATCAGGCGCTGGATCAGGTCGGCGCGCAGCTGGTCTTCCTCGCTCAGGCGCATGCCGCGGAATACCGGCAGCCGGCCCTCGTCGAGGGCGATCTGCCAGCTCGGCAGGTCGCGCGGGTTCTGGCTGAAGCTGTCGCCGATGTGGCTGATCGCGCTGACCCCGAGCCCGACCAGGTCGGTGTCGGCATGGGTGGTGTAGCCCATGAAGTTGCGGTGCAGGCCGCCGCGTTGCTGGGCGGTGGCGAGGTCGTCGTCGGGCAGGGCGAAGTGGTCCATGCCGATGTAGACGTAGCCGGCGGCGGTGAGCTTCTCGATTGCCAGTTGCAGCAGGCCGAGTTTCTCGCTGGCCGACGGCAGGTCTTCGGCGTTGATCCGGCCCTGCGCCTTGAACAGCTCCGGCAGGTGCGCGTAGCTGTAGACCGCCAGGCGGTCCGGCCGGGCCGCGACCACGGTGTCGAGCGTGCGCGCGAAGCCGATGTGGGACTGCTTCGGCAAGCCGTAGATCAGGTCGACGTTGACCGAGCGCATGCCGTTGTCGCGACAGGCGTCGATGATCGCGACGGTCTCCTCGACCGACTGGATGCGGTTGACCGCCTGCTGCACCGCGGGGTCGAAATCCTGCACGCCGAGGCTGGCGCGGTTGAAGCCGATCGCCGCCAGCTCGGCGACGTCGGCCGGTTTGACGAAGCGCGGGTCGAGTTCGATCGACAGGTCGCGCTTGCGCGAGTCGGAAAAGCGGAAGTGGCTGCGCAGGCTGTCGACCACGTCGGCCAACTGCGCCGGCGACAGGAAGTTGGGCGTGCCGCCGCCGAAGTGCAGCTGGATCACCTCGCGGTCGCGGTCGAACAGCTCCGCCATCATCGCGATCTCGCGGTATAGCCGCACCAGGTAAGTTTCGCCGCGGCCGAGGTCGCGGGTGATGATGCGGTTGCAGCCGCAGTAGAAGCACGGACTCATGCAGAACGGCACGTGCACGTACAGCGACAGCCGGCGCGGGATCGGGTCGCCGTTGCTGGCGGTCGCCGCCTCGCGCAGCTGTGGCTCGCCAAACGCGCCGCTGAACTGCGGCGCGGTCGGGTAGGACGTGTAGCGCGGGCCGGGCCGGTCGTAGCGGCGCAGCAGCTCGGTATCGAAGGCGGGGGTGGTCGTCATGCGTTACAGGCTAGGTGCGGGCCGGCAGTCCCGCCTTGACTGTCGTCAACCGCGCCGCATTCAGCAAAGGCCGGTGGATAAAGAAAAAGCGGCGGCCGATTCTCCATCGGTCGCCGCCGTTTGCGGGGTGCCGGCAGGCCGGCGCGTGGGCGATCAGCTGCCCAGCTTCAGCGTGCCCTTCATGATCGAGGAATGGCCCGGGAAGGTGCAGACGAAGTTGTACTTCTCGCCGGCCTTGATCTTGGCTACGGGGATCTTGACCGTGGTCGACTCGCCGCCGCCGATGACCTTGCTGGCGGCGACCACGCGGGTGTCGCCGGCCTTGACGTAGTTGGCGGCAACACCGGCCTTCATGCCGTCGGCGTTGATGCCGGCGATGTCGGCGCTCTTGCCGACCACGAAGTTGTGGCCCATCACGGTCTTCGGCAACTGCCCGATGTGCTTGAGGGTGACGGTGAAGTCCTTGCACGACGCCGGCACGACCAGCTCGCTTGTGGTGAACTTCATCGCGTCGGTGCTCTCGACCGTCGCACTGCAGGTGGCGGCACTGGCCGGGCTGGCCATGAACATCGCCGGGAGGGCCACGGCGCCAAGCACGGCAGCGAGGGAAAGCTTGCGGATCATCGGTTTGCTCCAGTGGGGTTGTTCGTTTCGATGGGTGCAGTCTCGCGCGGGATCGGCCCGGCCGAATTGATCCAGATCAGGGCGACGGCACATCGTTGGGCCGAACATTCCGGCCGTACCCGAAGCGCCAGGAGGACGACACATGACCCACGTCGTCACCGAGAACTGCATCAACTGCAAGCACACCGATTGCGTCGAGGTGTGCCCGGTCGACTGCTTCCACGAAGGCCCCAATTTCCTCGTCATCGACCCGGTCGAATGCATCGACTGCACCCTGTGCGTCGACGAGTGCCCGGTTGGCGCGATCTACGCCGAGGGCGACGTGCCGGGCGGGCAGGAACCGTTCATCGCGATCAACGCCGAACTGGCACCGACGTGGCCAGTGATCGACAAGCGGATCCCAGCAATGAAGGACGCGGCCAAATGGGACGGCGTGCCGGACAAGCTCGCGCTGCTGATTCGCCAGGCCGTCTTGCCGGAACCGGAAAACACCTGAGGACCGAACCGTGGAATGCCGACTCACCCCCAACGCCCCGCTGCCGCAGCCGGACCTGATCGAGGGCGCGCTGCTGGATGCCGATCCCGCCGCCGTGTTCGACATCGACCCGGCCGGTGGTCTGCGCATCGCCACCTCGCTCGGCGTCGACGAACTGCGCGCGCTGCTGCACGCGCTCGGTTGCGAGGTGGCGCACGGGCAGGTCGAAGTGCTGCCGTCGATCTGCTGTGGAGGCTGCAGCGGCTAGCGGTACGGTGCGATCTACGCCGAGGACGACGTCCCGGTCGGACGGGAGCCGGCCACCTCATATCGGTTGCGTCCGGCAGCCTTGGCCGCATACAGCGCGGCGTCCGCCTCCGCCATCAGCGTCGCGGCATCGGTCGGTTGCCGCGCATGGGCGATGCCGATGCTGGTGCCGATGGTGAGCGAGGTCGCGCCGACATCGATGGGCTGGCCCATGCAGTCCACCAGCTTGCGCGCGACCGCCTCGGCGGTGTCGGCCGCCGCGTCCTCCAGCAGGATCACGAACTCGTCCCCGCCCAGCCGGGCGACGAGGTCGGTGTCGCGCACGTTGTCGCAAAGCCGCCTCGCGAACGCACGCAGCACGACATCGCCCGCGGCGTGGCCGTTGCGGTCGTTGATCTGCTTGAAGTGGTCGATGTCCAGGTACATCAGCGCGACCGGGGTGCTATTGCGCCGCAGCCGCTTCAGCGCCAGGGCGAGGCGCTCCTCGAACTGGCGGCGGTTGGCGAGGTCGGTCAGGGTGTCGACGCGCGACTGCCGCTCCAGCTCGCGCCGACTTTCCGCCAGCGCATGCTCGGCGGCCATCCGGCGGTTGATGTTGCGGATGGTGATGACCAGCTCGTCCGGGCTGCCGCCGACGGGGGAGGGTATGCAGCGCGATACCGCCTCGATCCAGATGTAATGGCCGTCGAAGTGGCGGATGCGATAGATGTCGGTGCGTGGCTCGCCCGACGCGAAGGCGTCGGCCATGGCCTGCCGCTGCGGCTCGCGGTCGTCGGGGTGCAGCAGTTCCCAGCGCGACCCCAGCAACTGCGCGTTCGACCAGCCGAGCATCTCGGTCGCCGATGGAGAAACGTACAGGCGGACACCGTCGGCGCGGATGCGGGCGATGACGTCATGCGAGTGGTCGGCGAGCATGCGGTAGCGCCGTTCGCTGTCGCCGAGCCGTGAAGCGAGGCGGTCGCGTTCGGCCATCGACAGGCACACCGGCAGGGTCATCAGGCAGCCACCGGCCAGGTAGATCTGTATCAGCGCGATGCGGCCTTCAGCCGCCAGGTCCTGCAGGGGCCCGTAGCCCAAGGTGGTGGCGGTGGCGGCAACCATCGCCAGCGCGATCACCCCGAGCGCCACGCCGACGAAGCGGTGGCGCACCGCCGCGAGCAGCAGCGCGGGGTAGGCCAGGAACTGCACCGGGTATCGGGTGGCGAACACCGCCACGCCCACGGCGACGACCAGGGCCACGTTGGCCGCCAGGCTCCAGCGCCGGCCCGGCGCGACGAACAGGCCCATCCGCTCGTGCTGGGCGACCAGCGTCGTGGTCGCCACGATCACCATGCCCACGACATGCGCCGCATACCATCCGACGAAGGCGCGAACGACGTCCTGGCCATGCATGTAGTGCGCCACCGCCGTCGCCACCAAGCCGGCCAGCGCGCATGCCGCCAGCGTTGCCCCGGTGGCGATCCCGCCCAGGTTCACCCAGTCCTTCGGGTCGCGGATGTTGGGAATGCGGTTGCGGACCACGCCGGCGACCACCAGCACCTCCACCAGGTTGCAGATCGCGATGGCAACGGCGTACGGGGCCTCGTCGCCGGCCAGCATGCGTGCGGGAAGTTCGGCGGCAAACGCCACCGCAACGTAGACGGGCCAGCTCGCGGTGCGCCGGGACAGCAGCCAGCCGGCGATGATGCCGTTGCCGACCCAGATCGCGGCGAGCTCGCCCGGTCCGCGTGCCAGGGTGAGCGAGAGCCACGCGGTCGTCGCGACCAGCATGGCCAACAGCGCCAGGTCGGCCAGGTACGTACGGGCGAACATGAAACGATGGGACATGGCGTCCTCGCGGTTGCCGACCCCGACTCTAACCCACGTGGCGTGGTCCCCCGGTGTGACTCCGTGCGTGTTGCGCGGACAACCATCGGGCACAAAAAAACCCGCGAAATCGCGGGCTTGCCTGTGTTCCCCAATGGTGGCTATGGGTGGACTCGAACCACCGACCCCAGCATTATGAGTGCTGTGCTCTAACCGGCTGAGCTACATAGCCACGGGGAACCGGCAATTTTCCCGGTCCGCGACCGGGCTGTCAACGGGCCGTTCACCCGTCCGCTGCGCCTGCCGGCTGTCCGCCTTGTTGTCCTCGCCCCCACGTGGCAGAGTCGATGGCAGTGACGCAAGTCAAATGAATCAGGAGTCCGCATCGTGATCGATCCGGACGGTTTCAGACCCAACGTCGGCATTGTTCTGATGCACCCCGATGGCCGGCTTTTCTGGGCACGCCGCATCCGGCGTGATGGCTGGCAGTTCCCGCAGGGCGGGATGAATACCGACGAGACCCCGCTCGAGGCGATGTTCCGCGAATTGCGCGAGGAGACCGGCCTGCTGCCCGAGCATGTTGAAGTGCTCGGCGCGACCCCGGGGTGGCTGCGCTATCGCCTGCCGCAGCGCGCGATCCGCCGCAACGACCGGCTGGTCTGCATCGGCCAGAAGCAGGTCTGGTTCCTGCTGCGGCTGACCGGGCAGGAGTCCGACCTACGGCTCGACCTGACCGACAAGCCCGAGTTCGACCACTGGCGCTGGGTCGACTTCTGGTACCCGCTGGAGCACGTGGTGATCTTCAAGCGCGGGGTTTACACCAGCGCACTGCGCCACCTCGCGCCGGTCGCGCAGCGGCTGGTCGGGGCGCAGGCGGTGCCGCTGCCCGGGCCGGAGGTGCGCGGCCATGGCTGGAATCGTCAGCGCCCGCGGACACGGTCGGGGCAGGCGCCGGTGCGGGGCGATGGCGGCAGCCGTTAATCCTGGTGAATTGACAATCATTCTCATTCGTAGTTGAATGCGGCTGCAGCCAATCCGGCTGCCAGCCCCGCCGCCGCGCATGTACGTCTGCATCTGCAACGGAGTCACCGACCACGACATCCGCCATGCCGCGGACGCCGGCTGCAGGACCATGGCCGAGCTGACCATGCGCACCGGTGCCGGCGCCAATTGCGGCAGCTGCGTCGACGTGGCCAGCGAACTGCTGATGCAGGCGCGCGCGGTCCAGGCGCTGCCCCTGCCCATCCTGCGGCACGACCTGGAACACGCGGCCTGAGCCGACCGGTCCGCAGGCGTTCGCCGCGGACCAAAGCCACTGATAACCGACTGCGGATGCACTCGATTCGTGTTTCGTCATGCCTTGCCGGAACACACTAGAGTGGCGCCATTCCCCGCATCCGGAGCATGGCCATGAAAGGCGACGCCAAGGTCATCGAGCTGCTCAACAAGGCGCTCTACAACGAACTCATCGCGATCAACCAGTATTTCCTGCACGCCAAGATGCTGAAGAACTGGGGCCTGAAGGAACTGGCCGACCACGAGTACCACGAGTCGATCGACGAGATGAAGCACGCCGACAGGCTGTCGGAACGCATCCTGTTCCTCGAAGGGCTGCCGAACTTCCAGTCGCTGGGCAAGCTGCGCATCGGCGAGGGCCCGCGGGAGGTGCTGACCTGCGACCTGGCGCTGGAACTTGAAGCGCTGCCGGCGTTGCGCGAGGGCATCGCCCATTGCGAGCAGGTCGGTGACTTCACCAGCCGCCAGCTGTTCGCCGACATCCTCGATTCCGAGGAGGAGCACATCGACTGGATCGAGACCCAGCTCGACCTGATCGAGCGCATCGGCGAGCAGAACTACCTCGCCCGCAAGATCGAGGACTGAACCGGCCGGACTCAGGTCCGGTTGATCGTGGGTCGTGGCGGGCGGCGGAAGATCTTCCGCCACAGCCACCACACCAGCGTCCCGATCGTCAGGCTGATCAACACCACCAGCGCGAGTGCGATCCACGGGTAGTTGAACACCAGCGCCAGGCCGCCGACGGTGGCGACGTCCTCGCCGATCGACGCGGTCCAGTTGCTGACCGGTTCCGGCGAGGTGTTGAGCAGGGCGCGCGAGCCGCTCTTGATCAGATGGCTTGTCAGCGCGACCCCTGCGCCGGCGGCCAGCGTCCCGATGCCGAGGTCGCCGTCGGGCGACATCGTTGCCGCCGCGAGGAACGCGCCCGCAGGCACCCGCAGCAGGGTATGCGCCAGGTCCCAGCCCGAATCGACCCCGGGGATCTTGTCGGCGAAGAATTCGGCGATCGCAAGGACGCCGGAGACGCCGATCACCCACGGCGAGGCCGTCACCTCCAGCGCCTGGGGCAGGTCCAGCCAGCCGAAGAACCCGGCAAGGCCGACCCCGAACACCGTCAGGTAGACCCGGACCCCGGCCAGCCAGGCCAGGACTACGCCAATTGCGAACAGGTGCGCATCCGACATCGGGCATCCCCGCTAGACTTGGGCCGAGTATAGGGGAGTGACGGCGGGTTGCCGCCGTCCGGGGACAATGGCTCGGACAACATCTTCAAGTTATGTGATCGTGCCGCGCGCGCCCGATCGCCGGCCGGCATTCCGGGTGGCGATCCTGTTGGGCTGGGTGCTGTCGCTGGGGCTCGCGTGGATGGCCGCCAGCTGGTACGTCGCGCCGCGGTTGCCCGGCCTCAGTGCATCGCTGGAGACCACCCGGACCCAATTGCAGCAGGCCCAGGCCCAGGTGCGTGCGCTGGGCCAGCGCCAGGCCACGCTGAAGCGTTCCGACCAGATCAGCCGTGCCGCCAACCACCAGGTCCAGCAGGAACTGGCCGAGCGCGACCAGCAGATCGCCGACCTCAAGGCCAACCTCGCGTTCTACGAACGGCTGGCCGGCGCGACCCGCAAGCCCAAGGGCCTGAGCGTGCACTCGGCCGAGTTCGTGCCGGAGGCCGGCGGCACCTGGCACTACGAGTTGATGCTGACCCAGAGCCTCAACCGCGGCGCGGTCAGTACCGGCCAGTTGCGGTTCGTGGTCGAGGGGGTCCGGGACGGCAAGCTCGCCACCGTCGACTGGAACCGCCTGCACCAGCGCGACGACGCGCCCGCGCAGGCCTATTCGTTCCGCTATTTCCAGCAGCTCAGGGGCAGCGTGATGCTGCCCGAGGGCTTTGTCCCGCAACGCGTGCGGGTGTCATTGCGCGGCGAGAACGCGTCGCTCGACCAGGCGGTGGCCTGGGTCCAACCTTCCGGAACCGGGGATACCTGATGTTGAAGAACAAGAGCAGCAAGCTGCCCGAGGGGCAGATCGACACCCTGATCGGTCCGCAAGTGGTGATCCGCGGTGATCTGCAATTCAGCGGCGGCCTGCACATCGAAGGCCGGGTGATCGGCAAGCTGGTCGCCGCCGAGGGCGAGAAAGCGGTGCTGACGCTGGCGGAAAGCGGCAGCATCGAAGGCGAGATCCACTCGCCGGTGGTGGTGATCAATGGCCGGGTCGACGGCGACATCCATTGCAGCGAGCGGCTGGAGCTGGCCTCGCGCGCACGGGTGCAGGGCAACGCGCATTACAAGGTGGTCGAGATGGCCGCCGGTTCGACCCTGACCGGCCGGTTGCTGCATGTGGAGGCGGAGCAGGCCGCGGCGAAGCATGGCGAGGTCGCGCAGTTCCGCGGCCGCGCCGCCGAGCTGCCCGAAACTGAAGGGAGGGTGGACGTCAGCGCCATCACTGGCTGACCCCCGCGTCATCGGCGTTGTAGTCTGGCCACCGCTCCCCGAATGGCAGCATCGATGGCCAGCACGCCCACTCCCTCCACATCACGCAACTGGCGGATCGCTTTGGTCGTGGCGGTCGCGTTGGCGCTCGCGTTCGGTGCCTGGGGTTTGTGGCGGGTGCTGTCGCCGGCCTCGACCGACATCCGCGCAAAGCTGGCCGACAGCGAGTCCGCGCGCGAACAACTGCAGTCCGAGCATGAGCAACTACAACAGCGCGTCGCTACCTTGGGCCGGTCCGACCAGATCAGCCGCGAGGCCAACCGCGAGTTGCAGGGCACCTTGGCCGAGCGCGACGAGGAGATCGCCGGTCTGCGCGCCGACGTCGCCTTCTACGAACGCCTGGTCGGCGCCACCGCCCAGCGCCACGGGCTCAGCGTGCATGCGCTGGCGATGCAGTCGCAGAGCGTGCAGGCGCGCGACGGCTCGGCCTGGCATTTCAAGACGACCTTGACCCAGAACCTCAACCGCGGTGCGGTCAGTACCGGCCAGTTGACCCTGGAGGTCGAGGGGACCAATGGCGGAAAACGGCAGACGCTGGACTGGGACGCGCTGCGGCAGCAGCCGGATTCGGAGGGAGTGGCGTATTCCTTCAAGTATTTCCAGCAGGTCGAGGGCGACGTGTTCCTGCCCGAAGGCTTCAGCCCGGTGCGGGTGACGGTGCATCTGGAGCCGCGCTCGGGTGCGGCAATCGAGCATTCGTTCACCTGGGCCGAGGCGACCGGCGCTACCGCGCCTGCACCCGAGCTTGAATGAGGCACCCGCGCCCCCCATCCTGAGCGGATGAACGACGTGATTACCCCGCTGCCCGGATTGCCCGCCGAACCGGGCTACCAATCGCTTGAACGCCCGCTGCAGTTCACTTCGGCGGCGGCGGCGAAGGTCCGCGAACTGGTCCGCGAGGAAGGCAACGACAAGCTCAAGCTGCGCGTCTACATCCAGGGCGGCGGCTGCTCGGGCTTCCAGTACGGCTTCGAGTTCGACGAGGAGCAGGGCGAGGACGACCTGGCGGTGCAGACCGACGGCGTCACCTTGCTGGTCGACCCGTTGAGCCTGCAGTACCTGATGGGCGCCGAGGTCGACTACACCGAGAGCCTGCACGGCGCGCAATTCGTGATCCGCAATCCCAACGCCAAGACCACCTGCGGTTGCGGGTCGTCCTTCTCGGCGTGAGTACGCGGGCGTGAGCGGCATCGCGCCCTTCGCCTTTGTCGGACCTGACGCTTTCGCCGACGCCGACACGCGGATTCCCGCGGTCGATCCGGCCTGCCACGGCGTGCTCGACCGCGCCGACGCCCTGCGTGGCGAGCCCGAAGCACTCGCGGCACTGTGGCCGAAAGCACGGGTGGTGCTGCTGGATGACGATGGCCAGGCGCTGGTCGATGCCGACGGCGCGCTGTTCGCGCCGACCGGTGCGCAGGTCAGCGAAGGACCCGGCGGCACCGGTGCGGCGATCTTCCTGGGGCGCGATGGGGACGGGTGCGGCTGGTTCGCGCTCGATGCCGCACTGACCGCGTTGCAGGCACCCGGCCGGATTGACCTGCGCAGCGCCGCGGGACAGTGGCCGGCATTCGATGCCGGCGTGTTCGCGCAGGCCCGCGCGTTGCAGCACTGGCGTCGCCGGCATCGCCATTGCGGGGTATGCGGTGGCACCCTCGGATTCTCACGCGGCGGCTGGCTCGGTCGCTGCGATGGCTGCGGGATCGAACACTACCCGCGCACCGACCCGGCAGTCATCGTGGCGGTCACCGATGGCGCGCGGATCCTGCTCGGCCGCCAGCGCGGCTGGGTGGCGCGGCGCTATTCGGTGCTGGCCGGTTTCGTCGAACCAGGCGAAACGCTGGAGCAGACCGTGGCCCGCGAAGTGCTGGAGGAAACCGGCGTGCGCGTGCGTGGCTGCCGTTACCTCGGTTCGCAGCCGTGGCCGTTCCCGGGCCAGTTGATGCTCGGTTTCATCGCGCGTGCCGAGCCCGACGAGCCGCGGGTCGACGATGAACTGGAAGACGCGCGCTGGTTCGATGCCGACGAGATCCGCGCGGCCCGCGCACGTGACGGCGACGAGGATGACGATGGCGTGCGGTTGTCGGCGCCGATCTCGATCTCGCGCTGGCTGATCGAGCAGTGGTTGCGCGAGATCGAAAGCGACGCCTCGCGCTAGAATCGAACCGTGGTCGCGCAGCCGCGCGCGACACCGGAGGAAGCCCGCATGTCAGTCACCCTGATCGCCGCCGTCGTAGCGCTCGTGCTCGGCCACCTGGCCCCGTCACTGGCGGCATCGGTGCGGCAGTACGGCTGGTATCGCGACTGGGTCGGCTGGCTCAACCGGCAGTTCCCGGACGACGGCTTCTGGCGCGGACAATGGGGCATCGCGCTGGCGTTGGTACCGCCGCTGCTGGTGGTCGGGTTTTTCCAGATCGCGCTCGATGCGCAGTTGCTGGGCGTGGCCGAACTGCTGTTCGGCGTCGCGGTGTTGTTCTACGCCTGGGGCCCGCGTGACCTCGACCGCGACGTCAACGCCGTACTCGACGCGCACGACCCGCTGGCGCGTGCCGAGGCCGCGGCGTGGCTGTCGAGTGACGGCAACCCGTCGCTGGACCCGGGCAACCTGGTCGAGTCGGTATTCCGCAACGCGATGCGTCGCTGGTTCGGGGTGCTGTTCTGGTTCCTGCTGTTGGGCCCGGTCGGTGCGGTCCTGTATCGGCTGCTGGTGTTGTCGGTGACCCCATCCGGCGGCGACGCATCGCGCAACCTGCCCAGCGATACCGCGCGCGGCGCCCGCTTCCTGCTGGCGTTGCTGGAATGGCCGGTCGCACAACTGATGACCCTGGCGCTGGCGCTGGTCGGCAACTTCGATGCCGTGCTCGGTGCCTGGCGCGCCAGCGGCGGCGCCTCGTTGCGGCTGGACAAGCGCTTTCTCGGTGCAGTCGCTCGGGCCAGCGTGCGCAGCGAACTGGCCGAGGAGGCCGCCGACTATGTCGCCGGGCAGGCTGACGACGGCAGCGGCGAAAGTGGGGTCACCGCCTCCAACGCCGCGGCGATCGCCGGTCCCGGAATGCCCGACCTTCCCGAACTACGCGATGCGATGAGCCTGGTCTGGCGTTGCCTGCTGGTGTGGCTGGCGGTGCTGGCGCTGTTCGTGATCGCCGGCTTCGTGAGCTGACAAGGCCTGCGAAAACCGTCCTTTGTAGGAGCGGCTTCAGCCGCGATCGGATCCCCGGTCGATCACCCGGTTCCGGATCGCGGCTGAAGCCGCTCCTACAAGAGCATGCCGGCCGACGCCTACGCCGCGGGCCTAGGCAGCATCCCCGCGCAGCGCCCGCACCTTCGACTCCAGCACCTCCGCATCCATCTGCGCACCTTTAAACGCTTCACCCGCCACCACCTCGACATGCGCCCGAAAGCGCCGCGGCACCCGCATCAGACCCACTCGCGTGTCGCGCCGGCTCCACATGCTCGCCCACATCCCGCGCAGCGCCATCGGCACCACCGGCACCGGCCGCCCGGCCAATGCGGCACGCGCCAAGATCTTCTCGACCCCCGACTTGAACGCCGCGATCTCGCCATCGGAGGTCAGCCGGCCCTCGGGGAAGATCCCCACCACCTGTCCATCCGCCAGCGCCGCGTCGATCTCGTCGAACGCGCGCTGCATCAACGCCGGGTCCTCGCGCGCACCGGCAATCGGGATCGCCTTGGCGGTGCGGAAGATCCAGCGCATCACCGGCACGTTGAAGATCCGGTAGTACATGACGAAGCGCACCGGCCGCGGGATGCTCGCGGCGAGGATCAACGCGTCCATGTAGCTGACGTGGTTGCACACCACCAGCGCCGCGCCCTCATCGGGCACCCGGTCGATCCCCTGCACGCGCAGCCGGTACAGGGTGCGCACCAGCACCCAGCTGAGGAAGCGCATCAGGAACTCGGGCACGATCGTGAAGATCCATATCGCGACCAGCGCGTTGGCGATCGCCAGTGCCAGGAACACCTGCGGAATCGTCCAGCCCAGCCAGCGCTGCACTGCCAGTGACGACAGTGCGGCCAGCACGATGAAGCCCGAATTCTGGATGTTCAGCGCGGCGAACACCCGCGACATCTCCGACTTCGGCGTGCGGCTCTGGATCAGCGCGAACAGCGGCACCACGAAGAAGCCGGTGAACAGGCCGATCCCGAGCAGGTCGACGACCGTGCGCCATGCCCCCGGCTGCTGCAGGAACCCGGGCACGTCCAGTCCCGTTGCCGTCGCTATGCCCGGCCGCGCGAGGGCGAGGTCGAGCAGGAACGCGGTCATCCCGAACGCGCCCAACGGCACCAGCCCGATCTCGACCGTGCGCGCCGACAGCCGCTCGCACAGCATCGAGCCCGTCCCGGTGCCAACCGAGAACAGCGCCAGCGCGAAGATGTACAGCGTCGCCGAGCCGCCCAGGTAGACCTCGGCGTAGGCCGGCAGTTGCGAGGTCAACACCGTGCCGACAAACCAGAACCACGAGACTCCGAGGATCGCGTTGCGTACCGCCAACTGCTTGCGTGCGAGCTTCAGCACCGCGATCGATTCGGGAATCGGATTCCAGTTGACCTTCAGGTCCGGCGCACCGGCCCCGGCCTTCGGGATCGCGCGGCTGACCAGATGGCCGACGATCGCCAGCGCGATGATCGCCGCGCCCGCCACCCACGGCCCGCTGGCGCCGGCCATCGCGAAGATCGAACCGCCGAGGATCATCCCCAGCAGGATCGAGATCGACGTGCCCATCTCGACCAGTCCGTTGCCGCCGGTGAGTTCGCGCGGGTGCAGCACTGCCGGCAGGATCGAGTACTTGACCGGTCCGAACAGCGTCGACTGCACGCCGGTCAGGAACAGCGCGACCAGCAGCACCGCCATGTTGGTGGTCACGAAGCCGACCGCCGCCAGCGACATGATCACGATCTCCATGGCCGTGGTGATGCGGATCAGCGTGGACTTCTCGGTGCGCTCGGCGAACTGCCCGGCCAGCGCCGAGAACAGGAAGTACGGCAGGATGAAGATCGCCGGCGCGAGCGTGGCGTACAGCGTCTTCTGCTCCGCGCTGACGCCGAGCCAGAACAGCATCCCGATGATCGCCTGGCGGTAGACGTTGTCGTTGAACGCGCCCAGTGACTGGGTCAGGAAAAACGGCAGGAAGCGGCGCTGGCGCAGCAGCGTGTACTGGCTTGACGACATGCGGGTTCCCCCGGGGGCTGGCGGCGAGCCTAGCAGACGGTCGCCACGCGGCGATGGCTCCGGACTTTTGTAGGAGCGGCTTCAGCCGCGATCTGGAATCGGTGCGGACGGACGATTGTCCGATCGCGGCTGAAGCCGCTCCTACAGAAGCGCCGAGTCAGGAGGTGGCGCGCTCGCGCTCGATCGCGCGCCAGCCGATGTCATGGCGGTGGAACTCGCCGTGCCATGAAATCCCCGACACCGCTTCATACGCGCGGTGCTGCGCCTCGGCCACGGTATCGCCGAGCGCGCACACGCACAGGACGCGGCCGCCGGCGGTGACGACCTGGCCGTCGACCAGTCGGGTGCCGGCATGGAACACCTTGCTGTCGCCGATCTCGGGCACGTCCCAGCTGCCGATCGGGTCGCCGCTGCGCGGGGTGCCGGGGTAGTTCTCGGCCGCCATCACCACGCCGAGCGAGGGACGCGGGTCCCATTGCGCTTCGGTGTCGGCCAAGCGGGCATCGATCGCGGCTTCCACCAGGTCGAGCAGGTCGGACTGCAGGCGCATCATCACCGGCTGCGTTTCAGGGTCGCCGAAGCGCACGTTGAACTCGATCACCTTCGGCGCGCCGCTGGCGTCGATCATCAGGCCGGCGTAAAGGAAGCCGGTGAACGGCACGCCATCGGCGGCCATCCCGCGCACGGTCGGTTCGACCACTTCGCGCATGACGCGCGCGTGGATTTCCGGGGTGACCACCGGCGCCGGCGAGTAGGCGCCCATGCCGCCGGTGTTGGGACCGGTGTCGCCGTCGCCGACGCGCTTGTGGTCCTGGCTGGTCGCCATCGGCAGCGCGGTGGCGCCGTCGACGATCGAGATGAAACTGGCCTCCTCGCCGTCGAGGAACTCCTCGATCACCACGCGCGCGCCGGCCGCGCCGAACGCATTGCCGGCGAGCATGTCGCGCACCGCGGCTTCGGCTTCGTCGAGCGTCATCGCCACGATCACGCCCTTGCCGGCGGCCAGGCCGTCGGCCTTGATCACGATCGGTGCGCCTTTCTCGCGGACGTAGGCCAGCGCCGCGTCGACTTCGGTATGTACCGCATAGAACGCGGTCGGGATGCCGTGGCGGGCGAGGAAGTCCTTGGCGAACGCCTTGCTGCCTTCGAGCTGCGCGGCCGCGGCCGTGGGCCCGAACACGCGCAGGCCGGCGGCGCGGAAGCGATCGACCACGCCGGCCACCAGCGGCGCCTCGGGACCGACCACGGTCACCGCGACGCCTTCGTCCTGCGCCAGCTTCAACAGGCCGTCGAGGTCGTCGGCCTTGATCGAGACGTTGCGGCACTTGTCCTCGTGCGCGGTGCCGGCGTTGCCGGGCGCGACCAGCACCTCGGTGACGCGCGGCGATTGCGCGAGCTTCCACGCCAGCGCGTGTTCGCGGCCGCCGGAACCGATGACGAGAATTTTCATAGCGAATCCTTGTAATGGATCTGACCGGTTGCCCGGGCTGTTGTAGGAGCGGCTTCAGCCGCGATCCGGAGTCGGCGCGGGCGACCGATTTTCCGATCGCGGCTGAAGCCGCTCCTACAGGGGTAGGGACGGCTGGATGATCGGACCGATTTTACCGGAGCCGATAGGCCGCCGGCTGCTAGCATCGCCCGCTTCGGTGACAACAACGGGAATCGCGATGGAGTTCGTCCTCAACGGCATCGAGGCGCTGCTGACGCCGGTGATCGGCCTGGTCAACACGGTGCTGTGGAACTACGTGCTGGTGTACGGGCTGATCGCGGTCGGGGTGTACTTCACAGTGCGGCTGAAGTTCGTGCAGGTGCGCCGCTTCGGCCACATGCTGCACGTGATCGGCCGCGGCACCGCTGGCGACAGCGCCGGCATCTCGCCATTCCAGGCGCTGTGCACCAGCCTGGCCTCGCGGGTCGGTACCGGCAACCTCGCCGGCGTCGCGATCGCGTTGAGCCTGGGCGGGCCGGGCGCGCTGTTCTGGATGTGGGTGGTGGCCGCACTCGGCATGGCGACGGCGTATGCCGAGAGCGCGCTGGCGCAGCTGTACAAGGTCCGCGACGAGGACGGCCAGTATCGGGGCGGTCCGGGCTACTACATGTCGCGCGGGCTCAAGCTGCCGTGGCTGGGGGTGGCGTTTTCGATCTGTCTGGTGTTCTCGTACGGGCTGATCTTCAGCAGCGTGCACGCCAACGCGATGTCGCAGTCGTTGAACCTCGCGTTCGGCTTCAGCGAAGCGCAGATCGCAATCGGACTGGTGGTGCTGACCGCGTTGATCATCTTCGGCGGCGTGCGTTCGGTCGCGCGGGTGGCCGAATGGGTAGTGCCGTTCATGGCGGTCGCCTACCTCGGACTGGCGCTGTGGGTGGTGGCGACCAACATCGCCGAGGTACCGGCGGTGCTGGCACTGGTGGTGCGCAGCGCATTCGGGCTGGAGCCGGCGGCCGGCGGCCTGATGGGTGGGCTGGCGGCGGCGATGCTCAACGGCGTCAAGCGCGGGCTGTACTCCAACGAGGCCGGCATGGGCAGCGCGCCGAACATCGCCGCGGCGGCGACCCCGGTGCCGCACCATCCGGCCAGCCAAGGGCTGGTGCAGTCGCTGGGTGTGTTCATCGACACACTGCTGATCTGTACCGCGACCGGGTTGATGATCCTGCTGTCGGGCGTGCTTGCCGACGGTGGCGACGGGGTGGTGATCACCCAGAACGCGCTGGTGGTGTTCTTCGGCCCGTGGGGCAGCTGGTTCGCGGCCATCGCGCTGTTCTTCTTCGCGTTCACCACGATCCTGGGCAACTACTCGTACGCCGAGAGTGGGTTGCTTTACCTCGGTGGCGGTGATGTCGGTTTGTTCGTGTTGCGGGTGGCGGCGCTGGGGGTGATCGTCTGGGGCGTGTACGCGCAGGTACCGCTGGTGTGGAGCGCGGCCGATGCGGCAATGGCGATGATGGCGACGCTCAACCTGGCCGCGCTGCTGGGGTTGTCGGGGGTGGTGGTGAAGCTGACCCGTGACTACGACCGGCAGCTCGCTGCGGGACGGTCGCCGGTGTTCCATATCGCCGACTATCCGGAGCTGGGCGATGGCGTGGATCACGAGATCTGGCGTGATCGGGAGTCGGGCTGATCGATAGGGTCGCTTGGGCTGCGGCTGCGGCCACCGCAACAACAGCCACATCAACAGCCACAGCCACAGCCACAGCCACAGCAACAGCAACAGCAACGGCGCTTCGGGCGATGTCGGCGCGCAGGAGGCGGCCGGCGGGGGTGTTGCTCCAGCCCTTCGTCAGGGCGGTCCTGCCCTGAGGCGGGCCGCGGGCCATCCATGGCCCGCTTTTCCGCAACACCCCCACCGTCCACCTCCTGCCCGGATGTTTGCGGTTTCGTGAATAGCTTCGGGTAGGAGCGGCTTCAGCCGCGATCTGGAGTCGGTGCGAGCGAATGATTGCCCGATCGCGGCTGAAGCCGCTCCTACAAAGGCATGCGGAAGTCGGGTTCACGGGTTCACGGGTTGAACAGGAACTCGCTGAACCCAAACCGTGGAGCGGCGTCCTGCCGGGGTATTGCGGAGAGTGCGCCAAGGATGGCGCACGCCCCCGACTCGGGCCATGGATGGCCCGACGGAGGGGCGGAGACAATACCCCGGCAGGGCGTCGCCCATCCCGAAGCCGAGAGCCCTCAAGCTTCTGCCGTTGCCGTTGCCGTTGCCGTTGCCGTTGCCGCCGCAGCCGCAGCCGCAGCCCGTCAGTGGCGGAAGTGCCGGACCCCGGTGAATACCATCGCGATCCCGTGTTCGTCGGCCGCGGCGATCACCTCGTTGTCACGCATCGAGCCACCCGGCTGGATCACCGCCTTGATCCCTGCTGCGGCAGCGGCGTCGAGACCATCGCGGAACGGGAAGAACGCATCGCTCGCCATCACCGAACCCGGCACCACCAGCCCGGCTTCCTCGGCCTTCAAACCGGCGATCTTCGCTGACACCACCCGGCTCATCTGGCCGGCGCCGATGCCGATGCTGCGGCCGTCCTTCGCGTAGACGATCGCGTTCGACTTCACGAACTTCGCGATGCGCCAGGCGAACAGCAAGTCGTCGAGTTGCGCTTCGGTCGGCGCGATCTTCGTGACCACCTTCAACTCATCGCGCGTTACCTCTCGGATGTCGCTGGTCTGCATCAACAGCCCGGAACCGACCCGCTTGATGTCGAAGTTGTTGCGGCCGTCGCCGTGCGGGATCTGCAGCACACGCACGTTGGCCTTCTTCTTCGCGTAGGCGAGCGCCTCGGCGTCGTAGTCGGGCGCGATCAGCACCTCGACGAACTGGCGGTCGAGGATGGTCTTCGCGGTCGCCGCGTCGAGCGTCTTGTTGAACGCGATGATGCCGCCGAACGCCGAAGTCGGGTCGGTCGCGAACGCCGCCTCGTAAGCCTCGCCGTTGCCGGCGCCGACCGCGACGCCGCACGGGTTGGCGTGCTTGACGATCACGCAGGCCGGGGCGTCGAACTGGCGCACGCATTCCCACGCGGCATCGGCGTCGGCGAGGTTGTTGAAACTCAGCTCCTTGCCCTGCAACTGGGTGAAGGTCGCCAGCGTGCCCGGCACCGGCCACAGGTCACGGTAGAACGCGCCGTGCTGGTGCGGATTCTCGCCGTAGCGCAGGTCCATGACCTTGGTGAAATTGCTGTTGCTCTGCGCCGGGAACAGCGCGCGGCTGCCGTCGTCATTGATCGACGACAGGTAATTGCCGATGCAGGCGTCGTAGAACGCGACGCGGTTGAACGCGGCCACCGACAGCGCGAACCGGGTCTTGCCCGACAGCGCGCCGTCGTTCGCGGCCAGTTCGGCCAGCAACGCTTCGTACTGCGCCGGCTCGGTCGCGACCGCGACGCGGGCGAAGTTCTTCGCCGCCGAGCGCAGCATCGCCGGGCCGCCGATATCGATGTTCTCGATGATCTCGTCCATCGTGCTGTCGGGATTGGCCGACACCGCTTCGAACGGATACAGGTTCAGTACCAGCAGGTCGATCGCGTCGATGCCGTGCTGCGACATCACCGCCTCGTCGGTGCCGGCGCGGCCGAGCAGGCCGCCGTGCACGGCCGGGTGCAGGGTCTTGACCCGGCCGTCCATCATTTCCGGGAAGCCGGTGGCCTCCGACACGTCCTTCACCGCCAGCCCGGCTTCGCGGATCGCCCTGGCGGTGCCGCCGGTCGACAGCAGTTCGACGCCGTGGCCGGCCAAGGCGCGGGCCAGTTCGACCAGGCCGGTCTTGTCGGACACGGAAAGCAGGGCGCGGCGGATCTTTACCGGTGCGGCGGGCGAGGGGGCGGACGTCATGGCAGGCGGCTTCGGCGGGAAAGCCGCCAATTATACCGGCCCTGCTGCGGCGACCTCAGGCCAGGCCGTAGTCGCGCAGCTTCTTGCGCAGGGTCGCGCGGTGGATGCCCAGCATCGCCGCGGCGCGGCTCTGGTTGCCGTCGCAGTGCGTCAGCACTTCGGCGAACAGCGGGATCTCGAGTTCCTGCAGTGCGATCTGGTAGAGATCGCCGTTGTCGCAACCGTCGAGGTCGCCGAGGTAACGACGGATCGACGTGGCGACGTGGTCCCGTAGCGGCACCCGTGGACCGGTGCGTCCGGTTTCCGGGCGGCTGGAATCGTTACGGTCTGCTGCGGCGTTCAAGCGCGTCTCCCCCGGACGTAGGCAACCGTCGCGCGGCACATGCGCCGCATCCTGCGGTTCGACGACGGGGGATCGAGTCTAACGCGCGAACGTGGCTGCCGACACCGCGGGTCGCCCGTTCATCGAAATTCGAAGTTGAATGCGACGATCGGCGAGGCCGGTTCGACCACGTCGAACTGCACGCTGGCGCTTTGCCCGGGCGCGAGTTCGGAGTCGCCGGCAGCATCGCCGCCGCGGTAGTCGCGGGCTGCGAACGTGCGTTGCGCGACCGGCTGGCCACGCACGTCCGACAGGCTCAGTGCCAGCGCCGGCCACGGTTGCGGCCAGCGTGCGTCGTTGCGGAAGCTGGCGGTCACCCGCAACACGCCGGGCGTGCCGGACGGCTGCACGCTGCGCGCGAGCATGGTGTAGGCGCCGGGCTCGTGCCACGGCGCAAGTGTGCAGCCGAACACCGCGCAGACACCGCTGGCCAATGGTCGCCAGCGTTCGCTTGCGGCAAGCTCCTGGCGTTGCGCGAGCAGCAACTGCAGCACCAGCAGCACGGCCAGCCCCGCGATGATCAACCATCCGGACCACGGCTTGCGCGCGGCTGGTGCGGGTGCGACGACCCGGGCGAAGCTGGGTGCGTGCGAGCGGCGGACGCGTCGGCGTGGCCGGTCGCCGGGTGATGCGGGCGTCGCTGCAGGCGCCGCGGCGGCGGGTGTCGGTTGCGGCTCCGGTTCGAGCGGCGGTTCCGGGGCTGGCGGAGTGGGCGCGTCGGTGTCGACTCCGGTGTCCGGCTCGACATCCAGCGGATTCCTGCACCGTGGGCAGTGCTGCGCCGGCCCGCCCCGCGAGACGATCAGGGCCACCAGGAATCCGCAATGAGGGCAGGGGACAAACATGCGCCGGAGTTTAGCCGAGCCCGCGCGCGGCCCGGGCCTCAGCGGCGACGGACGCCACTGATCCGGATCCAGTCGTCCAGCTGCTCGACCTGTAACTGTTCGAAACCACCTGCGTAGCGCGCCAGCACCTCGTCCTGCTGCCCGTCGAGGATGCCCGACAGTGCGATGCGGCCGCCCGGCGCGACCCGCGCGGCGAGCGTGTCGGCCAGAGCCACCAGCGCCGAGGCGAGGATGTTGGCGACCACGACCGGGTACGTCGCCACCGGTTCGTCGTCCGGCAGGTACACCGCGAGCCGCTCGCCGACGCCGTTGCGCGCGGCGTTGTCATCGGTGGCGAGCAGGGCTTGTGGGTCGTTGTCGACGCCGACCGCTTTGGCGGCGCCGAGCTTGAGCGCGGCCAGGGCGAGGATGCCGGAGCCGCAGCCGAAATCGAGCACGGTCGCGCCATCGAGTACGCCTTCGGCGGCCAGTGCGTCGAACCATTGCAGGCACAACGCGGTGGTCGGGTGGGTGCCGGAACCGAACGCGAGGCCGGGGTCGAGCCTCACCACCGCGGCGTCGGGTGCGTCGGCGCCTTCGGGCAGGTCGTGGTTCCACGGCACGATCCAGGTCCGGGCACCGAATTTCAGCGGCTCGTACTGGTCCATCCACGCCCGCTCCCAGTCCTGGTCGGCGATCTCGCGGAACTGCGCACGCGACCAGTCGATGCCCTCGTCGGCGGCGGCCAGTGCATGCAGCAGCAGGGTCTCGGAGGTGCCGCCCTCGAACAGCGCGGTCAGCACCAGTTCGCCCCACATCGGGGTCTGGCCGACGCCGGGCTCGAAGATCGCCTGCTCGTCGGGCGCGTCGGCGTGGGCGTCGGCCAGGGTGACCGCGAGCGCGCCGACGTTCTCCAGCGCGCGCTCGTGGCGCGGCTGGTCGGCTTCTGTGCAGGACACGGTGAGTTCGAGGAAGGGCATGTCGGGCAATCGCGTACGGGACATGCATGTTGGGACGTGTGCCCGGCGCAGGCAACCGGCCGTTGATCTAAGATGACGCGCCGCCTGTCTCGCGGTTCGACACCGGGAGCCGTCCCTTTTGCCTGCCGTGCACCGCCAACTGGTCCTGTTTGCACTGGCGTCAGCGTTGTTGCTGGCGGGGATCGTTGCGTACCGGGGCGAACCGGGCGCGGTGGTTTCCGTCGACGCGGCCGCGACCGGGCTTGCCGGCGAGGCGCCCCTTGGTGCCCGGCAGCCCGCTGCCGGCCATGGTTTCGCCGCCGACACGCCGGCCGGGTGGCCGCACCGCGGCGTCCCCGGCATGCCGGACCACCGCGCGGGGTTCGAGCACGCACGCGACCTGTACGCCTACGCCAACACGCTGGCGCCCGCGGCGCGGGCGGGCGATCCCGAGGCCACCTGGATGTTGAGCCGGGTCTACGACTACTGCTCGGCGTATGCCATGGCGCCGGCGGACTATGCCGGCGACACCCGCGCGATCAGGGACATGGGGCTCGCAACCTCCAATGCGATGGTCGCCGCACGGACCCGCACCAGCGAGCGCTGTGCCCGGTTCGTGCCCGGCGACGACCTGTCGTACACGGTGATTCTTGGCATGACCCGCGAGGCCGCGGAGGCCGGGAGCCTTGCCGCGGAAGCCGCGCTGCTGGCCGCCGGCGAACCGCTCGACACCAGCGACGCGTACAAGCACGACCTGGTGGATCGGGTGCAGCAGTCGCAGGATCCGGAATCCTTCGCGGCACTGGCGCCGGCGATGGGCATCCAGGCGAGTGGCGACCGGGCCTTCGAGGGCCAGGTCGCGGGTACCCGGCTGGCTGAGGTGGCGTGGCAGGTCGCCGCCTGTGACCTGGGCATGGAGTGCGGTGCCGACAGCGCGGTGATGGTGTCGCAGTGCGCCAATGGCGGGATCTGCTCGCGCGATCCCGGGCAGGATTTCAGCAGTTTTGTCTTCGATGCCGCAGTGCCGCGACAGGGGGCGGACGTGGTGAATGGTATGGCCGACTCGCTGACGGGCGAGAAGAAGGTGCAGAAATGAAAAACGAGGCTGTCGTGCGCAGGGTCAAGCTGTTGTTCTGGACCACGTTGTTCGCCGCGTATTCCGTCGCGGCCGCCGGGGTCGTGATCGACGTGCTCGGGAAGGATTACCGCGGGATGTCGGCAGTGACGGCCACGTCGGTGAATTCGCCGCTGGAGAAACGGGTGGCCGGTGCCGCGCAGGTCGCCGCGGCCTATCGCGCCGGCAGCGGCGCGCCGTTCGCCACGCTTCCGACCGGGAGTTCCTTCAGGGTCATCTGGCCCGACGGCTCCAGCGAGTACGTGACCGTGATCAGTGTCTCCTCGAGCGACGGCGTACGGCCGATCCCGGGGACCCAGCAACCGGCACCGGAGTCCCCGCAGGGGCCCCGGTAGATGCCACGGCCCGGAAGTGCGTGACTACACGATCGACAGCGACTTTTCCTTCTGCTCCTTCAGTCGCTTCTCCAGGTAGTGGATGTTCTGCCCACCCTGCTGGAAGCCGACGTCGGCCAGGATCCGCTGCTGCAGCGGGATGTTGGTCCTGATGCCGTCCACCACCATCTCGCTCAGCGCCACGCGCATGCGGCAGATCGCGGTCTCGCGGTCGGGACCGTGCACGATCAGCTTGCCGATCATCGAGTCGTAGTTCGGCGGCACGCGGTAGCCCTCGTAGATGTGGCTATCGACGCGCACGCCGGGGCCACCGGGAGCGTGGAAATGCTGGATCAGGCCCGGACTCGGCATGAACGTGTCCGGGTCCTCGGCGTTGATGCGGCACTCGATCGCATGGCCTTCCAGCACGATGTCGTCCTGCTTCAATGACAGCTTGTGGCCGGCGGCGATGTTGAGCTGCTCGCGCACCAGGTCGATGCCGGTGACCATCTCGGTGACCGGGTGCTCGACCTGGATGCGGGTGTTCATCTCGATGAAGTAGAAGCGGCCGTTCTCGTACAGGAACTCGAACGTGCCGGCGCCGCGATAGCCGATCCGGATGCAGGCCTCGGTGCAGACCCTGCCGATCTCCGCGCGCTGCTCGGGCGTGATGCCCGGCGCCGGCGCTTCCTCGACCACCTTCTGGTGGCGGCGCTGCATCGAGCAGTCGCGCTCGCCCAGGTGCACGGCGTTGCCCTGGCCATCGGCGAGCACCTGGATCTCCACGTGGCGCGGGTTCTCCAGGAACTTCTCCATGTAGACCATGTCGTTGCCGAACGCGGCCTTGGCCTCGGCCTTGGTGGTCTGGATTGCGGTGACCAGCGCGGCTTCGGTGTGGACCACGCGCATGCCGCGGCCGCCGCCACCACCGGCCGCCTTGACGATCACCGGGTAGCCGATCTCGCGGGCGATCCTGATGTTGGTCTCGGCGTCGTCGCCGAGCGGGCCGCCGCTGCCGGGCACGCAGGGTACGCCGGCTTCCTTCATCGCCCGGATCGCCTCGACCTTGTCGCCCATCAGGCGGATGGTCTCGGCCTTGGGCCCGATGAAGATGAAGCCCGATTCCTCGACGCGCTCGGCGAAGTCGGCGTTCTCCGACAGGAAGCCGTAGCCCGGGTGGATCGCCTGCGCGTCGGTGACCTCGGCCGCGGCGATCAGCTGCGCCATGTTGAGGTAGCTGTCGGTCGACGGCGCAGGACCAATGCAGACCGACTCGTCGGCCATCGCGACGTGCTTGAGGTTGCGGTCGACGGTGGAATGCACCGCCACCGTGCGGATGCCGAGCGCGTGGCAGGCGCGCAGGATGCGCAGCGCGATCTCGCCCCGGTTGGCAATGACGACTTTATCCAGCATGGATCACCCGATCACGAACAGCGGCTGGTCGAACTCGATCGGCTGGCCGCTCTCGGCCAGCACCTTGAGCACGGTGCCGGAGACGTCGGCCTCGATCGGGTTGAACATCTTCATCGCCTCGATGATCGCCAGCGTCTCGCCGGCCTGCACCGACTGGCCGACGGTCACGAACGGCGGCTTGTCCGGCGCCGGCGAGGTGTAGAAGGTGCCGACCATCGGCGCGCGCAGCACGTGGCCCGCGGGCAGGTCATCGGCAGGCTTGGCGCTGCCGCCGGTGGCGGCGTCGACCGGCGAGTGCATGGGCATGGGCATCTGGGCCTGCATCTGCACCGGCGCGGCCTGCATCATCGGCGCAACGGCGCCGCCGCGCGGGCTGCGGGCCAGGCGCACCGACTCCTCGCCTTCCTTGATCTCGATCTCGGCCAGGTTGGATTCTTCGAGCAGGTCAATGAGTTTCTTGATTTTTCGCAGGTCCATGGGTGGGCCTCTTGGTGGAATTCGGGACGCCGCGATGAGCGGCACGTATAGGTCGGGTGGGCCGTCAGGGCCGGGCCGTGGCCAGCCGCGACAGCGCGGCATCGAGCGCGTAGCGATAGCTGTCGACACCGAACCCTGCGACCACGCCCGCGGCCAGGTCGCTGAAATAGCTGTGGTGGCGGAACGGTTCGCGGGCGTGCGGGTTGGACAGGTGGATCTCGTAGAACGGCACCGCCGCGGCGGCCAGAGCATCGCGCAGGGCGACGCTGGTGTGGGTGAAGGCCGCCGGGTTGATGAGGATCAGTGCGGTGCCGTCGGCGCGCGCTGCCTGCACCCGCTCGACCAGCACATGCTCGGCGTTGGACTGCATGCACTCCAGCGCGTGGCCGGCGGCCTCGGCGCGTGCGCGCAGGTCGGCGTCGATCTCGGCCAGCGTGGCCTGCCCGTACACTGCCGGCTCGCGTTCGCCGAGCAGGTTGAGGTTGGGGCCGTGCAGGACCAGCAGCTTTGGCATGGAGGGCCGGGATTCGGAAAGGCGGCAGTGTGGCCGAAGCGTTGCCGCGTTGTCCAGAAGTTCCCTGCTGTTTCGCCGAAGTTGTCGCGATTTAAACGGATGTTTGAATGCCGCCGGTCATGGTGCGGCCCATCCGTCGATCTCGCCGTGCTCGAACGGGCCGATCTTCTGCTTGACCAGCCGTCCCTCCGCATCGATCAGCGCGGTGAACGGCAGCACGCCCTTGGGATTGCCGAGCTGCACGCCCGAATCGCGCGGGCCGGGCGCGTCGAGCAGGATCGGGTAGCGCACCGGGGTGTGCTGCAGGAACGCCCGGACCGCCTCGACGTCGTCCAGCGCGATCCCGACCACCTGCACGCCGTCGGCGGCCTGGCTGGCAGCGAAGCGGTCGAGTTCTGGCATCTCCTGGATGCACGGACCGCACCAGCTGGCCCAGAAGTTGACCAGCAGCGGGCGGCCCGCGTGGGCGGCGGGCAGGGTGACCTGGCGGCCATCGAGGTCGGGAAGCACCACGGTCGGGATCACTTCGCCACGGCGGGCGACGGCCAATCCGTCCGGTGTCGGCGGTGCGGACGCGGACAGCGCGCCCTGAAGCGCCCGCTGGCCGAGCTCGGATTCCAGCAGCGGCCCGGGACCGTTGGACCACAGCCCGGCGACGATGCCGAGCGTTCCGGCGCCGACCGCGACCAGCAGGACCTTGGTGAACGGCTTCATGGCAGCGCCGCCCGCGCCCGATCGGCGCGTTCGGCGAACTTCGCGGCGGGTTCGAAGCCGAACAGCCGCAGTTCGCGGCGCTCGGCTGAGTCGACGTAATACAGCGTCGCCGGCGGGCCGATGATGCCGAGCCGCTTCATCAGCGCCTGGTCGGTGGTGTCGTTGGCGGTGACGTCGGCCTTGAGCAGGACGAAATCGGCAAGCGCGGCGTGCACGGTGGGCTCGGGGAACGTGTACTTCTCCATCTCCTTGCAGGCCACGCACCAGTCGGCATAGAAGTCGAGCAGCAGCGGCCGGCCGGCCGCTGCGGCGGCCTTGATCTCGCGGTCGAGGTCGGCCAGCGACTTGATCGTGCGGAACGGCAGTTCGCGGACCTCGGTGCCGCCGCCACGCAGCCCTGCCAGCGGCCGCAGCGGATCGTGGCTTCCGGCCAGCGCGCCGACCACCTGCGTCGCGCCGGCCACGCCCAGCAGCGCGGCCGCGGTCCAGCCGAGCGCACGCAGCCCGTCACGCGCCGCTGACCTACCCAGCGCCAGCGCCAGCATCACCGCGGAGCCGATCAGCAACGCGCCCCACAAACCGAGCACCAACGGCGCCGGCAGGATCCGCGACAGCATCCACACCGCCAGGCCGAGGAATACGAAGCCGAACACCCGCTGCACCGCGACCATCCACGGCCCGCTGGTCGGCAGGCCCTTGCCGGCGGCAACGCCGAACGCCAGCAGCGGTACGCCCATGCCCATCGCCAGCAGGAACAGCGCGGCGCCGCCAAATACGGGGTCCTGGGTCTGGCCGATATACAGCACCGCGGCTGCCAACGGCGGCGCCACGCAGGGACCGACGATCAGCGCCGACAGCGCGCCCATCACCGCCACCCCGGCCAGTGAACCACCGCGCTGGCGGTCGCTGAGGCTGCCGAGCCGATTGCGCAGCGCGGCGGGCAACTGGATCTCGTAGAGCCCGAAGCTCGACAGCGCCAACGCCACGAACAGCGCCGCGAACGCCGCCAGCACCCACGGGTCCTGGAACGCGATCTGCAGGTTGGCACCGACCAGCCCGGCGACCACGCCCGCCGCGGTGAACACCATCGCACTGGCGACCACGTAGACCAGCGACAGCCCGAATGCGCGCCTGGCACCGAGGCCCCGCTCGTGGCCCGCCGACGCACCGGCGATCAGTCCGGACAGGATCGGGATCATCGGCAGCACGCATGGCGTGAATGCCAGCAACAGGCCGAAACCGAAGAAGCTCAGCAGCGCCAGCCAGCGGTCGGGGCCTGAGAGCGCGGCGGCAAGGCGGCTGTCCTCGGCCAGACCGGCGCCCGGTACTCCCGCGACATCCCGCGAGTCGGCCCCTGTAGGAGCGACGTCAGTCGCGAACGCCTCGCCATCCGGGGTCGCCGTGCGATCGCGACTTACGTCGCTCCTACTCGAAGCGATCGCAGCTTGCGTTTCGGCGGGATCGGGCTTGTTGTCGGAAGCCTCATCCCGATCGGCGGACGCGGGGGTCGCCACGCTGTCGGCCGTCACCACACCCGTCGGCAACGCCACCTCGACAATCCGCGTCATCGGCGGATAGCAGATCCCGTCCGTCTGGCAGCCCTGGAAGGTCGCGGTCAGCCGGAGCGTCGCCGGGTCGGGGCGTGTGCGCCGCAATGGCAGCGGCACGTCGATCTGGCGGAAATAGACCACCACGTCGCCGAAGTGCTCGTCGCGGTGCTCGGTCCCTTGCGGCCATTGCGGCGCGCCGAGGGTGATGCCGGCATCGTTGCCTGCCAGTTCCAGCGAGGTGTTGTCGCGGTACAGGTAGTAGCCGCGCGCCGGGGTGAAGCGCAGCAGCAGGGAATTGCCATCACCGGCGATCGCCTCGAAGCCGAACGCCTGCTCCGGCGGCAACGGCAACGGATCGGTGCCGGCAGCCGTACCGCCCAGCAATGGATTGAGGCTCCCGGCCAGCGGATTCGCTGCACCCCCTGCACCCTGAGCGCCAAACGGCACCAGCGGCGCGGTGGCTGCGTTGTTCGCACCCCCGGCCAGCAGCGCAACGGTTACCTTGCGCGTCTGCGGCGGATAGCAGATGCCGGCGTCGGCACAGCCCTGGTACTTGATCGTCAGGACCGTGCTCGCTGCCTTGGCCTGGCCCGGAAGGGTCGCGTGCAACCGGTCGCGATAGGTCTCGACCGCGCCGAAGAACTCGTCCTCGTGGGCCTCGCCCGGCGGCATCTGCAGCGGCCGTGCGTCGAAGCCGGTATCCGCCTCGACGCTGGTCCGGTGCCTGTAGAGGTAGTAGCCGTCGGCGATGCGCCAGTCGATCGCGATCGCATCGGGCGATTCCGCCCGCGCTTCCAGCGCGAATGCCTCGTCGACCGGCAGCAGGTCGTCCGGATCGATCGCCGCCATGGCCGGCGCCAGTGCGCCGAGCAGCAGGGTCAGGACCAGCAGTTGAAAGCCCCGGTGGAGCGGGTGCTTGGCTTCTTCAGTCATCTTCACGGGTCTGTTCGGCCACCCAGGCGAGGTACGGCGCAAGTCCGCCGGCGGCTTCGACCGCGATCAGTTCCGGCAGTTCATATGGATGCAGTGCCTGCACCCTCGCGGTAACGGCGTCGAGCCGGTCGGCGCCGGTCTTGATCAGCAGCAGTACTTCATCGGCATGTTCGATCGCACCCTCCCAGCGATAGGTCGATTGCAGCCCCGGCAACCGGCTGACGCAGGCGGCCAGCCGTTCCGCGACCAGCGCCTCGGCGATGATGCGGGCGCTGGCGGCATCGGGGCAGGTGCACAGGCAAAGCAGGACGGACATTGACCGGGGAACCTGGGTGGAGGGCTGCATAGCCTAGCCCAGCGCGTTGCACCGGAGCCGCGGGTCAGCTCCGGCTGCCGCCACGCGGACGGCCGACCCGGTGTACCGCCAGTTGCTCGGCGATCTCCACCAGCGGCACCCGCGAGCGCGGGGGGCAGTCGCGGAACGCGGTCAGCAGCCGCAGCTCCAGTGGATCGTCGACCAGCAGTGCATCCGCGGCCGCGACCGAATCCATCGCCACTTCCGGCGACAGGGTCATCTTGCCGCGCCCGGTCGCCAGCCATTCGAATTGCACCCCGGTCGCCATCGCCACCTGGCGCAGGTGCGAGGCGCTGGGCGACTTGCCGGGAGATGCTTCCCAGTGGCTGACCGCGCTGCGCTGGACACCCACCGCGGCGGCGAGCGCGGCCTGGGACAAGCCGCCATGGCGACGGGCGAGACGGATGCGTAATTCCGGGGTCATGGGTTTTGTACACGGGCAAAGTCGTAGGTACCGGTATTAACTATGCGCCTGATATTCACGTCAAGTGGTTTCCTATCGGTGGCTATATTTCAAGATGTACCCGGACGGGCCACGGTTATTCGACGTTTATCACACATAGGAGCCACCGGAGGTAGCCATCCCATACCGGGTGGTCTGTAGTCACGGTGACCAAAAATGGCCACCATGGCCGCTGACCGACAGGAAGTCGGCTCGACATGGGGGTCCAGGTCAGGGGAGAGGTGCAGGATCGCGCCGCGCTCGGAAGCCAATCCCGAAACCGGAAAAGAGCGTGTCCCTCGGGGCACGCTCTTTTTTTGCGTCGCGATGACGCCGATCGCATCCACCGGCCTTGAAAGCGCCATTGCGCCCCCCATCTCCCCGGCAGTCCCGATTGAGTCGGGCGTTGTCGTCCCCGGTCTTGGCACTCGATTGGGGAGACTGCTAGATTCCGCGTTCTTTCCCCACCCTTTCAACCACTTAGAGGTTGCCATGAATATCAAGCCGCTGTTCGACCGCGTGGTCATCAAGCGTATGGAAGAAGAAAAGATGTCCGCCGGCGGCATCGTGATCCCGGACTCGGCCACCGAGAAGCCGATCAAGGGCGAGGTCGTCGCGGTCGGCGAAGGCAAGACCCTCGACAACGGCAGCGTGCGCGCGCCGAAGGTCAAGGTCGGCGACAAGGTGCTGTTCGGCAAGTACAGCGGCACCGAAGTGAAGCTCGACGGCACCGACCTGCTGGTGGTCAAGGAAGACGACATCTTCGCGATCCTCGGCTGATCGCGGTTTCGTCCTCCCGTTCCAACCCCCTTTTCCGCAATTCTTTTTGAGGTAATCCGCAATGTCCGCCAAGGAAATCCGTTTCGGCGAAGACGCGCGCGCAAAGATGGTGCGCGGCGTCAACGTTCTCGCCAATGCCGTCAAGGCCACCCTGGGCCCGAAGGGCCGCAACGTCGTGCTCGACAAGAGCTATGGCGCCCCGACGATCACCAAGGACGGCGTGTCCGTCGCCAAGGAGATCGAGCTGGCCGACAAGTTCGAGAACATGGGCGCGCAGATGGTCAAGGAAGTCGCTTCCAAGACCTCCGACATCGCCGGTGACGGCACCACCACCGCCACCGTGCTGGCCCAGGCGTTCATCCGCGAGGGCATGAAGGCGGTCGCCGCCGGCATGAACCCGATGGACCTCAAGCGCGGCATCGACAAGGCCGTGACCTCGGCCGTCGGCGAGCTGAAGAACCTCTCCAAGCCGTCGTCGACCTCCAAGGAAATCGCCCAGGTCGGCACGATCTCGGCCAACTCCGACGCCAACATCGGCGACCTGATCGCGCAGGCGATGGACAAGGTCGGCAAGGAAGGCGTGATCACCGTCGAAGACGGCTCGGGCCTGGAGAACGAGCTCGACGTGGTCGAGGGCATGCAGTTCGACCGCGGCTACCTGTCGCCGTACTTCATCAACAACCAGCAGTCGATGCAGGCCGAACTGGATGACCCGTTCATCCTGCTCTACGACAAGAAGATTTCCAACGTCCGCGACCTGCTGCCCGTGCTGGAAGGCGTGGCCAAGGCCGGCAAGCCGCTGCTGATCGTCGCCGAAGACGTCGAAGGCGAGGCGCTGGCGACCCTGGTGGTCAACACCATCCGCGGCATCGTCAAGGTCTGCGCCGTCAAGGCGCCGGGCTTCGGTGACCGTCGCAAGTCGATGCTGGAAGACATGGCCGTGCTGACCGGCGGCACCGTGATCTCCGAGGAAGTCGGCCTGCAGCTGGAGAAGGCGACCATCAACGACCTGGGCCGCGCGAAGAAGGTGCAGATCTCCAAGGAGAACACCACCATCATCGACGGCGCCGGCGACACCGCGGGCATCGAGAGCCGCATCAAGCAGATCAAGGCGCAGATCGAGGAGACCTCTTCCGACTACGACCGCGAGAAGCTGCAGGAGCGCGTGGCCAAGCTGGCCGGCGGCGTGGCGGTGATCAAGGTCGGTGCCTCGACCGAGATCGAGATGAAGGAGAAGAAGGCCCGCGTCGAAGACGCCCTGCACGCGACCCGCGCCGCAGTGGAAGAGGGTGTGGTCCCGGGCGGCGGCGTTGCGCTGATCCGCGCGCTGGCCGCGATCACCGGCCTGAAGGGTGACAACGAAGACCAGAACCACGGCATCCAGATCGCCCTGCGCGCGATGGAAGCGCCGCTGCGCGAGATCGTCATCAACGCTGGCGAAGAGGCTTCGGTCGTCCTCAACAACGTCAAGGAAGGCAAGGGCAGCTACGGCTACAACGCCGCCAACGGCGAGTATGGCGACATGCTCGAGTTCGGCATCCTGGACCCGACCAAGGTCACCCGCACCGCGCTGCAGAACGCCGCGTCGATCGCCGGGCTGATGATCACCACCGAGGCGATGGTTGCCGAGCTGCCGAAGAAGGAAGAGCCGGCGATGCCGGGTGGCGGCGACATGGGTGGGATGGGCGGAATGGGTGGCATGGGCTTCTGATCCCACGCCTTCCCGCACTACCCGCAATACCAGGGACCCCGCCGCAAGGCGGGGTTCTTGTTTGCACGCCTTGAGCGGCTGCGGCCACCGGGCTAGGCTCCGCGCCCATGCCAACTTCACTGATCATCGTCGACGACTTCCTCGGCGTGCACGACGCACGGCAGTTCCGCCAGACTGCGCTCGGGCTGAACTACCCGGATCTGCAGGGTGCGTTTCCCGGCCGCAACTCGCTGGAGCGGCTGGAGATCGACGGGCTGTCTGAAGCCGCCTCGCGGATCGTCGGCGAACGGCTCAAGCCGGTGTCGCCGCCGCAGTCGCACGCGAAGTTCCGGATCACGCTGGCCAACGATGTCGGCCGCGCCAAGGTGCACGTCGACTCGGCGCACTGGTCCGGGATCCTCTACCTCAGCGCACCGGAAGACTGCCAGGGCGGCACGGAGTTCTTCCGTCACCGCCCGACCGGAACCGATCGCGCGCCGTTCAACGACGAGGAGATCGCGGCGATGGGCTTTTCCTCGCGCGCGGCGATGTACCAGCAACTGATCGAACGCGATGGCACCGACGACTCGAAGTGGGAAATGACCATGCGCGTGCCGATGCGCTTCAACCGCCTGGTGATGCTGCGGCCGTGGCTGTGGCACACGGCGGGGCCGGCGTTCGGCGATCGGATCGAGAACGGACGGCTGGTGTACCTGATGTTCTTCGCGGCGGCGTGAACCGGGTTTCCTCCCGTTGTGTTTCTGAACCGGGCGGTTCTTTTTTGCACTGCAGCGTGCACTCGACCTAACAACTCCTTCACGATCGGGCCGCATCCCGACGTGGGGGAGGGAGCAGGCCCGCTACCGGTTCGACCGGGGCGGGCTTTTTACTTCTGCCATCATCGCCTCGATGAATGACGCCCCCGACGGTCCCGACCGCCCTGCCACCGATGCCATCGCCGAGCGCGCGATTGCGCGCCTGCTGGCTGCTGCCGGCCCGTCGATGACGACCGGCCAGGCCCGTCTACGTGCGGTGGCGGTTGCCAGCGATTTCGCAGTCGACACCCTGTCGCGCCAACCCGACCTGCTGCGCCGGTTGCTCGACGACGACGGTGCCACGCCCGCGGTGGCGCCCACGCTCTCCGCCGACCACCGCGGCGACTGGCCGGGCCTCCTGCGCCGCTACCGCGCGGCCGAATCGACCCGGCTGGTCTGGCGCGACGTGCACGGCCTCGACGATGTCGACGCCACCCTCGCCGGCAGTACCGCGCTTGCCGAGACCTGCCTGGACCTGGCGCTGCGCGCGCTGGAACCCGACTTCGCCAGCCGCCACGGCGTCGTGCGCGACGACGATGGCGTGCACCAACGGCTGGTGGTGTTCGGGCTCGGCAAACTCGGTGGTGGCGAACTCAACTTCAGTTCGGACATCGACCTGGTCTATGCCTACGAGCACGGCGGCGGCACCAGCGATGGCGCCCGGCCGCTCGAAGCCGAGCAGTATTTCTCGCGGCTCGGCCAACACCTGGTCCGGTTGCTCGACGAGGTCACCGCCGACGGCTTCTGCCACCGGGTCGACCTGCGGCTGCGCCCGTACGGCAACGCCGGTCGGGTCGCGTGGTCGTTCCCCGCGATGGAGCAGTACTTCCAGCGCGAAGGGCGCGACTGGGAGCGCTACGCCTGGCAGAAGGCGCGACCGGTGGCGGGCGACCTGGACGCGGGCGAGCGCTTCCTGGAGACCCTGCGCCCATTCATCTACCGGCGCTACCTGGACTACGGTGCGCTCGACGGACTGCGCGGCATGAAGGCCGCGATCAGCGCCGAGGTCGCGCGCAAGGAACTGGCCGATGACGTCAAGCGCGGTCCCGGCGGCATCCGCGAGATCGAGTTCCTGGTGCAGGCGTTGCAGTTGATCCGCGGCGGTCGAGAACCGGAATTGCGTGACCGCCAGTTGCAGCCCGCGTTGAATGCATTGGTCGAGGCCAACCAGGTCGAACCCGCTGCGGGCGACGCGCTCGCCACGGCCTACCTCTACCTGCGACGACTGGAAAACCGCCTGCAGATGCTGCGCGACGAACAGACCCACGCGCTGCCCGACGATGCGCTCGATCGCGCCCGCATTGCCGACGGCCTCGGGTATGGCGACTGGACGGCCTTGCGCACCGCGCTGGACATGCATCGCGCGGTGGTCAGCGAGGAATTCGCCGCGCTGCTGGCGCCACGTCCGGCGACGCACCAGCCGGGCGCGTTGGCCGGCTACTGGCGCAAGTTGCGCGATACCGCGGGCGAACAGCCCGGCGAACTCGCGTCGCTGTCCGGCGCCGGTTTCGCCGACGCCGCGTCGGCCGATTCGCTGTTGCGCGACCTGGTCCGCAGTCCCGGTGTGCGCGGCCTGTCCGACAGCACCAGCGCCCGGCTCGATCGCGTGCTGCCGGCGTTGCTGCAGGGTGCGGCCGGGTCCAGCCAGCCGATGCTCGCGTTGCGCCGGCTACTCGCGTTGCTGCACAACATCCTGCGCCGCAGCGCCTACCTCGCGTTGCTGGACGAGCAGCCGCCGGCGCTGGCCCGTCTGGTCGAGGTGGTCGGCCATAGCGCGTTGCTGGCCGAGCGGTTGGCGTCGTACCCGCTGTTGCTGGACGAGTTGCTGGACGCGCGCATTGGCGGCCCGTTGCCCGGGCGCGAGGAAGTGATCGAGGCCTGCCTGGCGGTTGCGCGCGATGCCGGCGACGGTGTCGACGACGGCATCGCCGCCGACGACACCGAGGCGGTGCTCAATGCACTCAACGAAGTGCGGCAGGCGTTGAGCTTCCGGATCGCGATGGCCACCCGCGATGGCCGCCAGGATGCGGTCGAGAGCGCACGGCAACTGGCATGGCTGGCCGACGGCGTGGTGATGCGCGTGCTCGCCCTGGCCCAACGCGAGGTCGCGGCCGTGCATGGCCGGGTACCCGGGGCGCGGTTCGCGGTGCTGGGTTACGGCAGCCTCGGTGGCGGCGAGTTGGGGTTCGGTTCCGACCTCGACCTGGTGTTCCTCTACGACACCACCGACGGTGCCGACCAGTCCGACGGCGCCCGCCCGCTGGATGCATCGCGCTGGTTCGCGCGGCTGGCGCAGAAGGTCGTGGCGCTGCTCGGCACGGTATCGGCGGCCGGCCGGCTGTTCGACGTCGACGTGCGGCTGCGGCCCGACGGCGCCAAGGGCCTGCTGGTATCGACCCTGGCCAGCTTCGCCGATTACCAGCGCAGCCGCGCCTGGAACTGGGAACACCAGGCGCTGGTACGCGCACGCTGCGTCAGCGGCGACGCCAGCCTGTGCGCCGACTTCGGGCGCGTCCGCGATGAGACCCTCGCGCGCCAGCGTGACCCCGACGAGGTGCGCGCCGACGTGTCGAAGATGCGTGCGCGCATGCGTGCCGAGCTCGATCGAAGCGACGCGGCGGCCTTCGACCTCAAGCAGGGCGAGGGCGGGCTGGTCGATCTGGAATTCCTGCTGCAGGCGCTGGTGCTGGACCATGCCGACGCGGCGCCCGGCCTGCTCGGCCCGCGCGACACGCCGGGCTTGATCGAGACGATGCGACAGGCCGGCGTGTTCGATGCGGACACCGCCGCAAGACTGCTCGCAGCGCACGCGACCCTGCTCACGCGCGGGCTCGAATGCAGCCTTGACCGGCGGCAGCGGCGAGTGCCCCGCGACGGGGCGGTCGAAGCGGCGCGCGCCGCGATACGCGATGCAGCGGCGGTGCATGGTCTGGATTTCAGCGGGACGCCCGCGACCGAACCCGGATCCAACCGCGATATCCCCACGCGCGATATCCCCATGTAGGAGCGACGTAAGTCGCGATTTCACGGCGATCCCGGTTCGCGAGGAAGTCGCGACTTGCGTCGCTCCTACATGGGGCGAGATCCGGACTTCAATCCAGCGCCAGCCGCCGGCGCACTTCCGCGGCGACACGAGCGGTCTCGCGCAACGGGGTCACCGGGAACGCAGCGAGGGCGCCGTCCACCGGCCGCACCCGGCCGAGGCCCAGCAGGCTGTCGACGAACCGCCGCGGCCGCCCACGCACCGCGTCGATGCCGGCGACGAACACCGGCAGCGTGGTCGCGCAGGCTTCCGACAGCATGTTGACCGAGTCCGCGGTGCAGACGATGCGGTCGGCGCAGGCCAGCAGGCCGGAATACGGATTCGGGCCATCGGCGCTGCCGCTCCAGACCATGCCCGGGCGGCCCGCGAAGCGCTGGTGCAGGCGCGCGGTCACCTCGGCGGGGGTGCGTCGCGACGTGGTCACCAGCAGGCAACCGCCCTCGCCATCGACCACCCGTTGCAAGCGGTCGGCCAGCGCATCCCACCACGTCGGCTGGAACCGCGCATGCGCGCTGTTGCCACCCAACAGCAGCGCGGTGCGTGGTTGCGACAGCGTCGCCAGCGCACTGAAGTGGCGCCGCGCGGATTGCAGCCACGCGTCGTCTATCGGATTGAGGCTGCCGAGCAGGCGGATGACGTTGTCGCCGGCCAGGTCGTCATGCTCCGGCGCGACCACCAGGTCCCAGTGTCGCGGTGCGAGTCGCGGGTCGAGAATCTGCACGGCCTGCACACCGCGCCGGCGCAGCAGCCGGGTCGCCAGCGCGGCCTGCCGGCCACAGCCGACCGCCAGCCGCGGCGGCGTTGCGAGCGCGTCGCGGAAATCATCGCCGAATGCCAAACCCGCGCCGGGCAGCGCGCGCGGAGCCAGCCATCGCCATGGCGCGCGCGGACGGAGCACCCATTCGCGCGCCGGCCGCCCCAGCGCCGCCGCCAGTGCACGCGCCTGGCGCACGTTGCCGGCATTGCCGTCGGTCAGCATCCAATTGCTCGCGCGGGGGCTCGATTGTTCCATTTATGTCGGTAATACGTTGCGAAGGCGTCGGCTGTTGCTTCAACGGCAGACTTTACACTTGCCTGCATCGGCCGCGGCTTCTCCGCGACCATCGCATTCATGGAGACCCGAATGACCGACCAGGCCACGCCCCCGACCGCAGCACTGCCGCCGCAGGCGCTCGACCAGCTGTTCCGCACCGCCCGTACCCACAACGAGCTGGGCGGCGAGGTCAGCGACGACACCCTGCGCGCGCTCTACGACCTGCTGAAGTGGGGCCCGACCAGTGCCAACCAGACGCCGGCGCGGTTCGTGTTCGTCAAGTCGGCCGAGGCCAAGGCCAAGCTCGGCCCGGCGTTGAGCGAAGGCAACCACGCCAAGACCATGGCCGCGCCGGTGACGGTGATCATCGGCTATGACGAGGACTTCCACGAGAAACTTCCGTACCTGTTCCCGCATACCGACGCCAAGAGCTGGTTCGACGGCCCGCGCGAAGGTCGCCACGACCACGCGTTCCGCAACGGCAGCCTGCAGGGCGCCTACCTGATCCTCGCCGCGCGCGCGCTGGGGCTCGACACGGGGCCGATGTCGGGCTTCAACAACGCGATGGTCGACGAAGTGTTTTTCAACGGCACCACGATCAAGTCCAACTTCCTGGTCAACCTCGGTCACGGTGACCCGGACAAGCTGTTCGCACGTTCGCCGCGGCTGCCGTTCGACGAGGCCGCGCGAATTCTTTGACCGACCCGCCGGATGCACAGGTGCCTCCGGCAAAGCCCAACACACCAAGAGATATCCCCATGTTCAAGAAACTCGCCTTCACCGTCGCCCTGGCCAGCGCCAGCACCCTCGCGTTCGCCGAGCCGGTCACCTACAAGCTCGATCCCGCCCACACCGACGTGATCGCGCAGTGGAGCCACTTCGGCTTCTCCAACCCGAGCGCGCATTTCGGCGATGCCGACGGCACCCTGGTCTACGACGCCGACAACGTCGCCGCGTCCAGTGTCGAAGTGACCCTGCCGCTGTCGGGCCTCAACAGCTTCACCGCCAAGTTCGACGAGCACCTGCGCAGCAGCGACTTCTTCGATGCCGCCGCGTTCCCGGTCGCGACCTTCAAGAGCACCAGGGTCGAGTCCGCTGGCGAAGGCAAGCTCACGGTCACCGGTGAGCTGACCATCAAGGACATCACCCGCCCGGTGGTGCTCGACGTCACCCTCAACAAGATCGGCGAGAACATGGGCGGGCAGGCCGCGATCGGTTTTGACGCCACCACCACCGTCAAGCGCACCGACTTCGACCTGGGCATGGCGGCGCCGGCCGTCAGCGACGAGGTGAGCCTGCGCATCACCACCGAGGCCGCGGTGCCCAAGGACGCCTGAACATGATCATCGAACGCCCCTCCGGCAGTCGCGGCCACGGCCCGGCGCACGTCGACTGGCTCGACAGCCGCCATACGTTCTCGTTCGGCGACTACCACGATCCCGACTGGATGGGCTTCGGTGTGCTGCGGGTGATCAACGAAGACCGCGTCGCGCCCGGCGCGGGCTTCCCGACCCACGGCCACTCCAACATGGAGATCCTCAGCTACGTGCTGTCCGGCGCGCTTGCGCACGAGGACAGCACCGGCGGCGGTGGGGTGATCCGTCCGGGCGAGCTGCAGTGGATGAGCGCCGGCCACGGCGTGCGTCACAGCGAGTTCAATGCCTCGAAGGACGAGCCGGTGCATTTCCTGCAGATCTGGCTGCAGCCCGACCGGGTCAACGCCGCGCCGGCGTATGCGCAGCGCGATGCCACCGACGCCGTGGGCTGGCAACTGCTGGCGTCGCCCGACGGCGCCGGTGGCAGCCTGGCGATCCGGCAGGATGCGCGCGTGTTCAACGCGCGGCTGGCATCAGGCGAGGTGGCCGAGCGCGAGTTGCAGCCGTCGCGGCGATACTGGCTGCACGTGGCGCAGGGCGCGGTGGAAGTGAACGGCCGCGCATTGGTAGCCGGCGATGCACTGGGTTACGTCGAGGAAGGTGGCCCGTTACGGATCACGGGCCAAGGCGAATCGCGCGCCGACCTCCTGCTGTTCGACCTGCCGGCCTGACCCACCGGAGGCTCCCTGTAGGAGCGACGTAAGTCGCGATCGCACGGCGATCCCGGTTCGCGAGGAAATCGCGACTTACGTCGCTCCTACAGGGTCGGGCCAGCGGGCGGGCTTTGCGGCTGCCGGCTGCTAAACTGCGGCCCTCGCATCACCGCCGCCATCGACATGACCGCAGCTGCCCACGACCACCCCACCCAGGCCAATGCCGAGCGCCGTTACACCGTCTCGCGCGCCGACCTGCCGTTGAGTTGCCCGTTGCCGTCGATGGCGCTGTGGAATTCGCATCCGCGGGTCTACCTGCCGATCGAAGCCGAGCGCGAATGCGATTGCCCGTATTGCGGCGCGCATTTCGTCCTCGAAGACTGACCGTCGCGAGCCCGCGGCCATGCGCCGGCTGACCGTCGTCCAGCTGTTGCCGGCGATGCAGTCGGGCGGGGTCGAACGCTCCACCCTTGAGATCGCGCAGGCGCTGGTCGAAGCCGGCCATCGCGCGCTGGTGGTGTCGGTCGGCGGACGACTGGTGCCGCGGCTGCAGGCGCTCGGCGCCGAACACATCGAACTCGACATCGGTCGCAAGTCGCTGACTACGCTGGCCCGCGTGCGCCCGCTACGCGCGCTGCTGCGACGCGAGCGTGCCGATATCGTCCATGTACGTTCGCGGCTACCGGCCTGGGTCGGCGTGCTTGCTTTGCGCGGCATGGGGGCGTCCGAGCGTCCGCGGCTGGTCAGCACCGTGCACGGGCTCAACTCGCCCTCGCGCTACAGCGCGGTGATGACCCGGGGTGAGCGCGTGGTCTGCGTGTCCGACGCCGTCCGCGATTACGTGCTGCAGCACTACCCGTCGACCGAGCCGGGCAAGTTGCGGGTGATTCCGCGCGGGATCGACCCGCTCGCGTTTCCGCCCGCGCCGGTGCCGGATCGCGATGCGCGTGCGTGGGCCGTTGACCTGCACCCGGCGTTGGCTGGCGACGGCCCGCTGCTGCTGTTGCCCGGCCGCGGCACCCGCCTGAAGGGCCACGCCGATGCGCTGGAACTGCTTGCGCGCCTGCGCGGCGATGGCCTGGACGCGCGCCTGTGGTTGCCGGGCGCGCGCGAGGCCGGTCGCGAAGCCTATATCGCCGAACTCGAAGAACGTGCCGGCGCGCTTGGTATCGCCGATGCCTTGGCGTTCACTCCGCCGACGGACCGGATCGCCCGGGCCTATGCCGCCAGCGACCTGGTGCTGCAACTGTCGCGCAAACCGGAGGCATTCGGCCGTACCGTGGTCGAGGCGCTGTCATCCGCGCGGCCGGTGCTGGGATGGGCACACGGTGGGGTCGGTGAGTTGCTGCGCGAGTTGCAACCTGCCGGCGCGGTTCCACCCTTTGATCCGGACGCACTACTCGTCGGTGCCCGGGAATTGCTTGCACGGCCAGCGGTGTCAGCCGGTACGATGCCTGCACTGTCCGACTACACCTTGCGCGCGATGCAGCGCGCCACACTGGCCGTCTATGCCGAACTCATCGACTGATTCGCCAACACTGTCGTCGCCTGGCCACGACCACGACCACGACCACGATCACGGCCCGGTCCGCGGCTGGCGTTGGGCGCCGGCATGGATCCTCGCCTACGTTGCGCTGTGGCCCGCCCCGGGCTACGCCGAAGGCATTTTGGTGCTGGGCGCGTTGCTGGCGATCGTCAAGCTGGTTTCCTCGCGTTTCAGCGGTGGCAACCAGTTGCTGAGCCACCAGGCCTGGGCGCTCACCAGCGTACTGTTCTTCGCCTACTGGCTGCCCGAACTGGTCTCGGCCTTCGATGCGGTCGATCCGCCGCGATCGCTGCGCGAGGCCGCGGTCGACCTGCGCTATCTGCCATTCCTTTGGCTGGTGGCGTCGGCGGTGGCCAACGACCGCGGCCGCCGCACCACGTTCGGCGGACTCGCGGTAATCATCGGAATATGGACCGTCGATGCACTGCTGCAGGCGCTGACCGGTACCAGTCCGCTGTTCTTCGGGATCGACTCGATCAAGCAGGCGATCAGTGGCCACGGCATGTGCACGGCCGAGGAGGTTGCCGGCGCCGACCGCCTCGGCGGCATCCTCGGGCCATGCAACCTGAAACTCGGGATCGTGATTGCGAGCCTGTCGTCGTTCGCGCTGTACGCCGCCGGGCGCCGGTTCGGCAGTGCCGGCTGGTTGCTCGCCGCGGCCGCCGTGGGCGTGGTCGTGGTGCTGGCCGGCTCGCGTGCGTCCTGGATCACCTACGCGCTGGTACTGGTGCTGTCGGGCTGGCGGGTGCTGGGCTGGAAGAAGCTGGTCGCGGTGTTCGGCTTCGGCGCGGTGATGCTGGTGGTACTGGCCTACGCCTCGCACGATGTCCGCGACCGCCTGGTCCGTACCACCCACGTACTCGCGGCCAATGAGGAAGGCGTCGACCGGGCGTTGTCGGGACGCAGCCGGATCTGGGGCGCGGCGTTGTGCATGGCTGGGCGGCATCCGGTCAACGGCGTCGGTGCGCGTGGCTTCCGCGAGGCGTTCCCGGCGTGCGACCCGCAGCGCGGCGAGGTCGCGCAATGGGGCGAGGGGCCGGCGTTCCACGCCCACCAGATCGTGCTGGAGGTACTCAGCGAAACCGGTGGCTTCGGGCTGTTGCTGTGGCTGCTGGGCGCCGCGCTGGCCTGGCGCGCGTGGCGCTTCGCCGATGCGGCCGCCCGCGAACGCGCACGGCCGGCGATGCTGGCGCTGGCGGTGACGGTGTTCCCGCTCAACACCCACCTGGCGTTCTACTCGACGTTCTGGGGCGGACTGACGCTGTTGCTGGCGGCGTTGTACGCAGGCAGCCTGCTGGCGGGACGGGCGATCGAGCCGCCATCGGCGACCTGAGCCGGTTCAGCGGTATGGCGATTCCATGCCCGGCGGGCGTCGCTTGAAACGCCGGTGGATCCACAGGTACTGGCTCGGTGCCTCGCGCACCATCGCCTCGATCGCGGCATTGACCCGGGTGCTGTCGCTTTGCGCATCGGTGGACGGAAAGTCCGGCAGCGGCTCACCCAGCCGCAACACGTAGTCGGCGCCTTCGCGACGATGGAAGAACGGCACCACCGCGCAGCCCGACAGCCGCGCGAACTGGTGGGTCGCGGTGATCGTCGCCGCCGGCACCCCGAAGAACGGTGCGAACACGGTGTCCTTGCCGCGCATGTCCTGGTCCGGCGCGTACCACAGGATGCCGCCGCGCTTGAGGTGGCGCATCGCCCCGCGCAACTCGTCGTTGCCGAACATCGCGGTGGCATAGCGCAGCCGTCCGCGCATCACCGCCCACTCCATCACCGGGCTGCGGTGGCGGCGATACATGCCGGCCAGCGGCAACTCGTCGCACATCAATCGCCCGCACATCTCCAGGGTCATGAAGTGGCCCGAGACCAGCAGCACGCCGCGCCCGCCGTCGAGGATCGCCCGGATCCCGTCGACTCCCTCGATCCGCACCGTGCGACGCATCGGTTCGACCGGACCCCACCACGCCCGTGCGAACTCGAACAGGCCGATGCCGAAGTCGCGGAAGCTCTCGCGCAGCAATGCCTGGCGGGCGGCTCCGTCCATCTCCGGGAAGCACAACTCGAGGTTGATCCGTGCCGCCCGCCGCCGCGCCCCGGCCAGCCGCATCGCCAGCGCACCGATGCCGGCACCCAGCGTGCGTTGCAGCGACCACGGCAGCCGCGCCGCGAGCCACATCAGGCCAAGCGCGGCCCAGGTCGGCCAGTGGCGCGGTCCCCATGGAGGGGCGGGCAGGGCGGCGGCGGGCGAAGTCGACATGCCGGTGATTCTATCGTCGCCGCGCCTGCACCCGACGGAGCGTGCTGTTCGCTATCCTTGGCACGATGCGGACGGACATGATCGAGCGCCTGTTGCGCGGCCTGTACTCGGCCGCGCTGTACCTGTTGGTGCCGGTCACGGTCTACCACCTGATATGGCGCGGCTTCCGCCAGCCCGCCTATTTCCAGCGCTGGCACGAGCGTTACGCCCGCTATCGCACCGCATACTGCGGGCGGACCCTGTGGCTTCATGCGGTGTCGGTCGGCGAGGTCAACGCGGCGGTGCCGCTGGTCAACGCGCTCAAGCGCGGCCGTCCGGACCTGCGCCTGCTGGTCACCACCATCACCCCGACCGGCTCGGAGCGCGTGCGCGCGCTGTGGCGGCATGACGAGGTCGAGCACGTCTACCTGCCGTACGATCTTCCCGGTGCGGTCGGCCGTTTCCTCGACCATTACCGGCCCCATGCGGCATTGATCATGGAAACCGAGTTGTGGCCGAACCTGCTGTTCGGTTGCCGCGACCGCGGCATCCCGTCGCTGATCCTCAACGCCCGGCTGTCTGAACGCTCGCTGCGTGGCTACCGCGTGCTGGCACCGCTGATTGGCCGGGCGTTGCGTACGGTGCGCACGGTCGCGGCGCAGTCACTCGCCGACGGGGTGCGTTTCGTGCGGCTCGGCGCGCGTTCCGCGCAGGTGGTCGAGACGGGCAACCTGAAGTTCGACGTGGCCGTGCCGGAGACGCTGGAAACCTTCGCCAGCCAGTTCCGCGTCGATTGCGGCGTGCGGCCGGTATGGATCGCCGCCAGTACCCACGAGGACGAGGAAGCCGCGGTCATCGGCATCCACCGGCACCTGCGCGCGCGGTTCCCCGACCTGCTGCTGCTGTGGGCGCCGCGCCATCCGGAGCGCTTCCGGCTGGTCGCCGAACACGCGCGGTCGGTGGGCTGGTCGGTGTCGACGCGTTCGCGCGGTCGCTGGCCGCGCGCCGATGATGCGGTGTTCGTGGTCGACACCCTGGGCGAGCTGATGAACTTCTATGCCTGCGCCGACGCTGCGTTCGTTGGCGGCAGCCTGCAGCCGGTCGGAGGGCACAACCTGCTGGAGCCAGCGGCGGCCGGGACCGCGATCGTGACCGGCCCGCACCTGCACAATTTTTCCGAGATATCGCGACGCCTCGATGACGCGGGCGCGTTGCGCGTCTGCGCCGATGCCGGTGAGGTCGAAGTGGAGCTGGTACGCCTGCTGGATGACCCGCAGGCGCGCGAGGCGATGGCCGAGGCCGGCCGGGTACTGGTCGAAACCGGCCGCGGTGCACTGGCACAGACGCTGGTGTTGTTGCAGCCGGTGTTGCCTTCGGTGGCGGGGCAGGCACGCCCGTCGAACTCGTAGGAGCGGCTTCAGCCGCGACCTGGAACCGGCGCGGGCGAACGGTTGTTCGATCGCGGCTGAAGCCGCTCCTACAGGGTGCGGGGCCGGGTGCGGCCCGTCCCTTTACTGCCGGATTTCCGACTGCACCTGCGCATCCGCGTCGACGGTCAGCAGGCGGTTGATGTCCTGCACGTCGGCGATGTCGAGCGTGCCCGCAGCCTGCTCGAGTGTCAGCCGCTGCTGCAGGTAGTTGTAGCGGGCCAGCGCATAGGCCTGCTGCGCGGTGAACAGGTTGTTCTGGTTGTTCAGCACGTCGAGCACGGTGCGGGTGCCGACTTCCAGCCCGACCTGCGAAGCGTCGTACGCGGCTTGCGCGGACACCAGCGCGAGGCGACGGGCCTCGACTTCGCTGATGCCGGCGACCAGGGTCTCGTAGGCATTGCGGGTGTTGCGCTCGAGCGCGCGCTTCTGCTGCTCCAGCTCGTCGGTGGCGATGTCGCGCTGCGCGATGGCTTGGCGCACGCGCGACTGGGTGGCGCCGCCGGAGAAGATCGGCACGTTGAGGGTGATGCCGATTTCAGGGCCGCGGCTCTCGCTCTCGATCGGGCTGTTGACCGACTCGGGAAGGTCACTGCTGCTGAAGGTGCGGTCGCCGGTGGTCCTGCCCTTGCTGTAACCGCCATTGAGGTAAAGCGTCGGCAGGTGCGCGGCCTGCGCGGTCCTGACATCGGCCTGGGCCGATTCGACCTGGAGTTGCTTGGCCTGCAATGCCGGATTGGTCTCGAACGCGGTCTGCACCCACGAATCGACACCTTCGCTGACCGGCAACTGCGGCTGGAAGTCCGCGGGCAGGCCCCGGACGTTGTTGACCGGCGTTCCGGTGATCTCGGCCAGCGCCTGGTAGGCATCGGCGACGCGGGTGCGCGCGAGGATGGTGTTGGCGCGCGCGCTGTCGTACTGGGCGCGGGCCTCGTGGACGTCGGTGATCGGCGCAAGGCCGACCTCCAGCCGCTTGGAGGCGAAATCGAACTGCTTCTGCAGCGCGGTCTCGGCGGCTTCCGCGGCGGCCAGGGTTTCCAGCTCGACCAGCACGTTGAAGTACGCGGCCGAGGTACGCGTGATCAGGTTGTCACCGGCGGCTTCGAGCTGGAAGTCGCTGGCGCGGCTCAATGCCTTCTGGCTGCGCAGCGCGGTGAAACGCGACATGTCGAACAGCATCTGGCTGCCGTTGATGCCGACGCTGCGGGTGGTGGTCTCGCTTTCGATGTCGCCGGTGAACTGCACTGGCTCGCCGGTCGTCGGATCGAACTGGGTCTGGGTCGCCGGACCTTCACTGCGCGAGCGGCTGATGCTGGCGCTGCCATCGATCTGCGGCAGCATCTGCGCGCGCGCCTGCACCGCGCCTTCGCGGGTGAACAACCGGCCGGATTCGGCGGCGGCGAACTGCGGGTCGCCGGCGCGCGCCAGCTCGTAGGTCTGCAACAGGTCTTCCGCGGCGGCGGTGGCCGGCAGCAGGACGAAGGCGAGGGCGAGAACGAGGCGGCGGCGAATCATGCTGTGTCCTTGGGTTTTCTTCAGAACTCGAAGACGGGCTGGGGCGCCGCGCCGACGAGATAGGGGAGGTCGGTCTCGAACAGTGATTCGATGCGCGGCTGGCCGGCATCGTTGTGCAGCAGTACCGCTTCCATCGCCGGCGAACGGCCACGGATGACGAACATGCGCCCGCCCGGTTGCAGCCATTCGACGAACTTCGCCGGAATGGCATCGACTGCGGCGGTCACGCAGATCGCGCTGAAGCGGCGATCGGTGTCGTAGGCAAACGCGTCGGCGTGGATCACGTTGACGTTGCCCAGGCGCTGGGCGCGGAGCTGGCTGCGGGCGGTGTCGGCGAGGTCGGCGTGCTGCTCCAGGCTGACCACGTCGCGGGCCAGCCGCGCCAGGCAGGCGCTCAGGTAGCCGCTGCCGGTGCCGATCTCGAGCACGTCGTCGCCGGGTTGCAGCGCCAGCGATTGCAGGGTGCGGCCCTCGACCACCGGTTTCATCATGCGCTCGCCATGCGGCAGCGGCAGTGCCATGTCGGTGTAGGCCAGGGCACGGTGGGCGGCGGGCACGAACTCTTCGCGCGGCAGCGTCGCGATCACGTCGAGCACCCGGGGGTCGAGCACGTCCCACGGTCGAACCTGTTGTTCGACCATCAGTTCACGGGCGTTGGCGTAATCGATCGTGCTCATTGCAGGGTCTCAGTCTCGCGGTGGACCGCCAATTGTACCGGCGCCGGGCGCCGCTGGCCGCTTGATGCGGCCGCGACAGGATCGCCGTTCGGGTCGCGCGGCCCTGAGTGCCAGAAGTAACCGCGACCGCGGTCAGGGGTCATCGCGAGCTCCGCGGGGTTCCGCTCCGGTCGGTGGCATAGGCGCGCAGGAACATGTCGACCGACGCGGCCAGGTGCGCCTCGATGTCGGCGGGGCCGACGTCGCCGCAGCCGAACACCAGCATCGCGTGCGGCTCGCCCTTGAGCAGCACGCAGAACTGGGTGCCGGCGCGGTGGATGGCCTCGGGGCTGGGCTCGATATCCAGTTCGCCCGACGCGATGCGCCGCTCCAGCAGCGTGCCGAACGCGTTCTGCACCCGTTCCGGACCGGCCTCCCAGAACAGCCGGGACAATGGCGAGCCGGCCAGTTGCGGCGTGCACAGCATGCGGTGGCCGGCGATCGCCTCGGGGCTGGTGATCATCCCGTAGAACGCCCGGGCCACGGCCAGCAGGCGTTCGCGCAACGGGATATCGGGGCGGGCCTCGAACAGCGACGTCGGCAGGCCGGTCTCGCAGTGGGACTTGACCGCGGCGCCGAACAGCGTCTCCTTGTCGCCGAAGTGGCTGTAGACGGTGAGCTTGGAGACCCCGGCCGCGGATGCGATCTGGTCCATGCTGGCGCCGTCGAACCCGTGCCGGGTGAACATCTGCTTGGCCGCCTCGAGGATCGCCGCGCGCTTGGCCAGGTCTTTCGGGCGGCCCGGTCCGGAGGCTTTCGCCGCCTCGGTTGCCGCGGGATCGTGGTGGGGACTGTCAGGGGAGGATCGAGCGACCATCATTCAATACTAGACTACCGGGTTCGATATTTATACAGTACCGGCTGGTGCACTAAATCCACACAAGGCGTCAGACCATGCGCAGTCGAACCCGTTGCTTGCCGTCGCGTCGCACCGCTCGCGCCGGGACGCGCAGTACGTTATGTGCACTCGCCATCAGCGCCTTGCTGTTGGCCTGCGGCGGCGAACCGGCCCCGACCGATGCGGCGCGCCCAGTACTGGTGACCCATCCTTCCGCGGCCACTGACGGTTTCAGTTCGCTGGCCGGCGAGATCCGCGCCCGTGAGGAAAGCCCGCTGTCGTTCCGGGTCGGCGGCAAGCTGGTCGAGCGGCGGGTCGATGTCGGCGACCACGTGAAGCAGGGCGACGTGCTCGCCACGCTGGACGCCGGCGACCTGCAGGCGCGCGCCCGAGCCGCCCGCGCGCAACTCGCCGCGGCCGAAGCCGAACTCGGTCGCGCCCGCGCCGACCGCGCCCGGTTCGCGACGCTGGCCGACCAGCAACTGGTCAGCCGCTCGACCATGGATGCGCAGGACGCCGCCGCCGTCGCCGCCCGGGGCCAGGTGGACGCCGCGCGCGCCGAGCTCGAGGTCGCCGGCAACCAGGCCGGCTACAGCCAGTTGCGCGCACCTGCGGATGGCGTGATTGCCGCGCGCCAGGCCGAAGCCGGGGAAGTCGTCGGTGCCGGCCAGCCGGTCTTCACCCTCGCCGCCGATGGCCGACGCGAGGTCGTGTTCGCGGTGCCCGAGGGCGCGATCGACACGATCAAGCCGGGCCAGGCGGTGCAGGTCGAGCTGTGGTCCGGACCCGGCAAGCGCTGGCCCGGCCGCGTACGCGAGGTCGCGCCGGCTGCCGACCCGGCATCGCGCACGTTCGCCGCGCGCGCCACCATCGATGCGCCGGCAGGAACGCTCGACCTCGGCCAGAGTGCGCGCGTGTACTTCGCCACCAACGACGACCGTGCACTCAGCGTGCCGTTGTCGGCGTTGCAGCGCGTTGGCGAGGACGGGGTCGCGGTGTTCGTGGTCGATCCCGCGACATCCACCCTGAAGCTGCAGCCGATCGAGGTCGGCCCGTATGGCAGCGAACGCGCGCCGGTGACAAGTGGCCTGGCGCCCGATGCGTGGGTGGTCGCGGCCGGCGGGCATCTGTTGCGTGCCGGCCAGAAGGTTGCACCGGTGGATCGCGAAAACAGATCCGTCGAAGCCCCCGTGCCTGCGTCGTCCGAAGACGAAGGCTGAGCCATGCGCTTCAATCTCTCCGAGTGGGCGCTGCGCCACCGCAGCCTGGTGGTCTACGCGATGCTGGTGCTGGCGATCGCCGGGGCGATGTCGTACTTCAAGCTCGGTCGCAGCGAGGACCCGGAATTCACCTTCAAGGTGATGGTGATCCATACCCTGTGGCCGGGAGCGACCGCCGAGCAGGTCGGCCGCCAGGTCACCGACCGGATCGAACAGAAGTTGATGGAGACCGGCGAGTACGACTTCATCCGCTCGTACTCGCGGCCGGGCGAGTCGCAGGTGATCTTCGCCGCGCGCGACTCGATGCGCTCCGGCGAGATCCCCGAACTGTTCTACCAGGTGCGCAAGAAGATTGGCGACCTGCGCCCCGAGTTGCCGCGTGACATCGTCGGGCCATTCTTCAACGACGAGTTCGGCGACACCTTCGGCAACATCTACGCGCTGACCGGCGAGGGCTTCGACTACGCAGTGCTGAAGGACTATGCGGAGCGCGTGCAACTGGCGCTGCAGCAGGTGCCCGACGTCGGCAAGATCGAACTGTTCGGGGTGCAGGACGAGAAGATCTGGATCGAGCTCTCCAATACCAAGCTGGCCACCCTCGGGGTGCCCGCCGCGGCAGTGAAGGATGCGCTGGACCAGCAGAACGCGATGGTGCCGGCCGGCTTCTTCGAGACTCCCAGCAGCCGGGTGCCGTTGCGCATCAGCGGACAGTTCACGAGCGTCGAGCAGATCCGCGACTTCCCGATCCGGGTCGGCGACCGCACGTTCCGGCTGGGCGATGTCGCCGAAGTCCACCGCGGCTTCGCCGACCCGCCGGGACCGGGCATGCGCTTCATCGGCGAGGATGCGATCGGCATCGGCGTGTCGATGCGCGATGGCGGCGACATCCTCGAGTTGGGCGAGACCCTGGAGGAGACGTTCGCCGAATTGCAGCAGACGCTCCCGGCCGGGATGGAACTGCACAAGGTGTCCGACCAGCCCGCCGCGGTGGAGGAGTCGGTCAACGAGTTCGTCAAGGTGCTGACCGAGGCGGTGGTGATCGTGCTGCTGGTCAGCTTCCTGTCGCTGGGCCTGCGCACCGGGCTGGTGGTGGCGCTGTCGATCCCGCTGGTGCTGGCGATGACCTTCACCGTCATGAGCCTGTTCGGGGTCGGCCTGCACAAGATTTCCCTGGGAGCACTCGTGCTGTCGCTGGGGCTGCTGGTCGACGACGCGATCATCGCGGTGGAGATGATGGCGATCAAGATGGAGCAGGGCCTGGACCGCCTGCGCGCGGCGGCGTTCGCGTGGGACTCGACCGCGTTCCCGATGCTGACCGGCACGTTGATCACGGCGGCGGGATTCCTGCCGATCGCGACCGCGGCGTCGAGCACCGGCGAGTACACGCGCTCGCTGTTCCAGGTGGTGACGATCGCGCTGCTGGTGTCGTGGGTCGCGGCGGTGGTGTTCATTCCCTACTTGGGCGACAAGTTGCTGCCCGACGGCGGCCATGCCGCGGCGCCGAAGCCCGGCTCGCTGGCTGATCGCTGGCACGCGCAGCGGCAGCGCTGGGCCGACCACTGGCCGGCGTTCGCCGACATGCTTGCGCCGGCGCCGCACGACGGCCACACACACGATCCGTATGGCACGCGTTTCTACCAGCGCTTCCGCGCGTGGCTGTTGTGGTGCGTACGCCGTCGCTGGCTGGTGATCGGCCTGACCATCGCCGGTTTCGCCGCCTCGCTGGTGCTGTTCCGCTTCGTGCCGCAGCAGTTCTTCCCGGACTCGGTGCGGCCGGAACTGATGGTCGACATGGAGCTGGCCGAGGGCAGCTCGCTGAAGGCGACCCGGGCGCAGGTCGAGCGATTGGAAAAGCTGTTGGCCGAGCGCGAAGACCTGGTCAACTACACCGCCTACGTCGGCACCGGTTCGCCGCGCTTCTACCTGCCGCTGGACCAGCAGTTGCCGGCGGCCAACTTCGCCCAGTTCGTGCTGATGCCCGCCGACATCGAGGCGCGCGAGGAGGTCCGCAGCTGGATGATCGAGGAGATCGTGCCGCAGTTCCCTGAACTGCAGTTGCGCGTGACCCGGCTGGAAAACGGGCCGCCGGTCGGTTATCCGGTGCAGTTCCGGGTCTCGGGCGAACATATCGGGCGGGTCCGCGAGATCGCTTACCAGGTGCGCGAGAAGATCCGCGGGAACGGCCACGTCGCCAACGTCAACCTCGACTGGGACGAGCCCGGCAAGGTCGTGCGCCTGCAGGTCGACCAGGCCCGCGCGCGCGCGCTGGGGATCAGTTCGGCGCAGCTGGCGCAGGTGCTGGGCGGCTCGCTGTCGGGCAACCAGGTCAGTACGTATCGCGAGGGCGACGAGCTGATCGAGATGATGCTGCGCGGCACCGGCGACGAGCGCGTGCGGCTCGACCAGCTCGGCAGCCTGATGGTGCCGACCGCAAGCGGCCAGAGCGTGCCGTTGGGGCAGATCGCGACGCTGGAATACGGTTTCGAGGAAGGCATCATCTGGCATCGCGACCGCAAACCGACCATGACCGTGCGCGCCGACATCTACGACGGCACCCAGCCGGCGACGGTGATGGCGCAGATCTCGCCGACACTGGACGACATCCGTGCCGACCTGCCGTTCGGCTACTCGGTCGACATCGGCGGCAGCGTCGAGGATTCGACGCGCGGGCAGGATTCGATCGCCGCCGGCGTGCCGCTGTTCCTGTTCGTCGTGTTCACCCTGCTGATGCTGCAACTGCGCAGCTTCTCGCGCAGCATCATGGTGTTGCTGACCGCGCCGCTGGGACTAATCGGCGTCACCCTGTTCCTGCTGGTGTTCCGGGTGCCGTTCGGCTTCGTCGCGATGCTCGGCACGATCGCGCTGGCCGGGATGATCATGCGCAACTCGGTGATCCTGGTCGACCAGATCGAGCAGGACCGCAGCGATGGGCACGAAACCTGGGAGGCGATCGTGGAAGCGACCGTCCGCCGCTTCCGGCCGATCGTGCTGACCGCGCTGGCGGCGATCCTGGCGATGATCCCGCTGTCGCGCAGCGCGTTCTTCGGACCGATGGCGGTGGCGATCATGGGCGGCCTGCTGGTCGCCACGGTGCTGACGCTGTTCTTCCTGCCGGCGCTGTATGCGGCGTGGTTCCGGGTCAAGGTGCCGGCGCGGCGGTAAATCGCCGCCGCGCCGCGCGACTGGCCCTCGGGCCATGGCCGTGGTCAAATGCGCGCTGAAGCGGGGGTACCGGTGCGGTTGGGCCGGTTGAGACAGACCCTTCGAACCTGATGCGGTTGAGACCGCCGTAGGGAAGCTTCGCCGGACCCGGCTCCGCCGTGGGTCCGTGCGCCGCCGCTTCGTCCACGCCGCCACAGGACGAACGCCATGAATGCCATCCCCTCCAACCTTCAGCAGCAGGCGGAGCAGCTGTCCGCCGACGTCGTGCGCCCGATCCCCGGCTCGCACAAGATCCATGTCGAAGGGTCGCGCCCTGACATCCGGGTGCCGATGCGCGAGATCACCCTGGCGCCGACTTCGACCCTGTTTGGTGGCGAGGACAATGCACCGCTGGCGGTCTACGACTGCTCCGGCGCCTATACCGATCCGGCATCGTCGATCGACCTGGCTCGTGGCCTGAGCCCGTTGCGCGCGCAGTGGATCGCCGAGCGCGGAGACACCGAGGCGTTGTCCGGCCTGTCGTCGGAGTTCGGTCGCAAGCGCGAGCACGACCCGAAGCTCGACGCCGTGCGTTTCGGCAACCGTCCCATGCCGCGTCGCGCGCTGGCCGGTGCCAACGTCACCCAGATGCATTACGCCCGCCGCGGCATCGTCACCCCGGAGATGGAATTCATCGCGATCCGCGAGAACCAGCGCATCGACGCGATCCGCGAGGCGCACCTGCTGAACCAGCACCCGGGCGAATCGTTCGGCGCCAACATCCAGAAGATCATCACCCCCGAATTCGTCCGCGACGAGGTCGCCCGCGGCCGCGCGATCATCCCCAGCAACATCAACCACCCCGAAAGCGAGCCGATGATCATCGGCCGCAACTTCCTGACCAAGGTCAACGCCAACATCGGCAACTCCGCGGTGTCGTCGGGGATCGCCGAGGAAGTCGAGAAGCTGGTCTGGTCGATGCGCTGGGGCGCCGACACGGTGATGGACCTGTCTACCGGCAAGCACATCCACGAGACCCGCGAGTGGATCATTCGCAACTCGCCGGTCCCGATCGGCACCGTGCCGATCTACCAGGCGCTGGAGAAGGTCGACGGCCGCGCCGAGGAACTGACCTGGGAGATCTTCCGCGACACGTTGATCGAGCAGGCCGAGCAGGGCGTCGACTACTTCACGATCCACGCCGGCGTGCTGCTGCGCTACGTGCCGCTGACGGCGAAGCGCGTCACCGGCATCGTTTCGCGCGGCGGCTCGATCATGGCCAAGTGGTGCCTGGCGCACCACAAGGAAAGCTTCCTGTACGAACACTTCGAGGACATCTGCGAGATCATGAAGGCCTATGACGTCGCCTTCAGCCTCGGCGACGGCCTGCGCCCGGGCTCGATCGCCGATGCCAACGACGCCGCCCAGTTCGGCGAACTCGAAACCCTCGGCGAGCTGACAAAAATCGCCTGGAAGCACGACGTCCAGACCATGATCGAAGGCCCCGGCCACGTGCCGATGCAGTTGATCAAGGAGAACATGGACAAGCAGTTGGAGGTCTGCGGCGAGGCGCCGTTCTACACCCTCGGCCCGCTGACCACCGACATCGCGCCCGGCTACGACCACATCACCTCGGCGATCGGCGCGGCGATGATCGGCTGGTACGGCTGCGCGATGCTCTGCTATGTCACCCCGAAGGAGCACCTCGGCCTGCCCAACAAGGACGACGTGCGCGAAGGCCTGATGGCCTACAAGATCGCCGCCCACGCCGCCGACCTCGCCAAGGGCCATCCCGGCGCGCAGGCGCGTGACAACGCGTTGAGCAAGGCGCGCTTCGAGTTCCGCTGGGAAGACCAGTTCAACCTCGGCCTCGACCCCGAGCGCGCGACCGAATACCACGACGAGACCCTGCCGAAGGACGCCCACAAGAGCGCGCACTTCTGCTCGATGTGCGGCCCGCATTTCTGTTCGATGAAGATCACCCAGGACGTGCGCGACTACGCCGCCGAGCATGGCGTCGACGAGCAGGCCGCGCTGGCCGAGGGCATGGCGGAGAAGGCCTCGGAGTTCCGCGCCGCCGGCGCCGAGGTGTACCGCAAGGCCTGATCACGCGCCAGCGGCGGTTCTGCGGCAAACTCGCGGCCATGCCCATGAGCAACCACGGTTTCCTGTACCGCCGCTGGCAGTTCCTTGCCCGGCGCCATCCATCGGCAGTGCTGCTGGCGGCGCAGTTGCTGAGCCTGCTGCTGTACCCGGTGTTCGACGGCCGCCACAGCGGCCGCGCGCTGTTCGGCGCGTTCGGCGTGCTGTTCCCGCTGCTGGCGGTGTGGGTGGTATCGCGCAGCCCGGCGGTCAAGTGGGTGGCATGGCTGGTCGCGGCGCCGGCGATCGCAGCGTCGGTGTTTTCCATCCTGCTGGCCAGCGACACCCTGATGATCGTGTCGTCGACCCTCGAGTCGGCGCTGTACTTCTACGCCGCGAGCGGCCTGATCCGCTACATGCTGAGCGACCACATCGTCAGCGCCGACGAACTGTTCGCGGCCGGTGCGACGTTCACCCTGCTGGTCTGGGCGTTCGCGTTCGCCTATCTGGTGTGCCAGATGGTGGACCCGGGCAGCTTCGTCAACATGCTCGACCCGGCCACGAACCGTCCGTGGATCGAATTGCTGTTCCTCAGCGCCACCAACCTGTCGGCCACCGGCCTGGGGGACGTGGTGCCGGTGACGCCGATGGCGCGGGTGCTGGTGATGCTGGAGCAGTTCGCCGGCGTGGGTTACCTCGCGCTGGTGGTGTCGCGGCTGATCGGGCTGACGCTGGGACGGGCACGCGACGCGAAGTAGCGCTGCGGGCGTTTGCAACGGTCACGTTTTGCGACATTGGGCGGTTCGCTTTTCCTTCAGGCACATGACCGCACCTTTGGGGTGCGTCAGAATCGAACGGATATGTCGAACTACCTTGAATTCCTGCCATCCGATCGCCTGCGCGTAGGCCAGTGCGAGGTCGACGTGCCGCTGCGCGAGGTCCATGCCCCGGGTGCGCGCCGGCCGGTGCGGATCACGCCCAAGTCGATGGGCGTGTTGCGGGTGCTGGTCGACAACGCGGGAAAGGTGGTCAGCCGGGATACGCTGCTGGCCGGGGTCTGGCCCGACACGATGCCGACCAATGACGTCGTCACCCAGGCCGTGACCCAGTTGCGCAAGGCGTTCGGGCCGGCGGACGGCGCGCCTCCCTATATCGAGACCATCGCCAAGGGGGGCTACCGGCTCCTTGCCGAAGTGGAGTGGCTGCCGTCGCCGCCCGCGGCCGTCGCGGAAACCATGGCCGCGGTGCCGCAGCCCGACAGGCCTGGCGGAAACGAGGTGGTGCCGTCCCGGCACGACATCGATATCCCGGCCGGTGCGCGACAGCAACGCGCCGGCTGGGGCGCGATGGTCGGGGCCACGCTGGTCGCGCTCGTGCTGGCCGGGCTCCTTTACGGGTGGTCGGTGTGGCACAGCAAACCGGTTCCATCGCCCACCGCTCCCCAAACGCCAGTGGGCGCCAACGTTTCCGAGCCACGCCTGATCACGTCTTCGCCGGGCTTCGAGTGGAGCCCCAGCCTCAGCCCGGATGCGTCGATGGTCGCGTACAGGGCCGTGCCGCGGGGCCAGCGCAACATCGCGATCATGGTCCAGACCACGACGCCGACGCCGCCGCGGCAGCTGACCCGGCCGGATGGACAGGCCGACGACGTCAGCCCGGCCTGGTCGCCCGACGGCCGCGAGATCGCATTCCTGCGGGTGGTGCAGGGCGAACGGTGCGAGATCCGCGTGGTGTCCGCGAGCGGCGGTGCCGACCGCGTCGTGGGCCAATGCGATGAACACTACATGCCGAGTTTCGACTGGACCCCAAACGGCAAGGGGCTGGTGTTCGGCAGCCATGGCATCTCCCACGACCGTCCCGGCCTGCAGCGGTTGGACCTGGACACGGGCCGGCTGAGCACGCTGGAGGAAGGCGCCAGCCCGCTGAACCATGATTTCGCCCCGCGGTATTCGCCCGACGGGCGCTGGATCGTGTTTGTCCGCAATACCCCGCTGGGCGATTTCTGGCGCTTGCCGGCAACCGGTGGAACCGCGGAGCGGCTGACCCACCTGAACGCCCAGATCCGCGGCTGGGACTGGGACCGGGACGGGCGGGCGCTGGTCTATTCCCGGCACCATGACAACGAGAGCCGGTTGTACCGGCTGGATCTCGACACCGGGGTCCACGTCGAACTGGGGATCACGGACGCCGAGGATCCGGTGATCGCCGCCGACGCACCCGCCCTGGCCTACGTGCAGCGAACCACCTGGTTCGGGGTCTACCGGTTCGACCTGGACGGGGATGGCCCGGGCGAACGCATGTTCCGGTCATCGGGCCGTGACCGCCTGCCTGCCATTGCCCCGGATGGGCGGCAACTGGCGTTCGTCTCCGACCGCTCCGGTGAATACCGGCTGTGGTGGGCCGACGTGGACAATCCGGACTCGCTGCGGCTGCTGGACGGCCTGCGCCCCGAGTCGCGCTATCTGCCGCGGTGGTCGGCCGACAGCCAGCGCCTGCTCGTGGTCGGTCGCGGGATCGATTCCGCCGGCACGGCTTCGCCCGGCGTGTACGAGGTGGAGCCTGCCAGCGGCCGCATGACCCGACTCGCGCTGCCGGTGGAGGAACCGTTGCAGGCGATCTACATGCCCGATCCGACCGGCTCCGGTGAGCGTGTGCTGGTGGTGTCGGCCGACCGGCGCGGGCGGCTGCACGTCGACCTGCTGGACCATCTGAGCGACGGCTGGAAACGCGTGGGCAGGCTCGACGACGTGTCCCGGATCGAAGTGGACGCACCGGGTGCCCGTGTCCTGTTCGCGCGTCCTGCCGAGTCCGGGCTCTGGCAGGCCGACCTCCAGCTCGACCCCGGCAGCGTGCGCCAGGTCGATAGCACCTGGCCAACCCCCGAGCGTTATCGGTCGTGGACCGCGGCGCCGGGCGGCGGGGTCTACGGCATCGAGCGTACCGCCGGCTGTTCAGCACTGCTGGACGTGCACGGGGCGGCGGCCGGCGGGGCGCCGCGCTGTCTGGACGTCAATCGCCGCGCAGCGACGTACGGACTCAGCCTGGACCCCCGCTCGAACCGGCTGTACGTCACATTGGTGGAGTACGACGCCAGCGACATTGGCTTTGCGAAGTACGACCCGCCGGCCGAGGCCCTCTGGCCGGGCGTCGGCAAGTGATTGGCCGGATTGGGAAAAGTCCTTTCGTGATTTCTTCGTCCCGACCTTCGGCACGATTTCGGCCAACTCTCCGCGAACTTTCCTGAAGCCGGCCAGCCGATGCGGCAAACCCATGGGCCACTCCTGGCAAATGGGTAGGCGATGGACAAGATTCTCTGGGCCGATCGGGGCCAACTGCTGCAACTCGACCCGGCGGATGGCGGGACCCCCGCGGGCGCCATTCCGGCCACGTGTATCGGTATCTCCCGGCTCGGCAGCGCGCAGTTGTCACCACAGGTGTTCACCGTCTGGGTGCAACTGCGTGGCAGTTCCTGGGTCGAGGCACGCGAAGGCCGGTTCCGGCTGCGCCGCGGCGAGTGGATCGCGCTCGAGCGCGATTCCCGCCCGCAACTGCAGACCGACCGCCACGGCGTCTGCATCGGTATCAGCCTGGGCGCGGATGTGCTGAAGGCGGCGGGCCGCGTTCCGGATCTCGGTCTGCACGCCGGGAGGGGCGGCCTGCAGAAGCGCGAAGCGCGGATGCTGGTACGCCTCTGGCGCGCTGCCGGCCAGCGCCTCGCCACCCTCCAGCCGGGTGCCGATGGCGCCGCCGAGATCGCGGTGCTGCGGCCGCTGCTGTTGCAACTGGCGGCGGTCCAAGGCGACCTTCGTGGGCGCATCGCGCGCTGCCCCGGACGTTCGGGGGCACGCAAGCGCCAGGTGTTCGGGCGCATGCAGCGCGCCCACATGTACCTGGAGGGCAACTGCGACCGGGTGGTCCGGATCAGCGAACTGGCCGAGCTGACCAGCTTCTCCAGTTGGTACTTCTCCAAGACCTTCCATGCCCTGTACGGCGAAAGCCCGCAGGCGGCATCCGCCCGGATGCGACTGGAACGTGCGGCGGACCTGCTGGACAACAGCCAGCTGATGATCGGCGAAGTGGCCGCCGCCTCGGGCTTCGACAACTGCTGCAGCTTCGCCCGCGCCTTCCGCGCGCGCTACGGGGTCTCCGCGACCGGCTACCGCAATGCCGCCAGGAAGCTGGCGATGGCCCCCCTGCCGGCGCTGTCGACCATTGCTGCAAGGACCGGTTCGGCAAAGTCAGCCGGCCTCGGCCGCAAAGCGGCGTAGCCCCGCGGGCCGTAGTTTGGGCGACGCGCTTAACGCGCCCATAACGTTATCTGGAGAGAGATAGATGATTAACCGCAATTTGCGCCCCGCGATGAGGCTCGGCCTGCTGCCGGCCGGTATCGCGGTGGCACTTGTGCCGGCCCTTGCCGGCGCGCAGGAAGCCGCCCCGGCCCCGCAGGACCCCACCACCCTCGACCGCATCGAAGTCACCGGTTCGCGCATCCGCCAGGTCGACCTGGAGACCGCCGCCCCGGTGCTGCAGATCAGCCGCGAGGACATCGAGCAGCAGGGCTTCAACTCCGTTGCCGACATCCTGCAGAACATCAGCGCCGCCGGTTCCCCGGCGATCAGCCGCACCTCGCCGCTGTCCTCGGGTGAGGCCGTCGGCGGTTCCTACATCGACCTGCGCAACCTCGGTGCCGACCGTACCCTGATCCTGGTCAACGGCAAGCGCCTGGGCATCACCAATGACGGCCTGCAGGACGTCGCCTCGATCCCGGCCGCGATGGTCGAGCGCATCGAAGTGCTGAAGGACGGTGCCTCGACCATCTACGGTTCCGACGCGATCGCCGGCGTGATCAACATCATCACCCGCCAGAACTTCGACGGCGCCGAAGCCAACGCCTACATTGGCCAGTACGGCCAGGGCGATGGCACCCGCGAGCAGTACAGCTTCGTCATGGGTAACACCGGTGACAAGGGTTCGGTCACCGTCGGTGTCGAGTTCACCGAGGAAGATCCGGTGTGGGCCAAGGACCGCTGGTTCAGCCAGGCCCGCTTCCCGACCGACGACAAGTCGCCGGCACGTCCGGGCGGCCTGTCCGGCATCAGCCAGTGGGGCAGCATCGTTGACGGCCCGCGCGGTTCGGTCATCGGTTACGACAAGGTCACCGGCGCGCCGATCTACAACTATTCCTACACCCTCAATCGTCCGGGCGGCGACGCCACCGATTTCTCGGATTTCCACGAGACGGCCGCAGACGACGTCACCAATCCGAACCTCGCTTCGACCGTGTACTCGGGCGTCAAGCGCAAGTCGGTGTTCTTCAACGGCGTGTATGACATCTCCGATGACATCCGCTTCGAGAGCGACGTGCTGTACACCGATCGCGAATCGTTCGCGCAGAACGCCGGCTACCCGTACCGCTCCGACGCGTTCGGCACCCCGATGTCGATCGACAGCTACTACAACCCGCTGGGCAACCAGAGCGATTACGCGGGCGAGAAGCAGGCGATCAACTTCTGGCGCCGTGGCTGGGAAGTGCCGCGCCAGGTGCAGAACAACCTGACCACCTTCCGCTTCACCGGTGAGTTCGCCGGCGCGTTCCAGATCGCCGACAAGTACTGGGACTGGGATGCAGGCTATCTGTACAACCAGAACAAGGGCACCCAGATCAGCACCGGCAACCTCAGCCTGGCGGCCGTTGAGGGCGCGGTGGGACCGTCGTTCCTCAACAGCCAGGGCGTGGTCCAGTGCGGTACCGCGGACAACCCGATCCCGCTGGGCTTCGGTCCGGGCGCGTGCACCCCGTGGAACCCGCTGGTTCCGGACGGCGTGACCGGCCAGGGCGGCCTGGCCGACCCGGGCGTGCAGGCGTACCTGTACCTTCCGGGCCAGGCGCTGTCGGAAACCACCACCAAGACGTACTACGCCAACCTCGCCGGCTCGCTGTTCAGCCTGCCCGCCGGTGATGTCGGCGTCGCGGTCGGTATCGAGCACCGTGCCGAGGACGGCTACTTCTCGCCCGACGCGCTGGCCCAGACCGGCACCTCCACCGACCTGGCTTCCGGCCCGACCGGCGGTGGCTACGCACTGGACGAAGCCTACATCGAGTTCCTGGTGCCGATCCTCGCCGACGTGCCGTTCGCGCAGGAACTGAGCATCAGCCTCGCCAGCCGCTATTCCGACTACGATACCTTCGGTGACACCACCAACAGCAAGTTCGGTTTCACCTGGAAGCCGCTCGACTCGCTGCTGGTCCGCGGTACCTGGTCGGAAGGCTTCCGTGCGCCGACCGTGGCCGACCTGTACGGCGGCGTGGGCCAGAGCTTCGAGTACTACACCGACCCGTGTGATACCGAGTTCGGTGCAGTGGGTGGCAGCGAGCGGTGCCTGGCCGATGTCCCGGTCGGCTACCGCCAGCCGGCGAACGATGGCAAGGACGGTTATGCCGATGGTCCGGACACCCAGACCACGATCCCGTTCCTGTCGGGCTCCAATGCGTTCCTGACCCCGGAAACCTCGGAGTCGCAGACCCTCGGCGTGGTGTGGAGCCCCAGCTTCGCGCAGAACCTGAACATGTCGCTGGACTGGTTCAACATCCGCATCGAGAACACCATCGTCGGTGACTCCCCGACCGACATCCTCGACGATTGCTACGTGCGGGGCATCGAGTCGCGTTGCGACGCGCTGGGCCCGGACGCATTTGTCCGCGATCCGGTGACCGGCGAGATCACCTCGCTGGCCTTCGGCGGCCGCAACGCCGGTTTCCAGGAGACTGAAGGTTTCGATTTCGACCTCAACTACCGGATGGAAACCGCCTACGGCAACTTCGGACTGGCCTGGTTGAACACCTACGTCAGCAAGAGCGAGTTGAAGACCGACAACCTGGAGGGCGCGCCGCAGCAGTTGAACGGCTTCGGTGGCAACTTCCGCCTGCGCTCCAACGCCAGCCTGTCGTGGGACAAGGGTGACTTCGGTGCCACCTGGTCGACCCGCTACTACTCCGGTGTCAAGGAGGAGTGCTACTTTGATGATCGCTGCAGCCTGCCGAACTACGCCGCGCCGGACACCCAGGGCAACATCGTTCCGATGAACGAGCTGGGCGCGACCACGTTCCACGACGTCCAGGTCCGCTGGAACGCGCCGTGGAACGCCACGATCGCGGTCGGTGCGAACAACGTGTTCGAGCACTACGCTTCGCCGAACTACGACCAGCCGAACTCCGGCTACTCGTACTACGGTGGCTTCGACATCGGTCGCATGGTGTACATGAAGTACCAGCAGCGCTTCTGATCGTTCCTCGATCGGTAACAGGAAACGGCCCCGGAAACGGGGCCGTTTTTTTTGTTCGCGACGCTGGCTGCCGGGCGCCGGGCATGGAAAAGGCCGCCCGGAGGCGGCCTTGTCGAGGTGCGATCCCCGATGCGATCAGAAGTTCGGCTTGTCCGCCGTCGCTTCGTACCGCTGGATCGAATCCTGCAGCAGGCCCTTGGCCTCGTCGGCGTCGCCCCAGCCGTCGAGCTTGACCCACTTGCCCTTCTCCAGGTCCTTGTAGTGCTCGAAGAAATGGCCGATGCGCTCGAGCCAGTGCGGGCTGACCTTGGCGATGTCGTCGATGTGGGTGTAGCCGGCGAAGACCTTGTCGACCGGCACGGCGAGGATCTTCTCGTCGCTGCCTGCCTCGTCGCTCATGCGCAGCACGCCGACCGGGCGGCAGCGGATCACCGAGCCGGGGATCAGCGGCAGCGGCAGGATCACCAGCACGTCGGCCGGGTCGCCATCGCCGCACAGGGTGTGGGGGATATAGCCGTAGTTGCACGGGTAGCGCATCGGCGTCGACAGGATGCGGTCGACGAAGATCGCGCCGGAGGCCTTGTCGACCTCGTACTTGACGGGCTCGGCGTCCTTCGGGATTTCGATGATGACGTTGATCTCATCCGGCGGGTTCTTGCCGGCGGGGACGAGGTCCAGGCCCATGCGGGGGTACTCCAGTAAGGCTGAGGGGCGCTTGGTGAGCGCGGTTGGCCGGCCATTTTAGCCGGCATCCTGCTGCGCTGCAGCAACGAGTCCCGGGATGATGGCGATCCCCCCAAAAGGAAACGGCGGCGATTTCTCGCCGCCGTCCCAGCCCTCCCGCAACTACTGTCCGCCAGGCGGTCGCCGGTCCAGGTACTGGCTGGCCCAGCGCTGGGCCACCTGTCCGGCGGCGTCGCGTCCGCCCAGGCCGAAGGCGAGTGCCACGGCGACAGCTACGGCGCCCAATACCAGTCCAAACGCGAGATTGACGATGTCATCGGCCACGCCCATCGCGCGCAGGCCCATCGCGACCACCAGGCCGAGGATCGCCAGCCGCGCGATCCGGGCCATGCCTCGGCCTTCCGGATTGGCGCGTTCGATCGCCTTGCCGGCCACGTCGGCCAGCCAGTAGCCGACCACGAAGATCACCAGGCCCAGCAGGATGTCGGCACCGAACGCGATGAACTGCTCCAGCAGGCTGTGCACGCCGCCGAAGCCGAGCAGGGCGGCCGCCTCGACCGTGGCGAACAGCATGATGAAGAACAGCGCGACCTTGCCGGCGAGGTCCGACAACGTCAGCGGCGTACCGTTCGATGGCGAGGTGCCAACGCCGGCCGGGACGACGGTGCCGTCGGGCGCGATGGTGGCGTCGGGGCCAGTGGTCGTCGGCATCGAGGGGCCTGCGAACGCGTGGCCCAGGCCGATACGCTCGGGCAGCCGGTCGAAACCGAGGTTGGCCAGCAGCCGCGCCACCAGCTCGGCGACGAAGCGGCCGATAAACCACGCCAGGATCAGGATCGCCGCGGCGGCGAGCACGTTCGGCACCGCCTGCAGGAACACGTCGAGCATCCGCGTCAGCGGCCGCGAGATCGCCTCGATCCGCAACGCATCCAGCGCCGCGATCAACGTGGGGACGATCACCAGGATGAAGGCCAGCGTGCCGCCCAGTTGCGACAGCTTGATCCCCCGGGTGTTCTCGTTGCTCTCGACGAAGCGGTCGACCCCGGTCGCCGCCAGCAGGTTGCTGACGATGCCACGCACGACCTTGGCGATGACCCAGCCGATCACGCCGATGATCGCGGCGGCCAGCAGGTTGGGCAGCATCCCGAGCAGGTCGGTCATCATGTTCGACAGCGGCGCCATCAGCCCTTCGATCTGCAGCACCCCGACGATTGCCGGCAGGAACAGCAGCAGCACCAGCCAGTAGGCGACGTTGCCGAGTGTCTGCGACATCGGTTGGGCATTCGCCTTCTCCGACAGCTTCTCGTCGAGCTGGCTCGCCGCCAGCGCCTTGTTGACCACCACCCGGGCGAGGGTCGCCACCAGCCACGCGACCAGCGCCAGCACGGCGGCGGGAATGATCGTCGAGGCGAACGACGACAACGGTCCGGATACACCGTCGACGTGCATGAAGCTGAGCGCGCCGATCAGCGCCACCAGCAGGATCGTCCAGAACACGATGCGCGAGGCGATGCGTTCGATGTCGACGTTCGAGCGGGTCTGCGCCGACAGGCGCTGGTTGGCGTTCACGGCCGCCAGGCCCTTGCGCGTCAGCGCGCTGGCGATCAACGCGACGATCCAGCCGACCAGCAGGATTGCCAGCCCGCCGAGGATGCCGGGCAGGTAGGGCCCGAACGAGTTCTGCACGGAATCTTGCCAGGTGACGACTTGCATGTTGATCTCCCTCCCTGGGATGCGCGTGCATCCGTCGGTGGCATGCACGCGGCGTGTGGAATGCCGCAATGGCGACCTGTCGACCATGCCAAACGTGGGGTGAACATGGCGTTGGCTCGACGTTCATGTTCCCGGCCACGCCGACGTGTCGCCCACGAAAAAGGCGGCCCGGAGGCCGCCTGGTTCGTATCGGAAACCACCTGCCTCAGAGCAACGGCACCATCAACAGCGCGACGATGTTGATGATCTTGATCAGCGGATTGATCGCCGGCCCCGCGGTGTCCTTGTACGGATCGCCGACGGTGTCGCCGGTGACCGCGGCCTTGTGCGCCTCGGACCCCTTGCCGCCGTTGTGGCCGTCCTCGATGTACTTCTTGGCGTTGTCCCACGCACCGCCGCCGGTGGTCATCGAGATCGCCACGAACAGGCCGGTGACGATGGTGCCGATCAGCAAGCCGCCGAGCGCCTTCGGCCCGAGCAGCAGACCCACCACCACCGGCACCGCGACCGGCAGCAACGACGGGATCACCATCTCCTTGATCGCGGACTTGGTCAGCATGTCGACCGCGCGCGAGTAGTCCGGCTTGCCGGTGCCTTGCATGATCCCGGGGATCTCGCGGAACTGCCGGCGCACTTCCTCGACCACCGCGCCGGCCGCGCGGCCGACCGCCTCCATTGCCATCGCCCCGAACAGGTACGGGATCAGGCCACCGATCAGCAGGCCGATGATGACCATGTGGTCGGACAGGTCGAAGGTCATCGCCTCGTACGGCACGCCGGCCGCCAGGGCCCCGGCGGCGCCGATGGTGTCGAGGTTGTGGGTGTAGTCGGCGAACAGCACCAGTGCCGCCAGCGCCGCCGAGCCGATCGCGTAGCCCTTGGTCACCGCCTTGGTGGTGTTGCCGACCGCGTCCAGCGGGTCGGTGATGTTGCGGATTTCCGGCGGCAGTTCGGCCATCTCGGCGATGCCGCCGGCGTTGTCGGTGATCGGGCCGTAGGCGTCGAGCGCGACGATCATGCCGGCCATCGACAGCATCGCCGTCGCAGCGATCGCGATGCCGTACAGGCCACCGAGTTCGAACGCACCCCAGATCGCCGCGCACACGGCGACCACCGGCAGCGCGGTCGACTTCATCGACACCCCGAGCCCGGCGATGATGTTGGTGCCGTGGCCGGTGGTCGAAGCCTGCGCGATGTGCTGCACCGGCTTGAACTGGGTGCCGGTGTAGTACTCGGTGATCCACACGATGATGCCGGTGAGTGCCAGCCCGATAAGCGCGCAACCGTAGAGGCTGGTCGCACCGAAGCTGTTGTCGCCCATCAGCGCGGTGGTGATCGGATAGAACGCGATCGCCGCCAGCACCGCCGAGACGATCACGCCCTTGTACAGCGCGCCCATGATCGAGCCGCCTTCCTTCACCTTGACGAACATCGCGCCGATGATCGAGGCGATGATCGACACACCTCCCAGCACCAGCGGATACAGCACCGCATTGGTACCGGCTTCGGCGACCATCAGGCCGCCCAGCAGCATCGTCGCGATCACCGTGACCGCGTAGGTCTCGAACAGGTCGGCCGCCATGCCCGCGCAGTCGCCGACGTTGTCACCGACGTTGTCGGCGATCACCGCCGGGTTGCGCGGGTCGTCCTCGGGGATGCCGGCCTCGACCTTGCCGACCAGGTCGGCGCCGACGTCCGCACCCTTGGTGAAGATGCCGCCACCGAGCCGCGCGAAGATCGAGATCAGCGAAGCACCGAACGCCAACCCGACCAGTGCGTGCAGCGCCGGTTCGCCGGTGATGCCCATCGCGCCCAGCACCCACCAGTAACCGGCCACGCCGAGCAGGCCAAGTCCGACCACCAGCATTCCGGTGATCGCACCGCCGCGGAACGCCACGTCCATCGCCGGCCCCATGCCCTTGCGCGCCGCTTCCGCGGTCCGCACGTTGGCGCGCACCGAGACGTTCATGCCGATGTAGCCGGCCGCGCCCGAGAGCACCGCGCCGAGCAGGAAGCCGATCGCGGTCGGCCAGTTGAGGAACAACCCGATCACCACGAACAGCACCACGCCGGCAATCGCGATGGTGGTGTATTGCCGGTTGAGGTAGGCGCGCGCGCCTTCCTGGATCGCGCCGGCGATCTCCTGCATGCGTTGGTTGCCGGCGGGCTGCGCGCTGATCCAGCGCGCCGAGATGATCCCGTACAGGATCGCGATGACGGCGCACACGAGCGCCAAGGTCAAACCGTACTGCTCCAGCATGGACCCCTCCCCATAGAAGTGGACAACATGGAATTTCGGATTACGCACCTTCGAGTTGTGGCTGCGGCGCGGGCGGGGCCGGCCGGCAGCGTTCCGACTATGGCATAGGTCGGCGCCGCGGTTCCGTGTCGACCGGCGGTTCAGGCGGCCCGTGCCAGCCTGCGCCGCATGTCCCCAGCCGGAGCGCCCCCATGCGCCAGACGTCGCTGTTGCCACTGATGCTCGCTGTCGCCTCGATGCCGGCGCTGGCCGCCGATCCCAAGCCGGAGATCGACCGGCCCGAGTCCACCCCGCAGGCGGTCGGCGCGGCCCATACCCTGCGTTCGATCCCGGAGGCCTGCGCCCGGATCGAGGGCATCTTCACCGGACAGGCCGCCGAGCCGTACAGATTCGCGGTCGTCCGCACCAGCCCGAACTGCCAGCCGCGCGCGCGTTTCGTCGATGCCGACAAGGCCAGGCCGTCGACCGCCAGTGGCTGGGTGTTCAACGACCTGATCAGCGTGCCGAATGCGGCCTGCCCGTCGCAGAAGGCGGTGGTGAAGGTCTGGCGCAAGCCCGGGGCCTCCACGTCGCCGGAACTCGATGCGCAGGGCAGCGCACGGATCTACCTGGGTGATTCCAAGCAGGCGGCGGAAGGCGACAAGCTCGCCGCGATCCCGATGTTCGCCGCGTCGATGGCGGTCGAGGGCGAGTCCTGCGAGTAAGCCGGTTGCCTGATCGCGGCTGAAGCCGCTCCTACGAAGAGCCGATGCATCCGGGCTGTTGTAGGAGCGGCTTCAGCCGCGATCGGAAATCGTCATCCGATCCAAGGCCCAAGTTTCCGCGACACCCCGACGTTCCCCAGTTCCACATACTTCGGCAGCCCATCCCGCCCATACGGCGGCGGCGCCTCGCCGCAGATCAACGGCTCCAGATAGCGCCGCGCCTTGTCGGTGATGCCATGCCCGTCGCGCCGAATGAAGCCGGCGGGCATCTTCTTTTCGTGGTTGGCCACCTTCGACAGCGGCGCGGCCTCGATCTTCCAGCGATACGGCGCGTCGGACGTGCGCACGATCACCGGCATCACCGAATTCATCCCCTTCAATGCGAACGCGACCGCCGCCTTGCCGACCGCCTGCGCCTGTTCGAGATCGGTCTTCGACGCGATATGCCGCGCCGAGCGTTGCAGGTAGTCGGGCAGCGTCCAGTGGACCTTGTAGCCAAGCGCGTCCTTGACCCGCCCGGCGAGGTGCGAGGCGACGCCGCCGAGCTGCGTATGCCCGAACGAATCCTTGCCGCCCCCGGCATCGGCGACGAAGCGGCCGTCGGCGGTCTGGATGCCCTCGCTGGCCACCACCACGCAGTAGCCGACGCGCTCGACCGTGGCTTTCACCCGCTTGAAGAAATCGGCCTCGTCATACGGCCGCTCAGGAAACAGGATCAGGTGCGGCGCCTGGTCCGGCCCATTGCCCGCCAGTCCCGCCGACGCCGCCAGCCAGCCCGCGTGGCGGCCCATCGCTTCGTACACGAACACCTTGGTCGAGGTGTCGGCCATCGCCGCCACGTCCAGCGCGGCCTCGCGCACCGACACCGCGGTGTACTTGGCGGCCGAGCCGAAGCCGGGGCAACAGTCGGTCACCGCCAAGTCGTTGTCGACGGTCTTGGGCACGCCGACGCAGGTCAGCGGGTAGTCGAACTCGGCGGCCAGCTTCGAGACCTTCAACGCAGTGTCGGCCGAGTCGTTGCCGCCGTTATAGAGGAACCAGCGCACGTCGTGGGCCCGGAACACAGCGAGCAGGCGCTCGTACTTCGCCCGGTCCTCGTCCAGCGACTTGAGCTTGACCCGGCACGAGCCGAACGCGCCGCCGGGGGTGTGGGCCAGCGCCCGGATCGATGCGATCGACTCCTTCGAGGTGTCAATCAGGTCCTCGCGCAAGGCGCCCAGGATGCCGTTGCGGGCGGCCAGCACCTTCACCTTCTTCGTGCGCGCGGCCTGGATCACCGCCGATGCGGTGGCGTTGATGACGGCGGTGACGCCGCCGGACTGGGCGTAGAGCAGGGTTCCCGATGCCATGTGCTTTCCAGGGTGGGGGCCGGAGCGGGAGGCGGGATGCGGTAAACTGGTCCCCGTTTGCCCCGGCAGGGGTCAGGTCGCTGCAGTGTAGCGCCGGCCCGTCGAGGCGCAGGTTGCAGCATTCAACAACGCATTCCCAGGAGCGACACGATGCGATTGGTACTTCTTGGCGCGCCCGGCTCGGGCAAGGGCACGCAGGCAGCGCGGCTCAAGGAGCACCTGCAGGTGCCGCACATCTCCACCGGCGACCTGCTGCGTGCGGAAGTCGCCGCCGGCAGCAAGCTCGGGCTGGAAGCGAAGGAAATCATGGCCCGCGGCGAGCTGGTCAGCGACGCGATCCTGCTGGGCATGCTCGAAGACCGCTTCTCGCGCGACGACACCCGCGGCGGCTTCATCCTCGACGGCTACCCGCGCAACCTCGCCCAGGCCGACGCGCTGAACGCACTGCTGGAGCGGATCGGCCAGCCGATGGACGCCGCGGTGCAGCTGGACGTGCCGACCGAACTGCTGGTCGAGCGGATCGCCGGCCGCGCCGCCGCCGAAGGCCGCGCCGACGACAGCCCCGAATCCGTCCGCACCCGCCTGCAGGTCTACAACGACCAGACCGCGCCAGTGGTCGATTTCTTCCGCCAGCACGGCAAGCTCAGCGTGGTCGACGGCGTGGGTTCGCTGGACGAAGTGTTTACCCGGATCGTCGAGGCGCTGGCGCCGGTTCCCGCGGTCGGCTGATTTTTCTGCTCCCTCTCCCGCGGGCGGGAGAGGGCCGGGGTGAGGGCACGGATCTTGAAACTGCATATCCTCGGCATCGCCGGCACCTTCATGGGCGGCGTTGCCGCGCTCGCGCGTGAACTCGGCCACGAGGTCGAGGGCAGCGACCAGGCGGTCTATCCGCCGATGTCGACCCAGCTTGAGACGCTCGGCATCGCGCTGAAGCAGGGTTATGCGCCGGCCAACATCTCGCCGGACTGCGACGAGATCGTGGTCGGCAACGCGCTGTCGCGTGGCAACCCGGCGGTCGAGCAGGTGCTCGACGACAACCGGAAATACATCTCCGGGGCGCAGTGGCTGGCGGAGAACGTGCTGCCCGGTCGCGACACGCTTGCGGTCGCCGGTACCCATGGCAAGACCACCACCAGCACCATCCTGACATTCCTGTTGCAGGCGGCCGGGCGCGAGCCGGGGTTCCTGATCGGCGGCGTGGCTGAGGATTTTGGGGTGTCTGCGCGGATCGGGAGCGGCCGCGACTTCGTGGTCGAGGCCGACGAGTACGACACCGCGTTCTTCGACAAGCGCAGCAAGTTCGTGCACTACCGGCCGCTGGTGGCGATCCTCAACAACCTCGAGTTCGACCACGCCGACATCTTCGACGACGTGGCCGCGATCCAGCGCCAGTTCCACCACCTGGTGCGCACGGTGCCGCGACGCGGGCGGCTGATCGTCAACGGCGAGGACGCTCGCCTGGCCGAAGTGCTGGCGAAGGGGTGCTGGACGCCGGTGGAAACCTTTGGCCTCGATGCTGGCATGTCGGTGGAACCGAGTAGTGGCGACGAGCGTGCCGCGGCCGGTGCATCGTTCAACTGGAGCGCGCGGCTTCTCGCCGAGGACGGCAGCGCATTCGTGGTCATCCACGACGGCGCGGAACTGGGCGAAGTCCACTGGCCGCTGCTGGGCCGCCACAATGTCATGAACGCGCTGGCCGCGTTGGCGACGGTCAACGCGGTCGGCGGCGACGTTGCCGCGGTCCTGCCGTCGCTGGCGGACTTCCGCAGCGTCAAGCGGCGCATGGAAGTGATCGGCCGCGCGCACGGCATCACGGTGTACGACGACTTCGCGCATCATCCGACGGCGATCGCGACCACCCTGTCCGGCTTGCGCGCGAAGGTTGGCGACGCGCGGATCGTGGTCGCCATGGAGCCGCGCAGCAACTCGATGCGACTGGGCGCGCACGCCGAAGCGCTGGCGCCATCGCTGGATGGCGCCGACACGGTGGTGTTCCTGCATCGCCCGGAGCTGGCGTGGGACGCCGGCAAGGTCGTGGCCGGCCTGCGCGGCGAGGGCGTGGCCGCGGCGAATGTCGATGCGCTGGTCAAGGTCCTGCGCGAACGCGTGCGCGAAGGTGACCACGTGGTGTTCATGTCCAATGGCGGTTTCGATGGCGCCCCGCGGCGGTTTCTCTCGGCGCTGCAGCAGGACTGACGCGCGGCCCGGAGTCGCCACCGTCCGGCGAGTGCATCACCGGTGACCGCATGGGCTGCGTTAGGCTGTCGTCGATGACGAACCAGACACCGATCCGACCGTTGCCGCTGTTTCCGCTACCCACCGTGCTCGTGCCCGGCGCATCGCTCGGCCTGCGCATCTTCGAGCCGCGTTATCTCGACCTGGTCCGCGAATGCGGCCGCAACGAATCCGGGTTCGGCATCTGCCTGGTGATCGATGGCGAGGCCACCGGCGAAACAGGCGCGGCCGCGGCCTACGGCACCGAGGCGCTGATCGAGGATTTCGATACCGGCGACGATGGCCTGCTGACCCTGCGCGTTCGCGGCGCGCGTCGCTTCCACGCGCGCCAGGTGCGGGTGCGCGACAACGGTTTGCAGGTCGCCGACGTCGAATGGTGCGAACCCGACCCGGTGCAACCACTGCGGCCCGAACACGGATTGCTCGCGAACCTGCTGCGGACCGTGCTCGAACAGGTCGGCGGCGAACATGCCAAGGTCGTCGACGCGCACATCGATGACGCTGCATGGGTCGGCTGGCGCCTCGCCGAGATGCTGCCGCTGGAGGATACCCAGCGCCAGCAACTGTTGCAGGTCGACGATCCGCACGAACGCATGGACTGCCTGCTGTCGTTGCTGCCGGACGCCTGAAGTCGCGGTGGACCCGCGCGGCTATCGCCAGGCGGCGGTACGGACCCGCAGGACCATCACGCCGCCGTCGGGATGCGGCATCTCGATCGTGTCGAATCTCGTCAATGCCGCTTGAACCGCATCGTGCGCTTCGCCGTCGTGGGGTACAGGTCGCCACAGCACCGCGGCACCGAGCGGCTTGCTCACCTGCAGGGTCTGGGTCGTGCCCAGCCATAGTGGCGTGCCGTCGGCCAGCGCCACCGGGGCGGGCCAGAGCCGCAGCGCGTATTGCTCGCCGGGGTGCGCGCCGTCGCGTAACAACAACAGCGCCTCGGCGTGCGCGTCCAGGGTGGCCGGCAGGACCACCTGGGCATGTTCGGGCGTGTCGTCGTCGAGCAGGGCGATGGTGGCCACCCAGTCGGCCTGCGGCTGCACCCGCCATCCGGTTGCCTGCAACGCCTGCTGCAACGGTTCCAGTGGTCCGGCCACTTGCACGTCCAGCGGCCAGCGCTGGCGCTCGTCGCCTTCATTGCGCCGTGCCGGCAACGTCGACCAGCCCTGTTGCCACCAGTCGACCGTCGCGATCACGTCGACCGGTGGCGCCACGCTGAACTTCGCCAGCAGGCCATCGGCCGCACGCGGCGCATGCCATGCTGCCGCCAGCGCGAACGTGCCGTAGAACAGGATCGCCAGCGGCCGCATCCAGAACGAGCGCGCCACGTGGCTGCGGTAGGCAATGCCGAGCACCAGCACCCAGGCCAGCCCGAACAGCGTGCCGCCGACCAGGTCACTGGCCCAATGCGCGCCGAGGTACAGCCGGGCGAACGCGATGAGGGTGGTGACGACGCCGGCCAGCAGGTACGGCCAGACCCGCTTGCGACCGGGAAGTTCGCGCGCGATCAGCACCGCGAAGAAGCCGAACACGATCGTGGTCATCGTCACCGCGACCGAGGGGAAACCGAAGCCGGCCGGGGCGGTCGGTGGCCGCGGCATCACGATCACCGCTTCCAGCAACGCCGTCAGCACCAGCCCGAACACCAGCGCCGCCAACCAGTGCGCCGCGGCCATCCAGCGCCGTCGCCACAGCAGGTAGCCCAGCGCCACCACCGCGGCGGCACCAAGCACCTGGGCGTCGCCGAGACTGGCCAGGCCCGCCATGAGGCGGTCGGCCAGCGGGTTGCGCAGCGTCCACATCAACTCGTGCAGGTGGTGGTCGAGGGCGAGCGGGCCGCCGCTGGCCAGCAGCATCGCCAGCAGCGTGAACCAGATCCAGCTGATCGCCAGCAGGCAGGCGGCGAGCATTGCCAGCGAGGCCGATTCGGGGCGGTTCGGGTCGATCAGTGCGCCCGCGTAGCGGCCCAGCCTTGGGTGCATGCGCGTCCAGCTCAGCGCCCGGGCAAGCAGGGTGTCCGCGTGCTCGGCGAACCAGCGCCAGGTGTAGAGCACGCCGGCCCAGACCAGCGCCACCGCCACCGCCATCGCGCCCAGTGCCAGCGCCAGGCGGTCGGCGACCGATGCCACCGCGTCGTACGAGGCGCCGAGTATCCAGCCCGGCGCGAGGAACAGCGCCGCCCACGCCACGCAGGCGACCAGGCTGGGTACCGCATAGCGCCGCAACGGCATCCGCAACATGCCTGCGATCGCCGGTACGAACGGCCGGACCGCGCCGACGAAGCGCGCGATGAAGATGCTCTTGATGCCGTGTCGGCGGAATAGCGATTCGCCGCGATCGAGCCATTGCGGATAACGCGCGAACGGCCAGCGCTGGCGCAGCTGCGGCCCCCAGCGATAGCCGATCCAGTAGCTCAGCGAATCACCGGCGAACGCACCCGTGGCGGCGCAGGCCAGCGCGTAGGGACCGTCGAGATGGCCCAACCCGACCAGCGCGCCGACCGCGAACAGCAACGGCAGCGCAGGAACGACGATCCCGGCGACCACCAGCGCATCGCAGAACGCGACCATGAAGATCAGCGCGCCGGCCGCGATGGGGTTTGCGCTGATCCACGTGGTCGCGCTTTCGATCCAGGCCGGGTTCATCGGGCAATTATGGCAGCGTGGACTGAATTTCCGTTGGCTTTGCGTGCCGGCATCCGCGCCTCCGCACCCAGGCGTTACGTAGACTGTGCCGATGCCCGCAACCGCCGCCCCCATCCCCGAAAGCGAAGTCGACGCGCTCAAGTCCGACAGCTTTGGCAGGATCGCCCTGATGCGCGACGCCGATGGCCTGTTCGTGCGCCGCGACCTCGTCCACGTGCCGCTATGGCTGCGCCTGCCGGCGTGGTGGTTGGCCCGTCGCGAAGCCGCCGCGCTGCGACAGGTCGATGGCCTGCCGGCGACCCCGCAACTGCTGCGCTGGGACGGTCGCCGGCTCGATCGCAGCTACATGGAAGGCGCGGCGATGTACCAGCGTCCGCCGCATGGCGACCTCGACTACTTCCGGCGGGCCCGTCGCCTGCTGCAGCAGTTGCACCGCCGCGGCCTGGCCCACAACGACCTGGCCAAGGAAGCCAACTGGCTGGTGCTCGCGGATGGCACCCCGGCGATCATCGATTTCCAGCTCGCCACCCGCGGCGATCCCCGTGCGCGCTGGATGCGCCTGCTCGCCCGCGAGGATCTGCGCCACCTGCTCAAGCACAAGCGCACGTACTGTCCCGCGTACCTGACCCAGGTCGAGCGGCGCGTGCTGAAGCGCCATTCCTGGCTGCGCGACGCCTGGTTCGCGACCGGCAAGCCGGTCTACCGCTTCGTCACCCGCAGGTTGCTGAAGTGGGAAGACAACGAGGGCCAAGGCCCCAAGCCCTGAATCAACGATGCCAAGCGTTCGGCGGCTCCCGGGCTTTTGTAGGAGCGGGTTCAGCCGCGATCTGCAGTCGGTTCGGTTAACCGGTTCCAGATCGCGCCTGAAGCCGCTCCTACAATGAGCCAACGCCAGCATCCGGAACTCCGATGACCACCCTCTCCGGCAAGACCCTATTCATTACCGGCGCCTCCCGCGGCATCGGCCGCGCGATCGCCCTGCGCGCGGCCCGAGACGGCGCCAACATCGCGATCGCCTCCAAGTCCGCCGTCGCCAACCCGAAGCTGCCCGGCACCATCCATTCGGTCGCCGCCGAGGTCGAGGCAGCCGGCGGCCAGGCACTTGCGCTGAAGTGCGACATCCGCGACGAGGACGCGGTTGGCGCCGCGGTCGCCACCACCGCCGACGCGTTCGGCGGCATCGACATCCTGGTCAACAACGCCAGCGCGATCTGGCTGCGCGGTGCGCTCGACACCCCGATGAAGCGCTTCGACCTGATGCAGCAGGTCAATGCCCGCGGCAGCTTCGTCTGCGCCCAAGCCTGCTTGCCGTGGCTGCTGCAGGCGCCCAACCCGCACATCCTCACCCTCGCGCCGCCACCGAGCCTCGACCCGAAATGGTGGGCGCCGCACACCGGCTACACCCTGGCCAAGATGGGCATGAGCTTCGTCACGCTGGGACTGGCGGCCGAGTTCGCGGGGCAGGGCGTGGCGATCAATGCGTTGTGGCCGCGCACGGTGATCGCCACCGATGCGATCAACATGATCCCGGGCGTCGATGCGGCCCGTTGCCGGACCCCGCAGATCGTCGCCGATGCCGCCCACGCGATTCTCGTGGCGCCAGCTTCCACGCGCACCGGTGCATTCCTGATCGACGAGGATGTCCTGCGCGAGCAAGGCGTTACGGATTTCAGCCCATATGCCGTTGATCCCGGCCAGCCACTGTTGCCGGACCTGTTCCTCGACTGACCGCCATCCCCGTACACGGAGACAACGATGCGCTACCTGCACGCCATGGTCCGGGTCCGCCACCTCGACGCCTCGCTGAAATTCTTCCGCGACGGCCTCGGCCTGGTCGAAACCCGGCGCCGCGATTACCCCGAAAGCCGCTTCACCCTGGTCTACCTCGGTGCGCCCGCCAACCCCGAGGCCGAGATCGAGCTGACCTTCAACTACGACGACGAGGACTACGGTTCGGCGCGCAACTTCGGCCACCTCGCGTTCGAGGTCGACGACATCCATGCCACCTGCGCCCACCTGCAGGCGCAGGGCATCACCATCAACCGGCCGCCGCGTGACGGCCGCATGGCGTTCGTGCGCTCGCCCGACCTGGTCTCGATCGAGTTGCTGCAGAAGGGTGAGGCGCTGGCGCCTGCGGAACCGTGGCTGTCGATGCCCAACAGCGGAAGCTGGTAGCGCCCGCCTAACCCATCCGCTTGGGCAACAGGTGGCCGCAGTTCCGGCAATGGCTGGCATCGGGGTCGTGGCCTTCCAGTCCGCATTCGGGACACCCGCGATGGTCGACATGGCCCTTGCCATGCGTCGCCTCGCGCAGGCTGCTGGCCAGTTCCGCGGTGTAGATGCCGGTCGGCACCGCGATGATGCTGTAGCCGATCAGGATCAGCACCGAGGCGATGAACCGCCCCAGCGGGGTTGCCGGCGACAGGTCGCCATAGCCGACCGTCGCCATCGTCACGATCGCCCAGTACATTCCGGTCGGAATCGTGCTGAACCCGTGTTCGGGGCCTTCGATCACGAACATCATCGCGCCGAAGATCACCGCGATCGTCAGCAGCGCGCTGACGAACAGGAATATCTTGCGCCGGCTGCGCCACAAGGCGGTCATCAGCAGCCCGCCTTCCTCGACGTACTGGGTCAGCTTGAGGATCCGGAACAGTCGCAGCACGCGCAGGATCCGCACCACCAGCAGCGCCTGGCTGCCGGGGAACAACAGTGACAGGTAGGTCGGCAGGATCGACAGCAGGTCGATGATCCCCCACAGGCTCAGCGCGTAGCGCAATGGTCGGCGCACCACCAGCAGCCGCATCGCGTACTCGGCGGTGAACAACGCGGTAAATCCCCATTCGATCGCATACAGGATCCGCGCGTGGTCGACGTGCAGCCACGGGTCGCTGTCGAGCATGATCACGATCACGCTGGCAAGGATCGCCACGATCAGCAGCAGGTCGAAGTTACGCGACGGCGGCGTGTCGTGGCGGTAGATGATGTCGAACCAGCGCCGGCGCCAGCCGGACTCGGTCGCGGGGTTGAGCTGCGGGGTGGACAGCAGGCGCATGGCGGACCTCCGCGGTCATTGTGCAGCATCCGCCCAAACGGGTCGCTGCGGCGGCGAATCGACGACAATAGAGCTTTCCTCCGCCAGGACGCGATCCGTGCCTCCCACCGATTTCCAGGACCTCGTCGAGCGCTACTACCTGCCGGTCTACCGGCCGCGACGGATCGTGCTCGACCACGGACTCGGCTCGCGCGTGTGGGATCGCGATGGCCGCGAATACGTCGACTTCGGTGCCGGCATCGCGGTCAACGCACTCGGCCACGCCCACCCCGCGCTGGTCGAAGCACTGACCGCGCAGGGCGGCAAGCTGTGGCACACCAGCAACGTGTTCGTCAGCGAGCCGCCGTTGCAGCTGGCGCAGGCACTGGTCGAATCGGCCGGCTTTGCCGAGCGGGTGTTCTTCTGCAACTCCGGCGCCGAGGCCAACGAGGCCGCGATCAAGCTCGCGCGGCAGTGGGCGACGTCACGCGACCGTGAGCCCGGGCGGCGGGTGATCCTGAGTTTCCACGGCAGCTTCCACGGCCGCACCCTCGCGGCAGTCACCGCGACTGCGCAACCGAAGTACCACGCCGGTTTCGAGCCGCTGCCGCCCGGTTTCCGGTACAGCGACTTCAATGACCTCGCCGCGGCCGAATCGGCGATGGCCGCGGGTGATGTCTGCGCGGTGCTGGTCGAGCCGGTGCAGGGCGAGGGTGGGGTAACCCCGGCCAGCGACGCCTTCCTGCATGGCCTGCGCGCGCTGTGCGATCGCCACGATGCGCTGCTCATTCTCGACGAGATCCAGTGCGGGATGGGTCGCACCGGCCAGTTGTTCGCCTGCGACGGCTACGGTGTGCGCCCTGACGTGGTGACGCTGGCCAAGGCGCTCGGCGGCGGCTTCCCGATCGGCGCGATGCTGGTCGGCAAGCGTGCCGCCGACGCCCTGCAGTTCGGCCAGCACGGCACCACGTTCGGTGGCAATCCGCTGGCCACCGCCGTGGCTGGCGTGGCGTTGCGCGAGCTGTCGTCGCCGGCGCTGCTGGCAAACGTCGAGCGGCAGTCGCAGGCGCTGCGTGACGGGCTCGCCGCACTCGAAGCCGAGTTCCGTCTGTTCAGCGAAATCCGCGGCCGCGGCCTGATGCTCGGCGCCCAATTGCGCCCGGAACATGCCGGGCAGGCGGGCGCGATGGTCGATCGTGCCATCGAGAACGGCCTGCTGATGCTGCAGGCCGGCCCGGATGTATTGCGCTTCGTGCCGGCGCTCAACATCACCGATGCCGACGTCGCCGAAGGCCTGGCGCGACTGCGTGCGACGCTCGCCGGATTCGCCGACGGCTGACGGGCACCGCGACCGCGATCAGGCCAGTTCGCGGAACGCCGCGCGTGCGGCCTCGACCGTCTGTGCGATCTCGGCCTCGCCATGCGCGCTCGACATGAAGCCGGCCTCGAACGCCGACGGCGCCAGGTACACGCCGCGCTCGAGCATCGCGTGGAAGAAGCGGCCGAACTTGGCCGCGTCCGAGCCCATCGCATCGGCGAAGCTCTCGACCGGCCCTTCGCGGAAATACAGTCCGAACATGCCTGGCGCGCGAGTGGTGTGGAAGGCCACCCCGGCCTCGCGCGCGGCGGCTTCGAGGCCGTCGCACAGCGCATGGGTACCGGCTTCCAGCGCGTCGTGGAAACCCGGTGCCTGGATTAGTTCCAGCGTCGCCAGTCCCGCCGCCATTGCCACCGGATTGCCGCTCAGCGTGCCGGCCTGGTAGATCGGCCCGCTCGGCGCCACCTGCGACATCAACTCGCGCCGGCCACCATAGGCACCGACCGGCATGCCGCCGCCGATGATCTTGCCGAAAGTGCTGAGGTCCGGGGTGATGCCATAGCGCTGCTGCGCTCCGCCGAGCGCGACCCGGAAGCCGGTCATCACCTCGTCGAAGATCAGCAGCGCGCCGTGCTTTGTGCACAGTTCACGCAGGTGCTGCAGGTAGCCATCGCGCGGCAGGATGCAGTTGGCATTGCCAACGATCGGCTCGATGATCAGGCCGGCGATCTCGCTGCCGATATCGTCGAACAGCTTGGTGGCCGCGTCGAAATCGTTGTACGGGATCGTCATCGTCAGGTCGGCCAGCGCGCTCGGCACGCCCGGTGAGTTCGGCAGGCCCAGGGTCAGCGCGCCGCTGCCGGCCTTGACCAGGAAGCTGTCGCCGTGGCCGTGATAGCAGCCTTCGAACTTGACGATGCGCGAGCGCCCTGTCGCACCGCGTGCCACGCGGATCGCGGACAGCGTCGCCTCGGTGCCGGAGTTGACCATCCGCACCATCTCGCAGCTGGACATGATCGCGGTAATCGCCTCCGCCATCGTGACTTCCAGCGCGTTCGGAACGCCGAAGCTGAGGCCGTCACGCATGGTCCGGGCGACTGCATCGAGCACCTGTGGATGGGCGTGGCCGGCGATCATCGGGCCCCATGAGCCGACATAGTCGATGTAACGGTTGCCGTCGACATCGAACAGGAACGGACCTTCCGCACGCGCGGCGAAGAACGGCTCGCCACCGACCGACTTGAACGCGCGCACCGGCGAATTGACGCCGCCGGGAAGCAATTCGGAAGCGCGGGTGAACAGGGCGTGCGAACGATCGTGGTTCATGCGGGACTCGGTCAGTGGGGTGGGTTGAAGCAGGACAGGTAGGCGCGGGTAGCGGCGTCGGGGTCTGGCGCGTCGAACACGCCGCTGATCACGGCAAGCAGGTCGGCGCCCGCGTCGACCAGGGACGTCCCATTGTCCGGCGTGATGCCGCCGATCGCCACCAACGGCACGCCCAGCGATGCGGCCCCGGACAGCAATGCCGGTTTCGCGACGCGTGCGTTGGGCTTGGTCGGAGATGGAAAGAACGCGCCGAACGCGACGTAGTCGGCGCCGGCCGCTACCGCGTTGCGGGCCCGTTCCGGATTGTCGTAGCAGGATGCGCCGATGATGGCATCCGTGCCGAGCGCGTCTCGGGCGGCGGCGAGTTCGCCGTCGTCCTCGCCCAGGTGCACGCCGTCCGCGCCGATGGCCGCGGCCAGCCGCCAGTCGTCGTTGATGATCAGCGGCACCTCCTGGCGCGCGCAAGCCGGCCGCAGCATCCGGGCTTGTTGCGCACGCAGGCTCGCGTCCGCGGACTTGTTGCGGTACTGCAGCCATGTCGCGCCCGCCGCCAATACCACTTCCACGCGTTCGAGCAGACGGTCGCTGTCCGGCTCGTCGGGCGTGATCGCATACAGTCCGGACGATTTCCGGGAAAAGTTTTTGTGGCGCTGGTTCATAGCGGCGCTTTCGTCGGCGTGGGCGGGATGGGACAATGCGGGATCGTTCCCACAGCCGTTCATTATCCGCCCATGTCCGAAGCCGCCACGACCACCGAGTTCCGCACCTGGATGTGCGTCGTCTGCGGCTTCATCTATGACGAGGCCAAGGGCTTGCCGGAAGAGGGCATCGAGCCGGGCACGCGTTGGGATGACATCCCCGACACCTGGACCTGTCCTGATTGCGGCGTGACCAAGGACGACTTCGAGATGATGGAGCTGTAAGCGGCAGCGCCTATCGGGAACCTGGAGGAGGGGCGATGCCGGGCCCCAGGGTCAACTCGCTTCCGTCCTGCAGGCCCAGTTTTTCCGCCTCGCCCGCGTTGAGTTCCAGCACATAGCGTGCGGGTTCGTCACTGGGGTAGGACGGACAGGCGTTGCCGGCCGAGCACGGCGGCACGTCGCGCTGCTGCGAGACCAGCATGCGCGCGTCGTCGAAGTACAGGATGTCCAGGGGGATCCGGGTGTTCTTCATCCAGTAGGCCTGCGGCTCCTCGCGATCGTGGATGAACAGCATCCCGTGGCCGGGTGCCAGCTCGTCGCGGAACATCAGTCCGCGGGCACGCTCGGCGTTGTCGTCCGCGATCTCTACCGCATAACGCGAACCATCCAGCTCCACCCACAGATCGCTGCCGGACGCGCAACCGGCGGCAAGCAGGCTCGAGCCGATCACCAGGCTTCGCATGACGCTCGGGAACCACTGCATCGGCTTACTCCATCCAGATCAGGGAACGCAGGAAGGTTGATCATGCACTGTGTTGCGTCAAGGTCGGCGAGGGTGTCGAAAAATTCTTCTTCTTCCCCCTTCCCGAACGTGATCGGGGTGTGCATAATGCGCGGCCCGCCGGGACGGATTGACCGGCTTGGCGGGGGCGGC
>NZ_JBQWRB010000004.1:0-285197 GCF_052547215.1 Lysobacter sp. F6437
ACGGTATGGCTACGAAACACCAAAACAACGCCTATTCGGCGGCTGAGGGTTGTCGCACTTGGTGGTTGAATTCACCGCTCATGAACCGAAGTGCCCCGACAGGCTCTTGCCGTATGCCAGGGATAGGCTAACGAACCAAGCGACCAAAGCCAGTGCAAGTAGAGCCACAGCCAAGGGAGCTACTGTCTCTAGTAGCGGCGAAGAAACCGCTAACACCGCCGCGCCAACAACGAAGAGGGCGCCGACGAATGCTCCCAGCGGCCGCGCCCACGACTGGAACCGGTAAAGCCCGATCAAGGCGATAAAAGCGGCAGGCAACCCGAAGAGTGAGAGCAAAGAGGCCACCGGCACCCAAAGCGGAGGACTGTCAATTTGAAAGGAGGCATTGACCGCTTGGCTGAACGGGACAAAAGCCGCCGCCACGGTCGCTAGCAAGGCAATGAGGAGCGCTGTTCGGAATGCTTGTTTCATGAGGCCTAACGCCAGAGTTAAGCTGACCCGCGATGGGCCGGCTAGCGAAGCGATGTTAGCGCAGACCGGCCCGAAGGCATGGAGCCACGAAGCGGGTTCGGCTTGAACGACTAGTTAGGGTGCAGCCGATACGACTCGCTCGGCCGTACCGGCGCGGCGAAGGGGCAGTGCGGCTTTCGTGGAACACCCCGGCCGGACCCGCGCCTAACGGCGCCAGGAAAAGCGGTGTAACCCAAGCCTGCAAAGCACGCTTTGCGCGCTTGGGTTACACCGCTTTTCTAGCAGCCCGCTCGCCATTCAGTCGATCGGCGGATGCCGCCTAGCCGTGTCCGACTTTTCTGACAGTAGCCGTGTCCGCCGCGAGAACTTCCGACGCTGCAGCCTAACGCCGGAATTAAGCCGACTTGCGTAGTGGAGGCAAAAGCGTGGCAAGCTTTTTCTGCCACGCTTTTGCTGTAACGAAGCAAGTTCGGCTTGAACGAATTGTTAGGCCTTAGCTGGTTAAGCTGCACGCTTAACCTCTCCGAGGACCAGTCTGTTGGCGCCGGACACCTGCACAGTAAACTCTACTTCACCGGGAAGGCCATCAGCGTCAATGTAGCTTATCTTGGCTATGCTCTGGTCTGTCGAGGCAAATTGTAAATCGACGGACACAATATCGTTTCTGGACACAAGTGCTAGGTTGTGATTTTTTGGACTCTCAAGAGGAGGTTCAAAAACCATGCGGAAATGGGTGGCCGTATTGCCAACATTTACAAGCTTTAATTTATAAGTGACGGTGCCACCACTGCTCCTCGTGCCGGAGTGCTGAGGAACAAATCGTGGCCGCGCAGCGTCACGCCTCAACTCCCGCTCCTCCTGTATGGCTTCATACTCCTGCTTCATCTGTTCGCGGCTGACCAAAACAAGCTGACTTTGCTGTTCGACCGAATTGCGAAGCTCTTCCGCCTGAAGCCGTAGTGCGTCTGTGCTGTGCTTTAGCTCCTCGCCTTGCTGCAAGTAGCCTATTACGAGCCAAAGAAACGCCAGTGGCGCGAAGAATCCTGCGAAGAAATCGCCCCAGGCATTTAGCGGGCCGGGACGTTCGTGTGCAAAGAGCATGTATGCAGCGAAGGCCAGCCAAGCTACGGTCACAACGATTCCGAACCAAAAGCGCTTGTCTTTCATGTTCTTCCCAGATCGCGAGAGTCGACCCTGAGGCCTAACGCCTGAGTTAAGCCGACTTGCGTAGTGGAGCCAAACACATGGCAAGCTTTTTCTGCCATGTGTTTGGTGTAACGAAGCAAGTTCGGCTTGAACGAATTGTTAGGCCTACCCGCCCGCAGGCATGCCTTTGATAATTGAATCGAGAACCGAGTTCTCGAAGTCTTGCAGCTTCTGCCACGTAACCATGTCTAGCTCCGACCAGTTGCCGCCAGCAGACAGCCGTTTGCCTGTCTTGTATGCATCTCGCCAGACGGCCGTACAGCCTGGAGTGCCGATAAGGCCCTGATTTTCGACGATGCGGGAGGCAACGGATCCGACCAATTCTTTGTCGGCTCCGAGCGCAAGCCCCGCAATCTCGCAGTGCCCGTAATCCGGTGCGGCATTGGCAGCAAACGATGCCAAGAACAGAGCCAGAATGGTTGTGGACGACCTCATACGTTGCTCCAAAGTAGGCCTAACGCTTGAGTTAAGCCGAACCGCGTAGTGGAACCAAAGGCATGGCAAGCTTTTCCTGCCATGCCTTTGGTGTAACGAAGCGGTTTCGGCTTGAACGAATTGTTAGGCCCCGGCCCGAGGGAGTCAAATGCATTGGGACCATCCGGAATCAGACATTCCCACGTAGTGGGCCACGCGCAGAATGTCTTCCTTGGAATACTCGGTTGCAGACAAAAATAACGACTCCCCGCTAATTGGAACTATTTGCAGTCCAAGCGTAGTGAGTGAGCTCTTCTCGTGGTCTATCTCGCCTACTTGTATGTTGATTAAGCCACCAAAGCTCGTAATTGCCTCGATCTTGCCATTATTTATTTCAACCCCGCTAAAGTAGGGTGCGGCAAAGCTTTTTATGAGCAGAAAGACAAGGGCAATTCCAAGGACAAAAACCAATACGAAGTACGTGTTGATGTCGTCTATTAGGAGGGTGGCTATGCAGAACAATAGAAGGAGCCCGAATGCTCCGGACAAGGTTACCTTACTTGGCTTCTTGTGAATCGTGATCTTCATGTCCCACCACCGGGGCCTAACGCCTGAGTTAAGCCGACTTGCGTAGTGGAGGCAAAGCCATGGCAAGCTTTTTCTGCCACGGCTTTGGTGTAACGAAGCAAGTTCGGCTTGAACGAATTGTTAGGCGGCGGCCCTTGACAGTTGCACCTATTTAGGTACAATGCGCGCATGCCACCTATCTTGTCTGTCCGCTTCTACTGTACGGCAACAGGCAAAGAGCCTGTCCGCGAATGGCTGATTGAGCAAGTCTCGCCTGGAGCGCGGAAAGCGATTGGTGCAGACATCAAGACTGTCCAGTTTGGCTGGCCAATTGGGATGCCGGTTGTGCGCAAGATGGAGTCAGGCCTGTGGGAAGTACGTAGCAAGATCCCGGAGGGAATTGCCCGTGTGCTTTTCACAGTAGTGGGTGCAGAAATGGTTTTGCTTCACAGCTTCGTGAAGAAGTCGCAGGCGACACCAAAGGCGGATCTCGCTTTGGCAGTGCTCCGCATGAAAGAGGTGAGGACATGAGCAAGAACAAGCACATTGGTAGTGATTTTGACGCTTTCTTGGCAGAGCAGGGCGAACTTGAAGAAGCCACGGCTGTTGCTGTTAAGCGCGTGATTGCATGGCAGATCGAGCAGGCTATGCAAACGACGGGCGTGAACAAAAGCGCTTTGGCCAAGCGTATGCACACAAGTCGGACTGTTGTGGATCGGATACTCGATGCGACTGATACTGGGTTGACGCTCGAGACCATGACGAAAGCGGCGACGGCTCTTGGCTTCAGGGTCAAAGTTGATCTGGTAGCCGCCTAACGCCAGAGTTAAGCTGACCAGCGATGGGCCGGCTAGCGAAGCGATGTTAGCGCAGACCGGCCCGAAGGCATGGAGCCACGAAGCGGGTTCGGCTTGAACGACTAGTTAGGGTGCAGCCGATACGACTCGCTCGGCCGTACCGGCGCGGCGAAGGGGCAGTGCGGCTTTCGTGGAACACCCCGGCCGGACCCGCGCCTAACGGCGCCAGGAAAAGCGGTGTAACCCAAGCCTGCAAAGCACGCTTTGCGCGCTTGGGTTACACCGCTTTTCTAGCAGCCCGCTCGCCATTCAGTCGATCGGCGGATGCCGCCTAGCCGTGTCCGACTTTTCTGACAGTAGCCGTGTCCGCCGCGAGAACTTCCGACGCTGCAGCCTAACGCTTAGTAGATCCCCAAAATGGGGTGTTATCCAATCCTCGCCCCGCTGTCAGGGCGCGGTCAATCAGGGAAATCCTACACGACACCAACGACTTATCCACTTACATCGTGATCGCCGCGGCCGGAAGCTGCCCGGGGAAAACGACGGATGCGGGGTGTCATGTCTTATCGGCCCGAAAGTGGGGTGTTATCTGGCGGTGAAACCGCGGCGGTTGAACGGCCGTCGCATCCGCCGCGCTTGCTGGAGCAAGTGCGGGATCGTTGCCGGTTGAAGCACTACAGCCTGCGCACCGAGCGGGTCTATCTGTACTGGATCAAGCGCTTCATCCTCGCCAACGAGAGGCGACATCCCCGCAACATGGGTGTGGCGGAGGTGGAGGCGTTCCTGTCGTCGCTGGCGACGCGCGATGACGTGGCGGCGAGCACGCAAAATCAGGCTTTGTCGGCGTTGTTATTCCTGTATCGGCAAGTGTTGGGGATCGATTTGCCGTGGATGGAGTCGGTGGTGCGGGCCAAGCGGCCTCAGAAGATTCCGGTGGTGCTGTCGCGTGATGAGGTGACGCGGCTGCTGGCGTTGCTCGATGGCCAGGTGTGGTTGATGGCGGGGCTTCTGTATGGCGCGGGGATGCGACTGATGGAATGTGTTCGGTTGCGGGTCAAGGATGTGGACTTCGGCCGCAACGAGATCTGCGTGCGCAACGGCAAGGGCGGCAAGGATCGCCGGGTACCGTTGCCGCGCAAATTGCGCGAGCGGTTGCGCGAGCAGGTCGAGCGGGTGCGGGTGATCCACGGGCAGGACCTGTTGCTCGGCCTTGGTGAGGTCCACCTGCCGCACGCGCTTGCACGCAAGTATGTCAACGCGGGTCGCGAGTTCGGTTGGCAGTACGTGTTCCCCTCGCCGCGCCACTCGCTGGATCCGCGCACCGGGCGCAAGCGGCGCCATCACGTCGACGAGGCGGTACTGCAACGCGCGGTCAAGACGGCGCGGTCACGTGCGGGGATCGACAAGCCGGCGACCTGCCATACGTTCCGCCACTCCTTCGCTACCCATTTGCTGGAGGACGGCCACGATATCCGCACGGTGCAGGAACTGCTCGGCCACAAGGACGTGGCGACCACCCAGATCTACACCCACGTGCTCGGGCGCGGGGCGGGCGGGGTGTTGAGTCCGCTGGACCGGGACTGACGACGCAACACAGTCGGATGCGGCGCCGGCTCGATCAGCGCAGCAACACCAGCGTCGCCAGCCCGAGGAAGCTCAGGAACCCCATCACGTCGGTCACCGTGGTCAGCACCACGCCGCCGGCCAGCGCGGGGTCGAAGCCGAGCCGCTTGAGCGTCATCGGCACGATCACGCCGCCGGCCGCGGCGGTCAGCAGGTTGATGGTCAGGGCGCAACCGATCACCAGCGACAGCATCGGGTCGTGGAACCACCACAGCACGATCAGCCCCAGGCCGATCCCCAGGCACAGGCCGTTGATCAGGGCCACCGCCAGTTCCTTGCGCAGCAGCACGCCGACGTTGGACGAGCCGATCTGGCCCAGTGCGAGGCCGCGGATCATCAGCGCCAGCACCTGGGTGCCGGCGTTGCCGCCCATGCCGGCGACGATCGGCATCAGGATCGCCAGTGCGACGATCTGCTCGATCGCGCCCTCGAAGCGGCCGATCACGCCGGCCGCCAGGAACGCGGTGCACAGGTTGACGCCAAGCCAGATCAGGCGCCGCCGGAACGCGCGGCGCACCGGCGAGAACAGGTCCTCGTCCTCGTCCAGGCCGGCCGCGCTCAGGGCCTGGTGTTCCGCCTGTTCGCGGATGATGTCGACCACGTCATCGATGGTGATGCGGCCGAGCAGGGTGTGGTTGTCGTCGACCACCGGGGCGCTGAGCCAGTCGTGGTCGGAGAACTGCCGGGCGACCTCGCTGGCCGATTCCTCGACGTCGATCGCGGGCTGCTCGTCGTCGATCAGCTGGTTGATCGGGGTGCCGGCCTCGTGGGTCAGCAGCGCGGCCAGCGCGATCCGGCCGAGGTACTGGTGGCGCCGGCTGACCACGTACAGGTGGTCGGTGTGCTCGGGCAATTCGCCGCGCAGGCGCAGGTAGCGCAGCACCACGTCGACGGTGGTGTCGGTGCGCACCGTCACCACGTCGGGGTTCATCAGGCGCCCGGCGGTGTCCTCGGGGTAGGACAGCACCTGTTCGAGGCGCTCGCGGTTCTCGCGGTCCATCGACTTGAGCACTTCGTCGATGACGGTGTCGGGCAGGTCCTCGACCAGGTCGGCGAGGTCGTCGATGTCGAGGTCCTCGACCGCGGCGACGATCTCGTCGGGGTCCATGTGCGCCAGCAGGCTCTCGCGGACCTCGTCGCCGACGTGGACCAGCACCTCGCCGTCGTCCTCGGCGTCGACCAGGCCCCACACCACCACGCGCTTGCCCGGCGGCAGCGACTCCAGCAGGTTCCCGATCTCGGCCGGCGACAGGGTGTTGACCAGCCGCTTGACCGGCCCGAGCCGCCCGCTGTCGAGCGCCTCGGAGAGCAGCCGCAGCTGGCGCGAGGTCTTGTCGTGGCGGTCGGCTTCGGCCATGCGGACTCCGGAAGGTCGGGCGGGGCGGCAGCCGTTGCGACGGATGCGCGACCGAATCAGGTGTTCATCGCGGCATTATCGCTGTTGCGGTGGGCGCTGCCCAGCACGCTCTTGTAGGAGCGGCTTCAGCCGCGATCGGAAGTCGGACGAGCGGCCAACTATCCGATCGCGGCTGAAGCCGCTCCTACGGGATTGCCAGGTCAATGACCCGTCTGCGCCTCGAGCCAGCGTTCGATCTCGCTACGGTCGCGCGCGCGCATCAGGGCCGGCGCGTTCGCACGCAGGCGGTCGAGGTCGCAATTGCGGATGGTCCGGCGGACCTCCAGCAGCGAGGTCGGATGCAAGCTGAACTGCTCCAGCCCCAGTGCCAGCAGCAGTGGGGCGAATTTCGAATCGCCGGCCAGTTCGCCGCAGACCGCGACCGGGGTGTTGCGGGCCGCGGCCAGCCGGATCACGTCGCGCAGCAGCCGCAGTACCGCCGGGTGCAGCGCGGTGTACAGGTCGCCGAGGGCCTCGTTGTCGCGGTCGGCGGCGAGCAGGTACTGGATCAGGTCGTTGGTGCCGATCGACAGGAAGTCGACCCCGCCGATGAACGTCGACAGCGAGATCGCCGCGGCCGGCACCTCGATCATCGCGCCCAGCGCCACGTAGTCGGCGATCTCGTGGCCTTCGCTGCGCAGGTCGCGGGCGATCCGCATCATCTCGGTGCGGACCGTGCGCACTTCCTCGCGGCTGCTGATCATCGGCAGCAGGATGCGCAGCGGGCCGTAGCCGGACGCGCGCAGCATCGCGCGCAACTGGGTTTCCAGCAGGCCGGCGCGCGCCAGCGACAACCGCACGCCGCGCAGGCCCATCGCCGGGTTGGGTTCGTCGCGCAGGGCCAGCCCGGTACGGTCGGCCTTGTCGGCGCCCAGGTCGAGCGTGCGGATGGTCACCGGGCGGCCGCTCATGCCGAGCACCACGTCGCGGTAGGCGCGGAACTGCTCGTCCTCGTCGGGCAGCTCCATGCGCTGCAGGAACAGGAACTCGGTGCGGTACAGGCCGATGCCGGTGGCGCCCAGCGCGTGCGCTTCGGCGACGTCCTCGCGCGACTCGGCGTTGGCGTAGATCTCGATCTCGCTGCCGTCGCGGGTGCGGTTGGGCTCGCGCCGCAGGCGGTTGAGCTCACGCCGCTCGCGGGCGTAGCCGCGCTGGCGCGCGTGGTGGCTGCGCAGGTCGTCGGGCGCCGGTTCCAGCACCACCCGGCCGGTGCCGCCATCGACGATCAGCGCGTCGCCGTCATTGACCTTCTGCAACACGTTGGCGACGCCGACCACCAGCGGCAGGTGCAGGCTGCGCGCCAGGATCGCGCTGTGCGACAACGCGCTGCCGGTGGCGGTGACGATCGCGACCACGCCCTGCGCCTGCAGCTGGGCGAGCTCGGCGGGCGCGACGTTGTCGGTGACCAGAATCTCGCCGGCGACGCCTTCCATGCCAGCGTCGCGGCGATGCAGGGCGGCATGCACACGGCCGATCACCTGGTCGATGTCGTCCAGCCGGCTGCGGAAGTACGCATCGTCCATGGTGTCGAACACCGAGGCGATGCGGTCGCGTTGCAGCCGCAGCGCGTAGTCGGCGCTGTAGCGGCCGGTCCGGATCAGTTCGTCGAGGCCCTGCAGCAACTCGGGGTCGTCGAGCAGCAGTGCGTGCAGGTCGAGGAACTCGCCGACCTCGCGCGCGAGCGCGCCATGCAGGCGCTCGCGCATGACGTGCATTTCGGTGCGAACGCGGTCGATCGCGTCGTGCAGGCGCTTCAGTTCATCCTCGACCACCGTGGCATCGATGCGTTCCTCGACCACGTCGAGGACATGCGGCAGCCGCACCCGGGCGCGGCCGAGCGCGCTGCCGCGCGACGCCCCGAGCCCGGAAAATTCCTGCCGCATCGGCGCTCCTACTGGTCTTCGTCGAAGCGACGCTCGAACAGGCCGGTGATCGCTTCGGCCACAGCCTCCTCGTCGTCGCCATCGGCCCGCAGCTTGACCACCGTGCCCTGGCCGGCGGCCAGCAGCATCACGCCCATGATGCTCTTGGCGTTGACCTCGCGGCCCTTGGCGATCAGCGTCACGTTGCAGCGGTAGCCCGACAGCAACTGCACCAGCTTGGCGGTGGCGCGCGCATGCAGGCCGAGGCGGTTGGAGACGGTCAGTTCACGTTCGATCATTTGGGGGTCCTTGCTTCCGTCTCAGGCATCGTCCAGCCGCACGCCGTTGCGCGCACCGGCGGCGGCGACCGCCGGCAGTTCGTCCAGCGGCAGCTCGGCGTAGTTCATCACGCGCAGCAGCATCGGCAGGCTCAGTGCCGACACCCGTCGCACCGGCGTGCCCAGTTGCGCGACCCGGGCGGCCAGGTTGCTCGGTGTCGCGCCGTACAGGTCGGTCAGCACCAGCACCCCGTCGCCACCGTCGACCTTGCGCAGGGCGGCGCTGGCACGCGGCAGCCATTCGTCCGGGTCGCCGTCGTACGGCACTTCAAGCGCTTCGGTGCGCAGCGGCAACGCGTCCATCAGGCGGGTCGCCACGCCCACCAGCGCGGTACCGATGCCAAGATGGGTGATGAGGAGGATGCCGACGGCCATCCCGGGAAGTTAACAGACCGGGGCTGATCCCCGGAAGTCGTTGGGCTCAGTCCAGCTCGCGATGGTGCACCGCGACCTCGTCCCAGCCGCGCTCGCGGGCGTGGGCGGCCAACCGCTCGGCCAGGTAGACCGAGCGGTGGCGGCCGCCGCTGCACCCAAAAGCCACGGTGATGTAGCTGCGGGTGGAACCCGATTGCATCCGCGGCAGCCAGGTGTCCAGCAGGTCGCTTATCTGGCCGGCGAATTCCTGCACCTCCGGTTGCGTGTCCAGGTACTCGGCGACCGCCGAATCGCGGCCCGACAACGGCCGCAGGGTCGGGTCCCAGTGCGGATTGGGCAGGCAGCGCGCATCGAACACGAAGTCCGCACCGGCCGGCAGGCCGTGGCGGTAGGCGAACGACTCGAACAGCAGCGACACCGTTCCGTCGTCGCCCAGCCCAAACTCGGTGATGACGTGGCGGCGCATTTGGTGGACGTTGAGGTCGCTGGTGTCCAGTTGGATGTCGGCGAGCTGCCGCAACGGCTTGAGCACCTGCCGTTCCAGCGCGATCGCGTCGGCCAGCGACAGGCCCAGCTGGCTCAGCGGGTGGCGTCGGCGGGTGTCGGCGTAGCGCTTGAGCAGGACGTCGTCGCGGGTATCGAAATAGATCAGCTTCGGGTCCAGTCCCATTTCGCCGACCGCCGACAGCCACGACGGCAGGTTGCCGAGGTCGCTGTGGCTGTTGCGCACGTCGATCCCGACCGCCAGCTTGGCGGCCGTGGCGCCATCCCCCGCGGCGCTGCGCACGAAGTCCGGCAGCAACTCGGCCGGCAGGTTGTCGACGCAGTAATACCCGAGGTCCTCGAAGGTCTTGAGCGCCACCGACTTGCCCGAACCGGACATGCCGCTGACGATTACCAGGGTGGCGTTGGAGGGAGCGTTCGTGGCCATTCAGACTTCGCCGCGTTCAAGGAAGTTGCTGTGCCGTGCGATGAACGCCGCCGCCGGGTCCATGCCTTTCATCCGCAGGCTGTGGAGGCGGGTCGCGGCTTCGGCCAGCACGGCCAGGTTGCGCCCGGGCATCACTGGCAGATGGGTGGTCGGCACGTCGAGGTCGAGTACGCGGCGGGCGCTGTTCTCGCCGGTCAGCCGCTCCAGACCGGTCACGGCCGGGGCATCGTCCGGTTCGTCCGTCGGCCGGGTCAGGTGGATGATCAGGCGCAGGTACTTGTTGTGCTTGACCGCGGTGTCGCCGAACATCTCGCGGATATTGAGAACGCCCAGGCCGCGTACTTCCAGCAGGTCCTGGATCATTTCCGGACAGGTGCCGTCGAGCACGTCGGGGGCGATCTGGGTGAACTCGGGGGCGTCGTCGGCGACCAGCCGGTGACCGCGGCTGATCAGCTCCAGCGCCAGCTCGCTCTTGCCGGCGCCGGCATCGCCGGTGATCAGCACGCCGATCGAGTAGATCTCCATGAACACCCCGTGCAGGGTGATCCGCGGCGCCAGCGTGCGGGCGAGGTGGTACTGCAGGTGGTTCAGCAGCTCGTGCCCGCGCAGCGGCGAACTCCACAGCGGCGTGAGCGATTCCTCGGCGGCCTCGGCGAGGTCGGCGGGGCAGGCCTGGCCCTTGCTGATCACCAGCGCCAGCGGCCGGAACTGCATGATCCTCTCGATCGTTTCCCAGCGGTGGCGCGAGTCCAGCGCATCCAGCCACGCCAGCTCTTCGGTGCCGAGGATCTGCACCTTGTTGGGATAGATCGCGTTGAGGTAGCCGGCCAGCGATGGGCGACGGGCCACGGTCTCGACCGATTCCAGCACACGATCGCGGCCTTCCTGGCCGGCGACCCATTTCAGGTTGAGGCGGTCGCGCTGCTGCTCGAACAGCTCGCCGGCACTGATCCGGGCGTTGCACATCGGCATCGTTTCAGGCCACCGTCGGTCGTTGGGTGCGGATATCGACACCGTCCAGCAGGTAGCGGCCCAGTTCGGCGACGGAGGATGCCGCGCGCAGTCGATCACGGAAGCCGGCGCTGGAAAAATGCTCGGCCAGTTCCGCCAGTTGTTGCAGGTGTTCCTGCAGCGAGTGTTCCGGGATCGCCATGGCGAGCACGAGGTCCACCGGTTCGCCGTCGATAGCGTCGAAATCGACCGGTTCGGCCAGTCGCAGGAAGGCACCCCGGCTCTCGCCAATCCCGGCCACCCGGCCGTGCGGGATCGCCACGCCGTGGCCGATCGCGGTGCTGGCCAACCGCTCGCGCGCCTGCAGGCTCTCGCGGATGGTGGCGCAGGCGGCGTTGCCGCTGGCGTACAGCGGGTCGGCCAGCAACCGGGCCGCGGCGTCGATGACCGAGACGCGGTTGCCCGGCTCGGTCAGGATCGCAATGCGGTCGACGCTCAACAACTCGTGCAACGGCATGGAGGGCTAGCCGAATTCGCCGCTGCGGGCGAGGCTCTCGCCGCGGTTGTGGGCGATCTGCTTTTCCTTGTGTTTCATCAGCAGGCGGTCGAGCTTGTCAGCGAGCAGGTCGATCGCGGCGTACATGTCGATCGCGGTGGCATCGGCATGCAGGGTGCCTCCGGCAAGGTTGACGGTCGCCTCGGCGCGGTGGTTCGGCTTGTCGAGGCTGAGCTGGGCACGGACGTCGAACGGCTGGTCGAAATGGCGTCCAAGCCGCTCGAGCTTGGTTTCCACGTAGTCGCGCAGGGCGGCAGTGACTTCGACATGCTGGCCGTGGGTTTCGATACGCATCGGAGACCTCCTACGTCGCGACTTGGGCCTCCAGCATAGCCCAGCCCGGTGTGAATGGCGGGCGGTCGACGACCGGCGTCACGCCATGCGTACACGGTCCTGTGAAGACGCGATTCCCATCGCTTCGCGGTACTTCGCCACGGTGCGGCGGGCAACCGGGATGCCGGTCGCTTTCAGGCTTTCGGCCAGGCGCGCGTCGGACAGCGGTTTGCGGGGATTTTCCGCTTCGATCAACTGGCGCAGCATCGACTGGATCGCGGTGCTGGAGGCCTCTCCGCCACCGCCGGTATCGATGCCGGACGCGAAGAAACCGCGCAGCGGGATGGTTCCGCGCGGGGTGCGCGCGTATTTGCGCGCGATCGCGCGCGACACCGTGGATTCGTGCAGGCCGATTTCCGCGGCGACCTCGCGCAGGGTCAGCGGCCGCAGCGCGCTGTCGCCGAATTCGAGGAAGCCTGCCTGCTGGCGCAGCAGGCAGCGGGTGACCTTCAACAAGGTGTCGCCGCGTGCCTCCAGGCTCTTGAGCAGCCACCGGGCCTCCTGCAGGTGGCCCTTGAGGTAGCTGGCGTCGGACGCGCTGGCGTGGCGGATCATGCCTTCGTAACCGCGGTGGATGCTCACCCGCGGGCGCATGCTGTCCGACAACGCGACCCGCCACAGGCCATGCTGGCGCCAGATGACCACGTCCGGGGCGACGTAGGTGTCGGTCGCGATCGCGCCGATCTGGGCGCCGGGGCGGGGGTCGAGCGAGCGCAGCAACTGGACGGCGGTGTCGACCTCGGTTTCGTCGAGCTTCATCTCGCTGGCCAGGCCGCTGACCCCGATCCGCGGCAGCCGCTCCAGCGGTCCGTTGGCGAGTTTCCAGGCCAGGTCCCGGCCCGGGGTGTCGGTGGGCAGTTGCTCCAGTTGCAACCGCAGGCATTCGGCCAGGTCGCGCGCGCCGACGCCGACCGGGTCGAAGCGCTGGATCTGGCACAGCGCCGTCTGGATTTCCTCGCTGCCGGCGTGGAGTTCGGCCTCGAGGCCGGCGGCGATCGATTCCAGCGGTTCGCGCAGGTAGCCGTTGTCGTCGATCGATTCGATGAGGGCGACCGCGATCTGGCGATCACGCGGTGACAGCGGGCTCAGGTGCAGTTGCCACAACAGGTGGTCGTGCAGGGTCTCGGCCTCGGCTACCTGTTCGGCTGCCGAGCCTTCGTCACCCGGGTCGCCGGGACCGACGCGCTGGTACCAGGTCTCGCCGTCGTTGGCACCCCAGTCCGCCTCGGGCGGGGGCGGGGTGTCGAGGCTGGAGTCCTGCGCATGGCCATCGCCATTCGACACTGCGTCTTCGGTGCGGTCACTGCTGATCGCGGTTTCCGTCCAGTCCAGCAGCGGGTTGCTTTCCACCGCATTGACCAGCTCGGCCTCCAGCTCGATCGCCGACATCTGCAGCAGGCGGATCGCCTGTTGCAGCTGCGGGGTCATCACCAGGTGTTGGCTGAGGGAGGTTTGGAGACGGGGCTTCATGATGGATTGCAAACGCGACCTGGCGAATCCGACGGCCGTTGCGTTGCATCATCACTACAGGCGGAAGGTTTCGCCCAGGTAGACGCGACGCACGTCGGGGTTGGCAAGCAGCGCGTCCGGAGCCCCCTGCGCGAGCACGCCGCCTTCGTTGAGGATATACGCACGGTCGCAGATACCCAAGGTCTCGCGGACGTTGTGGTCGGTGATCAGCACGCCGATGCCGCGATTCTTGAGGTGGCGCACGATTCGCTGGATTTCCCCGACCGAAATCGGGTCGACGCCGGCGAACGGTTCGTCGAGCAGCATCAGCCGCGGCTTGCTGGCCAGCGCACGGGCGATCTCGACCCGGCGTCGCTCGCCGCCGGACAGGCTTGCGCCCAACTGGTCGGCGACGTGGGTGACCTGCAGTTCGTCCATCAACGCGGCCAGTTCGCGCTCGCGGCCGGCCTTGTCGAGGTCGTCGCGCAATTCCAGCACCACCCGCAGGTTGTCGGCGACGCTGAGCTTGCGGAACACCGACGGCTCCTGCGGCAGGTAGCCGACGCCGTACTTGGAGCGCACGTACATCGGGTCGCCGGTGATGTCCTTGCCGTCGAGCGTGATCTGCCCGGCATCGGCCGGGACCAGGCCGACGATCATGTAGAAGCAGGTGGTCTTGCCGGCGCCGTTGGGGCCGAGCAGGCCGACCACTTCGCCGGCGTCGAGGGTCAGCCCGAAATCACGCACGATCTCGCGCGAGCGGTAGGCCTTGCGCAGGCCCTGGGCGACCAGCATCAGCCGCCCTCCGCGGGCGGTTCGGCGTCGTTGTCGGCGGGTTCGGCCGGCTCTTCACTGGCATCCGCATCCGCATCCGCATCCGCATCCGCACCGGCATCCGCATTCTTCGGCATGATCCGCATGTTGACCCGGCCGTTGCCTTCGCCACCGCTGGTGACCTGGCCGCTGGCCATGTTGTAGACCACGCGCTCGCCGCTGAGGGTGCCGCGTGGCTGCTTGATGCTCACGCTGCCGGTGAACACCACGGTTTCGTTGTTGACGTTGTAGTCGATCTTGTTGGCGACGGCGTTCATCGGCGTGCCGTCGTCGAGTTGCTGCTTCAACCGCGCCGGGCTGCCGTTGAACACCACCCGCGAGATCTCGCCGCCGCGGGTGCTGATCTCGGCGCGGCTGGCTTCGGCGTGCAGGGTGCCCTGGTCGATCGTTACGCCGCCCGACAACACGGTCGGGGTGGCGTCGTCGAGGCTGCCGACCTGCTTGCCGGCGTTGACGTCCATCGGCTTGTCGCGGTCGGACTTGCGCGCCATTGCCAGCGGGCTGGCGACGATCGCGATGGCGACGATCATCCAGCCGGCAAGTCGCCGCAGGGTGGCGCGTTGGGGGAAGTTGTCAGGGGACATAGCGGGAGCGGACCTCGGACTGGAGGGTGTACTGCTTGCTGGCCAGGTTCACCTCGAGACCATTGCCGCGAAGTATAGAGCCGGGCCGATTAATGGTGACCGCGACGGGCGAGGTCACCCGGTCGTCCTCGGGGAAGACGTTCAGCTGTTCGGTGTTGATCGTCACCTTGGGCTCGGTGCGGCCGTCGCTCTCGGCCCTGACCTTGCCGTTGAGGCGCAGCTCGTCACCCTCGGCGCTGACCCAGCCGCGCCTGGCCCGCACTTCCCAGGCATCGCCCTCGCCACCGCGCGGCGGGATCAGGAACAGCGGCGTCGCGATCTCCATCGTCTCGGTGGCCGGGTCGCGGGCGAGTTCCGGCGCGCGCAGGGTGAACGACTCCCGGCCCTGCGCATCCAGCGCGACCAGCTCGAAGTCGCGCAGCACGTAATCGGGCCGGCCACCGGCGGCCATCGCCTCCTCGGCCGGCGCGCTGCGCTTGGACCACAGCGACCAGCCACTGATCGCGGCCACCGCCAGCAACACCAGCGAGACCATCAGGCGCCAGCTCACATCGGGCAGTCTCATGCGGTGCCCTCGACCCGCGCACCCTCGATCCGGGAGACGTCATCCAGCAACGCATCGGCGCGACCCTGCGCCGCCAGCAGCAGATCGCAGAATTCCCGGACGGCGCCCTGTCCGGCCGCGGCGGCAGTGCGCCAGTGGACACGTTCGCGCACCCAGGGATGGGCGCTGGATGGCGCTGCGGCAAAGCCCACCTGCAACATCACCCGCAGGTCGGGCAGGTCGTCGCCCATGAACGAGACCTCGTCCATGCCGATGCCGAGCCGCGCGGCGATTTCGCCGACGCGCGCCAGCTTGTCCTTGACCGCGGTATGTACTTCGGTCAGTCCCAGCTCGGCGGCGCGGTGCTGGACGATGCTGCTCTCGCGCGCGGTGATGAAGGCGACCTCGATCCCCGCCTTGCGCAGCAGCACCAGGCCCAGGCCGTCGTGCACGTGGAAGGCTTTGGTCTCGCGTCCTTCGCTGTCGAACATCAGGCGCCCGTCGGTCAGGGTGCCGTCGACGTCGAAGCAGGCCAGCCGCACCCGCGAGGCGCGCTCGCGGACGCCGGCGGGATAGTCGTTGTGGTGCTGGTAGGGCATCGCTCAGACCACCCGCGCGCGCAGCAGATCGTGGATGTTGAGCGCGCCGACCACGCGCTGTTCGCGATCGACCACCAGCAGGCCGCCGATCTTGTGCGCCTCCATCAGCTGCGCCGCCTCGACCGCGAGCGCCTCGGAGTCGATGGTCTTCGGCGAGCGGGTCATCACCGCATCGATGCGGGTGGTGCGCAGGTCGACGTTGCGGTCGTCGAGGCTGCGGCGCAGGTCGCCGTCGGTGTACAGGCCAAGCAATTTTCCATCGGGCTCGACGATCGCGGTCATGCCCAGCCGCTTGCGGCTCATCTCGACCAGCGCTTCGCTGACGGTGGCAGCGGGACCGACCCGCGGCACGTCGTCGCCGCCGTGCATGATGTCGGCGATGTGCAGCAGCAGGCGGCGGCCGAGCGCACCGGCCGGGTGCGAGCGGGCGAAGTCGTCGGCGGTGAAGCCGCGCGCCTCCATCAACGCGACCGCCAGTGCGTCACCCATCGCCAGCGACGCGGTGGTGCTGGAGGTCGGGGCGAGGTCGATCGGGCAGGCTTCGGCGGGCACGCTGACGTCGAGGTGCACGTCGGCCGCGTGGGCCAGGGTCGAGGTCGGGCGGCCGGTCATCGTGATCAGCTTGTTGCCCTGCCGCTTGAGCACCGGCAGCAGCATCAGCACCTCGTCGCTCTCGCCCGAGTACGACAACGCGATGACGACGTCAGCGTCGGTGATCATGCCCAGGTCGCCGTGGCCGGCCTCGCCCGGGTGCACGTAGAAGCTCGGGGTGCCGGTCGAGGCCAGGGTCGCGGCGATCTTGCGGGCGACGTGGCCGGACTTGCCCATGCCGGTGCAGACCACCCGGCCACGGGCCCCGAGCATCAACCGGCAGGCGGCGCTGAAGTCGCCGTCGAGCCGCTCGGACACGGCGGCGAGCGCCTGTGCCTCGATTTCGAACACGCGGCGACCGCAGCCAGCCAGGGCGGCGTCGGTCGGGCCATCGGCCGGAGCATGGCCGTCATCGGCCATCGGTTTGCTGGGAGTGCTTGGGAATGTTGCCATTTCGGAGCAGGGGGCTTTCCGCTAGGCTAGAACGGTTGATTTTACGCGCATCCCCGCGCAAAAGCCCGCCCATCGCGGGGCGGTTCATTCAATGCTCACCCGTGCGATGCCCACTTGCGCATTGCCCACTCAACCGGTTCCGACTCCCTTGAATCCCGACACCATCAAATCCCTGATCGAGCAAGGCCTGCCCGGCGCCCTCGCCGACGTGCGCGGCGACGACGGCGTGCATTTCGAGGCGACCGTCATCAGCGACGCGTTTGCCGGCAAGTTGCCGCTCGCGCGCCATCGGATGGTCTACGCGACCCTTGGTGATCGCATGGGTGGCGAGATCCACGCGTTGGCATTGAAGACGCTGACACCGGTCGAACGTGCTTCTGCAACACAAGGGCAGGCCTGACCGATGCAGAAGATCGTGGTCGAGGGCGGCGTCCCGCTAAATGGCGAGGTAACGATTTCCGGCGCAAAGAACGCAGTGCTGCCGATCCTGTGCGCGACGCTGCTGGCCGACGCGCCGGTGGCGATCCGCAACGTGCCGCACCTGCATGACGTGGTGACCACGGCCAGGCTGCTGGCCGAGATCGGTGCCGGCGTCAGCTTCGACGAGCGCGCGCCAGGCGGAAGCGGGAGCATCACCGTCGACCCGACCACCGTGCACAGCCAGGTCGCGCCCTATGAACTGGTGCGGACCATGCGTGCCTCGGTGCTGGTGCTCGGTCCGCTGTTGGCCCGTTATGGCCACGCCGAGGTGTCGCTGCCCGGTGGCTGCGCGATCGGCTCGCGCCCGGTCGACCTGCACATCAAGGGCCTGCAGTCGCTGGGTGCGGACGTCACGGTCGAGAACGGCTTCATCAATGCCCGCGCCGACCGCCTCAAGGGCGCGCGCCACGTGTTCGAGATGGTCAGCGTCGGCGCGACCGAGAACGTGCTGATGGCGGCGACCCTTGCCGAGGGCACCACCATCCTCGAGAACGCCGCGCTGGAGCCGGAGATCGTCGACCTCGCCGAATGCCTGAAGGCGATGGGCGCGAAGATCGAGGGCGCCGGCACCGGACGGATCGTGATCGAAGGTGTCGAGCGGCTGCACGGCGGTACCCATTCGGTGGTGCCGGACCGGATCGAGACCGGCACCTTCCTGGTCGCCGCGGCGATGACCGGCGGCCGCATCACCGCGCGCTGCTCGCGGCCGGACACGATGAAGGCGGTACTGGACAAGCTGGTCGAGGCCGGCGCCGACATCGATTGCATCGACGACCGCATCACCCTCGACATGCACGGCCGTCGGCCGAAGGCAGTCAACATCACCACCGCACCGCACCCGGCGTTCCCGACCGACATGCAGGCGCAGTTCATGGCGATGAACTGTGTTGCCGACGGCGTGGGGGTGATCAACGAGACGATCTTCGAAAACCGCTTCATGCACGTCAACGAACTGCTGCGGCTCGGTGCCGACATCCGCGTCGACGGCCACACCGCGGTGGTGCGCGGCGTCGACCAGCTCAGCGGCGCGCCGGTGATGGCGACCGACCTGCGTGCATCGGCCTCGCTGATCCTGGCCGGCCTGGTGGCGCAGGGCGAAACCACCATCGACCGGATCTACCACCTGGATCGCGGTTACGAGAACATCGAGGAAAAACTGTCGGGGCTGGGGGCGAAGATCCGCCGCATCGGGTGACCCGCCGTCACCGGCCTTTCGGTCGCTGGCCTTTCGTAGGAGCGGCTTCAGCCGCGATCGGTAATCGGCATGGGCGACCCACCATTCGATCGCGGCTGAAGCCGCTCCTACGAAAGACCAGACAGCGTCGCTACGAAAAACGCCCCGCATTGCGGGGCGTTCGGGGCTCGAAGCTGATTCGGTCGCGCGTCAATGCACCGACTTCACCCGCAGGTCGATCGCGTCCTCGCCATCCTCGCGTTGCAGAATCCGCGCAGGCACCGGCATGCCGTCCACGACCCACGCGATGGTCTGCTTGTCGCCGTCGGTGTTGACCAGCTTGGTCGCCTGTTTCTGCTCGCCGCCGACGCTGATCTTCTCCTTGCCGGCGACCTTGTAGCTCATCTGCTTGACCCGGCCGTTGTCGACCATGCGGTAGTTCAACGGCTTGCCGGCTTCCAGGTCGCGCACCAGGGCGAGGTTGATCATCAGCGCGTCGAGATCGCCGGGCTTGAGCTTGACCGGGCCGGCACGATCGGCCTTGACGTCGCCGCTCCAGCTCGCGACGCCCTTGGACCAGTCGTAGGTCGCGTTCTTGTCGGACTTCTTGACCAGCACGTTGGACGAGTCCTTGCTGCTGACCGGACGCCACTGGCCGCCGTTCTCCTCGAACACGGTGCTCTGGCTCAGCGATGCCAGCGAGTTGCTGATGTCGAGGCTGTAGCGCCAACGGTCATCGCCGGCCGGGGCCAGGGTCATCTTGCCGTTGGCCTGCATGCCCATGTAGCTGGCCTGGTAGTCGGCGCTGAACGGTTCGACCGCCTGCGCGGGAAGGCTGGCCACGGCCAGCAACGTTGCCGCGGCAGTCGCGGCGAACAGTGCGTGCAGCCGCGAGCGGGGCTTGTCCAGCGTGCGTGCGTGCGTCGTCGTCATCGCCATTCAATCAACTCCTCTGTATTCGACCAGGCGCAAGTCATAGGTGTCTTCGCCGTTTTCGCGTTGCAGGATGCGGATCGGGGTGGGGACGTTGCGGGCCACCCAGATCACGGTCTCCTCGTTGGCGTCCTTGGCCCGGGTGGCTTTCATCGCCTTGTAGGACAGGTTGCCGACGGTGATGCTGTCGACCTGTCCGGCGACGACGTAGGTGTGGTCGCGCGTGCGGCCATCGTCGACGAACCGGTAGTGCAGGGTCTTGCCCGGCTCGGCGTCGCGGATCACCGCGAGGTTGATCAACAGGCCGGTCATGTCGCCGGCCTCCAGCGCGACCGGGCCCGGATGGTCCTCATCGACCTCGCCCTCCCAACGCGCCGCATTCGAACGCCAATCGTAGAAGCCGATGGTTTGCTTGCGCGTGAATATCGACTTGTTGACCGTCGCCTGGGTCAGCGGGCGGTAAGTTTCACCGGCCACGTCGAACACGGTGCTCTGTTCGGCGTTGATACCGGCCAGGCCGAACAGCCCGCGCGTGCCGCGCATGACCAGGTCGACCCGCCAGCGCGGCGGTTGCTGCCGGACCAGTTGCATGGTTGCCTCGCCAAGCGGCTTGCCGGCCTTGTAGACCAGGTAATTGGCGACGAACGGCTGCAGCGCCGGCTCGGGTGCCGGCACATCGGCTTGCGCGGCAGTCGCAACCGACGCCGCTTCCTGTGACGGGGCTGCCTGCGGTGGCGTTTGCGCCATTGCCACCAAGGGCAGCAACAGGGCGAGGGCGGCGGGAAGCAACGGTCGGCGCATCGGGTTCATCGCAGGAAAGGTGGAGGCGGACGGGTGGGGGTTGCCGGCGGCAGGGCCGGTTCGGGGAGGACAGTGCCAGTGCCAAGCTGAAGCGGAGCCGACAGCGGCTGGCCGTCGAGCTCGACCCGCGATCCGTTGGCCGGCCCGGCCAGTCGTACCCGGCCGGAAACCAGCCATTGCAGCGTCGCCAGCAACAGTGGGTGTTCACGGGCCAGCACGCGCTGCGCCAGTCGCTCGGCATCGTCACCGGGCTCGACGGCAACCCGGGCCTGTGCGATCACCGGCCCGCCATCGAGCTCGGGAGTCACGTAGTGGACGCTGGCGCCATGCACGCTGGCACCCGCATCAAGCGCCTGCTGGTGCGTGTGCAAGCCCTTGAACGCGGGCAGCAGCGACGGATGGATATTGATGATGCGGCCGTGCCGCGCGCTGACTTCGCGCGCGCTGAGCAGTCGCATGTAGCCGGCGCAGACGATCAGGTCGGGAGCAACGGCATCGACCTGGCTGAACAGATTTTCATCGCACGCCGTGCGGCTGGCGAAATCGCGCGGACGGACCGCGATCGCCGGCACGCCGATGTCGCGCGCGCGTTCCAGCGCGAACGCCGAGGGCTTGTCCGAAAAAACCCCGGCCAGCTCGGCGGCGAGGTGGCCGCCGTCGATTGCATCGATGATCGCCTGCAGGTTGCTGCCGCGGCCGGAGGCGAGGACCGCGATGCGGAAAGCCACGGTGTCGCCTCAGCCGATATGCACGCGCTCGCCATCGGCGGCCGGGACGACCTCGCCGATCCGGCGATGGGCCAGCGCCAGGCCTTGCAGTTCGGCCTCGACCGCGGCCACTTCGCCCTGCGGCACCACCAGCACGAAGCCGACGCCGCAGTTGAAGGTGCGCCACATCTCGACGTCGGCCACCGCGCCCTCGCGCTGCAGCCAGTCGAACACTGGCGGCAGCACGATGGCGGAGGCCTCGATCCGCAACCCGAGTCCGTCCGGGATCACCCGGATGATGTTCTCGCTCAGCCCGCCACCGGTGATGTGCGCCATCGCGTGGATGGCGTTGCCATGGGCGCCGCGCAGCAGCTCCAGCACCGGTTTGACGTACAGCGCGGTCGGCGCCATCAGCGCGTCGAGCAACGGCACGCCGCCGACATCGACATCGGCCGGCCGGCCTGCGCGATCGAAGATCCTGCGGATCAGCGAGTAGCCATTGGAGTGCGGACCCGACGAGGCGATGCCGATCAGCACGTCGCCGGCCTCGACCCGGGCGCCGTCGCGCAGTTCGGACTTTTCGACCGCGCCGACGGTGAAGCCGGCCAGGTCGTACTCGCCGGGGCCGTACATGTCGGGCATCTCGGCGGTCTCGCCGCCGATCAGCGCGCAGCCGGCTTCCTCGCAGCCGCGGGCGATGCCGCCGACCACCGCCACCGTGGTGTCGATGTCGAGCTTGCCGGTGGCGAAGTAGTCGAGGAAGAACAGCGGCTCGGCGCCCTGCACCAGCACGTCGTTGACGCACATGCCGACCAGGTCGATGCCGATGGTGTCGTGGCGGCCGAGTTGCTGGGCAAGTTTCAACTTCGTCCCGACGCCATCGGTGCCCGAGACCAGCACCGGCTCGCGGTACTTGCCCGACAGGTCGAACAGCGCGCCGAAGCCGCCCAGCCCGCCCATCACCTCGGGCCGGAAGCTGCGCTTGACCAGCGGCTTGATCCGCTCGACCAGTTCGTTGCCCGCGTCGATGTCGACACCGGCATCGCGGTAGGTCAGCGGGGTGGGGGGCGTGGGTGCATCGGGAGTGGAGGCGGTCACGTCGGGCTCGAGGGCGCGGGGAATCCTCGATTTTAGCAGCCGCCGTCGGCCCGGCGCTTCCCGCGTCAGCGCGGCTAGCCGCCTGGCTTCAATGGACGTACCGGCCCCCGTGGGGCACCATTTCCCGCACACCCACCCCCAGGGACAACGATGGCGCGCGCAAACGCTGTGGCAACCGATGCGGCAATCGGCCGCAACGCCCGGAGTACCGGCCTGCGATGGCTGCTCGCGGCAGGCGTGGCGATGCTGTTGCTGGCCAGCTTCGCCGCCTCGGCGCAGCGGGTCGAGGGCACGCGTGCCGCGGCGCAGGGCGTGTATTCGGCCGAGGTCGAGGTCAACACCCAGGGCGCCGGTGAACGCGACACCGCCTTCGCCCGCGCGCTGGCGCAGGTGCTGGGCAAGCTGTCGGGCGACCGCAACGCCGCGTCCCAGCCCGGCATGGCGCAGGAGTTGCGGCAGGCCGAGCGTTACGTCGAAGGCTTCGACTACCGCCAGGACGAAGGTGTTTCGGCCAGCGGCGCGCCCAGCTTCGACACCATGCTGGTGGTGCGCTTCGACCAGGACAAGGTCGATTCACTGGCCGCCGCGATGGGCCTGGCGGTCTGGCCGCAGCCGCGCCCCAAGCCGGTGTTGTGGCTGGCGATCGACGACGGCAGTGGCCCGCGCCTGGTCGGCCTGTCGAAAGCGGCCGCGGCGAGTTCGACCCTCGATCGCGCGAAGAAGCGCGGTTATCGGCTGGGCCTGCCCAATGGCAGCGCCGCCGAACAGGCCGTGGTCGGTGCGATCTGGCGTGGCGACACCGCCGCGGTCGCGCGCGCATCCCGCCGTTACAGCCCGCCGATGCAGCTGATCGGCAAGCTCTACCGCAACGACGGTGGCTGGAAGGCTGACTGGATCTTCGTCGACAACGGCAGGGTACTGTCGCGCTGGAGCGAGGAAGGCACCAACGCGCGGCAGGTCATGGCCACCGGCGCCGACGGCGCGGCCGATGCGTTGATGAAGCGCTATGCCAAGCGTTCCGAAGCGGGTCCGCCGGGAACCTACCGGGTCGCCTTCACCGGGCTCGACAGCGCCGATGACTACGTGCGCCTGTCGGGCTACCTGCAACAGCTGGCGGTGGTGCGCGGCATCACGCCGTTGAGCGCGACGCCACAGTCGGTGGAGTTCAACCTCGACCTGGTCTCGGGCCTGTCCGGCCTCGCGCGCATGGTCGCGGGTGACGACGTGCTGGCGGCAAGCGCCCTCGGCAGCCCGCTGGACGGCATGGACACGGCTGTCGATGGCCAGCCCGACGACGTTGGCGAGCGCGCCCCGGCCGTATACCGGCTGCGCTGAAGGACCTGCCTTGATGGAACACAACCATCCGCTGGACGACATCGCCCGGTTCCTGCGGCGGCTGCAATGGACGGCACTCGGGGTAGGCCTGTGCTGGCTGCTGTGGCTACTGGCGCCGATCCTGACCCCGTTCGTGCTCGCGGCCATGCTGGCGTGGCTGGGCGATCCGCTGGCCGACAAACTGCAGCGCGCCGGCCGCTCGCGCAACGCCGCCGTCGCCCTCGTGTTCACCGCGATGGCCTTGCTGGTGATCCTGGCGCTCGTGTTGCTGGTCCCGACCATCGAGGACCAGATCCACACCCTGGTGCTGTCGATGCCGAAGTACCAGGCCTGGTTCATGCAGACCGCGCTGCCGTGGGCCGAGGCCCGCACCGGTATCGAGCTGACGCGCTGGCTCGACATCGGCAGCCTGATCGACCTGGTCCGCGACAACTGGGAGCGCGCCGGCGGTGTCGCATCCACCCTGCTGGGCTACATGTCGCGATCGGGTTTCGCGCTGTTGGCGCTGGTCGCCAACGTGGCACTGCTGCCGATCATCACGTTCTTCTTCCTGCGTGACTGGGACCTGTTGGTCGCCCGCGTGGCATCGCTGGTGCCGCGCGACCACCTGGCTACCACCAGCCGCCTGGCGCGCGAGTCCAGCGAGGTGCTCGGCGGGTTCCTGCGTGGCCAGTTCCTGGTAATGCTGATCCTCGGAGTGATGTATGGCGTCGGGCTGTGGGGCGTTGGCCTCGATCTCGGCATCCTGATCGGCATCATCGCCGGGTTGCTGACGTTCGTGCCGTACGTAGGCCCCGCCAGCGGCATCATCCTGGGTTGCATCGCCGCGCTCGTGCAGTTTGGCGACTGGCAACACGTCGCGGGTGTGCTCGTGGTGTTCGGCCTCGGCCAGGTGATCGAGAGTTACTGGCTGACACCCAAGCTGGTCGGCGACCGGATCGGGTTGCATCCGGTCGCGGTGATCTTCGCGGTGCTGGCCGGCGGCCAACTGTTCGGATTCCTCGGCATGTTGCTGGCACTGCCGGTGGCCGCCATCGCCAACGTGCTGCTGCGCTATGCGCAGGAGCGCTACACCCACAGCCGGCTGTACGCCGGCGAGCAACCTGCGATCGTCATGGACCGTGCGACGGGCACCTATCCGCGCGAACCGGAAGGCGAGTGAAACCGGGGGCGCCCGGCGAGCGGCCGACGCCCGCGTCGCCCGGACCGCAACTGCCACTGGCGCTGCGTTATCCGCCGGACCAGCGGCTGGATACGTTCGTCGGCGCCGCCGCGGGCGCCATCGAGCAGTTGCAGGCACTGGCCGACGGCGGCAGTGGGGACTGGCTGTACCTGGCCGGTCCCGGGGGCGTCGGCAAGACCCATCTGTTGCTGGCCACCTGCGCCGCCGTGGAGGCATCCGGTCGGCGTGCCGCCTACCTGCCGCTGGCCGCCGCGGCAGGTCGCGCCGGGGATGCGTTGCACGCGTTGGAAGGCAACCACGTGTTGGCGTTGGACGGACTGGAGGCGATTGCCGGGAACCGTGGGGACGAGGTCGCCCTGTTCGACGCGCACAACCGCGCGCGCACCGCGGGCAGCCGGATCATCTACGCCGCCCGCGCGACGCCCGACGCGCTCGGAATCGGCTTGCCCGACCTGCGTTCGCGGCTCGCGCAGTGCAGCCGGATCGCCCTGCAACCGCTCGATGAGCAGGGCCGTCGCGAGGTGCTGCGCCAGCGTGCCCGTCGGCGTGGCTGGGTGCTGGAGGAGACCGCGCTGGACTGGCTGCTGAAGCGGGTCGAGCGCGACATGGCCGGCCTGACCGCATTGCTGGACAAGCTCGACCGCGCATCGCTGGCGGCGCAGCGGCGCATCACCGTGCCGTTCCTGCGGCAGTTGCTGGGTGGGTGAGCGGAGCCCGCTGATTCCGGCTCTGGCAGGGCTCCTTTATCCGGCTCTTTTCGGGTTCTTGTAGGAGCGGCTTCAGCCGCGATGGAGAGTCGGACGCACGCGCCGGCTCCAGATCGCGGCTGAAGCCGCTCCTACAACCGGCCGGGGCTGGCGCGCAGCTGTCCGTCCAGTTCGGCCAGCCGCCGTGGCGTGCCGACATCAGTCCAGCGGCCGCGATGGTGCTCGCCACTGACCCGCCCACGCGCCATCGCCGCGCGCAGCAGCGGCGCCAGCTTGAAGCGCGGCGGTTGTTGGTCGACGCCTTCGGCCGCGCCGATGACCTGTTCCCAGTCGTCCAGCAGCGACGGTCGATACAGGCCGATGCCGGCGAACGTGAGCCGTGGTTCGCCGTCGGCCGAGAGCCAGCCACCGTCGCCCAGCGAGAAATCGCCGCCGGGATGTTGCGGCGGGTTGTCGACCATCACCAGATGCGCATCACCGACCGGTTCATCGGGAAGCGCGGTGAAGTCGTAATCGGTCCAGACGTCGCCGTTGACCGCGATGAACGTTGCGTCCGGGCCGGCCCCGTCGCGGAGCAGGGCCAGCGCGTGGTGCATGCCGCCGCCGGTTTCCAGTGGAGTGGCGCCTTCGTAGGAAAAATGCAGCCGCAGGCCCCAGCGCGCGCCGTCGCCGAGCGCCTGCGGGAACTGGTCGGCCAGCCAGCTGGTGTTGACCACGACCTCGCGCACGCCGCGTGCCGCCAGTTTTTCCAGGTGCCAGGCGATCAGTGGCTTGCCGCCGGCTTCGAGCAGCGGCTTGGGCGTGCGATCGGTCAGCGGCCGCATGCGTTCGCCGAGGCCCGCGGCGAGGATGAGGGCTTTCATGCCATCGCCTTCATCACAGCGTCGGCCGCACGTGGCGGTCGATGATCGCGGCCAGTGGCGCAAACTCGGGATACTTCGGCAACACCGCGTCGAGATAGGCGACGAAACGCGGGGCGTCGGCGAGGTATTTCGGCTTGCCGTCGCGATGGTTCAGGCGCGCGAAGATTCCCATGACCTTGAGGTGGCGTTGCACTCCGATCAGGTCGGCATCGCGGCGGAAGCGCGCGAGCGCCGGTACCGGCAGCCCGGCTGCGAGCGCGCGGGCATGGTAGCGGTCGAGCCAGCCGTCCACCCGGGCTTCGGGCCAGCCCAGGAACGCGTCCTTGAACAGGCTCAGTGGATCGTAGGCGATCGGTCCGCGCACCGCGTCCTGGAAATCGAGCACGGCCGGGCCATCGGCGGGATCGCCTGCCACCGGCATCAGGTTGCGCGGCATGAAATCGCGGTGCACGAACACCTGCGGCTGCGCCAGCGCGGCATCGACCAGGCGGCGGTACGCCAGTTCCAGCTCCTCCAGTTCCCCGCAGTCGAGCGCGACGCCGAGGTGCCGGCCGAGGTACCACTCGTCGAACAGGCGCAGTTCACGGGCCAGCAAGGCCTCGTCGTAGGCGGGCAGGTCGGCGGGGCAGGGCAGTGCCTGCAGCTTCAGCAACTGGCCGATCGCGGCGTCGAACAGGGCGTCGGCGTTGTCATCGTCGATGACCTGCAGGTAGGTGTCGACGCCGAGGTCTTCCAGCAGCAGGAAGCCGGCATCGGTGTCCGTCGCCAGCACCCGGGGTACCCGTACGCCGTTGCTTTCAAGCAACTCGCGGATGTGCAGCCATGGCCGCGCGTCCTCCTTGTCCGGTGGCGAGTCCATCACGATCAGGGTGGGGGCGTCGATCGCGTCGCCGGCGCTGGCGCGCCAGTAGCTGCGGAAGCCGGCGTCGGTCGAGGCGCGGGCGAGCGCGAGTCCGGCATCACCGGTGGCGGCACGGGCCCAAGCCAGGCGCGCGGCGGCGCGATCGGGGCAGTCGACAGGCTGGGTCATGCGGGCTCCGGGGCGGCATCGGCCGCAGAGCGCACAGGTTACCGGTCTGCCATGCCGCAGGGAATCGCGCACAGCGGTGAATGCAAGACACCCCGGCAAGGGCCGGGGTGTCGGATAACGCGTGGCAATTGTGGAAAGACGTCAGCCTGGCCGGTCGACCTTCTTGCCGCTGACCATCTGGTAGATGACGAGCAGGATGATCGCAGCGATGATCGCGATCACCCACACCACGAACCGGTTGGAAACCCCGAGCATGCCGGCGATGTAGCCGCCGGCGACCGCGCCGAGGATTCCGAGCAGGATCGTCATGATCCAGCCCATCGGGTCGGCGCCCGGCTTGAAGAAACGTGCGAGGACGCCGATCACGGCGCCGCCGATGATGTACCCCAGAATGCCATCGAACATGATTGCTCCTCAGCCTTGGTTGGTACCGCCGCCCGATCCTAACAGCAACTGTCCTAGCAGCAACCGTGCTCGCCGCGCTCCTGGGTGCTGGCCGCGGCCGCCACGCCGGTGGTCTCGCCGCGCGTGCCGGCCTGGTGGTGGGCGGCGATCACGTGGGCGACGCAGGCGGTGACCCGCTTGCCCATCGGGATGTGCAGGAACTCGTTGGGGCCGTGCGCGTTGGAATGCGGCCCGAGCACGCCGGTGATCATGAACTGCGCGCCCGGGAACTTCTCGCCGAGCATGCCCATGAACGGGATCGAGCCGCCTTCGCCCATGTACATCGCCGGCTTGCCGAAGAACGCCTGGCTGGCGTCGTCGATCGCCTGGCTCAGCCATGGCGACAGCGCCGGGGCGTTCCAGCCGGTCGAGGATTTTTCCAGTTCCAGTTCGACATGTGCGCCATTGGGCGGGTTGTCGAGCAGGGTGCGCTTGAGGATCTCGCCGGCCTTCTTGCCATCCAGTGTCGGCGGCAACCGCAACGACAGCTTCACCGCGGTGTGCGGGCGCAACACGTTGCCGGCCGAGGCCAGCGGCGGGATGCCGTCGATGCCGGTCACCGACAGCGCCGGGCGCCAGGTGCGGTTGAGCACCAGTTCACCGAGGTCGTCGCTCATCGGCTGCATGCCGTCGAGCAGCGGGAACTTGTCGAACACCGCGCTGCCGAGCACCTCGGCGCACTTGCGGGCCTGCTCCAGACGCTCGGCCGGGACCTCGACGTGCAGGCCCTCGACGATGATCCGGCCGGTGTCCTCGTCCTCCAGCCGCGACAGCAGCTGGCGCAGCAGGCGGAAGCTCGACGGCACCACGCCGGAGGCATCGCCCGAGTGCACACCCTCGTCGAGCACTTTCACCGTGAAATTGCCGCCGGCCAGGCCGCGCAGCGAGGTGGTGCACCACAGTTGTTCGTAGTTGCCGCAGCCCGAGTCCAGGCAGACCACCAACGACGGCTTGCCGATGCGGTCGGCGAGATGGTCGACGTAGGCCGGCAGGTCGTAGCTGCCGGACTCCTCGCAGGCCTCGATCAAGATCACGCAGCGCGCATGCGGCAGGCCCTGCTCCTGCAGCGCCAGGATCGAGGTCAGCGAGCCGAAGATCGCGTAGCCGTCGTCGGCGCCGCCACGGCCGTACAGCCGGTCACCCTTGATCACCGGTTTCCACGGGCCGAGGTCGTCGTCCCAGCCGGTCATCTCCGGCTGCTTGTCGAGGTGGCCGTACAGCAGCACCGGGTCCTCGTCGCTGCCACCGTTGGCGGCCGGGATGTCGACGAAGATCAGCGGCGTGCGGCCTTCCAGCCGGACCACCTCGACCTGCATCCCGGCGATCGGCTGTGCCTTCGCCCAGGTTTCCATCAGCACGACCGCCTGCTCCATGTAACCGTGCTCGACCCAGTCGGCGTCGAACATCGGCGACTTGTTCGGGATGCGGATGTAGTCGACCAGTTGCGGAACGATCTCGTCATCCCACTTGCCCCCCACGAAGCTCTCGACAAGCGCGGAATCGAACGTGCTGGCAGCCATGGGCGGACCTCGGGAATGCAAAGAAAGCCATTGTAACGCCGTTGCCGTAGGGCTTTTCCTACACCGCGCGGCGGCATCGTCCGGGATGCGGGTGGAGGTTTCGCCAATGGGCGGGGAAGGGGCGTGGGCCGAGACTTTGGCCACCGGCAAAGGATTGCCTGCCGGAACACGAAACCCAACTTTCCCCAGGAGTCCACCATGAAATTTCTTTCCGTCGTCGCCAGGTCGCTGTTGCTGTCGTTGCTGTTCGCTGGCTCCGCCTTCGCTGCCGACCAGGTCAACATCAACACCGCCGATGCCGCCACCCTCGACGAGGTGCTGGTCAACGTCGGCCCGTCCAAGGCCAAGGCTATTGTCGACTACCGCGAGGCCAACGGCGCGTTCCGCAGCGCCGAGCAACTGGCGATGGTCAAGGGCATCGGCCTGAGCACGATCGAGAAGAACCGCGACCGGATCGTTGTCGGTGGCGCCAAGAGCAAGAAGGCCAAGAAGGCCAAGTAACCCACGTAACCCACGCGCGCGGGAATGAAATCCGCGCCGGGTGCGCAGATACGGGCCTGGATGCCCACTGGACATCGGGAGCTTCCCGGACATGGATGTGCGCCGGCCACCACGGAAGGATCCGCGGTGGCCGGCAACTTTTTGCACCTGCAAAATCGGCGTCGCTAGACTGGTCGCACTCCACCGGACCTTCCGCCCATGAGTGTCGCCCCCGGGTCGCGCGTCATCCCCGCCAACGAGTACCGCCGCGAGCGCTGGCGCAACCAGCTCGGCTGGACCCGCGAGATTTGCCGCGGCGGCGATGCCGACGATTGGGACTGGCGCCTGTCGATCGCCGAGATCGAGCGTGACGCGGCGTTTTCGACCTTTCCCGGCGTCGATCGCGAGCTGGTGCTGCTGGCGGGCAACGGCCTGCGCCTGCGCTTCGACGATGGCGATACGGTCGAGTTGCAGCCGCCGCACGACAGGCACCGCTTCGCCGGTGAACGTGCGGTCAGCGGCGAACTGCTCGACGGCATCACCCACGACTTCAACCTGATGTGGCGGCGCGAGCGCGTGCAGGCCGATCTGTGGCATCGGCCACTGGTCGGGCCGATGGTGATCTTTGCCGAACCGCGGGCGACCTGGGCGGTGCACCTGGTCGCAGGACAGGCGCGGTTTGCCGACGACTCCGGCCTGCCGCCGCTGGCTACCGGCGACACCGCGATCCTCGCTGCGGGCGAGGATCGCTTGCGGCACGTGCTCGAGGGCGGAGGCGAGGCGCTGTTGATCCGTATCGCGCCGCGCTGATCGTCCCCGGTACGCTTCGCCTCAGTACACGTCGCGCCGGTACCTTCCGTCGGCCGCCATCGCCTCCAGCGCCTCCACGCCGAAGATGTCTGCAAGCACCGCGTCAACTGCGGGGGCCATGCCTTCGAGGCTGCCGCAGACATAGATCGCGCCGTTGTCACCGAGCCAGCCGCGCAGGTCGTCGGCCGCCTCGGCCAGCAGGTGCTGGACGTAGCGTCGCGGCGCCTGGTCGCGCGAATACACAAGGTCGAGCCGTTGCAACTGGCCGGCGGCCTGCAAGCGTTCGAGTTCGTCGCGATGGAACCCGTCGTGGGCGGCGCTGCGCTCGCCGAACACCAGCCAGTTGCGGTGTTGACCGGCCCTGGTCCGCGCCTTCAGCACCGCGCGCAGGCCGGCCAGGCCGGTGCCGTTGCCGACCAGCAGCACCGGACGGTCGTCAGCCGGGGGATGGAACGACGGGTTGCTGCGGATCCGCAGGTCGACCGTTCCGTCGGGCGCCACGTGGTCGGTCAGCCACCCGCTGCCGCTGCCAAGCCGGCCGTCGGGCGTGCGCATCTGCCGGACCAGCAACTGCAGGCTGCCGTCGTCCGGCAACGAGGCGATCGAGTATTCGCGATGCGGCAGCGGCTTGAGCACCTCGGCGAGTTGCTGCGGCGTGTGGCCACGCACGCTGGCGGCTTCGGGAAGCTGCGAGCGGACGACGACGTCAGCTAGGGCTTCGTCCCGGCCGTCGCATTGCACCCGCACATCGCCGTCGAAGTGGCCATCGGCCAGCCATGCGGTGACGGTCGTCGCTGCGTGGCGCGGACCGATCTCGGCGATGTCGCCGGCCTGCCAGTCCATGTCAGCGGCGGCCTCGGGCACCAGCGCGAGATGGAAGGCCGGGCCGCCAGGACTGCCGGCATTGAGCAGCGTCCGCTCGACCAGCCGCCATTGGCCGTACTGCGGTGCGCTCCAGTCGGGCAGGTCGGGGCGGCCCCCCAGTTGCCCGATATGGTGCTGCCAATGACGCAGTGCGCCGGTGTCGTCGCCATCGACCTCGATCCGGTCGAACAACGGACGCGCACCCGCGTGGTGGAGCCACTGGTCGAGCGCACGGCCGAAACCGCAGTAGCTGTCGCCATACTCGCGGTCGCCGAGCGCAAGTACGCCGTAGCGCAAGCCCGACAGCGAGGACGCGTCGCCACGCATCTTCCGGGCGAACGCGCGTGCGGCGTCCGGCGCTTCACCTTCGCCAAAAGTCGACACGACGAACAGCACGCGGCGACCGTCGATGAGTGCGGCCGGAGCGAGCTTGCCCAGCGGTTGGACCTCGACCGCGCAACCGGCTTCCTGCAGGGCGGCGGCGGTCAGCCAGGCCAGTCGTTCGGCAGTGCCGGTCTGGCTGGCGTGGGTGATCAGGATCTCGTCGGTATCGACGTCGGCAGTGGTGTTGCCCGTCGCCGTCGGCGCTCCCGCATCTACACTGCGCGCCAACGCCCTGGCCGCGCGCTGCTTGCGGCGACGGTCGAGGTAGAGCATCCAGCCGCTGATGGTGAACAGCGGCATCAGCAGGCTGGCGAGCATGAACACCACCACGCCGCCGGTGCCGAAGAAGCTGCCGCGATGCAGCGCGAACATGCTGGCGCCGATCTTCTGCCGCCACGTGCCATCGTCGTAGCGCTGGTGCGCGACCACGTCGAAGTTCCAGCGGTCCAGTTGCAGTTCGTTGCGGGCGCGCTCGTGGGCGGGGTCGGCGTCGAGGTAGCGGAAGCTCAACGGCTCGCCGTCCTCGTCCTTCGGCCAACCCAGCGTGGCGGTGCTCCACGCCGGCGCCCTGTCGTTGAAGGCCTGCCAGGCCGAGTCGATGTCGAGCGGCGGCGGTGTGCCGCGATCGGTAGTTTCGCGCGGCTGCGCGCGCTCCTGCTTGCCGGCCCAGTCGTTGACCGCATCGCGATACCAGCCGTACGACCACCACAGGCCGGTCAGCGCCATCACCAGGTAGGCGACCAGCACCCAGGTGCCGACCACCGAATGCAGGTGCCACAGGAAGTTGCGGCCCTTCTGCCGCCAGTCCAGCCCCAGCCAGGTGCGCAGGCTGCCCCAGCGGCGGGGCCAGCGCAGGTACAGGCCCGAGAGGCAGAAGAACACCAGGATGACGGTCGAGGCGCCGACGATCTGCTTGCCGACGTCGTCGGCGACCAGCCAGCGGTGCAGCCGCATCGTGACGCTGAAGAACTCCTTGTAACGGGGTTCGGCCAGTACGTGGCCATCATAGGGATCGACATGCACGCGCTTGCCGCGGCGGCCGCCGTCCTTGGCCGCAAAGCCGACCACGGCGCTGTCGTCCGGTTCGTTCGACAACTGCAGCGAGGCGATCGCGTCCTCCGGCCGTTGCGTGCGCACGCGTTCGACCAGGGCCTCGGGTGACAGCGCTGCACCACGCGGCTCGACGGTCATCACCCCGGGGTTGAGCGCCTTCAGCAGTTCGTCCTCGAAACTGAGCATGCCGCCGGTGAAGCCGACCAGCGCCAGCACCACGCCGGCCGTGATGCCGAGCAGCCAGTGGACCTGGAATATCGCGTTGCGGAAGGTGAGGTTGGACAAGGTTGAACTCGACATCAGGTCTCCGCCCAGCGGCGCAGCAGGTTGTGGTAGACGCCGGTCAGCCGCAGCACGGCGTCCGGGTCGGCGTTGGAGGCGGTCAGTGCCTGGATCGATGCATCCAGTTCGAACAGCATCTGGCGTTGGCCGTCGTCGCGGACCAGGCTCTGCGCCCAGAAGAACGATGCCAGCCGTGCGCCACGCGTCACCGGAGCGACCCGGTGCAGGCTGCTGGACGGATACACGATCAGGTCGCCGGCGGGCAGCTTGACCTCGTGCTCGCCGTAGGTGTCGTTGATGATCAGCTCACCGCCGTCGTACTCGTCGGGTTCGCACAGGAACAGCGTGCACGACACGTCGGTGCGCAGGTTGAGTGGCGGCGAGCCGGCCGGCACCGCCAGCGCCATCACCGAGCCATCGACGTGGAAGCCGTACTGGCCGCCGCCTTCGTAGCGGTTGAAGCGCGGAGGCAGCGTCCGCGCCGGCAATACGGCCGAGAAGTACAGCGGGTTGCCGGCCAGCGCCGCCAGGACGGCCTCGCCCAGTTGCGCGCGCAGTGGCGACGACTCCGGCAGTTGCAGGTTGCGCTTGACCTTCGCCCCCTGCGGGCCGACGGTCTGCTTGCCGTCGGTCCAGTCGGCGCCATCCAGCGCCTGCCGGAACTGCGCCACCTGCCCGGAATCCAGGACGGCGGGAACGTGCAACAGCATGGTGGCCTCCTTGAACATGCGGACGCCTTCCCGCATCGGGAAGGCGTCCGTGCCGCATCGCCGGTTGCGCGACCCTTCGGGCCACGGCCGGCAACGTGTGGTCAGAAACTGAAGCTGGCGCTCAGCATCGCCGAACGAGGCGCACCCGGGGTGTAGCGGTAGCCGCTCTTGTTGATCGCCGCCACGTAGTCCTCGTCGAGCAGGTTATAGAGGTTCAGGCGCAGGTCGAGGTGTTCGTTGACCGCGTAGCTGGCGACCGCATCGACCACCCAGTAATCCTCCGTGAACGCCGGGGTGCCGACCGCGCCGTCATTGCCGCGCTTCATCTCGCCCGAATATCGCGCGCCGCCACCGACGGTCAGCCCGAACGGGAACTGGTAGGTGGTCCAGGCGGTGAACGCGCTGCTCGGGGTATAGGCCAGGTCGGTCGAGCCGTCGACGGAAACCGTCGGGCCCTCGACCACCTCGGCGTCCATCGTGGTGAAGCCGGTCGAGACCATCCACGCATCGGTGATCCGGCCGACCGCGCTCATCTCCACGCCGCGCACGCGCTTGCGGCCGGTCTGGTAGTACTGCTGGTCCACCGGGTCCTGCACGATCTCGTTGGTGACCTCGGTGTCGTACAGCGCGGCGGTCAGCAGCAATGCGTCGTTCCCGAGGCTCCACTTGGTGCCGATCTCGGCGGTGCGCGCCTTCTGCGGATCGAACAGCGGGTTGTTGGCGTTGTTCTCACGGTCGCTCAGCTCCAGGCTGCCGCCGCCCGGGGGCTGCTGCGAGATGGCGTAGTTGGCGTAGATGCTGCCGTTTTCGGCCGGCTTGTAGAGCGCGCCGAGCTTCCAGTTGATCAGCGTGTCGGAAGTTTCGGCGTCGACGCCGGGGAGGATCGAGCCTTCCGGAAGCGCGCCGCAATCCGGGCCGCGACGGCCTCCACACGGCACCAGGTTGCTGAACTCGGTGCTGTAGTGGTCGACGCGGACGCCGCCGTTGAGCTGCCACTGCGGGTTGAGCTTGATGGTGTCGAAGGCGTAGATCGCGGCGGTGTCGGTGCGGCCATCGCCACGCGCACCGGTGTAGGCCCACTGCAGTCCACCGACGGCGGGGTCGGGGTTGTACAGGTTGGCGGCCGGCCAGGCGCTGTCGCCGATCCCGTCGATGCCCTGGGTCTGCAGTTCCTCGCGGGTCAGCTCGATGCCGGTGCTCAGGTCGTGCTGCACGCGGCCGGTATCGAAGCGTGCGGTCAGGCTGGTCTGGTTGGTGAGGATCTCGTTGCGGTTGTCCTTGAACGTCGGCAGGCTGCGCGCGACCGTCCAGGTCGACGGGTCGTCGATGTCGGGCGTGACCAGGTTCGCGGTCGAGCCCATGAACGCGGTCAGCAGGTAATCCTGCTGCGTGCGGCCCCAGCGGGTGGTGTTGATCAGGCGGGCGTCGTCGGACAGGTCATGCTCGACGCGCACCGTGGCCATGTCGGCGGTGACGTCATCGTAGTCCGACAGGGTGCCGTAGAAGTTCTCCGGGTCGACCGTGGGCGCGGCTGCGATCTCCGGGCGGGTCGGGTCGGGCGAGGAGTAGCCGGGCAGGCCGATGGTCGGCACTCCGCCGTCGGGCAGGTTCTCCTGTTGCACGTGCAGCAGGTCGATGTAGATCCGGGTGGCGCTGTCGAGCCCGAAGCCGAGCGACGGCGCGACGCCCCAGCGCTTGTTCTCGACCACGTCGCGGCCGGGTACGCCGCTGTCCTGCGCCATCAGGTTGAGGCGGAACGCGTTGCCGTTGCCGAAGGTCTGGTTCCAGTCCGCGGTGGCGCGCTTCTGATCCTCGCTGCCAACGGACACCAGGCCGGAGACGCGGTCGCGCAGGAACGGATGTTTGGTCACCAGGTTGATCGCGCCAGTCGGCGCGGTGCGGCCGTGGTCGGTCCCGGCCGGGCCCTTCGCGACTTCGATCTGTTCGACGTTGAACACGTCGCGCGAGATCGAGCCTAGATCGCGCACGCCGTCGACGAAGATGCTGCCGGAGCTGTCGAAACCGCGCAGGTAGACGCTGTCGCCGGTGGTGGTGTTGCCGTTCTCGCCGACATAGAAGGTGCCGACGCCCGGGCTGTTGCGCAGCGCCTCGGTCAGTGTGGTCGCGCCCTGCTCGTTGAACAGGTCGCTGCCGATGACGTTGATGGTCTGGGTGGTATCGACCAGCGGCTGGGTGTACTTGGGCGACGACAGGTGGCCGGAGGAATAGGTCTTGACGCGCTTGCCTTCGACCAGCACCTGGTCGAGCGTGGTGGTCTGGGCGTCCGCGGCGGGGCCGCCGGTGGTCTGGGCCGAAGCGGCCATCGGCGCGCCGAGCGCGAGGCCGGCGACCAGCGACGCGGCGGTCAGCGACTGCGGCGATGCCGCGCGGGAGAAGGTGTGCTTGCGACTCTTGATGTGGGCCATGTCCATTGCCTTGGGGAAGTGAGCCGGACAATGGTAAACGCAAACAAGAATGATTCGCAATAAAGTTTGAGCAGGATGGGTCCGCTGTCGGGATGGCTCAGCGGTCGTCGCGGGTCCAGACCACGCCATCCTCGACCCTGACCGGGAACCTGACCACCGGCTCGTAGGCCGGCGCGCACAGGGCGCGGCCATCGCGCACGTCGAACTTGGCACCGTGCAGCACGCATTCGATGGTGGCCTCTTCTCCGTCGAAGTTGCCGGCCGACAGTTCGAAATCCTCGTGCGAGCACTTGTCCTCGAGCGCGTGGAAGTCTCCGTCGTAGTTCAGCACCAGGATCGGGGTGTCGCCGTCCCAGGCGACCGTGGATTCGCCGGGCAACAGTTCCGCGGTGGTGCAGACGCGGACCCAGTCGGTCACGGCAGTTCCTTTTCCAGTACCGCAAATCGCAGGTCGTCGCGCAGCGGCAGGCCGAAGCGCGGGTCGGTCGCGGGGAAGGGTTTCGTCTGGCCGGTACGGCGGTAGCCGCGGCGCACGTACCAGTCGATCAGCTCGATGCGCAGGTCGATCACCGTCATCCGCATCAGCGGCAGCCGCCAGTCCACGGCGGCGGTGCGTTCGGCCTCGCCGAGGATCGTCCGGCCCAGTCCGCTGCCCTGCAGTTCGGGGCGCACCGCGAACATGCCGAAGTAGCCGGCGCCGTCCTCTTCGGCGACGTGGGCGCAGCCCAGCAGCACGCCGTCGCGCTCGGCCAGCACGATGCGGCTGCGCGGGCGGTCGATGTCGGCCAGCAATACCTCCGGCACGATCCGGTTGCCGTCGAGCAGGTCGGCCTCGGTGGTCCAGCCGACGCGGCTGGTTTCGCCGCGGTAGGCGGAGGTGACGAATTCGACGAGCGCGGGGACGTCGGCGGCGGTGGCGTTGCGGAAGGTCAGGTCGGACATTGGGAGTTGCGTCGCGTTTGGTGTGCGCAATTGTAGGAGCGGCTTCAGCCGCGATCGTGGGGTCGTGTGCCCCGCCGGAGATTCAATCGCGGCTGAAGCCGCTCCTACAACAGCAATTTGCGGACCTTGTGGAGGGCGGCGATGAAGGCGTCGATCTCCTCGAAGGTGTTGTAGAACGCGAACGAGGCGCGGCAGGTCGCGGGCACGCCGAAGTGCTGCATCAGCGGGTGCGCGCAATGGTGGCCGGAGCGTACCGCGACGCCTTCGAGGTCGAGCAGGGTGGCGAGGTCGTGCGCGTGCGCGCCTTCGACCAGGAAGCTGATCACCGCCGCTTTCTCGCGGGCTCGGCCGAAGATGCGCACGCCTTCGACTTGGTCCAGCCGCTTCGTCGCATACGCCAGCAACCCCTGCTCGCGCGCCTCGATGTTGGCCATGCCGATCACCGACAGGTAGTCGACCGCGGTGCCGAGGCCGATGAAGCCGGCGATGTTCGGGGTGCCGGCCTCGAACTTGTGCGGCGCGTCGTTGAACACGGTGCCGTCGAAACGCACCTGCTTGATCATCTCGCCGCCGCCAAGGAACGGCGGCATCGAGTCGAGGTGCTCGCGCCGCGCCCACAGCACGCCGGTGCCGGTCGGGCCGGCCATCTTGTGGCCGGTGATGGCGTAGAAGTCGCAGCCGATCGCGGCCACGTCCAGCGGCCGGTGCGGCGCGGCCTGCGAACCATCGACCACGGTGACGATTCCGCGCTTGCGGGCCTCGCGGCAGATCTCGCGCACCGGGTTGACCGTGCCGAGCACGTTGGAGACGTGGGCGACGCCGAGCAGCTTCACCTCGGGCGTCAACAGCGAATACAGCTGCGCGAGGTCGAGGTCGCCGTGCTCGTCGATGTCGGCGACCTTGATGGTCGCGCCGGTGCGCTCGGCGACCAGCTGCCACGGCACGATGTTGGCGTGGTGCTCCATCCGGGTCAGCACGATCGCGTCGCCCGGCTGCAGCCGCGGCAACGCCCAGCTGTAGGCGACCAGATTGATCGCGAAGGTGGTGCCGCTGCACAGCACCAGTTCGTCGGCACGGACGTTGAGGAACTTCGCCAGCTTGCCCCGCGCGCCTTCGTAGGCCTCGGTCGCCTCGCTGCCGAGCGCATGCACCGCGCGGCTGACGTTGGCGTTGTGGTTGCGGAAGAAGTCGTCGACGGTGTCGATCACTACCGCCGGCTTCTGCCCGGTATTGGCCGAGTCGAGGTAGACCAGCGGCTTGCCGTGGACCTGCCGCCTGAGTACCGGGAAGTCGTCGCGGATGGCTGCCCAATCCACGCTTGTCGCCCCCCCTCCCGCTTGCGGGAGAGGGTTGGGGTGAGGGCGCTGTTGCTCCTGATTCATACCACCTCCATCGCGCTGGCCACCGAGCGCGCCAATGCCGCATCCAGCCGCGCCGCCACCGCCTCGCGCACCCCGGCATCCTCGAACACCGACAGCGTCTCGCGGCAGAACGCCGCCGTCAGCAGCGCACGTGCAGTCGGCTCCGGAATGCCGCGCGAACGCAGGTAGAACATCGCATTCCGGTCGAGCTGGCCAACCGTCGCGCCGTGCGCCGCCTGCACCTCGTCGGCGTGGATCACCAGCACCGGCTGGGTGTCGATCTCCGCGCCCTCGTTCAGCAGCAGGTTCTTGTTGGACAGGTTGGCGTTGGTGCCGTCGGCGCCTTCGCGGATCAGGATGCCGCCATGGAACACCACGCGGCCACGGTCGGTGCCGATGCCGCGCCAGGTCAGCTCGCAGGCGGTGTCGCGCGCGGCGTGGTCGATGCCGAGGCGGGTATCGAGATGGCGCTTGCCGTCGGCCAGCAGCACGCCGTTGGCATGCAGCCGCGCGTTGTCGCCCTGCAGGGTGACGTTGAGTTCGTGTCGCGACAGCGCGGCGCCGAGTTCGAGGTCGAGCCGGCGGTATTCGGAATCGCGCGCCAGCACCGCGTCGGTACGGTGCAGCAGGGTGGCGCCGGTCGACTCGTCCTGCACCCGCGCGTGCAGCAGGCGCGCGTCGCGGCCCAGGTGCACGTGCATCAGCGAGTTGCCGAGGTGGCGGTGGGCGCCGGTCGACAGCTGGTGTTCGACCACGCGCAGTTCGGCGCCGGCCCTGAGTTCGACGAGGTGGCGCAGGTGCCATGCCTGGTCGGTGTTGGCGGGGATACCAACGAACACCAGGTGGACGGGGGCTTCGGCGCGGACGCCGGCCTCCGCGCGCAGCACCACGCCTTCGTCGGCCAGCGCGGCGTTGACCTTGGCGAAGACCTCGTCGGCGCGCTCGAAGCGGCGTGCGAGGAAGTTGGCTTCGCGTGCGTCACCCTCGCGCAACACTTGCGACAGCGGCTGCAGGGTCACGCCTTCCGGCAGACCCGCGAGATCGGAGTGGCCGGCTTCGAAGCGGCCGTTGACGAACACGATCCGTGGCACCGGAATGTCCGTCAGCACGGCAGCATCGAATGCCGGCGTGGCCTCGGCGGGCGCGAACGTGCGACGCTCGAGCGCGCGCAGTGGCGTGTACTTCCACGCTTCGACCCGCGCGTGCGGCAGGCCGTCGTGCAGCGCGGCATCGAGCGCGGCCCGACGGGTTCCGCCAAGACCGGCTGCATCGCGCGCGGGCAGGGCGTCGAAAGAGGATGCAAGCGAGTCGAGCAGGGCGCTCATCAGGCGGCCGCCCCCGGCGTGATGCGGTCCTTCACCCACTCGTAGCCGTGCTCCTCAAGCTGCAACGCGAGCTCCGGTCCGCCGCTCTCGATGATGCGGCCGTCGGCCAGCACGTGCACCACGTCGGGCTTGATGTAGTCGAGCAGGCGCTGGTAGTGGGTGATGACGAGGAACATGCGCTCGGGCGAACGCAATGCGTTGACGCCCTCGGCGACGGTCTTGAGCGCGTCGATGTCGAGTCCCGAATCGGTCTCGTCGAGGATCGCCAGCTTCGGCTCCAGCAGCGCCAGCTGGAAGATCTCGTTGCGCTTCTTCTCGCCGCCGCTGAAGCCCTCGTTGACGCCGCGGTGCAGCAGCTCGTCCTTCAGGTGCAGCACGGCGAGCTTTTCGCGCACCAGCTTGAGGAACTGCATGGAATCGAGCTCGGCCTCGCCGCGCGCCTTGCGCTGGGCATTCAGCGCGGTTCGCAGGAAGTAGGTGTTGTTCACGCCCGGGATCTCGACCGGGTACTGGAACGCCAGGAACACGCCGGTTGCGGCACGCTCTTCGGGTTCCAGCGCGAGCAGGTCCTGACCGTTGAAGGTCACCGAGCCGGCGGTGACTTCGTAGCCTTCGCGGCCGGCGATGATGTTGCCGAGCGTCGACTTGCCGGCACCGTTCGGCCCCATGATCGCGTGCACCTGGCCCGGCTGCAGTTCGAGCGACAGGCCCTTGAGGATTTCCTTGCCGGCGACGGCGGCGTGGAGGTTTTCGATCTTCAGCATGGTTTCTTTCTCGTTTCCCGCGAACGGGTGAGTTGTGTTTTTGTAGGAGCGGCTTCAGCCGCGATTTGGAGTCGGCACGCACGACCGGGTATCCGATCGCGGCTGAAGCCGCTCCTACAGAAGCTCCGGCCTCAGCCGACCGAACCTTCCAGGCTCACTTCCATCAGCTTCCTGGCCTCGACCGCGAACTCCATCGGCAGCTCGCGGAACACCTGCTTGCAGAAGCCGTCGACGATCATCGACACCGCGTCCTCCTGGCCGATGCCACGCGAACGGCAGTAGAACAGCTGGTCGTCGCTGATCTTGGAGGTGGTCGCCTCGTGCTCGACGGTAGCGGTCGGGTGCTTGACCTCGATGTACGGGAAGGTATGCGCGCCGCACTGCTTGCCGATCAGCAGCGAGTCGCACTGGGTGTAGTTGCGCGCGCCCTCGGCGCTCGACGCCACCTTGACCAGCCCGCGGTAGGTGTTCTGCCCGCGGCCGGCGCTGATGCCCTTGCTGATGATCTTGCTCTTGGTGCGCTTGCCGACGTGGATCATCTTGGTGCCGGTGTCGGCCTGCTGGCGGTGGTGGGTCAGCGCGACGGAGTGGAACTCGCCGGTGGAGTCGTCGCCGATCAGCACGCAGCTCGGGTACTTCCAGGTGATCGCCGAACCGGTCTCGACCTGGGTCCAGTGGATCTTGCTGCGCGCGCCGCGGCACTCGCCGCGCTTGGTCACGAAGTTGTAGATGCCGCCGACGCCGTTCTCGTCGCCGGGGTACCAGTTCTGCACGGTCGAATACTTGATGTCGGCGTCTTCCAGCGCGACCAGCTCGACCACCGCCGCGTGCAGCTGGTTCTCGTCGCGCATCGGCGCGGTGCAGCCTTCCAGGTACGACACCTGGGCGCGGTCCTCGCAGATGATCAGGGTGCGCTCGAACTGGCCGGTGTGGCCGGCGTTGATGCGGAAGTAGGTGCTCAGCTCCATCGGGCACTTCACGCCCTCGGGGATGAACACGAAGCTACCGTCGGAGAACACCGCCGAGTTGAGCGCGGCGAAGTAGTTGTCGCCCACCGGCACGACCGAGCCGAGGTACTTCCGGACCAGCTCCGGGTGCTCCTTGATGGCTTCGGACATCGAGCAGAAGATCACGCCCTTTTCGGCCAGCTCCTTGCGGAAGGTGGTGCCGACCGAGACCGAGTCGAACACCGCATCCACCGCGACGCCGGCCAGCTTGGCGCGCTCGTGCAGCGGCACGCCGAGCTTGTCGTAGGTGTCGAGCAGTTCCTGCGGGACTTCGTCGAGCGACTTGTACTTCGGGCCTTTCGGCGCGGAGTAGTAGCTGATCGCCTGGAAGTCGATCGGCGCGATCTTCAGCTTGGCCCAGTGCGGCACCGGCATGGTCAGCCAGTGGCGGTAGGCCTCCAGCCGCCAGTCGGTCATCCACTGCGGCTCGTCCTTCTTGGCCGAGAGCGCGCGGACCACGTCCTCGTCGAGGCCGGGCGGCAGGCTGTCGGATTCGATGTCGGTGATGAAACCGGCGTCGTACTTGCGGCCGAGCTGGGCGTGGATCTCGGCGTTCTGCTCGACCGGTCGGAGCGGGGTTTCTATGATGTCGGTGGCCATTGGGCTGCCTACTGTCGTGATGTGGGGGCGGGCAAACCCGATCGGACGGGCTTGCTTGGAACAGGTCTGCTTGAATCAGGCATTGGCCAGGCGCAGGTCGATGCGCCTGGACGGTGTCGCGGGGCCGGGTGGCGGCACGCCGTCGATCATCTGCGCCAGGGTCACGCTGCGCAGCGCCTCGACCACCACGTCGTTGATCCGTCGCCAGTTGGCACGCACGCCGCAGTGGTCCTCGATCGTGCAGTTGCCCTCGTGGACGCTGCACTCGGTCATGCCGAGCGGGCCTTCCATCGCCTCGACGACCTCGATCAGGCTGATCGCCGCGGCCGGGCGCGCGAGGCGGTAACCGCCATTGGCGCCGCGGAAGCCCTCGACCAGTCCCGCCTGCGCCAGCGGCTTGAGCAGCTTGCTGACGGTCGGTGCTTCCAGGCGGGCGCGCTCGGCCAGTTCCGAGGCGCTGAGCACGGCATCGGACTGGGCGGCGAGGGCGGTCAGGACGACCGTCGCGTAGTCGGTGAGCTTGGTGACGCGGAGCATGGCGGCGAACCGGGAGGGAGTGGTCGGATCGGGGGTTGAATCAATCCGTACCGGAATTGTACTGATTAAGCCGGCCCCGGCCAAGCAGCCGGCTCGCCGGGGTTCATCCGCGCGGAAGTCCGGCACAATGGAGTTTCGTCCCCGTCCGGAATACCTGCATGCCGCGCAAGATCGTCGCCCGCCGCTCCGTCATCCACGGCAATGGCGTATTCGCCGTTGAACCGATCGCCAAGGGCGAGCGCATCGTCGAATACAAGGGCCGCCGCCGCACCCACGAAGATGTCGATGCCGGCGACAGCGGTGACGCCGATTCCGGCCACACCTTCCTGTTCACCCTCAACGACGAGTACGTGATCGACGCCAACTTCGAGGGCAGTACCGCCAAGTGGATCAACCACAGCTGCAAGCCCAACTGCGAGGCGGTGCTGGAAGAGGATGACGGCGATGACCGCCGCAAGGACCGGGTGTTCATCGAGGCGACCCGCAAGATCAAGCCCGGCGAGGAGCTGGCCTACAACTACGGCATCACCCTCGACGAGGCGCACACGCCGCGGATGAAGAAGATCTGGGAATGCCGCTGCGGGGCGAAGGAGTGCACCGGGACGATGCTGCAGCCCAAGCGCAAGAAGAAGGGCTGAGCCATAGCGCCTGGCCTTTTTGTAGGAGCGGCTTCAGCCGCGATCGGGAATCGGCGCGCGACGGGACATCCGATCGCGGCTGAAGCCGCTCCTACAGGAGCCCGGGGCCTTCGCCCATTGGACCAACGTCACCGGTCCGCCATGGGGCATCGTCACAGTCCACCGTTACCATGGGGCGATTCCATCGCACACGAAGGAGCCCCGCATGACCTCGATCGAAGGCAAGGTCGCCCTCGTCACCGGCGCTGCCAGCGGCATCGGCAAGGAGATCGCGTTCGAGCTGTCGCGCGCCGGCGCGCTGATCGCGATCGCCGACATCAACCTTGATGGCGCCCGCGCCGTCGCCGCCGAGATCGAGCAGGCCGGTGGCCGTGCGATCGGGGTGGCGATGGACGTCACCGACGAGGCCGCGGTCAACGCCGGCACCGGGCATGTCGTGGCCGAATTGGGCGGGGTCGACATCCTGATCTCCAACGCCGGCATCCAGATCGTCAACCCGATCGAGCACTACAGCTTCGCCGACTGGAAGAAGATGCTGGCGATCCACCTCGACGGCGCGTTCCTGACCACGAAAGCCGCGCTGCCGCACATGTACAAGGCTGGCGACGACGGCAAGCCACGCGGCGGCACGGTCATCTACATGGGTTCGGTGCACTCGCACCAGGCCAGCAAGCTCAAGTCGGCCTACGTCACTGCCAAGCACGGCCTGCTGGGCCTCTCGCGGACGCTGGCGAAGGAAGGCGGCGAGCGCGGCGTGCGCAGCCACGTGGTCTGCCCGGGCTTCGTGCGCACCCCGCTGGTCGACAAGCAGATCCCGGAGCAGGCGAAGGAGCTGGGGATCAGCGAGGAGCAGGTGATCCGCGACGTGATGCTCGGCCACACCGTCGATGGCATCTTCACCACGGTCGAGGACGTCGCGCAGACGGTGCGCTTCCTGTGCGAGTTCCCGAGTGCCGCGCTGACCGGGCAGAGTTTCGTGGTCAGCCACGGCTGGCACATGCAGTAGCGACGCGCCGATGGCCGCCAAGCCGAAGCTGCGCCTGCCCGAGCACGTCGCACTGGTGTTGCAGGGCGGCGGGGCGCTGGGTTCCTACCAGGCCGGGGTCTTCCAGGGCCTGCACGCCGCCGGGGTCGATCCCGACTGGGTCGCCGGCATCTCCATCGGCGCCTTCAACGCCGCGATCATCGCCGGCAACCCGCCGCAGCGGCGGGTCGATGCACTGCACGAATTCTGGGAGACGATCTCGCAACCGTACTTCCTGCCGGCGACCACGCTGGGGCAGGAGGCGCATTTCCTCGACATCAACGAACACGCCCGCGCCTGGCTCGACACCTGGGAAGCCTGGCGGGCGATGACCGAGGGCCAGCGCGGCTTCTACCAGCCGCGCAGCTGGACCAGCTGGCTGCCGGGGCAGAACCCGCTGCAGCCGACCGGGCCGACCGTCGCCAGCTACTACGACACCAGCCCGATGATCGCGACGCTGGAGCGGCTGGTCGATTTCGACCGGCTCAACGACGGCGATATGCGGGTCTCGGTCGGCGCGGTCGATGTCGCCAGCGGCAACCTGGAGTATTTCGACAACCGTTCGATGCGGCTCGACGCGCGCCACATCCTCGCATCCGGCGCGCTGCCGCCGGCGTTCCCGGCGGTCGAGATCGACGGCCGCTTCTACTGGGACGGCGGGCTTGTCTCCAACACCCCGCTGTCGTACCTGCTGCAGGCCGAACCGCAGGCCGACACCCTGGTGTTCCAGATCGACCTGTGGAACGCGCGCGGCGAACTGCCGCAGACCCTGCTCGACGTCGCCGAGCGCGAGAAGGAGATCCAGTACTCCAGCCGCACCCGGATGGTCACCGACATCCAGCGCGTCGGCCAGCACTACCGGCGGCTGCTGCGCGAACTGCTGGAGGAGATCCCGGCCGACGTGCGCGAGTCCAACCCGTGGTGCCGCCATGCCGCCGAGCTGGCCTGCGACAACCGGATCGGCGTGATCCACCTGATCTACCGTGAGCGTGCGCGGTTCGGCCACTTCAAGGACTACCAGTTCGGCCGGGTGGCGATGCGCGAGCACTGGCAATCCGGCCTGGCCGACATCGGCCGCGCGCTGGCGCACCCGGAATGGCTGAAGCTGCCGACGGGGGAGAACACCTTCGTGACCCACGATGCGACGGCTGAGGACGAGGGGTAAAGCCCGCGTTGTTGTAGGAGCGGCTTCAGCCGCGATCGGGCCGGCGATCGCTCGTCCGTTTGCCGATCGCGGCTGAAGCCGCTCCTACGTGGGGTGATTGACCCTGCTTCAGTAAAGTCGATGCACCTCGCGCCCGAATGGTTGCCATGACTTGCGACAGTCGGTACGCCGGCCGATCCGGTCTAGTCTGCGCACCGAATCCCGCCCTGTCCGGACCTTCCATGCGCTTCCCGCTGTTGCTGCCCATCCTTGCCATCCTGGCGCTGCCCGCTCATGCGGTCGAGGCGCCGGTGGACGGTATTCCCACCAGCGGCCGCACGATCGAGATCGACGGACGGATCGACCCGGTCGAATGGCAGGGCGCGCGCCACTTCGACGACTTCGTCCTGACCCAGCCGCTGTCGCTGCAGCCCTCGCCGTATGCGACCGAGGCCTGGGTGCTGTCCACGCCCGACGGACTCGCGGTCGCATTCCGCAGCCTGCAGGCACCCGACGTACCGCGCGTGCGCACCCGCACCCGCCGCGACGAGGACGCACAGGTCGACCGGGTCAACGTCGCGATCGATTTCGACGGCGACGGCCGCACCGGCTACAACTTCATGGTCACGCTGGCCGGCGGCATCGCCGACGAGGTGATCACCAACGAAGGCAGCTACAGCAGCGACTGGGACGGCAGCTGGACGCACGCGGTCAGCGAGGACGAGGCCGGCTGGAATGTCGAGATGCTGATCCCCTGGTACATCGCGCCGATGCGCAAGGCCAACGGCGGCACCCGCACGGTCGGGCTGTACCTCGACCGCGTGATCGGATCGACCGGCGAGCGCGTCGCCGCGCCGGGCGCGAGCTTCCAGCGTGCTCGGTTCCTGTCTGATTTCCGCAAGGTCGAATTGCCCGCCTACAGCCAGTCGCTGCTTGCGATCACGCCGTACGTTGTCGGCGTGCACGACTTCACCGGCAACGGCAGCGGCGGCCGTAACGACTTCGATGCCGGCGCCGACATCTTCTGGAAGCCCAACGGCCAGACCCAACTGACCGCGACCATCAACCCCGACTTCGGCCAGGTCGAAAGCGACGACCTGGTGGTCAACTTCGGTGCGGAAGAAACCTTCTTCAGCGACAAGCGGCCGTTCTTCACCGAAAACCAGGGCATCTTCAATTTCGGACTTCTGATCGACAACAGCCAGCTGATCTACACCCGCCGCGTCGGCGGCGCGGCCGACGACGGCAGCGGTGCGGGCGACATCGATGCGGCGGTCAAGCTCAACGGCAGCCTGGGCGGCACCAACTACGGACTGATGGCGGCGGAAGAAGGTGGCGAGGCCGGACGCTCGTTCCGCGCGCTGCGGCTCAACCACGATTTCGAGCGCCAGAACGTCGGCCTGCTGGCGACCCAGGTGCTGCGTCCGTACCTCGACCGCGAGGCGCGCGTACTCGGCATCGACCACCGCTGGCAGCCGACCGACGCGCTCACCATCACCAGCAACGTGGTCGGCAGCGACATCGAGCAGGCCGGCCAGACCACCCGTGGCAGCGGTGCGACCACCGTGGTCGAGTACGAGATGGGCAATGGTTGGCGCCAGCAATGGCTGGCGATGCATTTCGGCGACGACCTGGAAGTCAACGACTTCGGCTACCTCGGTCGCAACAACCTCAACTACGCACATTGGCAGGTCAGCCGTCGCCTGACCGGATTGGCGCAGGCGTCCGCCTACGCCTCGCACGACTACCGCGGCCGCATCATCGGCATGGACAACGACCATGGCCTGCGGCTGCAACGGCAGCTGCGCCTGATCCGCTCCAGCGAGCGACGCGATGGCGGCAGCGAGTACCTGCAGCTCAACATCAACGCGCCGTACTACTCCGACCTGTTGACGCGCGGCAACAACGCGCTGCGGCAGCCAGGCAACTTCAGCCTGTCGTTCGAACGCGACCGGCCGCGCAAGCGCAACTGGGCATGGGAGCTCGACGCCTGGGCCGGCAGTGGCGGCCTGTCCGGCAACGACGAGATCGGCTACAGCCTGGAGTTTTCCCCGACCTACTACTTCAGCGACGCCCTCAGCGCATTCGTCGGTGGCTACGCCGAGTACACCCCCGACTGGCTGGTCTGGCAGCACGACAACCTGGTCGGCCGTTTCGAGCAGCGCTCGCTGCAGTTCAACGCGGGGCTGGACTGGAGCATCGGCCAGCGCCAGGAACTGCGGTTGAAGCTGCAGGCGATCGGGCTGGACGCGCAACTCATGGAAGCGGTGGAGGTCGCTCCGGACGGCAGTGCGGTGGCGGTCGATACGGCATTGCCCGGCAACGAAGTCGATGATTTCAGCCTGCGCAACCTCGGCTTCCAGGTCCGCTACCGCTACATGCTCGCGCCGTTGTCGGACCTGTACGTGGTGTACGGGCGTGGCGGCTACATGCTCGACGAATTCTCCGTGGGGCCGCGCGACCAGTTGCAGGACAGCTTCAGCCTGCGCGACAGCGAGCAGTTGCTGGTGAAGCTGGCGTACCGGTTCGAGTTATAGGACGTAGATGCCCTTCGGGCTTTTGTAGGAGCGGCTTCAGCCGCGATCGGAATCAGCGCGGGCAAACGGCTCCACGATCGCGGCTGAAGCCGCTCCTACGAAGAGCGACTGCCGGGCACCCAGTCTTCCGGCGTGGTTATCTGGAACAATCCCTCGCGTTGGCAGCGCCGCGCCAGCGAAAGCAGGTGACGGTCGCGGCTGACCAGCCAGCGGGCGCCGGCGTCTTGCGCGAGCTGCAGGAACTTCTGGTCGTCGGGATCGCTGCAGCGGGGCAGGGTGGTATCGGGTGGGCGACCCGCGACGAGGTGGATCGCGTCGAACGGCTGCACTAGCGCGTCATGGGCTTCGGTCAGCGCGGCGCAATGGGCCTCCTTCAGGGCCAATGCCGGGTAGCGCAATACACGCAGCCATTCGTCCCGGCATTCGTTGCTGCCGATCGCAACGACGTCGCCACTCGCCAAGGCTTGGCGCAGCGATGCTGCCCGCGGGTCGTCGAACAGCAGCAGGTCCAGCCACACATTGGTATCCAGCACCACGCGTGGTGCGGTCGCCAGACCGGTCATGGAGATCGCGTCACGATGGTCGGCCGTGCAACGGTCATGGGGCCGCTGCGATTCGTTGCGTTATTGCTGCACTTCACGGATATCCGCCGACGCGATCCGCCACGCGCGCTGCTCCGCGGTGGCACCGTCGACCACCGCGCGGCGCAGGGTGTAGGCGCCGACATAACGGTGGACGCTGCCGTCATCGCGGGTTGCGGCCAGCGCGACCGGGACCTCGATGTAGCGTGAGCCGGCCGCCGGTTCGATCCGGCCGGGCGGCATGACTTCGACTGAAACTTCGGCGGTGTCATCGAAGCCGTCGGCGAACTGCTGTGGCGACTGCCCGCTGGCCTTGCCGCCATCCGACCACAGTGCGTACGCGCGGCCGTAGCTGCCGCCGTTGATGGCGTCGTAATACGCGCGGACCACCGCAACCGCTTCGTCGGCGCCGGGGCCGTCGCTGGTGACCGGGGTGGAGGGCAATTCGCTGGGCGCTGGCGGTATCGATTGGCCATCGACGGCATCCGGCAAGCCGTCGCCGTCGAGGTCGACGAGGTTGCCTTCGTCATCGATCGCGGTGCCCGCCGGCAGTTCGATCGCGGGTGGTTGCGGCGGACCGACCTGGCCCGGCCCCGGCTGGCCTGGCATGCCGGTCACGCTGCCGCTGGCCTGGTCGGGCGCAGGCAAGGCCTCGCCAGCGGTCACCTCTTCCTGCGCCGTGTCGGATGGGCGATCGCCGCAACCTCCGAGCGCGAACACCGCCGCTAACAGCAGCCCCCGGAAAATCCTTGCGTGTGTCTCGAAGCGAGTTGATTGTCCAGCCATTACGGTTTCCGATTCACTCGTCCAGGTTGACCACGACCACGCCGCGCTCGATCCGGGTCGACTCGATCCGGCGTGCGCTGATGCGATCGAGCAGGTTGTTGTCGAGCCGGTAGACCGGTTCCTCGCGCGCGTAGTCGGACAGCCAGGCATTCAGCAGTTCGCGCGAGGTGCCGTTCATCACCCCGCCCAGCGCGGGTACGTCGACCGCCTCGATCACCGGATCCTGCAAGTGCAGGCCGAGGGTGCCCATGTCGAAACGCAGCCCGCTGCTGAGCGCGAAGTGCCCGGTGGTGGCCATGCTGCTGCTGCCCATCGCCGACAGGCCGACGTCGAAGTCGAGCCGCAGGCGGGTACTGTCATACGGGATCGACAGCGTCGGGTTGGTCAGGCGCAGCGAGACCAGCCCGCCGAGCTTGTCGTATTCCTTCGGGAAGTTGCGGTCCAGCGAATGCTGCAGCTGCGGCTGGGTAAACGTCACCTGGCTGCCGAGCATCGCCCCCAGCGTGTTGAGGGTGGAGCAGCCAGCGGCCACCAGCGCGACCGCGAACAGCAGCACCAGCATGTTGGACTTGCGTACGACGGTGCCGCGGACAGCCGGTTTGCGCATGATCGATCCCTTGCAGATTGTGGGCGACGGCCACGTTACGCAGCCGCGGTGAACGATGGGTTAGCGCGCCCCGATTGCCGGCGTGCCGCCCGATGCTAGCGCGAAGCGGTTTCGGCGGGGGTGTCTTCGACGGGCAAGTCGTCCGCACCGGCCCGCAGTCGCGGCAGCGGATCCAGCGCACCGCCGTCGCCGTAGATGCCGTAGTGCAGATGCGTCGGCGTCCCCCGGGCGTTGCCGCTGTCGCCCACGAAACCCAGCAGGTCACCCGGAAGCACCACGCCGCCCTTTGAAAGACCCGCCGCCCACCCGTCGAGGTGGGCGTAGTAATGGCGTTCCATGCCCGGCCCGAGCACCCAGACCTGGCGCCCGCCCAGCCCGCCCTCGCGCACGGCGCTGATGACCCCGCGTGTGGTGCTCGCAACCGCGGTGCCACGTTCGGCGAAGATGTCGACGCCTTCGTGGCGGCGGTCGGTATCGCGCGCTGCGCCCCAGGTGTCCGCAACCGCGCCCACCGCGACCCCATCGACCGGCATCGGCAGGGAGACCGGGGCCGGCATCCGCGAAATCTCCCACGTCATCCGGGTCGAAGCCATGAACGGTTGTTGCCAGGCCCACCAGCCCGCGGCCGCCAGGCCGGCGAGCACCAGCGCGGTGGTCAGCAGGCGGCGGGCGAGGGGGGTGTAATCGCGAGGAACGGAATCGGCCATGGCGCCGACGCTACCGCGTGCTCGCGCATTGGCGCGTCAATATCCCGGTCAATCCTCCTCGTGCCTCGGCTTGTACGCGTCGACCAGCCTGCGCTGCACTTGATCCGGCACTGGTTCGTAATGGCTGAAGTCGAGCGAGTAGCGGCCGCGCCCGGCGGTCACCGACTTCAACTCGGCGGCATAGCCTTCCAGTTCCGACAGCGGCACCTGCGCCTTCACCGCGATCTCGCCACCACGCAACACGTCGGTGCCGTTGATCCGCGCGCGCTTGCCGGCGAGTCCGCCGCTGATATCGCCCATGTTCTGTTCCGGCGCGTTGACCTCCAGGTCGACGATCGGCTCCAGCACCTGCGGCCGCGCCTTGCCGATCGCGTCGAGGAACGCCTTCTTGCCGGCGGCGACGAATGCCACCTCCTTGCTGTCGACGCTGTGGTGCTTGCCGTCGAGCACCACCACGCGCACGTCCTGGATCGGGTATCCGGCGATCGCGCCGCTGTGCAGCACCTGTTGCACGCCTTTCTCGATCGCCGGCATGAACTGGCCCGGGATCGTGCCGCCCTTGACCTGGTCGACGAACTCGAAACCGGCGCCGCGCGGCAGCGGTTCGACCCGTAACTGCACCTCGCCGAACTGCCCGGCGCCGCCGGTCTGTTTCTTGTGGCGGTGGTGGCCCTCGGCCTTGCCGCTGATGGTCTCGCGATAGGCGATGCGCGGCGGGTGCGAGGTGACGTCGATGCCGTGGCGGTCCTTCAGCCGGTCCAGGTTGACCCGCAGGTGCAGGTCCGACAGCCCGCGCACGACGGTCTCGTTGGTCTCGGCCTCATGCTCGACGTGGAAGCACGGGTCCTCCTCGGCCAGCTTGTGCAACGCGCCGGCCAATTTTTGTTCCTGCCCTTTGCTGGCGGCGTCGATGGCCAGCCCGAACATCGGCCGCGGGAAGTCCAGCGGCGACAGGCGGATGCTGTCCTCGTCATGGCTGTCGTGCAGCACCGCGTCGAAGTGCAGGTCATCGACCTTGGCGACCGCGGCGATGTCGCCCGGGACCGCGCGGTCGACCTCGACGTGGTCCTTGCCCTGCAACCGGAACAGGTGGCCGACCTTGAACGGCTTCTTGCCATCGTCGACGAACAGCTGGCTGTCCTTGCGCACCGTGCCCTGGTAGACCCGGAACACCCCGAGCTTGCCTACGAACGGATCGTTGGTGATCCGGAACACGTCGGCGATCACGTGCGCCTTCGGGTCCGGCACGGCTTCGATGCGCTGGTGGTCGGCACCTTTCTCGAACGGCGGCGGGTTGGCTTCGGCCGGGTTCGGCAGCCACTTTTCGATCACGTCGAGCAGTTCCTTCACGCCGACGCCGGTGCGCGCCGAGCAGAACAGCACGGGCACCAGGTGGCCCTCGCGCAGGCACTGCTCGAACACTTCGTGCAGGTCGTCGCCGGACAGCCCGTCCTCGCCGATGTCGAGATAGCGCTCCATTACCGTCTCGTTGACCTCGACCACCTGGTCGATGATCTTGCGGTGCCAGTCGGCGACCGGGCCGACGTCGCTGTCGCCGCTGGTGTTGCCAAGGCAATCGACCACCCGGCTGGCGCCGTCCGCGGGCAGGTTGAGCGGCAGGCATTCCGGTCCGAACTCGTCACGGATGCCATCCAGCACCGCGACCGCGTCGGCGCCGTCCTGGTCGATCTTGTTGACCAGGATGACCCGGCACAGCCCACGCGCCCTGGCCCTCGCCATCATCCGCCGGGCGCCGTAGTCGACCCCGCTGGCAGCGTCGAGCACGATCGCCACGGTCTCCACCGCGGCCAGTGCCGACAGCGCCGGGCCGCGGAAATCGGGATAGCCGGGGGTGTCGATCAGGTTCACGTGGGCACCGGCGTGGTCGATGCCGGCGATCGCGATGTCGACCGAATGGCCGCGCTGCTTCTCGACCGGGTCGAAATCGGACACGGTGCTGCCGCGTTCGATGCTGCCTGCCGTCTGGATGGTGCCGCCGGCGAGCAGCAGGGCTTCGAACAGGGTGGTCTTGCCGGCGGCGGGGTGGCCTGCGAGGGCCACGTTGCGGATGTCTTGGGTGCTGTGGGACATGAGCGGACTTCTCCCTGCGCTGAGGGTGGAAGGCCGTCATGGCTGTCCGCGCTGCGCGACCGAGCGTGGTGCGCTCGGCGGGCGGTCATGGCGGGAGGCCGGCACGGGGCCGGACCGCAAGCCTCGCGCCGGCGATTGGGGGAGTCAAGCGGTGCGCGCGACCGGGCCACATGCCGGGCTAACACCCGGGCGCGTAGCCTGCGGACTCCCCCACCAGACCAGGAGTCACCCCATGGGTATTTCCCGCCACGCCACCGCACGCTGGGAAGGCGACCTCAAGACCGGCCGCGGCCAGCTCAGCACGCCTGACAGCGGGCTGATGGAGAACACCCGCTATGCCTTCAGCAGCCGCTTCGGCGACGAGAAGGGCACCAATCCCGAGGAACTGATCGCCGCCGCCCATGCCGGCTGCTTCACGATGGCGCTGTCGGCCAAGCTGACCGAGGCCGGCCATCCGCCGACCCGGCTGGACACCGAGGCCGCGGTCGACCTGTCGATGGAAGGCGGGCCGGCGCTGTCGCAGATCACCCTGAAGGTCGAAGCCGAGGTGCCCGGGATCGACGACGCGAAGTTCCAGTCGATTGCCGAGGACGCCAAGGCCAACTGCCCGATCTCCAAGGCGCTGAGCGCGGTGCCGATCTCGATGCAGGCGACCTTGAAGGCGGGTTGAGGCAGCAGGCGAAGCGCGGCGGCAGTTTCGGGCAGGGCAGGTGCCTACCAGTCGATCTGGCCGCGCGTGACCACACGGCAGCGGCCACCCGACCAGACCTCGCCGTCGTGGTCGACGCGCAGTTGCAGCCGCGCATCGAAACCGACCTCGCGGCCCTGGCTGGCGATGTAGCTACCGTCCCGGCCGGGCAGCGCATCGTTGCTCGCCAGCCACGCCGCCAGCGCCGCGTTGGCGGCGCCCGAGGCGGCGTCCTCGAATGTGCCGTTGGTGCCGACGAAGGCACGCACCACCAAGTCGTAATCCCGCCCGGCATCTGCACGGGCGAACGCGCACAGGCCCATGCTTTCGGTCGTTGCAGCCAGGGCCTCGATCGCGGCCCAATCCGGCGCCGCGCCGCGCAGGGCGGCCTCGTCGCGTACCTCGGCCATCCACCAGCGCCGGCCGCCGTCGATCAACGCAGGTGGCAGCGCGCTTTCCGGCAACGCGGCAAGCGCCACGGCAAGGCGCTGGTCGGCGCGGTCGGCGACCTCGAGTGTCGATGCCTTCGGCGTGCGGACCGCGATCTTGCGGCTGGCGTCCTCGCCCTCGACCGACAGCGGCAGCACCCCGATGGCGCATTCCTGCCGCACCTCGCCGTCGCGCGACTGCAGCATGCCGGCCTCTATCAGTGCGAACGCGGTGCCGATGCTGGGGTGCCCCGCGAACGGCACCTCGCGCTGCGGGCTGAACATACGGACGCGGTAATCCGCGCCGGGCGCGGTGGGCGCGAACACGAAGGTGGTCTCCGGCCGCCGGGTCCAGCGGGCGATGGCCTGCATCGTGGCCTCGCCCAGGCCGTCGGTATCGAACACCACTGCCAGCGGGTTGCCGGCCCCGGGGCGGTCGGCAAAGACATCCAGTTGCATGTAGCGGCGCAGCGTCATCGGGGGAGGCAATCCACTGGGAGCGACCGGAATGGTCGAATGGGCGGGCGGCGCACGGTCGCAGCGCCGTGTTCGACTAGAATCGACGCTTCGTGCCGGTCGACGGACCGCGCGATTCTAGACTGGTTGCAGGCATACCGATTCGACGCGAGTTAAACGGGGACACGTGGTGGCGCAAGCGCAACGTTGGGTGGTACTCAAGTTCGGCGGCACCTCGGTGTCCAGCCGGACCCGTTGGGACAGCATCGGCCGCATCGCCGCCAAACGGGTGGCCGACGAGAATGCGCGGGTGCTGGTGGTGGTGTCCGCGCTGTCGGGCGTGACCAACGAGCTTCTGGCGATAAGCAATGGCGACGACGTCCGTGGGCGGATCGCGGCGTTGGTCGAGCGCCACCGCGGATTCTGCGTGGAACTCGGGCTCGACCCTGCCACCGTCCTGGCTGCGCGGCTGGATGCGTTGCAGGCGCTCGCCGACGACCCGCGTGGCGCGACGCGCGAACTCGACTGGCAGGCCGAAGTGCTGGCCCAGGGCGAACTGCTGTCATCGACGCTCGGCGCCGCCTACCTGCGTGGCTGCGGGCTGGATTTCGGCTGGTGCGATGCACGCGAATGGCTCGATGCGGTGGCATTGCCGAACCAGAGCGCGTGGGCCGGCCGGCTCGCGGTCAACTGCCGGCGCGAAGCCAATCCGGATTTCGGTTCGCGGTTCCATGCGCAGCCCGCGCAGATGTTGTTGACCCAGGGCTTCATCGCCCGCCATGGCGACGGCGGCACCGCGGTGCTCGGCCGTGGCGGTTCGGATACCTCGGCGGCGTGTTTCGGCGCGTTGCTCAAGGCCGAACGCGTGGAGATCTGGACCGATGTGCCCGGGATGTTCAGCGCCAATCCGCGCGAGGTCCCCGACGCCCGCCTGCTGGCGCGGCTCGACTACGCCGAGGCCCAGGAAATCGCCACCACCGGCGCCAAGGTGCTGCACCCGCGCTCGATCGCGCCGTGTCGCGACGGTGGTGTGCCGATGGTGATCCTCGACACCGAACGCCCTGACCTGCCGGGCACCCGGATCGACTCCAGCGCAGCCACCGTGCCCGGGGTCAAGGCGATCAGCCGCCGCGACGGCGTGGTGCTGGTGTCGATGGAAAGCATCGGCATGTGGCAGCAGGTCGGCTTCCTGGCCGACATCTTCGATCGCTTCCGCCGCCACGGCCTGTCGGTCGACCTGATCGGCTCGTCGGAAACCAACGTCACCATCTCGCTCGACCCCAGCGAGAACCTCGTCACCAGCAACGTGCTCGAAGCGCTCGCCGCCGACCTCGCCGAGGTCTGCCGGGTCAAGGTCATCGTGCCGTGCAGCGCATTCACCCTGGTCGGTCGCGGCATGCGCTCGCTGCTGCATCGGCTGTCCGACATCTGGGCGACGTTCGGGCGCGAGCGGGTGCATCTGGTCTCGCAGTCGTCGAACGACCTCAACCTGACCTTTGTGGTTGACGAGGCAGATGCTGAAGACCTGCTGCCGGTGCTGCATGCCGAGCTGATCCGCAGCGGCGCGATGCCGGTGCGCGACGCCGGCGTATTCGGCCCGAGCTGGCGCGAGATTACCCACGGCAAGCCGCAACGCGCGCAGCCGTGGTGGGTCGGAAAGCGCGATGTATTGCTCGAACGCGCCGCCGCGGGCACCCCGCGCTACGTCTACGACCTCGCCACCGTGCGCGCGCGCGCGCGGATGCTGACCGGCACAGCCGCGGTCGACCGCGCGTTCTTCGCGATCAAGGCCAATCCGCACCCGGCGATCCTGCGCGCGATCACCGGCGAAGGGCTCGGCCTGGAATGCGTGTCGCTGGGCGAGATCGAGCACGTGTTCGCGACCGTGCCGGAGCTGTCGCCGCAGCGCGTGCTGTTCACCCCGAGCTTCGCGCCGCGCCGCGAGTACGAGGCCGCGTTCGCCAGGGGCATTACCGTCACCATTGACAATGTCGAGGTGCTGCAGCGCTGGCCGGAAGTGTTCCGCGGCCGCACGCTGTGGCTGCGGCTCGACCTCGGCCATGGCGAAGGCCACCACGAAAAGGTCAAGACCGGCGGCGTCGCGGCCAAGTTCGGCCTGCCGCTGGCGAAGGTCGACGACTTCCTGGCCGAGGCGCGCAAGCTCGATATCCGCATCAGCGGCCTGCACGCGCACCTGGGCAGCGGCATCGACGACCCGCAGCACTGGCACGGCGTCTACGCCCACCTCGCGGCGATGGCCGACAACATCGGCACCATCGAGACGATCGACATCGGCGGCGGCCTCTCGGTGCCGTACACGCCGGAGTCGACCCATTTCGACGTGGCGACGTGGCGCAGCGGGCTCGACGAACTCAAGGCGACCTACCCGCGCTACGGCCTGGTGGTCGAGCCCGGGCGTTACCTGGTCGCCGAGTGCGGCGTGCTGCTGCTGTCGGTGACGCAGGTGGTCGAGAAGGACGGCGTGCACCGCATTGGCGCCGACGCCGGCATGAACGCGCTGATGCGGCCGTCGATCTACGAGGCCTACCACGGCATCCACAACCTGAGCCGGTTCGACGACGCCGATACCCGCGATTTCGACGTGGTCGGGCCGATCTGCGAGAGCGGCGACGTGCTCGGCCGTGATCGCGCGCTGCCGGTCGCGACCGCCGAGGACGACGTGCTGCTGGTCGCCGACGCCGGCGCCTACGGCATGGTCATGGCCAATACCTACAACCTGCGGGCGCTGCCGGCAGAGGAAGTCATCGAATGAGTGAGTGGAAATTCCGGCGTGACGCGATCCAGGCGTTCCGCTTCGTGCGTTGCGGGTTCGACCCGGCGACCGGCGTCGCGCAACTGGTGTATGCGTTCGACGACGGCCCGGAGATGGTCGAGACGATCTGCGTGCCCGGTGCGCCCTTCGTGCTGGAGGGCGAACGTGCCGCGGCGGTCGAGCGCGCGCTGCGGCTGCTGCACCTGATTGCCGGCGTCAGCTATTACAAGGCGGCGGTGCCCGGCGAGATCCGCATCGAGTCGTATGACATCGATGCCGACACCGCGGCGCTGCTGGAGTTGATCTACCTCAACGGGCTGGGGGAGTTTGCCTATCGCAATGGGCTGGACCTGCACGGCCGGATCCGCTTCCCGCACGGTGACGAGGCCGAGTCACCCGCGCCCGCGCTTGGCCTGCGCGAGCACGCGCTGGTCGCGATCGGCGGCGGCAAGGATTCGCTGGTCAGCATCGAGGCCTTGCGCGCGCTGGACGTCGACCAGACCGTCAGCTGGATCGGCGGTTCGCAGCTGATCCAGGCCTGCGCCGCGCGCACCGGACTGCCGACACTCAACGTCGGCCGCGCGCTGGCACCGCAGCTGTTCGACTACAACCGCGAGGGCGCATGGAACGGCCACATCCCGGTTACCGTGGTGAACTCCGCGATCCTGGTGCTGGCCGCGTTGCTGCACGGCGTCGACCAGGTGGTGTTCTCCAACGAGCGCTCGGCCAGCTACGGCTCGATGATCGAAGGCACCGGCGAGGTCAACCACCAGTGGTCGAAGGGCTGGGCCTGCGAGTCGGCGTTCGGCCGATATGTCGAGAAGCACATCGCCGCCGACCTGCATTACTACTCGCTGCTGCGGCCGCTGAGCGAGCTGGCGGTCGCACGCCAGTTCACCCGCACCAACCGTTACGACGCGCATTTCTCCAGCTGCAACCGCAACTTCCACATCCTCGGTGAGCGCCCGACCAACCGCTGGTGCGGGGTGTGCCCGAAGTGCCATTTCGTGTTCCTCGCGCTGGCGCCGTTCATGAGCAAGCCGCGGCTGGTCGGCATCCTGGGCCGCAACCTGCTCGACGACCCGGACCAGACCGGCGGCTATGACGCGCTGCTGGAATACCAGGACCACAAGCCGTTCGAATGCGTCGGCGAAGGCCGCGAGTCGCGCGCCGCGATGGCCGCACTGACGGCGCGTCCCGAGTGGCGCGAGGATGCGCTGGTCAAGCGCTTTGCCCGCGAGATCATGCCGCAGCTGGATGCCGAGGAACTTCGCATCGAGCCGCTGCTGGTGCTCGACGACGAGCAGCGGATTCCGCCGCGGTTGTGGGAGCGCCTGCGTGCGCACTTCGCCGCTTAGCATCGCGCAACTTGACGGTTGCAATGTCGCGCTGTGGGGCTGGGGACGCGAGGGCCGCGCGGCCTACCGGGCGATCCGCTCAAGGCTGCCGGGGTTGCCGCTGACGCTGTTGTGCAGTGACGATGAAGTCGCCGATGCACGCGCGCTCGGTGACGTGGGGCTGGCGATCGAAACCCAGGCCAGCGCCGCGCGGCTGTCGGCGTTCGACGTCGTGGTCAAATCGCCCGGCATCAGTCCTTACCGCGACGAAGCGGTCGCCGCAGCCGGGCAGGGCACCCGCTTCATCGGTGGCACCGCGCTGTGGTTCGGCGAGTGCGCCGGCGCCGAAGGCATCGCGGTCAACACCATCTGCGTCACTGGTACCAAGGGCAAGAGCACGACCACCGCATTGCTCGCCCACCTGCTGCGTGCGACGGGTCATCGCACCGCGCTGGCTGGCAACATCGGGCTGCCGTTGCTGGAGTTGCTGGACCCACCACAGCCGCCTGATTACTGGGCGATCGAGCTGTCGAGCTACCAGACCGGCGACGTCGCCGACAGCGGCGCGCGGCCGGAAATCGCGGTCGCGCTCAACGTGTTTCCCGAACATCTCGACTGGCACGGTTCGCAGGCGCGCTATGTCGCCGACAAGCTGCGCCTGCTGACCGATGCGCGGCCGCGCATCGCCGTGCTCAACGCCAACGACCCGCAACTCGCCAAGCTGGAGTTGCCCGACAGCGAGGTGCGCTGGTTCGGTCAAGAGGACGGCTGGCACCTTCGCGGCGATGCATTGCATCGTGGCGACGGTTTCATCATGGACACCACGCCGCTCCCACTGCCGGGCCGGCACAACCGCGGCAACCTGTGCGCGGTGCTGACCGTGCTGGAAGCGCTGGGGCTGGACGCAGCCGGGCTTGCGTCGCAGGCGGCTGGTTTTCGCCCCTTGCCGCACCGCCTGCAGATGCTCGGTACCCGCGGCGCGGTGAGCTACGTCAACGATTCCATCAGCACCACCCCGCATGCGAGCCTGGCAGCGCTGGAATGCTTCGGCGCGCGCGACATTGCGTTGCTGGTCGGCGGCCACGACCGTGGCCTCGACTGGTCGGAGTTCGCCACGGCGATGACGCGCCACGCCCCGGCCGCAATCATCACGATGGGCGCGAATGGCCCGCACATCCATGAATTGCTGGTGCCGTCGGCGGAGAAGGGGCGCTTCCAGCTCGCCGCAGCGACCGATCTCGCCGACGCGATCCGGCGTGCGGAAAACGCGCTGGCGGGAGAGGGCGTGGTGCTGCTCTCCCCGGGCGCGCCGAGCTTCGGTCCGTATCGCGACTACGTCGAGCGCGGCCGCCACTTCGCGGCGTTGGCCGGCTTCGACCCCGACATGATCAGCGCGATTCCGGGCCTCGGCATCGCCTGAGAGGGATCCGGAGTCCGGAGTCCGACCCGGCCTGGCATTTGTGTAGGAGCGGCTTTAGCCGCGATCGGGAGTCGGTACGCGCGACCCGGCATCCGATCGCGGCTAAAACCGCTCCTACAAAGACCCGAAAGACCCGAAAGAGACCCCAAACCCCGAGCCCCGAAGCGAACCCCGGTCAGTGGTCCCGGTTCATCGCGTAGCCGATCAGGCCGCGCAACGCGGCGATGTACTCGTTGCCATCGCCCAGCCCGTCCAGCGCCTGTCCGGCCAGTTGCGCGTAATCCCGCGCGCGCTGGCGACTGTACTCGAGCCCACCGGTGGCGTGGATCGCCGCCAGCACTCCGGGCATCGAATCGGTGCCGCCGTGTTCGATCGCGCCGCGCAACATTGTCGCGGTCGACGCATCGGCATGCCGGATCGCGTGGATCAACGGCAGCGTCGCCTTGCCTTCGGCGAGGTCGTCGCCGAGGTTCTTGCCCAGGGTGTCGGCGTCGGAGGCGTAGTCGAGCACGTCGTCGGCGATCTGGAACGCGTAGCCCAGGTTGAGGCCGTAGTCATGCAACTGCTGCTGGACCGCCTCGCTGGCGCCGGCGAGCAATGCGCCGAGCCGGGTCGCCGCGGCGAACAACACGGCGGTCTTGCGCTCGATCACTTGCAGGTAGGCGGCCTCGTCGACGTCGGGATTGCGCACGTGCAGCAGTTGCAGCACTTCGCCCTCGGCGATCCGGTTGGTGGTGTCGGCGAGGATCTTCTGCACCGGCATGCTCTCCAGCTCGACCATCAGCTGGAAGCTGCGCGAATACAGGAAGTCACCGACCAGCACGCTGGCGGCGTTGCCCCAGACCGCGTTGGCGGTCTTGCGTCCGCGGCGCAGGTCGGATTCGTCGACCACGTCGTCGTGCAACAGGGTCGAGGTGTGGATGAATTCGACCACCGCCGCCAACTGGTGGGCATCGCTCCCGACCGCCTTGCCGGCGGACCGGCCGATCGCCCCGCTGGCCAGCAACAGCAGCATCGGCCGCAAGCGCTTGCCGCCGGCACCGATGATGTATTCCGCGACCTGGTTGATCAGTACCACGTCGGAGGCCAATCGCTCGCGAATCAGCGCATCGACGGCCGCCATGTCGGGGCGGGCGAGGGACTGGATGGCCGGCAGGCCCGTGGCTGCGGGGGACTTGGCGCTTGCGTGCATGGGAGGGAAGGCGGAAAAGGGCCCCGATTATAGGCCGTGCGCGCCGCCGCCCCTGCGCCCCATGGCCGGAAATCCGACCTGGCGACGCGGTGTTCTCCGTACCGGGAGGGAAGTTGGCCACGGGTATACTGGCCTGCCTTCTCGCCGTTTCCCGGCGATCCCGTCGACCCATACAGGACCGATCTCCATGGCACGTGGCGTCAACAAAGTCATTCTCGTCGGCAACCTCGGCAACGATCCCGACGTCAAGTACACCCAGGCCGGCATGGCCATCACCACCCTCAGCGTGGCCACCACCAGCGTCCGCAAGGACCGCGACGGCAACCAGGTCGAGAAGACCGAGTGGCATCGGGTGAAACTGTTCGGAAAGCTCGGCGAAATCGCCGGCGAGTACCTGCGCAAGGGCCGCCAGGTCTATATCGAAGGCCGGATCGAGTACGGGTCCTACGAGAAGGACGGCATCAAGCACTACACCACCGACATCATCGCCGACGAGATGCAGATGCTGGGCGGCGGCGACGGTGAGCGTGGTGGCGGTGGTGCGAGCCGCGGTGGCGATCGTCCCTCGCGTCCGGCGCCGCGACAGGAAGCGCCCCGTCGCGAGGCCCCGGCGGCCAAGTCGAACGACTTCGGCGACGATTTCGCGGACGACGACATCCCGTTCTGATTGCCTTGGCGGTCCGATCCTCCGCGCGGCGCCGGTTCGTGCGAATCATCGTTGGAGATAGCGAGTGTCCACTTGGCTTGTGACTGGCGGTGCCGGTTTCATTGGCGGTAATTTTGTCCTTGATGCGGTGAAGCATGGCGTCAAGGTGGTCAATCTCGATGTACTGACCTACGCCGGGAATCTCGACACCCTGGCCGTATTGGACGGGGATCCCGCCCATGTCTTCGTACAGGGCGACATCGGCGATGCGGGACTGGTGGCGCAACTGCTGCGCGAGCATCGTCCCGATGCGGTGATCAACTTCGCCGCCGAAAGCCATGTCGATCGTTCGATCGACGGCCCGGCCGCGTTCGTCCAGACCAACGTGGTCGGTACGCTGGCGCTGCTGGAGCAGGTCCGCGACTACTGGAAGTCGCTTGATGCGGCCGGGCGTGATGCCTTCCGCTTCCTGCACGTCTCGACCGACGAGGTCTACGGCAGCCTGGGCGACACCGGCAGGTTCACCGAAGACACGCCGTACGCGCCCAATTCCCCGTATTCGGCATCGAAGGCCGCGTCCGACCATCTGGTGCGTGCCTTCCACCACACCTATGGCCTGCCGGTACTGACCACCAACTGCTCGAACAACTACGGGCCCTACCAGTTTCCCGAGAAGCTCATCCCGCTGGTCATCGCCAAGGCGTTGGCCGGCGACCCGCTACCTGTCTACGGAGACGGCCTCAATGTGCGCGACTGGCTGTACGTCGGCGATCACTGCGCGGCGATCCGCCATGTCCTCGAGGGCGGACGAATCGGCGAGACCTACAACGTCGGTGGCGACGCCGAGCGCACCAACATCACCGTCGTGGAGACCATCTGCAGGCTGCTCGACGACCGCCGCCCACTGCCTGGCGGTAGCGCGCGTGAATCGCTGGTCACCTACGTCACGGATCGACCAGGCCACGACCGCCGCTATGCGATCGATGCGTCAAAACTGCACGATGAACTCGGCTGGTCACCGGCGGTGACCTTCGATGAAGGCATGGCCAAGACCGTCGACTGGTATCTCGACAATGCCCCATGGGTGCAACGCGTGCTCGATGGCAGCTATCGCCTCGAGCGCATCGGTGGCGTGGCATGACCACCGCTGCGGGCCGCAAGGGCATCATCCTCGCCGGCGGCTCGGGCACGCGCCTGTATCCGATCACCCAGGCCATCAGCAAGCAGCTGCTGCCGGTCTACGACAAGCCGATGATCTACTACCCGCTCAGCGTGTTGATGCTGGCGGGCATCCGCGAAGTGCTGATCATCAACACCCCGCACGAGCAGGCCCTGTTCAAGCAGCTGCTGGGGGATGGCTCGCAGTGGGGCATGGATATCGAATATGCCGTCCAGCCCAGTCCGGACGGGCTTGCGCAGGCGTTCCTGATCGGCCGTGAGTTCCTGGATGGCCGGCCCAGTTGCCTGGTGCTCGGCGACAACATCTTCCATGGTCCCGGCCTGACCGGCATGCTGAAGCGCGCTGGCGAACGCGAGCACGGGGCCACGGTTTTCGGCTACTGGGTGAGGGACCCGGAACGCTACGGCGTCGCCGAGTTCGATCGCGATGGCAAGGTCGTGGGCATCGAGGAAAAGCCGGAAAAGCCCAGGTCCAGCTATGCAGTGACCGGCCTTTACTTCTACGACGGGCGCGCCAGCGAGTTCGCCAGCGAACTGACCCCGTCCCCACGCGGTGAGCTCGAGATCACCGACCTGAACCGGCGTTACCTCGATGAGGGTTCGCTGCATCTCGAGCAGCTCGGACGAGGCTACGCATGGCTCGACACCGGCACCCACCAGTCGTTGATCGAAGCCTCCACTTATATCCAGACCATCGAGGCACGCCAGGGGCTGCGTGTCTGCTGTCCCGAGGAAATCGCGCTGAACAATCGCTGGATCAGTCCCCGGCAACTGTTGGAGCTGGCGGAACCGCTGAGCAAGAACGGATATGGCGAATACCTGCGCCAGTTGGTCGACCGGGAGTCGCCGCGTTGAAGGTGATCGAAACCGGTCTGCCGGGCTGCCTGTTGATCGAGCCGCGCGTATTCGAGGACGCCCGCGGCTCCTTCCATGAATCCTTCAACCACGACAAGCTTGCGGCCCTGGGGCTGCAGCCAAATTTCGTGCAGGGCAATGTCTCGTCGTCCCATCGTGGCGTGTTGCGCGGCCTGCATTTCCAATGGCCCCATCCCCAGGGCAAGTATCTCTCGGTGCAGGAGGGCGAGATATGGGATGTCGCGGTCGACATCCGAAGGGGCTCGCCCACGTTTTCGCACTGGACCGCGGTGGTGCTCAGCGCGACCAACCGGCGGCAGCTCTGGATCCCTGAAGGCTTCGCCCATGGCTACGTGGTGCTGAGCGAACTGGCGGTGGTGTCCTACCTGTGCACGGCGACGTACGCGCCTGAGGCGGAAACCGGCATCCGCTGGGACGACCCGTCCCTGGCCATCGACTGGCCGGTCAGCGATCCCGTGCTGTCGGGCAAGGATGCCAAGGCCTCGTTGCTGGCAGACATTGCAGAGGACCGGTTTCCTGTTTTCGTGCCGTAGGGTAAAGCGATGAAGATCCTGCTGCTCGGTGGCAACGGCCAGGTCGGCCACGAGTTGCGTCGCAGCCTGGCCCCGCTGGGCGAACTCACCGTCGCTACCCGCAACGGCGCGTTGCCGGACGGCGGCAGTTGCGAGGCTCTCGACCTGGCCCGGCCAGGTGCCGTCGATGCATTGGTCGAACGCATTGTCCCCGACGTCGTCGTCAACGCCGCCGCATATACAGCGGTCGATCGCGCCGAAGACGAGCCGGACCTCGCATTCGCGATCAATGCCGAGGTGCCCGGCCGGATCGCCCGCGCCTGCGCGGCGCTGGGCGCCAGCCTGGTCCATTACTCCACCGACTACGTGTTCGACGGCACCGGCAGCCGCGCCTATCGCGAGTCCGATCCGACTGAGCCGCTGGGCGTCTACGGTCGCAGCAAGCTGGCCGGGGAGCACGCCGTGGCGCAAGGCGGCGCGCGCCACCTGATCCTTCGTACAGCCTGGGTCTACGGCCTGCGTGGCAACAACTTCCTGCGCACGATGTTGCGACTGGGCGGCGAGCGCGAACAACTACGGGTGGTGGCCGATCAGATCGGCTGCCCGACGCCCGCCTGGTTGATCGCGGACGTCACCGCCACCGTCCTGGGGCAGGGGATCGTGCACTCCGGGGTGCGCCATCTCGTCAGCACCGGCCGGACCAGCTGGCACGGATTCGCCGAGGCAATCTTCGAAGAAGCACATGCGCGCGGCCTCATCGAACGACGACCGTCGGTCGAGCCGGTCCGCGCCGCGGGATTCCCGACCCGTGCGGAGCGCCCGGCCTGGTCGGTACTCGACGCAGGCCGGCTGGCGAATGAGTATCGCCTGCAACTGCCGGACTGGCGGGAAGCACTGGCTACCACGTTCGATCGCTGACCACCCGTCGCGGCCATGCAAAAACGGCGCCCCAGGGCGCCGTTTTTGCGCCAGCCAATCCACGACTCACTTCACCCCGTGCATCCACCGCCGTGCGATCGGGGTAACCAGGAAGAACACCACGCCCGACCCGATGCCGAGCCACAGCATCATCTCGAACAGGTGCGCGTACTTGCCGGCCGCGACCGCCATGTCGATCGCCTCGCCCTCGACGATGTCGAGCGACGCCAGCTTGCCGAACTGCGCCGCCAGCACTTCCGAGTAGGCGGTGCCGAGCCAGAAGGCACCCATCATCAGTCCGACCACCCGCGGCACCGACAGCTGCGTCACCGCCGACAGGCCGATCGGCGACAGGCACATCTCGCCGACCTCCAGCACGAAATAGGCCAGCACCAGCCACCAGACGCTGGCCATCGCGCCGCTCGCGCCCGCTTCACCGGCCGCCACCATCAACGGGATGAACGACAGTCCGGCGAACACCAGGCCGATGCCCATCTTGGCTGGCTTGCTGGGGTTCAAGCCGCGCTTCTCCAGCCACGGCCACAGCCACGAGAAGATCGGCGCCAGCACCACGATGAAAAACGCGCCGATGAAGGTCAGCGAGCCGGCGGTCTGCGGCACCATCACCACGTCGTGGGTGAATGCCACCGCCAACCCGGCGACCATCAGCAACACCAGTCCCTTGGCAAGGCCAACGCGGCCACGATCGCTGGCCATCAGCGCGGCGATCATCAGCGGCGGGCTCGCGGCCAGCGAGTAGGTCGCCCATGGCAGTGCCGCCACGTACCCGGCGGGTGACATCGGGAACAGGTCCTTGGTCAACAACCGGTCGGTGAAGGTGACCCACGAGCCATAGGTCTGCTCGTACATCGCGAAGAAGATCAGCACGCCGAAGATCAGGAACACCAGCGTCACCATCTGCTGGCGCTGGACCCTGTCGCAATGCTTCCACAGGAACCAGACGAACCATGCCGCCAGCGCGATGGCGATGACATGCATTGCGCCGTGCACGGTCCAGGTGCGCTGGATCAGCTGCCACACCACCACCACGCCGGCGAAGCTGCCCAGGTAGATCCACCACTCGCGCGACAGGCCGGCAACGCGCTCGACCAGCCTGGCCGGATCGTTGGGTTCGGCGTGGCCGTGCAGATACTTCTGGCCCCACAGGAACATCACCAGCCCGGCAACCATGCCGATACCCGCCGCGCCGAAGCCGTACTTCCAGCCGTAGGTTTCGCCGAGGAATGCGCAGATCAGCGAGGCGAACAGCGCGCCGACGTTGATGCCGGCATAGAACAGGGTGAAACCGGAATCGCGACGCGGATCGTTCTCCGGATAGAGCCGGCCGACGATCGTCGAGATGTTGGGCTTCAGGAAGCCCACGCCCATGATGATCAGCGCCAGCGACAGGTAGAACACCTGCAGCGCACCCTCGTCGCGCACGATGGTGTCGCCGACCACGCGCGCCGCCTCGCCTTCGTAGGCCATGCCGAGATGGCCGAGTACCAGCAACACGCCGCCCAGCACCACCGCCTTGCGCATGCCCAGGTAGCGGTCGGCCAGCAGTCCGCCGATCACCGGCACCGCGTAGACCAGTCCGCCGTAGGCGCCCAGCAGGTCGTAGCCGGCGTCGTCGCCGAACAGGTGGTACTTGAGGATGTACAACAGAAGCAGCGCCTTCATCCCGTAGAACGAGAAGCGCTCCCACATCTCGGTGAAGAAGCAGACGAACAGGCCCTTGGGGTGGCCGAGGAACTCATCGGTATTCGGAACGGCAGGTGCAACTGTGCTCACATCGGACTCCCGGACTGGGCTGGACGAATGACCGGGGCAGTGGCGGGGGTGACAGTTACCGCGGCCGGGCGAGTATAGCGGCGGGCGGCCCGGCGTCCCGGCGGCGGAATGGACCGATCCCGACTTTGCCCCGGCCCGCCCGCCCGCATACCATCGGGCTTTCGTCCGTCCCTGGGGAACTGTCATGAATCTGCGCCACGCCGTCCTGCCGATGCTGGTCGCGCTCGCCCTGCCTGCCGTGGGTGCCCCGGCCGTTGCGGCCACCCGTGGCCTGCAGCCGATGGACCTGGCGACGCTGGACCGCTACTCCTCGCCGACCCTGTCCCCGGATGGCCACCGGCTGGTGTTGGCCAGGCGCGTGGTCGATTACGACGCCAACAAGGCGTCGAGTTCGCTGTGGATCGAGAACCTGCTCGCGCGTGACGCCGCGCCGCCCGTGCGCCTGACCCCGGAAGGCTGGAACGTCAATTCGCCTGCGTTCTCGCCCGATGGCGGGACGGTCTACTTCCTCAGCGGCAAGTCCGGCAGTTCGCAGCTCTACGCGATCCCGGCCGAAGGTGGCGCGCCGCGCCAGCTGACCGACTTCGCGCTGGATGTTGGCGGCTACCAGTTGTCGCCCGATGGCCGGCGCATCGCATTCAACGTCGAGGCGTTCCTCGATTGCGGCAGCGACCTGGCCTGCAGCAAGGACCGGTTCGACGCACTCGAGAAAGACCCCGCGACCGGCGTGGTGTACGACCGCATGTTCGTGCGCCACTGGGACGCCTGGAGCGATGGTCGGCTCAACCGTGTGTTCGTCGCCGAAATGCCGGCCGGCGACGCCGCCGTCACCACCGCGGTCGCCATCGCACCCGACGTGATCGGCGACGTGCCATCGAAACCCTTCGGCGACAGCAGCGAGTACGCCTGGGCACCGGATGGCAAGTCGCTGGTGCTGAGCGCGCGCAAGGCCGATCACGGCGAGCCGTGGTCGACCAATTTCGACCTCTACCAGGTCAGTGCCGACGGCACCGGTGCAGCGAAGAACCTCACCGCCGGCAACCTGGCCTGGGACACAGGTGCGGTGTTCGGTGCCGATGGCAACACGCTCTACTACCGCGCGATGCAGCGACCGGGGTTCGAGGCCGACCGCCTGCAGTTGATGGAGCTTGATCTCGCTACCGGCAAGCACCGCGCGATTGCGCCGGCATGGGACCGGTCCGCCGACAGCATCGTGGTATCCGAGGATGGTGAAACCCTGTACGTGACCGCGCAGGACACCGGCGAGCACCCGCTGTTCGCGGTCCACGTCGACAGCGGCGGCGTCACGCAGATCATCGGCGACGGCAGCATCGGTTCCGTCCAGCTCCAGAACGGCACGCTCGCGTTCACCCGCAACAGCATGGCCAGTGGCGCCCAGGTCTTCGTCGGCGGCATCAACGGTGCGCCGGAGCGGGCGATCACCCCGAGCGCGTCGGAGATGCTGCCCGAAGTCGGTTTCGGCGAGTTCGAACAGTTCACCTTCAAGGGCTGGAACAACGACACCGTGCACGGCTACGTGGTCAAACCTTGGAACTACGAGGAAGGTAAGCAGTACCCGGTCGCGTTCCTGATCCATGGCGGCCCGCAGGGCAGCTTCGGCAACGGCTGGAGCTACCGCTGGAATCCGCAGACCTACGCGGGGCAAGGCTACGCGGTGGTGATGATCGACTTCCACGGTTCGGTCGGCTACGGCCAGGCGTTCACCGATGCGATCAGCCAGCACTGGGGCGACCGCCCGCTGGAAGACCTGCAGAAGGGCTGGAAGGCCGCGCAGGACAAGTACGCGTTCCTCGACGGCGCCAACGCCTGCGCACTCGGCGCCAGCTATGGCGGCTACATGGTCAACTGGATCGCCGGCAACTGGCACACGCCGTCGTCGGGTGCGTGGAAGTGCCTGGTCAACCACGATGGCGTGTTCGACACCCGGATGATGGGCTTCGTCACCGAGGAGCTGTGGTTCACCGAATGGGAGAACGGCGGCACCCCGTGGGAGGTGCCGGAGAACTTCGAGGCCTTCAACCCGAGCCGGCACGTCGCCGACTGGCGCGTGCCGATGCTGGTGGTGCACGGCCAGCAGGATTTCCGCATCCCGGTCAGCCAGGGCCTGGGCGCGTTCACCGCGCTGCAGCGGCAGGGCATCGAGTCGAAGTTCCTGTACTTCCCGGATGAGAACCACTGGGTGCTCAAGCCGCACAACTCGGTGCAGTGGCACGACACCGTCAACGGCTGGCTCGAGCAGCACCTCGGCCAGTAGCTTGACCGTTTGCGTCCCGCCCACGGGCGGGACCGGCGCTTGCAGGCGCGGCTCCAGCCGCGACCTCCACCCTCGGAGCAACGCATGACCCCAGCCGCATCCACCGCACTGATCACCAACGACGCCGTCATCCTCGGGCTGCTCGCCGTCACCCTCGGCGCGGTGTTCTGGACCGCGTCGCGTCCGTCCGGCTTCTGGCACAAGTTCTACAGCTACGTGCCGGCGTTGCTGATGTGCTACCTGGTGCCTGCGATCTTCAACACCGTCGGCCTGATCGACAGCAGCGGGTCCGGCCTGTACCCGATGGCGCGCGATTACCTGCTGCCCAGCGCGCTGGTGCTGTTCTGCGTTGCGATGGATTTCGGCGCGATCGTGAGGCTGGGGCCGAAGGCGCTGATCATGTTCCTCACCGGCACCGTCGGCGTGATGCTCGGGGCGGTGATTTCACTGGTGGCGATCGGCATCATCCACCCGCCGACGGTGGGAGGGGAGACCTGGCGCGGCATGACCACGATCGCCGGCAGCTGGATCGGCGGCGGCGCCAACCAGGCGGCGATGAAGGAAGTGTTCGAGGTCGACGCCAACCTGTTCGGCCAGTTCATCGCGGTCGACGTGATCGTCGCGTACTTCTGGATGGCGATCCTGCTGTTCCTGGCGCCGCGGGCCAAGGCGTTCGACAGCTGGACTGGCGCCGACGCGTCCGCGATCGAGAACCTGCAGCAGCGGATGGCCAGCTACCAGGCCGAGCATGAGCGCGTGCCTTCGATGAGCGACCTGATGCTGATCTTCGCCGCCGGTATCGGCCTGACCGGCCTGTCGCACCTGCTGGCCGGTCCGCTGGTGGCCTGGGTGCAATCATTGCCGGCCGCGTGGAACCTGCAGGACTACAGTCTGGATTCGCGGTTCTTCTGGATCGTGGTGTTCGCCACCACCTTCGGCGTCCTGCTCAGCCTTACCCGCGCGCGCAGGCTCGAGGGCGCGGGCGCGTCCAACGTCGGTTCGGTCATGCTGTACGTGCTGATCGCGACCATCGGCATGCAGATGGACCTCAAGTCGGTGGTGGACCGGCCGATGCTGCTGCTGCTCGGCGTGATCTGGATCAGCGTGCATGCAGCGCTGATGCTCGGCGTGGCCAAGCTGATCCGGGCGCCACTGTTCTTCCTGGCGGTCGGGTCGCAGGCCAACATCGGTGGTGCCGCCTCGGCGCCGGTGGTCGCCAGTGCCTTCCATCCCGCGCTGGCACCGGTGGGGGTGTTGCTGGCCGTGCTCGGCTATGCGCTGGGCACCTACTGCGCGTACATCACCGGCTTGATGCTGCAGGCGATCGCAACCTGAGCCTTCGGCCCTTGTAGGAGGGGCTTCAGCCGCAATCCGGAGTCGTTCGTTCGCCCCTATTGCCTACAACAGCGTCTACAGCCAGCGCGCCCGCTTGAACATGCGATAGAGCACCCCGCAGGTCACCGCGACCACGCCGATCAGCACCGCGTAACTCCAGCGGCCGGCCAGCTCGGGCATATGCACGAAATTCATCCCGTACCAGCTGGCGACCAGCGTCGGTGCTGCCAGCAGGGCTGCCCATGCGCCGAGCCGCTTGACGATCTCGCCCTGTCGCACCGTCACCAGCGCCAGGTTGACGCTCACCGCGGCGGTCAGCATCTCGCGGAGGGTGTCGGTGCTGTCGCTGATCCGCACCGCGTGGTCGTGGACGTCGCGGAAGTACAGCTGGATCTCCTCGTCGATCAAGCCGCCGCGGGTACGGGCGAGGTGGCCGAGGATGTCCTGCATAGGCGCCACCGCCATCCGCAACCGGGTCAGCTCGCGCTTGAGGTCGTAGAGCTTCTGCACCGTGTGCTTGCGGAAGTCCTCGGCGAAGATGTCCTGCTCCAGCGCGTTCAACGCGGTGGTGAATTCGTCGACGATCGGCAGGAAGTTGTCGACCACCAGGTCCAGCACCGCGTACAGCGCCGCACCGGGGCCGTGTTGCAGCAGTTCGGGCTCGCGCTCCATCCGGGCACGCGCGGGTGCGTAGCTGGTGGAGGCGCCATGGCGCACGGTGACCAGGTAGCGCGGGCCAATGAACAGGTGGGTCTCGCCGAAGCGGATGTGGCTGTCGACCGCCTGCGCGGTATGGATCGCGATGAACAGCGACTGGCCGTAGGTCTCGATTTTCGGCCGCTGGTGCGCGTTGCGCGTGTCCTCGATGGCGAGGTCGTGCAGGCCGAATTCCTCCTGCATCTTGTCGAGGATGTGCTCGTCCGGCTCGTACAGCCCGACCCAGACGAAACTGCCGTCGTCGACCGCGAGCACGTCGCTGATGGCATCGAGTTCGATGTCACGGCGGGCGCCGGTGCGGTCGTAGGCCGCGCAGTTGACTACGCAGCGGGGCAGGTCGGGTTCGTCCATGCCCCGCATCGTGCCGGCCATGCCTGCTCTCGGCAAGCACCGGGGCAAGCCCTTGTAGGAGCGGCTTCAGCCGCGATCTGGAGTCATTGCCCGCGCCACCTTTCGATCGCGGCTGAAGCCGCTCCTACGGGTCCTTCGCAGGCTTGCGTCCCCAAGCCCATGCCAGCGCCGCGTGCAACGGCAGCAGCAGCACGATCCAGTGCAGGTGGCGTTGCGGCAGTGCGCTCAGCCAGTAGGCGAACAGCGCCACCACCGGACACGCCGCCACCACCAGCAGCAACCAGCGGAACCATGCCCCGGGCACTCTGCCGCGCAACAGTTGCCAGCCCCCCGGCAGCAACAGCCAGCACAGCGGGTTGAACAGCAGCAGGTTGTGGTTGGCCCAGCCGAAGCGATGCGCGGTGCCGAACCATATGAACAGCATCAGCGCGGCGAGCACACCGGCCAGCGACCAGCCCGTCATGGCGAGCGCCGCCAGCACGCGCGGCTTGCGGCCATGCAGCCACAGCAGGCCCGTGCCGATTGCGAGCCCGGCCAGCGCCCACCACCCCCAATGCATGGCGGATCCGACCGGTTCCGGTGCCAGTCGATGCGGCAGGATTTCGTACTCCTCGCGGACCAGTGGCCGGCCGTCGGCGAGTTTTATTTCACGCATCGAGTCGGCCAGCCGCATCGGCACAAATGCCTCGTCCCAGCGCGACAGCGGCCGGTCGGCGTTAGGGCCGAGACCGAGGTCGAAACCGAGCCACATCAACGGCGCGGGTGAGGCCAGTCGCATGGCTTCGCTGCGATAGGTCGCGCCTTGCGAGCGGCCTGCGATCTGACTGCGCAGGGCGCCACCAACGGCTCGGTCGATCGCGTCGCGGACCCGGGTCGAGCAGTTGTCGAGGAAGTAGTCGTAGCGGTAATGCGCGTTTTCCGGGCGCGCATTCTCGGCCAGCGCATCGGCCAGTGCCCGTGCGGCGTCGGGCTCCAGGTCGAGCCATTGCACGTTGACGCCGCGGCCTTCGTCACGGTAGATCGCCATGTCCTGCTGGAACGGCAGCGCGACGAGCCGGTAGCGCATGTCGCCGCGGACGAATCGCGCGATGAAATCCGGTTCGGCGGGATCGAAGAAGCCGAAGTTGTAGGACGTCGCATTGCCGGTGTCGGGGTCGAGCACGACCAGTGCGTTGTGGCCGAAGCGTTCCCAGAAGATCTCGCCCGGCTGCATCGTGACCACGCCGACCCGTGGCGCGGCGAAGGCGACGCTCGTGCCCAGCGACAACAGCGCCAGCAGCAACCATCGCATCACGCGCGCGCGTCGGCGCGCGATGTCAGCCGTCACCCAGCACGCTCACGTGGAAGGCATGCACCCGTCGCGCGTCGGCGCCCGAGACACGGAATACGAAGTGGTCCAGGGTCAGTTCCTCGCCAGCCTCGGGCAGGTGGCCGATCGCGGCGATGACCAGGCCGCCGATGGTGTCGTACTCGTCCTCGTCGAAGCCGGCGCCGAAGCGTTCGTTGAAGTCCTCGATCGGGGTCAGCGCATCGACCACGAACTGGCCGTCGGCCTGCGCGGCGATCAACGCGTTGGGGTCCTGCGCATCGTCGTGCTCGTCGTCGATCTCGCCGACGATCTGCTCCAGCACGTCCTCGATGGTCAGCAGGCCGGCGACGCCGCCGTGTTCGTCGATCACGATCGCCATGTGGTTGCGCGACTGGCGGAACTCGCGCAGCAGGATGTCGAGCCGCTTGGATTCGGGGATCAGCACTGCCGGCCGCAGCAATGCATGCACGCTGGCGGGGCCGTTGTCGGCAACGACGCCGCGCAGCAGGTCCTTGGCCAGCAGGATGCCGAGGATGTCGTCCTTGTCGTCGCCATGCACCGGGAAGCGTGAATGGCCGGACTCGACCACCAGCTTCATCAGCTCCAGAAAAGGGGCATCGGCCGGCAGCACGACCATCTGCGAGCGCGGGATCATCACGTCGCCGACCACCAGGTCGGAGACTGCGATCGCGCCTTCCATCATGGTGAGGGTGTCGGCCGCGATCAGCCCGTCAGCCTGCGCATCGCGCAGCAACTCGACCAGGTCCTCGCGGGTGGTCGGTTCGCCGGACAGCGCCGAGCTGATCCGGTCGAGCCAGGAACGGCGCTTGTCGTGCCGTTCGGGCGCGTCGATCGACGCGGAATTCGGATGGGTACTACTGTCGTCCTCGGACATCGAATCATTCATGGGTACGCCCGGGGGATGAGCGTCGGGGCGAGTCTAGCGCATCGACGTGGCGCCGTTGCCGGCTCAGTCGAGCGCGAGGTAGGGGTCGGCGATGCCGAGCGTGGCCAGGATCTCGCGTTCCAGCTGCTCCATGCATTCGGCCTCGCGCTCGTCCTCGTGGTCCCAGCCGAGCAGGTGCAGGGCGCCGTGGACGGTCAGGTGGGCGTAGTGGTCGTTGAGCCGCTTGCCCTGTTCACGGGCCTCGCGGGCCACCACCGGGACGCAGATGACCAGGTCGCCTAGCAACGGCAACTTGACCCCTTCGGGCAGGTCGGCAGGGAAGCTGAGCACGTTGGTGGCGTGGTCCTTGCCCCGGTAATGGCGGTTGAGCGCACGACCTTCCTTGTTGTCGACCAGCCGGATGGCGAGGTCGGCCTGGCGGATCCGGCCGTCCAGCGCGGCGGCGACCCAGCGGCGGAAACTCGTTGCCGACGGGATTCCCGTGCGCGGCAGGCCATAGCTGACGGAGACATCGAGGACGGTCGGGCCGTGGGTCATGGTGGTATTCCTGGGCAGCCGGCTCAGCCGGCGGGGCCGGTCTGTGCATCCTGGGCGTCGCGTGCGTCGTAGGCATTGACGATGCGTGCGACCAGCGGGTGCCGCACCACGTCGCGTGACTCGAAGAACGTGAACGAGATGCCGTTGACGTCGCGCAGCACGTCGAGTGCATCGCGCAGTCCCGACTTCTGGTGCTTGGGCAGGTCGATCTGGGTGAGGTCGCCGGTCACCACCGCGGTGCTGCCATAACCGATGCGGGTCAGGAACATCTTCATCTGCTCGATCGAGGTGTTCTGCGCTTCGTCGAGGATCACATAGGCATCGTTAAGCGTGCGTCCGCGCATGTAGGCCAGCGGGGCGATCTCGATGACGTTTCGTTCCAGCAGCTTGACCACCTTCTCGACCCCGAGCATCTCGTAAAGCGCGTCGTACAGCGGGCGCAGGTAGGGGTCGACCTTCTGGGTCAGGTCGCCGGGCAGGAAGCCGAGTTTCTCGCCGGCCTCGACCGCCGGACGCACCAGCACCAGCCGCTGCACGCGCGACTCGTTGAGCGCCTCGACCGCGCTGGCGACCGCGAGGAAGGTCTTGCCGGTGCCGGCCGGGCCGATGCCGAAGTTGATGTCGTGGGTGGCGATCGCGTGCAGGTATTTCGCCTGGTTGGCACCGCGGCCGCGGATGGTGCCGCGCTTGACCCGGATGGTGACTTCCTGCGGTTCGATGTCGTCGTTGACCAGCTGGTCCGCACCGGCTTCCGAAAGGGCAAGGTGGATGGCCGGTTCGTCGAGCGCTTCGGTCGCTGTTTGTTGCCACAACGCGCGCAACAGCTTCTCGGCTTTCCCGATCATCGGCGGTGGACCGGACACCCGGAACACGTTGCCGCGGTTGGCTATTTCCACGCCCATGCGCAACTCGATCATGCGCAGGTGGCCGTCGAATGGACCGGACAGGTTGGCCAGTCGTTCGGCGTCGGGCGGGTCCAGGGTGAATTCGGAAGCGGTGCGTGGGGGCATCGGTCGCGGTCGTTGCTGGGTGCCAGGCTGCGGTGCCGGGCCGGGACGCCAGCTTGCGCTTGGCCGGACATTTTCGCAAAGTCGACCGATTCCCGGATTCGAGGTCATGCACATGCGGTCGACTATTGCCATCCGTTTCCTGCTCGCGTGTTGCTGGTCGACGGCGATGCTGGTTGCAACCCCGGCGTTCGCCGCCGAGGTCACCGTGCTGACCGCGCAGGGCATCCGCACCATGGATGCGCAGCAGCCGCGCGTACAGGCGATGGCATTCGATGACGCCGGCGAGATCCTCGCGCTGGGCGGCGCCGATGAACTGTTGCAGCGCTATCCCGATGCCAAGCGCATCGATGCCGGCAATGCCACCGTCGTCCCGGGGTTGATCGACGCCCACGGCCATGTCGCCGGCCTCGGCACCACGCAGATGCAGGCGGACCTGGTCGGCGCCGCCAACAAGGAGGAGGTGCTGCAGCGACTGCGCACGTTCGCCGCCGACCTGTCGGACGGAGCCTGGTTGCTGGGCGGCGGCTGGGACCAGAACGACTGGCCGGAGCGTGAGTTCCCGACCGCCGCCGATCTCGACGCCGCGTTCCCCGACCGCCCGGTCTGGCTGTCGCGCATCGATGGCCACGCCGGTTGGGCCAACAGCGCTGCGATGGCGGCCATCGAGCGCGACCTGAGCGCCAATGGCGGGCAGGGCGACTGGCAGCCCGATGGCGGCCGCATCGGGCGCGATGCGCAGGGCGAGGCGACCGGCATCTTCGTCGACGGAGCCATGTCGTTGCTGGATTCGGCGGTGCCGCCGATGGATGCGGCCGCCAACGAACACGTGCTCGCGCTGGGCATGCGGATGGCGGTCGAACACGGCCTGACCGGCGTGCACGATGCCGGCGTTTCACTGCAGCAACTGCGCGCCTACCAGGCGCTGGCCGACCGCGGCGAAATGCCGCTGCGCGTCCACGCGATGGCGGATGGCGACGGCGAGGCACTGGCATGGTTGTGCGAGAACGGCCTCTACGAACATCCGGGCGGCCGCCTGCAGATGCGCGCGGTCAAGCTGTATATCGATGGCGCGCTCGGCAGCCGCGGCGCGGCCTTGATCGAGGACTACAGCGACGACGCCGGCAACCACGGCCTGCTGATGATGTCGCCGGAACAGATGGTCGATGCCGCCGCGCGCGCGAAGGATTGTGGCGTACAGGTCGCGACCCATGCCATCGGCGACCGCGGCAACCGCGTCGTGCTCGACGCCTACGAACAGGTGCTCGGCGACGATGCCGACACCGACCACCGCTGGCGCATCGAGCATGCGCAGATCCTGACCGAGGCCGACATCCCGCGGTTCGCCGCACTCGGCGTGATCGCCTCGATGCAGCCGACCCACGCGACCTCCGACATGCCGTGGGCCGCCGATCGCATCGGTTCGCAACGCATCCAGTGGGCCTACGCCTGGCGCAAGTTGCGTGATGCCGGCGCGCGGTTGGCGCTGGGTTCGGACTTCCCGGTCGAGTCGGTCGATCCGCGATTGGGGCTGTACGCCGCCGCCACCCGCACCGACGCCAAGGGTGCGCCGGCGGGCGGCTGGCTGTCGCAGGAAAAGCTCACCGCATGGGAGGCCTTGCGCGGTTTCACCACCGATGCCGCCTATGCCGGGTTCGCCGAGGACCGCGTTGGCAGCCTGGCGGTCGGCAAGCGCGCCGACTTCGTGCTGCTCGCGCAGGATCCGCTGGCGATCGACCCCTCGCAACTGGACGACCTCGACGTGCTGGCCACCTATGTCGACGGCGAGGCGGTTTACCGGCGCCCGTAACCGCCGGGGGTGTCAGCGGCGCAGTGCCCGCACCAGCAACACCAGCCCCAATCCGCCCAGCACGACGCTGCCGCCCAGCCAGGTCCAGGCAATCGCGTTCGGTTCGAACCGCCCGTCCTCGAACGCGCGCGCGTGGAACTGCAGCAGCCCGAGCGCCGCGATCGCGCAGAACCACAGGCCCAGCGCGCAGCGGCGGAGCAGGGTGTCGGGCGGTGATGGCATTGCGGGCTTCCAGTCGGGGCGTGGAACGAGCGTAATCCAACCCTGCGGACCGGGTCGTACCGAGGAAGCGGACACGCCTTGACATCAGGGTTGTATTTTAATTAATCAACAAATTAATATTGACGCATGAGCCGTTCAGCCAAGCCCGCCGCTGCAGCCTCCGGCAAGGCGCGTACCGCCAAGGCGCGTGTGCGAGCACCCGGCCGACCCGCGGCGGCCGAAGAGGACCTGCGCGAACGCCTGCTCGATGCCGCGCTCGCCTGCTTCTCCCGCCACGGCATCGCAGCCACGCCGTTGCGTACGATCGCGACCGAAGCCGGCGTCAACCCGGCGTTGTTGCACTACTATTTCGGCGACCGCGCCCGGTTGCAGCAGGCCGTGATCGATGAACGCGTGCTGCCGGTGTTCACGCAACTGCGGGAACCGCTGCTGGCGCATGGCGATGACACGGCTGGCCTGGTCGCCGGCTTTGTCCTGGGCATCGGCCGCATTGTCGGCGAGCATCCGTGGCTGCCTTCGCTGTGGGTGCGCGAGGTGCTATGCGAAGGCGGCGCGTTGCGCGACCTGCTGGTGACCCGGCTCGCGCCGCAATTGCCCCGGATGATGGTCGGCAAGTTCGCGGATGCACAGGCGCAGGGCCGGCTCAATCCCGACCTCGACCCGCGCCTGCTGATGGTGTCGCTGATTGGCCTGACCCTGTTCCCGGCAGCCGGCGCACCGATCTGGCGCCGCATGTTCGATGCCGACGATCTCGATTACGAAGCGTTGCGGCGACACACGCTGGTGTTGCTCGATCGTGGGCTGGAGTGCGGCTGATGAGGATGGGATCGTTGCGACATCGGTTGTGCGTCCTGCTCGTCGCCAGCCTCTGCGCGTGCGCTGCGGACGCACCGCAGGCACTGGGCACGCTGGAGTACGAGCGCATCGCACTGCCGGCACCGGCGGCCGAGCGCATCGTTGCGATCGAAGTGCGCGAAGGCGAGCGCGTCGAGGCCGGGCAGTTGCTGTTGCGGCTGGACGACGACGGTGTCGGCGCGAGCACCCGCGCGCTGCAGGCGCAGGCCGAGGGACGGCGGAGCGCGCTGGAAGAACTGGAGGCCGGCCCGCGCGAGGAGGCCATCGCCCAGGCGCGCGCACGACTGGCGGCGGTGCAGGCGCAGGCGCGCGAAGCCAGTGCCTATTACGCGCGCCTGCGGCCTTTGGGCGAACGCCAGCTGGTGGCCGCCGCCGATGTCGACCGCGCCCGCGCCGTGGCCGCCGACGCCGGCGCGCAGGTCCGCGCCGCGCAGGCCGCGCTGGATGAGCTCGAGCATGGCACCCGGGCCGAGCAGGTCGAGCAGGGTGAGGCGGCATTGCGCGCGGCGCAGGCGCAGGCGGCAGCGCAGGAAGCCGTGCTGGACAAGCTCGAAGTAGTCGCACCGCGCGCCGGTCGCGTCGACGCGCTGCCGTATGAACTGGGCGACCAGGCGCCGGTCGGCGCGCCATTGGCAATCCTGCTGGTCGGCGACGCACCGCATGCCCGAGTCTACGTGCCGGAGCCGATCCGCGCCCGCGTCGAGGTCGGCGATGCGGTGCGGGTGCTCATCGACGGTCGCGGGCAACCGCTGGAGGGCCGCGTCCGCATGATCCGCGGCGAGCCCAGCTTCACCCCGTACTACGCGCTGATCGGCGAGGACGCCGCGCGCCTGAGTTACCTCGCCGAGATCGAACTGACCGGCCAGGACGCCCGCGGATTGCCGGCGGGCCTGCCGGTGCGGGTCGAGTTCGACGCGCCCTGATGGACACGGCCGCGCCCGTGATCCAGGCCCGTGGGTTGACCAAGCGCTTCGGAGACCTGGTCGCGGTCGACGATGTCGACCTGACCGTGCCCAAGGCCTGCGTCTACGGCTTCCTGGGTCCCAACGGATCCGGCAAGTCGACCACCATCCGCATGCTCTGCGGGCTGTTGACACCGACGGCAGGCGACATCGAGGTGCTGGGATTGAAGGTGCCCGAGCAGGCCGAGCAGGTGCGTCGCCGGATCGGCTACATGACCCAGAAGTTCTCGCTGTTCGCCGACCTCAGCGTGCGCGAGAACCTCGAATTCCTCGCGGCCGTGCAGGGCGTGCCGAAGGCGAAGACCGCCGCACGCATCGACGAGCTGATCGGGCAGTACCAGTTCGGCGATCGCCAGAAGCAACTGGCCGGCACCATGAGCGGCGGCCAGAAACAGCGTCTCGCGCTCGCCGGCGCGGTGGTCCACGGGCCCGAGTTGCTGTTCCTCGATGAACCCACCAGCGCGGTCGACCCGGAGTCGCGCCGCGATTTCTGGGAGAAGCTCTTCGAGCTGGCCGACGCCGGCACCACGCTGCTGGTCTCGACCCACTACATGGACGAGGCCGAACGCTGCCACCGGCTGCTGATCCTCGACCAGGGCGCGCGGGTCGCCGACGGCACGCCCGATGAACTCACCGGCGAGTTGCAGGGCCGCACGGTCGAGGTCCGCGCCGTGCGGCCGCGCCAGGCCCATGCGGCGCTGGTCGACGTGCCGGAGATCCTCAGCGTCGCCCAGATCGGCAACAGCCTGCGGGTGCTGGCCACGCGCGACGGTGACATCGAACACCGCGTGCGCGACGCCCTGGCCGGTGCGAAGCTGGAAGCGGAGGTGGCCGCGGTGCCGCCAAACCTCGAGGACGTGTTCGTCGCCGCCACCCGCGGCAACGGAAAACCGGTTGCGTCGTCGGAGCGCGCCGCGTGAACTGGCGCCGGCTCTGGGCGATCGTGTTGAAGGAAATGCGGCAGATGCGCCGCGACCGCATCACCCTGGCGATGATCATCGGCATCCCGGTGATGCAACTGGTGCTGTTCGGCTACGCGATCAACCTCAACCTGCGCGGCCTCGACGCCGCGATCGCCGACCAGGCCGGTACCGCCGGCTCGCGCGCGCTGGTGATGGACATGCTGGCGACCGGGGTGATCGAACCGGTCGCCGAGGCGCGCACGCCACGACAGTTGATGGAAATGCTTCGCCGAGGCGAGATCAGTGTCGGCGTGGTGATCCCCGCCGATTTCGAGCGGCGCCGGATCGATGGTCGCGAAGCGGTGCAGGTGCTGGTCGATGGCAGCGACACGGTGGTGCAGGCCGCGGCGATCCAGTTGGCGCAGATGCCGATCGGGGGAGCGTCCGCCAACCCGCCATCAACCGGCCCGGCTGCCCGGGCACCCATCAACGTGGTCAGCTTCTACAACCCCGAGCGCCGGTCCGCGGTCAACATCGTGCCCGGCCTGATCGGGGTGATCCTGACCATGACGATGGTGTTGTTCACCGGCGTCGCCATCGTGCGCGAGCGCGAGCGCGGCAACATGGAACTGCTGATCGCGACCCCGCTGAGCCGCAGCGAACTGATGGTCGGCAAGGTGCTGCCGTACGCGGTGATCGGCCTGGTCCAGACCACCGTGGTGCTGGCGCTGGGCATGTGGCTGTTCCGGGTGCCGGTGCATGGCAGCCTGCTCGACGTCTACCTCGCCTCGGTGCTGTTGATCCTCGCCAACCTGACCCTCGGCCTGCTGATCTCGACCCGGGCGCAGACGCAGTTCCAGGCGATGCAGATGACCTTCTTCGTGTTCCTGCCATCGATCCTGCTGTCGGGCTTCATGTTCCCGTTCGCCGGCATGCCGACGGTGGTGCAGTGGCTGTCCGAGGTGCTGCCGTTGACGCATTTCCTGCGCCTGATCCGCGGCGTGATGCTGCGCGGGGCGAGCCTTTGGGAACTGTGGCCGGACGTGCTGGCGCTGGTGGGCTTCACCGCGGTGATGATGACCTTGGCGATCTCGCGGTTCCGCAAGCGACTGGATTGAAGAGCTTCGCCGACCGCGGTAAACACACGGGTAACGGGCTTTTGTAGGAGCGGCTTTAGCCGCGATCCGGAATCGTTCGAACGCACCGACTTCCGATCGCGGCTAAAGCCGCTCCTACCACAGCATCAGGCGTCGACTTCCACCACCCGCCCACGCAGCGAGTTGCTCATCGCCTCGGTGATCACCACGTCGACGAACTGCCCGATCAACCGCGGATGCCCGGCGAAGTTCACCGAGCGCATGTTCTCGGTCTTGCCGGTCAGTTCATTGGCGTCGCGCTTCGACGGCCGCTCCACCAGCACCCGCTGCACGCTGCCGACCATCGCCGCGCTGATCCGGGCGGCGTTGTCGTTGATCGCCGCCTGCAGCCGCGACAGCCGCGCGTGCTTGTCGGTGTCGCTGGTGGCATCCTCCAGGTCCGCGGCCGGCGTGCCCGGGCGGCGCGAGTAGATGAACGAGAACGACTGGTCGAAACCCACGTCCTCGATCAATTTCATGGTCTTCTCGAAATCCGCGTCGCTCTCGCCGGGGAACCCGACGATGAAGTCCGACGAGATCGAGATATCCGGCCGCACCGCGCGCAGCTTGCGGATCTTCTGCTTGAACTCCAGCGCGGTGTAGCCGCGCTTCATCGCGCTGAGCACGCGGTCGGAGCCGGACTGCACCGGCAGGTGCAGGTAATCGGCCAGTTGCGGCACGTCGCGGTAGGCCTCCACCAGCGAGTCGGAGAACTCCAGCGGGTGCGAGGTGGTGAAGCGGATGCGGTCGATGCCGTCGATCTCGGCGATGGTGCGGATCAGCAGGCCGAGGTCGGCGACGTCCGACTCGCCAAAGGGCCCGCGGTAGGCGTTGACGTTCTGCCCCAGCAGGTTGACCTCGCGCACGCCCTGCGCCGCCAGTTGCGCGACCTCGACCAGTACGTCCTCGAACGGCCGACTGACTTCCTCGCCGCGGGTATAGGGCACCACGCAGAACGAGCAGTACTTGCTGCAGCCCTCCATGATCGAGACGAAAGCGCTCGGCCCCTCGGCGCGCGGCTCGGGCAGGCGGTCGAACTTCTCGATCTCGGGGAAGCTGATGTCGACCTGCGGCCGGCCGCTCTCGCGGCGCTCGCGGATCAGCTCCGGCAGCCGGTGCAGGGTCTGCGGACCAAATACCAGGTCGACGTAGGGCGCGCGCTTGACGATCGCCGAGCCCTCCTGGCTGGCAACGCAGCCGCCGACGCCGATCAGCACCGGCCGGTCGCCATTCTTCAGCGACTTCCAGCGTCCCAGCTGGCTGAACACCTTCTCCTGCGCTTTTTCGCGGATCGAGCAGGTATTGACCAGGATAACGTCGGCTTCTTCGGCGGTCGTGGTCAGTTCCAACCCGTCACTGGCGGCCAGCACGTCGGCCATCTTGGCCGAGTCATACTCGTTCATCTGGCAGCCGTGGGTCTGGATGAACAGTTTTCCGCGGGGCGGGGCAAGGGTGTCGTTCATGGTCGGTTCCGGGAGGAGCGGCGGTTAATCCGCGCCGGAGAGGGGCAGGCGCGCCCGAAGAGGGCAGGAGCGGGTTAGTCTAGCGGCTGCCGCGGCCGTGACGGGGCCTGGGTCGCGTTTCTGGAATCAATGACTTGGCATTGCCGGCACGAAAGGGGAGACTCGCGCACATGAGGGGGGGCATCGCGTTATTCGCAGTTGCATGCCTGCTGGTCGCCACGCCCGTGGTGGCCGGCACCGTGTACCGCTGCGACAGTCCCGACGGTGTGCGCAGCTACGTCAGCAAGCGCGTCCCGGGTGCCAAGTGCAGCGCGATCAGCAGCTATACCGCCAGCAGGTCGTCCGGCGTCGCAAGGGTCAGCGCGCCGAGCACGCCCAGCGTGCCGGATGCATCGGTCGGCAGTGCGACCCCGGCCAACGCCACCGAAGGTTCGCCGGCCGCGGTCAGCGGCGGGCCGTCCACCACCCTTACGAATGCCGCCCCGGTCAGCGCGGTCAAGCCGGGAACCGCGGGTTCGCGACGGGTCCAGGGCCAAGTCTATTCCTACATCAAGGACGGCGTCCGCCACTACACCAGCGAACGGCCGAGGGGCGTCGCCCGCGCCAGCGCGGTCCGGACGATCAAGTACAGCTTCCTCGAGACCTGCTACGCCTGCGCCGCCAAGCCCGGCGTCAATTTCGGCAACGTCCGCCTCAACACCGACGCCTACCGCGACGAGATCGCCGCCGCTGCCGCGAAGTACGGCGTCGAGGAGGCCATCGTGCGGGCGATCATCCATGCCGAATCCGCCTTCAATCCCAATGCCCTGTCCCGGGTCGGCGCGCAGGGGCTGATGCAGCTGATGCCGGCGACCGCCCGCCGGTTCGGGGTCAGCAACGCCTTCGACGCGGGCCAGAACATCCAGGGCGGGGTCGAGTACCTCGCCTGGCTGCTGAAGCGCTTCGACGGCAACCTGACCTTCGCCGCGGCCGGCTACAACGCCGGCGAGGGCAACGTGGACAAGTACAACGGCGTGCCGCCCTTCAGCGAGACCCAGCGCTACGTGCAGCGCGTGGGCGTTCTGGCGGAGCGCTATCGGGCGGCGAAGTAGCTGCCCCGGGTGCCGTGGGGTGGGCCCTGCGCTGCCGGCGGAGGAACGGCCGGATTGTCGGGTCGTTAACCGTTCCGTTACACTTCCCCGTCTTTGAGCCGCCAGCCGACGCCAGTGGCGCCGGTCGGTGCGGTGAAACTTTGATATTCAAGCTTTAGCGGAGCGCCGGATGGCAAACCAAGGGGTCAACGATCCTCATCACGAGGCTGCCAGGGAGTCTGGTGGCGAGCCCGTCAACCACGGCCGCCGCCGCTTCCTGACCGCGACCACCGCCGTGGTCGGCGCGATCGGTGCCGGCTTCGTGGCGGTGCCCTTCATCAAGTCGTGGAACCCGAGCGAGCGCGCCAAGCTGGCCGGCGCGCCGGTGACCGCCGACATCAGTACGCTCGAAGCCGGCCAGCGCCTGATGCTGGAATGGCGCGGCCAGCCGATCTGGATCGTGCGCCGCACCGAGCAAGTGCTGCAGGCGCTGCCGACCCTGGATGACCGGCTGCGCGACCCGCTGTCGACCAACAAGGACCAGCAGCCCGAGTACGTGCTTGAAGGCAACCCGGAGTACCGCTCGATCAAGCCGGAGGTCTCGGTACTGGTCGGGCTGTGCACCCACCTGGGCTGCTCGCCGGAGATGAAGGCGGAAATCCGCCCCGAGCCGTTCGATCCGGACTGGAAGGGCGGTTACTTCTGCCCGTGCCACAAGTCCAAGTTCGACATGTCCGGCCGCGTGTTCCAGGGCGTGCCCGCACCCATCAACCTGCTGGTGCCGCCGCACCACTATGAGAACGACACGACCATCGTGGTCGGCGTCGATCCCTCGCAGTCGAACAGCCAGGGAGCCGCGTAAGTCATGGCGAACATCTTCACCCGCACCGCCAACGGTGCGATGGACTGGGTCAACGAGCGTGCGCCGGCATTGATGCCGATGTACCGCAAGCACATGACCGAGTACTACGCGCCGAAGAATTTCAACATCTGGTACGTGTTCGGCGTGTTGTCGCTGGTGGCGCTGGTCAACCAGATCTTCACCGGCATCTTCCTGACGATGCACTTCAAGCCGAGCGCGGCGGAAGCCTTCGCGTCGGTCGAGTACATCATGCGCGACGTGGAGTGGGGCTGGCTGATCCGCTACATGCACTCCACCGGCGCATCGCTGTTCTTCATCGTGATCTACCTGCACATGTTCCGCGGCCTGCTGTACGGCTCGTACAAGAAGCCGCGCGAGCTGGTCTGGATCCTCGGCATGGTGATCTACCTGGTGCTGATGGCCGAGGCCTTCATGGGCTACGTGCTGCCCTGGGGCCAGATGTCGTTCTGGGGCGCCAAGGTGATCATCTCGCTGTTCGGCGCAATCCCGGTGATCGGCAACGGGCTGACCGAGTGGATCATGGGTGATTACCTGCCCGGCGACGCCACCCTCAACCGCTTCTTCGCGCTGCACGTGATCGCGCTGCCACTGGTGCTGCTGCTGATGGTCGTGCTGCACCTGGGTGCGCTGCACGAGGTCGGCTCCAACAACCCGGAAGGCGTCGAGATCAAGAAGGGGCCGAAGGGCAACCGCTGGTCGCCGCTGGCACCGGCCGATGGCATCCCGTTCCATCCGTACTATACGGTCAAGGACCTGGTCTTCGTCGGCTTCTTCCTGATGTTCGCCGCGTTCATCATCTTCTTCGCCCCGGCGTTCGGCGGCTGGTTCCTCGAGCACGACAACTTCGTCGAGGCCAACCGACTGGTCACTCCGGAGCACATCAAGCCGGTCTGGTACTACACCCCGTTCTACGCGATGTTGCGGGTCATCCCCGACAAGCTGGGCGGCGTGATGGTGATGTTCGGCGCGATCGCGATCCTGTTCGCGGTGCCATGGCTTGATCGCAGCAAGGTCAATTCGGTGCGCCACCGCGGCTGGATTTCCAAGGTGATGCTCGCGATCCTGGCCATCTCGTTCGTCTGGCTCGGCAAGATCGGTGCCGGCCCGGGTACCGACCCGGTCGAGACCATCATCGGGCGTGTCCTGACCTTCCTTTACTTCGCCTTCTTCATCACGATGCCGCTGTGGACCAAGATCGACAAGACCAAGCCGGTGCCGGAACGGGTGACGACGCATGACTAAGTTGAACCTCTCCGGATCCAGGCCCGCCACGCGTTCGCGGATGTTCATCCGGCTCGCCACCTTCGCCGCCGGCCTGCTGGTCTCGGCCAGCGCGTTCGCCGCCACCGAGGGCGGCCTGCAGCACGCGGGCGTCGACCTCGGCGACCAGGGCTCGCTGCAGCGCGGCGCCAAGCTGTACATGAACTACTGCTCCGGCTGCCACTCGCTCAAGTACCTGCGTTACTCGCGCATCGCCGAGGACCTGGGCCTGACCGAGGACGAGGTGATGGAGAACCTCAACTTCACCGGCGCCAAGTTCGGCGAGCAGGTCCAGGTCGCGATGCCCGAGGCGCACGCCACCGAGTGGTTCGGCAAGATGCCGCCGGACCTGAGCCTGATCGCGCGTTCGCGCGGCAGCGACTGGGTCTACACCTACCTGAAGTCGTTCTACCTCGACGAGTCGCGGCCGCTGGGCTGGAACAACAAGTTGTTCCCCAACGCCTCGATGCCCAACCCCTTGTGGCAGCTGCAGGGCATGCAGCATGCCGTCTACGGCGAGCCCGACGCGGCCACCGGCGACCCCGTCGTGGTCGGCCTGGAAGTGACGCAGCCCGGTTCGCTGGACCCGCAGGCGTTCGACCAGTCCGTCCGCGACATCACCACATTCCTCGAGTACGCCGGTGAACCGGCCGCCCTCAAGCGCCAGAGCATGGGCGTGTGGGTGGTCCTGTTCCTCGCCCTGCTCACGTTCCTGCTCTACCTGGTGAAGACCGAGTACTGGCGCGACGTGAAGTAGTTGCCCGCGGGCGACCGACTCGAGGCCGTGACGACCGCCCGCACTGGGTGGGCGGCGTCGTGCGACCGGCGGAATCCGGGCGCTGGAGAGGTCGATGATGGCGGCGAGCCCACGTATGCGTAATGCCCTTACCCTGTTTTCCTCGAACGACTGCGTGCTGTGCCACCGGGTGCGGCTGGTGCTCGCGGCCAAGGGTGTTACCTACGACCTGATCCCGGTCGACCCGCAGAACCCGCCGGAAGACCTGGTCGACCTCAACCCGTACCACTCGGTGCCGACCCTGGTCGAGCGCGACCTGGTTCTGTACGCGGCCAGCGTGGTCAGCGAGTACCTCGACGAGCGCTACCCGCATCCGCCGCTGATGCCGGTCGACCCGCTGTCGCGCGCGCGCCTGCGGCTGGCGATGCTGCGGCTGGAGCACGACTGGGTGCCGCAGGTGCAGGCGATCCAGCTTGGCAACAAGTCGCAGGCCGACGCCGGCCGAAAGCGCCTGAAGGAACTGCTGACCGCCTCGGTACCGTTGTTCAAGGCGTTCAAGTTCTTCCTCAACCCCGAGATGAGCCTGGCCGATTGCGCGATGGCCCCGATCATCTGGCGGCTGGATTCGCTGGGCGTGCCGTTACCGAAGGACGGCAAGTCGATCGAGGATTACGGCAACCGGATCTTCCGCAATCCGGGCTTCACCCGCAGCCTGACCGAGCAGGAGCGTCGCCTGCGCGACCTGCCGGGCTGAAGTTCCGCACACCCCGCGCCGCTCGCGCCGCCTGTTTGCGACAGGCCTCGCGTGCGGCGCTTTCATTTGCCTAGACTGCCCGCATGACCGACGCCCCGACCCCGATGACCAGCCACCGTCCGTACCTGTTGCGGGCGCTGTACGAGTGGATCGCCGACAACGGCATGACCCCGCACCTGCTGGTGGACGCCACCCGCGCCGACGTGCGGGTGCCGATGAGTGCGGTGAAGGATGGCCGGATCGTGCTCAATGTCGCCGAACGGGCGGTATCGGGACTGGCGATGGACAACGAACTGATCCGTTTCAGCGCGCGCTTTGGCGGTGTCAGCCAGGCGGTGTCGGTGCCGGTGGGCGCGGTGCTGGCGATCTACGCGCGCGAAACCGGGCAGGGCATGGCCTTGCCGGACGAGGCGGTTGGCGAGGGAGTCACGGCTGAAGCCGGCGACGAACCGGCGAGCGCACGGCCGACCCTAAGCGCGGTGCCGAGCGAGCCGGAGGGCGGGTCGGAGGATGCGAAGCCCGACGACAATGGTGGCGACGACGACCCGGGCGATGGCCCTGATCGTCCGGGGCCGCGTCGCGGGCCCCACCTGCGGGTCGTCAAATAGCGGATGTCGTCGCGGTCAACGGGCCGCTGAACGCCACCAGCCGGTCGCCGCGCAGCACCAGCCGACCCACCCTGCGGTCCTGGCCATCGCTGGAATAGTCGAAGCGGAACGTCCGCTCCCACCCGAGCCAGCCGTTGTCGTGGCGGCATATCCGCAGGCCGAGCGCGTGCACGCTTTCGTCCAGCAATTGCACGCCCGCCGCGCGGCATGCGTCGCGACCGACGATCTCGGCGCGTTCGGCCGCGGCCCGGCCCGCGCTCCAGAATGCGAACGCGGTCGCAGCGAGAATCATCACGATCAGTAAAGTCGGCATCGGTCTAATGTGGCGGCGCCCAGCGCCCCGCGCAAGGGCCGGACTTGCTTCTCAGGGGGGAGGGCAACGACATGAAACTGGTCTTTCCGGGTGGCGAGCACCCGCAGGTCCTGCTTGGGCAGGGCATCAACCGGGTCGGGTCCGACCCTCACGCCAATATCGTCATCGACCGTCCCGGCGTGCAGCCGCAACATTGCCAGCTGCACGTGACCGAGCAGATGGTGATGCTGTCGGCCGCGGCCGGCGTGGCCGTGAGCGTCAACGGGCGCATGGTCGACGGCGTCATGGCGCTGCGACCGGGCGACAGCGTCGCGTTCGACAAGGTGCAGGCGCACCTGGCTGCACTCGACCCCAAGGTGGCCGCGCGGCAACGCACGATGTCGAACGGATGGGCGCAGGGTGCGGCGAACGACGATCCGGGCGTCACCGCGGTTCGTGCGGTGTTGCCGAAGTTCGTGTTGCGCGGGATGTCCGGCAGCGTGTTCGGACGCACGTTCCCGTTGCTGGGACCGGTCTCGATCGGCCGGGTTGCCGACTGCGAGGTGCGCCTGCACGACGAGGGGTTGTCGCGTCGCCACGCCCGCCTGGTTCCGGTCGATGCGGGCGTCCAGGTCGAGGACCTGGGTTCGTCCAACGGTTGCTACATCAATGGCGAGCGGGTCCTGCGCGGCATCGCGCGGGCAGGCGACGAGATCGCGTTCGATGACGTGCGCTTCCGGCTGGCCACGCCCGCCGTGGCCGAGCCGAGGCAGGTCCATGCGGTGCCCGGCCACCGCCCGGTCCGCCGGTCTTCGTGGAACCGGTCGCCGCCGCTGAGCTGGGCTTCGTCGGTCGGGGTGATGCGTGCGGTGTCGCCGTGGGCATGGACCGGACTGGCCGCGGCCGGGCTGGTGATGCTGGTGGCGCAGGCGTTCCTGAGCTGAGACGACCGCCCCGGGCTCAACCCTTGTCGGGGGGCGAACCCAGCTTGAGCGACAGGTCGATTGCCTGGACATGCTTGGTCAACCCGCCGATCGAGATGCAATCGACGCCATCGGCGGCGATCGCGCGCAGGCCGGCGAGGTCGACGCCACCGGAAACTTCCAGCGGGACCGGACGGGGGTGGCTGGCGGTGATCGACACCGCCTCGCGTCGGGTCGCGGCGTCGAAGTCGTCGATCAGGATCCGGTCGCAACCGGTATCGAGGGCTTCGCGCAACTGGTCGAGGGTTTCCACCTCGACGATCAGCGGCAAGTCCGGCTGGGCGGCACGCGCGGCGTTGATCGCGGCGACCAGCGAACCGGCGGCGCGGACGTGGTTCTCCTTCAGCATCACCGCGTCGAACAGGCCCATCCGGTGATTGGTCCCGCCGCCAACGCGCACCGCGTACTTCTGCGCCTGGCGCAGGCCGGGGATGGTCTTGCGGGTGTCGAGGATCTTCGCCTTGCTGCCGCGCACGGCGTCGACGTGCGCGGCGGTGCGGGTCGCCGTCGCCGACAGCGTCTGCATGAAGTTCAAGGACGTGCGCTCGGCGCTGACCAGGGCGCGGGCGCGGCCCTGCAGCGTGGCCAGCACGGTGCCGGCGGCGACCCGGTCGCCCTCGTCGACGCGCCAGTCGATCCGTACGTCCGGATCGAGCGCGCGGTGGCAGGCATCGAACCACGGCCGGCCGCAGACGACCGCGTCTTCCTTGCACAAAAGGTAGGCGCTGTCGGCGATATCCGGTAGCAGCGCGGCGGTGACGTCGCCGTCGCCGATGTCCTCGGCGAGGGCCTGGGCGACATCCGCGGCGACGGCGTCGCGGGGCGCGGCGAAGTCGACGCTCATGCGGCCGGGAACCCGTCGATCTGGCCCGTGGCGATCGCCTCCTCGGCCAGCAGCACCGGGATGCCGTCATCGACCCGGTAGATGCGCTTGCGGTCGCGGGTGACCAGTGCTTCGCGCACCGGTTCGGCCTGCGAACTGTCGTCGGCGCGGACCACGCCGCCGGCCTCGATCGCCTGGTTCAGGGCCTGCAGCCCGCGGCTGTCGAGCAGGGCCAGCGACTGGCGGCTGGTGGGGCAGACGAGCAGGTCGAGCAGTTTGCGGTCCATGGGGCAGGGGCTCCTGTGCTGGCCGGTGAAGCGATGGCGTAAGGTCGGTAGAATACCGTTTTGCCGCAGGCTCGAACCATGACAGACACCGCGCAGGCGCCGCTCGTCGGCATCGTGATGGGCTCCCGCTCCGACTGGGAAACGATGCAGCATGCGGCGGCCAAGCTCGAAGTGCTCGGCGTCCCGCACGAGGTGCGGGTGGTCTCGGCGCACCGCACCCCCGACGTGCTGTTCGACTACGCCGCCAACGCGGCCGGCCGCGGCCTGCGCGCGATCATCGCCGGCGCCGGCGGTGCCGCCCACCTGCCCGGCATGCTGGCGGCCAAGACCGCGGTGCCGGTGCTCGGCGTGCCGGTGCAGTCGAAGGCGCTCAACGGCATGGATTCGCTGCTGTCGATCGTGCAGATGCCGGCCGGCATCCCGGTGGCGACATTCGCGATCGGCAACGCCGGCGCGGCCAACGCGGCGCTGTTCGCGGCGGCGATGCTGGCGCCGGAACACGCGGCAATAGCGACCGCCCTCGACCGCTTCCGTACCCGCCAGACCGAGGACGTCGCCGGCAACGACGACCCGCGCAAGTGAGCGACGCACGATGACGACGGTAGGCATCCTCGGCGGCGGCCAGCTCGCCCGCATGCTCGCGCTCGACGGCGCGCCGCTGGGCGTGCGCTTCCTGGTGATGGACGCGGCGGCTGATGCCTGCGCCGGCCAGTTCGCGCCGATGGTGGTGGGCGACTACACCAATGACGCCGCGCTGACCGAGTTCGCGTCGCGCGTCGATGTCGCCACCTTCGATTTCGAGAACGTGCCGTCGGAATCGGCCCAATGGCTGGTCGAGCGGGTCAAGGTGTATCCCAATCCCCGCGCCCTCGGCACCGCCCAGGACCGGTTGGCGGAGAAGACCCTGTTCCGCGACCTCTGCATCCCGGTACCGCCGTTCGCCACCGTCGACACGCGCGAGCAGCTCGATGCGGCGATTGCCGAAGTCGGTACGCCTTGCATCCTCAAGACCCGACGGCTCGGCTACGACGGCAAGGGCCAGTTCCGGATCAAGACCCCGGACGACGCCGATGCGGCGTGGACGGCGTTGGGTGCGCAGGCGTCGAGGGTCGGGTTGATCCTGGAAGGCTTCGTCGCGTTCGAACGCGAGTTGTCGGTGGTCGCCGTGCGTGGCCGCGACGGCGAGTTCCGCACCTGGCCGCTGACCGAGAACTGGCATGTCGATGGCGTGCTGTCGGCCAGCCTGGCTCCGGCCGTCGCCGACCCCGCGCTGGCGGAGACCGCGTTCGCCTACGCCCGGCAACTGGGCGAGGCGCTGGACTACGTCGGCGTGTTCGCACTGGAGCTGTTCTGCCGCGACGGCGAACTGCTCGCCAACGAACTGGCGCCGCGCGTGCACAACTCCGGCCACTGGACCATCGAGGGCGCCGAGACCAGCCAGTTCCAGAACCACCTGCGCGCCGTGCTGGGGCTGCCGCTGGGAGCCACCCGGATGGTTGGCCACGCATGCATGCTCAACTGGATCGGCGCGATGCCCGACGCCAATTCGGTACTGGCCGAACCAGGCGGGCATTGGCACGACTACGGCAAGGCGCCGCGTGAGGGTCGCAAGGTCGGGCATGCGACGTTGCGTGCGGAGTCGGTGGATGAGTTGGCCGCGACGCTGCAGCGGGTCGGCACCGCGCTTGGCCGCGAGGCGCAGGTGGCCCCGGTCATCGCCAGATTGCGGGGCAACCTGTAGGAGCGGCTTCAGCCGCGATGGGGAGTAGGTGCGCGCAGTCGGCATCCGATCGCGGCTGAAGCCGCTCCTACAAAAGCCCAGGGTTTCGTGGGTGCCGGTATCAGCAACGGGTCGGCATCAAAACAAAACGGCCGAGTCGCCCCGGCCGTTCGAATCACGTCACCGGATCCCCGGTCACTTCATGTTCGAAGCGACGAACTCCCAGTTGACCAGGTTCCAGAACGACTCCACGTACTTCGGCCGCGCGTTGCGGTAGTCGATGTAATACGCGTGCTCCCAGACGTCGCAGGTCAGCAGCGCGGTGTCATCGGTGGTCAGCGGGGTGTTGGCATTGGCGGTGCTCACCAGTGCCAGCGCGCCGTCGGGGCGCTGCACCAGCCAGCCCCAGCCAGAGCCGAAGGTCTTGATCGCGGTCTCGCTGAACTGTTCCTTGAACTTGGCGAAATCGCCGAACGCCTTGTTGATCGCCTCCAGCACCTTGCCGGTCGGCTCGCTGCCACCGTTGGGCGACAGGCAGTTCCAGTAGAACGTGTGGTTCCAGACCTGCGCGGCGTTGTTGAACATCCCACCCTGCGACTTGCGGATGATGTCCTCCAGCGGCATGTCGGCGAACTCGGTGCCCTCGATCATCTTGTTGAGGTTGTCGACGTAGGCCTTGTGGTGCTTGCCGTAGTGGTAGTCGAGCGTCTCGGCCGAGATGTGCGGCTCGAGTGCGGTCTTGTCGTAGGGCAGGGGAGGCAGTTCGATGGCCATTGGCGGGCTCCTTGATGAGGCTGGCTGGTGGAAGGCTTACAATCTCCATTCTATCCCCCAGCCATGTTGCGCGGCCGTCAAAGCCGGGCAACGCACCATTGCAGGAGTTGATCGATGTCCGTGCTCGAACGGATCCAGACCGAAGTCGAAAGTCATCCGGTCGTGTTGTTCATGAAGGGCACCGCGCAGTTCCCGATGTGCGGCTTTTCCAGTCGCGCGGTGCAGGCGCTGCAGGCGGCCGGCGCCACCGACCTGCACACGGTCAACGTGCTGGAAGATCCGGAAGTACGCGCCAACCTGCCGCGCTATTCCAACTGGCCGACCTTCCCGCAGTTGTTCATCCATGGCGAGTTGATCGGCGGCTGCGACATCACCATGGAGTTGTTCGAGTCGGGCGAACTGGCCCGGATGATCAGCGAAACCCAGAGCCAGTGAGCGCGGACATGGACGACAACGCCGCGGCCGCGCTCGACCAGCGCGTGGTGCTGGTCAGCGGCGCGCATGGAGGGCTTGGCAGCAGCGCGGCGATGGCATGCGCGCGCGCCGGTGCAACCGTCGTGTTGCTGGGCCGCAAGCTGCCGAAATTGAACCGGGTCTACGACGCGATCCGTGCCGAAGGTCCCGAGCCGTTGCTGTATCCGCTCGACCTCGAGGGCGCCTCGCCCGACGATTACGCCGAGCTCGCGGGACGGATCGAATCCGAACTCGGACGCCTCGACGGCGTGCTGCATTGCGCTGCCGACTTCCGTGGACTGACCCCGTTGCTGCACACCGATCCGGCGGTATTCGCGCGCGCCATCCACGTCAACCTGACCGCGCCGTGGTGGCTCAGCCAGGCCTGCCTGCCACTGCTGGCGAAGGCCGACGACGCCGCGCTGGTGTTCGCGATCAACGACCTCGCGCGCGTCGGCAAGGCCAACTGGGGCGGCTACGGCATTGCCCAGCAGGGGCTCGCGTCGCTGGTCGGGATGCTGCACTCGGAACTGGCCAACACTTCGGTGCGGGTCGCCGGGCTGCAGCCCGGGCCGATGCGCACCGGACTTCGGGCGATGGCGTATGTCGAACAGGACGACCGCATCGCCCGCGCGCCCGAGGTGTATGCGCCGGCCTGTGTCACCCTGTTGTCGCCGGCAGGCGCCGTCCATCGCGGCCAGGTGTGGGCGCCAGTGCCATGAGCCCCGACAGGAATCCCGCATGACCATCACCTCCGCCGCACTGCTGCTGTTCCTGATCCTGGATCCGCTGGGCAACATCCCGGTATTCCTCAGCCTGTTGCGCAAGCTGCCGCCGCGTCGGCAGCGGGTGGTGCTTGCGCGCGAACTGCTGATCGCGCTGGCGGTGCTGATGATGTTCCTGTGGGGCGGCAAGTACGCGCTGGAGGTGATGCACCTGCGGCAGGAGTCGGTGTCGATCGCCGGCGGCATCGTGCTGTTCCTGATCGGCATCCGGATGATCTTCCCGCGGCCGGAAGGCCTGATGGGCGAGCTGCCCGACGGCGAACCTTTCATCGTCCCGATGGCCATCCCGCTGGTGGCTGGTCCCTCGGGCATGGCCGCGGTGATGCTGATGGGCAGCGAAGATCCTGGCCGGTTGATGGACTGGAGCATCGCCCTGCTGATTGCGTGGGGCGCGACCGCCGCGATCCTGTTTTCCGCGCCGCTGCTCTACAGGCTCATGGGCAGCCGCGCGCTGACCGCGGTCGAGCGCCTGATGGGCATGTTGCTGGTGGCGATCTCGGTGCAGATGTTCCTCGATGGACTGGCCACCTACCTGCAGATCGCACCGCGCTGAGCGACGCCCCACGACAGCCTTCGAATGCATGACCGCTGTCATGAATTTGTCATCCGTTCGCCCTAGTATGTTAATCTACCGTTAACCCGGGGCGGCAGGCATTTGCACCGGGGTCGGGGCTGTTTTTCCTATCGAATCCACACGCCGAGGCCACTCCCAATGACCCAGCCGAATCGCATCCGGTTGTCCAAACTCACCCTGGGGCTGCTCGCCGCCCTTGCCACCGCGCCCGTCTTCGCGCAAAGCACCTCTGCCGGAGTTGGCGGACAGGTCCTCGGTGCCGACGGCCAGCCCGTCGCGGGCGCCCAGGTCACCATCGTCCATGACGAGTCGGGCACGGTCAGCCGCGTGGTCACGGATGCCGAGGGCCGCTACAACGCCCGCGGTCTCCGCGTAGGTGGCCCGTACACCGTCACGGTCAACAAGGCGGGCGCAGGCAGCACGTCGGAAGACGACGTCTACCTGCAGCTGAACCAGGTCGCGACGGTGGATGCCTACCTCAACAATGACGTGACAACGCTGGATGCGGTGCAGGCGGTCGGTGCGCTTGCGCCGGAGATCTTCAGCTCCGACAAGATGGGTACCGGTACCAACGTCGACCAGCAGCAGATCGAGGCACTGCCGTCGATCCAGCGCAGCATCCAGGACTACATGCGCCTCGATCCGCGCCTGGCCCAGACCGACAAGGGCCGCGGCGAGATCTCCGCCGGCGGCCAGAACACCCGCTTCAATGCGATCCGCATCGACGGCGTGTCGACCAACGATCCGTTCGGCCTCGAGTCCAACAACCTCCCGACCCTGCGCCAGCCGGTCTCGATGGATGCGATCGAAGCCATCAACATCGACCTCGCCAACTACGACACCACCATCGCCGGCGGCACCGGTGCCGTCGTCAATGCGGTCACCAAGTCGGGCACCAACGAGTTCGACGGTACTGCCTATTACGTGTTCCGCGACAACAGCATGGTCCGCGAGAACGAGGACGGCACCGACTTCGCCGGCTTCAACGACGAGGAAACCTACGGCTTCACCCTCGGCGGCCCGATCGTCAAGGACAAGCTGTTCTTCTTCGCGAACTACGAGAAGTTCACCCGCGCCGCCCCGGGCCCCGCCTACGGCCCGATCGGGTCCAGCGCGTCCAACATCGTCGACATCACCCCCGAGCAGATCGCCGAAGCGCAGCAGATCGCGCGCGACGTCTACGGCATCGACATCGGTTCGTTCACGGTTCCCGGCGACCTGGAGACCAACGTCGAGGAGTACGCGGTCAAGCTCGACTGGAACATCAGCGACTTCCATCGCGCGTCGATGCGCTACAGCAAGATGGAGCAGGTCGACGCCAACCTGCCGGGCCTCGGCGAAAATTCGCTGTCGCTCAACAGCTACTGGTACGACCACGCGAAAACCTTTGAAAGCACCGTGGTGCAGTTGTTCAGCGACTGGTCGATGGATTTCTCGACCGAGTTCAAGCTGTCCACGCGTGACTACAGCGCCATCCGCGAGCCGCTGGGCAACCCGATGCCGAGCATCGGGATCAACCTCGGCGCCGTGGACAACGTGGACCCGGACCTGCCGGGCACCGGGCCGTTCCTGAACTTCGGCACCGAGGTGTTCTCGCACATCAACCGGGTCGAGACCGAACAGCTCAGCGCGTTCGGCGCCGGCACCTGGTACGCCGGTGACCACGCCATCAAGTTCGGCTTCGACTGGGAGAAGAACGACATCTTCAACCTGTTCGGCCGTGACCTGTTCGGCAGCTACACGTTTGCCGACCTCGAGCACTTCCGCAACGGCCAGTACTCGGAGTACAGCTCGCGTCGCCCGCTCCCGGGCGAGTCGTTCGAGAGCATCGCCGCCGATTTCTCCTATGAGAATCTCGGCCTGTTCGTGCAGGACGACTGGTCGGTCACCGACAACCTGACCCTGATGTACGGCGTCCGCATGGACACCCCGAGCATCGACGAGAGCCCGCGCAAGAACGAATTGATCGAGCGCATCTACGGCCTCGACAACACCGCGACGATCGACGGCCAGGAACTGATCCAGCCTCGCTTCGGCTTCAACTACACCTTCGACAGCGAACGCCCGACCCAGTTGCGTGGTGGCGTCGGCCTGTTCCAGGGCGCGGCGGCCAACGTCTGGATCGGCAACTCGTTCCAGAATGCCGGCTTCACCCCGCAGATCTATGGCCTGGACCTGTCGGATTATGATCAGGCTGAGCGCGACGCCATCTGGGCGCAGTATCCGTTCACCCCGGACCCGGCCAACCAGCCGATCGTGGAAGGCGGGCAGCAGATGGTGGTGGCCCTGATGGACCCGGAGCTCGAGCAGCCGTCGGTCTGGAAGGCCAACCTCGCGTTCGACCACCAGTTGCCGTGGTACGGCGTGGTGTTCTCGGCCGAGGCGCTGCTGACCAGCGTCGAGACCGGCCTGCACTACGAGATCCTGGGCCTGGGCGATCCGACCGCGGTCGGCCCGGACGGCCGCCTGTCCTACTGGTGTGATCCGGAAACCTCCAGCGGCGGCGACCGCTGCAACAGCGGCGACGCAATCGCGGCGTTGCGGGCCAGCGGGCAGCTGCCGGCCGAGTTCGAGAACATCACCGATTGGGGTGGCGACAACGTCATCTACCTGCGTCCGACCAACAAGGGCGAAGGCCAGCAGCTGACCGTGAGCCTGGCCAAGCCGCTGACCGAGAACTGGGGCTGGATGTTCGGCTACACCTACACCCAGGCGACCGAAGTCAATCCGCTGACCTCGTCGCAGGCGCACTCGAACTGGGATGGCCGGGCGATCCTCAACCCGAACACCCCGACCGCGGACACCTCCAACTACGAGATCCGCGACCGCTTCACCGGCGCGCTGACCTGGCGCAAGCCGCTCTTCGGCGACTACAACACCTCGGTCGCGGTGTTCTATGAAGGCCGGTCCGGTCGTCCGTACAGCTGGACCTATCTCAACGACGCCAATGGCGACAGCGAGACCAACGACCTATTCTACGTGCCCAGTGGCCCGGGTGACGTGATCTTCACCGGCGGCGCGGAAATGGAGGCGGCGTTCTTCGACTGGCTGGCCGCGCATCCCGAACTGTCGCGATACAAGGGTGGGGTTGCCCCGCGCAACAGTGCCCAGTCCTCGTTCGTCAACACCTTCGACGTGCGCATCTCGCAGGAGCTCCCGGGCTTCTGGAAGGGCCACAAGTCGGAGATCTGGCTGGACATCATGAATTTCGGCAACCTGCTCAACAAGGACTGGGGGCAGATCAACGAGATTGGCTTCCCGCACGGGCGCCGCGTTGCCGACCTCGAAGGCATCCAGGACGGCAAGTACGTCTACAGCTTCGATCCGGACGACGTGTTCACCGAGCGCCTGTACGACAACACCGGGCAGTCGCGCTGGGCGCTGCAGGTGGGCTTCCGCTACAAGTTCTGATCCATCGGAACCAGGCAGCATCGAGAACGGCCGGGGCAACCCGGCCGTTTTTTTGTCCGGTGCGCTAGAGTCGCCAACTGGAATAAAAACGACCAAGAGAACCGGATGACCGCCCCCGCCAACGCAACCCTCCCCACCGTCGACGCCCGCATCCACCCGCGCGGCGGCCTCGATGTCCTGTCCCGCGCCGAAGTCGCGCAACTGGCCGACGCGTCCGCCGGCGGGCTGCACGACCTGTTGCGTCGATGCGCGCTCGCGGTGTTGACCAGCGGCAGCGCCAGCGACGACCCGCGCGCGGCGCAGGAGCTGTATCCCGACTTCGACATCCAGGTGCACCAGCAGGACCGCGGCGTGCGGATCGACCTGCACCACGCTCCGGCGCTGGCATTCGTCGACGGCCAGATCATCCGCGGTGTCGCCGAACTGCTGGCCGCCGTGGTGCGCGACCTGGCCTATACCGCGATCGACCTCGGGGTCGAGGGCGGCCGTGACCTGACGAGCAGCGAAGGCATCACCGACGCGGTGTTCGGCCTGTTGCGCAATGCGCGCGTGCTGCAGCCGGCCGAGCCCAACCTGGTGGTCTGCTGGGGCGGCCACTCGATCAATCGCGAGGAGTACCTGTACACCAAGGACGTCGGCTACCACCTTGGCCTGCGCGGGCTGGACATCTGCACCGGCTGCGGCCCGGGTGCCATGAAGGGGCCGATGAAGGGCGCCACCATCGCCCACGCCAAGCAGCGCAAGCGCCAGATGCGCTATATCGGCGTGACCGAGCCGGGCATCATCGCCGCCGAGTCGCCCAACCCGATCGTCAACCACCTGGTGATCATGCCGGACATCGAGAAGCGGCTGGAGGCCTTCATCCGGCTGGGCCACGGCATCGTGGTGTTCCCGGGTGGCGTGGGAACGGCCGAGGAGATCCTGTACCTGCTCGGCATCCTGTTGCGCGAGGAGAACGCGGAGGTGCCGTTCCCGCTGGTGCTGACCGGCCCGACCGCATCGGCGCCGTACTTCGAGCAGATCGACAGGTTCATCCGGCTGACCCTGGGCGACGCCGCGACCGAGCGCTACACCATCATCACCGGCGACCCGGCCGCGGTGGCCAAACAAATGGCCGCCGGCGTGCGCAAGGTGCGCGAACACCGCATCGCCCAGCGCGACTCGTTCTTCTTCAACTGGTCGATCAATATCCCGCTGGAGTACCAGCGGCCGTTCGTGCCGAGCCACGAGGCGATGGCCGGGCTCGACCTGCACCAGGGCCGCAAGCCGCACGAGCTGGCCGCCGACCTGCGTCGCGCGTTCTCCGGCATCGTCGCCGGCAACGTGAAGGAGGACGGCATGCGCCGGATCGAGCAGTTCGGCCCGTTCGAGATCCACGGCGATCCGGAAATGATGGCCTCGCTCGATGCACTGCTGAGGGCCTTCGTCGAGCAGCGCAGGATGAAGATCGCCGGGGATTACAAGCCCTGCTACCGGGTGGTCGCGTAGCTGCTTGCCGTGCTCCCTCTCCCGCGCGCGTGTCGTCGAGCGCCTGCGCCGCTGGCGCAGGCCGGGGCACGAAGTGGGGCCGGGGTGAGGGCGCTCTTGCTTCCTAAGCCTCTACCGGCAACCGCACCGTCGCCACAAACCGCCCGTCCACTACCTCCGTCCGCACGCTCCCGCGCCCCCCGGTCAGCGCCTCGATACGCACCTGCGAGGCATTCAGTCCGACCTGGTGCCCGGACATCGCCAAGCCGCCCGGCCGCGGCAACGGATTGCTGATCCGCACGATCACCGTGTCCGGCGTGGTGCTGACCGCCACTTCGATCTCTCCGCTCGGCAGCCGTTCCACCCCGTGCCGGATCGCGTTCTCGACCAACGGCTGGATCGACAAGGCCGGTACTGTCACCGCCGGCAGTTCACGCGGCAGTTCCCAGCGCACCTGCAGGCGCTCGCCAAAACGCAGCGCCTCGATCTCCAGGTAGCGCCGCGCAAGTGACAGCTCGTCTTCGAGTGAAATCTGGCGCGGCCCCGCCAGCGCCGCACGGAACAGGTCGGCCAGGTCCAGCAGCAGACGTTCCGCCGCTTCCGGCTTCTGGTGCACCAACGCCGCGCCCGTGTTGAGGGTGTTGAACAGGAAGTGTGGCCGGATCCGGGCCTGCAACGCCTGCAGCTCCGACTGCTTGGCGCGGACGGCGTGCAGGCGGCCACGCCAGTGGTTCTGGAAGGCGGCGAGGCCGAGCAGGCCCACGGCGAGGACGATGCCGGTCAGCCGCCATTGCATGCCGTTCCACTGGTCCGCCTGCAGCGACCAGACGTCACGGAAGAAGAACCACGCCAGGTTGGAGATGGCTAGTGTGATGGCCAGCAGCAAGGCCAACGCGACATAGGCAACGTGGGGCGGACGCAGGCGGGCCAATGGGCGCCGCAGCAGGTACAACGCCGCCAGCGTGCTCAGCGATATCCACTGGATCGCCAGCGAAATCAACCCGAAGTACCGCAGGCGGTCATCCTCGATACCCGGCGCGAGTGCCAGCACGACGGCCAAGCCCTCCCCGGTGAGCAGCATCCAGATGATGGCTGGTGCCTGCCACAAGGTATCCAGCGGGTCATAGGTGGCTTCGTTTTTCTGCATGGTCCCCGGCATGTTGGCTTGGCCCAGACTGCCCCTCGTAAAGCGTGGGCAGTTTGGCAGACCCGGCCCGGGCCATGGGGTAGTCTGGCCTTGGGGAACCAGGCACCTTGCGGAACAACACCGGTCGTTCGCACGCTCGTCACTGCGAAACGACCGCCTGTCCTGCGCGCGCTTGTACATCGTCCGGCGACCCCGGACGATTAATGTCATAACGCTGGGGAGAGCGTATGTCCGCTAGCAGGACCATCCGAGGGTTCACCCTCGTCGAGCTCATGATCACCATCGCCGTCATGGCGATCGGGCTGGCGTTGGCGTATCCGTCGTTCAGCAGTGTGTTCCGGTCGAACCGGGTGGCCACCCGCACCAATACCCTGATCGCGTCGCTGAATCTGGCACGCACCGAGGCAATCCGCAGCAATCGTGGCGCCGGCGTGTGTTCGTCCGCCGACGGCTCTTCTTGCAATGGCGCCAACTGGGATGCCGGCTGGCTGGTGTTTACAGACATGGACGCCGACGGGCAGATGGATGCCGACGCCGATACCGTGGTTCGCTACGTCGAAGCCGATGCCAACCTCAGCCTGGCGTCGGTCGAGGACGTCATCGTGTTCGACAACCGCGGTCGGCTGGATGCCGAGGTCACACTGACCCTGGAGTCGACCGACTGTCCCGTCAACTCCGAACTGGTGCGCAACCTCACGCTGGGCCGGACCGGCCAGATCCGAATGGAAAAAGCACCATGCACCGAGTGAACCAACGCCGCGTCGTCCGATTGGGTGGCCATGCCATCCGGCGGCCGCAGGGTTTTTCCCTGATCGAGGTCCTGATCGCCTTGTTGATACTTGCCTTCGGCCTGCTTGGCTTGGCGTTCCTGCAGGTGCTCAACGTGCGCTACACCTCGAGCGCGCAGCAGCGTACCGTCGCCACTAACCTGGCCTACGAGGTGTTGGATCTCATCCGCACCAACCAGCAGGCGCGCGAGGAATACAACGGGCTGGACTTCAGCGCCGCCACGGTCCCCGCCGCACCAGGCGGCTGCGATCGCGCAGTGGCTTCCGCCGATGCCAGTGGATTCGCCAACAACATCGCGCGCTGGCAGTGCGAAGTGGTGCATAGCCTGCCTGGCGGCCGCGGCACGGTCGCCGTCGGCGGCGACGGAGTGACTACGGTCACCATCGCCTGGGCCGACGACGTTGGCCAGGCAGACGACAGCAATGCATCCGCACCACAGACCACCTCGTTCACCGTGGCTACCCGGCTATGACCCAGCACATTTCCCGATACCACGCGCGATCCGCGGGCCTGTCGCTCATCGAGTTGATGATCGCAATGGTGATTGGCGTGCTGCTGCTGTTGGGTCTGGTCCAGACCATGAGCGCATCCCGGGCCGCTTACCAGTTGTCCGCGGGAGTGGCACGAACCCAGGAAAATGCACGTTTCGCCATGGACTACCTGCAGCGCGACCTGCGCATGGCCGGACACCTTGGTTGCGTCAATGACCAGGCCCGGATGCAGCCCAACGCCGAGGGCGTCAACCTTCTGTTCATGACCGATGCCCAACGGCTGGCCGGGAACTATCCCGCCGGGCCATTCGCTGGCCGATTCGACATGGGTATCCAGGGCTTCGAGGCAACGGGCACTGCGCCCAACCAAGGCGTCAACCTGCCGTCCGGCGATCCCACCGTAGCGGCGAATGCCAACTCGTGGTCACCGGCGCTGCCAGGCACGCTGTTCAATGACATCGAACCGGTCGCTGGAAGCGACATCATCGTGATGCGCTATTTCTCGCCCGTCGGGGCGAGCCTCGCTTCGTTCGTCGCCAACGGGACTGCGACCTCCACCGTGACCCCGGAGCCGGCCCTGGCAGACGTCACCACCAGCGCGCAGGCAACGGGGCTGTTCGGGGTGTCCGATTGCACCCACGCCAGTGTGTTCGCTGGAGCCGTGGATGGCGGCACCGGCGCGGTGACTGTCAATTCCGGTGCCTCCCAACTGAACAAGTCCAACTTTTCCGGCGAGGAGATCTACCAGCCCTCACAAGCCGTGCTCTATCGCGCCGAGGCGGTGGTGTACTACGTTGGCATTGGCGCCAGCGGCGAGGATCCGGCCCTGTTCCGGGCACGTTTCGAGAGCAACGGCGCAGGTGGTTTCAACACAGCCTCCGAAGAACTGGTCGAAGGAGTCGAGTCGTTGCAGTTGCTGTATGGCGGCGATGACCAGACCGATCCGGCATTGCGACCGACCGGTTACATCTCTCGAAGCAACGTCGCCTCGGCCATAGGTGGCGGGGTTGCAAACCCCTCCAACCTTCAGGCGACCGACTGGCGTCGGGTTGGCTCGGTCCAGATCGGCCTGCTCATGCGCAGCAGCGACCGGGCCGCGGCACAGCAAGCCGACGCCGACATCAACGCGCTTTCCGTGCTCGACGTGCAGATGACCGCGCCCCAAGACGGCTACTACCGCTCCGTCTACGAAAACACGGTTGCGCTCCGCAATCGCCTGTTCGGCAACTAAGGAACGCAGATGATGCGCCGCCTCCCTTCGTTACCCTCGCGCCAGAACGGCGCCGCACTCTACGTGGCGCTGGTCTTCCTCGTACTGCTCGCGCTGATCGGCGTGGCCGGCATGCAGGTGGCACTGCTGCAGGAGCGCATGTCAGCCAACTACCGGGCGACCAACATTGCATTCCAGCGCGCCGAGGCGGTGGCCCGTACCCAGGAAGTCGAAATCGAGACTGCGCTCGGGCCCGCCGGTCTGGGCAGCTTCGTTGCCGACCAGGAGCGCTGCGATCCGACGTTCGACCCGGCTGGCTGGGCACAGGCTCAAAGCCTCGACGCTGTATCCGGTGATCTCCCGGCCGGTTCCGACGGCGAAATGTCGCGTACGCGCCGTGTCGACCTGTGCACGCCTGGCGGCACACTCAGCAAGGGGCTTGCCCCGCTGAGCGAGAAAACCGATCTGTCGTACCAGATCACCGCATTCGCCACCGACCGCGCCGACGATCCTTCGTCAGACGCCGCGATCGACACCATCTTCATTCCCTAAGGGCTTCGCCATGAATGCGAACCGGACCATTCTTGCCGTAGCACTGGGCGCCGCGATTGCCGTCGGGCTTGCCAGTTATTCGTTGTTGCTGCCCGCGTCGCAGGCGGCGCAGGGGCAGGGCACCCTGAGCCAGGCGCCGCTGAACCTCGGGGGCGGCGTCGACCCGGCGTTTATCATGGCGGTCGATGATTCGGGCTCGATGAACTTCGAGATACTGGTGGCCAACCAGAATGGCGAGCTCATCTGGGGCCGGGACGATCGTTGGTCGGAGTACGGATTCTTTGAAGACGATGGCAGCCTGCGCGACGGCGGCGACTACCGCATCCACGATTATCTGGAACTTTTCCCGTTCCCGGGCCGGCTCACCAAACGCAAGGCCGTGCCGCCCACATCGAACTTCGGATTTGCGCGCTCTCCGGATTTCAATCCGGCCTACTTTGATCCGTCTGTAAGTTACGACCCGTGGAAGAACCACGACGGAACCAGTTGGGAAAGCATGGATACGGAAGCGGAGTGGAAGGCCGTAAAGGTCGATCCCCGCAACGGAAGCAGTGTAAGTGGTTCCTGGAACGGCACCCCGTTCAACCTCCTGGACAATGAGGCGCGGGTTACCGAGCTGAACGACCCGGACGACTGGGAAACGGAATGGATGTTCGATTACCGCTACGGCATGGTAATCCCCCAAGGTACCCGGTATTTCGAGTACGACAACTGCGATGGCGTCGATGGCAGCCGGCGCCAGTGGCGCACCGCCGATCGGGATATCACGATCACCGATGACGGGAGTTGCAGGATAGCCATCCGCTATTTCGCGGCCACTTATTACCTGACCACCGCGACCTCGGCTGACGGCAGTTCCGGCGTGGAGGTCGTCAACCAGGCCGGTGGTCCGCGCAGTGGAAAGCTCTATCGCTACGAGATCAAGTCGGGGAACTACTCGGGCGACAGTAATGGCGACGGCAAGGATGACTATCATGCTGCCATGACCAATTTCGCCAATTGGTTCACCTATTACAGGAGCCGCAACCTGGCCATGGTGGCCGCCATGACCAACTCGTTCGACGACGTCGAAAAAATGCGGGTTGGCTACTTCACGATCAACGGATCTCTCCCTGACGTAACCATGCAGGACATGGCGCGGGCCCAGCCGGATGGCTCGGGAGACTACCCCGCCGACTACAATCGCGACGACCTGTATGAGGACATGTTGAAGCTGGAGGCCAACGGCGGTACACCGAACCGGCTTGCGGTGGAGCACATCGGCGACCAGTTCACCCGCACCGACGATGACGCACCCGTCCAGAACGCATGCCAAGTGAACGCTGGAATGCTGTTTACGGATGGATACAGCAACGAAGGCTTCGCCAATGCCGGCGAGCATGATGCCGGCGTCGCATCGATGTTCGGCAGCAGCGCCAGCAATACCATGGCCGACACCGCGGCCAAGTACTACCTGATGAACCTGCGCAGCGGCAACGACTGGGAAGACCAGGTGCGGGTGCCGAGCGAGTGTGAAGCCGACCCCAACGACAAGTCTCTCGATTGCCGCAACGATCCGCACATGAACTTCTATGGGATCACCCTCGGGGCACTGGGCGACAGGTACGGCACCGCTCCCTATGTAAACACGACCGACGAACCAGATGGCGCGCGCGTGGCCGCGATTGCCAACAATCCCGACTGGATCGTCCCGGAAGACGATCAGCCGTCGGCGATCGACGAGATCTGGCATGCGACCCTCAACGCGCGCGGCAAGTTCGTCAACGCGAGTAGCCCCGCGGCGGTCACTGCGGCGATGCGCGAGATCCTCGCCTCGGTCGGCGACGGTGGCGGTCCTTCCGGGAGCATTGGCGTGACCGGCGCGCGGTTGGGCGGCAATTCTCTCGCGATCACTCCAGAGTTCACCGCTGATGGGACGGAATGGTCCGGCGACCTCCAGGCGGAGCGAGTGGCGCTGAGCGCTACCGGAGACATCGAGTACGAAGCGTTCTGGCGTGCCAGTGACGAGCTGCCCGGTCCCGCGGAGCGCAATCTGTTCTTCGCCGCCACGACTTCCGCCGATCCGACCCCCGAGACCCCCGCGGTGCTGGAGTTTTCCGCAGACAACCTGGGTGCCGACGAGGCAGAACGCCTGCGTGCGCTATGCAGTGGGTACAACGTCGGCACCTGCTCCAATGGGGGCACCCGCACGCTGGCCCAGCTCGGAGTGACCGCCGACCAGGCCGTTGCATATCTGCGTGGCGACCAGTCGATGGAGAACACGCTACGCAGACGCGGCGAGGTCATTGGAGACATCATCAACTCCAGCCCGGTGGTGTCCTCACCGCGTGACAACTACGGCTATACCGCCCTGCGCGGCAGTGACGCGACTGAAAGCGATCCTTACGGCTACGGCGCGTACCTGACCGCGAAGCAGAATCGGCCGACGATGGTTTACGTCGGGGCCAACGACGGCATGTTGCATGGGTTCCTCGGCATGCGTGAAAGCTCGACCGGCAACGAGGGCAGGGAGGAATTCGGATACATTCCCGCCACTGCCCTGGGTTACATGGGCAACCTGCTGATGCCGGAGAGCCCGTTCTTCCAGCACCGTTACCTTGTCGATGGGCCAATCGCGGTGTCCGATGCCCGGTTCTCCGCCAACGACTGGCGCACCGTGCTGGTCGGTACCGCGGGCGCGGGCGGCCGCAGCGTGTTCGGCCTGGACGTCAGCAATGCCACCAGCTTCGACGCCAACGACGTGCTTTGGGAGATCAACGACCAGGTTGGCGGTGCGGTCGGTGCCCGTATCGGCCACGTCCTCGGCAAGCCGCTTGTCGTGCCTGTCATGACCTCCGGCGGCGACGTCAGCTGGAAGGCAATATTCGGCAACGGGTACGACAGCAGCATCGGCGCCGACGGCACAGTGACCCTGTTCGTGGTGGACATCGCCACCGGAAATGCCGAGTACATCGATGCTGTGGAGGACGGTGGTCCCAATGTCCCGAATGGTCTTGGCAACATCGTGGCGCTCGACCGGTATCTGGTGAATGGCGGCTCTTTCGAGGATGGCAGCGACGGCTTCGTCGACACCGTGTATGGCGGTGACTTGCACGGCAATGTGTGGAAGTTCGACCTCCGCGACAACACGGTTGCCTTCGACGGGGTGCCGTTCTTCACGGCAACCGATGGCGCCGGCAAGCGGCAGGCGATCACCGGCGGTCTCGAGGCGGCACTTGGTCCGTACAACGGCGTGATGGTGTTGTTCGGCACCGGCAGCTTCTCGTTTGACGGGGACAAGCAGAATACCGATATCCAGTCGGTGTACGGCATCCTCGACAAGGGCGATGACGAGCCTATTACCGGAGCCCGGTCGACGGTTTTGCAGCAGCAGGCCTTGACCGGCGGTGAAATTTCGACCCGCAATCCAGTCAACTATTTCTCCAGGTCGGGTTGGTTCATGGACCTCGGAGTGGTCGCCGCCGATGGCAGCATGGCCAGGACGGGGGAGCGGATGGTCGGCTACCCAAGATTGCAGGGCGGCACCTTCTTCTTCCCGACTTACGAGCCGGGTAGCACGGACATCTGTGCGGGCGGGGGCAACGACTGGGTGTATGGCCTCAGCGCTTTGACCGGTGCAGCCGACCTGAGCAGCTTGCGGATGGATACCCCCGATGGATCACAGAAGGCCGACGGGACTGGACGGGTGAAGCTGAACTCGGCGGACGCCACGGCGGTAAATCGCATGCCGGTCAAGGACATCGCCGTCTTCGCCAGCTCTCCGCTCGCCGGCGGTACGCTGGAAGAGCGACTCGGCCAGCAGTGCGACATCATCATCCAGGCGTCCGGCGCCAAACCGATGTATCGCTGGCGTGCCTGCGGCCGGCAATCCTGGCGGCAAGTACGATGAGGGCATCCGAAATGGTCACCAGTCATTCCCGCAAGCGCGCAGCAGGCTTCACGCTGATCGAGTTGATGATCGTGGTCGCAGTGATCGCGATCCTGGCCGCCATTGCCTATCCCTCGTACGCGGACAGCGTGCGCAAGGGCCGGCGTGGCCAGGCCAAGGCCGACCTGCTGGAGGCGGCGCAACTGGCGGAACGCTATCGCAGCGTCAACAACACGTATGAAGGTTTCACGCCGCCGTCCGCGCAGTCGCCCAAGGAGGGGACTGCGCATTACCTGATCGCGGTGGCCAATGACACCGCCACCACCTACGACCTTACGGCGACCCCGCAGGGGGCACAGCTGGAGGACACCCAATGCCTGGCGCTGAGCATCGACCAGGCCGGCCGGAAGACGATCAGTGACAGCGCGAGCGGCTCGGCTGAAAGGTGCTGGTAGCGCCGTCGGCGGTCCTGGCCAAGCAAGAACAACAAAAAAGGCTCGCATCGCTGCGAGCCTTTAACTTATATCTGGCGCCCGAAGTTGGACTCGAACCAACGACCCCCTGATTAACAGTCAAGTGCTCTAACCAGCTGAGCTATTCGGGCGGGGACGGGCATTGTAAGCGCTACGGGGCCCCGGTCAAGAGTCCTAGGGCCGCAAAATCCTTTCAAGGCTCGTAGGGACAGGGTTCGCCTTGGCTGGTGCGCAGCGAGCGCGCACGGCCGGCATTGTTCACCACCACCTTGCCGATCAGGCGTGCGCCCTTCCGTGCGCAAAGCCGCACGCTGACGTTGCTGCCAAACGCACGCCCACTCGGCAGGTACCGGACGCGCGGGCGCCCGCTGGTGCTGCGCAACGAGAAATCGCCATTGAGAGCATCGATCCGACGCAACACTGAAGCCGCGTCGGCCGGCTCCCCGGTGCGTAGCGGGTCGGCGAAGATGATCCACCCATCCTCCCAGACCTGATCATCCCGGCAATGTCGCCCGTCATGACTTGGACAGACCGTAATCGGCTCCGCCCGGGTTATCGCGGCCGTGCGCGCGGCCATCAGGGATGCGGTGATCAGGTGATAGGTGTTGGTGATACGTGTTCGCTCGATGGCAGCGGCCAGGGAAGGAAAGCCGATGCCCAATGCGACCGCCAGCACGGCGAGGGTAACCATCAGCTCAAGCAGGGTGAATCCTTTCACGGTGGGTCCCATCGCTCCGACTCCATTCGGGTAGATTGCAGCGTCGCCCACGCGTGACTGAACAGCTATCGGCAACCCGCCTGGAGCGGGGTAGGTAAACCCCGCGTCCGCCCCCATCCCCGTGTCGTCCTACACTGGGGGTTTCGCGGCCCGACGCTCCGACACGATGAACGACGACAGCCACATCCCCGCACCGCCGACCGAAGGAACCTTCGAACTGGTCTCGCCGTACTCCCCGGCGGGCGACCAGCCGCAGGCGATCGCCAAGCTGATCGAGGGGTTCGAGAGCGGCCTGGCCCACCAGACGCTGCTCGGCGTCACCGGCTCGGGCAAGACCTACACCATCGCCAACGTGATCCAGGCGGTGCAGAAGCCGACCCTGGTGATGGCGCCCAACAAGACGCTGGCGGCGCAGCTGTACGGCGAGTTCAAGTCGTTCTTCCCGCACAACGCGGTCGAGTACTTCGTCAGCTACTACGACTACTACCAGCCCGAGGCCTACGTCGCCTCGTCGGACACGTTCATCGAGAAGGACAGCTCGGTCAACGAGCACATCGAGCAGATGCGGCTGTCGGCGACCAAGGCGCTGCTGGAGCGGCGCGACTGCATCATCGTCTGCACGGTGTCGGCGATTTACGGCCTCGGCGACCCCAACGAATACTTCCGCATGGTCCTGCACATGGTCCGTGGCGAGCGCATCGACCAGCGCGAGCTGATCCGCCGCCTGACCGAGATGCAGTACGTCCGCAACGACACCGAGCTGCGCCGTGGTACCTACCGCGTGCGTGGCGAGGTGATCGACGTGCATCCGGCCGAGTCGGAGATGGAGGCGGTGCGGATCGAGCTGTTCGACGGCGAGATCGAGGCGGTCACCGCGTTCGACCCGCTGACTGGTGAGACCCTGCGCAAGCTGCCGCGCTACACGATCTATCCGAAGTCGCACTACGTCACCACGCGCCGCACGGTGCTCGACGCGGTCAAGGAGATCAAGGAGGAGCTGCGGGTCCGGCTCGAGCAGCTGTACGCGCAGAACAAGCTGGTCGAGGCGCAGCGGCTGGCCCAGCGCACCCAGTTCGACCTGGAGATGCTGGCCGAGGTCGGCTACTGCAACGGCGTCGAGAACTACAGCCGCCACCTGACCGGCCACATGCCGGGCGAGCCGCCGCCGTGCCTGTTCGACTACCTGCCGCCCGACGCGCTACTGGTACTCGACGAGTCGCACGTGACCGTTCCGCAGATCGGCGCGATGTACAAGGGCGACCGCTCGCGCAAGGAGACGCTGGTCGAGTTTGGCTTCCGGCTGCCGTCGGCGCTGGACAACCGGCCGCTGAAGTTCGAGGAGTGGGAAGGGCGCTCGCCGCGTTCGATCTTCGTCTCGGCCACGCCGCGCGATTACGAGATGCAGAAGTCCGAAGGGCAGGTCACCGAGCTGGTGGTGCGCCCGACCGGGCTGATCGACCCGGAAGTCGAGATCCGCCCGGTCGGCACCCAGGTCGACGACGTGCTCGGCGAGATCACCAAGCGCACCGCCATGGGCGACCGCGTGCTGATCACCACGTTGACCAAGCGCATGGCCGAGAACCTCACCGAGTACCTCGGCGAGCACGGCGTGCGGGTGCGTTACCTGCACTCCGACATCGACACCGTGGAGCGGGTCGAGATCATCCGCGACCTGCGGCTGGGCAAGTTCGACGTGCTGGTCGGCATCAACCTGCTGCGCGAGGGGCTGGACATGCCGGAGGTGTCGCTGGTGGCGATCCTCGACGCCGACAAGGAGGGCTTCCTGCGCTCCGCCGGCTCGCTGATCCAGACCATCGGCCGCGCCGCCCGGAACGTCCGCGGCAAGGCGATCCTGTATGCCGACAAGGTCACCAGATCGATGCAGGCCGCGATCGAGGAAACCGACCGTCGCCGCGCCAAGCAGGTCGAGTACAACACCGAACACGGCATCACCCCGACCTCGATCAACCGCGCGGTGGTCGACATCATGGAAGGCGCGCGGGTCGACCCCGACGCGCTCAAGGGCCGCAACCGCGCCCGCCAGGTCGCCGAGGAAGCCGCCGAGTACGCTGCGCTCAGCCCGGGCCAGCTGGCGGCCCGGATCAAGAAGCTGGAGCAGAAGATGTACCAGCACGCCCGCGACCTGGAGTTCGAGCAGGCGGCCGCGGCACGCGACGAGCTGCACAAACTGAAAGAACTGGGATTCGGCGCCTGACCTATTGCCCGGCGCCGCGCCGCGGGATAAACTGCGCGCCCTCTCGCCGGGTTGTTGCAGGCGAAGGGCGGTTAGCTCAGCGGTAGAGCACTACCTTGACATGGTAGGGGTCACAGGTTCGAACCCTGTACCGCCCACCACAATGTTGCGAAGACGGCCGGGTATCCCCCGGCCGTTTTTGTTTTCGGCCGGGTAGTCGGCCCGCGACCGCTGCGGAATTGCCGCCACCGACCGCACCGCCGTTGACTTGCGCCGGCTTGTCCCCAACTATTGCAGGGTCGGTCGGCATCCAGCCGGCCCCGTTTTCGAGGGTGGCCCGCGCCAACGCGCCGGCCGAGCGTGCGACATGAGCACTACCACCGCCCATCGCTGATCCCGCCCGAGGCTTCCGCATCCGCAGGCGCCCAGGTGGCGCTTTTTGTTTGTGCGGCCTTCCGATTCGCGCTTCTCCGTGCCTTTGTAGGAGCGGCTTCAGCCGCGATCGTGGAGTCGGACGAACGACCAGACATCCGATCGCGGCTGAAGCCGCTCCTACACAAGCCCGAATACCAGACCCCATGATCGCAATCACGCTCCCCGACGGCTCCCTCCGCGAATTCGACAACCCGGTCTCCGTCGCCGACGTCGCCACCTCGATCGGCCCGGGCCTGGCCAAGGCCGCCCTGGCCGGCAAGGTCGACGGCAAGCTGGTCGACACCGGCTTCCGCATCGACCACGACGCCGCGCTCGAAATCGTCACCGACAAGCATCCCGACGCGCTGGAAATCCTGCGCCATTCCACCGCCCACCTGCTGGCCCAGGCCGTGCAGCGCCTGTTCCCGGGCGCGCAGGTCACCATCGGGCCGGTGATCGACAACGGCTTCTACTACGACTTCGCCTACGAGCGCGCCTTCACGCCCGAGGACCTGCCGGCGATCGAGGCCGAGATGCAGAAAATCGTGAAGGAAGCGCAACCGGTCAGCCGCAGCGTGAAGTCGCGCGACGAGGCGGTCGCCTTCTTCAAGGGCATCGGCGAACACTACAAGGCCGAGATCATCGAGTCGATTCCGGCCAGCGAGGACCTGTCGCTGTACAGCCAGGGCGAGTTCACCGACCTGTGCCGCGGCCCGCACGTGCCGGGTACCGACAAGCTGCGCGCCTTCAAGCTGATGAAGGTCGCGGGCGCCTACTGGCGCGGCGATCACAACAACCAGATGCTCAGCCGCATCTACGGCACCGCCTGGCTCAACGACAAGGACCTCAAGGCCTACCTGCACCAGCTGGAGGAGGCCGAGAAGCGCGACCACCGCAAGATCGCCAAACAGCAGGACCTGTTCCACCTGCAGGAAGAGGCCCCTGGCCTGATTTTCTGGCACCCCAAGGGCTGGTCGATCTGGCAGGTCGTCGAGCAGTACATGCGCAAGGTCTACCGCGACTCGGGCTACCAGGAGGTGCGCTGCCCGCAGATCCTCGACGTGTCGCTGTGGCAGAAGTCCGGCCACTGGGACAACTACCAGGAAAACATGTTCTTCACCGAGTCGGAGAAGCGTACCTACGCGCTCAAGCCGATGAACTGCCCGGGCCACGTCCAGGTGTTCAACCACGGCCTGCACAGCTACCGCGACCTGCCGATCCGCTACGGCGAGTTCGGTGCTTGCCACCGCAACGAGCCCTCCGGCGCGCTGCACGGCATCCTGCGCGTGCGCGGCTTCACCCAGGACGACGGCCACGTGTTCTGCACCGAAGAGCAGGTCGAGTCGGAGGTCACTGCGTTCCATGCCCAGGCGATGGCGGTCTACGCCGCGTTCGGCTTCAGCGACGTGCAGGTGAAGCTGGCCTTGCGCCCGGAGCCGCGCCTCGGCGACGACGCCACCTGGGACAAGGCCGAGGACGCCCTGCGCAGCGCCTTGCGCGCGGCTGGGGTCGAGTGGGAGGAGCTTCCGGGCGAGGGCGCCTTCTACGGCCCCAAGATCGAGTACCACCTGCGCGACGCGATCGGCCGCACCTGGCAGCTGGGCACGATGCAGGTCGACTTCATGATGCCGGCCCGCCTCGGCGCCGAATACATCGACGAAGCCAGCCAGCGCCAGCACCCGGTCATGCTGCACCGCGCCATCGTGGGCTCGATGGAGCGCTTCATCGGAATCCTGATCGAACACCACGAGGGCCGTTTCCCGGCCTGGCTGGCGCCGGTGCAGGCGGCCGTGATGAACATCACGGATGCCCAGGCCGACCATGCCGAGGAGGTGCGCAAATCCCTTGTGGGTCAAGGCTTCCGGGTCGAAAGCGATTTGCGCAACGAGAAAATCGGCCGTAAGATCCGCGAGCACACGCTGCAGCGCGTGCCGTACCTGCTGGTGGTCGGAGACCGCGAGAAGGAAACCGGCACCATTGCGGTGCGTACCCGCGGAGGGGAGGATTTGGGGTCGATGACTGTCGCCGAATTCGCCGCGCGTTTACGTGAAGCAGACGCAAACCAGGGCAACCTGGCCTGACCGACCCGGCCGCGAGGCGGCCGGTACAACCCATGGGTACGCCCATACCGGAGATCGCAACATCAGCACCCCCGACAAGCCGAATCGCAAGAACCAGGAAATCCGAGTCCCCCGCGTCCGCGTCATTGGCGCCGACGGCGAGATGGTCGGCGTACTCTCGCGCGACGAGGCGCTCGAACTGGCAATGGACAGTGGCTTGGACCTGGTCGAGATCCAGCCGCACGGCGATCCGCCGGTTTGCCGCATCATGGATTTCGGCAAGTACAAGTTCGATCTGCAGAAAAAGGCCAACGCGGCCAAGAAGAAGCAGAACAAGATCGAGATCAAGGAGATCAAGTTCCGCCCGGTCACCGACGAGGGCGACTACCAGATCAAGCTGCGCAAGATGCGCGAGTTCCTGGAAGAGGGCGACAAGCTCAAGGTCAACATCCGCTTCCGTGGCCGCGAGATGAGCCACCAGGAGCTCGGCCGGCAGATGGCCGCGCGGATCGAGGCCGATCTGGGCGAGGACATCGTGATCGAGTCGCGCCCGCGCCTGGAAGGGCGGCAGATGGTGATGATGATCGCGCCGAAGAAGAAGACCTGACCGACGCTCGATCTTCAGCGTTGGTCCACGGAAGGGCGCCGCGAGGCGCTCTTTCGCGTTGGGCCGCCGTCCGGATTCCGGCTGTCGTAGGAGCGGCTTTAGCCGCGATCGGGAAGTCGTTCGCCCGCGCCGGCTCCAGATCGCGGCTAAAGCCGCTCCTACGAGGGCCGGGACCATGCGTCCAAATACCCTGATTTTTCACGGACTTGTTTGCAACGTGCCCGGCAAGCCCCCATAATGGCCGGCCCGGTTCGCCGGGATGTTGCATGCATCACCCAGGACACGTCGCGGCATTTCGAAGGTTTCCTTCGCGATCAACGACTTACAACCGGACCGGGCAGGACGGAAAGAGTGGCCATGCCACCGCCCAGGCCAGTTACAAGAACCCGAAAGGACATCCGCAATGCCCAAGATCAAGACCCACCGTGGAGCGGCGAAGCGTTTTCGCAAGACCGCTTCCGGCAAGTTCAAGTGCGGCCACGCCAACCGTAGCCACATCCTCACCAAGAAGTCGACCAAGCGGAAGCGCAACCTGAGGCAGACGAACCACGTCCGCGCCGAAGATGCCGGCCGTATCGCCCGCATGCTGCCGTACGCCTGAGGAGGACTGAGAAATGGCACGAGTCAAACGTGGTGTACAGGCGCGTCGGCGCCACAAGAAAATCCTGAAGCAGGCCAAGGGCTACTACCACGCCCGCCGCAAGGTCTTCCGCGTCGCCAAGCAGGCGGTGACGAAGGCCCTGCAGTACGCCTACATCGGCCGCAAGCAGAAGAAGCGCAATTTCCGTTCGCTGTGGATCACCCGCATCAACGCGGCGTCCCGTGCCAACGGCATGAGCTACAGCCGCTTCATGAATGGCCTGATGAAGGCCGGCATCACCCTCGACCGCAAGGTGCTGGCGGATATCGCCGTGCACGACGCGGCGGGTTTTGCCGCGCTGACCGAGAAGGCCAAGGGCGCGCTCGCAGCGTAAGGTGTCGCGTCGCCGCGCGGGTTTTGCGCGGCGATCGGACAACGGAGTACACGCATGGGGAAGGGCGCAAGTCCTTCCCCATGTTTCGTTTTTGGGGCTCGTGCTGTTGTAGGAGCGGCTTCAGCCGCGATCGTGGAATCGGACGGGCGACCCTGCATCCGATCGCGGCTGAAGCCGCTCCTACAAGAGCCCGTGCATAGCGGCTGACAGGAATCCGCGAATGACTGACATCCAGGCACTAATCGCCAAGGCACTGGCCGACATCGCCACCGCCGACTCGCCCGAGGCGATCGAGGCGTTGCGGGTGGCCCTGCTCGGCAAGTCCGGCAGCGTCACCGCCCAGCTCAAACAGTTGGGCTCGCTGCCGGGAGATGAGCGCAAGGCCGCCGGCGAGGCGATCAACAAGGCGCGCGATGCGCTTGCGACCGCGCTGGCCGAGCGCAAGGCTGCGCTGGACGCCGCCGCGCTCGACGTCCGCCTGGCTACCGAGACCATCGACGTCACCCTGCCGGGCATCGACGGCGCCCGCGGCGGGCTGCATCCGGTCAGTCGCACGCTGGAGCGCATCGCCGACATCTTCGGCCGGCTCGGGTTCGAGCTCGCCGACGGCCCCGAGATCGAGGACGACTGGCACAACTTCGAGGCGCTCAACTTCCCGCCGCACCATCCCGCGCGGGCGATGCACGACACCTTCTACGTCTCTGACGAGAGCAGCGACGATCGCCGCCTGCTGCGCACCCACACCTCGGGCGTGCAGGTGCGCTACATGAAGGACCTGCTCGCTGCCGGTGGCCAGCCGCCGCTGCGGATGATCGCCGCCGGCAAGGTCTACCGCAGCGACAGCGACCAGACCCACACCCCGATGTTCCACCAGGTCGAGGGCCTGCTGGTCGACGAGCACGCCAGCTTCGCCGACCTCAAGGGCACCCTGGCCGAGTTCGTGCAGGCGTTCTTCGAGCGCGACTTCGAGATGCGCTTCCGCCCCAGCTACTTCCCGTTCACCGAGCCCTCGGCCGAGGTCGACATTGCCTGGCAGCAGCCGGATGGCTCGACGCGCTGGCTGGAAGTGCTCGGCTGCGGCATGGTCCACCCGAACGTGCTGCGCAACGTCGGCATCGACCCGGAGAAGTACACCGGCTACGCGTTCGGCCTCGGGGTCGAGCGCTTCGCGATGCTGCGCTACGGGGTCGACGACCTGCGCAGCTTCTTCGACAACGATGTGCGCTTCCTGCGCCAGTTCGCGTAACCGGGGGCGACCGATGAAGTTCTCTGAAAACTGGCTGCGCCAGCACGTACCCACCGAGGCCAGCCACGACGAACTGCTGGCCACGCTGACCGCGATCGGGCTGGAAGTCGAAGAGGTCACCGCGCTGGGTAAGTCGCTCGACGGCGTCGTGGTCGCCCAGATCCTCAGCGCCGAAAAACACCCGGAAGCCGACCGCCTGCAGGTCTGCCAGGTCGACGCCGGCAATGGCGAGACCGTGCAGATCGTCTGCGGCGCGCCCAACGCGCGCGCCGGCCTGAAGGCGCCGCTGGCGAAGGTCGGCGCAGTGTTGCCGGGTGGGATGCAGATCAAGCCGGCCAAGCTCCGAGGCGTCGAGTCGTTCGGCATGCTGTGTTCGGCGAAGGAACTGGAGACCGACAACGATGCCTCCGGCCTGCTGGAACTGCCCGAGTCCGCAGTCGCCGGCCAGCCGATCAGCGAACTGCTCGGCCTGCCGGACGCCAGCATCGAGATCAAGCTGACCCCGAACCGCGCCGACTGCTTCGGCGTGCGCGGCATCGCGTTCGACGTCGCCGCCGCCTCCGGTGGCGCGGTCGCGCCTCTTGCGATCGAGCCGGTAGCCCCCGCCAGCGATGCCAGGATCGAGATCGAACTCAACGCCGGTGCCGATGCTCCGCGCTACTGCGGCCGGGTGATCGAGGGCGTCGATGCCGCCGCGCCGACCCCGCTGTGGATGGCCGAGCGCCTGCGCCGCAGCGGCGTGCGCCCGGTGTCGCTGCTGGTCGACGTGACCCAGTACGTGATGCTGGAGCTGGGCCAGCCGATGCATGCCTTCGACCGCGACCTGCTGGCCGGCCCGGTCGGCGTGCGCCGGGCCCGCGCCGGCGAATCGCTGAAGCTGCTCGACGGCCGCGACGTCAAGGTCGACGAACAGTTCCTGCTGGTCACCGACGCCGACCGTCCGGTCGCGCTGGCCGGCGTCATGGGCGGCTTCGACGGCCGCGTTACCGATGCCAGTCGCAACGTGTTCCTGGAGTCGGCCCACTTCGCCCCCGACGCGATAATCGGCCGCAGCCGCAAGCTCGGCCTGCACACCGATGCCGCGCACCGGTTCGAGCGCGGCGTCGACCCCGAGTTGCCGCGCACCGCGATCGAATACGCGACCCGGCTGGTCCTCGACATCGCCGGTGGCACGCCCGGCCCGGTGGTCGAGGCGGCGCTGCCCGATCACCTGCCGCAGCCGCAGGCGATCCCCCTGCGCCGTGCCCGCGTCGCGCGCGTGCTCGGTCTGGAAATCACCGACGGTGAGATCGAGCGCATCCTCACCGCGCTCGGCCTGGCGGTCGAAGCCAATGCCGAGGGCTGGCAGGTCACCGCCCCGAGCCGCCGTTTCGACATCGCGATCGAGGAAGACCTGATCGAGGAGGTCGCCCGCATCCACGGCTACGACGCGATCCCGACCACACTGCCGGCCGGCGCCTCGCGCTTGGTCGCACCGAGCGAGGAGACCGTCGAAGACGCCACCGTCCGCCGCCAGCTCGCCGCCCGCGACTACCTGGAGGCGATCAACTACGCCTTCGTCGACGCCAGCTTGTTGCAGGATTGGAGCCTGACCAACGGCGCGGTGCCGCTGGCCAACCCGCTCAGCGCCGAACTGGGCGTGATGCGGACCTCGCTGCTGCCCGGGCTGGTCGCCGCGCTCGGCCGCAATGCCGCGCGCCAGCAGTCGCGGGTGCGGCTGTTCGAGCTGGGCAACGTGTTCACCGCGGTCGCCGACGGCGCGCCGTTGCACACCCGTCGCGTCGCCGTGGTGGCCTGCGGCGACGCCGTGGCCGAGCAATGGGGCGCCGCCGAGCGCAAGGTCGGCTTCCACGACCTCAAGGGCGACCTCGACAGCCTCGCCGCGCTGTCAGGTGTGAGCCTCGACTACCGGCCCTCGCAGCCGGCGTGGGCCCACCCGGGACGCTCGGCCGACGTCTGGCGGCTGGGTGCCAACGGCGAGGGCGTCCGGCTCGGCTGGATCGGCCAGCTGCATCCGCGCCTGCAGCATGCACTGGACATCGACCTCGACGTGGTCGCGTTCGAACTCGACCTCGCGCCGCTGCTGGCGCGTCCGCTGCCAAAGGCCGGCGGGCAGTCGAAATACCCGTCGGTCCGCCGTGACCTGGCGTTCGTGGTCGCCGAGTCGGTGGCCTGGGCCGCGCTGTCCGCCAGTGTCCGCAAGGCCGCCGGCCCGGCGCTGCGCGACCTCGTGCTGTTCGACGTGTACCAGGGCAAGGGCGTTGAATCAGGATGCAAGAGTCTCGCTATGGGCTTGATTTTGCAGGAACAATCGCGCACGCTGACCGACGGTGAAGTGGATGCGGCGATTGCCGCCGTGACCACGACGCTGCAACAAGAGCATGGCGCCGCGATCCGCGGCTGAGTATTGCGCAGTACGGAAGGAAGGCGATGGCACTGACCAAGGCGGAAATGGCTGAACGTCTGTTCGACGAAGTGGGCCTGAACAAGCGCGAAGCGAAGGAGTTCGTCGACGCATTTTTCGACGCCCTCCGCCAGTCGCTGGAAGGCGGGCGCCAGGTCAAGCTGTCGGGCTTCGGCAACTTCGACCTGCGCCGCAAGAACCAGCGCCCCGGCCGCAATCCCAAGACTGGCGAGGAAATCCCGATCTCGGCACGCACGGTGGTGACCTTCCGCCCCGGCCAGAAGCTGAAGGAGCGGGTGGAAGCCTATTCCGGCACCCCGGCAGGAGCCTCGCATGCTTGACCCCGGCAGCAACCGCGAACTCCCGCCGATCCCGGCCAAGCGCTACTTCACCATCGGCGAGGTCAGCGAGCTGTGCGACGTCAAGCCGCACGTGCTGCGCTACTGGGAGACCGAGTTTCCCTCGCTCAACCCGGTCAAGCGACGCGGCAACCGTCGTTACTACCAGCGCCACGAGGTGTTGATGGTGCGCCAGATCCGCGGCCTGCTGTACGAGCAGGGCTACACCATCGGCGGCGCCCGCCTGCGGCTGGAAGGCGAGGCCGGCAAGGACGAGTCCGCGCTGAGCTCGCAGATCATCAAGCAGGTGAGGATGGAGCTGGAGGAAGTCCTGCAACTGCTGCGCCGCTGATCGCGCGCACCAGCAAAACCGCTATACTTGCCGCCCGCTTCCAAGCAGGCGGGAATCGAATCAAATCGGGGCGTAGCGCAGCCTGGTAGCGCACCTGTCTGGGGGACAGGTGGTCGTCGGTTCAAATCCGGCCGTCCCGACCAATTAAGCCAAATGGATCAACCACTTGCGCGTCGATCCGGTGCAGTGTTTTCTGGCCTTCACCCTATTCTCACCCTACTGCCACCCTATCGAGGAAGCGACAGGCCCGGGTTTACGGCCTGCCACGGCGCCTCGTGGCCTTCCATGTAGTGCTCGGTCATGCCCTTGTCGGCGTGCCCCATGAGCGCCTGCACCTGTTCCAGCGTCCATCCGGAATCAATCAGCAAAGCGCCGCCCAGGCTACGGACTTCATGGAACGTCGGCGGCGTCCCTCCTGCGATCCCGGCTGCGTCGCGCGCGGCAGCAAACGCCCGTGTCAGTTGCTCGGGTAGCACCTGCGTGTGGTGGTCGCGATCCTTCGCCCGCATGTGGCTCGGTCGGGCTTTCTCCGGGAGTCGGTGGATCACGTAGGGCGACAGCACGGCATCGCGGCATCGAGACAGCAGCGCGGCCAGATCGTCAGTCATACCGATCTTCAGGCGGACCCGGCTGGATGCGTCCGTCTTCGCCGGCACGACCCAGACTGCGCCGTCTCGCGAATCATCGAAACGCAGCGACACCACGTCTTCGCGCCGGAGCAGCGTCAGCAGCGATAGGTCCATTGCGTTTCGCAGCCACGGCTCTGCCGCATCCCAGATCAAACCGTACTGCTGCAGGGTAAGTCGCGCGCGCTGCCGCTCGTGCGTGAACTTGCGAGTTTGCAGCGCCACGTTCGTGTCGACCCAGCCCTCCTCGACAGCGCAGGCCAGGATCCACGACAGCACCAGTCGATACTGCTGGCGTCCGCGCGGGGATTCGGTGACAGCTCGAATGAAGGCGGCGCAGTCCTTCACGGTGAATGTCGATACGGCACGCGAGCCGATCTCACGCTCGATGACCCGCAGGGTGATTTCATAGTCCGCCGCGGTCTTCGGCTTCCACTTCCGGCCCGGGGCATCGTCCGTGCGGAATACGCGCACGGCATCGTTGATCGACTCCTGCGCTCCGGTGACGCGCTCCACCAGGTCGCTCGACGGCGCCAGTAGGGCGTTGATCTTCCGGGCCGCGGCGAATGCCTTGGCCTTGTCCATGCCCATCCACGTCTCGCGGCGCGTGGTCGGATGCCGGTATTTGAACCCGCCCCGGTTGGGGTAGAGGTTGTCTGGCCAGCCGGCGCGGGCCTTCGATCGTGGGCGTCCCATTGCCATAGACTAGCCCGCCTCCAGCACCTGCTGCACCAGCGGGTCCCCGTCGGCCAGCCAGGCGTGCTCGTCGACATACCATGTGCCGCCGACCTTACGGCCCGGGATCTTCCCATCCCGAAGCCAGCGCATGACCGTGATCTCCGCGGGGCGCGACTCCTCCCCGAAGTACTTGTCGGCCCATGCGTTGGCCTTGAGCAACTTCACCCGCGCCGCGCTCCGATCACGTTGTGAATGGGACGCTCCCGCTTGATCGCCTTCTTCTCCGCGGCTAGAGCTGCGGATCGAGTCGGATGCCACTCGATCGACACCCGGGCAATCTGCCGTGACCAGGGCTTGCGCCGGTGCTGCGACAGCCGATAGATGGCGCACAGGGAGATGCCGACGTAGAGCAGGGCGCCGCGGCCGTCGTAATGCCGGTAGAGCGCGGTCTCGGTCTCGGCGCGCGTGCTTTGCGCCCACTCCTCAACGTCTAGGACGTGGCGCAGGCCGCGCTCATCCGGCGGAGGGAACCCGGGCAGCTTCGAAACGTCAGTGTCCACGGTGATCCCGAGGTATGCCGCGCACGCTCGCTCGTCGAACCACGCGGCATCGGTGAGCTGCGCCATCAGTTCCGCGGTGCGTTGGAGGCTCATGCTGCCTTGCTCCTGAAGATGCGGCGCCACCACGGGCGTGCGGGGCGGTTCAAGTTGGCGGCGAACCGGGTGATCTCGTTCGCGCGCTCGAGGTAGTCGATCGTGTGCCGCTGCTGCTCGATGGTCGACGCGGCCCGGGCAAGCTCTTCGCGGAGCTTGTCCTTGCGCGGCTGCTGCATCCGGCGCGGTGCGCGGGGGAATAGGTCGTTCATTGCATTAACTCCCGGCGAGGAAAAGATAAACACCGGTTATCCACACACTTATCTGCAACGCTGTGGGAATCAGGGGCGTAGGGTTGGTTTCGGCGATAACGCCCTGTTAGAGGAATCCATCCATGAGCACCGTTCCGGCACACTTTCAGTTGTACAAGGACGATGACGGCGAATGGCGCTGGCGGCTCCGCGCCGCAGGTAACGGAAAAATCATTGCCGACAGCGCCGAGGGGTACGTAAAGCGCGCGGATTGCATCGCTGGAATTCGACTCGTCAAGGACGTTGGAGCGACGACGTATATTTGGGATATCGCGAAGAAGGAGTACGTCTCCGCATGAATTGGCGGCGGCGCTAATCACGCCGCTTCCTCCATCGCCTGCAGATCGATCTCATCGACCCGATCCCGCAGCCGCTTCCGGGCCGCCATGAGGTCGCGCGCGATCATCGACCGCTGAGCAACGCCGACCAGGTACTGCAGGTGCAACGGATGCAGCCGGCCGGCGTTGTCGCGGCGGAATAGGGCGTAGCAGACGACGGAGCCGTTCTGCTCCAGCTTCCGGCCCCATGCGAACGGGCGGGCGCGGCCCTTGGCGGGCTGCTTGTGGGTGTGGGGCTTCATGCGGCGGCACCGAATGAAAGGCCGGGCTGCATCGCTCGGATGCGAGCCGCGGCGATGGCGGCATACTCGGGATCTAGTTCGATGCCCTGAAACCGGAATCCCTCGGCGATCGCGCCGCGCCCGGTACTGCCGCTGCCGGCGAACGGGTCCAGCACCAGCCCTCCGGCCGGCGTCACCAGTCGGCACAGCCAGCGCATGAGGTCGGTCGGCTTGACGGTCGGGTGATTGTTCGCGTCCGGCGCCGGGGCGCCGCCATCCCGGCGGGTCATGTGCTGGCCGCTGGTGTTGCTCACCATGCCCGACTCGCGCAGCGGCAAGCCGTCGCACCCATCGTTCCGGTCGGCTCGGTCGGCCTTGGCGCAGTAGAAGAATCGCGCGGCGCTGCCGCTGTCGCCACGGGCGGCATGGAGAGGAACCTCGGCGTACTCGCCATAACAGGCGCCCCGGTTGCGTGCGAACTGCGGGCCGGTGTCGCGCTGCTGCCCCGGCGCGTTCGGGAACGCGGCCAGCACTTCATCGCTGCCGTCGTGGATCAGGTTGGCGGGCCAGCGGCCTAGCTGCGACGTAAGTGGGGTCTCGTCGCCCTCTCGGCCGAAACTAGTAGCCACAGGCGCGGCGCGCAGCTTTGACCCGCGCAGGTGGGGGTTGTCGGCCAAGTTCCCGCCGTTGATCGTTTCGTGAACTATCCGGCAAGCGTCGATGTTCAGCGCTCCGGTGCCGTACCGCTCGAAGTTGGCGGCAACGGTCCCGATCAACGGCTTGCGCGCCAGCGTGATCGGCTCCCATGCCGGCTTGAGCGCGGTCCCTCCCCACGGCCCGTTGTGCGACTTCGGGAAGCCGGAGCCGTAGACCCACATGATCGTGTCGCGAATCTCCCAGCCGGCATCCTCGATCGCGCACTTCATCCGGTGATCGGTGCGGGTGCCGCAGAACGCCGCGAGGAACGCGCCCGGCTTGGCCACGCGCAGCATTTCCTGCCAGAACGGCACGCCGGGAACCGCGTGGTCCCACGCCTTACCCATGAAGCCCAGCCCATACGGCGGATCGGTGACGATCGAATCGACGCTCTCGGCGTCCATCGTCCGCATGACCTCGAGGCAGTCGCCGACGGTGATCATGCGGCCAGGCCCTCCAGCATCTTGACCACGCGGGCAGGGCACAGACCGGCGTTGTCCCGCAGGTTCTTCCGCACGCTGCGCTTCTGGACCCGGGCGCGGCCGGCGAGGGCGGTGATCTGCTCGTCGCTCAGGCCGTCGATCAGCACCAGCGCGCGGGCCTTGTCGGCCTTCCATTGCGCGGCCCGGGCCTTCGCGGCGTCCCGCTGTTCGCGGCGCTGCTGCGCCATGTGGCGGTCGATCTCCGCATCGATGTTGCCGCGCTTGTGCAGCGGGACGTTCAGGACGCCGTGGTCGATACTCATGCGAACAGCCCTCCCTGCACCGGCTCACGGCTTGCCGCGGCTCGCCGGCGCGCACGCTGCGCCCACGCGAACAGGCTCCAGTAGAAGTCCCGGTTGACGCGGCTATGCCGGCGGGCGCGGCACTCATTGAGGTGCACGCGAGCGACGCGGATATGGAAGGCCCGGCCCTCCATTACCCCAGCACCTCGCCACCCGCCGGCAGCGCGAACACCAGCCGCCCATCGCGCCGCATCGGCTTCGGCAGCCGGTCGCCACCGCCGTACATCGGCGACAGTTCCAGCCGGTAGCCCTTGCCGTGTTCGTAGCGCTCCAGCTTTACGGGCGCGTGGATGGTGCCGTGCTCGGTGACCACCGCCAGGTGCGGGATGGTCCCTTCATCGGTGTAGGTAACGCTCATGCTGCTCTCCTGAACCTGCCGGACTCGTCGCGCGGCTGGCTCATCGTGTTGGTGGGTTGGTACCGGCGTCGAGAACGCTCAGCGGCCATCGCGCGTTCGCAGTGCTTGCAGTTGTGGTGCAAGCCATCGCGGGACCGGCCAGGGCGGCGGTCGGGGTAGAACTCCCGATCCATCCGCCACTTGCCGCAGTGCGCGCAGGCCTTCATCTATTGCCGGTCCGCTGGTATCGGTTGAACGATTTCTTCGCGTTCGGGGTTTCGCACATCGGGCCGCGATTCCAAGGTGACGCGGAGCGACCCGCGCGACCCTTGTCGGACGTGTTGCCGCGCGCCTGTCGTTGGCGCTCCTCGGGCGCCAGGTGTTGGAGGTGGTCGGGCTGGGCGGTCATGCGGCCCACCGTTCCTCGCGAGCCGCGCAGTTCAGGTGAGACGCCATCGCGTTCAACATGCGGGACAAATCGTCGTCCGCGTAGAGCTTGGCCGCGCCCTTGCTGGCAATGGGCTGGAAACCAAGTTTCGCCAAGCCATCGGCGGTGATGGACAGCGGGGCGATGCGCTCGTTGATATGCCCCAGATTGATCCGCGCATCGGTCGCTGCCGGATTGACCGCGGCGGGGTGTCGCTGGGCGAACCTTTCCGCACCCTCGGCTTCGTTCAACTGCTGCGCGGCCGGCGACAAGTCGGCGCCTGTCGACTGCTTGGCCGCTGCCAGTTCCTCGGCGGCTCGCTCGCGCTCGACCCGGGCCGCTTCCTCGCGCTGCTCCCGCTCCAGCCGGTCGGCCTCTTCCTGCCGGATACGCGCGCGCTCCTTCTCCAGTCGCTCGGCCTCGCGCTGCTCATGCTCCGCGATGCGCGCGGCGACCAGGTTCCGCAGGTCTTCCGACGCCTTGCCGGCGCACAGCTGCACGCGGTCGGCGAACAGGCTGGCGTGGTCCGCAGCCTCGGCAAGGATCGCCACGTTCGCGCGGACACGCTCGGCCTGCTGGCTGGCGGCGATCTTGGCGTTCGCGACCGCGGCGTCGACGGCATCGCGCATGCTGCTGAGCGACTTCTTGCCCTTGATGGCGCCGCCGAGTTCAAGGGACAGCGTCTGCGGCGGCTGGAACCGATGCTCGCCGAGCGTGGCGTTGATCGCGTCGTAGTGCGCCCGGACCGCCTCTCGGCCTGCGGTGACAATCTCGCCCTTGCGCGACTCCTTCTCCGCCTTCACCAGCTTGTCGAGGTCGAGGCGGACACGGCGGGTCTCTTCCGAGACCTCGTCCATCGTGCGGAACACCGCCTCGATGTCGGCTGTCTGCGCCAGAACCGCGTCCTTGGTCGCTGCCAGCCGGTCTTCGACGCCCTTGCACCACTTCACCGTCGTCTCGGCGTTGGCGAAGTCCTCGTCGGTCTGCAGATCGCGATTGATGCCACCCAGCACGGCCAAGGCCGATGCCTTGAAATCGGCGAGGTTGCTGGCGGTGACCATGCCGGTGACCTCGACGCGCAGCGCCGGCAGTTGGTCGGGCGCGCGGCCGGCGGCAGCGGGCGCCGCGGCGGCTTCTGGCACGTAGGCGGCGACGTCGGCCTCGAACTGCTCCCAGCCGGCGATGATCCGGTCGCGTAGCGCGGCGTCCGGGTAGTACCAGCAGTGCCGTTCCTCGACCAGGTCGTCGCCGTTCCACTTCGACGCCATGAAGAGCACGCGCGCAGCACCGGAAACCATGCACTGCTGCTCCATCTGCACGCGGTAGTGCTCGGGCAGGTTGACTGCGTTGCCGACACCGGCTTCGATCGCCGCCCGGATGGCATCGTTCAGAGACTTGTGCTCGAACGCGGCCTCTTCCAGCATCGTCAGGCCGTCGAAGCTGGCGCTGAACTTGCCGTCGACGCCGACGCACGGGAACAGTTCCTCACCGATGATGGCCTCCGCCAGTGGCCGGGCCAGCGCCTCGTAGCGGTGACCGTCATCGAAACGGCGCTGCAGGTTGGCGTCGACCTCCTCGGTGATGCCGGTGGCGATCTCGCGGATCAGCTGCGCCCGGGTCTTGTACGGCGACAGGCCAAGCATCGCCGGGGCGTCGCTGGCGTTGAAGTGCTGGGCGCGGTGGGCGTGCCACTCGGGCGTGCCCTGCTGCAGGTTGACCGTCTTCATGCCTGGGCCTCCTGCTCTGCGCCGGCGGCTTCGTTCTCATCGCGCGGCGGGTTGCGGATCTCGTGCAACTGCTCAGCCGTGAACCGCGCCTTCGTCTGCAGCATCGCGATCAGGTCGTCGGCAGACTTCTTGCCGCTGGCGATCACGCCCCACCACTTCGGCAGGTTCTCGGCGAAGTCGGCTTCGGGGTACATCGGGAGTTCGGCGGCGCGCTCGCTGACCACACGCGCCTCGACCGTGATCGGCTGCTCGGCGGCGGCGGTGTCCTGCGCTTCCTCGCTGACCATCATCCCGCCCAGCGCCGCCGGATACACCGCGCGGATGCCCTCGGCTATGCAGCGGGCGCGGAGCATTGCGCGCGGGTAGTTCTTCCAGTTGTCCTTGCCGGTGAGCTTGGCCTTCGCCGCCTGCTCGAACGTCCAGGTCATGCGCAGCTTCCCGCCAGCCTTGTGCGAGAACGTCGCGTCGGCTATCAGGTCGGTGAGCTCATGCCACTCGACCTGGCCGCCCATCTGCTGGAAGCGGGCGAGGACGCTGTGCGTCTTGCGCGTCGCCTTGCCCTGGATGATGTCGTAGTCCTGCGTGATCGTTGCAGGGTGCTGGCCTTCTGCCTGCGCGACGAGCATCAGCGCGAGCGCCTGCTCTGTGTTCTTCATGCCGAAGAGGTTGGACGCTGCGACGGCTTGCGCCATGCCCTGCAGGTCGTGGAACGGGACGATGTTGCTCATGGGTCATTCCTTCGCTTCGAATAGGGGCCCTGCACAAACCGCCGGGCCAGCGGTAGGAGAGTGAGCCGCCGGGTCAGGGTTGGCGGCTCGCGCGCTGTGCTCGCGCTGGGGGAGGGTGGAAGCGGGCCGGGCGCTACTCCGGCTTGTGCATCAGTTCCAGGTGGGTCCAAATCCTGCGGTTGATGGAATCGAACCATCGGCATTTCGGATTCCGGTCAGTTGCCTGACTCTCGCTACCGTTGACGACTGTCGCCAGCCGCTGCCCGCCAAACCCAATCGATGCTTCACCTGTTTAGACGGTCTGCTTTCCCGTCAGCCGCTTCCGTAGTCGTTACGCCGCGTCCTGCAGCGGCGGCGCCTGCTCTTCCTGCTTGCTCGGCGGGGTAAGGGTCAGGCGCACGTCTTCGCGCACCAGCGCCTCGGAGAGCGACGACAGTTCGTCCGGATCGACGTTGGCCGACGCGGTGAAGGTGAGCTCGACGCTGCCGCCTTCCAGCGGCGCGATGGTGAACTTCTTCAGCTTCACGTCGACGAACAGCAGCGGGTTCGTGGAGTCGAGCAGCCCGTCGATCTGGACCTCGTAGCCGGTGAACTCGTGCGAGAGCTTCATCGGCTCCAGGTACGGGTGGCGCACCGCGGACAGGGCCTCGCCGATCGACGGCAAATCCTGCTGCTCGCCCTTGGACGGCTTGCGGAACAGCGACTCGCGCAGGCCCTTGCCGAGGCTGTCGAGGATGCTGTTGTTCGCCTTCATGGAGAACTTCATGTCGACGGCGAGTTCGCGCTCGTCGCCGTGGCGCTCGATCCGGGTGTTGAGGTTGCCGAGGGTCGCTTCGCTTTGGTTGAGTTGGAGCATGGTTGGTTCCTTCGGTGGGCAGGGATCAGCAGCGCACCGTCTGAGAACAGACGAGTCGTGCAGCGGCGTGGTGGGCGGCGCGGATGGTGTAATTCGCCAGCCGGTACGCGTTCGGGGTGGACTTCGCGGCGGTCATCACCGGCACGCGCAGGCCGCGGCTGGCGTAGTGCTTCGCCCAAGCCCGATCGCGGGCGACGGGGTCACGGAAGGTCGCCATCACGGACCCCTCCGGCGGTTCGCGCCCAGCACTGCACAGGCGACGAAGCCGAGACAGAAGCCGACGCACAGGGCGGGGTAGGCGATCGAGAGAACGTCCATCACGCGGCACTCGGCGGAAGGTCATCGCCCAGCCGCTTCCACTTCGGCGGCACGCACTGCCGGGCGATGGCGGTCGTCGGCTGGTCGCCTTTCATCGCCGACCGGATCGCATTGCGCTTGAACTGCTCCGCCGAACGCCGGCCGTAGCCGTACAGGCCGCACAGGTTCCCGGCTTCGCGGACAACCTTGCGGATCGGGTCGAGTTGGATTACTGCGCCCATGGTTAGACCTCCTGACCCTTCCGGGTCGTGGAAAATTCGGGTGTCGGGGTGGCGTCGCGTAGGCGCTGCAGGCGCCAGGCTCGGGTGTGGAGCTCGCCGGCGCGCGCGGCTTTCATCGCTTCGCGACCATCCGCGAGAACTTGCGGATCAAGGTCGTCGGTGACGTAATCGATCCCGTCGATTGCACCGATCGGAGCTTCGGCCGGGATCGTCGCGAACGTGGTCTTGAAGTCGCGCAGGGCGTCGTTGAAGCTCATCCCCGCACCCCGGCCTGTTCGGCCTGCTGCTCTCGGGTCATGGGTCGGACGCGGGCGAGGGCGGCGCGTGCGTAATGTTCGGCCTCTTGATAGACGGAGGCCCCCATGCATCCGCACTCGCGCCCGTCACAGCACATCCCTTGGTCCGGCTTGGCGTACACCGAAAGCAAGGTGTCAAGCGCCTCGATCAACTCGGCCACGGCGACCTGCGCCTCCTCGCTGTCTGCCGCACGTTGCGGAGCGTCGTCGTCCCACATGCGCTGAACGCTGGCGTCCACGTAATCCGCGCGCATCACCGCCAGCACATCGACCGGCGCGCTCATGCCGCGAACCCCATCGCCCGGAACACCGGCGCGAACACTTCGGCCGCGATCGGGTCCATGCGGCTGCGCCAGTCGTGTACCGGCAGCGTCACCGGCTTCATCGCATCGGCCCGGCGCTGGTCATACCGGCGGCGAACACCGGCCAGCAGGTCCGGGGAACCGCGGAGTGCCTTCAACAGCCGGCGCTCGGCGCGCAGCAGCTCCAGCGTGTCCACCGGCGTCACCCGCTGGTCGCCATCACCGCCGCATTCGTGGCACCGGTGCGCGGTCTCCAGTTGCGGGTCACCGATCGGGTGGTCGTAGGTCAGCTCACCAGCACCCTCACAGGCCGCGCACTGGCGGAACTGGATGCCGTGGTGGTTGCGGAAGAAGACGGGGTGGGACATCTGCTTTGCTCCGTGGATCGGTGGAGTGATTCGGTAACGAACCGTAACCCAGCAGATCGCAGAGTGTCAACACCCAGTAACCATTATTCTTTGGGGATGTGCGCTGGCCTGCCTTGGAGGCATAAAAAAACCCGCCGTAGCGGGTTCTTGTGGGTCGGCGTGGATGTCATCGGAAAGCCCAGACCACGATCACGAAGATGGCGACCGCCAGCAACAGCTTCCCATTGAACGACAGCCCAGCACGGCCCTTGGCCGTCTGCATTGAAGCCCCGCACTCCGGGCAGCTATTAGCGGTATCACTCAACCGCGTGCTGCATTCTTGGCAGGTGATTAGGGCCATCGTCATCCCTCATTTGGGCTTAGACGAAGCCTTGAACGCCAAGAAGGCATCTAGCTCCGCCACGTCAGCATCACTCAGGCCGCGCATGCGTTCAACTCGGCGAACCTCGTCATCCAGGTACACAACCACCGTCTCCTCGTTGACCAACTCCAACCAGTGGCACCCAAGCACCTTCGCCATTGCTTTCATCTGCTGCACATCGGGCTCCCCTCGACCACGAAACCAGTGCCCGACCGTCTGCCGGGCACCTAGGCCCATGGCGGCTGCGATCTTGGCATAGGAGAGGCCACCGGCTAGGCGTCTCTTCTCCTCGGCTTTCAGGATGTCGAAGGTGCGGCGCACAGGTTGAGACGACGGCATTGGGAGCGTGAGCGGTTCAGGCGGGAACAAGATGTTACCGAGGGCCACGGTAACGTGCGGTTGACGGACCGCCATTCCGGGGTTACCGTTCGTAACCATGAACCAGACCAACGCAATCAAGCGACTGAAGAAGGCGGGCCTCACCCGCTCCGATATCTCGAAGGCATGCGGCGTATCGCGGCATGCCGTGGGCTTCTGGGAGTCCGGGCGATCGGTTCCCAGCGGTAAAAGCATGGGCGCGCTGGTCCGGCTCGCGAGCGAGAAGGGCATTGTCCTGCTCGCCTCCGACTTCGCGAGCTATGACGAGCCCGCCAACGACGACCGCGAGGCGGCTTGAGCCGTGCGCGCTGATTCCGTGATTTCTCCTTTCCATGCCGCCAGTGTCGTCTCAGGCGCTGCGACAAACCACGTTCAGGTGCAGCCCGCATGAACATCATCGACGCAGCGCACAGCACCGTGCGCAGCTACCCGGGCGGCAGCGAGTCGCTCGGCCCCCGCATTGGCATGTCCGCCGCGGTCCTTCGCAACAAGGTCAACCCGAACAACACCACGCATCACCTGACCGTGGCCGAGGCGTCCGAGATCATGGGCGTCACGGGTGACCACCGGATGCTGCAGGCGATGGCTGCTGAGCACGGCTACGTGCTGGCGTCGGTGGACCTGGGTGCCGGAGAGACCTCCGTGCTTCAGACCCTGCTGCGCGCCAACGCTGCAGAGGGCGAGTTCGATCGCGTGCTGGGCGAGGCGCTGGCCGACAACCTGATCACCGCCAACGAGATGAAGGCGATCGCCGAAGCCGGCGTGGCTCAGCAGTCAGCAACGATGATCCTCCTGGCCAAGCTGCGCGCGGTCAGCGAGGGGAGGGCGCAGGGATGAAGACCCAGGCCGAACAGTTCGAACGCGCCCGCTACGCCCTGAAGCACGCCGGCCCGCTGACACCCGCAGAGAAGGCCGAGTACGACGCACAGCGCGCGCGGGAGATGCGCCGGGCCGATGCCCGCCGTAATCCGTTGCCGCAGCCTGATCTGTTGGACCAGGCCGCATGACGCTTTCCCGCACCCCCTCACTGCCCGGTAGCTCCGGACAGGACAGCCCGAGCCTAGCGGGTTGGGGGATCGCGGCTCCGACTGGGCGCCTAGGAGGAACGATGCAACTCACCGACATAGAGCGCTACTGCGAGAGCCCCATCGAAGCGCTGCTCGCGCGCGCGATCGCCACGCTCTTCTCGGACTTCGAAGAGGCCTGCATGGTGCTGGCCCCGTTGGAGCCTTGTGAATACGAATTTGGAACGGAACTGCCAGAGGGAGCATCAGCCTTCCTGATTCCGCAAGCCGAGGTCAGCGGTTGTGGCAAGGATGGCGACTGGTTCTACCGCGTCGACTTCCTTCTCGTTTGTGGCAGGAAGCCGCTATTCCGGCGGGCATTCGCCATCGAGTGCGACGGACACGACTGGCACGAGAAGACGAAAGAGCAGGTCGCCAGGGACAAGCTCCGCGACCGCCGCCTACTGCTGGACGGAATCACTCCGGTTCGTTTCAGCGGGTCCGAGATCCATCGCGACGCCGCCGGCTGCACTGACTACCTGCGCTCATTGGCGCACTCGACGCTCGGCGATGTTCTTGGCGAGCAGTACACCTGGGAGGAACTGAAAGGCCTCCGCAAGCCGCGCCCTGTTGAGATCAACACCGGCCTCGGATACGAGGAGTAAAGCGTGGCCCGCATTCGCAGCATCAAGCCGGAGTTCTGGACCAGCGAGCAGATCGCCGAGTGTTCGCCGAACGCTCGTCTTCTGTTCATTGGACTGTGGACGTTCTCGGACGACAACGGTATCCACCCTGCGTCCATCCCCCGCTTGAAGATGGAGATATTCCCCGCTGATGACTTCTCCCGCGCGGATGTAGCAGCGATGGTCGAAGAGCTGGTCCGTAATCGCCTGCTGCGCGAGTACGTGGTCCAGGGTGAGCAGTTCTGGCAGATAACAGGCTGGAATCTTCACCAAAAAATCGACCAGCCGACGTTCAAGCATCCGCTTCCTGATGGCTCACTTCCGACGAACGTTCGCCGAAGGGTCACCGAACAAGGTTCAGCGAACAAGGTTCAGCGAACACCCGACGAACGTTCACCCCCGGAGAGGAGAGGAGAGGAGAGGAGTGGAAAGGAAGAAGCTGACTACGTCCTGTCGCCTGACGGCGAACAGGGCCAGGCAGCGCCGAGCAACGTCAGCCAACACCCCGCATCGCAGCGACTTTGCTCGATCGTGCTGGATGCCTACCACCGCGTCCTGCCGAACTGCCAATCCATCGCGGTCCTAAATCCCAAGCGCCAGCGCCGCATCCAACTCGCCGACAAGCTCGCGCGCCAGGTGTGCAAGCAACAGGGCTGGCCGTACGAGCCCGAGGACTTCTGGACGTCCTACTTCGGCGAGTGCACCGATGATCCGTGGCTACGGGGGGAAGTGCCGAACCCGAACAACCCCCGATGGAAGCAGAACCTCGACGTGTTGCTGGCCGAGGACCGCTTCGCCGGGATCATGGACAAAGCCATCGCCGCCATGAAGTCGGAGGCAGCGTGATGGACGGCGACTTCCACGACCCGCGCGACACCCTGCGCATCCCGCCGCAGTCGATCGAGGCCGAGCAGGCGGTGCTCGGCGGCCTGATGCTCCAGCCGCTGGCATGGATTGAGGTCGCCGACCTGCTCGACGCCAGCGACTTCTACCGCCGCGATCACCAGCTGATCTGGCAGGCGATCAAGCACCTGGAGGGCAGGGGCAAGCCGTTCGACGAGGTCACCCTCGGCGATTGGTTCGAAGCTCATGGGCAGCTGGACCTGGTCGACAACGGTGCGTACCTGATCGAGCTTTCGAACACCACGCCAAGCGCGGCGAACATCCGCGCCTATGCGGACATCGTCGCCGACAAGTCGCGCCTTCGCCGACTGATCGACGTCGGTACCGGGTTGGTGAACGACGGCTTCCAGCCGGAGGGCCGCGACAGCGTCGAAATCATCGGCGCCGCGCAGACCCGCATCGGCGAACTGCTGTCCTCGCAGCCGTGCGACTTGGAGCAGATGAATCCGATCATGGTTCGGGTGTTCGACCGACTGCAGGACCGGCATCACCGCGGCGGCGGGATCAACGGGATCACCACCGGACTCGACGAGCTCGACACCCTGATCAACGGCATGGGCCCTGGCCAGCTGCTGCTGCTGGCGGCGCGGCCGAAGATGGGCAAGACCACGCTGGCCCAGAACATCTCCGAGCACGTCGCGCTGATCCGGAAGAAGCCCGTCGCGGTCTTCAGCTTCGAAATGCAACCGGAGGAACTGGGCGACCGGATGCTGTCTTCGCAGGGCGACATCGACGCCGACCGGATCCGGCGCGGCGAGCTCGACGATGCCGACTGGGCGAACGCCACCGCGGCGATCAAACGGCTGCGTGGCGCGCAGATCCTCGTGACTCGACCGCGCAGCGCCCGGGTCGAGCACCTGATCGCGCAGGCACGTCGGCAACACGCGAAGACGACGCTCGGCCTGATCGTGGTCGACTACCTGCAGCTGATGGAGACGGCCGGCAACAACCGGGCGCAGGGCCTGGGCGACGTCACCCGCGCGCTGAAGCTGATGGCCGGCGAGATCGGCGTGCCGGTGCTGCTGCTGTCGCAGTTGAACCGCGAACTCGAGAAGCGGCCGGACAAGCGGCCGACCCCGTCGGACCTGCGCGACTCCGGCGCGATCGAGCAGGACGCCGACGCGGTGATCTTCATCTACCGCGACGAGGTCTACGACAAGAACAGCCGGTGGAAGGGCACAGCCGAGATCATCGTCGCCCTGCAGCGCAACGGCCCCGCCGGTGAGGTTCGAGTGCGGTACCGGCCCGACCGCTTCCGGTTCGAGAACCTGCCGATGGACTGGGAGCCGGAACCGATGCCCGACGGCGAGGGGCAGGGCAGGCGCTCCGGGTTCCGCAAGCGCGCACCCAGCGGTCGTGAGGCTGCTGCCGGGGTCGATCAATGACCCAGACCGCCGCCCAGAAGAAGATCCGCGCCAAGCGCGCGCGTCGGCCGATCTACTGCACCGTCATGCGCCTGGTCGATCCGGTAACGGGTGAGGAGCACGGTGCGTTCGTGCCGGCTCACCCGATCGACAAGCGCATCGCCAAAGAGCGCCGGTACAGGGTGGGCGAAACCTACCGGATCGAGGCGAAGCAGGCGCGAGTTCCCTGGCAACACCGCCTGATCCACAAGATCGGCGCGTTGATGGTGGACAACGTGGAAGGCTGGGAGCAGCTCACCACGCACGATGCGGTGAAGCGTCTGCAGCGCGAATCAGGCACTTGCTGCGAGGAGCTGGAGATCGACGTCCCCGGGGTGGGCCGGTTGATGGTGAAGCAGGCAGAAAGCCTCGCGTTCGACGAGATGGAGCAGGACCGGTTCGAGGTGCTGTTCGACGGCATCACCGAGTACGTCGGCGCCAATTACGCCCACGTGATGCTCGACGAAGTCCGGGCCGAGTTCTGGGAAATGGCCGGAACGAATCGGAGGGCCGCCTGATGCACAGCAAGAACAAGGCGCGGCGCACCCCGGCAGAGCAGGACCACATCGATCGGGTGAAGGCGCTCCCTTGCTCCGTCTGCGATGCACCCGGCCCGAGCGAGGCGCACGAGCCGGTGCAAGGCCTGTGGTTCATCTCGATCGCGCTCTGTTCGGACTGCCACCGCGGCGCGAAGAACGGCCTGCACGGCCAAAAAACCATGTGGCGCATCCACAAGCTCGACGAGTGGGGCGCTTTGAACATCACGAATCGGAGGCTTGCAGCATGACCACTGACAACAAGGCGCTGGCGGATTGGTTGAGCGTTGACGCGCTGGCACAAGCAATCCGCGAGGTTGACGGCCGGCACGACTTGGGCGCTGGCGCGCTGGCGGAGGCTTTGCTGCCACGCATTGCCGCCCTCTCCCCGCAGGCGGATAAGGCGCGCGGGGAGTGGCAACCGATCGAGACTGCGCCGATCGACACGCCCATCCTGCTTTGGAACAACGAGACCGGCGAGATTGTCATCGGGCACAAGCCCCCGGATGGCCCGCATGATGAGTGCGTGGTGGTTGGCATGACCGCCGCTTATGCCGACGCATGGCACCCGCTGCCCGGCGAACCGGAAAGCGAGGACGAGGACACCACCCCCCAGCCGAATGGCGACGGCTTCACCGCAGCCGACATGATGGACGCGAGGGCGGAGGAACGAGCGCGGCTGTCCGGTTCGCAGGTGTCGGGCGGTGGGGAGTTACTCGCGATCCAGAAGGCCATCGAGAAGGTGGACCTGATCGAGCAATACCGCATCGACTCAAGCAACGCATATCACCGCCCGCTCATGGAAATCCGCGCGGCCCTTGTTGCCGCCCTGTCCACCCCGCAGGCCCGGCCGGATGGCGGGGAAGCGGTGGCATGGCAGTACGAGCAGCACGGCAACTGGTTCCTCGTCGCATCCGACGAGCCTTGGCGCTCCAAGGGCATGAGCGTTCGCCCTCTCTACACCCACCCCGCCCCTGCGCCGGACGTGGCGCGGCGAGCAGTCGAAGCGATAGACAACCTCGCCAACTTCGCCTGCAACTTGGCCACCTATTCGGCTGACGCTGTTTCAATCAGGAATCAGGCCGAGGCCCTGGCAACCCCCTTCACCGCCGCCCAGCAGGAGGCCGAGTAGATGGCGCTTCGCCTCACCTTCGGCATCGACCCGGGTCTATCCGGCGCGATCGCCACCCTAATCGACGGCGAGCCCGGCCCGATGCTGGACATGCCGACCTGCCGCGTAGACGGGAAGAACGAGGTCTGCGCGTTCACCCTGGCCGCGTGGATCCGGGAGCAGCGCGCGGCGCACCCGGGCGCGTACGTGTCGGCCTGCCTGGAGTTGGTCAGCGCGGCCCCGATGGGCGGACGTCGGCAGGGCACCGCATCGATGTTCGCGTTCGGCGACGGCTACGGGCAGGTCAAGGCGGTGCTGCGGGTGCTGAACATCCCGACCACGCGCGTGACGCCGCAGGTGTGGAAGCGGCATTTCCACATCGCCGGCAAGACGAAGGATCCGGACGCTGGCCGGCAGATGGCGATCGCGCGGTTCCCGGGCGCTTCTGATCGGCTGAAGCGGAAGAAGGATTCAGGCCGGGCCGACGCGCTGTGGCTGGCGCTGTGGCACGACCAGACCGAGCAGACGGGGGCGCGCGCCGCATGAAGAACACGACGGAGCAAGCCAAGGCCATGACGGACGAGGAGCTGGCCCGGACGTCGATTCAACTGCGCCTGAGTATCCCCGCGGCGCAATCGCTGCTGGACGCGATCAGGCGCGAGCAGCGGCGGCGGAAGCGGCAGAGGAGCAAGGCGGCATGAACGATGACGGAAAGATCGTCAGCCTGCCGCGTAAGGCCAAGCCCGCCGCCGAAGCGGCGCTCACGGTCGTGCACAACTATGGCAAGTGCCAGCACCGACACGTCGAGGTTGACGAGAAGCTCGCCGAGGTCACCTGCACCGACTGCAAGGCCAAGCTCAATCCGGTCCACGTGCTGGCCATGCTGTCCCGCGAGGACGACCGTCTGCGCGACCGCTGGGCGGGGATGCGCGCCGAGATACGGCTGCTGGGCGAACGTACCCGGGTCAAGTGCGACCACTGCCGCAAGTTCACCCGCGTTCGGATCAACGCGAGCTATGCAGAGGTCCGCGAGCTGACCGATCGGATCAAGGCGGAGGAATCGCTTTGACCGACCGCGACCAGCGCCTGCAGGTGAAGCGATACCGCGTCCGGCGGCGGAAGCACGGGACCTGCAGCGTCTGCACCTTCCGGGAACTCACCGACGGCCGATTCCACTGCCGAAAGTGGCCCGACCGGCAGGGCAGCTGCGACACCGACGGGAAGCTGCCGAAGTTCCAGTTCGATGAAACCGTGATGACCGACCTGAGGGGGAGCTGATGGCCGACGACACCCTGATGAAGCAGCTTCGGAGCTGGGGGTTCGCCCAGGTAAACCGCTACGACAGCCGCGCGGCGAACGATGAAGATCGCCATTCGACACGCAACCACCCGATCACCAAGGCCCGCGAGTTCGCTCCCATGACCGTGGAAAAGGCAGCGCATCGCCTGATCGGCCGCGATGGATCCGGCCGGCGCCGCTTCATGGCTGCGCGCGCCGGGGTGGACGCGATGAAGATCACGCCAGTCTGGGCTGTTGACCACATCCGGTGTACCGACGACCGCATCGCCGGGCCGGGCGCATCGTCCGCGGCTGTCGACAAGGGCACGCCGGAGGATCTTCGATGGATCGATCGCGCCATCTCCCAGCTATCCCGGGAGAGCCAGATCCGGGCACTGGTGCTGCGGGAAGAGTTCTGCGGCACCGGCACGCAACGACGCAAGGCTGACGCTGTCGCCGTGGCGTACGGAGGCAAGTTCTCGGTCTGGATGTACCGAAGGGAGCTGCAGCGGGCGATGGACTGGCTCGAAGGCAAACGTGCTGCTTGACAAAGTTGCACACTCGATCTACCGTTTCCGCGATCTTCAATAATTGCCTCAGCGGCTCGCCCATCCGGCGGGCCGTTCGCGTATCAGGAGCCCGGCCATCGCGTCGGGCTTCGCCGTTTGGAGAATCCGATCCTGTCGTTGGCGACCGGATATGGCTGTATGAAGCGAAGAGGATGCGTTTCGGACGCGGGTTCGATTCCCGCCAGCTCCACCAGAAAGCGGCCTGCCGGCTCACTGTCCCCACAACGACACGTCGGCACAACCAGGCTGCTTTCTCATGGGGCTGCCCAGGTTTCGACGGGGCGAGCAATCAACGTGGACAGCCGGAGAGGCGACCGACCTAATCGGCGCAAATCGCTAACCGCGAACGATGACACCTACGAACAGGCCATTGCAGCCTGATCCCGAGCAAGCGCACTCGGTCACCCGACGCGCACCGGCGGCCCTTCGGGGCCGTCGATCAATTCACCTACGGCCGTCAGTGGCCTCGCCCGACCCTCGTCCAGATCAATCCTCGCAGCTAGCTGGCAGCGAGTCGGGCACCTATTGGACCCAGTCATGCCGACCCTCGAACACGTCCGCGACCGGATCATCGGCCAGACGTACAGGGAAGTGCTGCCTGGGAAATTCGCCTCACCCGAGGCGTCGGTGATGCTGCTGGCGATCGGCCTGCAGGAGAGCCGCTTCACGCACCGCGAGCAGATCGGCGGCCCGGCGCATGGGTTCTGGCAGTTCGAGCGCCGCGGCGGTGTTGCTGGCGTGCTCACCCATGAGGCGAGCAAAGCCCACGCGCTGGCGGCCTGCGCGATCCGCGGCGTGGTGCCGAGTTCGACCGAGGTCTACCGCCGGATCGTCGATGACGACCTGCTGGCGTGTTCGATCGCTCGACTGCTGCTGTGGACCGATCCGGAGGCGCTTCCCAAGGTAGGCCACGCCGATGCAGCGTGGGATCTGTACCTGAGGACCTGGCGCCCCGGGAAGCCCCACCGGTCCACGTGGAACGGGCTCTATTCGCAGGCAGTGCGGGTTCTGGGTTGATGGTGATGGACGTCGAACGCCAAGGCCAAGGCCACTGGGCTTTCAGGCTCGGGCCGATCGAGAAGTGGATCGCGACGATCATCGGCGCCGCGGTGGTGGCGTTCGGTTACTGGTTCGTGAGCGAGGTGCGCGACCAAGGTGACGCCATCGACAACCTCGCTACCCAGCAGGCGGTGATGAACAACCAGCTGGTGACCCTGAACCTGCAGTTGGCCGACGTCCCGAGCATTTCCCGAAAGATGGCCGAGCACGATGTCCGCATCGACCGGCTCGAATCCGATGTGAAGGAACTCCGCGGCACCCGAGGGCTGAAGTGATGAAACTGATCGTCGACTGGAAGCAGGGCTGGAAGTTCTACAGCACGTGGGCGCTGGCCGTGCTGGCCGTGATGCCCGACATCTACAACGCCCTGCTGGCCGCTGACCTGCTGAACACCGACGACTTCCCGGACTACGGCGTCTGGGCGATCCGCATCGTGGCGATCCTCGGCATCGTGTCCCGCTTCGTGAGCCAAGCGAAGCCCGACGGCGCGCCACCCGAGATCGAGTGATGCCCTTCGACGTGATGGCCGCCGTGAAGTGGATCGCCGGCCTCGCGCTGGCGTGCCTTCTGACCGTTGGTGGCTGTTCCTACGGCGTGAATCGGGAGCGGTCCGCACATGCTGACGCCCTGCGGAAGTCATCCGAGGCGATGATTACCGCCCGGGACCAGCTGCGCGGATGCGCGACCAGCCTCAACTTCGCCAACGACCAAGCGCTCAGGAATCAGGAGTTGGCCGAGCAGGAAGCGGAGCGCGCCGATGCTGAAGTGAAGCAGGCGCTGAAGGATGCCATTGCCTACGCCCGCCGACTGGGGGAGTTGGAAGGCGAGATCGAGGCAGCCAAGGCCGACCCCGATTGCCGCCGCGTACTGGAGAGCACCACATGCTCCGTCCTGCGCTGATCCTTGCCCTGCTGGCGCTCACCGCCTGCCAGACATGTCCGGAGCCGCCCCTGCCCGAGAAGGTCTACATCACGGTCGAGAAGCTGGTCGAGGTTCCAGAGGAGCTGACCCGACCGTGCGACGTGTACCAGGTCAAGGCCAGCACCTACGGTGAGGCGATCATCGCCGCCAACAAGCGCAAGGCCAGTCTGGAAGCCTGCAATGCGCGACTGAAGCAGATACGAGGGCTGACACCGTGACGCTGACCGAGGCCACGCTGGCGCGCATAGAGTCCAAGCTCGATGCGCTGATCGATGCACTTGCAGGCGAGGACGAGGAACAGGACATCACCACCCTCGACGGCGACGCGGCCGGCGGGGAGCGGGATCAGACGGAGGGGCTGGGCTGATGGCCAGGGCAGCGCCACGGCACAAACCGATGGCACGAACAGCACCGGTCCACCAGCCCAGTGGGTTCAACACCGACAGCTGGCGCGATGGCAAGACCACCGCCCAGCGCGGATACGGCGGCCGATGGCAGCGCGCCCGGCTGACGTTCCTGTCCCGCCCCGAGAACGTGCTGTGCCGCATGTGCGAGCAGGAAGGAACTCTGACGCCGGCCACGGTGGTCGACCACGTCATCCCGCACAAGGGCGATCAGGCCCTGTTCTGGGACACCAGCAACTGGCAGCCGCTGTGCAAGACGCATCACGACAGGGACAAGCAGCGCGCGGACAGGGCTAGGGCGGGGGGAGGGTAAAAAGTTCAGCCTTCCATCCTTCCTGACCGGCCGCCTACCTTTTTTATTGCACTGTCATTTGAGACAAAACGGTTTTCGAAGCTCCATCGTTCCGCAGGTAGGACAGCATGGCCAACCCCCGCAAGCCCACATCGCTGAAGGTCGTGGCGGGGACGGATCGCGCCGATCGCGCACCGACCGAGGCGGTCGAACTGCCGCTGGTCGACGCGGTTCCCGACAAGCCGGACTGGCTGCCGAACGCGCACGCGATGAAGGAATGGGAGCGTCTGGCGCCGATCCTCCACGCGAACAAGCTGCTGACCGAGGCGGGGCTGACATCGCTCGGCCACCTCTGCGCGCTGCACGGGAAGATCGCCCAACTCTACGCCGCAGGCGAGTCGCCGACCGGCCACATGATGGCCCAGTACCGGGGCATCGCGAACGACTTCGGCCTGACGCCAGTGGCGCAGGGCAAGGTGAAACCGAGTGGTGAGAAGGAAAGCCCAGGCAACCGGTTCGGAAAGCTCCGGAAACCCGCCTGACACCACGGACTATGTAGCGGTCGCGATCGCGTATGCACGCGAGGCGGTCGCCGACAAGAAGGGGAGGAAGTTCGGTCGACTGCTGCGCTTGGGTGCGAAGCGGTTCCTCGATGACCTGAAGCGGGCGAAGAAGCGCGGCGCTACGTTCCGGTTCTCGCCGGAGCATGCGAACCACGCCTGCAGCTTCATCGAGTTGCTGCCGCACGTCGAAGGCAAATGGGCGAAGCCCGAAATCGTGCTGCACCCGTCCCACGTGTTCTTTGTGGTGCAGCTGTTTGGGTTCCGCAAGCCGGACGGCACGCGGCGGTTCACGTCGGCGCTGTTCGCGGTCGCCCGCAAGAACGCCAAGTCGACGCTGGCCGCTGCGATCCTGCTCTATTGCCAGTGCTGCGAGCCGGAGGAAGGCGCGCAGGTGGTGAGCGCGGCGACCACCGGCAGCCAAGCGCGGATCATCTTCAACGTCGCGAAGCGGATGGTCGAGAAGACCGCCGACCTCCGTGAGCACTTCGGGCTGGAAGCCTGGGCCAATTCGATCAGCCGGATGGAGACCGGCGCCAGCTTCAAGCCGATCAACGCCAAGGCCTCGACGCAGGACGGTTTGAACCCGTCGCACGTCGGGCTGGATGAGATCCACGCGCACAAGACACCGGACCTGCTGAACGTGCTTACCTCCGCGGCCGGCGCACGCAGCAATCCGCTGTTCCTCTACACCACAACGGAGGGCTATCCCAACCCCGGACCCTGGTCCGAGATACGGCAGTTCGCGAAACAGCTGCTCGAGGGATTGTTCGGCGAGACGGCCGATCACTTCCTCGCGGTCTTCTACGCGATCGACGACGAGGACAGGGCCACCGGACGCAAGGCCGACGACAGCTTCGACGAATCGAAGTGGATCAAGGCAAACCCACTCATCGATGTGAACCCCCACCTGCTGGCGGCTATCCGGAAGGAAGCCGTCGAGGCGAAGGCGATGCCTTCGAAGATGGCGGAGTTCGACATCAAGCGGGTGAACCGACCGGCGTCGTCGGCGAATGGCTGGGTTCTGCTGCCGAAGTGGAAGTCCTGCGACGGCGTGGTCGATCTGGATGCGCTGCGTGACGTCCCGTGCTGGGGCGGCCTCGATCTGGCCAGCACCCGCGACTTATGCTCGCTGCGGCTGGTCTGGCGGGTGGGTGACCGGGTGCTGACCTGGGGCCGACGTTGGGTTCCCGAGTCGGCGGTTGCATCGCGCACTGAGCGCGGCACCGTCCCTTACGCCGGCTGGGTGAAGTCCGGGGCGCTGGAGCAGACCGAGGGCGAGGTCACCGACTACGCGGTCGTCGAGGCGGCGGTGCTGGACATCGTCGAGCGGTTCAACCTGCAGACCTTGGCCTTCGACCGCTGGAATGCGACGGAGGTAGTGGGCCGGCTGATCGAGGCGGAAGTCCCGATGGTCGAGTTCATCCAAGGGCCGAAGTCCTACCACCCGGCTATGCAGGAACTGGAACGTCTCTACATCAGCGGCAGGCTCGACCACGGCGGAGATCCGGTGTTGGCCTGGTGTGCCGCGAACCTGGTCGCGCGCCGCGACGTGAACATGAACATGGCGCCGGACAAGCGGCGATCAGCCGAAAAGATCGATGACATGACCGCGCTGCTGATGGCGGTTGGCGTGAGCCTGAGCTCTGAGGCGGAGACGCCTCTGGACGACTTCCTTTCCAACCCGGTGACCGGATGAACATGACGCTGCTCGTCGCATTGCTGCTGATGGCGCTTGGCTTCGGGCTCGCAGTCACTGGCGTCTTCGTGCTGGCCGGCGCCGGATGGGCGCTGCTGGCCGGCGCGCTCGGCCCCTTCCTGTTCGCCGGCATGATCCTCCGAGGTGCGGCGCGTGGCTGAGCAGACACTGAGCGCGTCGATCGCGCGCGGCCTTGTGCCGTCACAGAAGGCGGCCGGCCCCAGCGGCGTGAAGTCGACGCTACTCAACTGGCTCGGCTTCCGTTTCACCGACGTCGCGCAGTGGGCGTCGTACTACGGCCGGGAGGCCGCGTCCGGCGAGCGGGTCACCACCGAGACCGCGATGCGCCTGTCGGCGGTCTACGCCTGCACCCGGCTGATCTCGCAGCGGATCGCCACGCTGCCGCTGAACGTCTATCAGACGACCGAGAGCGGCCGGATGCCTGCGAATGGGCACCCGCTGAGCCGTCTGCTGCGGATGAAGCCGAACGCGACCATGACGGCCCCGGTGTTCTGGGAGGCGGTGGTCTCGTCGCTGCTGCTGCAGAAGGGGGCCTTTCTGGAGCCGCGCCGCGGCCCGACCGGCAAGCTGGTGTCGATCGAGTTCCTGCACCCCTGCCGCATCACCCGGACGGGGAGCCTCTACACCTACACCGAGAAGGACGGGCGCAAGCGCGAGATTCCGGTCGACAAGGTGACCTATATCCCGGCGTTCACCACGGATGGCGAGTGCGGGTTCTCGGTGATCGAGTACGGCCTCGAGGTCATGGGCTCGGCGCTGGCGGCGAACAAGGCGGCGAGCGCGACATTCAAGAACGGGCTCATGCCCACGACCTATTTCAAGTTCCCGAAGGTGCTGAACAAAGAGCAGCGCGGAGACGCACGCGAGGCAATCAAGACGATCAGCGGCGCGGTCAGCGCGGGCAACCCGGCCATCCTCGAGGCGGAGATGGACGTCGGCACCATCGGGATCAACCCGAACGACGCGCAGCTGCTCGAGTCGCGGAACATGAGCGCGGAGGAAATTTGCAGCCTGTTCGGCGTGCCACCGACCATGATCGGCCGCGGCGACAAGGCGTCGTCCTGGGCGTCCTCGTCGGAGAACCTGAACCTGTGGTTCCTGCAGTACACCCTGATGCCGTGGATGAAGCGCATCGAGGCGGCGATCTGGGACGGCTTCCTGACTCCGGTCGAGCAGGGCGAGTTCTACGCCGAGTTCAACTTCGAGGGGCTGCTGCGCGGCGACAGCGCGGCCCGGCAGTCCTTCTACGCGTCGGCCCTGCAGAACGGCTGGCTCTGCCGCAACGACGTGCGGCGGCTGGAGAACATGCCGCCGATCCCGGGCGGCGACGTCTTCACCGTGCAATCGAACCTGGTCGCGATTGACCAACTGGGGTCGGCAGACGCCGGCACCTCCGTCCGCAACGCCCTGATGAACTGGATCCGCGAGGAAGCCGCATGAAGACCAACCGCCACGCCCGCCGCTTCGAGCGCAAAGACGGCGCTCCGAAGATGAAGACACTGGCTTTCGCTTTCGATGTGAAGTCGCTCGACGATGCGGGGCGGTTCTCCGGCTACCTCGCCGTGTTCGGCAACCTCGACAGCTACGGCGACAAGATCAAGCGCGGCGCCTTCAAGGCCACGCTTAAGGAATTCGCCGCCCGCGGCCGCAAGGTGCCGATCCTCTATCAGCACAAGTGGGATTCGCCGCTCGGCGTGTTCGACGTCCTGAAGGAGGACGAGACCGGCCTCTACGTCGAGGGGCAACTGCTGGTCAACGACGTTCGCCAGGCCAGCGAAGCCCACGCGCTGATGAAGGCCGGCGCCATCACGGGCATGTCGATCGGCTTCGAGTCGGTCGCCTACAAGATCGACAAGGACGGAAACCGCGAGCTCACCGAGATCAAGCTCTGGGAGGGTTCAATCGTCACCTTCCCGGCGAACGACGAGGCGCGCATCGACGCGGTGAAGTCGGCGCTCGATGCCGGCGGCCTTCCCACCCTTCCTGAATTTGAGAAGTTCCTGCGCGAGGCAGGCTTCTCGAAAACGCAGTCCGCGGCAATCGCCAGCGGCGGACTGTCGAAGTTGCTCCGGAGCGAGTCCGGCAACGACTCGGCGAACAACCCGGTCAGCAAAGCGCTGGCCGCACTCCGTAGCTAAACGAGGATTCACCCATGAAGTTCAATACCCGCTGGGTCCTGTGGGCCCTGGTGGCGGTCGCCCTGTGCGCGCTCGTCGCCTTCGATGCATCCGCCGGCATGCTGGTCGCCCCGGCCGCCGCTGTCGCCCTGGATGACCTGCCGGAGCTCGCGAGCGAGTTCAAGAAGGCCCGCGACGAGTTCGGCACCAAGTCGAACGAACTGAGCGCCGCAATCGCCAAGGTCAATGACGAGATCAAGAACCACGGCAAGGCCAGCGACGAGACCAAGGGCCTGATCGAGGAACTCGGCAAGAAGCACGAGAAGGCCGAGACCGAATTCGAGGCCCGGCTCCACGCAATCGAGCAGGCTGGCCAGAAGGCGGCGAACGACGAGCCGGAGCGCAAGAGCCTCGGCCAGATGTTCGTCGAGTCCGACGGCCTGAAAGAGTTCGCCGCGAAGCAGTGGCACAAGGGCCAGTCGACCCCGATGGAACTGAAGGACATCACCAGCACCGCGGCGTCGGCCGGTGATGGCATCTGGTCGTATCGCGACCCGGATATCGTCGGCGGGCAGAACCGCCCGCTGATGCTCCGCAGCCTGATCCCGACCGTGCCGGTGGGCAGCAACCTGGTGGAGTGGGTACAGACGCTGGTCCGTACCAACAGCGCCGACGCGGTGTCGGAGACCGGCACGAAGCCGAAGTCGGACCTGACCTACGACCGCAAGGAAACCGCCGTCCGGAAGATCGCCCACTACTTCAAGACCTCGTCTGAAGTGCTGGCCGACTTCCCGCGCCTGCAGGCCGAGATCAACACCGAAGGCTTCGAGATGCTGCGCCAGGTCGAAGAGGACCAGCTGCTCGACGGTGACGGCACCGGTGTGAACCTGCTGGGCCTTGTCCCGCAGGCGACCGGCTTCGATTACTCGGCGGTCGAGTCGGGTGACACCCGCGTCGACGTGTTGCGCCGGGCGATCCTGCAGGTCCGCCAGTCCTACTTCTCGGCCAGCGGCATCGTGCTGAACCCGGCGGACTGGGCGGCCATCGAACTGATGAAGGACAGCGAGAACCGCTATCTGTTCAGTTCGGCGACCAACGGCGCGCAGGCGCGGCTGTGGGGCCTGCCGGTGGTCGAGTCGGATGCACTGGCCGAGGGCGAGTTCCTCGTCGGTGCGTTCCGCCAGGCGGCGACGATCTACGACCGCATGCAGGCCGCGGTCTACCTGTCGACCGAGAACGAGGACGACTTCATCAAGAACATGGTCTCGATCCTGTTCGAAGAGCGCCTCGCCCTGGCCGTCAAGCGTCCGCTGGCCTTCCGCCACGGCAACCTCTCCGGCTCGTCGGTCTGATCCTGACCGCGTGACGGTTCACCCGTAGCAACAGACGAGGCCGCCTTCCGGGGCGGCCTCGTTCATTGGAGATCGACCCCATGAAACAGGCAACCGCGAAGCGCGGGTTCAAGCGCTCCGACACGAAGGTCTATGTACGCCGCGGCGAGACGATCACTGGCCCCGACAAGTACATCGACGAGCTCGCGCAGAACGGGCTTGTCGTCGACACCAAGTCCAAGCCGGGCGCGCCGGAGACGAAGGCGAACCCTTCGAAGGCCGATGGCGCGGCGAAGAAGTCGTCTGCATCGCCAGCGGCCCCAGCCTCGAAGCAGACGACTGCGAAAAAGTCCGACGGTGGCGCGAAGAGCGACCCGGCCGGCGAGTAGTCGTCACGAACACCAGCTTCAAGCTGTGCCCCTGGGCTGACGCCCTGTTCGCGATGGACGCGGCCTGGTGGCACACATACATCGGCGAGGTCCGCGCGCAGTTCCGAGGCGAGCGGGTCACGTCCTCCAGTCAATGCGGCCGGCACGGTGTCGCGCAGCTGCGGGGGCCGGAGGGGGCGTTCGATCCGTTCGGCAACAGCGGCGCGGGGGCGGTGGCGCTGGCAAGGCTGGCCGGCGCGAGCCGGGTGCTCCTGCTCGGGTACGACTGCCAGCACAGCGACACCGGCAAGCGGCACTGGCACGGTGATCACCCGGCTGGAACGGCTGGGAACGCCGCACCGAAGACCGTGGCGAAGTGGCCGGCGCAGTTCCAGAAGCTCGCGCGGTACATCTCCGGCACCGAAGTAATCAACTGCAGCAGGACCACGGCGCTGACCGTGTTCCCGCGCGCCACTCTCGAAGAGGCATTGACGTGAGCCTAGTAACGCTGGCCGAAGCCAAGAAGCACTTGGCCGTCATCCACACTTCGGACGACGACCTGATCCAGATCAACATCGATGCGGCAGAAAGCTATGCCGCGAGCTACATGGGGCGCCGATCACTGGAAGGCGTGCAGGAATGCCCGTGGATCATCGCCGATGGCTGCGCCTGCGAGTCGTCCTCGGAGTCGTCGTCAGAGTCTGAGCAACCCGTGCCGGCCGCGGTAAAGCAAGCCGTACTTCTGCTGGTCGGCGAGTACTACGAGAACCGGCAGCAGGGCGTCACCGGCACGATCTACACGAAGCTGCCTGCAGTTGAATCGCTGCTGCACTTCCATCGGGTGGGTCTCGGCGCATGACCATGACCGCACTGCCGCCCGGCCGACTGCGGCACCGGATTACCTTTCAGGAGTTCGTCAGCGAACGCGACTCCGAGGGCGTGCTCACCGAGTCATGGCAGAACGCGACCGTGGGCGGCGTGGAGCTCGTCGACGTGCCGGCGGAGGTGCTGACCGGCCCGGGGCGCGAGTTCGTCGCGGGCGGCGCGGTGCAGGCCGACGTCGCCGCGCGCATTACGGTGCGGTGGTTCGATGGATTGCGGTCGTCCTGGCGAATCCTATGGGATGGTCGGACGTTCAACATCGGTGGCGAGCCCGACACCGACATCACCGGCCGCCGCGAGTGGCGGATCAAGGCAACGGCAGGGGTCAACGATGGGTAAGCGCATGCCACTGACGTCCGTTCGGGGGCGCATCCGCGACTTCATCGAACGCCACGCCGACAAGCTGGGCGACGACGTGCTCGAGGTCGGCAGCCGCATGCACCGACCGGGCTGCTGGTGGATCGTGAACCGCGACCTTGCGCGCGGGCAGTGGACCGGCATGGACATGCAGCCGGGCGAGAACGTCGACGTGGTCGCCGACCTGCACTCGCTGCCCGATGAGTGGGTGGGGCGCTTCAGCGGCGTGCTGTGCAGCGAGGTGATGGAGCACGTGGCGCGGCCGTGGATCGCGCTGCCGAAACTGCGGGCGGTGATCCGGCCCGGCGGCTGGCTGGTGGTGACCACGCTGTTCGCGTTCCCCGAGCACGGCTATCCGGACGACTTCTACCGCTATACGCAGTCGGGCCTGCGGCTGCTGCTGGAGGACGCCGGGTTCGTCGACGTGCATACCGAGTACGCGGGCGAGACGCTGTTCCGGCTGAACGACCACGGCGAAGGGGCTAATGTTTCGCGCCGGGTGCCGATGCACGTTTTCGCTGTTGGCCGGGTGCCGGAGCAGTTGATCGACGTCACCACCATCGCGGACGCGGAGCCGAGGCATATCCCGTGCTGACCCTGCTCACCGCGACCGGCGCACGTCCGTCCGCATGGGCGCTGTGCGAGCGCTGGATGGCCGCGCAGGACTACGCCGGCCCGGTGCGCTGGGTGATCGTCGACGACGGCGAAGTGCGCCAGCCGGTGACCTTCTGCCGAGAAGGCTGGTCGCTGGATGTGCTGCGCCCGTCGCCGCGCTGGAAGCCCGGCCAGAACACGCAGGCGCGCAACCTGCTGGCGGGACTGGCGGTGATCGGCAACGACGCGCGCCTGGCCATCTGCGAGGACGATGACCACTACGCGCCGGACTGGCTGTCCCATGTGGCGGCCGAACTGGAGCGGGCCGAGTTGGTCGGCGAGGTGCGCGCACGCTACTACAACATGGCGACCCGCCGCGGCCGGGAGCTTGGCAACACCGGCCACGCCAGCCTGTGCTGCACCGCAATGCGCGGCGCGGCGATCGACACCTTCCGTCAGGCGTGCCTGCGGTCGCCGAAGTTCATCGACCTGGAGCTCTGGCGCCGGCATCGGTCGCGGCACCTGTTCGGCGGTCATCGCGTCACCGGGATCAAGGGCCTGCCCGGGCGTGGCGGGATCGGCATGGGCCACAAGGCGGCATTCACCGGCACCGACGACACCGCGGGCAGTCTGCTGCGCGAGTGGATCGGCGAAGACGCGAGGGCATACGGATGACGGCGCGAGAGTGGGTCAACGCGAATTTCATGATCATCTACGAGTCAGCCGAAGGGTTCGGCGTCTGCGCCGGCAACGGTGAGCAGGGCTACATCACGCGCAAGGAAGCCGAAGACGCCGCGGAGCGGGTGACCCGTGAGGGTTGATATGCGCGTCGACGCCGATGGCGTGCTGGCCTTGCTTCGCAGCCTGCCAGCCGAAGTCGTCAGCAAGCGCGGCGGCCCGGTGAAGCTGGCGCTGGCCAAGGGTGCGCGACTGATCCGGGACGAGGCGAAGAAGAACTTCCGTGCCAGCGTTGCGGTCAACGGGGAGGACTCAACCGGGGCCACTGAGAAGGCGATCATTGCCAGCCGTGGAAAGGCGCCGACCGGGAGCAAGGGTGAGCGCTATCTCGTCCGGGTAAAAAAGGGAACGTTCGTCAACGCCAAGGGCGAGAAGACCAGCACCCTGATGACCGCCAACCTCATGGAATACGGGTCCAGCCACCAGCCCGCGCTGCCGTGGCTGCGGCCTGCGGTGCAGGCGAAGGGACAGCAGGCGGTGACGGTGATCGTCGCGGACCTGAGGCGCCGAATCGACCTGACCGTGAAGAAGCTCGCGCGACAGAACAAGGCCCGCTGAATGTTCCCTCCCGTCTACCAAACGCTGCGCGCATCGGCCGCTGTGGTCGCCATCGTGGGCGATCGCATCGGCGCGCACGGCGAAGTGCCGCAGGACACCGCGCGGCCGTACATCACCTGGTTCACCGTCGCAGACCAGCCGCAGGACCAAATCAGCGGATCTCCGTGTGCCGACTTCGACGCCATCCAGATCGACTGCTGGCACCAAACCGACGCGGGCATCCGCGCGCTGGCCACCGCGGTGCGCGATGCGATCGATGCCGTGGGCGTAAGCAACCGGGTGCGCGTGAACCTGCGTGAGCCCGACACGAAGCTCTACCGCGTCGGCATCGAGGCCGACTTCATCACCCAGCGCTGACCCGCTGCAAACCCGAGCAACCCCCGGCCGCCATCGTGCGGCCTTTTTCTTGACCCGAGGAAACCGCAATGACGACCGGCACCATCAAGACCCAAGGGACCGAGCTTTTCACCGTCGACGAGCTGAGTTCCAGCGTCGCGGCGGTGCTGAAGTTCGCTTGCCCCACTGGCATCACCGGCCTGGGCGGCGCTGCCGACCAGTTGGAAGACACCTGTCTCGACAACACCACCGACAAGACCTACAAGCCCGGCCTCGGCAATCCGGGTCAGGTGTCGGTGCCGTTCAACTTCATTCCGAGCGCCGGGTCGCACCAGATCCTGTTCGACCTGAAGGATGCCGGCGACGTGCTGCAATGGATGATCTGCATGTCGGACGGCACCGCCATCCCGACGCTGGACAGCGCAGACGCGCTGGTCGCCCCGGCCTCGCCGGAACGCACCACGCTCGAGTTCAACGCCTACGTCTCCGACATCAACATCGACGTGGCCACGAACGAGATCGTCCGCGGCACGCTGACCCTGCAGCGATCCGGCGCGGTGATCCCGCACTGGAACGGCCCGACCCCGACCTAACGGCTTCCTGCTCTATGGGGCTGGTCTGGGGCGGTGTTTAGCCGTGCCGTTCCCGCAGCCCCGCCTTTGAGGCAACGGCTATGTCCCTGAACAAAGACTTCTTCGTGTCGGACACCCTGCACGAGCGCACCGTGAAGCTGCCCGACGGCAGCGAGCACCCGCTTCACTTCGCGGAGATCCCCGCGACCGAGTTCCGCCGCTTCCAGATGGCGGAGTTCTCCGAGGACGAAGACGTCCGCGCCGGCAGCATGGCGAAGCTGATCGTCGCCAGCCTGCGCGAGCCTGATGGAAAGCCAGCCATCAAGTACGAGCAGGCGATCCTGCTGAAGCCCGCCGCGGCCAAGGCCCTCACGGCCGCCGTGCTCGACGTCAACGGCTACGGCAAGGACGCGCCGGGAAAAGAGTAGCCGAGCGAGGGGAGGAATGGTTCGACCACATCCTCGCCCTGGCGCTGGGTAAATCGCTCGGCGAGATTCGCGCGCTGCCACACACCGAGCTCCTGTCGTGGCGGCAGTTCTACCGCCTGTTCCCCTTCGATGACTTCCACCGATTCCACCGGCCCGCGGCACTGGTCGCCGGCTCCATCGGTGGGGGCGACATGCAGAAGCGTCTGGAGTGGCTGCAGCCGCAGCCCGTGTCACCCGACTTCGTCGATTCCGACCTGAACACCTTCAAGGCGTTCGGCATCAAACCACCCCGAGGCTGATCCATGGCAACTGCCTACTACGTCTACGAGCACCGCAGGCGAGACACGGGCGCCGTGTTCTATGTCGGGAAGGGCAGTGGAGAGCGGCTGTATGCGCTTTGTGGGCGCAACCGGCGCTGGCGATCCGTTGCCAAGAGCGTCGGATACGACGCGGCAATCGTCTTCACCGATCAGGACGAGGAACTCGTGCTGCTCGCGGAGATGGAGCTGATCGCACGGCACCGAGGGAATGGCGTGCGGCTGACGAACATGACCGACGGCGGCGATGGGATGACCGGCTACCACTTCGACCCGGAGGTCATAGCCCGCCGTGCGGCTAGCCAGAGGGGGCAGCGGCGGCCGACCGTCTCGGCGAAGTTGAAAGGCCGGCCGAAGTCGGCTGAGCACCGCCGAAATCTGGCGGCGGCGAGGATTGGAATGAAGGCGTCCGCTGAGACCAGGGCGCTTATGTCGAAGGTCAGGAAGGGCAAGAAGCTTCCGCTGGCTGACTGCCATAGGTGCGGTCGAAGGATGTCAGTCGCGTCCCTCGCACGCTGGCACGGCGACAACTGTAGGGAGGTCGGCTAATGGCCACGGCCGGAAGTATCGTTGTCGACCTCCTCGCAAAAACGGCGAGTTTTGAAACCGATATCAAGCGCTCCGAGAAGAGCGTTCGCGACATGGGCAAGGCCGCCCGCGAGGCTGGAAAGGTCATCGGCACCGCAATAGCAACGGGCGCCACCATCGCGGCCACTGCCGCCGCGGCGCTCGGGCGCGACCTGGCAAATACGGCCGACGAGATAACCCGCTTTGCGACGCTGTCCAACACCAGCACGGACACCTTCCAGCGCTGGGCGGCGGGCGCACAGACTGTCGGCATTCAACAGGACAAGCTCGCCGACATTCTCAAAGACATGCAGGACCGCGTCGGCGATTTCATTCAAACCGGCGGCGGTCCCATGCTCGATTTCTTCGAGCAAATCGCTCCGAAGGTGGGAGTGACGGCCGAACAGTTCGCCAAGCTATCGGGTCCGGATGCTCTGCAGTTGTTCGTCGACTCGCTCGACAAGGCCAACATCTCGGCCAACGACTTCACCTTCTACATGGAAGCCATCGCGTCAGACTCGACACTGCTGCTGCCGCTGCTGAGGAACAACGGCGCGGCGATGAAGGCGCTGGGCGACGAGGCGGCGTCCGTCGGCGCGATCATGGAAGGATCGACGCTGGCCGCGGCGCAGGCGCTGAAGAGCGAGATGCACGAAATGGAGCGGGCCACGAACGGTCTGAAGTTCCAGATCGGCGACGTGTTGCTCCCGGTACTGGTCAACCTCGCCGACGAGTTCAACGACGTCATCACGGACGTCGACAACGCCCGGCTTGCGGTCGATACCTTCGAGATCGCCCTGGACGGCGTGGTGTCGATCGGCGGTTCCATCGTCAGCACCGGGCAATCGATCCGGTCGGCCATCGGCGGGATCGGGATCGAAGCCGACGACAGCGCCGAGTCTCTGCGCCAGCTGGTGCAGTCTGCCCGCGGCCTGGCGGCGATCCCCGCGAGCATGGCGGCCTACTTCGATGCCACCGTCACCGGCAGCGAGGATGCCGTGCGGCGGTTCAACGAAGCGAACGCCGAGATCCGGGCGGGGTGGACTGGCAAGCCCATTCCGGAGATGACCGGCCCGGGCCCGGCGGCCGACTACCTGGACCTCCCCAGCTACCTCGGCGGAGATCCGGAGTTCAGCGCGGTCGGCTTCAGTGCCATCGGGCCGATGCCCAGGAGCTCCGGCGCTGGCCGCGCCACTGGCGGAGGCGCCGAGGGCACCCGGGAACGCACGGCGGCCAAGCGGGACCTCATCGAGGTCGAGCGCGAATTGACCATGGCGGAGAAGGAAGCCCTCGCGATGGCGGCAAGCCTGAACGCAGTGGGCGAGGAAACGCTGCGAATGACCGCGGAGAACGACGCGGCCAAGCGCGCAGCGTTCGCGGCGACCGAGGGGTTCATCCAGCAACTGGAGTGGGAGAACTCGCTGATCAGCATGGGCAACCTCGAGCGGGAGACCGAGATCGCCCTGCGACACGCCGGCGCGGTTGCCACCGAAGAGCAGCGGCTCCGCATTGCAGACCTGATCGCGGAGCGTGAGCGGGAACTGGAGACAGTCGGCCGACAGACCGAGGCGATGGATGCGCTGCGCGACTCCGCCCGGGGCTTTGCTAATGACCTGTACGAAGGCGTCGGTGCTTGGGACGCCCTGAAGAAGGCGGCGGGCGACTTCGCGGACCAGCTTTACCAGATGGCGACCGACCAGTTGATCGATCAGATCCTCGGGAAGAAGGGCGACTCCGGCGGCGGAGCCTACGGGGACGCACTCGGCAGCATCTTCGGGGCCATCTTCGGAGGCGGCAAGGCCGGCGGCGGCGACGTATTCGGGGGCACCCGCTACCTGGTCGGCGAGGAAGGTCCGGAGATGTTCGTCCCGCGCACCGCGGGAACCATCCTCCCGGCTTCACAGACCGCCGCGATGACCGGCGGTGGCGGTGGCTTCAACCAGACCCTGCAGTTCGCACTGGCGGCACCGACCGACCCGCGCACCCAGCAGCAGATCGCCCAGCGGGTGGGCTTCGAAACGCAGCGCGCATCGAACAGGAATCGCTGATGACGTTCTACGCCACCGAGATCGACACCTGTCCGGCGTACGGATGGCAGGGCGGCCCCGAGTTCGACACGCGCATCAAGGCGCTGCGGAACGGCCACGAACGCCGCAACGGCAACTGGGACCAGGTGCGTCACCGGTACACGCTGCCGATGCAGAACAAGGCGGCGACCGACTATCTGTCGTTCGTCAAGAGCGCCCACCTCGCGATGCGCGGCCAGTTGCACAGCTTCCTCGTGAAGGACTACAGCGACTTCGAAGTCACCGCCGAGCCGCTGGGGCTGGCGCCGGCCGGCACGACCGCGGTCCAACTGGTGAAGCTGTCGACCTTCGGCCTCGCCACGTACGAGCGGGTGATCACGAAGCCGCTCGCGACGGTGGTGGTGTACGAGGCGGGCGTGGCCAAGGCCGGAACGCTCGACACGCTGACAGGCCTGTTCACTCCGACCGAGGCATGGGTCGAGGGCGCAGCCCTGACGTGGTCTGGCGAGTTCCGTATCCCGGTGCGCTTCGCTCAGGACTACCTGCCTTTCAGCATCGACAACCGCTTCGCAGACGGCCGCTACGCCATGAACGGCAGCATCGAACTGATCGAAGTGTTCGGCGAGTAACCATGCCCAAGACCATTCCGATTGCCCTGGCCGCGCATCAAGCGCTGCCGGCGACAACGCTGTGTTTCCTGCAAAAGGTCGGCCCGCTGCCGGACTCCAGCTACATCTGCCTGACCTCGCTCGATCGCGATGTCGAGTACGACGACGGCACGGGCTCCGGCCTGCTGACCTACTATGCCAGCAGCGGCATGGAGCCGTCGCAGCTGTCCGCGTCCAACGACCTGAGCGTCGACAACGGCGAGACCAAGACGCTGACCCCAATCTTCCCGGCGCAAGGGATCACGGTCGAGGCGGTGGACAACGGCGACCTAGATGGCGCGCAGTTCATCACCTACAAGGTGAACTACCTCGACCTGTCGATGGGCCACGAGATCATGGCCGCTGGTGTCATCGGCGAGGTCCGGATCACTCCCGGCGGGATGGTCACGTTCGAGAACCGCAGCTGGTCGCAGTTGCTGAAGCAGAACAGCGTGGTGGAACTGGACAGCTTCAGCTGCCGGGCACGGTTCGGCAGCCAGCCCATCGGCACCGGTGGCGGAGCGTACGAGCAGCGGTTCCCGTGCACGTACGACCTGACCGCCGAGTGGGTGGCGGGGACGGTGTCCGGGCTGGGTGAGGAGACGGTGCGCGTGTTCGCCAGTGCGGAGCTGGTGCAGGCGGACGACTACTTCGCGCCCGGTCTGGTGCGTTGGGTAACCGGGGACAACGCTGGGCTGGACAACGAAATCAGCGGCTATGCCGGACCGATCGTCGACCCTGCAACAGATGCAGTGGTCACGCTGCAGTTCACTACGCGCAACCCGATACAGGTCGGCGACACCTTCGAGATCCGCCGCGATTGCACGAAGGCGTGGGCGGGTCACAACAGTTGCGAGACCTTCAACAACCGGCCCAAGTTCCGGGGTGAGCCGTTCATCCCGGTCAGCGACGTGACTGGCCTGTCGATTCCCGGCGCGTCGAGCGGCGGCCTCCGGGCGGGTGCGGCATGAGGCTGCTAGGCGAGCCGTTCACCGAGGCCGAGGTCGAAACCGTGTTGGCCACCGCGCGCTCGATGCTCAAGTGGCCGTGGCGGCACCAGGGACGCACCTCGCGCGGCATCGACTGTCTCGGGCTGGTCGCACTGTCTTTCAGCGCCGTGCGGCGGGTGGTGGACCGGGAGGGCTACGGCCGCACCCCGTACAACCGCCAACTGCGCGCCTCACTGATCGAGCACTTCGGCCCGCCCATAGGTCGCGATGACCTGCGCCCCGGCGACGTTGTGACCCTGCGCTGGACCGGCGAGGAACGCCACGTCGCCATCGTCACCGACCACCCCGAAGGGTTGGGGCTGATCCATTGCTACGACCGCGCGCCAGGCGGCGCCCCGGGCGGTCGCGTGATCGAACATCGACTGTCGCCTGACTACCTATCCCGCATCGTAGAAGGCTTCCGAGGATGAGTGGCGCCCAGATAGGCACCGTCGTTGGCGGAATCGTCGGGGCATTCTTCGGTGCGCCACAACTCGGCATGGCCATCGGTGGCCTGATCGGCGGCGCCATCGACCCCGAGGTCATCAAGGCGCCCGGCATCGGCGACGCGCAGAAGCAGACCACGCAGGCCGGCGTCCCGCGCCCCGTCGTGTTCGGCCACCCCGCGCCGTTCATGGGCAACATCATCGACGGCGAACACAAGGCACGGAAGATCACGGTCGAAGAGGGCGGAAAGGGCGGGCCGGTGGTCGAGCAGGAACGCTTTCTGCTCACCAGTGCCATCCGCATCTGTGAAGGACCGATCGCGGGCGTGGTGCGGATCTGGCGCAATGGAGAGGTGGTCTACGACCGCCGCTCCAATGAAGACATTGAGGCGGTATTCAAGCCCGAGGGCGCAAGCGCAACCTCGGCGCTGCTGAGCTACGTCGCTGAGATGCGCGCAAAGACGGCGGCATTTCAGAACCGGGTGCGCATCTACCTGGGCGACGAGGACCAGCTCCCAGACCCGGCGCTGGAGGCCATCCACGGCGTTGGCAACACCCCGTATTACCGTGGGACTGCGTACATCGTGATCGAGGACGACGACGTCACCGACACCCGCGGCGCCTGCGCTCAGTACGAGTTCGAAGTAATGGCATCGGGCGCTGAAGAACCCGTTTTGCTAGTTGCGCCAAACACAGTCCCTCACTTGCTGTTCAAAAATGAAGGCCATCTAACAAACCCTGGCGCCAAGGCTTTTTACTACCCGTTGCTTTCTGACGTGGGAAAGATATTCCGGTTCTATGCAGCCACCCAGCCGCACTGGGGTCATCGTTTTCGAGTTTTCCCGATACTCTCAGAGCCACCGGAAGAGCACACCGTCGAGGTGGATTTTGCCGACGCGGAGGCAATGCACGGGGCAATTTTTGATACTGGATGGTGGATCTCCGAGGACACTTCTACCGAACTGTTCGAGGACGCATTCGAAGGCATCGGGGTTCCCGCTCCGACCGCATCATTTGGCGTCCCTCCCGACGAGACTTTCAGATGCATAAATAACTGTGTCGGCCTAGTTCTACTAAGCGAATTCATGGGCGGAGGTGGCCCGGGTCACAACATCGGAAGTGCTTCGGTGGCTTACCCGTACCTTGAAGATATGACTGTCACTCTGGTCCCAGAACAGCAAGATTTAATGCTTGCGTCGGACGGAAACCTCTACATCCCGGAATGGGTGACGATGGAGGGTATGGAATCGATAAGCGCCGTCGACACGACCTTGGCGGCGGTGGTTGAGGATGTCTCCATTCGCTGCGGAGTTCCGGGCGAGATGATTGATGTCACGGCACTTAATGACGTAATTCCAGGGTTTCTGATCGCGCAACAATTCACCGGTGCCGACTGCTTGCGGCCAACGCAGCAGATGTACTTCTATGACATGCCCGAGATCGACGGAAAGATCGTGGCGGTGAAGCGAGGCGGTGAGTCGGTGGCGACGATCACCGATGACGACATGCTAGATGCTGGCGACGAGGACGAAGACACCCGCGCCCAGGCTATCGAGTTCCCACTGAAGGTTTCGGTCATCACCCGCGATCCTGCGGCCGATTACAACCCGATGCCGCAGACTTCATCTCGCTACAGCAGCACGGTCAATGCGCTGGGTGAGACTCAAATTGCATCGCCTATACCGTTCGGCGCCGATGAGGGTGCGCAACGGGCCGACATCATCCACAAGGTGCTGTGGGCGCAGGCCGAAGGACGCAGCGAGTTCGAGTTGCCGGAGGAATGGACGCGGCTGACCCCTTCCGACTGCTTCGATCGCAACGGCAAGCGGTGGATGGCCGAGTCCGTCGAATACGCCGATGGGTCTGTGCGGGTGAAGTCAGTCTATGACCGCGCCAGCAACTACGTCAGCACCGCGACGGGCATCGCCGCACCACCGCCTGTCGTACCAGAGTCCGGGCTGCGCGGCCCGACCGAACTGGCTGTTATGAACCTGCCGGCGCTACGCGAGCAGGACAACGTGGCCGGGGCCTACCTGGCTGTTACCGGCAGCTTCCCCGGCTGGAACGGCTGCACCGTCCAGATGTCGATAGACGGCGGGGCGACCTATCGCACCGTCGCCACGATAAGCCGACGCTCGGTCATGGGGCGGATCACGGGCGAAGTCGGGCCAACCACCGAGCCTATCCCGGTCACGATGGACGATGGCGAACTGTACGACTCAACCTCGGCCGCGCTGGACTTGGGGGTCAACGCCTTTGCGCTGGTGCCGGTAGCGGGTCAGTCGGAGATTGGCCAGTTTATGGCCGCCGCAGAAGGCGACCCCGACGAGTACCAGGTCACTGGAACCCGGCGCGGCGTCAACGGCACGGACGCGACCACTCACGTCATCGGCGAGCAGTTCGTGATGCTGGCGAACGCGCTGTTCCTGCCGATCAATTCCAGCCTGTACGGCTCGACCCTCTACTTCCGTGCAGTCACCAACGGCACGGTGGCTGAGAACAACAGCGTGGTGCCGTTCCTGTTTGAAGCGCCGCCCGCAAGCGCCGATTACCTCATCACCGAGTCTGGCGATTACCTGACAACCGAGGCGAATGCCCGCCTCATCGTGGAGTGACCCGTGGCTGATACCAAGTTTTCCTCGCTGGACCCAGTTGTCGCTCTGGACGGGACCGAGATCCTCGCGGTGTCAAAGGACGTTGCAGGCACTTCGACCAGCCAGCGGACCACCGCGCAGGCAATCGCGGACCTGGCTACTAACTCCGGCCCGACCGCCGTCACCGCGCTATCCATTGCCTCTGGCGTGGTGGGAATCGATTGTTCGCTCGGCCAAGACTTCACCCTTGCGCTAACTGCCAACGTCACCAGCATCACGTTCTCCAACCTTGCCGGCGCCGGCTTTTCGTCCGAGATCGAGGTGCAGATCACGCAGGACGCGACGGGCGGCCGAACGCTAGCCTTGCCCGCTTCGTTCAAGGCGCTCGGCGGATCTGATACCGCCATCGCATCGGCGGCCAATGCCGTGACCGTGCTGTCGGCCAAGACATTCGACAACGGCTCCACATGGCGCTACGCGATGCAGGAGTCAGGATAATGCTGCGTCGCATGATGATGGCAGGATCATCTGGGCTGCCTCCCTCCGGCTACACCGAGCTCAACCCGGCCGACAAAAATGGAGCGGTCGCATTGTCTGGCGGGAACCTAGTCGCCTCAGCCATAGGCAACAACGCCGGCATCGCCCGAAGCGTGGCACCAATTGTCGGGAAACGATACTTCGAGGGGGCTTTAACATCGCAAGGTATCGGCGTCGGCGCGCTGGCAGCCTGCGGCATTGCCACCTCGTTGCACGTTCTCAGTGCCTCGCTGGGGTACGCTAACGCGCAAGGCTGGGCATTTTGGGGGAACGATGTCGGCGCCCGCCACAATGGCGTAACAGCCATCACTCAGAGCGCAGGTGAAAACGCGGTACTAGGGTTTGCGGTCGACCAGGCCGCCGGCACGTTGTGGATTAGGGATACCAACGGGGACTGGATGCAGGGAGAACCGGAGTCGGGAACATCGCCGATATGGAGCAATCTGTCAGGCGATCTATACGCAGCGGCATGTCCGTGGAACACCGGATCTATCATTACGATGCGATTTGATCCAGCGACCTTCAAATTCGCCGCGCCGGCTGGTTTTAGCCCGATCACAAGCTGAGCCCGGCGCTACCATGCGCCCATGCTCGGCGCATCCTTCCACTGGATCGACTACGACGACATGAGTTGCCTCATGTACAACGCCCGAGGCGTGGCCGTGGTCAAGCCGGGCGAGGTGGTGATCCGGTGGCCGCTCGGGGCCGAGCTTCGCGGAAGGTGCGGATCGGTGGTGCAGGGGAAACGGTTTGTGGAACGGTGGATGCGGGCGAGGCTGGACAGGCATCGGGTCAGGAAATCCTGACCTTCCAGCGCGACCAAGTCCTATAGATCCCGCCCGTCCTTTCAGCAAATCTATACGTGCCCCGCCGTGCAGCGCGGACCGGATGACAGCGCCGACGTCAGTCTGGCCCTGCCGGGATGCAACGCCGTCTACGGACAGCGGCGGGGCGCTACGCTGCTTCCTTGCATCGCCGGGCGATTTCCTCAAACCGCAGGGCCTCGGCCCGGATCGCCGACAGGGCTCGCGCCTTCCGCTGGACGGCTCTCCAGTTCGCTGAGGGGACGTGCTGCAGGCGTAGCGCCTCGGCTTCCTTGTGCAGCGCCTGGGCCTTTGCCGCGGCCCATTCGGCTTTCGTTCGGTATTGCATGGAAGCAGGGTAGGGGTGGGGCGTCGCAGGGGTTCGGATTACACCCTATCGAGTTGCAACTCTTTGATCCGTAACGGTCGATATTGACGGTTTAGGCAGGCCGGAAAACCCGCTGTAATCGTTGTATTTCAGTATCTTGGCGCTGACTGTCCGGCTGTCTGGGGGACAGGTGGTCGTCGGTTCAAATCCGGCCGTCCCGACCAATTCAGTGTCACGGGTACTTCTTAAGAACCCTTGAAAGCCCCGGAATACGGGGTTTTTTCATGTCTGGCGTCCCGGAGTGTCCCGGCTTGCGACTGGATATCCCCCAATTTTGGCGGTACGTTTGGCGGTAGGGGCGCCTAGAAAAAGCCTCGTACCGCAAAACAGATACCGCCAACATGCCGAAGCGCATCGCACCCCTGACCCCATCCCAAGTCCAGAACGCCAAGCCCCAATCCAAGCCCTACAAGCTGCGGGACGGCGGCGGGCTGTTTTTGCTGGTGAACGCGGACGCGGCGAAGCTGTGGCGCTGGGACTACCGTCGGCCCGCCACCGGCCGGCAGAACACCATCGGCTTTGGTGCCTTCCCCGCCGTGAAGCTGGCCGAGGCGCGCGAGCGGGTCAGGCGGGCACGCGAGCTACTGGCCGCTGGGATCGACCCTGGTGAGCAGCGCAAGGCAGAGAAGGTCGCTACGGTGGAACGAGCGGCCAACACCTTCGCGGCGCTGGCCGAAGAGTGGTGGGCGGCGAAGCGAGAAAAGGAAATTGTCGCCGGGACAGCAAAACGCGAACGCCGACTGCTGGAAACCTACCTGCTGCCGTACATCGGGGACATGCCGGTTGAGGACATCACTGTCCACGCCTTGCTGGCCGCACTGCGTAAGCCGGAGGCTGACGGGAAGGTAGAGACAGCACACCGTGCCCGCTCGCTGGCGGGGCAGGTGTTCCGGTACGGCAAAGTCATCGGCCGCACCGAGCGAAATCCCGCCGCCGACCTTGTTGGCGCACTGAAGACGCCGAAGGGGCAGCACTTCGCTTCCGTGACCGCCCCGAACGAAATCGGCCCACTGCTGCGCGCTCTGTACGGCTACGAGGGTTCGGCGGTGGTGGCGGCAGCCTTGAAGCTGGGGCCGTTGGTATTCGTGCGCCCTGGCGAGCTGCGCACCGCTCGGTGGGCGGATATCGATCTGGATGCGGCGGAGTGGCGCTACACGGCGTCCAAGACCAACACGCCCCATGTCGTGCCATTGGCGGTGCAGGCGGTGGAGATCCTGCGAGAGCTGCAGCCCCTGACCGGACGGCGCGAATACGTCTTCCCCAGTGCGCGCGGCAAGGGTAGGCCGATGAGCGACGTAGCGATGACTGCCGCGATGCGACGCATGGGGATCGACGGCGACACCATGACTGCCCATGGTTTCCGGGCGATGGCGCGCACGGTATTGGATGAGGTGCTGGGCTACAGGCCGGACTACATCGAGCATCAACTGGCGCATGCGGTGCGCGACCCGAATGGCCGCGCGTACAATCGGACCGCACATCTGCCAGAACGCCGAAAGATGATGCAGGGCTGGGCCGATTACCTTGATGGCCTGCGCAATGGTACGAACGTGGTGTCTATTCGCAGAAGCGCGTGAGTCTGCCAGCGCAGCAACTACGGGTTGCGTTACGACGCTCAGTAGCACCGAGGAATGACCGTACGGCGGCAAAACAGCTAGCATTCTCGGCTCACTTGGCGATTGTCGCCATGCGCTCTTCAGTCCCCAGAGAATGGGGCAGACCGAGTTGATGCTAATGCTCCTCCCAGACTTGGGATTCAAGACCAACGCAGGAGGCGCTCACGCATCCCGTACCATGATGCTTGCCGAGCTTGGCCTCCTGCTCGATGCCTGCCCCGAGGGGGCAGCTCAAGCGGACTATCGTCAGGCAGTGGTGAATCTGAACTGTCTTGCCAAGCGCTCAATTAATACTCGGGTGCTCACCTGGGGGCACCTGGTTGGCCTATACGGAATGTCCCGAGACCTCCTAGTCTTCCGTAGCATGCGCTGGTTTTGGAGTCGGGATGTCGAAGGTCGCCCCCTCATCGCCCTGAGTGCAGCCCTGGCCCGTGACGGGTTGCTATCCTCGATCACTCCGCATGTCTGGGCTGTCCCTGTGGGAGCGACCGTGTCCCGTGAATCCGTCGAGAACTTGATGACCGCCAAGTTCCCGGATCGCTTCAGTCCTGCGACCCTGAAATCTGTCGCCCAGAACATCAATTCCACCTTGACTCAGGCCGGCCACCTCTCTGGCCGAGTGCGGAAGCAGCGTGAGCAAGCCCGGCCGACTGCCGGTTCGGTGGCGTACGCTCTGCTTCTGGGGTATGCCTCCGGAGCTAGGGGCCCCGAGCTGTTCCACACCCGCTTCATGAAGGCCCAGGATGCACCCGTGGCTGTGTGCGTCGATCTGGCCCAGCAAGCGGCGCGCAAGGGGTGGATCGAGTTCAAGCGGGTCGCAGACGTGATGGAAGCCGACTTCCCCCGCCTGATCCGGGCCGAGGAGGAGGTTGTGATCCGTGAGCAAGCTTAAGCGCCTGCTGCAATCCTGGGAGCGCTTTATCCGCACGCCATGGCGGGACGATGTGGCTGCTGCGCAGCGCGTCGTCTTCTGCGTGTACGACCCCGCCGAGGAACGTTCGCTGAGGGCGAGGGTCGAGGAGTTCGAGCTGGCCACCCGCGCCGCAGGGCATACCTGGCAGCAGTTCGACTTGACTGACACCTTCGCTCAATGGCTGGGCTCGCAGCGCTATGCGCCCAAGTACTTCGAAAAGCCCGAGCTGCTGGGCACCCTGCTGCCCAAATATCTGGACTTCCTCGTTCAGCGGTTCACTGCGTTCATTGCCGAAACCGGCGCTGACGACAACAGCATGGTGGCAGTGAGTGGCGTGGGATCGGTATTTGGCCTGTGCAAGGTCAAGGACGTGGTCGATGCCTTTGCGCCGCATATCCGTGGCCGCCTGCTAGTGTTCTTCCCGGGCAGCTTTGAGAACAACAACTATCGCCTGCTGGATGGGTACGACGGCTGGAACTATCTCGCCGTATCCATCACGGCGGATCAATCCTGATCTGCTTCGCATTACTCAGGGGAAGTCATGCTCAATCGCGACATCTATCTCAAAGACCCGGCCGAGCGGAAGCTTGTCAACCAGGGCGTGGCCAGCGTCAACGATGACGCCTCGGCGGAAGCGCTGGCTGTTCTTCGCTATGAGTTGGAGACCTTCGTCTGCGACGGTCAATACGAGAAGGGGCTGGCCCATATCCTGGACACGTTCCTGCGCAACATCGACCAGCCGCAGCAGCCCGGCGTGTGGATCAGCGGGTTTTTCGGCTCGGGCAAGTCCCACTTGGTCAAGATGATGCGAGCCCTGTGGCAGGACGCCCCGTTCCCCGACGGTGCCACGCCGCGCGGGATTGCCGATCTGCCCGCGTCGGTGGCTGACCACCTCAAGGAGCTGAGTGTGCAGGGCAGGCGCCATGGCGGCCTGCATGCGGCCTCGGGCACTCTCGGTGCAGGCGCCACCGGCAGTGTGCGCCTGGCGCTGCTGCGGATCATTTTCAAGTCGGTCGGCCTTCCGGAGAGCTATCCGGTCGCCCGCTTCGTCATGTGGTTGATGAAGGAAGGGCGGCTGCAGGAAGTGCGCGATGCGGCCGAAGCGGCCGGTTTCGACTGGCAGGAGGAGTTGGACAACTTCTACGTCGCCGATGGCATTGCCGATGCGCTGATCAAGGTCTGGCCCGACCGCTTTGCCTCCCGCAATGCTTGTGTCGAAACGCTCACGCAGATGTTCCCGGCGGTCAACGACGTGTCCAGTGACGACATGATCAAGGCCATCCGCCAGGCGTTGACGCGGGACGGTAAGTTCCCGTTGACGCTGGTCGTGCTGGACGAGGTCCAGCAGTACATCGGTGGCGACACCCAGCGCTCGATGGACGTGCAGGAAACCGTCGAAGCCTGCAGCAAGAACATCGGCGGTAAGCTGCTGTTCGTTGGCACCGGCCAGACGGCCGTGACCGGCACCGCCAACCTAGCGCGTCTGCAGGGCCGCTTCACCGTTCGCGTCGAGCTGTCCGATGCCGATGTGGAAGCGGTGATCCGCAAGGTCATCCTGGCCAAGAAGCCGGAGGCCATCCCGCCGATTGCCGACACGATGGGCCGCAACCTGGGCGAGATCTCGCGCCACCTGCAAGGCACCACGATCGCACACCGCCCGGAAGACCAGATGGTTTTCCCTCAGGACTATCCGCTGCTGCCCGTGCGCCGCCGCTTCTGGGAGGCCGCGCTCAAGGTGCTCGACCAGACCGGCACGGCCGCGCAGCTGCGCAATCAGCTGTCAGTGGTGCACAAGGTCATCCAGACCAACCTGGACGAGCCCTTGGGTTCGGTGGTGCCCGCCGACTTCGTGTTTTTCGACAGTGCCGAGAACTTGCTGCAGATGCGTCAGCTGCCGCGCAAGGTCTATGAGAAGACCAGCGCCTGGATGCGCGGCAGCGAAGACCAGCAGCTGATGGCTCGTGCCTGCGCCCTGGTGTTCCTGATTAACAAGGTGGCCGCAGCCAATACCGAACTCGGAATACGCGCCACCGTTGACACGCTAGCCGACCTGCTGGTGGTGGACCTTCCCGCTGGATCCAGCACCCTGCGCAGCCGCCTGCCGGCGGTGCTCGATGCATGCGAGCTGCTGATCAAGGTCGATGCCGAATACCGCATCCAGACCGAGGAGAGCGCCGCCTGGAACGACAGCTTCATGAACCAGCGCGCCAACCTCGCCAGCCAGGCGCACACCTTGGAGCACGAGCGCGATACCCGCATCCGCAAGATGTTCGGTGAAACGGTCGGCCGCCTGTCGCTGACTCAGGGCACTGCCAAGGTGTCGCGCGAGGTCAGCCCGCTATTTGAGGCCGAACTGCCCAAGGACGCTGAGCAGCGCATCTACGTCTGGGTGCGCGATGGTTGGAGCGCCGACGAAAATACGGTCAAGGTCGAAGCGCGGCAGGCCGGCAGCGCGTCACCCACCGTGTTTCTGTTCCTGCCCAAGCGCCATGGCGACGACCTGCGCAATCAGCTGATGGAGTACAAGGCTGCCCGCAACACCATCGATGAGCGCGGCACGCCGGGCGCGAGCGCCGCCGCCGACACGCGCGAAGCCTTCGAGGCCATGCAGACCACGCTGCGCAATGCCGAGAACCGCATCTATGCGATCCTGCGCGACTGCTTCAATGATGCGCGGGTGTACCAGGGCGGCGGCAGCGAAATCGTGGGCAGCGATCTCCAGGCCATGCTGCGTGAAGCCGCTGACAACGCTCTGCTGCGCCTGTATCCGCAATTCGGCATGGCCGATAATGCCGCCTGGAGCAAGGTCTTCGACCGCGCTCGCCAAGGCGCGCCCGATGCGCTCAAGGCTGTCGGCGACGACGGTGAGGCCGACAAGAACCCCGTCTGCAAGGCCGTGTTGGGCTTCATCGCCGGCGGCAAGACCGGCGCGGACGTGCGCGCGCGTTTTGAAGGCGCGCCCTATGGCTGGTCCGGTGACGCCGTGGATGGCGCGCTGTTCGCATTGCTCGTGGCCGGTGCGCTACGTGCCCAGGATGACCGTGGTCAGCCGGTCGAGTTCAAGGCGCTGGAACGCAAGGCCATCGGCAAGACCCACTTCCGGGTGGAAGCCACCACCATTACCGCTGCGCAGCGCATCCAGATCCGCAAGCTGTTGCAGTTACTTGATGTGAACGTCAAGCCCAACGAAGAACTTGCTTCGGTGCCAGCGTTTCTCGAAAAGCTGCGCGTCCTGTCCGAACGGGTCGGCGGCGAAGCGCCCAAGCCGGCATCGCCCGATGTGGGCGTGATCGACGACCTACGCCGCAGCGTCGGCAACGAACAACTGCAAGCGCTGCATCACCAGCGCGACACGCTGGCGGCTTTGATCGAGCAATGGAAGGATCAATCCGCCCGTATCGAATCGCGCTGGGTACCCTGGCTCAGCCTGAAAGAGCTGGCGACTCACGCCGAGCCGCTGGACGGCACCGAGGCCGTCCGCGCTCAGGTCACGGGCATCGAGGCCAGCCGGCAGTTGCTGGCCGACCCGGACCCGGTGCCCGGCCTCGGCACCGAACTGACCCAAGCCTTGCGCGAGCAGCTCAACCAACGCGCGGCAGCCTATGCCGAACGGCACAAGGCGGGCATGACCCTGCTGGCCGCCGACCCCAACTGGGCCAAGTTGGAGCAGGAACAGCGCCACGACCTGCTGGCCGCACAAAAGCTGACCTTGGCCGATACCCCGGCCATCAACGTACAGACCACGAAGGACGTGCTGGCCACCTTGCAGGCGCATCCGTTGGCGGGCCTGGCCGACCGCATTGCCGCCTTGCCCGGGCGCTTTGCCCAGGTGGCGGAGGAAGCCGCGCGGCTGTGCGAGCCGAAGATACAGTTCGTCCCGCTGCCACAGCGCACCCTGCAGAACGCCGCCGAGGTGGACGCCTGGGCTGCGGAAGCTGCCGAAGCACTGAAGGCCAAGCTGGCCAACGGCCCCGTGCGGCCGCGATAGGAAGATTGCGACATGAAACCGTTGGAACGCAGCCTGCGCAATCGTCTGGAATCCACCGTCAAACAGGCACGACGCCTGGCTGAAGACGGTGCCCGCGCCGTCCTGGGCGAACTGGGCGTGGGCGAGGCCAATCCGCCCGCGCATCTGCAAGAGCCGCAGCGCGCCCTGCGCCGACGTCTGCGCGCGCATGGCCGCCAACTGGGCGACCAGCTCAACGGAGGCAAGGTGCAGACCCTCGCGCACCTTGTGCAGGAAGTTGCCTACCAGCACTGGCACCGCATGCTGTTTGCGCGCTTCCTGGCCGAAAACGGACTGCTGATGTTCGATGGCGTGGCCGTCACCCTCGAAGAATGCGAGGAACTGGCGCCCGGCGAAGGCGCGCGCAACGGCTGGGAGCTGGCCGGGCGGCTTGCCGAGCGCATGCTGCCGCAGATCTTCAAGTCTGGCTCGCCGGTGTTCGAGTTGGTCCTGCCGGCGGACGTCCAGATTCCGTTGGAACACCTGCTGGCGCAGTTGCCGTGGGATGTCTTCACCGCCTCCGACAGCCTGGGCTGGGTCTACCAGTTCTGGCAGGCCGACAACAAGGATGCGATCAACAAGTCCGAGGTGAAGATCGGCGCCGACCAGCTGCCTGCGGTCACGCAGCTGTTCACCGAGCCGTACATGGTGGCCTTCCTGCTGCACAACTCTCTGGGTGCGTGGTGGAACACGCGCCATCTGGACACGCCGTGCCCGGTAAGCCTGGAGTATCTGCGTACGCTGGAAGACGCCACGCCTGCAGCAGGCAAATTCGAGGGCTGGCCGGATTCGCTGGTCGACTTCAGGCTGCTGGATCCCTGCTGCGGCTCAGGCCACTTCCTGGTGGCCGCCTTCCTGATGCTGGTGCCGATGCGCATGGCCGCAGAGGGTTTGAGCGCGCGCGACGCGGTAGACCGCGTGCTAGCCGATAACCTGCACGGCCTGGAGCTGGATGCACGCTGCGTGGAAATCGCGGTATTCGCGCTGGCGCTGGAAGCCTGGCGCTATCCGGACGAGCGCGGCCAGTCGCTGGGTGTGCGGCCCATTCCCAGCCCGCGCATCGCCTGCTGTGGCCTGAAGGTGGCCGCGAAGGTGGAGGACTGGCAGGCACTGGTGCCTGAGTATGTGCAGGACGCCCAGAAACTGCGCGAAGGTCTCGCACGGCTGCATCAGCAGTTTGCGCAGGCGCCGCTGCTGGGGAGTTTGCTTTCGCCCAGCCGGGAAAAAGGTGACCTGTACAGCGCCGACTATGCGCAGCTGGAAACGCTGCTGCATGCGGCGTTGGGCGGCAAAAACAGTGGACAGGATGATGAAACGCAGCGCGAATCCGCGCTCAGCGCATTGGGCCTGCTGGAGGCGGCGCGGTTGCTGGAAGCGCGATACCACTTAGTCATTACTAATGTCCCTTATCTCTCGCGAGCAAATCAGAGTGACGAGCTCCGAAATTTTAGTGAAAGGCACTACGACAGGGCAAAGCACGATTTAGCAAACGTATTTCTTGAGCGTTGCCTAGAGCTGAGTGTCGGTGGTGGGCGCGGCACCACACAGGTGGTGATGCCGCAGAACTGGCTTTTCTTGAGCAGGTATCAGAAGCAACGAGAAACTTTGCTTCGTGAAGCGTCATGGCAACTTCTGGGTTGGTTGAACGAGGGTGCCTTCGATAGCTCTCAAGCAGCGGGCGCATTCGTCATCTTATTTACGGTTTCATCTGGCAAGCCTGTTTCCGGTACGCTGATTCCAACGATCGACCTGAGCATCACGAAGACTTCTGCGGATAAGGCGGCTGGCCTGCGAAATGAGCCTCTGCTATTGCTGGATCAATTAGGGCAACTTAAAAATCCAGATGCTCGCATCGTTCTCGGTGATGTTTCTTGTCTTGATCAACTACGGCGGTATGCCGACTCTCGGTACGGCCTGCGGACTGGCGATGGCGAGCGGCTAATTAAGCGTTTTTGGGAGGTTGCAAATTTCGCCAATGGAGATTGGCGCTTTCATCAGAGTACGGTTAAAAATACTGAGGCTTTCGCCGGCAAGAGCAATATTATCTTGTGGGAGCGTGGAGAAGGCGCGCTGCGTGAGCTCGCCAGAGAAGGCGTCGCCAGCCTGCAAGGTGGCGACGCCTGGGGTAAGAAGGGGGTCACCGTGAGCTTAATGCGAAAGCTCCCTGTAACTTCGTACGAAGGTACTTTCTTCGATAACAACTGCGCGGTTTTATGGCCCCTCGAGGAAGCGGATCTTCCTGCGCTTTGGGCTTTCTGTTCGTCACTGGAATTCCATAAGGAGGTAAGGCGGCTTGATCAATCGGTAAAGGTTACGAATGCAACGCTTATCAAGGTGCCTTTCGATCCTAACCACTGGAGGTCAATTGCTGCTTGTGATTTCCCTGCTGGTCTGCCAAAGCCTTACTCTGATGAGTCCACCGAATGGCTCTTCCATGGCCATCCGAAAGCCTCTGTAGATGCCCTTCAAGTTGCAGTCGCTCGGCTGCTTGGCTACCGCTGGCCGGCCGAAATCGACCCCGACATGGAACTGGCCGACGAGGCGCGCGTACTGGTGGAGCAAAGCCAGGCGCTGCTGCTGCATGCCGACAAGGACGGTATCGTGTGCATTCCGCCCGTGGGCGGCGAAAAAGCCGCCACCGATCGCCTGCTGAACCTGCTGGCCGCCGCCTATGGCGAGAGCTGGAACAACGGGGTGATGACGCAACTGCTGGCCAGCGCCGGCTATGCCGGCAAGCCGCTGGAACATTGGTTGCGCGACAAGTTCTTCGCCCAGCACTGCGAACTGTTCCAGCAGCGCCCCTTCATCTGGCACGTCTGGGACGGCCTGCGCGACGGCTTCGCCGCGCTGGTCAACTACCACCGGCTGGACACCAAGACCCTCGAAGCCCTGATCTACACCTACCTGGGCAACTGGATCAGCCGCCAGGCCCAGGACGCCGCAGCTGGCGTAGAAGGCGCGCAGGAAAAACTCGACGCCGCCCAGGCGTTGAAGCAGAAGCTGGAGCTGATCCTCAAGGGCGAGCAGCCCCACGACATCTTCGTCCGCTGGAAGCCGCTGGAGCAGCAGCCCATCGGCTGGGACCCCGACCTCAATGACGGCGTACGCCTGAACATCCGCCCCTTCCTGTCCGTGCCCGACGTTGGCAAGAAGGGCGCCGGCGTGTTGCGTGAACGCCCCAAGATCAAGTGGGACAAGGACCGCGGCAGCGACGTCCCCTCGGCCCCTTGGTCCCGCCTCGGCCCGAAATACGGCGGCAAGGAGGGCGACCGCATCAATGACCACCACCTGGGACTAGCTGAGAAGCAGGCGGCTCGCCAAAGCTATAAAAAATAACACTAAAAATCATTTATTTAGTATTGTTTTGATGCTATGCTGCCGCGCATGAATCCCCTAACCATCAAGTTCCAGATGTATGTGCAGCAGCTCACCGGCCAGGTGCCGGTGTGGCTGGACCAGCCGGTTGGAGCGCTGCCCGGCTATCTGAAACAACGGTATGAACCGGGTCTGGCCCGACTGGCAGGGCAGACGTGGCTCGTGGCGTTCCTGCGCGAGACTGACGCACCTCCACCGCTGGCCTTGCGCAAGCAACTGGATCAACTGGCCGAGCGCATCGACCCGCCCGCCACCGGCGTCTGCCTGGTAGCCGAGCACCTGCCTCCGTACCTGCGCACACGCCTAGTGGAGTTGGGTCAGCCGTTCGTGGTGCCCGGACGGCAACTGTTCTGGCCGGCGATCGGCAGCGCCGAAACTCTCCAGCGTCCGCACCGGCTGCTACCGGAGCCGGTGAAGAACCTGGGACCAGCGGCTCAACAGCTGTTAATCGCATTGCTGTTGGATCGGCTGCTGCCACCCGTCACCATTGCCGGGGCGGCCGAAGCAATGGGCTGCACGGCGGCCAGCGTCAGCCAAGCCGTGAAGGCACTGGAAGCCAGCGGCTTGGTGCGGAGCGAGGCGCAGGGGCGGGCGCGGGTCTTTGCACTGGCCGAACCTGCGGCTGCCATCTGGCAGCGTTCGCAGCCCCTGCTGCGCACACCAGTACGACAGCGGGTACGGGTTCTACAGGCGGATTTACCGCTGGAGCTCACTACGCGAGCGGGCGAGAGCGCGCTGGCGGTACAGACCGATCTGGTCGATCCGGCCGAACCTGTCTACGCCATCGCCAGCCGTCAGTGGCCCAAGCAGGTGGATGCCAGGCACATTCCAACCCCGGACGCAGGAACCTGCGTGGTCGAGCTGTGGCGATACCCGCCGGAAGCGACTGCCGCGCAGGGCACGGTTGATCCGCTGTCGCTGTTTCTGAGCCTGCACGACAGCAAGGATGAGCGCATGCAACTGGCATTGCAGGACTTGATGGAGCGGATCGCATGGTGAAGGGACTGGATACGTTTGCCGCGTTCTTCGCCGGTGACGAGGCACGCTATGCGCTCATCGGGGGCGTGGCGGCCCAGCTGGTGCTGGAGGAAGCTGCCCTGCCGTCACGGGCGACCAAGGATCTGGACATCGTGCTGTGCGTGGAGGCACTGGACGCCGCGTTTGGGCAAAAGCTGTGGGACTTCATCGAAGCCGGCGGCTATGAAGTGCGTCAGCATGGTGAGGGCGGGCGCAACTTCTATCGCTTCGCCAAGCCTACCGATGCGGCGTACCCCTACATGCTGGAGTTCTTTGCCCGTGAGCCCGGGCATCTGCCGCTGGCGCAGGGCGCCCACCTGACGCCGGTGCCTTTCGAACAGCAGGTTGAGAGCCTGTCGGCGATTCTGCTGGACCAGGACTACTACGGCTTCCTTCATGCGCACACCCACCAACTGGCCGGTGTGCGGATCGTCACCGAGCAGGCGCTGATTCCGCTGAAGGCGCGCGCGTGGCTGGACCTAGTAGCCCGCAAGGCCGCTGACGCTGATGCAGTAGACAGTCGGCATATCCGCAAACACCGCAACGACGTGTTGCAGCTCTCGCAACTTATGACGGAAGACGAACGGATCGACGTGCCGCCAAGCATTCGTGGCGATATCGAGCGGTTTACGGGTGAGGTGATGCTGGACGTTTCGATGGACCTGCTGCGCGATCTGGAGATCGACGAAACGCCCGAGGTACTGTTGGCCCGGCTGCGCAGGAATTTTGGGGTGAATGCATGACCATGCCCGAACCTGCCAGCCCTCTGCAGGCCCTGGCTGAGGCTCTGCGCCGTGCGGCCCGCTTCAATCGGGACGCGGAGTGTGCACCGCACTGTATCCTGTGGCCGGACAAGGATGGTCAATGGGGACCGGTGATCGCCGCCCTGCAGGCCGAGCTACCCGAACTGCTGGTGCTGGGGCCGATTGACGAAGCCCATCGCGCCGGGCCGGCAATCTGGCTGCGCTGCGCCATGGCGGGCCAAATTAATTCGATCAAGCTGGATGGCCAACATCCGCCCATCCTTTACCTGCCCGAGGTGGGGCGTCAGGACCTGCGCGCCATTGAAAGCTGCCCGGAGTCGCTGCGCCCCTTGGCGGAGTTGCAGTATCGCGGCCAGATCTTCTCCCAGGCCAATGCGAAGGACTGGACCGCGGTGGCCTTCCTCAAGTCTGCGCAAGGTGGGCTTGGATTGGATGTCGGTCAAGACAGAGAAACTCGGGACGCATTGCTGCTTGCGCTGTCGCAGGTCATGGATCAGCCCCTTGATGTACTGCGGGCACGGCGGCTGGATGGAGCCTGGTTCAACACGTTGTTGACCGGCGGTGATCCAGTTCGCGACTTGCTGGTGTGGATGGATGCCCCGGCTGCGTTCCGTGCAGCCCGCGATGAAAATGCCTGGGCCGCGTTCGCGCGCGTATGCAAGGCGCAATTCGCGTTCCAGGTTCAGGACGGGGAACTGGCGGCAGCCGCAAAGCTGGCAATGCGGTCTGGCCCGTGGGCGGTGGTGTGGCAGCGCTATGTGGAGGCGCCCGCACGCTATCCAAACATTCCGGCGTCGATCCGTCGCTGCATCCCACCGCTGTTCGACATGCTGACCGATGCCGATGTCGCGGGCGGGTGGCCGCAATGGAATCAGGCGCGCGAAGACGATTTGCGCGCCTCGCTCAATGTGCTGGCCACCCGGCCGCCGCACGAGGCGCGAGAGCAGTTGCTGCGGCTGGAGCGCGACCATCGTTCGCGGCGCGACCTGGTGTGGGCTTCGATGGGCGAGGCGCCTCTGGCGCTGGCGATGGCATCGCTGGCGCAGCTGGCCGACGCCACCTCGCGATCCGCAGCCGCCGCAACGATCGAAGACATGCAGACCCTGCACTCCGCAGGAGGGTGGCAGGCAGACGAAGCAGTGCTGTGCGCACTGGAGCATGCGGGCCTGCCGCAGGACCATGCGGCGATCACTGCTGCGATCAGGAGCGTTTATCTGCCCTGGTTAGAGGATGGTGCGCGGCAGCTGCAAACGCTGGCGCATGCGACCCGGTCTCCAGGCGGCGTTCGCGAAGGCAGGCCACCCGCTTACGTTGCGAAGAACCAGTGTGTGCTGTTCGTGGATGGGCTTCGATTCGATCTCGGGCGGCGACTGGCAGGCTTGCTGGCCGATGCCAGGCATGAAGTCGTTGAGCAGCCGGTGTGGGTCGGCCTGCCCAGCGTGACCGCGACCGGCAAGGCCGCTGTGTCGCCTGTGGCCGACAAATTCATCGGCCAGCCGGACTCGGACGATTTTGTGCCTGGCGTCGCAGCAACCGGATCCAGTCTGAGCACCCAGCAACTTCGCAAAGTGCTGACGGACTCAGGCTGGCAGGTGCTGACGGGGGATGCGGTTGGAGTGCCAGGAGGGCAGGCTTGGTGCGAGTTCGGTGATATCGACCAGGAGGGCCATGCGCGCGGCTGGAAGCTTGCGCTGCATGTGCAGTCATTACTGGCTGAGATCTCTGCGCGCATCACGGCTCTGTTGGACGCCGGCTGGGGGCAGGTGAGAGTGGTGACTGACCATGGCTGGCTACTGCTGCCGGGCGAGCTGCCCAAGATCGAGTTGCCCAAGGCCCTTGCGACCACCAAGTGGGGGCGCTGCGCTGTGCTGAAGGAGGGCGCCCATTCTGACGAGCGTCTGTATCCCTGGTATTGGGATCCGGGGCAGTCCTTTGCCTTGGCGGATGGCATCGCCTGTTACAAAAAGGGTGAGGAATACGCGCATGGCGGCTTGAGCCTGCAGGAATGCTTGACGCTGCAGCTGACAGTGACCTCCCGGGTCGAGTCAGCGAAGGGTTCCGTGCGGATGGGTGACATCGGCTGGAAAGGGCTGCGCGTCTCGGTATCCCTGGAAGCTCATGTGGCCGGGTTGCAAGCGGACGTGCGGCAGCGGGCGGGCGACCCGACCAGCAGCGTCGTGGTTGCCAGCAAGGCGTTCTCGGGACACGGCACCTGTTCGTTGGTCGTTGAGGACGAGGATCTGCAGGGACAGGCCGCCTTTGTGGTTGTCCTGGATGCGGATGGTGCGTTGCTCGCGCAGCGGGCAGTTTCGATTGGAGTGAACGAATGAGCGTGCAGCTCGATCAAATTGATCGTCTGGCAGTTGACGCCCTGGACGGTTACCTGGTCCGCAAGGACTTGGTAAGGACTTTCAGTCGGCAGTTCCCGGTGCCTACCTACGTGGTGGAGTTCCTGTTAGGTCGCTACTGCGCCAGTGTGGATCCAGCAGAGATCGAGGAAGGTCTGGAGATCGTCCAGCGCCAGCTGCAGTCCCGTACGGTCAAGGCGGGCGAGCAGGAGCTGTTCAAGTCACGGGCGCGGGAGCAGGGTCAGATCAAGCTGATCGACCTGATCACTGCGCGACTGGATACCAAGACCGACAGCTATCTGGCGAGCCTGCCCAGCCTGCAGCTCAAAGACGTGCGCATCGATGCCGGTCTAGTGAGCCAGCACGAGCGCATGTTGACTGGTGGCTTCTACGCCGAGATTTCCCTGGGCTACGACGCCGCCATTGCCCAGGAGAAGAACGGGCGTCCGTTCGGCATCGAGTCCATCCGGGAGATCCAGCTGTCGAGTCGTGACGTGTTGGAAAAGCTGGGCCAGGCTCGGGTCGGGTTCACTACGGCGCAGTGGAAGGACTTCCTGCTTCGCTCGATCGGCATGGAATCGGAAGGGCTCTCCGAGCGACAGAAGGATGCGCTGCTACTGCGAATGGTTCCATTCGTCGAACGCAACTACAACCTGGTTGAACTGGGGCCGAGGGGCACGGGCAAGAGCCACCTGTTCCAACAGGTGTCACCCTATGCCCACCTAATTTCGGGCGGCAAGGCCACCGTAGCCAAAATGTTCGTGAACAACTCCACTGGTCAGCGTGGCTTGGTGTGCCAGTACGACGTGGTGTGTTTCGACGAGGTATCCGGCATCTCCTTCGACCAGAAGGACGGCGTGAACATCATGAAAGGCTATATGGAGTCTGGCGAGTTCAGCCGTGGTAAGGAGAGCATCAGGGCGGATGGCAGCATCGTGCTGGTGGGTAACTTCGATGTGGACGTGGAGCATCAGCAGCGCATTGGACACCTGTTTGGGCCTATGCCACCAGAGATGCGAGATGACACGGCCTACATGGACCGCATCCACGCCTTCCTGCCCGGATGGGACGTGCCGAAGATCTACAAGGACCTGTTAACCGATCACTTCGGTCTGGTAAGTGATTTCCTGTCTGAATGCTGGAGCCAGCTGCGCGGTGAAAGCCGCATGGGATCGCTGCAAGGGCGCGTGCAGTACGGAGGCGCTCTGTCCGGGCGTGACACTACCGCTGTCAACAAGACGGTCAGCGGGCTCTTGAAATTGCTGTATCCGGCGGCGGTCGACTTGCCGGACGAGGACATCGAGTGGGCCGTGCGGATCGCGCTCGAAGCGCGGCGACGGGTCAAGGAGCAGCAGAAGCGGATCGGCGCGGCGGAGTTTCGCAATACCCACTTCAGCTACGTGCTGGGTGAAGATGGCGTGGAGCGCTTTGTGTCGACGCCGGAACTGCAAAGTGCCGGTGGCATTGGTGAGGATCCCCTGGAGCCGGGGCAGGTATGGACGCTCAGCCCTGGCGCCGACGATGAGCACCCCGGACTGTTCCGCATCGAGGTCAACGAAGGCCCGGGATCGGGCGTGAAGATCCTCAACAAGCCCGTGCCCCCGGCCTTTCGCGAAAGCATGGGCTACGCCGAACAGAACCTCTATGCGCGAGCGCAGCAACTAGTTGGGGACAAGGATCCGCGGCATCACGAGTTTACCGCCCAGCTTCGGGCGTTCGATGCAGCCAAGGCGGGTGGCAAGTTAGGCGTGGCCTGTCTGGTCGCCCTGTGCACGGCGCTGCTCAAGCGCAGTGTCCGCGGGGGACTGATCGTGGTAGGCGAGGTGAACCTGGGTGGCTCGATCGAGCCGGTACATGACCCTGTGAACCTGGTAGAGCTTGGGGTGGAAAAGGGTGCCAGCGCGTTGCTGATGCCGGTGTCATGCCGACGGCAGCTCATCGACCTCTCGGACGACATGGCAACCCGGATCGACATCCAGTTCTACTCGGATGCGAAGGACTGCCTATTGAAGGCGATCCAAGACTAGTGCCCCCCACCACAACAATAAGGGGCGCGCGACAGAGGAATCTATCTGCGGAGGGATGGAGTTGTGGAGGCACCCGATTTGGATCGGGAAACGGCTCCGGCAAGCGCTGCGTTATCGCTTCAGCCCGAAGCGTAGGGCCAGTGCCCAGTGAGAGCTGGCCACCTTGGAAGAAATGAAAAGAGTATCTATGGATATCGTTTGGATCGAAGACAAGATCGCACTAGTGCAGGAAGACTTGGAGTATTGCCTGAAAAATTTCGGGCTTGACCTTGATCTAGACATCGACACCGATCTGTTAACTGCGCCGTTTTGGGTGGCGTACTACAGTGAGCTGGCAGAGATTGATTCGCTGACCTTCGACGAAGATGGCTTCCAGCACGCGCAGTCGCGAGCAAATAAATTGTTTTCCATGCTGCCACCGGCGCTCGCTTCCACCATTCAGATGCCACTGGCTACCGCGATCAACGCCGCCGACCAAGCTCGCTTTTTTCTGAACAAGGGTCGGACTGACGTGGCGCTTGAATGGTTGATAAGTGCAACTAAGGCGGGTGGGCTGGTTATGGGGATCGTCGGTGCCGGCAATAGCGATGAACTCAGCGCGGAAACTCAGCGTTCGATTAGGCGCGATGCAGCGATTCTTGGTCATGCAAAGAACCACGAGGCGAAAGCGCAGGCAATCGAGCTGTATCGCAACGGCAGCTGGCCGAGCAAGGACCAAGCCGCCGGAGAAATCGCTAAGAGGGTGAATAAAGCTTTTCGTACCGTGCGCGGCTGGTTGAACGGGGTTTGACCTACGCGCTGCTAGCAAGGTGTACGTCCCGCTAGCGGAATGCGCTACCCGCTAGCGGCGGGAGTTCTCATCCTCCGCGTTGTGCGTAAATTTCCACATCGCTGCTTACCGCAGTGCCCTCCGGATTGCCGGAGGGCCACCCTAGCAATAGGAAGCAACGATGACGAAGGAAATTTTGCTCAGTCCGGGTGACTTGATCGACGAGAAGGAAGCTGCTGCCATCCTGGCAGTGGCCACCACTACCCTTCGGAACTGGCGCGCGCTGCGTCAGGGCCCCCCGTTCCTGAAAATTGGCCGCCGCTTGGTCCGCTATCGCCGGGGCGACTTGGCGGTGTTCATCTGCAATGAAGGGGCGAAGGCATGAAGGCCGTCGCCATCGATTTGATCCAACAGTCACGCACGGCAGAGGCGGCCGCCTGGTGTCTTCGCGACATGAGTTGCAGGCGACCGGCTCCAAACGACTTGCGGGCAGTCGCGGCCGCCTTGGAGCGGTCGGCGTCGAAGTTGCTCCAGATCGCGTTCCAGATTGAGAACAGCAAGGAGCCCGGCCAGTGATCCCGGTCGAGGAGCAACGCCGGGCGGAGGAGGATTGCTTGTCTGATTCCGCAACTGATGGCGACCTCCAGGTGGTGCTTAGGGCTCTGCTTGCAGAGCGCAATGCGCTCATTTTGGCCAAGTACCCGAGGTCGCCGGCAGATTGGTGTGAGCGCCTGCCGACGCCTGAAACCTATTATCGGGGTCACGTCTCGGGAATGCGCAGGCCCAATGCCCGCGGGTGGGCGGTCGGGCTGTGCCCATTTCACAATGACCAGCAGGAGCTGGCCGTTAAGTTCGTTGAAGGCACAGAAGTCTGGTGCTGTCTTGCTGGTTGCGGGCTCGGTGACCGGATCGATTTTCATCAACATTTGAGTGGTGGCGGGTTTGAGTCGGCAGTTCTGGACCTGCTCGGGGTTCCGGTATGAACTCGGCAGCCCTTGACTCGAAGAAGCCTTCCGATTTGCCGCGTGCCGTGCTCATCCGGGGTGATGCCATTGCTCCAGTGGCCGTGCAATGGCTCTGGCCCGGCTGGCTCGAACGCGGTGCTTTGCACATGCTGGCTGGCCAGCCGGGCACAGGCAAGACGACCATCGCCCTAGCGTTGGCCGCAACGATCACGGCCGGCGGCAAGTGGCCTGATGGCTCTCAGGCAGCAGGCGGCGATGTTGTGATCTGGTCGGGTGAGGACGATCTGCCGACTACCTTGGTGCCGCGCCTCTGCGCTTCTGGCGCGGACATGAGGCGGGTGAACTTTGTCGAGAGTGTTCGCCAAGGCAAAAACGTGCGCCCCTTCGACCCCGCAACAGATACGGATGCCCTCCGCGCCACGTTGGCGGACTTGACGGATGTACGCCTCCTGATTGTCGACCCCATCGTGTCGGCGGTGGGCGGCGACTCGCACAAGAACGCAGAGGTGCGTCGCAGCTTGCAGCCGCTGGTCCACCTGGCCCAGGAGCACGGCTGCGCCCTGCTGGGCATTACTCACTTCAGCAAGGGCACTAGCGGCCGCAACCCGGTCGAACGCCTCACCGGATCACTCGCATTCGCGGCTTTGGCCCGTCTGGTGATGATCACCGCGCGTGCCGAGGCCCGTGGAGATGAACCGGCTCGCCAGTTCCTCGCCCGCGCCAAGGCTAACCACGGCCCCAGCGACGGCGGCTTCACCTACGACCTGCAGCAGGTGGAGTTGCCCGGCCACGAGGGCGTTGAAGCCTCCTGCGTGGTCTGGGGAGAGGCACTGGATGGCTCAGCTACAGAACTGCTTGCAGCGGCTGAAACCCACCATGACGGCGACGGACAAGGGGCAGCAGGCTTCCTGCGAGATGTCCTGTCGAAAGGTACGTGCGCGGCCAAAGACGTGTTCACCGAGGCGACGACCGCCGGCTTTTCCAAGGACGCTATCAACCGGGCCAAGCGCAAACTGGGGGTGGCGACGGTCAAGTCCGGCATGGCCGGCGGCTGGACCTGGCGGTTGCCGAAGCCCGAAGGCGGCGATGTCTATACCGAAGATGGCGAAGGTTGCGGACAGATTGACTCGCCACCTTCGCAACCTTCGGAGGGGGAGCGTCTATCTTTTTAGGACGCGAACCGTAGGGAGACAGACGAGCGAGGTGTCGGTGAGAAATCGATGCCCGCCTCTTGGCTCCTGTCGCCGGTACATCTGCGGGCAGAGAAACCACGTTGAGAAACCGGTCGAGCGTAACAACATCTATCCGAACAGTCGGTTAGAGAGGGAGGCGTGGGCAGCGGGCTACATGTAATCGGGTAGGAATTAGTGGGTTTAGCGCCCCAACCCCCGCCGCGCCACGCGGCAGCTCAGGGTTCCGCCCCGGCTGCGTGTATGAGAGAGGTCATTGACGCGAAGCGGCGATGACAAGTGCTGGAGCGAAGCGGAAGCACCACGCTCCCCGTACTCGGCGACATAAGCACGCCGTGGACACGGGGGGAGTGGGCGCTTGCATCGAGGACTTTTAGCTGAACTTGATAGACTGGTCCCGTCCGGCGGTGCGGCGATGCCATCCACACCCTCAAAGCTGCCAATGCCAATCCTCGTGGCAGCGCCGGGCACCCCAGCGGAGGTCGTGATTGGTCTCTGATCCTTCATCCGAGCCGGCGCCGGTGTCGCGCAGCTTTGGCGGTATTTTTGGCGGTATGGGGGCGGCGCCCGCTGCGTAAATCTACGCAGTTGAAGGCCCGTACGGTGTAATTCGGTAGAGGCCGTCGACCAACTCGAAATCGTCCGACGCCCGGCCCTGCCGGGCGTTTGTCGTTGCGGGGAACTTGTACCCGGGAAGCGCGGTCGGACCTCGCGCATGGACGAGACGCCATCGCCGGCCAGCAGCCACGCGTCCCCGCTTTCCCGATTCGGACATGGAGTTCATTCGATGCAAGCCGCCTTGTTGATGGGTCTTGTTGCGCTGGCGGGTTCCTCACCGCTGGTTTCCACCGCGGCGGAGACCGGCCTGCAATCGCCACCGGCCATGCCATTGGACGCCGCCGCCGGCACGGAGCGCGATGCCATCCGCGACCTCGATGTCGTGATGGTGACCGGCGTGCAGCCGGGGCCGCGCATGTGGAAAGTGTCGCGCGGCGACCACGAGATGTGGGTGCTGGGCGTGGTGTCGCCATTGCCCGACGCGATGACCTGGCAATCGCTCGAGGTCGAAGCGGTCATCGCCCAGGCGGGCCGGATCCTGCAGTCACCGATGTGGGCGGTCCACTTCGATGTCGGGTTCTTCAAGGGCCTGGGCCTGCTCCCCGCGGCGCTGCGCGCGCGCCGGAACCCCGATGGCGCCGAGCTTGATGACGTGTTGCCTCCCGCCCTGCACGCGCGCTGGGAGGTTCAAAAAGACAAGTACCTCGGCTGGGAGTTTGGAATCGAGCGCTGGCGGCCGATGTTTGCCGCCGAGAAGCTGGAGCGCAAAGCCATGAAACGGCTGGGCCTCGGCAGCAATGTGGTCGCTCCGGTGATCAACGCCGCGGCCGGGCGGGCCGGCCTGGAGCCGACGCCGGTCCAGGTCAGGACGACCATCGATGCGCCGCGCGAGTTGCTGAGGGAGTTCAACCGCGCGTCGCTGGACGACAGCGCATGCCTGGAGCGCACCGTGGCGGTCCTCGAACACGGGTTGCCACGCTGGCCGCGCGCGCCAATGCCTGGGCGAGCGGCGACCTGGAAACCTTTCGGCGCCTGCCTTACTACAGCCTGGAATGGAGCTGTCTGGAGTCGGTGCTGCAGAGCGACATCGGACGCCGGCCCGGTTACGACGACCTGCCGATGCAGATCGAGCGTGCGTGGCTGGAGGCGGCGGAGCTGGCGCTGACGGAGCATGCGGTCACGCTCGCGCTGCTGCCGATGGACCAGGTGCTGGCGGCGGACGGCTACCTGGCGAAACTGGAGCGGCGGGGTTATGTGGTGCAGGGGTCGGATGCATCGCAGACGACTCCCAGCCGGGAGCCCGCGACGGAAACGGAATGAGCCGTCGACCGTTCCGTCCGGATTCGCGAACTCGATCTTCCCAGCGGTCGCCTTACGCGACCGCCTGTCTCACCGGCGCCTCGGCGAGCTCGAGCGGCGATTGTTCCAGCCGCGCACGCAGGTGGCCGGCCAGTCGCAGGCCCAGCGCCACGATCGTGAATGTCGGGAACGCCCAACCGCCGGCCGGGAACACCGAGCTTCCGGCCACGTGCAGGTTGTCGACGCCATGCACCTTGCAGTCGCGATCGACCACTCCACTGGCAGGATCGTCGGACATCCGCGTGGTGCCCATGTGGTGCGAGGTGCCGAAGACCTGCGGGACCGGGTTGTCATCGGCCCGCAACCAGGGCTCCAGCTCGAACCGGCCGTTGCAGACCCGCGCCAGTTCGTCGCCGAACAGGCGGGCCGCGGTCCGGTAGGTATGCATGTCCAGCGCGTCCAGGCGCCAGTCCACGCAGACCCGGCGCAACCCGAGCGCATCCGTATCGTTGCCCAGGGTGACGCGGCTCGCGGGGTTGGGCGCCTGCTCGAAGTACCCGACCACGTCGACGCGGTCGGTCTTCACCGTGGGTTTCCCGGCCAGCTTGCGTCCCGCTGCCCTGGCGATGTCGCCGACACCCAGCGCCAGGTCCATCGCCAGCCTCGCGGTGCTTTCGGTGGGCGGGATGGCCTCCCGGACGTACTGGGGCTCGCCGTTGTGGCGAACGCACAATTGCTCCTTCAGCGACAGTTCCCAGTCCCGTGATTTCGCGCGCCGGGCGGCCTTGAGCCCGCGCAGGGCCCGTATGCCTTTCGGTACCGAGCCTTCCACCGCGAACGGACGAAGGCGTGCATTGAGGATCCGGTGTTCCTGCTGGGCCTCCTCCGACAGGCAGATCTCCGGATGCGAGGGCACCGGGTTTTTCGCCAGGTTGCGGTCGTATGGACGCGTGAGCGCTTCCGGCGTGTCGGTGACGATCGCGCCCAGCTTTCCGCTGGGGTGGTCCATGAAGTAGCGTCCGACCACGTCGCGGTCATTGCCGAGCCCCTGGGGGACCACCGAGTCGGACAACAGCAGCAATCGCGCATTCTCGATGCCGCCTGCAGCCAGCACGAAGTGACGCGCGCGGACACAACCGCGTTTCCCGTCCAGCGTCCCGATCCGCGCCTCCTCGACGGCGGACCCGCCGGGGGTGGCCATCAGTTCGGTCAGGTTGGCATGCAGCAGTACCTTGACGTTCGACGCTTGCTCGAATTCGGACCGGTAGGCGCTGCCGAAGTGGACCGGGCTGGCCGCGAATATCCGGTTGACCAGCTTCCTTTCATCGAAGTCCAGCGGGGCCAGCTCGGGCGGGGTCACGAACGACCCCTTGGCAAAGTCGTGTGATTCGAGTCCGCAGAAGGCCCGCGCCTTCCAATAGTCGGGCTCGAGCTCGGCATAGGTTACCGGCCAGCCACTGTGGGGAATCCAGTCGCGCTGATCCAGCGCATTCCCCAGCGGGATACAACCGCGGCCCCAGAGGTTGCAGGTGCCGCCGAAGGCGCGCATCCGCGAGGCGGCCGGGTCGAACGGCGGGCAGCCGATCGACGAGCCTCCATAGAGCGCCTGGTACCTCTCCTCCGCCTCCATGCCGCCGCCCGCGACGATGCACACGGTCACCGTCGTCCCGATGAAGGAACGGGCGACGGACAGGCCCGCGACCCCGGCGCCAATGATGCAGATGTCCGCGTCGAGGTCTGGCGGACACGCATCTTCCCCGTAGTTGATGATCAAGAAACGTCCCCCAGTCCGGGATTGCCGCACCTGCCAGCGCAGGAACGGGGCTATCGGAAAGGAACGCGACGAGGTCGGCGCGCCGGCCAGATTGAAGGGTTGTTCCGGCTGAATCCAGCCACCGGATTCCCGCCGGGCGACCTGCGCGGCGGGCGGCGCTCAGGCGGTGCCGGCCGCCGGCTTGATGGCCAGTTTCGGCCAGCGCGCGAGCACGGACCGGCGGATGCCCTCGGCGTCGAGCCCGGCTTCGGACAGCAGTTGCTCGCGGCTGGCGTGGTGCTGGAATGCATCGGGCAGGCCGAGGTGCAGCATCGGGACGACGACTCCCTCGGCCGCCAGCAGTTCGGCCACCCCGGAGCCGGCGCCGCCGGCAACCACGTTGTCCTCGAGGGTGACGAGGCCTTCGTGGGTGCTTGCCAGTTCGAGCACCAGCGCGCGGTCGAGCGGCTTGACGAAGCGCATGTTGACCACGGTCAGGCCGAGTGCCGCACCAACTTCTTCGGCCGCCGAAACCAGTGCACCGAACGCAAGCAGTGCGATGCGTGCGCCACGCTGGCGGACCTCGGCCTTGCCGATCGGCAGCGTTTCGAGCGTCGATTGCACTGCCACTCCCGGCCCGGTCCCGCGCGGGTAGCGCACTGCCGCGGGGCCTTCGTGGCGGTAGCCGGTCGACAGCATCCGGCGGCATTCTTCCTCGTCGGCCGGCGCCATCACCACCATGTTCGGCACGCAACGCAGGTAGCTGAGGTCGAGGTTGCCGGCATGGGTCGCACCGTCGGGACCGACCACGCCGCCGCGGTCGATCGCGAACAAGACGTCCAGGCCCTGCACCGCGACATCGTGCACCAACTGGTCGTAGCCGCGCTGCAGGAACGTCGAGTAGATCGCGACCACCGGCCTGGCGCCTTCGCAGGCCATGCCGGCAGCGAGCGTCACCGCGTGCTGCTCGGCGATGGCGACGTCGAAGTAACGCTGCGGATACTCCTTGCTGAAACGCACGAGACCGGAGCCCTCGCGCATCGCCGGAGTGATGCCGAGCAGCTTGTCATCGGCCGCGGCCATGTCGCACAACCAGTCGCCGAACACGTCGGTGTAGGTCGGCTTTTTCGCGCCCGGCTTGCTGACCATGCCCTGCGACGGGTCGAACGGACTGACTGCGTGGTAGCCGATCTGATCGCCCTCGGCGAGCTCGTAGCCCTTGCCCTTGGTGGTGACGATGTGCAGCAGCTGCGGGCCCTTGAGGCCCTTCAAGGTCTTCAGCGCGCCCAGCAGCGCCGGCAGGTCGTGCCCGTCGATCGGGCCCGTGTAGTGGAAGCCGAGTTCCTCGAAGAACGTGGAGGGCACGAACATGCCTTTCCACTGTTCCTCCCAGCGCTTGACGAAGCGCGCCGGCGCGCCGTGCTTGTCACCGAGCAGCTTCTTGCCGCCCTCGCGGATGGCATTGAGCGTACGGCTGCCCGACAACCGCCCGAGCATCCGGGTCACGCCGCCGACGTTCTCGGAGATCGACATCTGGTTGTCGTTGAGGATCACCAGCAGGTTCGGCTCGACACCGTCGGGGTCGTCGCCCATGCCGCCGCCGTGGGCCAGCGCCTCGAACGCCATGCCGCCGGTGATCGCGCCGTCGCCGATCACCGCCACCACCTTGCGCTCGTCGTCCGCGCGCTGCAGCGCGATCGTCATGCCGAGCGCGGCGGAGATGCTGGTCGAGCTGTGGCCGACGCCGAAGGTGTCGTACTCGGACTCCTCGCGCTTCGGGAACGGCGCGACGCCGTCCTTCTGCTTGACCGTGTGGATCGCGTCGCGGCGACCGGTCAGGATCTTGTGCGGGTAGGTCTGGTGGCCGACATCCCAGACCAGCCGGTCGACCGGCGTTTCGTACAGCCAATGCAACGCCACGGTCAGCTCGATCACGCCGAGGCCGGCAGCGAAGTGGCCGCCCGACTGGGCGACCTGCTCGATCAGGTACCCGCGCAGTTCGGCGGCGATCGCGGGCAGCTCCTCTTCGGGGAACGCGCGCAGGTCGGCGGGGACGGAGATGCGGGAGAGGCGCGGATAGCGTTGCGGGTCGATCATCAATACGGCGTCGGACGGCAGTCGCCCATTGTCCCGCCGGCGCCGGGGCGGGGCAAGGCGTGCGGTATGCGTGGCTTCAGCGTCCTCGCAGGCGCCCGAACAGCCCGCCGGACTTCGGCGTCTCGGCTTCGGGTTCCGGCAGGTGCTCGATATCGGCGAAGCCAGTGGCGAGGCTGGCATTGACGAAGTCGGTGACGTCGGCCTCGGGCACGCCGCTGGCCTCGGCGATCTCGGCAAGCGTGGCCGGCCCCTTCATCATCGCGGTGGCGATGCGAAAGTGCTTCGGGTACTCGCGCTCGGTCTGCGGCCACTTCAGCATCTGGTAGCGCGCCTGTGGATCGAAGCCGGGCATCAGCTTGCCCTGGCCGGCGAGAAGCCCCCCGAACCAGACCAGTCGCGACAGCGGTTGTGGTGCACCGAGCGACGCGACCTGGCTGCTCCAGTCCTTGACCGGCACGAAGTCGCCGGCTTCCAGCGGGCTGCCGACATGGCCGGCCAGCGGCTTGAGCGCGGTCGGGCCGTGGTACTGGCGTTGTGCGGTATCCAGCAGCAGGTCCACGCCGTCGCGTTCGAGCTTCAGCTGGCCCTGGACCCGGCCCGAGGCCAGCCATTCGGCCAGCGTGCGGGGCTCCGGGTCGGCCACGGGCACGGAGGCCTGCGGCGGTGCATGTGGCTGCAGGCTCGGCGCGGCGGGCACCACCTGGGCGACCGCCGCGCTTGCAGGCTCGCGCGGGCTGGACGTTTCCTCGGTGGGCGTGGCGTCGCTGATCGCGCCGGCTTCCTCATCGACGGGCTGCGGCTGCTCTTCCGGCAACTGGTCCTGCTGCTGCGGCGCCGGGGTGAGGCCGGCGGGCGCGGATGGCGGGGCGATCTCGTTGAGTACCTGCAGCAGCGAATTGGCGTCGAACGGCTGGGCCAGCCGGAAGTCGGCCTGGGTGCGCGGCGCCGAGGTCAGGCCGATCACGGTCTTGCCGGCGGCATGCAGGCGCAGCCAGCTCATCGGGCCATACATGCTGTCCATGTCGACCGCGATGTAGTCGCCCTGCGTTTCCGGAAGCAGTTGCCAGGTGCCGCCGAGCCGCCGGTTGGCCTCGTCGAACGCCGTCTTCAGCGAAGTTTCCGTGGCCGGGTCCATGCCGGTCAGGCCGAAAGTCAGGGACATCGTCGATTCCATTGCTGCAGGTCCCTGCCAGTGTCGGGGAGCCGACCACAGGCGTCAACGCGCGCGCTGCGTCGCAACTGCGCGTGATGCGGCAGCCCGGAGTCCGGAATGTGACGCGATGCGGTCAGCTCAATGAGCGCGCGTGCTTCTTCGGCAACTGATTTTTCAGGAACGCCATCTGGTCCGCCAGGATGTTGCGGTTGGACAGGATCAGGTGCTCGACCCAGCTCGGCCGGTAGGGCACCGCCAGCAGCGGCATGTTTGCCTGCTGCGGGGTGCGGTTGCCCTTGCGCGAGTTGCACTGGAAACACGCGGCGACGACGTTCTCCCAGACGTCGCGACCGCCCCTGGATACCGGCAGCACGTGGTCGCGGGTCAGTTGCGGACGATGGCACTCACGGCCGCAGTAGAGGCACAGGTGTGCGTCGCGGGCGAACAGCGCGGTGTTGGTCAGCGCGGGGGTCGGGTCCAGCGCATGGCCGCGGGCGTGGCCGCGGGCGGCGACGATGGGGTGCAGTTGCAGCAGGCTGGACTCACCGCTGATCCGGTTGATGCCGCCATGCACGGTCAGGCAGGGATCACCGAGCGTCCACGCCACCGCGTCGCGGGCGTACAGGCAGGCGGCCTGTTGCCAGTTCATCCAGTCCAGCACACGACCGTGCGCGTCCAGCGACAACAGGCGGACGGCGTTGAGCTGTTCGATGCCATGGCGCGGGGTGACGGGGAGGCCATCCGGACCGGGTCGGATCGTACCGACCGGGTTTCCGGAGTGGACCAAGCGCAATTTCGCTCTGTCGGTCTCCATTGGAAACCGAGCATATACCTCAATTGTTGCGATTTGGACCGTCTATTCGCCGAACTGTCCGGCATCCAGCGTCATCAGCGGCGCGGTCCCGCTTTCCATCGCGGCCGCGTGAGCCAGCGTACGGGGCAGGATCCGGGCGAAATAGAACCGCGCGGTCTCGCGCTTGCCGGCCTTGAAACCCTCCGGCTGGCTCGAGGCCTCGCTGGCGGCCACGCTGCGCGCCCACCAGTAGGCGAGGGCGACGTAGCCCGAGTACATCAGGTAGTCGTAGGCGGCGGCGCCGACCTCGTCGGCATCGGCCACGGCGCGCTGGCCGATCTGCATCGTCAGTCGCTGCCACTCGCCGGCCTTGTCGCGCAGCGGCGCGATGAATTCGGCGACCGCGGCGTTGCCTTCGTGCTCCTTGCAGAACGCCTCGACCATGCCGAGGAATACCTGCAGGCCGGCGCCCTGCAACTGCATGACCTTGCGCCCGAGCAGGTCGAGCGCCTGGATGCCGGTGGTGCCTTCGTAAAGCGTGGTGATGCGCGCGTCGCGGGCCAGTTGCTCGATGCCGTGCTCGGCGATGTAGCCGTGGCCGCCATAGCACTGAAGCGCGTGGTAGGTGCACTCCACGCCCCACTCGGTCAGGCAGGCCTTGACGATCGGGGTCATGAAGCCGAGCAGCGCATCGGCCTGCTTGCGCTCGTCGGTATCGGGCGCGTTGTGGGCGATGTCGACCAGCAACGCGGCGTGGTAGCCCATCAGCCGGCCACCCTCGACCAGCGCCTTGCAGGTCAGCAGCATGCGGCGCACGTCGGGGTGGACGATGATCGGGTCGGCCGGCTTGTCGGGGAACTTCGCGCCCGACAGCGAACGCATCTGCAGGCGCTCGCGCGAGTACGCCAAGGCGTTCTGCAGGGCGCGGTCGGACAGCCCGAGACCCTGCAGCCCGACCGCGAGGCGGGCGGTGTTCATCATGGTGAACATCGCCATCAGGCCCTTGTGCGGCTGGCCGACCAGGTAACCCTGGGCACCGTCGAAGTTCAGCACGCAGGTGGCCGAACCGTGGATGCCCATCTTGTGTTCGATGCTGCCGACGCGCACCGCATTGGCGTCGCCGACGGTGCCGTCGCGCGCGACCCGCACCTTCGGCACCACGAACAGCGAGATGCCCTTGCTGCCGGCCGGCGCATCCGGCAACCGCGCCAGCACCAGGTGGACGATGTTGTCGGTGAAATCGTGGTCGCCCGCGGTGATGAAGATCTTGGTGCCGGTGATCTCGAAGCTGCCGTCGTCGTTCGGCACCGCGCGGGTCTTCAGCAGCCCCAGGTCGGTGCCGCAGTGTGGTTCGGTCAGGCACATGGTGCCGGTCCAGCGGCCTTCGACCAGCGGCTTGAGGAATACTTCGCGCTGCCAGTCCTCGCCGTGGTGGATCAGTGCCTCGGTGGCGCCGTGCGACAGCAGCGGGAAGTTGCCCCAGGCCAGGTTGGCGGCGTCGATCATTTCCTTCAGTGGCACCCCGGCGGCGTGCGGCATGCCCTGGCCGCCGAAGTCGGGCGGCGAAGTGAGGCCGGCCCAGCCGCCGTCGACGTACTGCTCGTACGCCTGCCTGAAGCCGGGCGGGGTGGTGACCGCGCCGGTGGCGGCGTCAAAGCTGCAGCCGACCCGGTCGCCGGTTTCGTTGAGCGGCGCCAGCACGGTCTCGGTGAAGCGCGCGCCTTCCTCCAGTACCGCTTCGAGGACGTCGCGGCTGGCATCGCCGAAGCCCATGCGCTGGAATTGCGACTCGGCATCGAGCACGTCGAACAGGACGAATTGCATGTCGCGCAACGGCGCCTTGTAACTGCTCATCGCATCACTCCAGGCAGGCCGGGGGCGGGGCTGAGCACGCTGCCGCGCTCCATCTCGAACTGGCGCTGGCGCTCCTCGTCGGGGGTCGCGGTGAGCGTGCCCTGCAACGAGTAATCGATGCTCTTTCCATCGGCAAGGGCCTGGGCGACAGCGAACTTGGCCGCCGCCGCGGGCGCCAGGGCCACCGTCACCACGTCGGCCGATTCCGGCCCGATCGTCAACGCCGGCGAGGCCAGCAACGCGCCTGCAACGTGGTCCTCGACTTCGAGGTCGAGCCGCAACGAGTCGAAGCGCATCGGGATGCTGCTGAAGTTCTCGATCCGCAGGTCGGCCGACCAACTGCCATCGGCGCGGACGGTCAACTGCTGTATGCGCGCGGAAGGTTCGGAGACGCGCCGCACGGGGCCGCTGGCACATGCCGCCAGCAATACCGCGCACGCTGCCAATCCCATCCAGGTTTTCCAGCTTGCCCAGCGCGTGCGTGTCATTTGTCTGCTCCCCGGTTCGTGGCTGCGTCGGCGAGGATACTACGGCGCATGGAGGTGGCAGCCGGGCTGGCACCCCGGCTGGCACCCCGGTTGTTCGCCATGAGCCCACGGGCCCTGTGCTAGAACGCGACAGGTCCCCAGGCGGAGTGAACGGTCATGACGACGGAACATCACGCGGGCTGGTCCTGCCACTGGTCGTTGCGCGTATTCGGTGCGGTTGTCGCCGTGCTTGGGCTGGTACTGGCGGCGGGAGGTGGCTGGCTCGTCGCGCTCGGGGGTTCCTGGTACTACCTGCCGGCCGGCCTCGGACTGCTGGTCTCCGGGGTCCAGCTGATGCGTGGTCGGCGTAGCGGCGCTTGGTGGTTCGCCGCGGTATTCGTCGGCACGGTGCTGTGGTCGGCGTGGGAGTCGGGCCTGGATTACTGGCGCTGGATCCCGCGGCTCGGCCTGATGGTGGTGCTCGCGTTGGTGCTGGCGTTGTTGTTGCCAAGATTGCAGCAGGGCGCGTCGAAGACGATGGCCCGCGCGCTGGCGGTGGTACTGGGGCTGGTTTTCGTGGGGGCGTTCGCGCTGGCGTTCGTGCCGCACGGCTGGTTCAAATCGGAGCAGGCCGTTCCGCAGGCAGCTACGGTTGCACGGCCGCAGGCACCGCGTGCCGGCGATGTCGCGCAACCCAAGGACGCGCCGGCCGATGGCGACTGGGCCGCCTATGGCCGCAGCAATGCCGCGGGGCGTTATTCGCCGCTCGCGCAGGTCACCCCGGCCAACGTCGCGCAGCTCGAACGCGCCTGGAGCTATCGCACCGGTGACCTGCCGGACCACAACTGGGGCGCCGAGACCACGCCACTGAAAGTCGGCGACACCTTGTACCTGTGTTCGGCGCGCAACATCCTGATCGCACTCGATCCGCGCAGCGGCGAGGAACGTTGGCGCTACGACCCGCGCGTCGCCGACGAGGCGATTCCGTACACCGCCGCCTGCCGCGGCGTCGCGTACTACGAGGTTCCTTCCACGAGCGCCGTGACGCAAAACTGCGCCACCCGGATCATCGAAGGCACGCTCGACGCGCGCCTGGTCGCGGTCGACGCGCGCACCGGCCGGCCGTGCACCGGTTTCGGCGACAACGGCCAGGTCGACATCACCGTCGGCATGGGGCGCACGTACCCCGGCATGGTCTCGATGACTTCGGCGCCGACCATCGTGCGCGGCGTCATCGTCACCGGCCACCAGGTGCTGGACGGGCAACACCTCGACGCACCGTCCGGCGTTATCCAGGGCTTCGACGCGGTGACCGGTGAATTGCGCTGGGCCTGGGACATGGCGCGGCCCGATATCAGCGCGCTGCCGCCGGAAGGCGAGAGCTACACCCGCGGCACCCCCAACATGTGGACGACCGCCTCGGGCGACGAGCGACTCGGCCTGGTCTACCTGCCGATGGGCAACTCGGCCGTGGACTACCTGAGCGCCACGCGCACCGATCGTGAGAACACTTATTCAACCTCGCTGGTCGCGCTCGACGTGGCCACCGGCAAACCCGCCTGGCACTTCCAGACCGTGCACAAGGACGTGTGGGATTACGACCTCGGCTCGCAGGCGACGCTGGTGGATTTCCCTACGGCCAACGGCGTGGTCCCGGCGCTGGTGCTGCCGAGCAAACAGGGCGACATGTACGTACTCGACCGCCGCACCGGGCAGCCACTGGTCGGCGTCGAGGAGCGGCCGGTCCCGCAGGGCGGGGTCGAGCCGGCGGAGCGTTCGCCGACCCAGCCGTTCTCGCTCTACCACACGCTGCAGAAGCCGGAGCTCACCGAGCGCGACATGTGGGGGATCTCGCCGATCGACCAGCTGTCGTGCCGCATCCAATTCCACCTCGCCAGTTACGAGGGCATGTACACGCCACCGGTCGGCGACAGCCATTCGATCGAATATTCCGGCTACAACGGTGGCTCGGACTGGGGTGGCATCGCGATCGACCCGCGTCGCGGCGTGATCATCGCCAACTACAACGACATGCCCAACCACGTCGAACTGGTCTCGCGTGCGCGGGCGGATGAGATGGGCTGGGCGCCGCGCAGCGAAGTCCGCGGCGACATGGGTGGTGCCGAGGGCGCCGGCGACCCGCAGGCCGGCGCGCCGTACGCGGTCGACGTCAACGCGGGCTGGCGCCAGCCCTTCACCGGGCTGCTGTGCAAGGAGCCACCCTACGGTGGCATCCGCGCGATCGAACTGGCGACCGGCGAGACACTGTGGGACCGCCCGTTCGGCAGCGCCCGCGCCAATGGTCCGATGGGCATCCCGTCGCACCTGCCGATCGAGATCGGCACGCCCAACAACGGCGGTTCGGTGATCACTGCCGGCGGGTTGGTGTTCATCGCCGCGGCCACCGACAACCTGATCCGCGCGATCGACATCGAGACCGGCGAAACCGTCTGGCAGGACGTGTTGCCGGCCGGTGGACAGGCCAGCCCGATGGTTTACGAGGCCGACGGTCGCCAGTACCTGGTGATCATGGCCGGCGGCCACCACTTCATGGAGACCCCGATCGGCGACTACGTGATCGCCTACGCGTTGCCGCAATAGGGGGGCGCCACAAACGAAAAACCCCGCATCGGCTTGGACCGTTGCAGGGCTTGCGTTACCGCGATCACGACGACAGCCACCAAATGGTGGCCGGGGAGGGAATCGAACCCCCGACACGGGGATTTTCAATCCCCTGCTCTACCAACTGAGCTACCCGGCCACGAACACGACAGGCCGTGTGAGCAGCGGGATGATACGGGGGCCGAAGGGGGCTGGCAAGCCGAGCCGACGCTGAATGACGGTTTGCCCGGCGGCCCGCGTCCACGCTGGCAAGTGCATGATGTCGAAGTCACCTGACTCAACGGAGTTGAATCATGAAAAACATCCTCTTGGCAGTCACCGCCGTGGTCGCACTGTCCGCATGCGCGACCGGTCCGACGCTGTCGGACCAGCAGCGTCTCGCGATCCACCAGGCCCATGCCGGTGCACCGGTCAACAGCTTCACCCATTTCGGCAGCCTGCACAGTTGGGAACCGCTGGGCGATTCGGCGCTCACCGTGTGGGTGCGCCCCCAGACCGCCTATCTGCTGACGCTGACCAGCGATTGCCCGAACCTGGAGTACGGGCATGCGATCAGCCTTGGAGACCAGACGGGCACGGTGTTCGCGGGTCTGGACAACGTGATCGTGAGTGGCCAGAGCACGCCGATCCCGTGCCGGATCGAGAAGATCCAGCCGCTCGACGCGAAGGCGCTCAAGGGCGCCGAGCGCGAGGCCCGCGACGAGCTTCAGGCCTCTTCTGGCGGAACGTAACCGGCCGGCTTCTCGGCATCACCGCCGAACAGGAACTTCAGCATCTCGGCTTCGAGGAAGGCGCGATGCTGCGGGTTCATCGGTGACAGCCGGTTCTCGTTGATCAGCATGGTCTGGTGCGCCAGCCACGCGGCCCAGGCGGGCTTGCCGATGTGCGCGTACACGCGCTTGCCGGCGTCGCCGGGCCAGGGCACGAAATCCAGGCCTTCGGTTTCGCGCTTCTCGTATTCGCAATGGACGGAACGGGGCATCGGCGGGCCTTAGGGAAGATCAGCGGCGGGTTTCCAGCAGGCGACGGATCGGGGCGGGGATGCCCAGTGTCGCCAGGTCGGCGAACTCGACCCATCGCAGGTCGTCATTGTCGCCCGCTGCATCGCCCAGGGCGACGCCGCGCCAGCGACGCGGCAACAACTCCAGCTTGTAATGACTGAACGCGTGGGCGATCGCCGGCAGGCTTTCGGCGCCCGCGCGGTCGCCGCGCAGGTGGCGCTCGAACCAGTCATTGGCGGCAGCCTCGTCGTCGGTCTGCGGCAGCGTCCACAGCGAGGCCCAGATGCCGGCCGGCGGGCGTCGCTGCAGCAGCACGCGACCGCGGTCGTCTTCCAGCCAGAGCACCTGTGCGTGGCGTTGCGGGATGGCCTTGCCGGGCCGGGGCGTTGGCAATTCGGCGCAGCGGCCCAAGTGGTACGCGACGCAGTCGGCCTGCAGCGGGCACGACGTGCAGGCCGGGTCGGAGCGGGTGCAAAGGGTGGCGCCGAGATCCATCTGGGCCTGGGTGTAGTCGGCCATCCGGGTGTGGGGCAGGTGGCTTTCGGCGAGCGCCCAGAGTTTTTTCTCGACCGCCTGTGTACCGGGCCAGCCGTCGATGCCGTGGTAGCGCGCGAGTACGCGCTTGACGTTGCCGTCGAGGATCGCGTGGCGGTCGTCCCATGCCTGCGAAGCGATCGCCGCGGCGGTGCTGCGGCCGATGCCGGGCAACGCGACCAGCGCCTCGATGTCGCGCGGCAGTTCGCCGCCATGCAGTTCCACGCAGGCCCGTGCGGCGGCGTGCAGGTTGCGCGCGCGGGCGTAATAGCCGAGCCCCGACCACAGCGCCAGCACCTCGTCGAGCGGCGCGGCGGCGAGCGCGGGCAGATCGGGCAGGGCGGTGACGAACCGTTCGAAATACGGCGCCGCGGTCTTGACCTGGGTCTGCTGCAGCATGATCTCCGACAGCCAGACCCGATACGGCGTGCGCGGGTGCTGCCAGGGAAGGTCGTGACGGCCGCAGCGGTCGAACCAGGCGAGCAGCCGGGTGGCGAAGGTGTCGTCGCCGGCCGGTTCCAGGCGTGGGGCAGGGATCGCGTTCATGGCGCGTCCCCTCCATCGCCGAACTCGATCTCGAAGCCTTCGAGGGTCGCGCCGGAAATCTCCAGTCGCGGTGTCACCAGGGTGCCGTCCAGCGGTGGCAGCGGCGTGCCCGTGGCGAACTGGTCGAGCCAGTCGAGGATCCGTGGCAGGTGGAACCGGGCATCGAACCGGGTCGCGTCGCGCCGGAGTTGCAGCGCGGTGGCACCGGAAAGGTCCGCCGCGCCGCGGTAGTCGAGGACGAACGGCAGCGGTGAATCCGATTGGCCGACCGGTGGCGGCAGCGTCGGCCACGCCGATGGCCATTGCTGGATGGCGCCCTCGAGTCGCAAGGCGAGCTGGTCCTGCCAGGACAGCCGGCCGTGCGCTTCGAAATCCGGGACGATGCCATCGCCGCGCAACACCGCGCCCAACGGCGCGATCGCGAACCGGCCCTCGTGGTAACGCAACGGACCGGCAAGCCCGTACACGAATGGCAGTTCCTGACCGCCGCCGAGGTAGCGTGCGTCGGCGCCCAACCTGAAGACCTCGAGGCCGAACCCGTCGTCGCCATCGTGCAGCCGCCCGGACAACCGCAGTCGCATTGGCATGCGCCAATCCGGCGTGACCACGGTGGCAATGCCCGTCGCACCAAGCCCGGCATCCAGCGACGGCCGGGTCAGGGCGACCTGCAGGTCAAGCGGTACCGAGGTGTCGCCATTGACGAACCGTCCGCCGACGCGTGCCGCCAGCTTTGCGTCGGGTGCCAGTGACGGCAGGTCGATGCCGAGTCGTTCGATCGACCAGCCCTCGCCGACGACCTCGCCGCGTGCGATCCGCAGGCCATCGGTCAGCGTCGGGATGCGGATCTCGCCGCCGGGCGGTCGAGTGTCCTGCCAGCGCTGCAGGGCGGGGAGGTCGAGCCGGGGCGCATCGAGTTCGACCCTGCGCACAGTCAGGTCGGCAGTGCCGCCACCGGAACCCACCGCGCGCAACGTCGCCCAGGGCACCGACAGGTAGACGCGCCCAGCGGTAAGCAATGGAGTTTCAGCGCCGGGCTGGCGTACCACCAGCTCGCGGACCACCAGCCCCGGCGTGCCACGAAGGTTGTATTCGCTGGCGCCGCTGCTGCTGATTTCCAGCCCGAGTGCGGTGCCGACGCGGTCGAGGATCAGGCCGGCGACCTGGCTTGGCCGGGTCATCCAGTGCAGGCTCAACATCAACATCAGCAGCAGGGCGGCGCCGGCACCCTTGGCAATGACCAGGCGCCAGCGACGACGTTCCTGCCGTGGTGACTCGGTGGGTCCTGGCGTGGCGGCCACGCGTCCGGCTCCCGGCGCTAGGCGCCGAGCGACGGCGGCAGCAGCGCGTCGACGAACGCCCCGGCATCGAACACGCGCAGGTCCTCGGGCCGCTCACCGATGCCGGCGAAGCGGATCGGGATGCCGAACTCGCGGGCCAGCGCGAATACCACGCCGCCCTTGGCGGTGCCGTCGAGCTTGGTCACCACCAGCCCGGTCACGCCGACCGCGGAATGGAACTGGCGCAGCTGCGACAGCGCGTTCTGGCCGGTGGTGCCGTCGATCACCATCAACACTTCGTGCGGCGCCGCCGGGTCGAGCTTCTGGATGACCCGCTTGATCTTGCCCAGCTCCGCCATCAGGCCCTGCTGGGTGTGCAGCCGACCGGCGGTGTCGGCGATCAGTACCTCGATGCCGCGCGCCTTGGCGGCCTGCAGCGCATCGAACGCGACCGAGGCCGCGTCCGCGTTCTGTCCCTGGGCCACCACGGGAACGCCGTTGCGTTCACCCCACGCCTGCAACTGCGCCACCGCGGCGGCGCGGAAGGTATCGCCGGCGGCCAGCATCAGCGGCCGGCCCTCGTCCTTGAAACGCTTGGCCAGCTTGCCGATGGTGGTGGTCTTGCCGACGCCGTTGACGCCAACGGTCAGCAGCACGAATGGCTTGGCGGCCGGGTCGATCCGCAGCGGCACCGCGACCGGTTCGAGCAATGCCAGCAGGTCGTGGCGCAACGCGTCGAGCAATGCGCGGGCATCGGCGAACTCGCGCGCCTTCATGCGCCTGCGCAGCACCTCGACCAGGTCGGTGGTCGCCGCGACGCCGACATCGGCGGTGATCAGGGCGGTCTCGATTTCGTCCAGCAGGTCGTCGTCGAGCTTCGGGTGGCGCGAGAACATGCCGCCGAAGCTGCGGGCGAACAGGCTGCCACCAAGGCGCTCGCGCCAACCGGCTTTGTTGGCAGGCGCGGACGGCTGCGGTGACGGGTTGTCGATGGACGTCGGAGCCGCCCGGACAGGGGTTGCCAGAAACTCCGCCGCCGGTTCCGCCGGTTCCGGCTGCTCAACCGGGATTGGCGCTTCGAGCGGGGTTGGCTCCGCCGGCGCCGGCGCCGGCGCCGGCTCAGGCTCAGGAGCAGGCTCAGGCTCAGCAGCAGGCGGCGCGGCAGGCTTGGCTGCGTCGACGTCGACGTCGGCTTCGAGCGCTGCGGCCACGATTTCGGCCGGGATCGCTTTCTCGACGATGCCGGCCGGGTTGTCCCGGGTTCCGACAGCCGCCAGCGGTTTGTCATCCGCGCTGTCGTCCGAAGCATCGGCTTCGGCCGCCTGCGGAAACGCGGCTGCCAGTTCCTCGGTGCTGTAGCGCCGATCGGAGGGGCTCGAGGCGGGCTTTTCGGGCTTCTTGCGGCGGAAAAAACTGACCATCGAGTGAGGCGCTCGGAAACATGTTGGACAATGCGCGCATGCTAGCACTGGCCCCGGAGCCGACCCGATGAGGAAACCCGCGCCAGGCGCGTCGCTGAAGGGCCGTGGCGGAAGTGCCGGGACGACCGGCCAGGTGCGCCTGATCGGTGGGCGCTGGCGTGGCAGCACGCTGCCAGTGGCCGACTCCCCCGGCCTGCGGCCAACCTCCGACCGCGTCCGCGAGACCCTGTTCAACTGGCTCGCACCGGTGCTGCCCGGTGCACGCGTGCTCGACCTGTTCGCGGGCAGCGGGGCGCTCGGGCTGGAGGCACTGTCGCGGGGTGCGGCATCGGCGGCGCTGGTCGAACGCGAGCCCGGACTGGCCGCACGGTTGCTGGACACCACCCGCCGCCTGCCGGGCGGCGAGGCCGCCAGCGTGGTCCAAGCCGACGCACTCGCGTGGTTGCCCGCGCAGCCGCGATCGAGCTTCGATATCGCCTTCGTCGACCCGCCATTCGCGGCGGGGTTGTGGGACAAGGTGCTGTCGGAGCTGGAGCCCTTGCTTGCCGATGACGCCTGGCTCTACATCGAGGCGCCGTTGGCCGAGCGGGTTGCCATGCCGGCGGGCTGGAGCCTGCATCGCGAGGGCCGCACCCGCGAGGTCCGCTACGTCCTGTATCGGCGCGTGCGGAAGCCGCCGGAACCCGCCGCTGATACACTCGACGGCGACCTGGCAGGCCCGGACGGCCGCCGCAAAGAGCCTCGAACCGAATGACCCCGGCCCGCAACCGCATCGCCGTCTATCCCGGCACGTTCGACCCGATCACCAACGGCCACGTCGACCTGGTGGATCGCGCGGCCCGGTTGTTCGACCGCCTCATCCTGGGCGTCGCCGAAAGCCCGGCCAAGAGCCCGGCGCTGCCGCTGGACCTGCGCGTGAAACTTGCACGCGAAGCGGTGGCCCACCACCCGCACGTCGAGGTGATCGGCTTCGATTCGCTGCTCGCCCACTTCGTCGCCGAACTCGGCGCGGGGGTGCTGCTTCGCGGCCTGCGCGCAGTGTCGGATTTCGAGTACGAGTTCCAGCTGGCGAGCATGAATCGCCACCTCATCCCCGAGGTCGAGACGCTGTTCCTGACCCCGGCCGAGCAATACGGCTTCATTTCCTCATCGCTGGTACGCGAGATATCCCGCCTTGGCGGCGATGTCTCCGGCTTCGTGCCCCCGGCGGTGGCCGACGCGCTGCAGGCACAATGGCAGCGCACCCTTGCATGACCTTCCAGACAACACGGGGAACCTTATGAACACCACCACGCGCCTGCTGATGATCGCCCTGCTTTCGATGCCGCTGCTCGCCGCCTGCCAGAAGGAAGAAGCGCCCGCCGAGGACACGACCGCGGTGGCCGCGCCGCTGACCCGTCCGGCCACCAACGACGATGCAGAGTGGGGCGCCTACCTGTCCGATGTGGTGACCCGCAACATGGGCGAGATCACCCGCAGCCCGTACCTGTACTACCTGCCCGGCTCCGACAGCGCCGGCTTCGAAGGTGCCCGCGCGCGCCTGCAGGAAGAGGTCGAGATCGCCATGCAGCGCGGCATCGTCGAGGGCAACCTGATCGCGTTCGGCTCGCCCGAGTCGGCGATGATGGCCGACATCATCGTGAGCGCGTTCGCCAAGGTCGATCCGGGTTCGATGGACGGCGTGCGCGTGCTGTTCATCGGTGACGCCGCCGACAACGAGCGGGTCGAGGCCGCGGTGGCCCCGGCCGGGGTGGCTTATCAGTTCATCGAGGCCAAGTGACGCCCCGGGCCGCGCCCGTCCGCCGGGCGCGGCCTTGCCGGGTCGCCACCCCCGCGCGGGCGGGGGGCAGGTAAGTCCATGTCCCTCAAGATCAATGAGCTTTGCGTCAATTGCGATGTCTGCGAACCGGCCTGTCCGAACCAGGCCATCTCGCAAGGTGAAACCATCTACGTGATCGACCCGGCGCGCTGCACCGAATGCGTCGGCCACTTCGACGAGCCGCAATGCGTCGTCGTCTGCCCGGTCGAGTGCATCGATCCCGATCCGGACATCCCCGAATCCCACGACCAGCTGCTGGCGAAGTTGATGCGGCTGCAACAAGGTTGACTGCAACCAAAGGAGCACCCGATGCGCGTTGAGCTGAGAACGATCCTGCTGGGCGGCCTGCTGGCTTCCACCACGCTGCCGGGCTGCGCGGCGTCGCCGCCGGCGCAGGATGCCCAACCGGACAACGCGACTCCATCGACCACCGCGACGCCGCCGGGCACCGCGATCGCCAGCGGACACTCGCTGGCCACGGAGGCCGGGCTGGAGATGATCCGTGCCGGCGGCAATGCATTCGACGCTGCGGTCGCGGTGTCGTCGACGTTGTCGGTGGTCGAGCCGATCAGTTCCGGGCTTGGCGGTGGCGGGTTCTTCCTGCTGCACGAAGCCGGCAGCGGCGATGAGGTGTTCCTCGATGCGCGCGAGATCGCGCCGGCCGCGGCGACGCCGGAGGCCTATCTCGACGAGAACGGCGAGCTCGATCGCAACCGCGCGACCAATGGTCCGTGGTCGGCCGGCATCCCCGGGCTGCCAGCGGCGCTGGTGCTGCTGGCGCGCGACTACGGCAAGCTGCCGCTGTCGACCTCGCTGGCGCCGGCAATCCGGATCGCCCGCGACGGGTTCCCGATCTACGGGCGGCTGGAGCGGGGCTACGCACGCCGCGCCGAGGTGATGGAGCGTTACCGCGGCACCCGCGAGGTATTCCTGGCCGATGGCGACCCGCCGCAGGTCGGCGAGGTGCTGAAGCAACCCGACCTGGCCCGCACCCTGGGGCTGCTGGCCGAAAAGGGTTTCGACGGGTTCTACAAGGGCGACGTCGCCGACAGGCTGCTGGCCTCGGTCGAGGAGGAGGGCGGCCACTGGACCGCCGCCGAACTGGCCGGCTACGAAGTCCGCAAGCGCGAGCCGATCGAGTTCGACTACGACGGCTGGCACGTCGTCACCGCACCGCCGCCGTCGTCGGGCGGGGTGGCGCTGGCGCAGATGCTGCAGATCCTGGAGCCCTGGGACCTGGCCGACCTGGATGACGCCAAACGCACCCATCTGATCGTCGAGGCCATGCGCCGCGCCTACCGCGACCGCACGATCTACCTGGGCGATCCGGACTTCGTCGACATGCCGCTGGAGATGCTGACCGACCCGGGTTATGCCGCCGGTCTGCGCGCCACCATCCATCCGGACAAGGCGACCCCGAGCGACCTGTTGTCCGGCCAGCCGGTGCCGATGGAAGACGACGAGACCACCCACTTCTCCATCATCGATGGCGATGGCAACCGCGTTTCCGCCACCCAGACCGTCAACCTGCTATACGGCTCCGGACTGGTCGCGCCCGGCACCGGCGTGATCCTCAACGACGAGATGGACGATTTCGCGCTCAAACCCGGCACGCCCAACGCGTTCGGGGTGATGGGTTTCGAGGCCAATGCGGTCGAGGCGGGCAAGCGCATGCTGAGCTCGATGTCGCCGACCATCATCGAGTCCGATGACGCCGTCGCGATCCTCGGCGCGCCTGGCGGCAGCCGGATCATCACCGAAGTGCTGCTCGGCATCCTCGGTTATGACGCCGGACTCAATGCACAGCAGGTCGCCGCGTTGCCGCGGATCCACCACCAGTGGATGCCCGACGTGATCGCGGCCGAGCCGGATGCGCTGGACGCCCACACCATCAAGGCGCTCGAGGCGATGGGCCACGCCGTCGATGCCGGCGAGGGCACCTGGGGCAACCTGCAGACGGTGGAATGGGACAAGCGCAGCGGCGAGCTGACCGGCGGTACCGACCCGCGCAATCCGGTGGGTTCGACCGACGTGCTGCTGGAAACGGCCGACTGACCGCGCATTCCGCTTCCCGGCGGGTGTGCCGCGATCCCTCAGGGTTCGCCGTCCGGTGATGGTTCGGCGTCGGCCTGCTTCGCGGCGTCGACCCGGACCACGTCCAGCGATCCGACCGTGACGGTGCCGCCGCGGGAGCCTTCGAAGAACCGCTCGGCGCGCTCGTCCATCCTCTGCAGCATGCTGCTCGCGGAGCCTTTGCCAAGGCCTGCGATATAGACCGCAGAGAACGGATCGAACGCGAGCGAGCGCCGCAGGTCGCGGGTTTCGCGCTCGTAACGGGTCGCGGCACGCTTGACCGTGGATTCATCGGCATAGGTCGGCCACATTTCTGCCAGCAGGAGCTCGGCCTGCTGGCGTTCGGCCTTGCTCGAATGGCGCCGCGCGAACGCCAGCGCGGCGTCCATTTCGCGGTCGTCGCGTTCGGCGGCGAGCGCCATCCATGCAAGCCCCAACGGGCGGTTGACCGGCGTGCCGTCGCCCTGGAAATGCATCAGCCCGAGCACGTACTGCGCACGCTTGTGGCCCCACCCGGCGGCTTGCTCGAAGTAGCCGATCGCCCCCTTGGCATAGCCGTCGGCCTGCCGGTGGCCGCCAACACAGAAGTAGTAGTCACCGGGCAGGTAATGCTCCATCACGGCCGGGCAGCTCACCAGTCGTGGGCGTTCCGGCGCCGTCTGGGCGTTCGATGCCGGCATCGTGGCCAGCGCGGCCAGGGCGAGGGTCGTGGCTGCAAGCATCCGCATGGCGGCATCCTCACTACGGCGGTTGACGGGGGCATTATGCGCCCCGTCGCAACTGGCGGGTATCACGGTTTCATTGCGCCGCCCGATCGCCGATCATGGTCGGGACGCGGCCGCGGCTGCGAGTAGTTGGAGCCGACAATGAAACTCTGGTCACTGCTGGGCAACAGCCAGAAACTCGACGGCGGCGCTATGTTCGGCAATGCGCCGCGGGCCATGTGGGCGAAGTGGTCGCCGCCGGACGAGCACAACCGGATCGAGCTGGCCTGCCGCGCGCTTCTGGCCAGTCCGCTGGGCGGCAAGACAGTCCTGTTCGAAGCCGGCATCGGTGCGTTTTTCGAGCCGAAGCTGCGCGAACGCTATGGCGTGGTGGAGGATCGCCACGTGCTGCTCGAATCGCTGGCGGGCGCGGGTTTCAAGCCCGAAGACATCGACGTGGTGGTGCTCTCGCACCTGCACTTCGACCATGCGGGCGGTCTGCTCACGCCGTACGTCGAAGGCGAGACGCCGCGCCTGGTATTCCCGAACGCCAGCTACGTCATCGGTCGCGAGCATTGGCACCGAGCGATTGCGCCGCATCCGCGTGACCGCGCGAGTTTTATTCCGGAACTGCCGGGCCTGATCGAGGCGAGCGGCCGGCTGGAACTCGTCGACGGCGAGCGCTCAACGACGCTCGGCGATACCGTGCGCTTCCACTACAGCGACGGCCACACGCCGGGGCTGATGCTGTCGGAGATCGTCGGGCCCGAGATGGTCGACGGCCAGCCCCATGGCGGCGTGGTGTTCTGCGCCGACCTGATCCCCGGTCGGCCCTGGGTGCACGTGCCGATCACGATGGGCTACGACCGCAACGCCGAGTTGCTGATCGACGAAAAGAAGGCGTTCCTCGCCGACAAGCTGGAACGCAACGTGCACCTGTTCTTTACCCACGACCCGGGCTGCGCGCTGGCCGGTGTCACGCGCGACGACCGCGGTCGCTACCGTACCGTCCACGAGGTGGCCGAATTGCAGGCGAGGACGCTGGCGGCATGATCCGGCGGACGGCCTGGCGCGCTGGTCTCGCGGCACTTTTTCTGGTTGGCGGCATCGCGTATTCCCATGCGCAGGCACTCGCCTCGCCGGTGCCGGAAGGCGAACCACGGTCGGGCGGAGAACTGGATGATGCCGAATTCGGCGTGCGCACCGACCAGTTCGGGCTCGATCGCCGTGTCGAGATGTACCAGTGGCGACGGATTGGCGAGGACACCTACGACCGCGTGTGGAAAGCTGCGTGGATCGATTCCTCGCGTTTCTCCGCCGGCCATGAAAATCCGCCCCGGCTGCCGCTGGACAGCCATCGCTGGTGGGCGCCACGGCCGAGCCTCGACGGCAGGCCGCTGGACCCTGCGGTATTGAAGGCACTGGGCCGATGGCAAGAGTTCCGGCCCGGCTTCTCGCGACTGCCTGGCAACCTTGCCGCGACTTTCCAGCCCGAAGGGGATGGCCTGACCAGCTCCGAGAACCCGCTCGACCCGAAGATCGGCGACTTGCGGATCAGTTGGCGTGAACTGCTGCTGCCGCCGCTGGCGGGCGAGGTCGAGTTGCGCGGCGGCGTGTGGCGACTGGCGTCAGGGAACAATGCCACGGCGGCCGCAAAACCCGCGGCGCCGGGCGCGGACCCCGCCGCCGTGATGGTGGCGGCGGGGGAAGAAGGCGGCACGCCCTGGTGGCCGTGGCTCATCGGAGCGCTGGCCATCGTGGCCGCGGTCGTGGCGTGGCGCCGCCCGCGCCGCTGATCTACGCCGCCGCGGCCTGCTGCTTGCGCGGCCCTTCCTTCAGCGCACGACCGACCATGCCGACCAGCAGGTCGACCTCGGCGCTGGTCATGGTGAAGGTCGGGGTGAAGCGCAGCGAGTTGGCCCCGCCGTGGATCACGCCGATGCCGTGCTCGCGCAGCCATTCCTCGGTCGAGCCCGCGCCGTAGCACTTGAAGTCGCCCGACAGCTCGCAGGAGAACAGCAGGCCGGTGCCCTGGACCTTGGTGATCATGCCGCCGAGTTCGGCCTTGAGCTTCTCCAGCTTCTCGATCGCCTCGACGCCGCGGGCGCGGATGTTCTCGCGCAGCGCCGGGGTGACCTGCTCCAGCACCGCGCAGGCGGTGTCGAGCGCGCGCGGGTTGGTGGTCATGGTGTTGCCGTACAGGCCCTTCTTGTAGATCGCGCCGGCGCGCTCGCCGACCGCGAGCACCGACAGCGGGTACTGGCCGGCGTTGAGCGCCTTGGAGTAGGTCTCCATGTCCGGCGCCTCGACGTTCTCGAAGCCGGGGTAGTCGATGATCGACAGCACGCCGTTGGCGCGCAGGCCGGCCTGGATCGAGTCGACCAGCAGCAACGAGCCGTGATCGCGGGTCAGCTTGCGGGCGGCGTTGTAGAAATCGACCGGCACGCTGCGGCCCGGGTCGCCTTCGCCCATCACCGGCTCCAGGAACATCGCCTCGATGAACCAGCCGTTGGTGTCGGCATCGGCGAAGACCTGCTTCAGCGCGTCGATGTCGTACGGCTCGATCGCGATCACGCTGGCCTCGTCGCGGTAGCTGGCGAGGTACTTGAGGTAGGTCGCGCGGGTTGAGTCCGAGTACAGCGCCGGACGGTCGGTGCGGCCGTGGAAGCCGCCCTTGACCACCACCCGCTTGATCGCGCGGCCGGCATGCCTGCCGCCTTCATCGGTCATCACCTTGGCGTTGGTGTCGGCGATGCGGGCGGCGAGGGTGACCGACTCGGAGCCCGAGTTGAGGCACATGAACTTGCTGTACGGGCAGTCGCGGCCGATGCCGATCGCCTCGCGCAGCAACGCGTTGAAGCGCAGCTGCGACAGGCTCGGGGTCATGATGTTGGCCATCGCCTGCGGCTTGGCCATCGCCGCGATTACCTTGGCCGGCGAGTGGCCAAAACCGAGCATGCCGTAGCCGCCGGAGTCGTGCAGCACCGCGCCCTTGAGGGTCACGATCCACGGCCCGCGCGCGGTCAGGGCGACGTACGGGTTGACCGCGTCGTCCTGGTAGAAATTGATGAAGCCCGACTGCAGCGCCTCGACCTGGGCGGCCTCGTCGAGGTCGAGCAGGTCGGCGAACTGCTGCTTGACCCGGCCATGCTCGGCGACCGCGGCCTCGACCGCCTCGACCAGTTCCGCATCGCCGGCGAATCCGGCCAGGGTGGCGTCATCGAGGCCGACGGTGCGGCGCGCGCCGGCGTGGGCGCGCAGCGGCGCGAGCTTGGCGACGATGGCGTTGTCGTTGGTGCTGGACATGGATGTGGATCCTCCGAAGGTCGGGAAACTGTTTCGCCACCGCAACCGACGAAACCCGTTTTTCTTTTCGATTCAATAAGTTGCGTGATTCTATCATGCCGTTCCAGCGGCGATAACCCCCGCCGCGGCTACACTGTGCGGTCGCCGCGCAGCCGACCGGACACCGGGCGCGGGCGGTTTTACGGGCGCCGGCCCCATTCATTTTTGCAAGTCATTGATCCCGAAGAACCCTGCTTGAAGAAATCCGATTTCCACTATGAATTGCCACCTGCACTGATCGCGCAGGCGCCGTTGGCCGAACGCTCGTCGAGCCGCCTGCTGGTGGTGCCGCCCGTGCCGGGCAAGGCATTCGACAACCATTTCGAGGACCGGGTGTTCCGCGATCTGCCCGATCTGCTCCAACCGGGCGACCTGCTGGTGTTCAACGACACCCGGGTGATCCCGGCGCGGCTGTTCGGGCAGAAAGCCACCGGCGGCCGGGTCGAGATCCTGATCGAGCGCCTGCTGGGCGGGATGGACGCGCGCGCGCAACTGGGCGTCAGCAAGTCGCCCAAGGCCGGCGCGCATATCGCCCTGGATGCCGGTGGCGAGGCCGAGGTGCTCGGGCGCGACGGCGAGTTCTACCACCTGCGCTTCCACGTGCCCGAGGGCCTGGAGCAATGGCTGCTTCATGCCGGGCGCCTGCCGTTGCCGCCGTACATCCAGCGTGAGCCCGGCCGCGATGATGCCGAGCGCTACCAGACCGTGTTCGCACGCGAGACCGGTGCGGTCGCCGCGCCCACCGCCGGGCTGCATTTCGACCAGCCGCTGCTAGATGCGCTGCAGGCGCGCGGCGTGGACTTCGGCCACGTCACCCTGCACGTCGGCGCCGGTACGTTCCAGCCGGTGCGGGTCGACGACCTGTCCGAGCACGTGATGCACAGTGAATGGCTCAACGTCGGCGCCGAGTTGGTCGAGAAGATCCGCCAGACCCGCGCCGCCGGCGGCCGCGTGGTCGCGGTCGGCACCACCGTGGTGCGCGCGCTGGAGACGGCGTTGCGCCAGGGCAACGGCGGCGGGGACGGCCAGTTGCAACCGTTCGCCGGCGAGAGCCGCCTGTTCATCCTGCCCGGTTACAAAATCCGCTCGGTCGACGCGATGGTCACCAACTTCCACCTGCCCGAGAGCACCCTGTTGATGATGGTGTCCGCGTTCGCCGGCAAGGACCGGATCTTTGCCGCCTACGCACATGCGATCCGCGGGAAATACCGCTTCTTTTCCTATGGCGACGCGATGCTGCTGTTCCCGGAGGCCGGCGCATGAGCCGCATGTCGTTCGAGCTGCTCGGCACCGACGGCGCCGCCCGCCGCGGCCGCATCAGCTTTCCGCGCGGCACCATCGAGACGCCGGCGTTCATGCCGGTCGGCACCTACGGCTCGGTCAAGGGCGCGTTCCCGGACGCGATCGAAGCGCTCGGCGCGCAGATCATCCTCGGCAACACCTTCCACCTGTACCTGCGGCCGGGGCTGGAGGTGATCGAGGCGCACGGCGGCCTGCACGGCTTCATGGGTTGGGACAAACCAATACTCACCGACTCCGGTGGCTTCCAGGTGTTCTCGCTCGCCCACAAGCGCAAGATCACCGAGGCCGGCGTAACCTTCGCCGCGCCGACCGACGGCAGCAAGGTGTTCCTCGGCCCCGAGGAGAGCATGTATATCCAGAAGGTGCTCGGCTCGGACATCGTGATGATCTTCGACGAGTGCCCGCCGATACACCTCGATGGCAAGCCGGTCGGCGTGGACGTGGTGGACCGCTCGATGCGGCTCTCGCTGCGCTGGGCGGAGCGCTCGAAGCGCGCGCACGAGGGCAATGACGCGGCGCTGTTCGGCATCGTCCAGGGCGGCGTGTACCGCGACCTGCGCACGCAATCGGCGGAGGGGTTGAAGCAGATCGGCTTCGATGGCTATGCGATCGGCGGCCTCGCGGTGGGTGAGACCGAGGCCGAGCGCAACGCGATGCTCGAACACACCACGCCGCAGCTGCCGGAGGATCGCCCGCGCTACCTGATGGGTGTCGGCCGGCCGGAAGACCTGGTCGAGGCGGTCGCGCGCGGCGTCGACATGTTCGATTGCGTGATGCCGACCCGCAATGCCCGCAATGGCCATTTCTTCACCAGCGAAGGCGTGGTCCGCATACGCAACTCGAAGTACGAGAAGGACCTGGGGCCGATCGAGGAGGGCTGCGATTGCCACGCCTGCGCCAACGGCTTCAGCCGCAGCTACCTGCGCCACCTGGACCGCTGCAACGAGATGCTCGGGCCGATGCTTGGCACCCTGCACAACCTGCGGCACTACCAGCGGCTGATGGCCGGGATGCGCGAGGCGATCGGGCAGGGAACCTTTTCAGCCTTCCGCGAGTCTTTTTACGCGGCGCGCCGGTAGGGCGGCTTCAGCCGCGATCGTGGAGTCGGTCGCGCACGCCGGCTTCAGATCGCGGCTGAAGCCGCTCCTACAGGAGCCCCGGCTTCCCGGGGCGACCCCAGCCCAAGCCATGCCATAATCCCGGACTTATTTTCCGTCTATCCGGATATCCAACATGAACCTGCTCGATTTCGTGATCGCCCCCGCCCACGCCCAGGCTGCCGGCCAGGCCGCCCCGGGTGGCCTGTTCGGCGGTGGCCTGACGGGCCTGCTGTTCCCGATCCTGCTGATCGGCGTGATGTACTTCCTGATGATCCGCCCGCAGATGAAGCGCGCCAAGGAACACAAGGCGATGCTGGAGAAGCTGGTCAAGGGCGACGAAGTCCTGACCAACGGTGGCATGGCCGGCGTGGTCACCGACCTGGGCGACAACTTCATCACCGTGGAGATCGCCGACAACGTGCGCATCCGCGTGCAGAAGGGCGCGATCGCCAACGTCCTGCCCAAGGGCACCTTGAAGTCGGCCTGAGCCGCCACCAACCCACTTTGACGCACGGCGGCCGGGGTGGTCGCCGCAGGGGCAATCGATGCTGACTTACGCGCGCTGGAAATACATCGTCCTGGTGCTGGCCATCGTGTTGAGCACGCTGTATGCGCTGCCCAACCTCTACCAGAAGGACCCGTCGGTCCAGATCAGCGCCAGCCGCGGCGCACCGGTCGACCAGGCCCTGGTTGATCGGGTCGCGGGCGCCCTCGAGCAGGCCGAAGTGCCGGTCAAGGAGATCGAACTCGGCGACGACAGCGTGCTGGTGCGCCTGACCAGTGCCGAGCAGCAGACCCGCGCGTCGGACTCGCTCGACGAGGTCCTCGGCAGCGATTACGTGTCGGCGCTCAACCTCGCCTCCACCGTGCCGGACTGGCTGTCCTCGTTTGGTGCCAAGGGCATGTCGCTCGGCCTCGACCTGCAGGGTGGCGTCCACTTCCTGATGCAGGTGGACCAGAAGGCCGCGCTCGACAAGCACCTGACGGCGATCGTCGAGGACGCCCGCGTGGTGTTGCGTGATGCCCGCGTGCGCTACGAATCGGTCACGCGCCGACCCGACAACAGCGTGGTGGTCACCCTGGCCGAGGCCGCCGACGTGACCAAGGCGCGCGAGCAGCTCGCCGTGAGCCAGCCGGCGCTGACGATGGATGTCGAGGGTCGCGTCATCACGCTGCACATCCCCGACGCGGAACTGCAGCGCATGGCCACCAGTGCGCTCGAACAGAACCTTGGCACCCTGCGCAACCGCATCAACGCCCTGGGCGTGGCCGAGCCGTTGATCCAGCGCCAGGGCAACGACCGCATCGTGGTCGAGCTGGCCGGCGTGCAGGACACTGCCGAGGCCAAGCGACTGATCGGCGCCACCGCGACACTCGAGTATCGCGCCGTGGTCGAAGGCAACGCGTACGACGCGGTCGCCAGCGGCAACGTGCCACCACAGGCCAAGGTCTATTACCGCAAGGAGCTCGGCCCGGACGGCAAGCCGATCCCGGTCCTGCTCAACAAGCGCGTGATCGCCTCGGGCGACCAGTTGATCGGCGCCACCTCCGGTGTCGACCCGCAAAGCGGCACGCCGTCGGTGTCGGTGAAGCTGGATGCTTCCGGCGGCCAGCGCATGTTCGATTTCACCAGCCAGAACGTCGGCAAGCCGATGGCGGTGGTCTACATCGACCGCATCCCCGAAACCCGCATGGTCAACGGCGAGGAAGTCCGCACCACCCGCGTCAGCGAGGAGGTGATCTCGGTCGCCAACATCAATGGCGTCTTCAGCAAGGACTTCCAGACCACCGGCCTCGACAGCGCCAAGGAGGCGGCCGACCTGGCGCTGCTGCTGCGCTCGGGCTCGCTGGCCGCGCCGATGGACTTCGTCGAGGAGCGCGTGGTCGGCCCCAGCCTGGGCAAGGAGAACATCGAGCGTGGCCTGACCGCGGTCGCCTACTCGTTCTGCTTCGCGTTGCTGTTCTTCCTCGTCTATTACCGCATGTTCGGCCTGATCACCTGCGCCGCGCTGCTGCTCAACATCCTGATGCTGGTCGCGGTGATGTCGCTGTTCGGCGCCACCCTGACCCTGCCTGGCCTGGCCGGCATCGCGCTGACGGTGGGCCTGTCGGTCGACGCCAACGTGCTGATCAACGAACGCATACGCGAGGAACTGCTGCTCGGCCTGCCACCCAAGACCGCGATCGCGGTCGGCTACGAAAAGGCCACCGGCACGATCATGGACGCCAACCTGACGGCGATCCTTGCCGGCGTCGCGCTGTTCGCGTTCGGCACCGGGCCGGTCAAGGGCTTCGCGGTCGCGCTGATCGTCGGCATCGTCACCTCGATGTACACCGCGGTGTCCGCTTCACGGGCCATGGCCACGCTGATCTACGGCCGGCGCAAGAAGCTCAAGTCCATCGCGATCTGACGGGAAAACGACCATGAAACCTCTGACCATCTTCCCGACCGAACCGCGGATCAACTTCCTGCGGATGAAGTGGGCGGCGTTCGTGATCGGCGCCCTGCTGATCGCGGTCTCGATCGGCGCCATCGCCACCAAGGGCTTCAACTTCGCGCTGGATTTCACCGGCGGCACCGTGACCGAACTGCGCTTCGACAAGCCGGTCGACATCAACGCCGCGCGCGGACGCCTCGCGGACGCCGGGTTCGGCGAAGCCCAGGTCATCTCGTTCGGCTCGGGTAACGACCTTCTGGTACGCATGCAACTGGACGGCGTGGACGACGCGGAGAACAACGTCGCCGCCAATGCCCAGGCCGCCAGGCAGATCACCCAGGCGGTGTCGACCGCCGACAACCCCGGCACCGTGGTGCGCAGTGACTTCGTCGGCCCCCAGGTAGGAAAGGAGCTCGCGCTCAACGGCATCTGGGCGGTGATCTTCGTGGTCGTCGGCTTCCTGATCTACATCTCGTTCCGGTTCGAGAAGAAGTTCGCGATTGCGGCGGTACTCGCCTCGTTGCAGGACGTGCTCATCGTGCTGGGCTGGTTCGCGCTGAGTGGCCACGAGTTCGACCTGACCGTGCTGGCCGGCGTGCTCTCCGTGCTGGGCTTCTCGATCAACGACACCATCGTGGTGTTCGACCGCATCCGCGACAATTTCCGTTCGATGCGTGCCGACCCGGATACGATCATCAACGCCTCGATCAACCAGACCCTGTCGCGCACGGTGATCACCTCGTTCGTGGCATTCCTGACCGTACTGGCGTTGTACCTCTACGGCGGCGGTTCGCTGCGCGGCATGGCCGAGTCGCAGATGATCGGCGTGGTGATCGGCACCCTGTCGTCGATCTTCGTTGCCGCGCCGCTGCTGACCCTTGGCTTCCTCAAGGTCACCAAGCAGGACCTGTTGCCGAAGGCGAAGGACGAGGCGGCGCTGGCCCGCCGGCCGTAAGGCAGGGCATACAGCACCACGAAAAAGGCCGCGCAACCAGCGCGGCCTTTTTTTCACGACGACGCGGCGCGGTCAGTCGAACGCGGCGGCGTACCCGGTATTGACGATGCGCTGCTGCAGCAGCTCGGCGACCTTGATGTTGCCGGCAAGCAACGGCCGCCCGGCGACCCCGCGGGCGTCCATCGGTCCGGTGCTGCGGCCCTTGAAGTCGCCGACCTTGCCGCCGGCCTCGCGCACCATCAGTGCACCGGCGGCGATGTCCCACGGCTTCACCCCGGCCTCGAAATAGGCATCGGCGCGACCGGCGGCGACATACGCCAGGTCGAGCGCGGCCGAGCCGGTGCGGCGGATGTCCTCGATCTCGGTCAGCAGGGTGTCGACGCACTTCAGCTGGGCGCTGGCGCGCGAACGCTCGCGCGGCGGAAAGCCGGTCAGCACCATCGCGCCGGCCAGGTCCTTGCGGTCGGCAACGCGGATGCGCTTGTCGTTGAGGGTCGCGCCACTGCCGCGGCTGGCGGTGAACAGCTCGTTTCGCAACGGGTCGAAGATCACCCCGTGGACCGGCTCGCCGGCCTCGACCAGCGCGATCGACACGCAGAAGTGCGGGATCCCGCGCAGGTAGTTGCTGGTGCCGTCGAGCGGGTCGATCACCCAGGTGAAGCGGCTGCCGCCCTTGCCCGGCTTCTCGCCGCCTTCCTCGCCGAGGATCGCGTACTCCGGGGTCGAGCGGCGGAATTCCTTGATGATTTCCTTCTCGGCCAGCTCGTCGACCTCGCTGGCAAAGTCCATCCGGTCCTTCTCGACCACGTTCAGCGCGTCGAGCTTGTACATGTGGCGCAACAGCACGTTGCCGGCGGCACGGGCGGCCTTGACCATGAGGGTGACGGCGGGTTTCTGCATGGCGAACGGCCTCGGCTGGGCAAGCTGACGGGAGCGGGGGGATGGACTGGCGGCGGAAAAGAGCATCCGGCGGATGGCATCGAGTGCTCGCGGTGCCCTGGATGGGGTCGCGGCCGGTCGCGGAGTTTACCATTGCCGCCCATGAGTACCGAGTCGACGTCGCAACCCCCGCAGGCCGCCGAGCGGCTCCGTATCGTCCTGGTCGGCACCCAGCATCCCGGCAACATCGGTTCGGCGGCGCGCGCGCTGAAGACGATGGGGCTGGCGCGGCTGGTGCTGGTGGCGCCGGAGAAGGCCCCCAACGCCGAGTCCTTTGCGCTTGCCGCCGGCGCCCACGACCTGCTGGATGGCGCGGCATGCTTCCCGACCCTGGCCGGGGCGGTCGCCGATTGCCGGCTGGTGCTGGGCTGCACCGCGCGCAGCCGGCGGGTCGCGCTGGATGAGTTGCTGCCCCACGACGCCGCCATCCGCGCGGTCGACGAGGCCGCCGCCGGCGCCGAGGTCGCGCTGGTGTTCGGTCGCGAACGCACCGGGCTGGACAACGACGAGCTGCAACTGTGCCACGCCGCCGTGCACATCCCGGCCAACCCTGACTACAGCTCGCTGAACCTGGCCGCGGCGGTCCAGGTCCTGGCCTATGAATTGCGCCTCGCCCTGCTGGCCGCGACCGGCCCGGCGCAGCCGGCGGCGGCGCGCGACACGCCAGCCTCGCACGCGCAGCTGGAGGGGATGTTCGCGCAGTTCGGCGAGACCCTGGACGCGATCGACTTCCACAAGGGCCGCGCACCTGAATCGGCCATGCGCAAGCTGCGGCGCCTGTTCCTGCGTGCCGACCTCGACGAGCGCGAAGTCCGGCTGCTGCGCGGTATCCTCTCGGACGCCCAGCGCATGGCGATGCTCGCCGGGCGGCGCTAGGCATACACCTGCGTACCGAACGGTATCTATCGGCCCGGCCGGGTTTGGATTAGGCTTCCTGATCACCAGCGGGGGCGGGCCATGCAAGAGTTTCCGTGTTGATCAAAAGCTTGCGCCGTTTCGCTTGCGTGCTGTTGCTGGCCCTGACCTGCGGCATCCAGCCGGCGCTGGCGGCCGATGACGGCGTGCTGGTCCTCGGGCGCATCAGCGACAATCCCAAGGCCCACTACGAGCAACTCAAGCCGCTGCTCGACTACGTGGTGCCGCGGATGGCCGATGTCGGTATCCGCGAAGGCCGGATCCTGATGGCGCGCGACTCCCAGCAGATGGCCAGCTACCTGCGCCGTGGCCGGGTCGACTGGGTGACCGAGACCGCGGGTACCGGCGTGCTGTTGCGCCAGCGCTCCGGCGCCGAACCCTTGCTGTTGACCGAGCGTGGCGGCACGAGCCAGTACCACAGTGTGTTCTTCGCACGCCGTGACAGTGGCATCCGCAACCTCGACGACCTGCGGGGTCGCTGCATCGCGTTCCAGCGACCATCCTCCACCAGTGCCTATTTCGTTCCCGCCGGGGAATTGCTGGAGCGTGGCATAGAACTGGAGATCCTGCTGTCGCCGACCGACATGATCGATTCGGATGCACTGGGCTACCTGTTCGCCCGCTCGGAACTCAACATCTCCACCTGGGTGCACAAGAAACTGGTCGATGCCGGGGTGATGAGCAACCTCGACTGGGACAACCCGCGGCGGATGCCGGAGGCGTTCCGCGACGATTTCGTGATCATCGGCCGGACCCCGGACTATCCGCGCGCGGTCGAGATGGTCCGTAACGGGCTCGATCCCCGCGTCCGCGCCCGCCTGCACGAGGTGCTGATCGACGCGGCGTCGGATCCGGCGGCCCGCGAGGCCATGCTGCGGTTCTTCGGCACCACCCGGTTCCTGCCGCTGGACCCGGCGTCGGAGCACGCGCTGGACCGCATCGAGACCGGCGTCGCCCGGGTCCGCATGGAGGTCGAATGAAGCTGCGCCCCGGCTTGCAGACGCAATTCCTGCTGGTGGTGGCCGCCGGATTGCTGGTGGTGGTGGCGCTGATCGGGCTGCAACTGCATCGCCAGCACCGGGTGCAGGTGGAGGTCGAGGGCATCAGCCGCGAGGCGATGCAGGCGATGGCCAGCGACAGCCTGCAGCGGCGCGGCGAGGGCATGGTCGTGCAACTGGCCGACTCGCTGGCCAATCCGCTGTACTACTTCGACCTCGACGAGATCGGCGGGCTGGCGCGCTCGACCCTGCGCCAGCCGGGCATCCGGTACGTCATCGTGTTCGACCGCAAGGGCAACATCCTGCACGACGGCAACGAGGAGATCCCGAGCTACGGCCAGCGGATGGACGACCCGCAGGCCTACGAGGCGATCAACGCGCGGAGCCTGCATACCCAGGTTGACGACGCGACGATGGACGTGTCGGCACCGATCATGATCGGCCAGCAGCGCATCGGCGGGGTCCGGGTCGGCTACGACCTGGTGGCGATGCGCGGCTACCGCGAGCTTGCGCTGTCCGACCTGCGGAGCCGCCTGTCCGAACTCGGGCGGCGCAACCTGTTCTGGGTCGGCCTGCTCGGGGCCGGCCTGCTGGCACTGGGTGCGGGCGTGTTGTGGCTGGTGCAGCGCTCGCTGGTGCAGCCGATCCGGCAACTGGCCGACTCCGCCCGTGCGATCGAGGTCGGCCGGTTCGATACACCGCTGCCGACCAGCGACCGCAGCGACGAACTGGGCGACCTGATGCGCGCGTTCACGCGGATGCGCGACAGCGTCGCCCGGCACGACCGGGACATCCGGCGCATGGCGTATACCGATGCGCTCACCGGGCTCGCCAACCGCCTGGCGTTCCGTGATGCACTGGACCAGCGCCTGCTGCGGCTGCGTGGCGCCGGTCGCCAGCTCGCGTTGTTGTTCGCCGACGTAGACGACTTCAAGCGGATCAACGACACCCTCGGCCACGATGCCGGCGACGAGGTGCTGCTGCAGTTCGCCCACCGCATCCGCGCCGCGGTCGAGCGGCTGGGCGGCGAGGACGCGATGCTGGCCCGTTTCGGCGGAGACGAGTTCGTGATCCTGGTCGAGGCCGATGCCAGCACCGGCGATGTCCGTGGCATCGCGACCCGCCTGGCCGAGGCGCTGGTCGAGGAGCTCGGCGCGCCGTTGATGGTGCATGACCGCCAGGTATTCCTCGGCACCTCGATCGGCATCACCCTGTTCCCCGAGGACGCCGTCAGCGCGACATCGCTGATGAAGAACGGCGACATCGCGATGTACCAGGCCAAGGTCGCCGACAAGAACTGCTTCCGCTTCTACAGCCGGGCCATGGACCAGGCGGTCGAGCGCCGCGTGCACCTGGAGCAGGAACTGCGCGGCGCCTGGGACCGTGGCGAACTCAGCCTCGCCTACCAGCCGTTCTACCGCCTCTCCGATGGCCTGCTGGTCGGCGCCGAGGCGCTGCTGCGCTGGAAGCATCCGGAGCAGGGCGTGATCGCGCCGTCGGTGTTCATCGACGTGGCCGAGCAGAGCGGCCTGATCGAGACGATCGGCCCGCAGGTGCTGCGCGCGGCCTGCGTCGATGCGATGCGGTGGCAGCAGTTGCGCGGTGGTGCCGAGCCGTTGTTCGTGTCGGTCAACGTCTCGCCCCGGCAGTTGCGCAATGGCGACCTGCCGCAGGTCGTGACCGATTGCCTGCGCGACAGCGGGCTGGCCCCGAAACACCTGCACATCGAGTTGACGGAAACCGCGGTGATTGGCGACGAGGCCCATGCCAGCCGGTTGCTCAACCGCTTGCGCGCGAGCGGGGTCAAGGTCTGGCTGGATGACTTCGGTACCGGTTTCTCCGGCCTGAGCCACCTGCGACGCGTGCCCGTCGACGGGGTCAAGATCGACCGCAGCTTCGTCGCCGACATCCTGCGCGACCCGGACGACCTGGCGCTGACCACCGCGATCATCGCGATGGCGCATTCGCTGGGGATCACGGTGGTAGCCGAGGGGGTCGAGAACGAGGGCCAGTACGACATCCTGCGTGAACGCAATTGCGACCTCGCGCAGGGCTACTGGCTCGGCCACCCGCTACCGGTCGAAGAGTTCCTCGACCTGCTGCGGCCCGAATCGATGCCGGTGTAGGAGCAGCCCGGGCTAGACCAGCAGGTCGACCCAGCGCGCACCCATCGCCGCGAGCTGGCCGGAGAGGACCCCGAACACCCCCACCGCGATCGCGCCGACGATCCACGCCACCCCCATCAGTATCCCGTCGCGTTCCAGCAGTGCCAGCGAGAACAGCAGCAGCAATCCGCCGAACAGGAAGTTGGTGAAGGGGATCGGCAACGACAGCAGCAATCCGAGCAGGATCAGCAGCAGGCCGGTCACCGCGCTGGCCAGGCGACGGTCGAGCATGCCGCTGGCGCGGGGCTTCACCACCCGCTCCAGCCGCGCGAGCCAGGGAGACAGCATGTCGCGGAACCGGCTGATCGAGTGCCGGTGCGGCCCATGCCGGGCGATGAAGCGCGGCAGCCAAGGCGTGCGCCGGCCGACCAGCAGCTGTGCGCCGATCAGGATCACCAGGGGCCCGCTGACCGCGCCACCAACCCCGGGAATCGGGATGAAGGCGGGCAGGGTGGAGACGAACAGCAACATGCCGAACGAGCGTTTGCCGAGCCCGGCGAACACGTCACCGAGCCTGAGCACCTCGTCCGGATCGCCCAGCGTGAAGGCATCGAGCAGGGCGCGGGTGCCTGCCTCCTGGATGCCTTCGTGCCTATCCGCTGGTCTCATCGTTGTCCAGGTCCTGCACTGATTCGCGATACAGCAGCAGCTTGTCGATCCGTGGGCCATCGAGATCGACTACCTCGACCCGCCAGCCCGGCCACGAAAAATGCTCCCCCACGTTGGGAATGCGGCCGTAATGAGCGATCACCATGCCAGCGGCGGTGTGGAAATCGTGTTCGTCCTCGCCTGGTACCGTGTTGCCGACCAGTTCGCGCAGGTCCTCGACATGCAGTGAACCGTCGATCAGCCACGAGCCGTCGGCGCGTTCGACCACCGGCGACGAACTCTCGTCAAAGCTTTCGGACGCGGGGTTCATGCCGGACTGGATCCGGCCGATGACCGCACCCATCACGTCGTTGACCGTGACCAGGCCGGTGACGTCGCCGTACTCGTCGACCACCAGCGCCAGCGACTGCTGCTCCTCGCGGAAGATCTCCAGCAGCTTCAGCGCGTGGGTCGACTCCGACACGAACAGCGCCTCGCGCATGTCGCCGAACAGGTCGATCGGCACGCCCGGCGCCAGTGCACGCAGCAGCGACTTGGCCTCGACCACGCCGACCACGTCCTGGTCGCTGCCGCGCAGCACCGGGAAACGCGAGAACGGCGACTGCCGCATCGTCGCCAGGTTCTCCTCCAGCGGGGCATCGGCGTCGAGCCAGCTGATCCGCGTGCGCGGGGTCATCAGGCTGTCGGTCAGGCGGTCGCCGAGGCCGAGCACGCGGTGCACCATCTTGCGTTCGTCGGCATCGATCACGCCCTGCTCATGGCTCTCGCTGACCAGCAGGCGGATCTCCTCCTCGCTGATGGCGCTGCGGGCGTCGTCCTTGATGCCAAGCATCCGCAGCACCGCGCGGTTGATCGCGCCCAGGGCGAACACCACCGGCTTGGCCGCGGTCGCCAGCCCCGACAGCGGTATCGCGATCGCGCAGGCGATGCGTTCGGGATTGGTCAGCGCCAGCCGCTTCGGGATCAGCTCGCCGAAGATGACCTGCGCGGCGGTGATCAACCCGACCGCGGTGCCGATGCCGATGCCTTCCGCGTACTCGCGGGCGTTGGGCCACAGGCCGTCGATCCAGCCGGCAATGACCAGCCCGATGGCCTCGCCGCCGAACAGGCCGGTCAGCACGCCGATCAGGGTGATGCCGACCTGCACCGTCGACAGCAGGTTGTCGGGATGCTCGGCCAGCGCCAATGCCTTGCGCGCGGCGCGGCTGGGGTGGACGGGGTCTTCGGCAAGTTGCTTGAGGCGCAACTTGCGCGAGGTCATCAAGGCCATCTCCGACATCGCGAAGAAGGCATTGAGGACGATCAGGGCCAGGACGATCAGGATTTCCAGCATGCATCCGGTTCCGGTGGCTGGAGTCCTTGCGGGCGCCGGCCGGGGAAGGAACCGGCAGGCGGAGGTTTGGGGTCGTCGTCCATGTGTGGGGCTGGGTTGTACCGGTTGGTAGCGGGTTCGATGGCGTGCTGTCGCGCCGCAGGGACGCCGACGGATGGTATCAGGTCACCCCCGCGGCCCTGGATGAAGGGCCGGATGGGAGCGCGATTGTCTCGAAACCGTCATAATTCCGCCCGCCCCGCGCTCATCACCACTCCTTCTGCCCGCGCTCCGCCGCCGCACGACGAGGTCATCGCCCATGTTTTCCCTGCAAACCATCTTCGGCCAAGGCAACCAGTTCTACACTTTGCTCGAGGATGCCGCGGACGCCGCGTACGACAGCACCAAGGCGCTGCACGTGATGCTCAAGGGCTCGGAGCGGCAGCCGGCGCTCGACGCGTTCAAGCTCGCCCGCCAGCGTGAGCGCGATGCCTCCGACCAGATCAGCCAGGCGCTGGTCGACAGCTTCATCACCCCGATCGAGCGCGAGGACATCGAGGCGCTGGGCTCGGCGCTGTACAAGATCCCCAAGCAGGTCGAGAAGTTCGCCGACCGTTACTCGCTGGCGCTGCAGCACCTGGAGCACATCGACTTCGCCCCGCGCGCGTCGATGCTGGAGGAGGCGGCGGCGGTCGTGGTCGACATGGTCCGGCTGTTGCCGAAGATGAACCTGGAGCAGATGAAGGCCCTCAGCGACAAGCTGCGCGCGCTGGAGAACGAGGCCGACCGGCTGATGCTGGAGCTGTATCGCGACATCTACTCCGGCAAGCTGGACCCGCTGCAGATGTTCCTGCTCAAGGAATTCTTCGAGATCCTCGAAAAGGCCATCGATCGCTGCCGCGAGGCAGGCGTGGTGGCCTATGAAATCGTCCTGAAGAACTCCTGAGGACCGCGGGATGCTGACCCTGGTCATGACCGTGGTGCTGGTGGCACTCATCTTCGAGTACGTCAACGGCTTCCACGACACCGCCAACTCGATCGCCACCGTGGTGGCCACCAAGGTGCTGTCGCCGGGCCAGGCGGTGATGATGGCCGCCAGTACCAACCTGATCGGTGCGCTCTGGGGTACCGCGGTGGCCAAGACCATTGCTTCGGGCCTGATCGATGCCGGCGTGGTCGATGTCGGCGCGCAGCTGATCCTGTGCGCGCTGCTCGGCGCCATCATCTGGAACCTGATCACGTGGTGGCTCGGCCTGCCGTCGTCGTCCTCGCATGCGCTGATCGGCGGACTGGTCGGCGCGGCACTCGCGGCGGCGAGCAACAACTTCGACGCGATCATCTTCAACCAGCCGATGGACCCCTGGTATAAGAGCGCAGGCGTGCTGTGGAAAGTGATCGTGCCGATGATCAGTTCGCCGGTGTTGGGTTTCACCGCCGGCTTCCTGCTGATGGGCGTGCTGTTCGCGATCATCTCGGCGATGGCCCGCAGCGGCGGCTGGCTGGCGCGGCTCGCACGGCCGCGCTGGGTCAACGCATTCTTCGGCAAGGCGCAACTGGCCAGCGCCGGCTACATGGGCTTCGCCCACGGCATGAACGACGCGCAGAAGACCATGGGCATCATCGCCCTGCTGCTGGTCAGCGCCCAGGCCAATGGCGTGCTGGACGACCTGCCGGGCTGGCTGGCGTTCCTGCACCCGTCACCGGGTGCGCTGAGCGACGGCGACATCGACATCTGGATCAAGATCACCTGCGCGCTGGTGATGGCCGCCGGTACCGCCGCGGGCGGCTGGCGGATCATCAAGACGCTGGGCCACAAGCTGGTCAAGCTGCACCCGATCCACGGCTTCGCGGCCGAGGCCAGTGCGGCGTCGGTGATTACCCTGGCCAGCTCGCTGGGCATCCCGGTGTCGACCACCCACAACATCTCGTCGGCGATCATGGGCGTCGGTACGGCCAAGCGCTTCAATGCGATCAAGTGGACCGTGGTGGAGAAGATGATCTGGGCGTGGATCCTGACGATCCCGATGGCCGGCGGCATGGCCTACGGCCTGTTCCTGCTGATCGCGAAGCTGGGCTGGGCCTGACCGGGCCGGGTCGGGCCGTAGCCGTAGCCTCTACAGCGGATTGTCGCTAAAGCAGGTCGCCGTCGGCCGACATCGCCCGTTCCATGCGGTCGCCGAGGCCGCCGATCTCCAGCACCAGCCGTTGCACTTCGGCCGCGTCGAGTCCCTCGAACGGACGGTTCTCGCACAACTGCAGGTAGGGCACCCCGTCGAGGTCGCCGATCGCCAGGTAGCCGACCCGGCTCTGCCAGTTGAACACCAGCGCGCGCCGTGCATCCAGCCCGGTGATCGGCGCCACCGCGGTGCTGGCGCGCAGGTAGGGGCGGCCGTCATCGTCTTCCAGTTCGGACAGGAAGATCGACTGGTGGCGGGTGCCGCGCTCGAGCGAAAGCTCGACGCAGACCACGCCTTCGACCTGCGCGGTGAGACGGAAGCCGGCGCTGGTGAGCTGCTGGCGGATCTGTTCGAAGTCGTGCATGGGCGCCTCCGGTACGGTGGCCCTATGCTACCGCGATGGAGACCGACCCCAACGATCGCATCCTGGCCGTGATCCGCAAGATTCCACGGGGGCAGGTGGCCGGCTATGGCGAGGTCGCGCGACGGGCCGGGCTGCCGGGTCGGGCGCGCATGGTGGCGCGCCTGCTGAGCCACAACGACGACCCGCGGCTGCCCTGGCACCGGGTGCTTCGTTCGGACGGGCGCATCGCGTTCCCGCCCGATTCGCCACAGTTCGCCGAGCAGGGCCAACGCCTGCGGGCCGAGGGCGTGCATGTGGAAGCCGGCCGGGTGCGCGGAGTGCGCGCCGCGCCGACCGTGGACGAGCAGATCTGGGGACTGCCGGACTGAGCCGGGCTTTCACCTCCGGCCCGGTACCATGTGCCGACTTCATGGAGGTGTGATGTTTTCCAACTTGCCCCGGGTCATCAAGGCGCTGCTGGTCGCCAACGGAGTGGTGTTCCTGCTGCAGCAGGTGCTGGGCGACTTCGCGATGGCGCCGCTCATGCTGTGGCCGCTCGGCAGCGGTGCCGACGCCTCGGCGGTCAGCCCGTTCCTGCCGTGGCAACTGCTGACCTACGGTTTCATGCATGGCAGCTTCGCCCACCTGCTGTTCAACATGCTGGCGTTGCTGATGTTCGGTGCGCCGCTGGCGCATACCTGGGGTGAGCGCAGGTTCCTGACGTTCTTCCTGGTCTGCGTGCTCGGCGCTGCCGTGTGCCAGCTCGCGGTGGGCGCGTGGACGATGTCGGAAGGCGGCGATGCGTACCCCACCGTGGGCGCCTCGGGCGGGGTGTTCGGCCTGCTGCTGGCCTACGGCATGCTGTTCCCGCACCAGCGGGTGATGTTGCTGATCCCGCCGATCCCGATGAAGGCGCGCACGCTGGTGATCGTCTATGGACTGGCGGAACTCATGCTCGGGTTCACCGGCTGGCAGCCCGGGGTGGCGCACTTCGCGCACCTGGGCGGGATGCTGTTCGGCTGGTTGCTGATCCGCTACTGGCGCGGGCAGCCGCCGTTCGGCAGGCGTGGCCCGCCGCGGCCGCGCGTCGTGCGCTGAGCGGCTGGCCCGGGTTTGCGTAGGAGCGGCTTCAGCCGCGATCTGAAACCGGACGGGCGACTGCTGGCCACCCGATCGCGGCTGAAGCCGCTCCTACAGGGGGGCCTCAGCGTCGTCGGCCAACCAAAAAAGAAGAGGCCCGGGATATCCCGGGCCTCCGCCTTTTGGCCGACGAGGATGGCCAATCCGTTGCGTGGGCTGGGGTTACCGGATCGGGTTACCAGATCACCACTTGCTGGTCTTCGCCACGCACCATCGGCTGGCCGGCTTCGCATTCGAACGCCGCCGCGAACTCCGGCATGTTCGACGGCGCGCCGATCGCGCGGAAGTTGGCCGGCGCGTGCGGGTCGGTGGTCAGGCGCACCTTCAGTTCGTCATCGGTGAAGTTGCGGCGCCACACGGTTGCCCAGTTGGCGAAGAAGCGCTGGTCGCGGGTCAGGCCTTCGGTCATCGGGTCCTCGACGCCTTCGGTGGCCTTTTTCATCGCGTCGTAGGCGATCGCCAGGCCGCCCAGGTCGGCGATGTTCTCGCCCAGGGTCAGCTTGCCGTTGACGTTCTTGCCGGGCATCGCCTCGTAGCCGTCGAACTGCGCAACCAGCTTGTCGGTCAGGCCCGAGAAGCCCTTGGAGTCGGCTTCGGTCCACCAGTTCTCGAAGTTGCCCTTGGCGTTGAAGCGGCTGCCCTGGTCGTCGTAGCCGTGGATCATCTCGTGGCCGATCACCGCGCCGATGCCACCGTAGTTCACCGCGTCGCCAGCTTCGGGATCGAAGAACGGCGGCTGCAGGATCGCGGCCGGGAACACGATCTCGTTGGCCAGCGGGTTGTAGTAGGCGTTGACCGTCTGCGGGCTCATGCCCCATTCGGTCTTGTCGACCGGCTCGCCGATCTTGCCGAGGTTCCACTTGTAGTTGAACTCGTTGGCGGCCATGACGTTGCCGAAGAAGCTGTCGCGGCTGGTCTCCAGGCCGGTCCAGTCACGCCACTTGTCGGGGTAGCCGACCTTCGGGGTGAACGCGGCCCACTTCTCCATGGCCTGCTTCTTGGTCTCGTCGCTCATCCACTCCAGCTCTTCCAGGTGGACCTTGAGCGCGGCGCTGAGGTTCTTGACCAGCTCCTGCATGCGCGCCTTGGCTTCGGGCGAGAACGCGACGTCGACGTACATCTGGCCGAGCGCTTCGCCGACTTCGCCTTCGATCGTATCGAGCACGCGCTTGCCGCGCTCCTTGATTTCCTTCTGGCCGCGCATGGCCTGGTTGTAGAAGTTGAAGTTCTCCTGCACCAGCGCGTCCGACAGGTACGGCGAGGCGCCGTCGACGGTATGGAAACGCAGATAAGCCTGCCAGTCCTCGACCGGCACGTCGGCCAGCATCTGGCTGACTTCCTCGTGGAACGCCGGGATCGCCAGCGAGAACATCTCCGGTGCCGCCACGCCCTGCGACTCGAAGAACGTCGTCCACGAGAAGTTCGGGGTCAGCTTGTCGGCCTCGGCCAGTGACAGCGGGTTGTAGTACAGCGAGACGTCGCGCGAGAGTTCCTCGCTCGACTTGGATGCATCGGCCAGGCGGGTCTCGAACGCGACCACGGCCTTGGCCTGCTCGGCCGCAGCGGCGGCCTCGATGCCCGATAGCTCAAGCACCTTGGCAACGTGGGCCTGGTAGGCGTCGAGCTTGTCCTTCTTGTCGGCGTCGAAGTAGTACGACTTGTCCGGCAGGCCCAGGCCACCCTGGCCGGCGTAGGCGATGTTCATGTCCGACTGCTTGAAGTCGGCATCGGCGCCGAACGAGAACAGGAAGTTCTCGCCCTTGGCCGCGCTGCCGCGCAGGTATTCAGTGACCGCTTCCTGGCTGTCGAGCGCGGCGATCGCGTCGAGCCGGCCCTGGATCGGCTTGATGCCCTGGGCGTTGATAGTTTCCGCGTCCATGCCGGTGGCCCAGAAGTCGCCGACGATGTCCTGCACGCCGGTCGCGCCGTCGTTGGCGGCGGCCTGCTCGGCGAGCTGGCGCTGGACGGCGGTGGAGCGCTCGTCGAGCATCTCGAACGCGCCCCAGCTGGTGCGGTCGCCCGGAATGGCGTTGGCTGCAAGCCAGGTGCCGTTGACGTAGCCGCCGAAGTCGACGCAGGCGTTCTTGCTCTTGTCGATCTGGTCGACGCTGAAGCGGTTGACCGGCGGCAGGGTGCTCTCGTCGAGGGTCAGCGCGTTGGCGTTGGCGTCGGCGGCGGGCTTGGCATCGGCGCCGTCGGCCGGGGTGGCGTCCTGGCTGGAGCAGGCGGCCACCGCAGTGGCGATGGCGAGGGACAGCAGCAGGACTTGCGGTCTATTCAAGGTCACGGGGGACTCCGGACGTGCAATTGGGAAGGTTTGCGCCCGGAATCGTGACCCGGGGTCGCCCGATTCTGGACCCCAATCGTCCCGTGGGCGGGTGTCGAAGGTCATGCCGGGGACGCAGGGGCGGGCAGGCCGTGCCCGCTGGCGTGCGGGGCTCCATGCCATCGGTCACGGATGACGTTTTGCCCATGCTGGCGGTATGCGCGCTGCCTACGATGGCGCGAACCCGCATCCGCGGACCACAGGCAGGGACGTACATGCTCCGAATCCGCGAACTCGGCAAGACCTACGCCAACGGCGTCCACGCACTCAATGACGTCAGCCTCGACATCCCGCGCGGCATGTTCGGGCTGCTCGGTCCCAATGGCGCCGGCAAGTCCTCGCTGATGCGGACCCTGGCGACCCTGCAGGAAGCCGATCACGGCAGCGTGACCCTCGAAGGCGCGGATGGAAGCCCGATCGACGTGCTGCGCGACAAGGACACTGTGCGCCGACAGCTCGGTTACCTGCCGCAGGATTTCGGCGTCTATCCCAAGGTCAGTGCCGAGGACCTGCTGGAGCATTTCGCGGTGCTCAAGGGCCTGACCGCCCGTAGGCAGCGCCGCGAGGTGGTCGACGGGCTCCTGCAACAGGTCAACCTGTGGGATGCCCGCAAGCGCAAGCTCGGTACGTTCTCGGGCGGCATGCGCCAGCGTTTCGGCATCGCCCAGGCGCTGCTGGGCAACCCGCGGCTGGTGATCGTCGACGAGCCCACCGCCGGCCTCGACCCGGAGGAGCGCAACCGCTTCCTCAACCTGCTGGCGGAGATCGGCGAGAACGTCGCGGTGATCCTGTCGACCCACATCGTCGAGGACGTGACCGACCTGTGCCCGACGATGGCGATCATGAACAAGGGCCAGGTACTGCTGACCGGCCGGCCGAACGACGCGATCGAGTCGCTGGCCAACCAGGTCTGGCGCAAGCAGGTGGCCAAGGCCACGCTCGGCGATTACGAGAGCCGGCACACCGTGCTGTCGACCCGGCTGGTCGCGGGCAACCCGGTGATCCACGTGTTCGCGCCCGAGCGGCCGGAGGAGGGCTTCGAGCAGGTCGCGCCCGATCTCGAGGACGTCTATTTCCAGCGCCTGCGCCAGCAGGCCCGCCGTGTTGCCCAAGCCGACGCGGCCTGAACGGGGACTCGACATGACCTTCGAATTCTTCCGCTTCGAGCTGCGGCAGCAGTTGCGTGCGCCGCTGCTATGGCTGCTGGCGCTGATGTTCGGCCTGTTCGCGTTCGGTGCCGCCAGCTCCGACGCGATCGTCGTAGGCAATGCCGTCGGCAACGTGGATCGCAACGCGCCGACGGTGGTCGTCCAGTTCCTGGGCGTGTTCACCGTGCTCGGGCTGCTGGCGATCGTCAGCTTCATCAGTGGCGCGCTGCTGCGCGACTTCGAGCTCGGCACCGCCGACCTGTTCTTCTCCAGCCCGATGCGCAAGCGCGACTTCCTGCTGGGACGCTTCCTGGCCGCGGTGGCCGCGTGCCTGGTGATCTATCTGGCGGTGGCGCTGGGCCTGATGATCGGACCGCTGATGCCGTGGGTGGACCCGGAACGGCTGGGCGCGTTCTCGCTGGCGCCGTATGCCTGGGGCTTCGGGGTGCTGGTGATCCCGAACCTGTTGTTCAGCGGTGCGCTGCTGGCACTGTTGGCGGTGACCACCCGCAGCGTGCTGGTGGTGTACCTCGGGGTGATCGGCTTCTTCATCCTCAACTCGGTGGCCGGCGTGCTGACCGCCGACCTCGACAACGTCTGGCTGGCCACCCTGATCGACCCGTTGGGCATGACTGCGTTGGACCGGACCACCCGCTACTGGTCGGCCGACCAGCACAACCGCGAGTTGCCGGAGCTGGCCGGCTACCTGCTGGCCAACCGGGCGCTGTGGTTGTCGGTGTCGGTCGGGCTGGTGGCCGCGGCGTTCGCATTGTTCAAGCCGCAGCGCACCGGTACCGGCCGCGGCTGGTTCAGGCGGCGCAAGGCGAAGCTGGCGGCGGCGCCTGTGCAGCCGGTCGTGGCGGTACCGCCACGGGTGGTGCCCGCGACGGGCGCGGCGGTCTCGTGGTCGCAGTTCCTGCGGCTGTGGCGCTTCGACACGGTCGGCGTGTTCCGCGGCGTGCCGTTCCTGGTGATGCTGCTGTTCGCGGTCGCCAACTTCCTCGCCATCGCCGGCATGGCCGAAAGCATGTACGGCACCCGGGTCCATCCGGTCACGTCGTTGATGGTGACGACGCTGCAGGGCGGTTTCAGCTTCATGCTGGTCTTCATCGTGATGTTCTACGCCGGCGAGCTGGTGTGGAAGGAGCGCGGTGCGCGGCTGGGTGAAGTCACCGATGCGATGCCGATGCCGGACTGGGTGCCACTGGCGGCGAAGATGGCGAGCCTGGCGGCGGTGGTGCTGGCGTTCCAGGCGGTCGGCGCGGTTGCGGCGATGGGGTTCCAGCTGGCCAAGGGCTTCACCGCGATCGAGCCGGGCCTGTATGCGCGGGAGCTGCTGCTGGGATCGGTGCCGTTCGTGCTGATGGGCGGACTGGCGCTGGTGCTGCAGGTGCTGAGCAACAACAAGTTCGTCGGCTACGGACTGCTGATCGGGTGGCTGGTGCTTCAGGGCACGCTCGGCTTCCTCGACTTCGACCACAACCTTTACAGTTACGGTTCGGCACCCGAGGCGCCGTACTCCGACATGAATGGATACGGCCACTTCCTCGCCGGGCGGTTGTGGTTCCAGTCGTACTGGGGTGCCTGCCTGCTGGCGTTGCTGCTGCTGTCGGCGGCGTTCTGGGTGCGTGGCGTCGCACCGAGCCGGCGCGAGCGCTTCCGCCTCGCGCGGCAGCGGCTGGGCGGCGGCCGCGGCTGGGCGCTGGCGGCGAGCGTGGCCGTGTTCGCGTTGCTGGGCGGTTTCATCTTCTGGAACAGCAACGTCCGCAACGAATACCTGGCCGGCGACGATGCGCTCGATCGCCAGCAGCGCTACGAAGAGCAATACCGCAAGTACCGCGGCCTGCCGCAGCCGCGGATCACGGCGGTCCAGACCGAAATCGACCTGTACCCGCACGAGCAACGCGTGCAGGTCCGCGGGCACTACACGGTGATGAACCCGCACGACGTGCCGATCACCGAACTGCACGTCCAGTGGTACCCGGACGCCGGGCTGGACCGGCTCGGGTTCGGCGAAGCCTCGGTAGCCAGCAACGACGAGCGGCTCGGCTATCGCATCTACCGCCTCGGCACGCCGATGCAACCGGGCGACACGCGGCGGATGGACTTCACCGTGAGCTATGCGCGCGAAGGCTTCGGCAACGACGTCGGCTGGACCAACGTGGTCGACAACGGCACGTTCTTCAATTCCGAGGAATTGCTGCCGCGCTTCGGCTACTCCGACCGCGGCCAGATCAGCGACCGCAACGAGCGCCGCAAGCGCGGCATGGAGGAGTTGCCGCGCATGGCCAAACTGGAGGACCAGGCCGCGCGCGCCAACACCTACATCAGTGACGACGCCGACTGGATCGCGTTCAAGACCACCGTCTGCACCACGCCGGAGCAGATCGCGCTGGCGCCAGGGCTGTTGCAGAAAGAGTACGAGCGCGATGGCCGGCGTTGCTTCGACTACGCGATGCAGCGGCCGATGCTGAACTTCCACGCGACCCTGTCGGCGGAGTGGGAGGTGCGCAAGGGCGCGTACAAGGCCGGCACCGCCGACGAGATCCCGATTGAGGTCTACTACGACCCGAAGCACCCGTACAACGTCGACCGCATGATCGAAGGGGTGCAGAAGTCGCTCGTCTACTTCGAGGCGAACTTCAGTCCCTACCAGCATGAGCAGGTGCGGATCATCGAGTTCCCCGGCTACAACAGCTTCGCCCAGAGCTTTGCCGGCACGATCCCGTACTCCGAGTCGATCGGCTTCATTGCCGACCTGCGCGACGAGGACGCGATCGACTATGTGTTCTACGTCACCGCGCACGAGATCGCGCACCAGTGGTGGGCGCACCAGGTGATCGGCGCCGACGTGCAGGGCTCGACCATGCTCAGCGAATCGCTGGCGCAGTACTCGGCGCTGATGGTGATGGAGAAGGAGTACGGCCGCGAAAAGATGCGGCGCTTCCTCAAGTACGAGCTGGATCGCTACCTGTCCGGCCGCGCCGGCGAGAATATCGAGGAACTGCCGCTGTACCGCGTTGAGAACCAGCAGTACATCCATTACCGCAAGGGTTCGCTGGTGTTCTACCGGCTGCGCGAGGAGATCGGCGAGGACGCGTTGAACCGCGCGCTGTCGCGCTTCCTTGCCGACAAGGCCTACCAGCACGCACCGTTCACGACCTCGGCCGAGCTGCTGGAGTACATCCGCGCCGAAGCCGGGCCCCGGCACGAGCAACTGATCACCGACCTGTTCGAGAAGATCAGCTTCTACGACAACCGCGTCGAGGCGGTCACCGCGGTCAAGCGCGACGACGGCAAGTACGAGGTCACCCTCGACCTGCACGCCGCCAAGCTGTACGCCGACGGCGAGGGCAAGGAGACCACCGCGACGCTCGACGACTGGATCGAAGTCGGCGTGTTCGCGCGCGGGCCGTCTGGCGAGGAGGCCGACGAGGAGGTGCTGTACCTCGAGCGCCACCACATCACCGGTGACTCGCCCACATTGACCGTCGTGGTCGACCGGTTGCCGTACGAGGCCGGCTTCGACCCGTACAACAAGCTGATCGACCGGGTCTCGTCGGACAACCGCAAGCGCATCTCGATGTAGCCGGGTGCCTTGCGCCGCGGCACCCTGAACGGGAATTGCGCGGTGCTGGCGCTGGACAGGCCTTTCCCGTAGGATTCGCCTGTTCAGCGCACGGCTGCCTTTCCCAGGTTGCCTACCGTCGCACGCCCGGCCCGCAAACGGCCGGTATCGCGACCACGGTTTTATCCCGCACGTCTTTCGTCGCGCCGACACGGTTCCGGAGCATCCGGCATCGTCAAATCAGAAAACTCGCAGCGCGGTTTGGGAACGCTCCGGGTTACACCGCATTCGCTTGCGGTTCCCTTTGTATCCGGAGTTCCAGAATGTCTTTTGAATCCCTCGGGCTTGCGCCCGCGTTGCTGCGCGCGCTCGCCGAGCAGAACTACACCACCCCGACCCCGATCCAGTCCGAAGCGATCCCGCTGGTGCTGGCCGGGCACGACCTGCTGGGCGGCGCCCAGACCGGCACCGGCAAGACCGCCGCGTTCGGCCTGCCGCTGCTCAACCGCCTGTCCAAGCAGACCGCCGCCAACGGCCCGCGCAAGCCGCGCGCGCTGATCCTGGTGCCGACGCGCGAACTGGCGGTGCAGGTCAACGACAGCCTGCGCGGTTATGCCAAGCACCTGCGCCTCAACTTCTGCACGATCTTCGGCGGCGCCGGCATGGGCCCGCAGGTCGACACGCTGCGCCGTGGCGTAGACGTGCTGGTCGCCACCCCGGGTCGGCTGATCGACCACATGGAGCGCGGCACCGCGCGCCTCGATGGCATCGAGGTCCTGGTGCTGGACGAGGCCGACCGCATGCTCGACATGGGCTTCCTGCCGGCGATCAAGCGCATCCTCGGCAAGCTGCCGAGCGAGCGCCAGACCCTGCTGTTCTCGGCCACGTTCGAGGCGCAACTGAAGCAGCTCGCGCTGCAGTTCATGCGCAACCCGAAGCAGGTGCAGGTCGCGGCCAACAACACCATCGCCGATACGATTGCCCACATCGCGCATCCGGTCGACAGCGGGCGCAAGCGCGACCTTCTGATCGACATCATTGCCAGGCGCCCGCATGACCAGGTGCTGGTATTCGGTCGCACCAAGCATGGCTGCAACCGCCTGGCCGAGCAGCTCGATGCCGCCGGCCTGCGTTCGGTCGCCATCCACGGCAACAAGAGCCAGGCCCAGCGCCAGAAAGCCCTGCGCGACTTCAAGACCAACCGCGCCCGGGTGCTGGTGGCGACCGACGTTGCTGCCCGCGGTCTCGACATCCCCGATCTGCCGCTGGTGATCAACTTCGACCTGCCGATGGTGGCCGAGGACTACGTGCACCGGATCGGCCGCACGGGTCGTAACGGTGCCAGCGGTGAGGCGCTGTCGCTGGTCTCGCACGACGAGGGTGGACTGCTGCGGCAGATCCAGCGCATCCTGAAGAAGGACGTCGAGCTGATCACGGTCGCCGGTTACGAGCCGAGCCGTCCGATCCGCCTCGATGTCGCGATCCCGAATCCGCGCCAGAACGCCGGCAACCGCGGCCCGCGCCCGGCCGGTCGCGCCCCGGGCAACCGCGGCCACGGCAAGCCGGCAGCTGCACGCCAGGGCCATGCCCACGCCGGGCCGAAACAGCATCGCGGCGGCGGACAGGGTGGTCGTGACTCGCGCCGTGGTGGTGGCGGCGCCGCCTGACGGCTGGCATCGCGAACTGTATTGACGAAAGGCCGGCAGAAATGCCGGCCTTTTTGTTTTCTATAGCCCGTTTCATTCCTGCCTGCGCCACACCGAAACCGGAATGCTGCCTTCAGCCCGCGGCGGCACCCGATAGTTCAAATCCGGGCCGTCGGCACGCTACTCAAAACCGGGGGAACGTCGCCCCGACAAAAGAAAAGGGCCGACATATGCCGGCCCTTTCGCTTTGCACCTGACGCCAGACGCTATGCCTTCTTCGACTCGATCCAGCGGTTGATCTTGTCCTCCAGCACGTCCAGCGGAACCGAGCCGTCCTTCAACACTTCGGCATGGAATTCGCGCACGTCGAACTTGTCACCCAGCGCCGCCTCCGCCTTGTCGCGCATCTCCTGGATCCGCAACGCCCCGATCTTGTAGGCCAGCGCCTGGCCCGGGATCGCCATGTAGCGCTCGGCCTCGGCGGTGGCCTGGGTCTCGGACTCGGCCGAGTTCTCCAGCATGTAGTCGATGACCTGTTGGCGCGTCCAGCCCTTGCTGTGCAGGCCGGTGTCGACGACCAGCCGGATCGCGCGCCACAACTCGTTCTGGAGGTAGCCGAAGTAGCTGTACGGGTCGGTGTAGACGCCAAGGTCCTTGCCCAGTGACTCGGCGTAAAGGCCCCAGCCTTCGGTGAACGCCGTCTCGCCGCCGAAGCGACGGAAGTCCGGCAGGCTGGTGAGCTCCTGCTGCAGCGCGAGCTGGAAGTGGTGGCCCGGGATCGCCTCGTGCAGGTACAGATCTTCCGCGTCCCAGGTCTTTCGGGTCGGCAGATCGTAGGTGTTGACGTAGAAGATGCCGGGGCGCGTGCCGTCCTCGCTCGGGGTCATGTAGGAGCCGCCGGCCGCGGACTTGGCGCGGAACGCTTCGACCGGGCGGATCTCGAACGGCGCCTTCGGCGTCAGCGAGAACTGCTCCGGGATCTTCGCGTTGATCTTGTCCTCAAGCGCGCGGTAATAGGTCAGCAAGGCCTCTTCGCTCTCGAAGCTGAACTGCGGATCGGTCTTCATGAATTCGAAGAAGTCCTGCAGCGAACCCTCGAAGCCGACCTCGACCATGACCTTGCGGATCTCGCCATGGATGCGCTCGACTTCGTCCAGCCCGATCTGGTGGATCTCGGCGGGGCTCAGGTCGGTGGTGGTCGAGTTGTGCGCGTTGAACGCGTACCAGGCTTCGCCGTCGGGCAGCGCGGCCATGCCGACGCTGTCACGCGCGTGCGCCATGTAGTCGTTGGCGACGTACTCGCGCAGTTCGCGATAGGCCGGCATGAGCTCCTTGTCGATCATCCCGCGGTATTCCGCGGTGATGCGCTCGCGGTCTGCATCGGAGAACGACTCGGGCATCGACTCGACCGGCTTCCAGAACAGCGTGTCTTCCGGCTTGTCCTTGATCAGCGCGTCGAGCTGGTCGACGACGTTGTCCATCAGCACCTTGGGCTGCACCACGCCGGCCTCGACGCCGAGCTTCATGTTGGCGATCGCCTGGTCGAACAACACCGGCACCTGCGACGCGCGCTTGCGCCAGTTGGCGTAGTCCTCGACGGTCTTGAACGGCTGCGCGCTGGTGCCGGAGCCGAGCTGCACCGCCATGTTGGCGAGGTTGTAGAACTGGTTGATCGGCTGCTTCCAGCTCGGGAACTTCTCGCTGGCGAGTTCGTCCTTCGCGTCGCGCACGAAGATCTCGTAGCTCAGCAACGCCTGGCCTTCCAGCCCTTCCGACCCGACCGCTTCGATCTTTTCGAGCCAGCGCATGGTGAAGTCGTGCGACTCCTGGCGATATTCCGCGGACAGGAAATTCGGCAGCTGGTCGTTGTAGCGCGGGTCGCCCTGGAAGGTCGCGGCCAGCGGGTTGAGCTGCAGCATCTCCTCCCAGTACTGCGCGTACAACTGGTCGAGCTGCGCGGCCTTGTCTTCGGCGACCTGGCTGGTGCCGGCGGCCTGCGCGGCATCGTTGGCGGCAGTCGGACTGCAACCGGCCATCGCGGCGACGAGGGCAAGGGCGAGCAGGGAACGTGTGGCGCGTGGCTTCATCGCGGTCTCCGGGGTTCGACGGGTGTGTCCCGACGGGGCAGGTTGACCCCCGAGCGTCGGCGTTGGCGCCGGCCCCGGCATGGGCCATAGGTCACCTGCGTCCGGGAACCGCGGCCGCGGTCAGGATTGCGGCGCTGCGGAGGGCGGCGAGAACGGAATGGAGTCGGGCGAGACCGCGCCGCCTGAGATGATGAAACTCATCGCCTGGTCGACCGTCCAGTCAGTCGGGGTGATCTTCTCGACTGGCACGATCTCGAGATATCCGGAGGTCGGGTTCGGGGTGGTCGGCACGTACACCGCGGCCAGTTCGCGACCGGTACCTTGCTCCCTGAGCACGCGGGTAACGAAACCGATCGATTTCATCTCGGTGTGCGGGAAGTCGATCAGCACCACGCGCTGGGTGCCGTCGGGCTTGGTCTGCAGGATGTCGAGCAACTGCCGCGCGCTGCCGTAGATGGTGTTGGCGAACGGTACCCGGCCGATCATCGCCTCGAACCAGCGCAGCAGCCGCTGGCCGACCACGCGGTGGGCCATCACGCCCGACAGCAGGATCACCAGCAGGGTCGCCACCAGCGCGATCACCGTCTGCACCCAGGGTTGCGCCAGCCAGCCGGCGATATGCGGATAGTCGCTCGCCAACCGGGTCAGCATCGGTCCGGTCAATGGCCGGCTGGTATCCGACAGCAGCACGAACACGAATTTGCCGACCACCCAGGTCAGCCACAGTGGCAACAGGGTCAACAGGCCGGTCAGGAACAGGCGCTTCAGCGTGGGGGGATTGCGCATTCCGCGAATTGTACGGGGCTGCGCGGCGCTACAGCTCGCGGACCAGGCGGAAGCCGACGTCGTCGTAGCCGCGTTCGGCTTCCAGCAGGCGCTGGGTTGTTTCACGGTTGCGCCACGAGGTGCCGATGACCTTGCGCTGGTTGCAGTCGGTGCCGCAGTCGCGAAGCCACAGCGACAGGTCGCGGCCGCTGATTTCCGGCGCGGTCTGGCGCGATTCGGCGGTGCTTGGCAGCCGGTACTTGTGCCCGGTCTGTCGGCTGTACCACTGCGCGTAGGCCTCGGCGTCGCGCAGCGATACGCAGACCACCGGCTCGTTGTCGCCCTGGCCGAAGCCGGGGTCGCGCCAGTTGCGGGGCGACAGCACGCGCAGCAGCGAGGCGCGCTCGCGACAACGCGCGGCGTCGCGGCCGGTAAGGGTGGCGAAGCGTGCGTACTCGTCGCGGTTCACCGGTTTGCGGCTGATCGCGTTGCCGTCGCTGCCGAGCACGCTGCCGGCCGGATCGTCGGGCAGCGCCTCGCCGCGCTCGGGAATGGCATCGGCGCGGGCCTGCAACCGGCGCGTGGCGTCGTCGGGAACGCCGAGCGCGCCGGCCAGCGCGATCACTTCGGCGGCCTGCTTCCGGTCGAAGTCACGGGCGGCTTTCTCCATCCGCGCCTGCAGGGCCTTGGTGGTGTCCTGCGCGAGCTGGAGCCGCACCGGACTGTCGGTACTGGCGGTCCGGTCGCCGAGCCGGCCGATGTGGTCGAAGTATTCGCGGGCCTGGGTGTCGCGACGCTTGCCGAGGCTGGCGATCATCTCGGCACCGAGTGCGCCGGTCAGTTCGTCGACAACACGGGCGACCTCGGTGTTTCCGGGTTCGACGTCGTAGGCGCGCAGCACGCTTTCCATGGCGTTGTCGTCGACCGGGGCGGTGAGGTTGCGCTGGGTGATCTGCCGCTGCGCGTCGGCCAACGCGATCTGCAAGGGCGCCTCCGGCAGCGGCTGCATCATCGACGCGATCGGGTCGGCGGGCGGTGCCTCGGCGATCGCAGGCGTACCGGCACGGAAGAAGCTGTTGCCTTCGCGGTTGCCTCCGGCCAGCAGGATGCCGCCGGCCGCGAGTGCGGCGAGCACGATCGAGCCTGCCCACGCCGCGCGCGGAACACGTTGCAGCGGGACCAGCAGGCGGTCGCGCCACTGGACCAGGCGCGGCCAGCTGCGGCGTCGCTCCACCCGGTCCAGCATGGCGGACATCTGCGCCACGTCGTGGAAGCGCTCACCGGGATGCTTGGCCAGCGCGCGGTTCATGAAGCGCTGCCAATGGCGCAATCGCGCTGGCAGTTTCGGGATAGGGTCCTGCGCGTGCATGACCGCCATCGAAAGCGCGTCGGCGGCCTGGTAGGGCAGGTGGCCGGCCAGCATTTCCCAGGCGAGCACGCCGAGGCTGTACAGATCGGCGCGGCCATCGACATCCTCGCCGCGCGCCTGCTCCGGCGCCATGTAGGCGGTGCTGCCCACCGCGAGTCCCGCGGCGGTCACGCGTGGGCCGAAGCCACGCCGCAGGGCGATGCCGAAGTCGGCCAGCAGCGGACGCTCGGTGTCGTCGAACAGTACGTTCTCGGCCTTGACGTCGCGGTGGACGACGCCGTGGCCATGCGCGTACTGCAGCGCCGAGAGCAGCGCACGCAAGGTCTCGACGACGCGCGGCTCGTCGGTGCCACCATCCTCCAGCTGGAAGCTGCGCTGGCCCAGATGGCCGCGCGCGAGGTAGGGCATCGCGTAGTAGGGCAGGCCGTTGCGGGTGCGGCCGAGCTCGTGGATGCGCACGACGTGGGCATGCTCGAGGCGCGCGATCGTGCGCACTTCGTTCTCGAACCGCCGGCGGCTGACTTCATCCGACAGCGCCTGGCTCGCCATGACCTTGATCGCCACCTCGCGCCCGAGGTCGAGCTGTTCGGCCAGGTACACCGTCGACATCCCGCCGTGGTTGATCACGCGCAGCAGACGGTAGCCCTTGATCTCGGGCAAGGGCATCGCAAGCGTGTCGTTGTTCAGCGGGAAAGACATCGCGGCCCCCCTGTCGCGGACGATGAGCATACCCCTGCCGGGCTGCGGGGTGAATCGTGCCCGCGACGCCGCGACGCCGATTCCGCGGGGAACCGTGAAGATGGTCGGAAAGCTGCTGGGGAAAGTGACGCTGGGGGTCAGTCGGCGCCGCGAGCGGATGTGTCCGGGGTGGTCTCCCGGACCCGGGGTTTCAATCGCACGTACAGCTGTTTGCGCACGCGTGCGACCACGTCGCCCTGTTCATCGAGGATATCGGTGTCGAACCAGCGCAACGCCTTGTCGCCTCCGGCGGTGGCCGTGCGCAGTTCGTCGAGCACCGCGTCGTCCAGGTCGAAGCGCGCATGCACGGTGCCGCGGCCGGGCTTCACGAACTCGATCGTCCCGGCCTTGTCCCAGACCACGTAGTCGGGGCCGATCGCCTGCATCGCCAGCAGCATCCAGAACGGGTCGGTCATCGCGAACAGGCTGCCGCCGAAGTGGGTGCCGACGTAATTGCGGTTCCAGGGCCGCATGCGCAACTCGACGCGCGCGTGGCGGTAGTCGTCGCTGATGGCACAGACGTGGATGCCGCTGAACAGGAAGGGCGGCCACAGGTTCAGGCCGTGGCGGAGCAGGGTCGGGTTCATGCCCGACAGCCTGCCATACGCATGCGTATATTTACAGTCGACCGGTCAGAACAGCAACGACGACATCCTGCGGCGGTAGCGGCTGACCAGCGCGGCGTCATCGATGATGCGGAAGGCATCGATCAGCGCCTTGCGCGGCAGGCCGTCGTCGAAGTCGCGGTCGCGCCGCAGCATTTCGATGAACTGCTCCAGCCCGGCTTCGGGTTGGCCGTCGGCGATCTGCCGGACCCCGAGCTGGTGCCGTGCCCGCAGGTCGCCCGGATCGGTCGCGATCGCCTGCTGCAGCGATTCCGCCGGCGGCGCGGTCGAGGCCTGCGCGATGAAGCCCAGCCGTGCACGCGCCTGCACGCTGCGGTCGTCGGTGGCGAGGTTGGCGGGCAGGGCGTCGAGCAGGGGCTCGGCCTCGGCCGCGGCGCCGGTCCGCAGCAGCGCGAGGGCGAGGTCGAGTTTGAGCTCGTCCTGGTCGGGGGCTTCGGCCACCGCCTGGCGCAGGCGCACGACTTCGGCATGCGGGTCGGGCGGAGCGGTGTCGACCTCGACGGCTTCGGCGGCCGGCGCCGGCTCGCCCGGCTCGATGCCGTGGTGCTTGAGGAACTCGCGGACCTGGCCCTCCGGCAGCACGCCGGGGAAGCCGTCGGCGACCTGGCCGTCCTTGACCAGGAACACGGTCGGGATCGAGCGTACCTGGAACGCGCCTGCCAGTTGCTGTTCCTTGTCGGCATCGACCTTGGCCAGCACGAATGCACCGTTGTAGTCGCCCGCCAGCTTCTCCAGCACCGGCCCGAGTTGCTTGCACGGCCCGCACCATTCGGCCCAGAAATCGACCAGTACCGGCGTCTGCAATGACTTCTGCAGGACCTCGGCCTCGAAGTTGTCGGCGGTGGCGTCGAATACGTGGGGCTTGGCGGCGTCGGCGGTCATGGTGGCTTCCGTGTGTCGATTCGCCGGACATGGTGCCGCAGGCGGGCGAATCCAAGGAAACCGTGATGTCCCACCCCGCTGCGCCCCGCATGGCGGGCATTTGTGCGCTGCGGTAGGCTTGCCGGTCCCTCCCAGCAGCGCCGCCGCCGTGTCCACTGAAGCCGCAACCGACCCGACCTCCACCGACCCGCGGGCGTTCGATCCGCAAGCCGTGGAGGCGGCCGCGCAACAGTTCTGGAATGGCACCCGGGCGTTCGAGGTCGACGAGGCGTCCGACAAGCCCAAGTACTTCTGCCTGTCGATGCTGCCGTACCCGTCCGGTGCGTTGCACATGGGCCACGTGCGCAACTACACGATCAGCGACGTCATCAGCCGCCATAAAAGGATGACCGGCCACAACGTGCTGCAGCCGATGGGTTGGGACGCGTTCGGCCTGCCGGCCGAGAACGCCGCGATCAAGCACAGGACCGCGCCGGCCAAGTGGACCTACGCCAACATCGCGCACATGAAGCAGCAATTGCAGGCGATGGGCTACGCGATCGACTGGTCGCGCGAGTTCGCCACCTGCCAGCCGTCGTACTACGTGCACGAGCAGCGCATGTTCGTGCGGCTGATGAAGCAGGGCCTGGCCTACCGCAGGAACTCGGTGGTCAACTGGGACCCGGTCGACCAGACCGTGCTGGCCAATGAGCAGGTGATCGACGGCCGCGGCTGGCGCACCGGTGCGCTGGTGGAAAAGCGCGAGATCCCGCAGTGGTCCCTCAAGATCACCGACTACGCGCAGGAGCTGCTCGACGGCCTCGACACGCTCGACGGCTGGCCCGACGCGGTCAAGACCATGCAGCGCAACTGGATCGGCCGCTCCGAAGGGCTGGAGATCCGCTTCGACGTGCGTGATGTCGACGGCGGGGCGCTCGAGCCGGTGACGGTCTACACCACACGCCCGGACACCCTGATGGGCGTGACCTTCATATCGATCGCGGCCGAACATCCGCTGGCAACGCGCGCCGCGTGCGACAACGAGGAGCTCTCCGCGTTCATCGCCGACCTGAAGAAGGGCGGCGTCACCGAAGCCGAGCTGGAGACCCAGGAAAAGCGCGGCATGGACACCGGCCTGCGCGCGCTGCATCCGGTCAGCGGCGAAGAGGTGCCGGTGTACGTCGCCAACTTCGTGCTGATGAACTACGGCACCGGCGCGGTGATGGCGGTGCCGGGCCACGACCAGCGTGACTGGGAGTTCGCCAGCCATTACCAATTGCCGATCGCCACCGTAGTCGTGCCCAACGCGGTGCGCGATGCACTGGAGGAAATCCGGCGCGACCTCGGCGCGCATGCCGACCCGATGGGCGCCGCCCTGGGCGAGTCGCGCGCGACCGACGCCTACGACACCGGCGCCGCGGTTCAGGTGGTCCAGGAGTTCCAGCAGCGGCTGGCCGAGCAGGGCGCGTTCACCGAGCGCGGCTGGCTGGTCAATTCCGGCGAACTGGACGGCATGGATTTCCAGCAGGCGTTCGATGCGCTCGCCGAGCGTTTTGAGGCCGAAGGCCGCGGCGCGCGCAAGGTCAACTACCGCCTGCGCGACTGGGGCGTCAGCCGCCAGCGCTACTGGGGCTGCCCGATCCCGGTGATCTACTGCGACAAGTGCGGTGCGGTACCGGTGCCCGAGGACCAGCTACCGGTGGTGTTGCCCGAGGACGTCGAGTTCATGGGCACCGGCTCGCCGATCAAGGCCGATCCCGAGTGGCGCAAGACAAGTTGCCCGACCTGCGGTGGCGCGGCCGAGCGCGAGACCGACACCTTCGACACCTTCATGGAGTCGAGCTGGTACTACGCGCGCTACACCTCGCCGGGCGCCGACACCCAGGTCGACGCGCGTGCCAACCACTGGCTGCCGGTCGACCAGTACATCGGCGGCATCGAGCACGCGATCCTGCACCTGCTGTATTTCCGCTTCTACCACAAGCTGCTGCGCGACCAGGGGCTGGTCGACAGCGACGAGCCGGCGCGCAACCTGCTGACCCAAGGCATGGTGATCGCCGAGACCTTCTATCGCGATGGCGACAACGGCGCCAAGGACTGGATCAACCCGGCCGACGTCGAGATCGTCCGCGACGAGAAGGGTCGCATCACCGGCGCGACGCTCAAGGCCGATGGCAAGCCGGTGGTGATCGGCGGCACCGAGAAGATGTCGAAGTCGAAGAACAACGGCGTCGACCCGCAGACCATGGTTGGCAAATACGGTGCCGACACCGTGCGGCTGTTCTCGATGTTCGCCGCGCCGCCGGAGCAATCACTGGAGTGGAACGAGTCCGGCGTCGACGGCATGGCGCGTTTCCTGCGCCGGTTCTGGCGCGAGGTCACGACCCATGTGTCGCAGCCGGATCATCCTGAGGTCGACCCTGCGGTGCTGGATGCCGCACAGAAAACCCTGCGCCGGCAGTTGCACGAGACCATCCAGAAAGTCGGCGACGACTACGGCCGCCGACACAGCTTCAACACCGCGATCGCCGCGTTGATGGAACTGCTCAACCACGTGTCGAAGTTCACCGACATGAGCGACCAGGGCCGCGCGGTACGCCACGAGGTGCTGCAAACCATGGTGCTGCTGCTCAATCCGGTGACCCCGCACGTCAGCCACGTGCTGTGGCAGGCGCTCGGCCATCCGGAGACGCTGTTGGAGGACGTGCCGTTCCCGGTCGCCGACCCGGCCGCGCTGGCGCGCGACGCGGTAACGCTGGCGGTGCAGGTCAACGGCAAGCTGCGCGGCACGATCGAGGTACCGGTCAACATCGACAAGGCGGACGCCGAACGACTGGCGCTGGCCGAACCGGGCGTGGCGAAATTCCTCGACGGCCTGAGCGTGCGCAAGGTGATTGTGGTGCCGGGCAAGATCGTCAATATCGTGGCGGGCTGATCGATATCGTGGGCGCGCTCCGTGGGCGCACCGGTTCAGCCTGCCGTCGCTTTCGCGCTTGATGCGGTCTCCCGCCTCGTACAGACTCCCCCGATGATCCGACATCCGCTGTCCCTCGTCCTGGCCCTGGCATTGCTGCTGGGATTGTCCGCATGCGGTTTCCAGCTACGCGACGCGTTGACGCTGCCGGCGGACCTGGACCCGGTGAAAGTGGTTTCGAGCGATCGCTACAGCCCGCTGGCGGAATCGCTGGCGATGGCACTGACCCGCGCCGGCGCGGAGCCCGCGACGCCCGACACGGAGAGCCCGGCGGTACTGGACGTCATCGTCGAGAAGTGGGGCGACACCCCGATCAGCGTCGACGAGCGGGGCCGCGCGCAGGAGTTCAACCTGCGTTACGCGGTGCTGTTCGAGCTGCGCAACGGCGACGGCACGGTGCTGGTGCCGCGACAGAGCATCGAACTTGCGCGCGCCTACATCTCGATCCCGACCAACTCGATCGGTACCGAGGGCGAGCGCGACACCCTCGTCCGCGAGATGCAACGGGAGATGACCGCTTCCGTGCTGCGCCGGATCGACGCGGCGGCCAGCGGCGGTACGCTGGTCGGCGGCTCGGACGAGGTGTTCATCGAGTTGACCGATGCCGCCCAGGCCGCGATGGAGGCGGCCGAGGCGATGGCTCCGCTACCGGTGGAACCGGCCGAGGGCGAGGCGTCCGCCACGGACGTACCCGCCAACGACGTGGAACCGGCCTCCGGGACCGAGCCCGCCGAGAATCCCGTCGAGCCCACGCCCGGCCAGCCCCGCTGAAATGGAACTGAAACCGGAACAGCTGGTCGCCCAGCTCGACTCCGGGCTGCAGCCGGCCTACCTGATCGCCGGGCCGGAACCGCTGCGGGTGCTCGAAGCCGCCGACGCGGTGCGCGCCGCGGCCCGCGCGCAGGGCATTGCCGAACGCGAAGTGTTCGATGCCGAGGGCAGCCGCGAACCCGACTGGGACGCGATGCAGGCCAGCTTCCGCGCGCCCAGCCTGTTCGCCAGCCGGCGCCTGGTCGAATTGCGCCTGCCCACCGGCAAGCCCGGCAAGGACGGCAGTGCGGTGATCCTGGATTTTTGCGCCGACCCGCCAGCGGACGTGGTACTGCTGGTCACGGCCGGCGAGTGGAGCAAGAAGCACGGCGGCAAGTGGAGCGAGGCGATCGGTCGCGTCGGCCGGGTCAGCGTGGCGTGGACGGTCAAGCCGCACGAACTACCCGGCTGGATCGAGCAGCGCCTGCGCTCGCGCGGCCTGCGCGCCGACCGCGACGCGGTGCAGCAACTGGCCGAACGGGTCGACGGCAACCTGCTCGCCGCCGCGCAGGAGATCGACAAACTCGTATTGCTGTCCGACGGCAGCAGCATCGACGCGGCGACGATGGAATCGCTGGTCGCCGACGCCGCCCGCTTCGACGTGTTCCGGGTGATGGACGCGGCGATGAACGGCCACACCGGGCAGGTCTCGCGCATGCTCGCCGGCCTGCGCGCCGAGGGCGAGGCGGTGCCGGCGCTGCTCGGGATGGTGGTCAAGGAGCTGCAGGTCCTCGCCGCACTGGCTCGGGTGACCGCGCGCGGCGGCAATCTTGGCGCCGAGTTCAAGGCCCGGCGGATCTGGGACTCCAAGCAGCCGATGTACCAGCGCGCGCTGAAGCGGCACCCGGCGCCGCGCTGGGACGCATTCGTGTCGCAGGCCGGGCGGGTCGATCGTCTGTCCAAGGGCCGCGGACGGCCCGGCGAGGAGCCGATGGATCCTTGGCTGGCACTGGAGCGCCTGTTGCTGGCCGTCGCCGAGCCACGCGCATTGCGGCTGCTGGCCCGAGCCCGGGTCGCCTGAGATGCAATTGCGGGTGTTCTACGGCGGCACCTTCGACCCCGTCCACGACGGCCACCTGGCGGTCGCCCGCCACGCCCGCGACGTGCTGGATGCAACCGTCCGGTTGATGCCGGCCGCCGATCCGCCGCACCGCGACACCCCGGGCGCGAGTGCGATACATCGGGCGCGGATGCTCGGCCTTGCCGTGGCCGGCGAGCGCGGGCTCGCGGTCGATCGGCGCGAACTCCAGCGCGATGGCCGCTCGTACAGCATCGACACCGTGCGCGAGATTCGCGACGAATTCGGCCCCGATGCCCCGGTGGCGCTACTGATCGGCGCCGACAGCCTGCTCGACCTGCCCAACTGGAAGGACTGGCAGGCCTTGTTCGACGTCACCCATTTCGTGGTCGCCGAGCGTCCCGGCTCGACCATCGACGACCCCTTGCCGGAACCGTTGCAGGGCTTCCTCGGGGCGCGTTGGGCCGACTCGGCCGCCTCGCTGCATGCGCTTCCGGCAGGTGGGGTGCTGCGCCTGCGGCAGCCCCTGCAGCCCGAATCGGCGACCGACGTGCGCCGCCGGATCGCCGATGGGCGGCCCTGGAGCGAACTTGTCCCCCCAGCCGTCGCCGCCTATATCGAGCGTCACAACCTGTACGGAGCCGGGGCCTCGTCGCCAGCTTCGCTATAATTCTCCCCCGGCGTGCCCCCCATGCATGTCCACATCCCACACCGAGCCAGCCTTTGACCAGTCAAGCCCAAGTCATCAAGACCCGCCTGCCGAGCCCGCCGCCTTCCGTCGATGAACTGCTCAAGGCGGTGCGCGATGCGGTCGCCGAACTCAAGGCCAGGGACGCCGTCGAAATCGACGTGCGCGGCAAGAGCAGCGTCACCGATTACATGGTGATCGCGTCCGGTACGTCGTCGCGCCACGTCAAGTCGATTGCCGACGAGGTGGTTCGCTTCGCCAAGAAGCTCGACGTGATGCCGCTGGGTGTCGAGGGTGAGCGCGAGGCCGAGTGGGTGCTGGTCGACCTCGGCGATGTCGTGGTCCACGTCATGCTGCCGCGGGTGCGCGAGTTCTACGCACTGGAACGGCTGTGGACGGTTGGCGACGAGCCGCCGGAAGGGATCGACGAGTACGGCGACGACCACCGCGGCGAGACCGACGCCGAAGACAGGCTCTAGTCTTCGCCGGCGCTTCGTGCGCATGTCCGATCACGGCGCCCCACGGCGCCGTTTTCGTCTGGCTGCCACGGAAGCGCTCCGCAACCCGATACCATGCCCGCATGAAGGCGAAACTGATTGCGGTCGGCGACCGCGCGCCGCACTGGGTGGCCGAGGGCTTCGAGGACTATCGCAAGCGCCTGTCGCATTGGCTGCCGTTGGAACTGGTCGAAGTCGAACCCGGCCTGCGCGGCAAGAACCGCGACATTGCCCGCGCGACCGCGGATGAAGGCGCACGGGTGCTGGCGGCGCTGCCGAAATCCCCGCTGGTGGTGACCCTCGACGGGCGTGGCAAGCCGTGGAGTTCGGAGCAACTGGCGCAGCGGCTTGAACACTGGCGCGGCCAGGGTCGTGACCTGGCGTTGCTGATTGGCGGGCCGGAAGGACACGCCGACGATGTGCTGGCACGCGCCGACGAGTCGTGGTCGCTGGGGCCGCTGACGCTGCCGCACATGCTGGTGCGGCTGGTCGCGGCGGAGCAGCTGTACCGCGCCGCCGCCCTACTGGCCAATCATCCCTACCACCGGGCCTGATCGCCAGGCCAATGCTTCGCCGCGGCGGCTGCCACGGCGAAGCTTCCGGTCAACGCTGCAGCGAGAACCCGATCGGCACCAGGCCGATCGCCCGCACCGGGTGGCCGTCCCGCAGCGCAGGCTGGAATCGCCAGTGCGCCAGTACGTGGCGCAACGCGGCGCGGTCGAGTTCGCGATGGCCGCTGCTGCGGGCGATGGTGACCTCCAGCGGCTGCCCATCGGTATCCACCAGAACCTCCAGCAGTACCGTGCCTTCGGCGCCTGCGCGCAGCGCACGGACCGGATAGGGCGGCGGCGGGGCGGCGGCGTAGCGCAGGGTGGCGCCGGTCATCGTCGTGGGTTGGCTGGCCGGTTCGACCGCAGGCGTGATCGCGACCGGTGTGGCGGGTACAACCGGGATGTCCATCGGCTGCGGCGCCACCATCGGTTGCGGCGCTTCGATGGGCGGTGTCGGCGTCGCCGCGACCGGCTTCGGATCCGGGATCGCCTTGGGTGGCGCGACTTCCACCGGAACCGGAACCGGAACCACCGGCACCGGCTGCTTGCGTGGAATCAAGCGTATGTCCGGCAGGCGCACGGCTTCCGGTGCCAACGGCGGCAGCTTCGCCGGGACCAGCAGCAACAGCAGTACCACCACGTGGATCGCGAGTGCGCCGGCGCTGGCGATGATCCGTCCCGGGTCCAAACCCTGCTCGCCAACAACGCCGCCGAAGCGGGAAGACAGTGCGTGTTGCATGGTCCACCTCCTGTTGTCTGCCGTTGTAGTGATCAACGCGCGGACGCCGGGAGTGGGGTTGCCGGTGAAGGGCATGGCCCCACGCCTGTGGTTTGCGCCCACGAACCCAAGCTGCTCCGTACGCACCGGTACGGCAATCACTGGCCGAAGAGCGGCGCCTCCGGACGGACCGGCGGTCGATTGCGGAACCTCGTGCCCATAAAAACAGGGCCCGCATTTCGCGGGCCCTGAATCTGCTCGATGTGGTTCGGTGGAATCCCGGAGCCGGAATGCTCCGGCTTTCAGTCGTCCGCTGCGCCGGGGTCGCGTTCCGGCTCGCGCTCCATGCCACCCTCGTCGGGGTTGGGCTTCTTTCGCGGGTCCGGTTGCCGGGCGTCGTCCTTGTCACGTGGCCTGGGTTCGGCGTAGCCGGGGTTCTCGCCGGCCCTGGGGTCCGGCGAGGGTGGGGCTGACTTGTGCGCTGCCATCGGGTTACCTCCCAAGTTCGAACACGACATCGAGGTCGACCGACAAGGTGTTCTCGCCCGGTGAAATCGAGGTGTCGGCCCCGGCCTTCTCCATCCGCGCCATCGCCATCATCGGCACCGGCGGGCTGAAGCCGCCATTGCCCTCGCTGATGCTGACGATGCGGCGCACCTTCATGCCCAGGGTCTTGGCGTACATCGTCGCCCGCGCCTGGGCCTTCTCGATCGCTCCGCGGCGGGCTTCGTCGTAGGCCGACTCCTTGTCGTCGACCTCGAAGCTGGGGCCGTGGATCTGGTTGGCGCCAACCCCGACCAGCACGTCCATGATCTCGCCGAGCTTGCCGATGTCGCGCACGGTGACGTCGACCGTGTTGCGGGCCTCGTAACCGGTGATGGTCGGCGGCTGGTTGTCGGTGTAGTTGTACTGCGGGTTGAGGTTGACGCCGCTGGTCTGCACGTCGCGCTCGGCGATGCCGGCGGCATGGATCGCCGCGACCACCTTGTTCATCTGTTCGGCGTTGGCCTGCATCGCGGCCTTGGCGTCGGCCGCGCGGGTGACCACGCCGGTCGAGAGGTGGGCGATATCGGGGACCCGTTGCACTTCGGCATGGGCCGATACCGACAGCAGCGTGCCGTTGCTGGATATCGGGGCGGTGGCGGTCTGGGCGTTGGCGGTCATGGCGGCGGCTCCGAAGGCGAGGGCGGTGGCCAGTGCGAGCGGGCGCAGCACGGTGCGGGGCAGGGCGGAACGGGACAGCATCCGAAGCATGGATAACTCCTTGGTATCGATGGGGAAGAGTCTGTTGCAAGGGGGTGAACGAACCGTGAGCCCCGTCGGGGTTACGCGATCGTCGTCGGCTGGCGCTCAGTCACCGCAGGGTATGCTTTCCGGCGTCTGGGCGATCGCTGGGGCGCGCTGGCTGGGGCTTGCGCGGCGGCCGCCCTCCCGCCATTGGATCGTGATGCTCTATCTCGCCTCGAAATCACCTCGACGCCGCGAATTGCTGGGCCGGCTCGGCCTCGATTTCGGCGTTCTCGAGATCGATATCCCCGAGCATCGCCAACCCGGCGAGCCGCCGCGGGACTATGTGTGCCGGGTGGCGCGCGAGAAGGCTGGCGCGGGGATGCTGTCGGTCGTGACCAACCCGTCGTCGCTGGTGCTGGGTTCGGACACCGAGGTGGTGCTCGACGACGAGGTGTTCGGCAAGCCGACCGACGCCGCCGATGCGGCATCGATGCTGCGGCGGTTGTCGGGCCGCACCCACGAAGTGATATCGGCGGTCTCGCTGGTATCGCCGGCACGCGAACTGCAGGCGGTGTCGGTATCGAAAGTCACCTTCGCCGATCTCGATGACGCCACGATCGACGCCTACGTCGCCAGCGGCGAACCGTTCGGCAAGGCCGGCGGTTATGCGATCCAGGGCGGCGCGGAAGTGTTCGTCACCCGCCTCGATGGAAGCTATTCGGGCGTGATGGGTCTTCCGCTGCACGAGACCGCGCGGTTGCTGGCGGGTTTCGACTTGGGCGTCGCTTTCGGGCCGCAGCACGCGGGGGCTGCATGAGCGAGGAGATCCTGATCAACGTCACCCCGCGCGAGACCCGCGTCGCGGTGGTCGAGAACGGCATGCTGCAGGAGCTGCACATCGAGCGTGGCTGGCGCCGCGGCGTGGTCGGCAACATCTACAAGGGCCGGGTGCAGCGGGTGATGCCGGGCATGCAGGCGGCGTTCGTCGACATCGGGCTGGAGCGCGCGGCGTTCCTGCACGCGGCGGACATCTTCAAGCCGCCGTCGGTGGGCAATGGCGACGGTGACGAAGCGCCGTTGCCGCCGACCCCGACCCGGCCGATCGCCGAACTGTTGCGCGATGGCGAGGAGATCATCGTGCAGGTGGTGAAGGATCCGATCGGCAGCAAGGGTGCGCGGCTCACCACGCAGCTCAGCATCCCGTCGCGTTACCTGGTGCTGCTGCCGCGCACGCGGGTGATCGGCGTGTCGGCGCGGATCGAGGACGAGACCGAACGCGCGCGCCTGAAGGGGCATGTCACTGAACTGGCCCCGGACGGCGACCAGCACGGCTATATCGTCCGCACCAACGCCGAGTCGCAGCCGGCCGAGGCGCTGGCCGAGGACATCGGCTACCTCGGCCGGGCCTGGGCGCTGATCGCCAACGGCTCGCGCGATGCCCGGGTCGGCCAGCGCGTGTACGAGGACCTCAGCTTGCCGCTGCGCGCGGTGCGCGACCTGATGCGGCGCGACGTCGAGAAGGTCCGGGTCGACTCGCGCGAAACCTGTGAGCGCCTGCGCGTGTTCGCCGCCCAGTACATGCCCGGCCTCGACGAGAAGATCGAGCATTACGCCGGCGCCCGTCCGATCTTCGACATGTACGGGGTCGAGGACGAGATCCAGCGCGCGCTGGCGCGGCAGGTGCCGCTGAAGTCCGGCGGCTACCTGGTGATCGACCAGACCGAGGCGATGACCACGGTCGACGTCAACACCGGCTCGTTCCTCGGCCAGCGCAACCAGGAGGAAACGGTCTACCGCACCAACCTGGAGGCGGCGCAGTCGGTCGCGCGGCAACTTCGGCTGCGCAACCTCGGCGGCATCATCATCATCGACTTCATCGACATGGTGGATGTCGAGCACCGGCGCCAAGTGTTGCGCCAGCTGGAGAAATCGCTGGCGCGCGACCACGCCAAGACGACCGTCTACGACTTCTCGCCGCTCGGACTGGTCGAGATGACCCGCAAGCGCACCACCGAGAGCCTCGAGCACCAGCTCAGCGAGCCCTGCCAGCAGTGCAGCGGCCGTGGCATGCTCAAGACCCCGGAGACGGTCACCTACGAGATCTTTCGCGAGATCGTGCGCCAGGTCCGGCAGTTCGACGCCGAGCGCCTGCTGGTGATGGCGTCGCCGAAGGTGGTCGCGCGCATCACCGATGAAGAGTCGGCGGCGGTGGCGGAACTGGAGGAGTTCCTCGGCAAGTCGATCCAGTTCCAGCCCGACGACCAGTACGCGCAGGAGCAGTTCGATGTCGTGCTGCTCTGAAGGACGCGCGAGGGCGGGCTGACGTGCCGACCCCGACGCGCCGCCGCCTGCGCCAGGCCCGCCGCGGCCTGGCTTACACCATCGCGATCGCGCTGGTGCTGGTGGCGCTCGTGCTCGGCGTGGCCAGCCAGATGCTTCCGCTGGCCGAACGCAACCCGGATGCGGTCGCCGCCTGGCTGAGCCAGCGCGCCGGCCGGACCATCGCGTTCGACCGGGTCGAGACCGAATGGACCCGTCGCGGCCCGCTGCTGCAACTCGACAACCTGCGCATCGGCGAGGGCGACAAGGCATTCACCGTCGGCGATACCGAGATGCTGGTGTCGATCTATGCCGGCCTGCTGCCGGGCACGCCGTTCTCGGAACTGCGCCTGCGCGGACTCGACCTGACCCTGGAGCGCATCGCCGACGGCCGTTGGCAGGTGCGCGGTTTGCCGGGGCAGCAGAAAGCCGGGGTCGATCCATTCGAGTCGCTGGAAGGGCTGGGTGAGTTGCAGGTGATCGACGGCAAGCTGGCGGTGATAGCGCCCCGGCTCGGCATCGATGCGCAGATCCCGCGGATCGACCTGCGCCTGCAGGTCAGCGGCAGCCGCGTCCGCGCTGGCGTGCGGGCGTGGCCGGAGGTCGCGGCCGGCGTTGTCGCACAACCGGTCGACGCGATGCTCGACCTCGATCGCGAGAGCGGCGACGGCGACGTCTATGCCGGTGCGCGCAAGGTCGACCTTGGGCAGTGGTCGCCGTTGCTGCATCTGATGGGCGTGTCGGTCGATGCCGGCACGGGACGCGCCGAGGCCTGGGCAACGCTCAAGGGCAATCGTGTATCCGCCGTCACTGTCGATGCCGCGCTGGACCAGCTGGTGCTGCGCGGGGTTCCGGAGAGCCCGGCCGCATCAGCGCCTCGGGCGCAGTTCGGGACAGTCGAGTCGCGCGCACGCTGGGCGCTGGTTGACGGCGGTTGGCGCGTCGATGCATCCGTCCTGCGGATCGACAGCGGCGGTAGCAGCCATGTCATGGATGGCCTGCTGCTGGCCGGCGGTACGCATTACGCGGTGAGCGCGCAGCGGGTCGACGTCGCGCCGTTGCTCGGCGTCGCCGCGCTCAGCGATCGGCTCCCGCCCGGGCTGCGCAGATGGATACGCCAGGCGCAACCGCGCGCCACGCTGCAGGACATCGCGGTCAGCGGGACGCGGGGCGGTGCCATGCATGCAAGCGCACGTATCGAGGCACTGGGATTCGACCCGGTTGGCGAGTCACCCGGCCTGCACGGGCTTGCCGGTGAGTTCGATGGCGACGCCGATGGCTTCCGGTTGCAGCTCGACCCGAGCCACGCGGTCGCGTTCGACTGGCCCAGCGGTTTCGGGGTGGTCCACGCAATCACGCTCGACGGCGACATCAACGGCTGGCGCGACGGTGCAGGCTGGCGTATCGGCACCGCGGCGCTGGCGATCGATGGCGACGGCTTCGGCGCCAATGCGCGCGGCGGGCTGTGGTGGCAGGGCGACGGCAGCCGTCCGTGGATCGATATCGCCACCACCCTCGACGACACCGCGCTCCCGGTCGCCAAGGGGTTCTGGGTCCGCAACAAGATGTCGGACAAGCTGATCGACTGGCTGGACACCGCACTGGTCGCCGGCACGCTGAAGGACGGACGCGCGCTGGTGGTCGGGGACCTCGACGATTGGCCGTTCGACAACAACGACGGCCGCTTCGAGGCGACCGGGCACATCGTCGACGCGACCCTGCGCTTCCAGCCCGACTGGCCAGCGGCCGAGCACGTCGACGTCGACGCCAGCTTCGTCGGCAACGGTTTCAGCATCGAGGGCACCGGCGCGCTCGGCGAGGTCGACATCCACCGCATGCGCGGCGCCATCGACCATTACCGCGACGGCGCGCTGACCGTGGAGGCCGAGGGCAGCGGCGATCTCGCCGGGCTGCTGGAGGTGTTGCGGCAGAGCCCACTGCGGGGGATGCAGCCGGAGACCTTCGACAGCCTGAGCGCCAGTGGCGCGGCCGTGGTCGACTTCGACCTGCGGCTGCCGTTGCATCGCGGCGCGGCGTTCGCGATCAACGGCGATGTCGAACTCGATGGCGCGACACTGGCCGACCCGCGCTGGGACCTGGCTTTCCAACAGGTCGGCGGTCGCATCGAATACGACCGCAATGGTTTCCACGCCGACCGCCTGCAGGTCCGACACGATGACCGCCCGGGTACATTGAGCCTGCGCGCCGGGCAGGGCCACGTGCGTGCCGGTGGCAACGCTTTCGAAGCCGGGTTGCAGGCGGATTTCGATGCCGACGCGCTGATTGATCGTGCACCTGACCTTGCGTGGCTCAAGCCGCACCTCGATGGCCGCTCGCGCTGGGACGTCGGGGTAACGGTCCCCAGGTCGAGTGGCGGCCCGGGCACGCCGGCCGCGCGGTTGCGGATGCGCTCCGACCTGGTCGGCACCGCGCTGACCCTGCCCGAGCCCCTGAGCAAGCCGGCGCCTGCGTCGCTTGCCGCGACCATCGACACGCCGCTGCCGATGGGCAGTGGCGACGTTGAGGTCGGACTCGGCAACCTGCTCGCATTGCGTGCGCGTTCCGCAGGTGGGCGCACCGGCGTCCGCATCGCGTTGGGCGGCGGCCGGGTGGACCAGCCGCCGCCGGTCGCAGGGCTGGTCGCCAGTGGTAGCGCCGACAAGCTCGATGCGATCGAGTGGATCGGCCTGGTGCAGGGCGGCGGGGAGGGCGCGACGCGAATGCCGCTGCAACGCATCGACGTGACCGCCCGGCGCCTGCAACTGCTGGGCGGGGTGTTTCCGGATACCCGCTTGCTGGTGGTGCCCGCCGATGGCGGCGCAACCGCGGTGCGCGCCGAGGGCGACGCGTTGCAGGGCCAATTGCGCGTGCCTGCGTCGCGTGCGGCGGCGATCTCCGGGAAGTTCGAGCGGCTCCATTGGAAGTCGGCGACCGCTCCGGCACCAAACCCGGCGTCGGCCACGGCGCAGGCCGACGCCAACCCTGCGGCCGCGGTCGAAGCAACGACACCCGCGCAGGTCGCGGACGCCGACACCATCGACCCCGCCTCGATCCCGCCGTTGTCGTTCGACATCGATGACCTGCGCATCGTCGACGCCCGCCTCGGCAGTGCGAAGTTGCGCACCAGGCCGACCCCGGCCGGCCTGCAGGTCGAGCAGTTCACCGCACGTGCGCCGGACCAGTCGATCGATGTCACCGGCGGTTGGACCGGCCGTGGCGCGGCGGCGCGCACGCGGTTGTCGGCGTCGCTCGCCAGCAAGGACTTCGGGGCCATGCTCGACGGGTTCGGCTACGGCGGACGGCTTGCCGGTGGCGAGGGCGAGGCGCGGCTCGACGCGGGGTGGTCGGGCAGCCCGGCCGACTTCAACGTCGCAGGACTCGATGGCAGCCTGACCGTGAACGCGCGCGACGGCCGTTTGCTGGAGGTCGAGCCGGGTGCCGGCCGCGTACTCGGCCTGCTCAGCATCGCCGAGCTGCCACGACGGCTGTCGCTGGACTTCCGCGACTTCTTCTCGAAGGGCTTCGCGTTCAACGAGATCACCGGCGCGATCAAGTTCGCCGACGGCAGTGCGCGCAGCGACGACCTCCGCATCGATGGTCCGGCCGCCGAGATCAGCATACGCGGCGCCGCCAACCTGCGTGACGAGACCTTCAACCAGACCGTCGAGGTCGTGCCCAAGGCCGGCAACCTGCTGACCGCCGTCGGCGCGATCGCCGCCGGCCCGGTCGGCGCGGCGATTGGCGCGGCGGCCAACGCGGTGCTGCAGAAGCCGCTCGGCCTGATCACCGCGCGGACCTACAAGGTCACCGGGCCGTGGGCCGAGCCCAGGGTCGAGGTGATCAGTCGCGAACAGGGCCGGGCGCTGGCACCTGAGCCGCCGGTTGAAGCACCCGCCGATGCCCGCATATCGTCGGGATAGCGCCAAAACCCCTCCGTCCGACACGGCTGCCCCATGACCCTACCGCTGCAACTCGCCGAATCCCGCCTGCTTCTTCCCGCCGGCCTCGACACCGACGGCCTCGAGCGCACCTTCGGCACGTTGCTCGGGCCGGGCGTCGATTTTGGCGACCTGTATTTCCAGCACGCGCGTCGCGAGAGCTGGACGGTCGAGGACGGCATCGTCAGGGACGGTGCGCACTCGATCGAGCAGGGTGTCGGCGTGCGCGCGATCAGTGGCGAGAAGACAGGTTTCGCCTACTCCGACGAGATCAACACCGAGGCGCTGATGATCGCGTCGCGGTCGGCGCGGGCGATCTCCAAGGGCATGGCCGGCGACGGCGCGGCACCGCGCTCGCTGGCGCGCGGCGGCGGCCGTTCGCTGTACCCGAACGACGACCCGATCGACTCGCTTGGCAACGAGGAAAAGGTCGAGGCGCTGCGCAGGATCGACAAGCTTTTGCGCGCCGCCGACCCGCGGGTCAAGCAGGTGATGGTGAGCCTGTCCGGGGGCGTCGACACCGTGCTGGTCGCGCGCAGCGATGGCGTGCTTGCCGCCGACGTGCGACCGCTGGTGCGCTTCAACGTGCAGGTGATCGTCGAACAGAACGGTCGCCGCGAATCCGGTTACACCGGCGGCGGCGGACGCTACAGCTACGCCGAGCTGTTCGCCGACGGCAAGCCCGAGGCCTGGGGCCGCGAGGCGCTGCGGCAGGCGCTGGTCAACCTCGACGCGGTCGATGCGCCGGCCGGGGTGATGCCGGTGGTGCTCGGCAACGGCTGGCCTGGCGTGCTGCTGCACGAGGCGGTCGGCCATGGGCTGGAAGGCGACTTCAACCGCAAGGGCACCAGCACCTATGCCGGCCGGATGGGCCAGCGCGTGGCTTCGCCGGGTGTCACCATCGTCGACGACGGCACGCTGCCGGGCCGGCGCGGCTCGCTCAACATCGATGACGAAGGCCAGCCGACCGAGTGCACCACCCTGATCGAGGACGGCGTGCTGGTCGGCTACATGCAGGACTCGCTCAACGCCCGGCTGATGGGCATGAAGCCGACCGGCAACGGCCGCCGCGAGTCGTTCGCGCACCTGCCGATGCCGCGCATGACCAACACTTACATGCTGGCCGGCAAGCACGACCCGGAGGAGATGATCCGTTCGGTCAAGAAGGGCCTGTACGCAGTCAACTTCGGCGGCGGCCAGGTCGACATCACCAGCGGCAAGTACGTGTTCTCGGCGACCGAGGCCTACCTGATCGAGGACGGCAAGGTCACCGCGCCGGTCAAGGGCGCGACCCTGATCGGCAACGGCCCGGAGACGATGCAGAAGGTGCGGATGATCGGCCACGACCTGGCGCTTGATGAAGGCGTCGGCGTCTGCGGCAAGGACGGCCAGAGCGTGCCGGTCGGCGTCGGCCAGCCGTCGTTGCTGATCGACGGCATCACGGTGGGCGGCACCCAGGCGTGAACGCCGTGGCGTTAAATCGCGTCTTCGTCAGCCGTGTCGTCGTCGCCAGCCGGTTCCTGACCCGCCAGCATCAACTCGCGCAACTGCCGGAACAGCTCGCGGAACGCCCGCGGCGGCTTGTTGCGCTTGCGCTCTTCCAGCGTGTTGCGCACCAGCTGGCGCAGGCCCTGGCGGTCGGCGTCGGGGTATTGCTCGATCAGCTCCGCCAGCGCCTCGTCGCCCTCGGCCAGCAGGCGGTCACGCCAGGCCTCGACCCGGTGCATCGCCGCGACCTCGCGCCGCGCCGCATCGCCCTTCTCGTCGAGCGCGTCGCGGATCGCTTCCAGCACCTCGTCGTCCTCGCGTCGCATCTGCTTGGCCAGGAACGCCAGTTGCCGCTTGTGGGCGATATGCGAGGTGATGCGGCGCGCGTCGCGGATATGCGGCAGCAGCGCCTCGGGCACCGGCAGCCTGGCCAGCTGGGTCTCGGTCAGCGCCACCAGCTGCTGCCCCAGCGACAACACTTCCAGCGCGTCGCGGCGTTGCTGGCTGCGACTGTCGTCATGGAACTCGCCGGTTTCTTCGTCTCTGCCACGCATCGTCAACGTCCACCTGATCTCGAATTGCAAGGATAAGTCATTGAGCGACATCGCCTCTGTTTCGACGGGGAATCCCGTACCAGCCCACGCCGACAGCGACGCCCACCTGGACCTGCTGGCCGGGTTGTCGCAGCGCCTGCTCGAACGCGCCCGCGCCAATGGCGCCGATCAGGCCGAGGTTTCGTGCTCGGAGGACACCGGCCTCAACGTCAACGTGCGGATGGGCGAGGTCGAAACGGTCGAGTCGACCCGCGACCGCGGGATCGCCGTCACGGTCTACTTCGGCGGCCGCAAGGGCAGCGCCTCGACCGCCGACCTGCAGGACGCGAGCCTCGCCGCCACCGTCGACCAGGCCTGCGCGATCGCCCGGCACACCGAGCACGACCCGGCCGCGGGCCTGGCCGACGCCGAGCTGATGGCAACCGACCTGCGTGAGTTCGACAGCTGGCACCCATGGGCAATCGAGGCCGACCACGCGATCGACCTGGCGCTGGCCTGCGAGCAGGCCGGCCGCGACTTCGACCCGCGGCTGGAGAACTCCGACGGCGCTTCGGTCGGCAGCGGCAGCAGCCTGTCGGTGTATGCCAACTCGCACGGCTTCGTCGGTCGCGAGCGCAGCACCCAGCACAGCCTGGGTTGCGCGCTGATCGCGGGCCGGGGTGCCGACATGCAGCGTGACGGCTGGTACAGCATCGCGCTGGCCGCGGACGGGCTCGAGTCGGCGGCGACGATCGGTCGCAAGGCCGCCGAACGCGCGGTGTCGCGGCTGGCCCCGCGGCAAATCGCGACCGGCCAGTACCCGGTGCTGTTCTCGGCCGAGATCGCCCGATCGCTGGTCGGCCACCTGCTCGGTGCCGTCTCCGGCGGCGCGCTGTACCGCCGCGCCAGCTTCCTGCTCGCCAGCGTCGGCACCCGGGTATTCCCGGACTGGTTCGCGATCGACGAACTGCCGTTCCTGCCGCGCGGTTTCCGCTCGGCCTCCTTCGATGCCGAGGGCGTGGCCACCCGCGAGTCACCGCTGGCCACCGGCGGCGTATTGCAGCGCTACATCCTGGGCAGTTACTCGGCGCGCCGGCTGGGCCTGCAGACCACCGCCAATGCCGGCGGCGTGCACAACCTGCAGGTCGCGGCCAACGGCGGCGACTTCGAGGCGATGCTGGCCGGCATGGGCCGCGGCCTGCTGGTCACCGAACTGATGGGGCAGGGCGTCAACAACATCACCGGCGACTACTCGCGTGGCGCGGCGGGGTTCTGGGTCGAGGACGGCAAGATCCAGTACCCGGTCGACGGCATCACCATCGCCGGCAACCTCAAGCAGATGTTCGCCGCGATCGAGGCGGTCGGCAGCGATGTCGACCCGCGCTCGCACATCCGCACCGGGTCGATCCTGGTCGGCCGGATGACGGTCGCGGGCGAGGGGTGATCGGCGCCACCTGACCTTCGGCGGTTGACCCGCCGGGGGATTCAGCGGAGATTCGTGCCAGGCCCATGCAGCAGGAGCACGTCATGAACCCCGACGAAAACGAATCACCCGGAACCCCGCCGCCGTTCAACGACGCGAGCGGGCGCACGCCGCCGGAGCCGCCTGCGGCGCCAGGTGGCCAGCAATCTTCATCCAGCGACTCGTTCAACAAGTCGTTCAACCAGCCACCGCCGGCCTCCGAGCCGCCGCCGGACGGACATTCCGCCGAAGCGCGCCAGTGGGCGATGTTCGCGCATCTTTCCGCGCTGATCGGTGGCATCCTCACCGCTGGCTGGGCGGGTAGCCTGGGTTGCTTCGTCGGCCCGCTGATCATCTGGCTGGCCAAGAAGGACACGATGCCGTTCGTCGATGACCAGGGCAAGGAAGCGCTCAACTTCAACATCACCGTGGGCATCATCTTCCTCGCGCTGGCGGTGTTGTCGATCATGACCCTCGGCATCGGCCTGGTCATCGCGGTCCCGGCCTGGTTCATCATCGGCATCGCATGGCTGGTGCTGAGCATCCTCGCAGCGATCAAGGCCAACGAAGGCGTGGCCTACCGTTATCCGCTGACGTTGCGGCTGATCAAGTAAGAGCCCTGTCCGGGCTCCTTGCCCGGACTTGTTCTGTAGGAGCGGCTTCAGCCGCGATCCGGAATCGGCGCGCGCGACCGGTTATCCGATCGCGGCTGAAGCCGCTCCTACACTTTTGGCGGACTCAGCGGTCGCGCTCCACCGCCAGCCGTCCGAGGGCCCGCAAGGCGCCGGCGCGCTCGCCGAACGGGGCCAGCGCATCCGCCATTGCCTGGTTAAGTTCGGCCAGTCGATCACGCGACGCCTGCATCCCGATCAACGCCGGGAACGTCGCCTTGTCCTGCGCGGCATCCTTGCCCGCGGTCTTGCCGAGCGTGGCGCTGTCGCCTTCGACGTCCAGGATGTCGTCGCGCACCTGGAACGCCAGTCCGAGCGCATCCGCGTAATCGTCGAGGCGCGCAAGGTCGGTCGAGCCGGCGTTGCCGCACGATGCGCCCATCCGTACCGCGGCGCGGATCAGCGCACCGGTCTTGAGCCGGTGCAGGTGTTCGAGTTCCGCGACGGTGAGCGTGCCGCCGTTACCGGTCGCGCCCAGGTCGAGCGCCTGCCCGCCGCACATGCCGGTACTGCCGGCCGCGGTTGCCAGCGTTCGCAGCAACTCCACCCGTGTATCTGCGTCCACCGGCGCGTCGGCCAGTACTGCGAACGCCAGCGACTGGAGCGCATCGCCGGCAAGGATCGCAGTGGCCTCGTCGAACGCGACGTGCACCGTCGGCTGGCCACGACGCAGGTTGTCGTCGTCCATGGCCGGCAGGTCGTCGTGGACCAGCGAGTACGCGTGGATCAGTTCGATCGCGACCGCGGGTGCGTCGAGCGCCACCGGGTCGGCGTCGAACAATGCGCCGCTGGCATGCACCAGCAGCGGGCGCATGCGCTTGCCGCCGAGCAGCACTGCGTGGCGCATGGCGGCGTGCAGGGCTCGCGGTTCCACATCGAGTGCGGGCAGGGCGGCTGCCAGCGCGGCGCCGCTGCGCTCGCGCCATGCCGCCAGTTGCGGGTCAAGCATCGGGTGAGGCGGGCGGCGCGAACGGTTCGGCGCTGGCCGGGTCCTGCGGGTCACTGAGCAGGCGCACGCGCAACTCGGCCTGCTCCAGCGCGGTCTGGCAGCGGCGATACAGACCGACGCCGCGCTCGTAGGCGGCCAGCGACTCTTCCAGGCTCAACTCGCCGTGTTCCATCTTCTCGACCAGTTGCTCGAGCGAGTCGAGCGAGGCTTCGAAATCGGCGACCGGCGAGGCTTCGGGGGTGGCTTTGCGTGGCATGGCGCCAGTGTGCGGCCGGGGTCCGGGATGGTCAATCGGCCTGCGATTGCCGCGGTGCCGGCGACCACTGCAGGCATGTGCCGTGCTCGCGCAGCCATTGCTCGAAGGCGGCCGAGAGGATCCGGTCGCCGGCTGCCAGCAGTTCACCTTCCGTGGTCGACAGCAACGGAAGGCGCGCACGCTTCCACGGCGGCACCGCCAGGTCCTGCAGCACCTGTTTCAGCGCATGGCCGTGGTCGCGGCCGGGCAGGGTGATGCGCTCGCCCCCGCGACGGGAATGGACCAGGAGGGCGCGGCCGAAGCCGGGCGCGCGTTGGACAGCGCGCAGGTACAGGGTTGCGTGGGTGGGTAATGACAGGGGGGCGGTGCCATCCCAGGGAACTTGCCAATCGTCGGGTAGCGACGATTGCCGCCACTCCGCATGCAGCAGGTCGCGCCAGGCGTGGATCACCGCGCCGTGCCATTCGAACGTCGCCATCGCATCGGCACGCGCCGGCAGGAGCGTCGACTCGAGCTGGACGACGCCCTTGGCCGGCAGCGGGGGTAGGCCCAGCCTGTCGATCCACCGGCGCAGCACCCGTGCGCGTCGTGCCGGCGCAAGCGCTGAAAGGCGCGAGCGCGACAGCGACGCGGCATCATCGGTGGACACGTCGGCGAGCGCCGTGTCGTCACCCGAATCGAGCAGCCCGGCCGCCTCGTCGCACAACGCGGCCGAACGCGCCAGCGCCGCCGATGCGTGTGGCCATCGCTCGCCCAGCAGCGGCAGCACCTGCTGGCGCAGGAAGTTGCGGTCGAACGAGGTATCGGCATTGCCTGGATCCTCGACCCAGTGCAGCCCATGCGCGGTCGCATATTCCTCGAGCGATGCGCGCGGAACGCCCAGCAGCGGCCGCCACAGATGCCCCGGGCCGAAGTCGCGCCAGTCCCGCATCGCGGCGAGCCCGTCCGGCCCGGATGCACGCATCGCCCGCAGCAGGAAGGTTTCGGCCTGGTCGTCACGGTGGTGTGCGAACACGAGGATTTCGCCGTCGGCCAGCCCGTCGCGGAACGAGGCACGGCGTGCCTGCCGGGCCGACGCTTCGGGACCAGTTCCGGCATCGCGCTCGACTTCAACGCGGGTCACCGTCAGCGGGATCGAAAGTCCTGCGCAGGTCGCCTCGCATTCCGCAACCCATTGGTCGGCATCCGCATGCAATCCGTGGTGCACGTGCCAGGCGCGCAAACCACGCGTCCGCGCCGCTGGCGATGCGGCGAGCGCTTGCAACAACACGGTCGAATCCATCCCGCCACTGAATCCCACGCAAAGTGGCCCCGCAGGGAGGCGTTGCAGTGCGTTATCGAGCAGTGCGGGCAGGGCGTGCATGCGCGGCGGCCGGGCTGCGCGCGGAGGCGCGGCTCAGCGCGGTCCCCACCTGCGGCGCGTGCCCGGGGTGGCCGTGTCCCCGCCAGCGTCCGCGTCGGCTCCACGCGAGGTGCGTTCGATGCTGCGCGCCGACGGCTTCAGCAGGCACGCGCCGGCGACCAGCGCGCAGGCGACCGCCAGCCCCGCGGCCATCATCGCGAACATGATGTTGGAGTCCAGCAGCAGGAAGGTCGCCACCAGCAGGACCCCGCAGCCCAGCGCCCACATCAGTGCCATGAACTTGCCGGCCATGTCAGGCCACCTCGTACGCGCCGTAGCCGCGCAGGCGCTCGTAGCGGCGTTGCAGCAACTGCCCAGGCGGCAATGCCTCGATCGCGTCGAGCTCGTTCATCAGCACGGTCTTGAGCCGGGTCGCCATCTGCTTCGGGTTGCGGTGGGCGCCGCCGGTCGGCTCGCGTACCACCTTGTCGACCAGCCCGAGGCCATGCAGGCGGGTCGCGGTCAGGCCGAGCTGCTCGGCCGCGTCCTTGGCCTTGCCGGCGTCCTTCCACAGGATCGAGGCGCAGCCCTCCGGCGAGATCACCGAGTAGGTGCTGTATTGCAGCATCACCGTGCTGTCGCCGACGCCGATCGCCAGCGCGCCACCGGAGCCGCCTTCGCCGATCACGGTGCAGATGATCGGCACCTTCAACTCGGCCATCTCCAGCAGGTTGCGCGCGATCGCCTCGGACTGGCCGCGCTCCTCCGCGCCGATGCCGGGGTAGGCGCCGGGAGTGTCGATGAAGGTCAGGATCGGCAGTTCGAAACGCTCGGCCAGCTTCATCAGCCGCAGCGCCTTGCGGTAGCCCTCGGGGCGCGGCATGCCGAAGTTGCGGCGGATCTTGCTCTTGGTGTCGCGGCCTTTCTCGTGGCCGATGATGACCACGCTGCGGCCGTCGATCCGGCCCAGCCCGCCGACGATCGCGGCATCGTCGCTGTAGGCGCGGTCGCCGGCCAGCTCCTGGAACTCGTCGCACATCACCCGGATGTAGTCGTTGGTGTGCGGCCGCGCCGGGTGCCGGGCCAGCTGCGAGACCTGCCACGGCGACAGGTCGCGGAAGATCTGCGCGGTGCGGCGGCGCAGCTTGTCCTGCAGCGCATGGACCTCGGTGTCGGCGTCGACCGCCGAGCCGTGGCTGGCGTGGCGCAGCTCCTGGATCTTGGCTTCCAGGTCGGCGATGGGTTGTTCGAAATCGAGGTAGTTCGGGTTCATGCGGGTCCGGCTCTCGGGCAGCGTGCTGCCGATCAAGGGGACAGTCTAGCCGACCGGTCCCGGCCGTACCGAGGCGTGTGGCAGAGCGGGCCGATCCACGCTCTGCGGCACGCTCACGTCCGCTCGTGTCTACTGGCCGCAGTGTCCGCCCCCAGGAATGCCCCTTGTCCCGACTGTTTGCCCCCCTGAACCAGCGCGGCGTCACATTCCGCAACCGCCTCGCGGTCTCGCCGATGTGCCAGTACTCCGCGCGCGACGGGATGCCCGACGACTGGCACCTGGTGCACCTGGGCAGCCGTGCGGTCGGCGGTGCCGCGGCCGTGATGGCCGAGGCCACCGCGGTTTCGCCGGAAGGTCGCATCTCGCCGGCGGATACCGGCCTGTGGAACGAGGCCCAGACGCAGTCATGGACGCGGATCAACCGATTCCTTGCCAAACAGGGCGCGGTACCGGCGGTGCAGTTGGCCCATGCCGGGCGCAAGGCCAGCACCGATGCGCCATGGCGTGGCGGCGGCCCGGTTGGTCCCGAAGATGGCGGCTGGACGCCGGTGGCGCCGTCGGCGGTGGCGTTCGATCACGATTCGCTGGTGCCGTCGGCGCTCGATGAAGCCGGCATCAGGCAGGTGGTCGAGGACTTCGCCGCCGCCACCCGTCGCGCGCTCGCCGCCGGTTTCGAGATGGTCGAGATCCATGCCGCCCACGGCTACCTGCTGCACGAGTTCCTGTCGCCGATCTCCAACCGCCGCACGGACCGCTACGGCGGCGATTTCGACAACCGCATCCGCCTGCTGCTGGACGTCATCGACGCGGTGCGCGCCGACTGGCCCGAGCGCCTGCCGCTGTGGCTGCGGATCTCCGCGACCGACTGGGTCGAGGGCGAGGGCTGGGACATCGACCAGAGCATCGCCCTGGCCGAGCGGGTCAAGGACCGCGGCATCGACTTGGTCGACGTTTCCAGCGGCGGCACCGTGCCGAACGCGAAGATCCCGGTGCAACCGGGCTACCAGGTCCCGTTCGCGTGCCGCATCCGCCGCGAGGCCGGCATCGCCACCGGTGCGGTCGGCCTGTTGACCGACCCGGCGCAGGTCGAGCGCATCGTTGCCGACGACGAGGCCGACATGGTGCTGCTGGCCCGGGAACTGCTGCGCGACCCGTACTTCCCGCGCCGCGCGGCGCATGCGCTGGGCGCCGGGATCACTCCGCCAGCGCAGTATGGCCGGGCGTGGTGAGCCGATGCCGGCTCAACCCGCCTCGGCATCCATCGGGCAAGTGCCCGGGTCGGTTGCCAAGGGCCGCACGTAGCGGAGCAGGCTGACCAGCGTCTTGCCCGGCTCCTCCCACGGAATCATGTGCGAGGCGTGCTCGAACCACACGCCGGCCTTGCACGGCGCATCCACCTTGGCAATCCATTCCGCGGTCGGCGCCGACGGCGTCGTGTAGTCGTGTCGGCCCATGAACATCACCACCGGGATCGGGAACGACTCGACACCGGTGAAGTCCACCTCAAGGAATTGCGGCAGCACCCGCCACAGCGTGAACACGTTGCCTTCGCCGATCGCGCGTACGTCGTCGGCGCTGTATTCCGGCGACAGCCACGGCCCGCGGTGGTAGTACGGCGACTCGGCGCGGTAGGCGGTCATCCCGCCGTAATGCTGCGGCCACTTGCGCGCGATGATGATGCGTTCACGCGTGATCGGCTCGTCGCCGGGGTAGGGTGCGATCGACTCCATCTCGCGCACCGCCGCCTCGTTGCCTTCCGCGCGCGCCCGCTGCAACCCGTATTCGAAGCTCAGCTTCTCGTTCAACCGCGTGTTGACGACCTGGCCGATGCCGACATAGGCGTGGAACAGGTCCGGGCGCTGCAGCGCGGCGTGGGTGGCCACGATGGTGCCCCAGCTGTGGCCGACGAGGATCAGCTTGTCCTTGCCGAGCCGTTGGCGAACGTGCTCGGCCATTTCGATGGCGTCGTCGACATAGGTCTGGATCTGCAGCGTGTCGTCGACCGCCTCGGGATCGTTCGCCAGGAACGTCTTGCCGGCGCCGCGCTGGTCGTACTGGACGACCGTGAAGTACTCCTCGATCGGCCGCTGGAACTGCCACGTGGTCGGCATCGTCGGCGAGGCCGGGCCGCCATGGACGAACAGGATCACCGGGTTGTCGCGGTCATGGCCGCGGATGTTGACCCACTGGTCGATGCCGCCGATGCGGGTCTTGTAGGTCTCCTGCACGCCGTCGGGCGTTTCGATGCGGGTCAGGTCCCGCACCACTTCGCGCATCTTGCCGCAGAGTTCGCCGCAGTCGGGCGCGTAGGGCTTCTCCGCCTGCGCCTGTGCAGGCGATGGCGCCGACAGCCACAGAGTCGCGGTCAGCAGGGTCAACAGTCCGATGGTTCGCATGGCGCCTCCAGTGGCCGGTTCGATCCCGCGCGCAAGCGTCGCGGTCGGGAACCACCTTATCGAGGGTCGATCGGGCCAGCGTGTGTCAAAAGGCCATGCAACCTGCCGTTGCCCGCGCGCATCGTCTCAGGAGGGCGCGGCATCGGACGGATGGTTGACGCCGTCCTCCGTCACCACGCCATCGATCTTCAGCGGATTGATGCCCTCCAGGCAGCCGACGTTATAGCCGTATTGCTCCGGGTTGGAGCGGCGCTGGTGATGCGTGTAGATCCCGCAGTTGCCGCAGAAGTAGTGCCGCGCGACGCGGGTGTTGAACTGGTAGAGCTTCAGCTGTTCGGCACCCTTGACCACGTGCAGCCCGGCCAGCGGTACCGACGCCACCACCGCGCCCTTGCGACGGCAGATCGAGCAGTCGCAACGCCGCGGGTCGACGATGCCGTCGGGTAGTTCCAATTCCAGCTCGACCGCGCCGCAATGGCAGCTCGCGCGGTGGCGCGGCAACACCTGTACGCCATCCACCTGCTTGATCATGTCCAGTCCTCCGCCGAAAACGCCATGCTACGGAACCATTGCGCCTCAGCCCACGCGGCTGCGGAACATGAAGTACACCGCGCCCAGCATGCACAGGCCCGCCCACAGATAGTCGAGCTTGAGCGGCTCCTTCATGTAGAGCACCGCGAACGGCACGAACACGGTCAGCGTGATGACTTCCTGCAGGATTTTCAGCTGCCCCAGCGACATCACCGTGTAGCCGATCCGGTTGGCCGGCACCTGCAGCAGGTATTCGAACAACGCGATGCCCCAGCTGACCAGCGCCGCCAGGAGCCACGGCTTGCTGCCAAGCTCCTTCAAATGCGCGTACCACGCAAAGGTCATGAACACGTTGCTCAGGGTGAGCAGGCCGATGGTGAGCCAGGTCGCTTGCATGGGGAGCGTCGTATGCGGGGTCGGGGCGGAAATGATGCACCGTCACCGACCCCGGTGGGGCCCCGGCGTGGACGCGACCCCGGTCAGGCGGAAGCCGGGGCGTCCGTCGAACGTCGCCGCAGCCGCCGTGCGAACCAGTCGCCGACGTCGTGCAGCACGGTGTACGCCGCCGGCACCACGATCAGGCTCAGCAGGGTCGAGGTGATCAGGCCGCCGATCACCGCCCATGCCATCGGCGCACGGAAGCTGGAGTCGCCTGACAGGCCCAGCGCCAGCGGCATCATGCCGGCGCCCATCGCCAGCGTGGTCATGATCACCGGGCGCGCGCGCTTGCGGCAGGCGTCGACCAGTGCGTCGTGCTGCGACAGGCCGTGCTCGTCCTCGGCCATCACCGCGTAATCGACCAGCAGGATCGAGTTCTTGGTCGCCACGCCGATCAGCATCAGCAGGCCGATCAGCGCCGGCAACGACAGCATGTTCTGGGTCAGCAGCAACGCGCCGAATGCACCACCGGCCGACAGCGGCACCGCGGTCAGGATGGTCAGCGGCTGCACCGGATGGTTGAACAGCAACAGCAGCACCATGTAGATGCAGACGATGCCGGCCACCATCGCCAGCGCGAAGCCGGTAAACAGCTCGACGAACACCTCGGCGTCACCGGTATTGAGGAAGTCGACCCCGGCCGGCAGATTGTTGACGCTCGGCAGTTGCTGCACTTCCTGCATCACCTCACCGAGCGGACGGCCGTTGAGCTCGGCGGTCAGGGTGACGTTGCGCTGGCGCTTGTAGCGCGAAATCACCGACGGCCCGCTGCCGGACTCGATCTCCGCCACCGCCGACAACGGCACCGGGCCCTGGTTGCCGCGCACCTGCAACTGGCCGATCAGCGCCGGGTCGCGCAGGTCCTCGCGGGCAAAGCCGACCCGAATCGGGATCTGCCGGTCGGGCAGGTTGAGCTTGGCCATGCGCTGGGTGTAGTCGCCGGCGGTGGCGACGCGCGCGGCCTCGGCGATCGATGCCGTCGCAACCCCAAGGTCCGCCGCGCGTGCCGGTTGCGGCACGATGCGGATCTCGGGGCGCAGCAGCGACGCCGATGACGAGATGCTGCCGAGGCCTTCGAGCCCGCGCAGATCGCGCTCGACCGCGGCCGCCGCCGCATGCAGCGTCTCCGGATCGTCGCCGGCCAGCACCAGCTGCATCAGGCCGCCGGGTTCGGCACTGATGAAACTCACCCGCGTGCCCGGCAGGTCGGCGAGACGCTCGCGCACCTCCTGTTCGAGTTGCTGCTGGCTGCGGTCGCGGTCGTCCGCCGGCCCCCAGTCGACCACCAGCGTCGCCGCGCGCGCGCTGCCGCTGCCGGTCTTGGACGGGTCGCCGAGATCGAGCGCGGCGCCGACCATGGTGAACACGCTGTGCAGTTCCGGCATCGAAGCCAACTCCGCGCGTGCCTGCTCGGCGACGGCGGTGGTCTCCTCCAGCGGCGTGCCCGGCGGCAGTTCGATGCTGAGGTTGCTGCGTCCCTGGTCGGCGGTCGGAATGAACGTGGTCGGGATGAACGGCACCAGGCACAACGACACCACGAACAGCCCGAACGCCACCCACAACGTGCGGCCGCGATGGCGCAATGCGGCATCGACCCAGCCGAGGTAGCGCTTCATCAGCCGCGACTCGGCGACGTGGTCCTCGTGCGGCTTGAGCAGGTACGCCGCCATCATCGGCGTCAGCAGGCGCGCGACCAGCAGCGAGAACAGCACCGCCGTCGCTGCGGTCCAGCCGAACTCGCGGAAGAACTTGCCGGCGATGCCGGGCATGAAGGCGACCGGAATGAACACCGCCGCCAGCGTCATCGAGGTCGCGATCACCGCGGTGCCGATCTCGTCGGCGGCCTCGCGCGCGGCTTCACGTGGCGTCTTGCCCATGCCGAGGTGACGCACGATGTTCTCGATCTCGACGATCGCGTCGTCCACCAGGATGCCGACCACCACCGACAGCGCCAGCAGCGTGATCATGTTGAGCGAGAAGCCGAGGAAGTAGATCACCGCGAAGGTCGGGATGATCGACAGCGGCAGCGCCACCGCACTGACCCAGGTCGCGCGCCAGTCGCGCAGGAACAGCCACACCACCACCAGCGCCAGCAGCGCGCCTTCCCACAGCATGGTCATCGATGATTCGTAGGAGCGCTCGGTCTCCTCAACCATGTTGCTGACCAGCTCGAATTCCACGCCCGGGTTGGCTTCGACCAGCTCGGCGAGGGTCGCCTCGACCTCGTCCGCAACGTCCAGTTCGTCGGCGCCGCGGCTGCGAGAGATCGAGAACGCCACCACCGACTCGCCATCAAGCAGTGCCGCCTGGCTTGGGTCGGCCGCGGCGTCGGTGATCGTCGCGATCGACGACAGCCGCACCGCGCGGCCGTCGGCCAGGCTGATGGTGTAGTTGCGCAGGTCCTGCACGTCCTCGACCGTGCCAATGGTGCGGATGGTCTGCTGCTCGCCGCCGATCTCGGCGCGGCCGCCGGGACGCTCGACCTGGATGAGTGCCAGTTGTTGCGACACCTCGGCCGCGGTCACCCCGAAGGCCAGCAACTGCTGCGGGTCCAGGTCGACCCGGATCTGCCGCTCGATGCCGCCGATGCGCGACACCTGCGCCACGCCGTCCACGCCGTACAGGGCGCGTGCGACCTCGCGGTCGACGAACCATGACAACTGGTCGGGCGCCATCGCCGGCGCCGACACCGCGTAGGTCAGCAGGGCGCCGCCGATCTCGACCTTGCTGACCAGCGGCTCCTCGATGTCCTGCGGCAGGTCGGTGCGCACGCGCGTGACGGCGTCCTTGGTTTCGTCGAGCGCCTCGTCGATGTCCACGTCGAGCTCGAACTCGATCATCGTGGTGCTGACGCCCTCGGTAACCGTCGACATCACCCGCTTGATATCGGGGATGGTTGCGACCGAATCCTCGACGCGACGCGTGACCTCGGTTTCCAGCTGCGACGGCGACGCGCCCGGTTGCATCACCGTCACCGTGGTCATCGGGAACGCGATATCGGGGAAGCGCGCCACCGGCAACTGCATGAAGCCCCAGATTCCGGCCACGCATAGCACGAAGAACACCATCACTGCCGGCAGCGGCCGGCCGATCGCCCATGAGGAGAGGGTGCCGCCGCCGCTCATCGGGCGGTGGCCGATGCGGCTTCGGACGTCGCGCCGGTGCCTTGAGCCGGTGTGGCCTCGACCACGCGCACCGGATCACCATCGGCCAGGAAGCCGGCACCACGCGTCACCACCTGTGCGCCTTCCTTCAGGCCCTTGCGCACCTCGACATAACCGTTGTCAGTCGCGCCACGCTCGATCCGCGCCATTCGCGCGCTGCCGCCCTCGACCACGAACACGGATGGGAAGCCGTCGCGCAGCACCACCGCCGACGCGGGCACCACCGGTACCGTCGCCAGGCCGGTATTGATCTGCCCTTCGAGATAGGTGCCCGGTTGGAGCTCGGCAGGCTCGGGCAGATCGGCGAACACCGTGCCGGTGCGGCTGGCGGCATCGACGCCCGGCGACACCGCACGCACGGTGCCGACCACGACGTTGCCGCCGCGGTCACGCAACTCGACGCGGTCACCCGGGTTTACCTTGCCCAGATCCCCGGCGGGCAACTCGGCGCGCCATTCCAGCTCGCCGTCCCTGATCAGGCGCAGCAGCTCGCTGCCGGCCGCGACCACCTGCCCGGGCTGCACCAGTCGGGCCGAGATGATGCCGTCGGCCGGTGCGCGCAGGGTCGCGAAGTCGCGCCGCAACTGCGCCGCATCGCGCGCCGCGCGCGCCGTGCCCACCCGCGCCTCGCTCTGGGTACGCGCCGCGCGCAATTCGTCCAGCGCCGATGCACTGATGTACTGGCCGCTGGCCAACTGCTCGCCGCGCGCCAGGTTCGATCGGGCCAGCGCCGCACCGGCTTCGGCTTCGCGCAACGCCGCCTGCGCCTGGGCGAGGTCGGAGTCGAGCGTGCGCGCGTCCAGCGTCAGCAACACATCGCCCTTGTCGACCGCTTCGCCCTCGTCGACGTTGACCGCGGTAACCCGCTGCCCGCTCAGCTCGACCCCGAGCTGCATCTCCTCGACCGGCGTGATCGGACCTGACGCGGTGACCCCGCTGGCCAACTCGCGCCGCACGACCGGTGCGGTGGTGACTGCCATCCCGGCATTGGCATCGGACGCGGCGCCTTCCGCGGTGTCATCGCCGCCACAAGCGACCAGAGCGAGACAGAGGCAGGCAAGCGGCAGCCAGGTGCGGAGTGATACGGACATGGAAGTTTCCGGCGGCGAGGACGCGCCAGTGTACTGACAGGTGCATTAATTACGCTTTCACCGATGATGTGCCGATACGCCCTTGCTCCGGTACCGTGAGTCCCGATGCCGACTGCCATCATCTGGTTCCGCAACGACCTGCGCCTGCGCGACCACCCCGCGTTGAATGCTGCGCTGAAGGCCGGCCTCGCACCCGTGCCGGTTTACATCCACGCACCCGACGAGGAGGGCGAGTGGGGGCCGGGCGCGGCGTCGGATGCATGGCGGCATCGCTCGCTGGTCGCGCTCGATGCCGACCTGCGGCAACGCGGGACGCGCCTGCGCGTTTTCGCCGGCGACAGTCTCGCAACGCTGCAGGCCATCGCTGCCGCCAACGGGGCGCAGGCGGTGTTCTGGAACCGGCGCTACGACCCGGTGATCGAAGCGCGCGACACCCGCATCCGGCGTGAACTGCGGCGGCACGGCCTGCGTGCGGAAGGACACAACGGCAGCCTGCTGTTCGAGCCGTGGCAGGTCGAGACAAAGGCGGGCGATCCGTTCCGCGTATTCACGCCGTTCTGGAAAGCCGCGTTGTCGAGGTGGAACCCGCCGCGCCCCCGGCCTGCACCCGACGCACTGCCAGCGTTTGAAGCGTTGCCGGACGAAGTGGCGATTGGCGATCTGCGCCTGCAGCCATCACCACGCTGGGACACGTCGTTCTGGGGTGGCTGGACACCGGGTGAGCACGGCGCCGATGCCGCACTGCAAGCATTCACCAGCGGGGCATTGCAGGACTACCGCGACGGCCGCGATCGCCCCGCCCAAACCATGACCTCGCGTCTTTCTCCGCACCTGCACTTCGGTGAAATCACCCCGTGGCGCATCGTCGAAGCGCTGGAGCACATCGGCCCGGCCGACCAGCGTGCCGCCTACGTGCGTGAGCTCGGCTGGCGCGAGTTCGCGCATCACGTGCTGCACCATTTTCCGCACACACCGGACGCCAACTTCAGCTCGCGCTTCGACGATTTCGACTGGGCCGACCCGGCGCCCGCCACGCTGCACGCCTGGCAACACGGCCGCACTGGCGTGCCGATCGTCGACGCCGGCCTGCGCGAGCTGTGGGCCACCGGCTGGATGCACAACCGCGTGCGCATGATCGTGGCCAGCTTCCTGACCAAGAACCTGCGCATCCACTGGCGCCACGGGGCCCGCTGGTTCTGGGACACCCTGGTCGATGCGGACCTTGCCAACAACACGCTCGGCTGGCAGTGGGTGGCCGGCACCGGCGTCGACGCCGCACCGTACTTCCGTGTGTTCAACCCGGTGCTGCAGGCTCGCAAGTTCGATCCGCAGGGCGAGTACATCGCGCGCTGGGTGCCCGAACTGCGCGCACTGCCGGCCCGCGCGCGGCACGCCCCGTGGGAAGTCAGCGCCACCGATCGCGAAGCAATAGGCGACTATCCGGACCGGCCGATGGTGGACCTGCCCGACAGCCGCCGCGACGCGCTGGCGGCGTTCGCGAAACTCAAGCAGCGGTAGCGGGTTGGCAGTACGCTCGCCGACGATCTGCACTTTGCGGCAGCACGCGCGGTTCGATTGCTTTCCGAAAAACTCAAGCCAACTCAGCCTGGCTTGCGCTTGCTCGCTTTCGGCTTCTTCGGCTTCTTCGGCTTCGGCGCCGGCAATGCCGCCTCGGTCGCCACCAGCAGGGCGCGCAACGCGTCGCCGTCGTCGAGCAGTTCGTCCGCGATCGGGTAGTTCTTGGCGCCGGGGTAGGGCGGCCGCTTCGGCAATGGATCGGTCAGCGCCGCCGTCGCCGGAGCGGCCTTGATGAAGAGGCTGTTGTCGCAGGCGAATGCGATGACCTTGCCGTGCAGGTACAGCCCGTACTCGCCAAACATCCGTTTGTGCGTGAGCGCGTCGCCGAGGTCCGCCTGTTCGGCGATGTAATCGATGAAGTCGCGGGTGGTCGCCATGAATGGTCGCTTCCTGCTGGCGTGGGTGTCGCTGGCAGCCTAGTCCGCCGCTTCCGGCGCCGCCAGGCTGTTGCTGTACATCCCCGAGCGGTCGAAGCAGCAGGCGCGTCGCTGGCCGCTGGCGAGTTTGTCGCACGCGACATCGATGCGGCGAACGCGGGTTTCGGGCTTCTTGGGCGAGGTGACCCAGTGGATCCAGTCGCGCCGCGCGACGGCGGTGATGTCCTTCCACACCGCACGCGCCTCCGGAGCGGCGGCCAGCGCCTTGCGCAGGTCGGCCGGGACTTTGGGTTCGGGCTCCTCTTCCACCGGCGCGATCTCCAGTACAACCTCGTCGCCGACCTTGGCGCCCGCAGCTTCGCGTAGTTTCCTGTCGACCTTGAGCCAGTGGCTGCCCTGGCCGTCGGGTTCGAGCGTGGCCACGAAGGGCGCGCCGTCGAAGGTGCCGTCGACGGTGGTCATGCTGCGCGTGGGGAGCTTCTCGCTGGCGGACTTGGGCAGGACGAGGAACGTCCAGCCGGCCTTGGCTGGCTCCGCCGGACGCAGCAATCGCGCCTTGAAACGAATGCTGGCGGCAGACGTGTTTGCAGTAGCCATCAGTTTTACTCCTCTCGCAAAGCCACGCCCAATCTAATCGAGGGCGATACCCGGCCGCCAACCGCTGCGGGCCAGGAATGCCTCCGGGTCGGTCATCGCGAAAATGTCGCGAAGCGCCTGCTGCTTGTCATCAGCCTGCTGGTAGTACGCCTTGGTGATGCGATAGCCCACCCAGTAGCCGAGGTCCCCCGGCTTGTCCGGCGTGCTGTTGTAGACCCAGTCCGAGAGCTCGGTGCTGTCCGCGTCGGCGAGGAACGCCGTCTCGACCTCCGTTTCGCGCCCGGCGACCAGGTCTTCCATGTAGGCGTAGGCCACGGCGCCCGTGGTCAGCTCGGTGACGAACTCGGCCAGGCCTTCCTCCAGCGAGATCGCCAGCACGGTCACGTTTTCCTGGTCGGAGAAATCCGCGGTCCGCTGGACATGCGCGAACTCGTGCGCGGCGACGCCCACGAAGCGGTCCTCGATGTCGGGGTTGATGAAGTCGGTCGCGCACAGCGCCTCCAGCCCGACCTGCACGCCGCTCGCGTGGCCGCCGACGGCGACCGGCTTGCCGCGGCCGATCGCGACCGTGATGGGCGGGAAGCGCGCATCGGGATAGAGCTTGCCGAGGCTGACCATCGCCGCCGCCAACCGGTCATGCACGCGCGGCAGGACCGCGACGCACTCGCGCGCCTCCGAGTAGATCTGCGGCCGCTTGGCGATCGCCGCGGCGATCGACTCGCCATCGACCCGGCGCAGCCGCGCGAGCGTGTGCAGGCCTTCCGAACCCGGGTCCAGGTAGTCGCGCTGCAGCACCTCGGCGGTCGGCTTGCCGTCCGCCGCGTCATAGATTTCGTAGAAGCGGGCGACGTCGCCGGTCTCGATGACGGGCTGCGCGTCATTCGCGGCCGCGGGCGAGGCGGCCGCCAGGGTGAGGGCGGCAACTGCAATCCTGATCATGCGGTTCTCCATGTTTCCAGTGCCGTGCACAGTGCCATGCATGCCACCGGATCGAACGTCCCCACAGGCACCGTGCGGATCGGCCTATATGGGTTGCCGTCAACCGCAATGTCGATGGGGCCGGCTTCGGGAGCGCCGCCCCGGGACGTGTCTACGCCTTGCCGCCGGCCTCGATCATCTTCCAGCCGTTACCGGACGGGTCGCGGAATCCCGCATCCACCGTGCCGTAGCGTTCCACCGGCTCCTGCGTGAACTCGACACCGCAGGCGCTCAGGCGTCCGTGGGCCGCACGGCAGTCGCCCACCATCAGCACCAGCGGCGGCATCGCACCTTTCGCCACCATCCCGTCCAATGCCTGCGCGGTCGCCGGGTCGTGCACCGGCGCGCCCGGCTTGAACAGGCCGAGCTGGAATGACGGTTGCTCCGGGTGCTGCACCGTGAGCCACCGGTAGTCGCCGTTGCGCGCGTCCGTGTGGACGCGGAAGCCCAGCTTGTCGACATAGAACGCGAGCGCCTCATCCTGATCACGCACGTACAGACCAACCACACCAACACCAATATGCTGAGTCATGGAACCTCCGTTGTCTGGAGCGTCTTTATCCCATCCGCCTCGCGGCGCCGCTTCTCCGAAACTGCTGTCCTGAGGTCGGGCCGGTGGACGGCGCGTGCGATGCATTCGGGTGCGCGTTCCGCACCTGGGGCGGCGGGCCGTTCGCGGGCACGCAGCTGGCCGGGGCTCCCGCCGGTGACGTCGCGGAACACGCGGCCGAACGTGCCCAGGCTGTTCCAGCCGGTCCGGTAGGCGATCTCGGTCACAGGCAGGTCGGTGTCGCGCAACAACGCGATGGCCCGCTCGATCCGCCGCGTGAGCAGGTAGCGGTGCGGCGGCACGCCGAAGGCCTTGCTGAACTCCCGCGCGAAGTGCGCCTCCGAGACCGCACTCACCTGCGCCAGCCGCGGGACCGGCCACGCCTCATGGGGCGCGCCGTCGATGCGGTCCTTCGCGCGCAACAGGCGCCGCAGCAAGTCGGGGCTCTGGCTCATGGCGACGCGCCGCCCTCGCGCTGGCACCAGCGGCAATGGCAGCAATGCACCAGCGGAGCGCCGAGCATGCGGTAGCAAACCTGGCCGCAGGTGCAGCCGCCTTCGATCGGATAATCCATCGGATGCTCCTCGCCGGACGATGCGGCAAGGGTCGGGCAAACGGATGGCGTTTTCCACCCCGCGCCGGCAGTGGGCCACAAAATCCCGGGACGCTCGTGAGTAACGGCATATGCCGCGATCCGCGCCACCCGCGATGATGAACCGACTGATCGAAGGAGAAGCAAGCAATGACTGCAGCAGCCAACCGCACCGCACTGGCCGTACTCGCCGCCACCCTCGCCATTGCCCCGGCGATCAACACCGCCATGGCCGCCGAGCCCAAGCCATACACCACCGAGCAGTTGCAGAAGATCGTGGCCGACGAAGCACCGGTGACCACGGTCGAGTCGGTCGACCACGAACGCATCACTGCGCGCCGCATCGACCTGGTCGACGAGTCAGGCGTGATCCGCATGACCTTGGCCGCGCCCACGCCGCCGCCGATCATCGACGGACTGTCCTACCAGCGCGCCTTCCCGGTTGCCGGCATGGTGGTTTACGACCGCGAGGGCAGCGAGCGCGGCGGGTTCGGCGTGGCCGACCTCGCCAACGGCGGCACCGCGGCAGTGCTGGCGCTGGACCACGCCAACGTCGACGCCGTCGGCTGGCGGGTGATGCCCGACGGCGCGGTGGAGTTCGGCCTCAACGCCAAGCCGCCGCAACCGCGCGAACCCACGCTCGGCAATCGCGTGGTGCCGCACCCGGCCGTGCGCCGGATCGCGATGAACCTCGCCGCCGACGGCACGCCCTCGCTCAACCTGGCCGACACCGAAGGCCGGCCGCGCCTGCGCCTGACCGTGACCGAACAGGGTTACGGCGCGATCGAGTTCCTCGATGCCGACGGCAAGGTGGTACAGAGGCTGGCGCCGGAAGCCGCGGTCGGCGGCTGAGCGCCATCACCGGTTTCGGCCCCTCACCGTGGAGAGCTGCTGACATGTCGATGCACACCACCGCCGCACTGGCGGGCCTGCTGTTGCTGGGCGTCACCACCACCGCCACGGCCGCGCTTGGCTGCCCGCCGGATGGCTGGACCCGCGCGTCATTGCAGCAACTGAAAGACGCCGGGTTCGAGACGTTGCCCGCCACCCGCGCCAACACTCTCGCGCCAGCGCTGGTGGCCTGCCTGGCCGATCCCGACCCGGCCATGCGCGACGGTATCGCCTACGAGGCGCTATCGAGCTGGATGCGGGGCGGGCAGGTGACCACCGACACCGTGCGCGCGTTGCGGGAATCGCTGTACGCTCGGCTCGACGCGCCCGACCCGGACGGCTTCGGCCACCCATTCGCGGCGCTGGTGTTGGCCGAGGTCGCCCGCACCGATCGCATCGCCGCGTGGATGACGCCCGACGCCCGCGCCCGGATGGTCGAGCGCGCCGCGACCTACCTCGAAGGCGTCGATGACTATCGCGGTTTCCAGCCCGACCAGGGCTGGCGCCACGGCGTCGCCCACGGTGCCGACTGGCTGATGCAACTGAGCCTCAACCCGGCACTGGACGAGGCGCAGCGCCAGCGGATCCTCGATGCGGTGTCCCGGCAGGTCGTCCCCGACAGCCACGCCTACATTTTTGGCGAGCCCGACCGGCTGGCCGCACCGGTGCTGGTGCTCGCACGCGCAGGCATGCAGGACGAGGCCGGCTGGCGGGCGTGGCTGACAACGTTGGCGGCCCGCGTGGGCGAACCGGAATGGAAGGACGCGGGCTGGCTGGCGCGTCGCCACGACCTGCGCGCCTTCCTGCTGACCCTGCACGCCTCGGCCACGTTGTCCGAAGATCCCAAGCTCAAGACCCTGTTGCCCGGCACCGTCGCCGCGTTGCGCGCGATGCCCTGATACCGCCGTTAGCCAGCCATCTTCCCGAGCATGTGGTCGATCACTGCGCTGTGCTCGTGCTGCGGGCTGAAAAGCACGACCTCGGCGTCCTCGCCGACTTTGACCGTGTGACCCGGCGGCCAGTAGAACAAATCACCACCATTGACCGATTCGCTGCCGCCGTCGGCATAGGTGACGGTGAGCGCGCCCTGCAGCACGTAACCCCAGTGCGGGGACTGGCAAAGATCGTTCTCCAGGCCCTGCAGCAGCGGCGCAATATCGGTGCCGGCACCGAGAGAAAAGTACTCGCCGCTCATCGTGCCGTAGCCGGCGGCGTCGCCGAACCCGGTCTTCTGGCGGGCGATAGCGCCCGGTGCGTCGATCCTGACGGGGATGTCCTGTTTGGCAATGCGCATCGTGTTACCTCCGTTGTGGCGCGGAGCGAAAAGCGCGTTCCTCGCCTGTCCTGAGGTCAACGCAGATCGAAGGAGTGGCGGCCAAGCGCCCCGCGTCTGATCGTCGGGACAGTTGTTTTCTCCCTGGCAATGCACTACAACGTAACCTTGCAGTACAAGGTAACTATGTTCTACACGATCAAAGGGGCGTTACTTGGACGATCTGGATCACAAGTGGGATGTGCAATTCCGCAAGGGCACGCTGGAGATGACGATCCTCGCTTTGCTCAGCCACGAGCCCCGATACGGGCTGCAGATCCTCCAGAAGCTGCATGAGTTCGAAACCATGCAGATAACCGAGGGCACGCTCTATCCGCTGCTGGACCGGCTGAAACGCGATGGCCTGATCGACAGCTACTGGGTGCAGGAGGGCGACACCCGGCCGCGCAAGTACTACCGGCTGTCCGGTCCAGGGACCCGGAAGCTGGACGCGCTATCGGAACGCTGGCGGCGTTCTGTCGAGGACATCCAGGGCCTGCTCGAGCAGAGCGGCATCAGCGAACAAGGGGAGTACCGCAATGGCACGAAGTGAAGTAGTGCATCAGTACCTGTCGGATCTGGAGCGATACCTGTCCCGGCTGAGCGAAGCCCGCGCGCAGGAGATCGTCCAGGAAATCGAGAGCCACATCTACGACGCGATGGAGTTGCTGCAACCCGCGGCGGGCGAGGGCGGCGCGGAAGCGATCCTCGGCCGGCTGGGCACCCCGCGCGAACTCGCCGCCGGCTATATCGACCACCTCAACACCGGCGTTGCGCCCCCGCGCGGCCTGAAACCCCTGTCGCGCGTCAGGAAGGGCATCAGCAAGAGCTTCTATTACCTGGTGTGCTGCCTCGGCTATGGCACGGCGATCGCCCTGCTGGCCGCGGCCGCGTTGAAGCTCTTGAGCCCCGCATCGCTGGGGGTGTGGGTGGCCGAGCACGGCAATAGCGTGGTGGTGTCTTTCAGCCAGCATGACCCGCGGGCCAGCGAGTTGCCCGCCGCATGGCTGGTCCCGCTCGCCGCGTTGGCCGGGGCCGGGCTGCTGTATCTGACCCACCGGGTGGCGCGCATCCTGAAAATGCACGTCTGGAACATTGCCAACTAGGGGAAGGTGCCATGTCCGTTGTCCTTACCAACCTGAAGCACTTCGGCATCACCTTCCTCCTGCTGCTTGCCGCGGTGGTCGCTTTCGGCCTGTACATCGGTGCGGAGGCGCACCTGTTCGAGGACAGGCTGGCCTACGACCTGGATGGTGAAGTGCACGTTTTCCTTGAAGATGGCGCGACGGTCGCCCGCACCTTGAAGGGCAACAACGACGACGGCTTCAGGGTCGAGACTAGGGACCTGTCGGACCACTCCGGCGCGAAGGTCGACGTGGTCTTCCCGGTGGACGGCAGCCGGTTCGACGTCGGCATCGGGCACGGCATCGAAACGCCCGCGGCCATCCACGACGACGGCGAGCCGATCATCGCGGTCTCCGACATCGAGAGCGGGTTCGGCGCGTTCCGCGAGTTCCTCATCAACCACCGTGTTGCCGACCGGGACCTCAACTGGACCTTCGGCAAAGGCCACCTGGTGCTGGTGGGCGACTTCGTCGACCGCGGCGCGTCGACCACCCAGGTGCTGTGGGCGATCTACAAGCTCGAGCAGTCCGCCAGGCAGGCAGGCGGCCAGGTGCACTTCATCCTCGGCAACCACGAGATCAAGAGCCTGCAGGGCAACTACCAGTCGGCCAATGAAAAGTACTTCTACATCGCCGGCATGTTCGGGAAGCAGCAGTACCAGCTGTTCGACGACAACGCCCTGCTGGGCCGCTGGCTGGCGTCGAAGAACGTGCTGGAGATCATCAATGGCGTTGCGTTCGTCCATGGCGGACTGCACCCGGACATCGCGAAGTACGGGCTCCCGGTTGAAGAGATCAACCGCATCGTCCGGGCCGGATACCGGTCGCTGTACTACACGCCGGTGGAGGTCACGCGCGAGTCCTTCCTGCGCTCAAGCACCACCGGGCCGGCGTGGTACCGGGGCTACTTCAAGGATGACCTCTCGCAACAGGACGTGGAGCGGGGGCTGGCGGCGGTGGGTGCGCAGGCGGTGGTGGTGGGACACACCCTGCAGGGCAAGGTGCACGACATGTACGACAAGAAGGTCTTCGCCATCGATGTCAGGCACCCCAAGGACTACCTGACCAGCTTTCCGCTACGGGCCAGCGAGGGGCTCCTGGTCAAGGACGGTAAGTACTTCCGTCTGCTGGAGGACGGCGGGATCAAAGCCCTGTAAGCGGTACTGCCCGGTCGGCGGAGAATATTTCACCAAACGGTTGACTATTGCCTGGAGTGGCGTATATTCAACCACATGGTTGACCAATCTTCCCCCCGTCTCGACACCGTGTTCCAGGCCCTGTCCGACCCGACCCGGCGCGCGATGCTGCAGGCCCTGGCCGCCGGCCAGCGCACCGTCGGCGAACTCGCCGCGCCGTTCGACATCTCGCTGGCGGGCGCGTCCAAGCACATCCAGACGCTGGAACGCGCCGGCCTGATCCAGCGCGAGGTGCAAGGCCGCGTGCACACCTGCCGGCTCGACGCCCGACCGCTGCATGCGGGCGCGGAATGGCTGCGCCATTACGAACGGTTCTGGACCGACAAGCTCGATGCCCTGGAAGCCCTGCTCAAGGCCGAGGGCACCGCCAAACCATCCCCGCGGGACCCTGCCCGCAAAACCCGCACCCCACGGAGCAAGCCATGAACCAGATCACCACAATAGCCACGCCCGAAGCCGACTACGGCGTCGTCAGCGCACCCCAAACGGTGCGGATCGAGCGCCTGCTGCCGGGCCCGATCGAGCGCATCTGGTCCTACCTCACCGAAGGCGAACTGCGCCGCCAATGGCTGGCCGCCGGCGACATGCAGCTGGAAGAGGGCGCCTCGTTCGAGCTCGTCTGGCGCAACGACGAGCTGACCGACCCGCCGGGTCAACGCCCGGAAGGCTTCGGCGCGGAAAACCGTATGCGCAGCCGCATCACCGAACTCGACCCACCGCGCCGGCTCGCTTTCACCTGGGGCGAAGGCGGCGGCGACGTGACCTTCGACCTTGAGCCCAAGGGCGACCAGGTGCTGCTGACCGTGCTCCACCGCGGTATTTCCGACCGCGCCAACCTGCTGATGATTGGCGCCGGCTGGCACGTCCACCTCGACGTCCTGACCGCCCGTGCGAACGGCGAAACCCCGGGCGCCCGGGAAACCTTCTGGGACGGCTGGACGCGCCTGCGCGCCGAGTACGACCGCCGCATCCCGGCCTGAAGTTGGAGCCGGCCGCCCGCGAGGGGGCCGGCGAACCAGTGGTCGGTCAGCGAGCCAGATGGCGATGCCGCCGAGCTGAGCACCCGGCGCACGTGCGGGTGGCAGGGCCTGGTGTCCGGTTGGAGGAGCCCTTCAGCGGATGCAATGGCGCCTGTGTCCCGCGAATACGGGAACAAGAATCGGATGGAAGCCCGCAGGCGGCACGCCTAGATTCCCCGCATCAAATCAACGCAGGGAATTGGAAATGCAGGTACTCGCGGACAAGGTGGCCATCGTTACCGGGGCCAGTTCGGGGATCGGTCGCGCGACGGCCCGGCTGTTTGCCCGGGAGGGTGCCAAGGTCGTCGTGAGCGGGCGCCGCCAGGCCGAATTGGACACGCTGGTCGGTGAGATCGAGGCCGACGGAGGCGAGGCCATCGCGGTGACCGGTGATGTCCGCGACGAAGCCTTGGCGAAGGCGTTGGTCGATGCCGCGATTGAACGCTTCGGCGGCCTCGACATCGCCTTCAACAATGCCGGCGCCCTCGGCGCGATGGGATCGGTCGCCGATGTCTCGCTGGAAGGGTGGCGCGATACGCTCGACACCAACCTGACGAGCGCCTTCCTCGGCGCGAAGTACCAGGTGCCGGCGATGCTGGCGCGTGGTGGCGGCTCGATCGTTTTCACCTCGTCGTTCGTCGGCTCCACCGTGGGGTTCCCCGGGATGGCGGCCTACGCCGCGAGCAAGGCCGGGCTGACCGGATTGACCCAGGTCCTCGCCGCGGAGTTCGGTCCGCATGGCATCCGGGTCAATGCGGTACTACCGGGCGCCACGGATACGCCGTCGAACCACGCCAACGCGCCTGACGCGCCGGAAGGGACCCGCGGCTTCATCGAGAACCTACACGCGCTAAAACGCTTGGCGCGGCCCGAGGAGATCGCACAGTCCGTGCTTCACCTCGCTTCTGACGCATCGAGCTTCATCACTGGTGTCGCGTTGCTGGTCGACGGCGGGGTGTCCATCACCCGTACCTGAGTGATGAAGCGAGGAAGGGCCGCCGCTATCGGGGCGGCCTATTCGTTTTCGAAGGAGATCGCCGCGCGATAGCCGGAAATCTCCTTGGCGATGGTCTTCTTGCGATTGGGGGAATCTCCGGATCGCCGAGGAGCCCACGTTGTACCTACAAGTAGCTTGTCGTCGCGGGCGCAGCTTCCCAGCAATTCGCCCGACCGTCTTCGTACTGGATCTGGGCAGCAGAAAGCTCCAGGTCCGTAGCGCTATCAAGCGTCGCGATGTTCACCGCATGGAACGAACCATTGAACGGTTCGATCTGCAGGTATCCCTTACTGAAAGGACGAATCCCGCAGTGCTTGCAGAAGTAGTGGTGCACGTCGCCTTCCGGCCATTCGGACGGTGACGCTTGATAGTCGCTGAGCGAGTCCTCGCCCTGCAGCAACCGGAAGTCGCCCTGCAGCGCGAACGCCTTCCAGAAGCGGGACTTCCAGCAGAAGCTGCAATTGCACCGCCGGGTCCCGGCAGTCAAATCCAGGCTGCATTCGTACTTGATGGCGCCGCAGTGGCAGCTTCCCGAGTAGAGCTTCTTCATGGCATCCCCGCAGGTTTGGACTGCTGGGCCTCGCGCCAGGCCTTGTGATGCGCGACAAGTGCATTGGCGTGGCCATGACCGATCTTGTGCTCGGTCTTGAGGAAAGCCACCTGCTCCATGTGCTTCTTGCCCTGGACAGACTCAAGGACTTCGAGCCAGTGCGTCACCGGCTTCCCGTAACTTTTCTCGATGGACGGGAAGTACGAGGCGGGACCTTTGATTTTCGTAACCATAGTCATGAACGACCCTTGTTGTTGGATTGAGGCCGGCGACTGGCCACCTTGGCTGGCCTGGGCCGCTCCATCTGTCCGACGAACGAGCCGGCAGGAGATCGACAATTCTGGCTATGTCGTCGCAGGTTTCCCTGAGCCCAATTTAAGGCAGCATCAGGGTCCCATCCCGATGTGCGGTACCAGCACCAGCGGATCGCAGGCAGCATCCGTACAGCCGAAATAGCGCATGTCGTTGCCGTTGCTCCAATACCCCTTGGCTGCACCGTTGATCTGAAACTCCCACTGCCGTCCGTCTTCGACCAGATCGCCCGCGATCATGCAGCGCGAAGTCTCGTATTCATGGTGATAGACGCTCGCGTCCAGCTCCGTGCTGAGCGCGAAGAACGTTTCCGCCTGCGCCGCCGTAAGCGACCAGCGATCGCAGTCCCCCGGGAACCGGCCTGCATCCGAGGAGGACGGGTCCGGTGCCGCGGCGGACACGGACGTCACCTGCAGTCCGGAGGTGTCAGAAGAAGGGGGGCGGGAACCGGACTGGCACGCCGCCAGCGCCGTCATAAAGACCAGCGCCTTCGCCAGTTGTCTTGCGTGAAATCCTGTCGTGCTCATAGACGTCTGCATCCGTTAGCGAATATTGCTTCTGAAGTATCTGCACCAGTTGTGCAATGGACTCACTCTGCTCCGTGGTGGGTGGATCCCATTGCCGGGTGGCGGCCGCGTACATCGCGACAACCTCGATGCCGACGCTGTCCTCGTTCATCGGGAACCGCTCGGGGTACGGTTTCGCCTTGTCGTGGTCATGTACCGCTCGATAGGCCTCGCGTCGCTCCAGCGACTCGATGGTCGCCTGCTCCCGTGCATCGCAGGTTCCTTCCTCGTAACAGCGGGAGCGGATCGGACCGACGTGGTGCGTCTTCTCGAGCAGACTGGCCGTCTGATAGATCAAGCCGTCCTTGCCGATTAGGAAGTGCGTCCCGATTCCTCGTCGGAATGCATTGAGGGAACTGCGGGCCGTGCTGGAAACGGTCCGATGCATGACGATCGCCCGCGGCCCTTGCAAGCGACCATGCTCGAGCGCTGCGATCGGCTTGAATACGAAGCCCGCGTTCTGGACATAACCATGCTCATCCACGTAGACCGGAACGGGAACGGCCTTGCGTGCGGTATTCGAGGCCGGTGAGGTTATGGCCTGGCCAACGCGCAGGAACCTACCCATGAACTTGCTCCTCCTCCAGTTCCACATGGACGAGTTCAGGCGCTCGGGTCGCAGCCAGCGCGGTCGTCCCTTCGCTGTCAGTGATGCCTTCCACGACAGAGCCGTCCTCCCGGATCAGCCGATAGCGTCGGTTTCCCAAAGGCTTGCCGGTGAGCTCGGAGGTGAGGATGAAAGCCTCATCGAACGCCCCGTTGCTTGGCTCGGCCGTCAGGTTCGTGGCTACCCGACGACCCGCCGCGTCCACGCCAGGCGCATCGCTTGTCTGTCCGTCGAGAAACACGCGGAACTGCCGGCTCGCGATCAGCGTGTGGCCGCACGCCAGCTTGTCCCCGTGCCGCGCCACAGGCGGACCGTCCACGCTGAAGGTGGGATCGCCCGACGCAATCGGGAATACGCCGTTGCAACTGACACACGTCGCCTTGTCGCCAACGCGGGCCACCGGATGCCCGTCGATGTCGGTGAACGGCGAACCGCTGATGACTTGCCCGCCACCGGACGTGGCGTCGCCTACTACAACGATCAATTGCGACATCTCGACCTCCTTGTCTGTCGCTGATTGTGAGGCCGCCCCGATGGGCGGCCCTATGAGTTGCTGGATGAGCCGCTATTTTTCCAACTCGCTGGATACATATTCGATCAGTTCTCTGGTGTTTCTAGAGAACTCGGCCTCCAGATCGACGCCGCACTTGTTCGCAAGAACCATGATCGACCAGAGGCAGTCGGACAACTCATGACCGAGCTTCGCCTTGCAGTCGTCGATGTTTCGCACGCCCGCATTCGCCTGGATCAGCTTGGCCAAGTCGCCGACATCGCCCATGAAGCCGAGCGCGAGCTCCTGTGTGGTCCATTCGCGACCGTACAACTTGACCTCAAGCTGTTCGTAGAGTTGGTTGAGCCGTAACGCAGATTGTTCCAGGTCAGTAAAATTCATAGGTATATCCGCCATGCATCCGCTGAACGATGCAAGTTGAACTGACTATTAGTGGCCGGTCTTTTGACTAGGCGGGCCGCCGACGGTAGGTCCGCTTGAAGGAAGGGTAGGGCAGCACGTTCGTCACACCGACCACCAAACCCGAACCAATATGGCGAGCAGCGGCAGTAAGAGGAGAAGCGCACCAGTGGACGTAGCCCAGCCCTCAAACCAATTGAAGGACGGCTGCCAGCTCGGCCACGTGAACCACTGGCCCGCGCGCACTACATGCACTGCGGCGCCCAGCACCAGAAGCACGCCGCCGACGCCACAAAGCCACAACGAGGGTGGAGCAACAACCAGGAGAATGCAGGTCGCGGCCCCTAGAACAAGCAGCCAGCGGCGAATGCCGGAGTTACGGAGTGTGAAATAGTCACGGGATTCCATGCTGCCTATCGCCTGAGTTAAGCCGACTTGCGTGGCGGAGCCAACAACATGCCAAGCTTTTCCTGCCATGTTGTTGCTGGAGCGAAGCACGTTCGGCTTGAACGAATTGTTAGACCGCGCTCATGTGAGTCGCTGCCGTTCTTTAGAATCCTTTACTGCAATTAAGTGATTTCGAAAGGCAGGATGTACTTCCCAGCGGGCGGCTTGGAGATTATTCCAGTTACTCTCTCTGACAAAACTTGATTCTTCTGAATAATTCAAGTGTTTGAATTTTCTAGCTGCAGTTGAATCTGGAAGTCTCGGGTTAATAAAGCCAAACTCGTGAAGTAGGGCCAACAGTTTGATGGCATCGCTGTCGCTCTGGGGTTGTAGTGCTACTCCTCTTAACATGATCGAGGCGCTGCCCGGCACTTTTCCGAGGTGCTCGCGTAACCGCTCGAACGGCATTTCAAATGGTACAAAAGCAAACGAATCAATTATCGTTTTTATAGCATTACAGTCGAGCGAGTACTCAGCGACAACGTCATCAACTCGTTCGTTTGAATAGAGAGACATTGCCTTGTTTGCGTCTTTATCTCCGATTTTACTATGATGATCGTTGTTCGCAGTTTCGATCATGCTTTTTATAAGCTGGAGTGCGTCGCGAGGGCGTTCTCGTGAAGATTTTGCGATAAAGTCAGGCCATGACCGAGTCTGATTGGATGTGGGTAACAGAACTTCCTTGTTCTCAAAAAAATTTTCATAGGGCCTTTCTCTCTGAGCAAAACAATCGCCAGAAGCCCTGACCAATCGTTTCTCTACGATATGTTGAATGTGTTCATCACTAGTGTTAAGGGCCATGACTAGGGGGCGAATATGATCAAACTGATCACGCTGCGCCGAGTTCTCGTGAATAAGTCTTGCCCAGACACTTGATCGCAGCGTCACAATGGGGCGAACGTTATTGCACAACATTGCGACCTTTCGGGCGGCGAGAATCAGAGCCCATATCTTATTAAGCTGTTCGGGTTCGTTTGGGCGTGCTATCTGGTCTGTGTCATCAATTAGTAAATACATCAACTTTGACGTCTGTTGAAGGAGTTGCGTGTTGAGTGCACCAATTAGCTTAGACGCCGCATTTTTCCCAGCAAGCTCCTTGGCTAATTCCTTGCCATTTACGCTGCCGGCAGGAATCGCGATCGCGGACAAAAGTTCTAATGATTTTGTGACGAAATCCTCGCGGGAGAGACCTTTCCCGCGAGCTTCATTGTAGAGACGAGCCGCATCTCCCCTTAACGGGGTCTTTGAATTAATTTGTGAACCGACTAGAGCGCACACCGATCTCAAAAGCTTCTCAAAGTAAAAAGCCTTTAGCGTACTCATGTCTAACGATTGCGGCTGACCTGTATCCACGAGATCGTCGGGCCGCAAAAGAAGCGAGGGAATTTTCTGCCTAGTGCTCGACTTGTGAATCCACTCCACAATTGCAGACTTGCCCGTTCCCTTGTTGCCTACGAGCACCCTCATACTTCCCGGTTCAACCGCACAGAAATCGCTAAGTTGATCAGATGAGACAAACACGTCAGCTAAGAAGCGGCTATCGCCCTCAGTAGTGCCAGATCGTACGTAAGGCATCAGCTTTGACAAGTAGTTCATTTGTACTCTCTACGAATAAATTAGTCGGTGGCCTAACGCCTGAGTTAAGCCGATTTGCGTAGTGGAGGCAAAGGTATGGCAAGCTTTTTCTGCCATACCTTTGCCGTAACGCAAGTTCGGCTTGAACGAATTGTTATGTTTCACCGACGCTTCCTCTCCGTGCGTTTTGCAATCTCCGGCAAATTCTCCGACGGCGAAATGACAGTGCGGACATCAGCCTTATCCGAAAGGTGCTTGTGGGCAAGGCTGGCCAGAGTTTCGCCTGTGGCTTGACTCTCTTCAATGAGGCGCATCAAATCCTCGCCAGGAATAGGCTGCCCGTTCTTACCGGTCAGAACAGTCTGGAAGCGAAATGTTGCCTCCGTCTCACTGGCGGTTTCTGTCTCTTGTATGAGCATGCTGGGATCTACTTCGGCTGCAGTTTGGATCCCGGCACCACCGGGACCAAAGTTGTGTTTAAAAAGATCAGGCATGGACATGCTTAAGTCAATGTGAAACAAATCCTGTTCGGACAAAGGGATGTGGAAATCACCAAAATTAATAAAGGGCCGCCCATCAACTCGCATTTGGAAGTGATAGTGCGGGAAGTCTGTCTGGCTGCCGTTGTGACCGGCGTAATCGTTTTTAGAACAATCGAAAGTCCACTCGATGTTCTTCCACTTGACCGTGTACTCAAATAGCTTTCTATCTGCCTTGCCGGACTCAAGGTCATTGATAGCGCCCAGAAATTTCTCTTGATTGGCGCACCAGCGAGCGAAGGCGGCGATCTGAGTATAGCCAAAGATTGGAAATAGCAGAGGGAAGTCGTTCTTCCTGAACTTGCACTGGCGCAGTATCCAGTGGACACAAGGTTGAGCGCGGCTGATTGTCTTGAAGGGCTTGCCGCATAGATAGCATTCGCCATCTGCGTAGCTTGCTACGAACTTATCGTGTTGTTCCTCAGAACGAGAGTCGTTTTGCTCGTTCCAATAGTCCATCTCTTCTTGAGTCTGGGACTCAAGAAAGGAGCGCATTTCTTCTGGATTGACCCTGCGTGTTGATGTCATGTGCGAAATATAACACCTGAGTTAAGCCGCGCCGCGAGGCGGCGTCGGCTTGGATGAATTATTAGTGCGCATCCGTGTTGCCTGCGAACCAGATAACTTCCCCGTCTTCACGCAGCACAGCGCGAAACTCTCCCTTGCTGAGCTCGCTCAGGCAGACCGCTTCCACACTCATCAGGGAGATCGCCGAATTGATCTCTTCTTCTGTCAGCCCGCCGCGAGGTGGAGCTTTGATGTAATCCAGAGCGCGCGCGGCCAAGTGACGCAAGCTGACCGTGCCGAACTGCTTCAAAAAGTCGTTATAGGTGGCGCGAAAGCCATCCTTAATGGGCCAGAGCTCCCGGATGCAGAGCAACTCAACTTGGTCTTCCGGCCGCTCAGAGGAGAGGCCGAAAATCATAACCATGAAGTCCGATACGGTGAGGTTCCTTTCCTGGTCCTTGGACTGGTTGCGAGGAACTGGAACCGAGAGAACACCCGGCGGAATGGTGAGCGCCTTTAGCGACGCAAGTATCTCCTGCCGAAGCTCGGACAAATCGCTCTTGGAGGCAGTGCTAGAGACCGCGTCACGCACTTCCTGCAGGATTGACGCGTCCGGGGCGTAACGCTTCTCGCAGATCTCGTACCAGAGATCGCGAGCTTCTCGAATGAACTTTCGTTTGGTGGGGTTCGCCCCATATGTCTCGTGGCAAGACGGACAGAGCGGTGCCGCGTTCTCAGCAGTATCCGGGCCGCGCTCAGCTTGCGGAAGAATGTGGTGTATTTCAACGCCGATTGCTTTGCACAGGCAGCACTGGAAGTGAGCCTTGCGCTTTACCTCTTTCGTCACGCTTTCCGGAAACGCCATATGCGCCCTAACGCCTGAGTTAAGCCGACTTGCGTAGTGGAGCCAAACACATGGCAAGCTTTTTCTGCCATGTGCTTGGTGTAACGAAGCAAGTTCGGCTTGAACGAATTGTTAGATGCCGCTCCTTAGTTGTGCCAGTTGCGGCTGAAGTCTTCGGGCCTCATCGGTGCCATCACAGATGCCAGTAACGAGCATATTGCGATCATTGAGGTGCTTGGCGAAAACGAGATACGCCTGACCGGTGGTGAAAAACACGCCGCAATCTCCACCGCCTAAGCCGGTAGTTATCATGAGCTCGTTAACGGCCCCACCTTTGAAGTTCTCCATAACTTCGAGCGTGACTTCTCGGCGGAAAACATAACGATAGTCTCGACGCCAATCTCTTCCAAGGACTTCGCCAAGTTCCGCAATGCGCCCCTCGATCCACAAAACAAAGTCCGAGGGTTGGTGAGTTTGAACTGAAGTTACCTTGCCTAGAAAGACTCGGTCGCTGCGCTTAGCAGCTTCCTTTGCTGGTGGAGGCGGAGGGCAACTGCAAGCATGAGCAGCATACGGGGCCAGGGCAAGCACCGCTGTTAGAACCATCAGTTTGCTAGAACGTGTCATAGGCATCTAACGCCTGAGTTAAGCCGACTTGCGTAGCGGAGCCAACAACATGGCAAGCTTTTCCTGCCATGTTGTTGGTGTAGCGAAGCAAGTTCGGCTTGAACGAATTGTTAGACCTCGGGAATTGCCAAACTAAGTGCGACAACCCGCGCCCAAAGAACAAGAGAGGTGAGCTGGCAGACTGGATGGGTCTC
>NZ_JBQWRB010000005.1:0-169366 GCF_052547215.1 Lysobacter sp. F6437
ACTCGGAAGTGAAACGCACATGCGCCGATGGTAGTGTGGCCTAAGCCATGCAAGAGTAGGTCATCGCTGGGCATTTATACCCAAGGCCGGTCCCCGAAAGGGACCGGCCTTTTTTTGTGCGCGGATAATGTTGCGCGCCCTTGCGGGCATCCCGCAGGGCGGCACTTGTAGGAGCGGCTTCAGCCGCGATCGGGGCATCGTTCGCCTGCGCCGACTTCAGGTCGCGGTTGAAGCCGCTCCTGCAAAAGCGCGGGGTGGTCGGGACGGTGGGAGGCCCGGCCGTGACCAGAGAATGGCGGCTTTACAGCAGTCGTGGCGGTTCGCCGCCGACGATTACGATGTCGGCATTTCGACGGGCAAACAGGCCGACGCTGACGACGCCGGGAATCTGGTTGATCGCCGCTTCCAGTGCGACGGGGTCGACGATGCTCAGTCCGTGGATATCGAGGATCGCGTTGCCGTTGTCGGTGACCACGCCCTTGCCGTCGGCGTCCTGCCGCCAGACCGGTTGGCCACCGGTGCTGCCGAGGATCTCGCGCGCGACCAGGCTGCGGGCCATCGGGATGACCTCGACCGGCAACGGGAATCTGCCGAGGATGTCGACCTGCTTGGCCGGATCGATAATGCAGACGAACTTCGCACTGGCCTCGGCGATGATCTTCTCGCGCGTCAATGCGGCACCGCCGCCCTTGATCAGGCGTTTGTGTGGATCGCACTCGTCCGCGCCGTCGACATACAACGACAGCGCGCCGGTGGAATTGAGGTCGAGCACGTCGATGCCGAGTGCGCGCAATCGCTCGCTGCTTTGCTCCGAACTGGAGACCGCGCCCTGGATGCGATGCCTGATCCGACCCAGGGCCTCGATGAAATAGGCCACGGTTGATCCGGTGCCGACACCGACGATCATGCCGTCTTCCACGTAATCGATGGCTTTTTCGCCGGCCAGGCGCTTGGCTTCTGACATGTTCGGAGCTACTCGAGGGAAAGGAGGTACTTGTACTGCGCGGCGGAGACCGGGAATACCGACAGCCGGTTGCCGCGCCGGATCAGGGCGAACTCCTCACCCAGGCGATCGGCATGGCGCTTGATCTCGTCGAGCGGAATCGTGCGCGACAGTTTGCGCTCGAACTTGATGTCGACCAGCTGCCAGCGCGGTTCCTCGCGGGTGGCCTTGGGGTCGTGATAGTGCGACTTCGGGTCGAACTGGGTCTCGTCCGGGTACGCTTCGCTGGCCACCGTCGCGGTACCGACGATGCCGGGAACGGTGGTATTGGAGTGGTAGAACAGCACGCCGTCGCCGACCTTCATTCCATCGCGCATGAAGTTGCGCGCCTGGTAGTTCCGCACGCCGTTCCACGGCTCGATGTCGACCCGCTGCAGGTCGTCGATCGAGAACGCATCAGGCTCTGACTTCATCAACCAGTAGCGGCGGCGTGCTGTCATGGAGTGGCCAGTCGGAAATCGTGGGTGTTGGATTCGGTGCAGACCGCATCGAGGCCGACGTCCCAGTCGGCGGTTTCGAGTGACTCCACCTGCTGGCTCGCGAACGCTGCACCTACCAGCCATGGCGGCGCCGGGCGATCCTGACGGAAGGCGAAGCTGCGATCGTACCAACCACCGCCCATGCCGAGCCGTGCGCCGCTGTCATCGAAGCCGACAAGCGGCACCACCACCAACGACATCTGTTGCGGATCAAGCAGCGAGGCGGGGGCGAGATCGGGTTCGGGAATGCCATAAACATTGCTGACCAGGGCATCGCCGGGACGCCAAGGCGCGAATCGCAGGTGATCCCCAGCCAATACCGGGAGGCAGTACACGCAGCCGGGTGGCAACTTCAGTTGCCAGGCATGCAGGGCGATCTCACCGTCCATCGCCCAGTAGCCGGCAACATAGCCGTCGCTGGGCATGAAGGGCAGGGCAAGCAGGTTCAGGGCGAGGTGGTCGGCGGCGGCAATGCGATCGGCCGCGGGCAATGCGCGACGGCGCTGGCGGAGTTCGGAACGAAGTTGGCGGCGGGATGCTGCGTGGTCGACGGTCATCCAGTCGGATCCTGGTCGCGTGTGGCATGACGGGGCCGCAATGCAGGGACCGCAGCACAGCGGCAGCTCCCTGGCACCAATCCAGTGGCGCCACGGATTCCGGCCGCAAAAAAGAAAAGTCCTCCGCCGATGGCGATGCGCGCGAAACGACCTTGAACCCGGGGTTCAAGTGGGGACGCCTGGAGGCCTTCGGGCTTCCCGCTACCAGGGCGGACTTGCACTCCGGGCTTCCGTTGCGCCCCCATGGTCGCAATTAAGGGACAAGGCGTATGTTTGCGCACGCCGTCGTCCACAGCAGAGGACGTGCGGCGATTATAGCGCGACAGGCGCGATGGGAAGGCCCGTCTGTCGGTGTCGGCGATGCCGGGTTCAGGCAATTGCCCGGACCGCTCGCGCGTCATCCGGCGGGGGTGTCGAACAACCCGTCGAGCTTGCGTTGCAGGTCGCCAAGGCTGCGGGCGATTTCGCGACTGCTGCTCTCGTCTTCGTTGCGCAGCTGCTGCAACTCGTGCGCGAAGTTGAGTGCGGCCAGCACGGCGACGCGGTCAAGCGCGGCCATCCGGTTGCCACCGCGGATCTCGCGCATCTTGCTGTCGAGCAGCTTGGCCGCGGCAAGCAGGCTGTCGCGCTCGTCCGGCTCGCAGCCGACGGTGTATTCACGGTCGAGCAGGTGGATGCTGACCGGTTGGCTGCTGCTCACGTGTGCTGCTCCAGCGATTTCAGCCGCGCGATCATCGCTTCGACCCGGCTACGCGCCTGCTCGTTCTTGGCCAGCAATGCCGAGCGCTCGCCGGACAGGGTTTCCTGTTGCTGGCGCAGGCTGCGGTTCTCTTCCTGCAGGCGACGGGTGTTGTCGGCCAGCTCGTCGATTCGCTCGACGAGGGCCTGCAGTTGGGCGAGCAGTTCGGCACGGTCCATCCGCGCACGATAGCAGGCGCCGGGGGTGGGTCAAGGAGCGGCGTTTGGGGAAGGCCCGTCGTGTTCAGCCCGGCGTCGCCTCGATCGATTGGTGTTCGCGCAGGAATGCCTGGCACTGTGCCGGTGCCATCGGCCGGGCCAGCCAGTAGCCCTGGATCTCGTCGCAGCCGTGGACGCGAAGGAAGTGCATCTGGGCTTCGGTTTCAACGCCCTCCGCGACCACGGTCAGGCCCAGCGAGTGGGCCATGGTGATGATGGTGCTGGTGATCGCCGCGTCGTCGGGGTCGTGGGTCAGGTCGCCGATGAACTCCTTGTCGATCTTGAGCGTGGTGATCGGCAGCCGCTTGAGGTAGGACAACGAGGAGTACCCGGTCCCGAAGTCGTCGATCGCGAGGCTGACCCCGAGTTCGCGGAAGGCCTGCAACGTCGCCGCGGTTTCGTCGGCGCTGCTCATGATCACGCTTTCGGTCAGTTCCAGTTCCAGGCAACTGGCCGGAACGCCGGTCTCCGCCAGGACCCGGGCGACGACCCCCGGCAGGTTGCCGCGCAACAACTGCAACGAGGATACGTTCACCGCCATCGACAAATCAGACAATCCTTCCGCGCGCCAGCGTTGCAGCGTGCAGCAGGCCTGGCGCAAGGCCCATTCGCCGATTTCCAGGATCAGGCCGGTCTCCTCGGCCAGCGGAATGAACCGCATCGGGCTGATTTCGCCGTGTTCTAGGCTGTTCCAGCGCAACAGGGCCTCGACGCCGGTAATGCGGCCGTCGGCCAGCGACAGCCGGGGCTGGAACGCCAGCGACAGCTCGTCGGTGTCGAGCACCTTGCGCAGCGCGGCGGAGATGGTGGCGCGGACGCGGATGTCGACATCCATGCTTTCCGTGTATTGCATGAACGCGCGGCGGCCAATCGCCTTGGCCTGGTACATGGCGGTGTCGGCGTGCTTGAGCAGGTCGGTCGGGTCGCGGGCGTGGTCGGGGTACAGGCTGATCCCGATCGACGGCGAGATCACCACGTTGTGGCGCTCGTCGAAGTCCAGTGGCCCCTCGAACGCGACAAGCAGCTCGCGCGCCACGTGCTCGGCCTGCATCGCATCCTGAAGGTCCTCCAACACCACGGTGAACTCGTCACCGCCGAGGCGGGCCACGGTGTGGTGGGCGCCGACGGTCTGCTGCAGTCGGTGGGCGGCCGCGCGCAGGATGCGGTCGCCGGCGGCGTGGCCGAGCGAGTCGTTGATGTCCTTGAACCGGTCGAGGTCGAGGAACAGGACCGCGATCTTGCGGCCGCTGGCCCGGGCCTGCCCGATCGCCCGCGACAACCGCTCCGACAGCAGCGCACGATTGGGCAGGGTGGTCAGGGTGTCGTAGTTGGCCAGGTAGCGCAGCTCCTGCTCGGCACGCTTCTGGTCGGTGATGTCGCTCAGCACCGCGACGTAGTGGCCGTGCTGGCCGTTGCCGTCGTTCACCGCGCTGGCCTGCAACCAGCACAGGAACTCACTGCCATCCTTGCGTCGTTGCCAGATCTCGCCGGACCAGCGTCCGGCACGCTGCAGTTCCGCGCGCATGCGGGTGTAGAAATCCGGGTCGTGCTGGTTGCTGTCGATCAGGCTGGTCGAGCGGCCGAGCACCTCCCTGTCGCTGTAGCCGATCATCCGGGTGAAGGCCGGATTGATCGAGGCGAACATGAAGTCGCGATCGAACACCGCCACCGCCTCGGCCATCGAACGCAGGACCTCGCTGGAAATGCGGCGTTCCCGCTCGGCGCTGCGGCTGGCGGTGATGTCACGGGCGGTGCCGGCCACCCGCAAGGCGCGGCCATCGGCATCGCGATCGACGACCCGGCCGCGGGCGCGTATCCATCGCCAGTCCTCGTCGCTGGCGTCGCGGGTGCGGTGTTCCGACATGAACAGGGCAACCTCTCCGCGCAGGTGTTGGCGCAAGGTATCCAGCACTCCCGGAAGGTCTTCTTCATGGATCGAATGGGCGTTGCTGACGCGGCTCTCCACCGCGATTTCAGCTTCCGGTCGTGCCGTGGCCGACTCGGGCACGCGCATCCGGTGCATCGCGTGGGTCGCCACGTCGTAGTCCCAGAACTGGTCACCCGAAGCCCAGAGCGCGAGCTTCAGCCGCTCTTCGCGTTCACTGATCTGGCGGAACCACTCCTGTTCGCGATGGCGGCGCCGGTGCCAGCGCCAGCCGAGGGTCGCCAGCAGCACCAGCATTGCAACCACCGCCGCGGTGATCGCGAGCGGGTGGCGCCACAACGGTGGCGCGACGACCACCGGAACCCGCAATTCCATCCCGCCCCAGCCGCGGTCGCGGTTGCTGGCCTGCGCCCGGAACACGTATTTCCCAGGGGGAAGCCGGGTATAGGTGATGTCCGGGCGCGCTCCGTTGTCGATCCAGCCGCGGTCGAAGCCGTCCATCCGATAGCGGTAGCTGATGTTCGCGGCGGGGGCGAAGTCGAGTGCACCGATGCGCAGCCGCAGGATGTCGGCGCCATCGGCCACTTGCAGCTTCGCCGTGTTCCACATGATCCCGCCGTCATCGGGGGCATCGGCGCCGATACCGGCGGCCAGCAGGCGCAACGGCGGGACGTAGCCCGAGTCCTTCATCCGCGCGGGATCGAACAGGTTGAGCCCGCGTACCCCGCCCAGTGCGATCCGGCCATCGGACAGGGTGGCCGCCGCGCCGCCATTGAATTCGAGATCCTGCAGGCCGTCGGCGAGACCGTAGTTGCGCACCGTGAGCGAGCGGGTGTCGAGCTGGATCACGCCGTGGCCGGTGCCCAGCCACAACCGCCCGGAGGGCGAGTCGTTGCTGGCGATGGTGAACACCGTGGGCACAGGCTGGTCGCCCAGCGCCTCGGCCAGCGGGTGCTGGAACGTGATCTCGCCGCCAGCGCTTTCGACGACCCTGCTCAGGCCGGAGTGGGTGCCGACCCAGAGCGTCCCGTCGCGGTCCTGATACAGCGCGCGCACCAGGCCGCCCGGCAGGCCATCGAGGTTGTCGGGGTCGTGGTTGAAATGTCGAAGGAGGCCGGTCGTGGGTTCCAGTACGTCCAGGCCACCACCGGTGCCGAACCAGATCCGGCCACGTCGATCCTCGAGCAAGGCATGCACGGTCGGGTGGGCGAGTTGGTGCGGATCGTTGTCGCGATGGCTGTAGTGGACGACCCGCCCGCCACGACGCTGGTAATGCAGTGCGCCGCGGTTCTGGGTGCCGAGCCACAGGTCGCCATCGTGGTCGACCAGCAGGCTCCGCAGGCTCGTTCCGGTGAGTTCGCCAAGTGCGATTTCCTCGACCGCCCCGGACCCGGGTGCGAATCGCAACAAGCCGTTGGTGGTGGCCAGCCAGAGCCGGCCATGGCCGGCATCGGCGATCGCCATGACCCGGCGCGCCTTGCCGTCATCGGTGGGTGGCAGCCGCGCGGTCCAATCCTCGAAGCGGTCCCCGGCGACGTCGTAGCCCAGCAGCCGGGCGTTGTCGGTGCCGATCCACAACGTGCCGTCGACCCCTTCATGGATCGCGCGGATGCTGTCGTCGGCCGCGGGGTTATGGGGACGGCTGCCCTCCAGGTCGATGATGTAGCTGAAGCGGGTCCCGCGGGGATCGGTCAGCGACACCCCGCGGAACAGGCCGCCGATCCACAGCATGCCGCTGCGGTCGACCATCAGCGAAGCGATCGAATCCTCCGGCAGGCCGGCATCGAAGCGTGCGTCCTCGCGGATCGAGCGAACCGCGCCGCTGGACGGGTCGAGCCGGCGCAGTCCACCGCTGGCGATGGCCAGCCAGAGCGCGCCGTCCGGTGCCTGGACAATGGCGCGGACCGGCCCGGGATCGGCGTCGCGGGCCCCGGATCGAGGCCATGCCGGAACCAGTGTGCCGTCGCCGGACAGCCGGAACAGGCCGTCGCGTCGCCCCACCCAGAGCTGTCCGTCGCGGTCCATCAGCAGGCTGAGGGTGGCGCCGGGCGCACCGACCAGACGGGCGCGGTGGTTGCGGTCGACCTTGAACAAACCGGCGGCGCTGGCCCACCAGACGTTGCCGTCGCGATCGGCCAGCAACTGCTGGAATGGCGAGGTGCGCAATTTTTGCGGTTCCAGTTGCAGCACGCGCTCGCGTTTGCCGGTGCCCGGGTCGAACCGCTCCAGGCCCTGCATGGTGCCGATCCACACCTGGCCGTCGCGGGGCAGCAGCGCCAACACCTGGCGACCGGCCTGGCCGCCGTCCCGGGTACCCGCGGCGAAGCGGCGGATATCGCCGTTGACCAGGTCGATGCGCGACACGAACTGCGAGTACGAACCCACCCACAGCGCGCCATCGCCTTCCAGTGCCAGTGCGGTGATGTAGCTGTCGGGCAGCGTCTTCGGGTCGCGTGGGTCGTGTCGGAACGATACGTAACGTTGCCCGTCGTAGCGGTGCAGCCCGCCCTGGGTCCCGACCCAGACGAACCCCTGGGTGTCCTGCACCATCGCGGTGACGGTGTTCTGGCTCAGTCCGCGGGCGCTGCCGACCGGGGTGAAGTAGTAATCGCGGGTAGCCGCCTGCACCGGCGTGGACCACGCCGCGGCCAGCAGCAGGCAGGCCAGCACGGTCGTGCAGATGCGGCGCAGGGGGGTGACGGATGGCGGATACGGACGCACGGCACCGCGGCGGTTGGCGTGGCAGCTGGCAGTGTAGGCAGTCCCGCGGGCCGGCAACAAGTTCCGCCGCGGCGGCGCCCTGCGGATTGATAGACTGCAGGGCCCCATCGCGGTGACCGTCCATGTCGCAAAGCGCCCCGCCGACCCTGCCCGAACTGTCCGCCGTGGACGCCGAGATCCGGCGGTTGGCGCTCGCCACGTCCCCCTCCGAACTGCACGGTTCGCTATGCGGCTGGCTGGCCGGCGGCGGCGCGCCGGCTCGGGAATGGCCGGCCCGGGTAATGGTCGATGCCACCCTGGCCACGCCGGCCGAAGGCAGCGCGCTGGACCAGTTGCGGCTTGCCAGCGCGGCCCAGCTCGCGGACCGGAGCTTCGAATTCGCCTTGTTAATGCCGGATGCCGACGCGTCGCTGGCCGTGCGCAGCGGCGCCCTGTTCGACTGGTGCCGCGGGTTCCTCGGCGCCTTCGGGATGGCGGCCGGTGCTGCGCCGAAGCTGTCGGAGGAGGCCACCGAGGCCCTCGGCGACCTCGCCAAGCTCGCCGCCGCCCAACCGCAGGAGGACGGCGACGAGGAGGACGAGGCCGCGCTGGTCGAGATCGAGGAGTTCGTCCGCGTCGCGACGCTGCTGCTGCACGGGGACTGCGTGCTCGCTGCCGAGCATCGCCAGCGGCTGAACTGACATGCACAAGCCCCTGACGATGCCGGCCAAGGCCTACGCGCGGCGCCGCAAGCAGCTGATGCGCATCGCCGGCGACGACGCGATCCTGATCCTGCCGGCCGCGCCGGAGCGCGTGCGCAGCCGCGACACCCACTACCCGTATCGGCAGGATTCGGACCTGCTGTACCTGACCGGGTTCCCGGAGCCCGAGGCGGTGCTGGTGCTGGTGCCCGGGCGCGCGCATGGCGAGACGGTGCTGTTCTGCCGCGAGCGTGACCAGGACCGCGAAGGCTGGGACGGTCCGCGCTTCGGCACCGAAGGCGCGGTCGAGGCGTTCGGACTGGACGACGCCTATCCGATCACCGACCTCGATGACATCCTGCCGGGACTGCTCGAGGGCCGCTCGCGGGTCTACTACCACTTCGGCCGCGACGCCGAGTTCGACCTCAAGCTGATCGGCTGGGTCAACCGCGTGCGCGCGATGATGAAGATGGGCAACAAGCCGCCGCACGAGTTCCTCGAACTCGGCCACCTGCTCGACGAGCTGCGGCTGTTCAAGGACCGCGACGAACTGCGCTTCATGCAACGCGCCGCCGACATCAGCGTGGCCGCGCACGAGGCGGCGATGCGCGCGGTGCGGCCAGGCATGCACGAGTACGAACTGCAGGCCGAACTGGAGCGGGTGTTCCGTGCCAACGACGCGGTGCCGGCCTACGGCAGCATCGTCGGCGCCGGTGGCAACGGTTGCGTGCTGCATTACGTCGCCAACAACGGCCCGGTGCACGACGGTGACCTGGTGCTGATCGACGCCGGTGCGGAGTACCGCGGTTACGCCGCCGACATCACGCGCACGTTCCCGGCCAATGGCCGTTTCGGCAAGGAGCAACGGATCCTGCATGACCTGGTCTGCGCGGCGCAGGCCGCGGCGCTGGCGCAGGCCCGGCCGGGTACGCCCTACCAGGCAGGCCACGACGCAGCGGTCGAGACCTTGACCGAGGGCTTGCTGCAGCACGGGTTGCTCAAGGGCAAGCTGGCGAAGAACATCGCCGACGGCGGCTACAAGCGGTTCTACCGGCACAAGACCGGTCACTGGATCGGGATCGACGTGCACGATGTCGGCGAGTACCGCATCGACGGCGAGTCGCGCCTGCTGGAGCCGGGGATGGTGTTCACGATCGAGCCGGGGCTGTACATCGCGCCCGACGACACCAGCGTGGCGGCGAAGTGGCGCGGGATCGGGATCCGCATCGAGGACGACGTGCTGGTGACGAAGGACGGCCACAAGGTGCTGACCGACGGGCTGGCGCGCAGTGCGGACGAGGTCGAGGCGTTCATGGCGCAGGCGCGGGTGGGCGAATAGGGCGCAAGTGGGTTTTGTTTTGAGGCTCGCGTGTCGTGGTGCGCGTCCTTGGGGCGACAGCCAAAAGCCAAAAGCGGTAGGTCGCGCCTTCGGGCGGGAGCGTCGCCCTGTCCGGGTATTGCTACTCGGTTCGGGCGGCCATCCCTGGCCGCACTCACAGCCGTGGGCCATCCATGGCTCACTCTCCGCAATACCCGGACAGGACGCCGCGTCGCGGTTTTGGGCTGTGGCTTTGTTGGCTGCCCGACGCCACTTCCAAAGCGCACTTCGAGAGCTTCGATGAGGCGTTTCCCGCAGCCACAAAAAATCCCGGCTGCGGCCGGGATTCCTTAGTTCTGCGATCAGGTGCGAAAAACACCTGTAATCAAGACTCATCCCAACGCAGCGAACGCTTCGCGGGTCAGGTTGATCGGGTCGCCGTCGGTGCAGGCCACGTCGTCCTCGATGCGGATGCCGCCGTAGGGACGGAAGGCATCGACCTTGTCCCAGTCCACCGAGCCGGAATGCTCACCGTTGCGAAGTTCTTCCAGCAGCAGGTCGGCGAAATAGATGCCCGGCTCGATCGTCACCACCGCGCCCGGTTCCAGCACGCGGGTCAGGCGCAGGAACGGGTGGCCCGCGGGTGGCTCGATGCGACCGCCCTCGTCGGAGGCGAGGAAGCCGCCGACGTCATGCACCTGCAGGCCGATGTAATGGCCGATGCCGTGCGGGAAGAACTTGGCGCTGACGCCGGTCTCGAGCATCGATTCCGGGCTCATGTCGACCACGCCGAAGTCGCGCAGGATGGTCGCCATTTCCAGGTGCGCGTCGAGGTGGATCTGCTTGTAGTCGATGCCGCCACGGACGCGGTCGCACAGTCGCTGCTCGGCGGCGTCGACCGCGTCGATCATCGACTGGAACTCGCACGACGGATCGAATGCATGGCTGCGGGTGATGTCGCTGGCATAGCCGTCGTGGCTGCCACCGGCGTCGATCAGGAAGCTGCGGATGTCGCGGGGCGGCGCCCGGTCGCGGTCGGTGTAGTGCAACACGGCGCCGTGTTCGTTGAGGCCGATGATGTTGCCGTACGGCAGGTCGTTGGCGTCCTGGCGCGCGGCCTGGCAGTAGGCCAGGTGGATGCCGAACTCGCTGGCGCCCGCGCGGAAGGCGCGCTCGGCGGCGCGGTGGCCGCGTACGCCATGGGCGCTGGCTTCGCGCATCATCGCGATCTCGTACGGGGTCTTCAGCGCGCGGTGGTATTCGAGGTAATCGACCACCGCGGCGGGGTTGTTCGGGACGAACTCGCCCAGCGCGCTTTGCGGCTCGCCGAGGATCGCGCAGCGGCGCGGGTCCTTCGGCAGGTGCTGCAACGCCTCCTCCGGCGTGCGGATCACCACCACGTCGAACTGCTCGACCCAGTAGCCGTTCGGCGCCTCGGGCACGACGTGCCAGTAGTCGAACGGCTGCAGGTAGATCAGCCGGGGCTTCCCGCCGGGGGTGTGGACGATCCAGCTGCCGGGATTGCGGGTCAGCGGCACCCAGGCCTTGAATTGCGGGTTGACCGCATACGGGTAGTCGCGGTCGTCGAACAACTGGTAGTGGAGCGAGCCGCTGGGCACGACCAGGTGGTCGAAGCCGCCACGCTCGAGCGCCTGTGCGCTGCGGCGCTGCACTTCCTCCACGTGGCGTGGGTAGGCGTGCGCCAGGTCGGGAGCTGTCATGGGGATCCTCGTTGGGGGCGTCCGCCAATTCTGACGGATTGCCCCGCGCGCCGCAGGGGCCGTTGGGCACGGTCCCGGTTCAGGCGTAGCTGGCCCCGGGCTGGTCGAGCCAGTCGCGCAGCGCCTGGCGCTGGGACTCGGGCAGGTTGATGAAACGCAGCCCGCCGAGGCGCTGGCCTGCGGCGTTGGCGTCGTCCTGCCACAACAGGTGGGCGCCGACTTCGATCGGCAGGGCGGTGCCGCCGGGGCCATCGAGCTCGAAACGAAGCTGGTAGATGGCGTCGTCGACCAGCGCCGTGCCCGACATCAACAGCATGCCGGTTTCCGACAGGTTGCCGAGCCGCCCGACCGCGCGCCCGGTCATGCAGTCGACCACCGCGACGGTGTCGGGAACGCGCCTGCGCGGGCGGCGGCGGAATTCGGAGGCGTTGTCGTTCATGCCGATTGCTCCTGCCCCTGGGCGTGGCCGGTGATCCCGCGCAGGGCGGTGACCGCGGCTTGCCAGGCGCGGTCGACAAGCCGGGCGTGCCCGGCGGGAACCACCCGGGCCTGGCCGATTGCGACCAGTCGCGCGAGCTGGTCGAGGTCCTGCGGGCCGGTGGCGTCGTCGATGCGCTGGCCGCGCTGGTTGACGAACAGTGCGCGCCCGGTCACCGGGCTGTACCAGGCCAAACGCCGACGGACCACGTCGCCTTGCTGGTTGATAGAGAATTCGATCCAGCTGCCGAACGGAAGGGTTCGCAGGTGGTCGTGGCAGGCCTGTTCGCGCGGCGTACGCGGGGCCGCGGCCACCTTCGGCTTCTCCGCGGTGTCGGCGCCGAGTCGCGCGCGGGCCTTGAGCTTCATCGCCAGCTCGGTGCGCGAGGCGGGGTCGTCGCTGTCGTCGTCCGCGGCGGTCAGGCGGCGGGTGATCGCGGCGGCTTCCTCGCCGTGGTAACCGACCAGCGCCAGTGCCTTTTCGATCCGGTCCGCCAGCCCGTCCGGCGCCGGCACCCCGTCCACGCAGGCGGCGATGATCTGGCGGGTGGCGCCGACATGCTGTTGCCATTCGCCCGACGCCTCGCCATGGCGCAGCAGCACCAGGGTCAGGACATCGCTCCAGGCCTGGTCCAGCAGCCCACCGAGGAACCTGGGAATCGTCCGGCCGCCGGCGGCGTCCTCGATCACCTCGGTGGCCTGGCGCTTGGCCAGGTCGAGCTTCTCGCGCCCCTGGGCGGCATCGACATGGCGGCGCTCGCTGACCTCGGCCTTGCGCACCATCACCTGCAGGTGTTCCTGCAACTGCTGGTTGGCCGAATCGAACACCGCGGCGTCGCCGTCGTAATGGGTGACCACGTGGTCGACCGCGCTCTGCAGCTTGGCGTTGAGCTGCGGGTCGGCCTCGTCCTCGGCCAGCCAGACCGCGCCGGCCTCGGCCACCGCGTTCAACAGCTGCCGCGCCGGATGCTGCTGGCGCACGAAGAAGGCGCGGTCCTGCAGCGCGACCCGCAGCAATGGCACCTGCAGCTGTTCCAGCAGGGCCTTGCTCTGGGTGCCCGCGCGCAACTCGCGGCCGATCTCGGTGTACAGCATGCCGAGCAGCTCGAAAGTGTCGCTGTCCTCGCGCGAAAGCGTCGCCGCCTCGCCGAGCTTCAGCCGGCTCTGCGCGAGCAGCGCTTGGCGGATGTCCGGCACGGTGCTGGGGGACTGCGGGTTGGGTGCACGTGCCTGCAGCGCGCCCAGTGCGGCGTCGACGTCCACGGTGGGAAGCGCGACCCGCGCCCGTGTGGGACTGGTGGCGAGCTTGTCGAGCAGGTCGCGTCGTTCCGCCATCAGCTGGCGCAGCAGCGCCAGCGTCTCCGCTTCGGCGGGATCGGAGGCGGACCCGGCGAAGCTGTCCTGCGGGGCGTCGGGGCCGGGATCGGCAGCCGCGGCGCCGGTCCCGGCGCGGGCCGGGTCGCTGTCGACCGGAGTCGCGCCCCGCTTGTCGTTGCGGCGCGTGCGCAATGGCACGAAGGTCAGGCCAGGCAGCACGTTGGCGCCGTCCAGCAAGTCGTTCATCGACTCGACCAGCATCGCGTAACCGGCCATCAACTGGCGGTCGTACAACTGGTAAAGCTGCAGGCGGGCATCGAGGTTCAGTTGTAGCCGGGTGCAGGCGCGCGCCAGCAGGCGACCGAGCGATTGCGGCCCGACCGGCAGCGCCGCGGCATCGAACGCGGGCGCGCCCGCCAGCACCCCGAACCGCTGGCCCAGCAGCAGCAACGGCAGGCCGGCACGAGATTCGTGCCGCAGCGCGATGGCGCTCAACACGGCGTCCTCGCTGACCTCGCTGTCCTCGACCAGGCGCATGGCGTCGAAGCGCGGCGCTTCGGTTTCGGTCGGAGCCGGGGGGCGGCTGGCCGGGTCGCGGATGGCGACCAGGGCGTCCTCGAGTTCGCCCATGAAGAAGGGGATGAATTCGTCGCGGTGCTTGCGCAGCGTCTTCACGGTTTCGAGGTAGCCCGATTGGAGCGCCGGGTTGCGCGCGAACTCGGCCTGGCGGAACAGGTCGTGTTCCAGCGTCATCAGCAGTCGGTCAAGCTCGCGGGTCAGCTGGGTCGACAGCAGGCCCAGGAGTTGCCCGAGCAGGTGGCGCACGCGCGGGGGCAGCGCCACCATCGCCGGACTCTGTCGCAGCGGTGCGACCGGATCGATGCCGCCGGCGGGGCCGGCACCGCGGCGGGTCGCCTGGCTGGGTACGTGGTGGTCGGACATGCGAGCGGGCTCCCCCCGGGGCCGTGGTTCGATGGACGCGGTTCCGTTTGCGCCGGCCCATGACCTGAATACGCAAGGTCCGGGCCGAAGCGGACGGATGACGCCGACAACGCCCAGATTACCCCTTCCGGACGCGGGAGCGCAGGCCGGGCGCGGGAGCGCGCCGGGCGATCATTCGGCGAGGAACAGCGCCACCACGTCGTTGGTGAAGCGCCGGCCGAGTTCAGTCGGCCGTACCTGGCCGGCCTCGACCTCCAGCCAGCCGTTCCTGGAAGCGGCCTGCAGTTGCGGCCCGATCACGGTCGACGCCAGGCCGGTGCGGGCCTCGAAGGTGGCCAGGCTGAAGCCACCGACCAGCCGCAACGCGTTGAGCATGAACTCGAACGGCCGCCGCCCGGGTGCGATCCGTTCGTCGCCGCCGATTCCCGCCTCGCTGCCGGCCTCGGCCAGGTAGCGGGTCGGATGCTTGTGCTTCCAGCGCCGCAGGATGCTTTCGTCGTGGCCGAGGGTGATCTTGCCGTGGGCGCCGGCGCCGATGCCGAGGTAGTCGCCGTAGGTCCAGTAGTTGAGGTTGTGCGCGCACTGGCGGCCGGGTCTGGCGTAGGCGCTGACCTCGTACTGGGCGTAGCCGGCGTCGGCCAGCAGCGCCTGGCAATGCTCCTGCATGTCCCAGCCGGCGTCGTCGTCGGGAATGCCCGCGGGTGGGCGCGCGGCGAACACGGTGTTCGGCTCCAGGGTCAGCTGGTAATGGCTGACGTGGGTCGGCTGCAGCGCGAAAGCGCGCTGCAGGTCGCGCTCGGCCATCGCCAGGTCCTGGCCGGGCAGGGCGTACATCAGGTCGAGGTTGAAGTTGTCGAAGCCGGCGTCCTGCGCCAGCTTGACCGCGGCCTCGGCCTCGCGGCTGTCGTGGATGCGGCCGAGCCGCTGCAGGCAGCCGTCGTCGAAGCTCTGGATGCCGAAGCTCAGGCGGTTGACGCCGGCGTCGCGGTAGCCCTCGAAGCGGCCGTGCTCGGCGGTGCCGGGGTTGGTCTCCAGGGTGATCTCGCAGCCCGGGGCGAAGCGCAGCCGCGCGCTGGCGCCCTGCAGGAAGCGGTCGATGAATTCCGGCGGCATCAGGCTCGGGGTGCCACCGCCGAAGAACACGGTATGCACGGTGCGGCCCCAGGCCAGTGGCAGGTCGTGGTCGAGGTCGGCGAGCAACGCGTCGACATAGGCTGCGAACGGCAGTTCGCCACGACCCTCGTGCGAGTTGAAGTCGCAATACGGGCATTTGCGCACGCACCACGGGACGTGGACGTACAGCGAGAGCGGCGGCGGGGTGAGGGGCATGGGGCTATTGTCCCACCGGTGATGCGGTGGAGTCGTCTTGCCTTTATGTAGGAGCGGCTTCAGCCGCGATCTGGAGTCGGCGCGCGCGAACGATTTCCGATCGCGGCTGAAGCCGCTCCTACAGGAGGCCGAGCTTTTCGCGCAGGATCGCCAGGGCGCGACCGCGGTGGCTGATGCGGTTCTTGGTCGCGGGGTCCAGCTCGGCGGCGGTCAGGCCTGTGTCCGGATCGAGGAACAGCGGGTCGTAACCGAAGCCGCCCGCACCACGCCGTGCGGGCAGGACCTGGCCATGCCACTCGCCCTGTGCGATCAGCGGGCGCGGGTCGTCGGCATGGCGCAGCAACACCAGGGTGCAATGAAAATGCGCGCCGCGCTGCGCCTCGGGCATGCCATCGAGCGCCGCCAGCAGCTTGTCGATGTTGCGCGCCGCATCACTCGGTTCACCGGCATAGCGCGCCGAGTACAGCCCCGGCGCGCCATCAAGCGCGTCGATGCACAACCCGGAATCGTCGGCCAGCGCCGGCAGGCCGGTCACGCGTGCGGCGTGGCGCGCTTTCAGCAGCGCGTTCTCGACGAACGTCAGTCCGGTTTCCTCGATGTCCTCGACCCCGAGTTCGCCTTGCGCGACGAATTCGATGCCGGCGTCACCGAGCAGGCGATTGAACTCGGCCAGCTTGCCGGCATTGCCGCTGGCGACAACGATGCGGTTCATGCGCGGCAGCACCGGTTCAAGCCCACGCTGTCAGAGTCCGAGCGCTTCGCGCTGCTTTGCCACCAGCTCAGCGATGCCGGTTTCGGCCAGCGCGGTCATCGCCGCCAGCTCCTCGCGACGGAACGCGTGGCCCTCGGCGGTGCCCTGCAGTTCGATGAAACCGCCGCCGTCGTTCATCACCACGTTCATGTCGGTATCGCAGTCGCTGTCTTCGGCATAGTCGAGGTCGAGCACCGGCACGCCGCGGTAGATACCGACCGACACCGCGGCGATCGCGCCGAAGATCGGCGAACGTCCGCAGCTCGGCAGCTTGATCGCGCGCGAGGTGATCAGGCCCTGGACCGCATCGACCAGCGCCACGTAGGCGCCGGTGATCGCCGCGGTGCGGGTGCCGCCGTCGGCCTGCAGCACGTCGCAGTCGAGCGTGATGGTGCGCTCGCCAAGCAGCTTGCGGTCGACGCAGGCACGCAGTGAGCGGCCGATCAGGCGCTGGATCTCCAGCGTGCGGCCGCCCTGCTTGCCGCGCGCGGCCTCGCGGTCGTTGCGGGTGTTGGTGGCGCGCGGCAGCATGCCGTACTCGGCAGTGACCCAGCCTTCGCCCTTGCCGCGCAGGAAGCCGGGCACCCGGTTCTCGACGCTGGCGGTGCACAGCACGCGGGTATCGCCGAAGCTGATCAGCACCGAACCCTCGGCGTGGCGGGTGAAGCCGCGCTCGATCCGCACCTCGCGCAACTGGTCGGGCGCGCGGCCGCTGGGGCGTGAGAACTCGGTCGTGCCGGCAACTGGCATGGGGCGGTTTACCATCGAAGTTAGGGGGTTTGCGGCGCGCGAGTTTACCATTCGCCCCTTGCCCGACCGGCATCGATTACTTCAGGAACCGCCATGATCCGCAGCATGACCGCCTTCGCCAGCGGCGAACGCGCCACCGAATGGGGCACGCTCGGCTGCGAGTTGCGCTCGGTCAACCACCGCTTCCTCGAAATCGGCGTGCGCCTGCACGACGACCTGCGCGCGCTGGAGCCGGTGCTGCGCGAGCGCATCGCCGCGCGCCTGGGCCGCGGCAAGCTCGACCTGACCCTGCGCCTGCGTTCGCCCGAGGGTGCGAGCGGCCTGCATGCCGACCCGACCCGCCTGCGCGAACTCAGCGACCTGGCGATCGACCTGTCCGCGCGTTTCCCTGGCCTGCATACCGAGTTCACCCAGCTGCTGCAGTTCCCCGGTGTACTGCAGGCGCCGGCGACCGATGCCGCCGCGCTGCAGGCGCAGGCCCTCGCGTTGCTGGATGAGGTGCTCGACGAGTTCATCCAGGCGCGCGAGCGCGAGGGTGCGAAGCTGGCCGCGGTGATCAACGAGCGCGTCGACGGCATCGCCGCCATCGCCGCCGGTGTCCGCGAGATCATGCCGGCGATCCGGACCGGCCAGCGCACCAAGCTGGAGGCGCGGCTGGCCGACCTCACCCAGCCGGCGGACCCCGGCCGGCTGGAGCAGGAACTGGTGATCTGGTTGCAGAAGCTCGATGTCGAGGAGGAACTCGATCGGCTCGATTCGCACGTCGCCGAGGCGCGTCGGGTGCTCAAGCTGCGCGAGGCGGTCGGTCGCCGGCTCGACTTCCTGCTGCAGGAATTCAACCGCGAGGCCAACACCCTGGGCTCCAAGTCGGTCGACGCCCGCAGCTCGGCCTCGGCGGTCGAGCTCAAGGTGCTGATCGACCAGGTCCGCGAACAGGTGCAGAACATCGAATGAGCATGCGCGGAACCCTCTACATCGTCGCCGCGCCGTCGGGTGCCGGCAAATCCAGCCTGGTCAACGCGGTACTCGCGCGCGACCCCAACATCCGCCTGTCGATCTCGTTCACTTCGCGCGCGCCGCGACCCGGCGAGCGCCACGCCGAGCACTACCACTTCGTCGACGAGGCCGAGTTCGAGCGCATGGTCGAGGCCGGCGACTTCTTCGAGCATGCACGCGTCCACGGCGACTGGAAGGGCACCGCCCGGCAGTCGGTCGAGCCGCAACTGGCGTCGGGCAAGGACGTGCTGCTGGAGATCGACTGGCAGGGCGCGCGCCAGGTCCGGGCCAAGGTGCCGGGTGCTGTGAGCGTGTTCATCCTGCCGCCCTCGCGCAACGCCCTCGAGCAGCGCATGCGCAGCCGCGGCCAGGACAGCGAGGCGGTCATCGCCCAACGGCTGGCGGCCGCGCGCGAGGAGATGTCGCATTACGGCGAGTTCGACTACGTCATCGTCAACGAGCACTTCGCGGTCGCGGTCGAGGAGATGTGCGCGATCTTCACCGCCAGCCGGCTGCGCCGCGAGGCCCAGGTTGCCCGCCATGGCAAGCTGATTACGACCTTGCTGGCGTAACTGGTTGATTTTCAAGCGGGCTACTTGCCCTTGGGTCGCCGCAACCGCTACAATCCCGTCCCCTTTGTACCTGCATCGACGGCCCCGGCCGCCAGGAGCCCCATGGCCCGCATCACCGTAGAAGACTGCCTGCAAGTGGTCGACAACCGTTTCGAACTCGTCATGATGGCCGCCAAGCGCGCCCGCCAGCTCGCCAACGGCGTCGAGTCGCAGATCGACAACAGCGAATCCAACGACAAGCCGACCGTGCTCGCCCTGCGCGAGATCGCCGCGCGCGAGATCAACGCCGAGTACATCGACGCGATCGAGAAGTCCGAGCGCGAGCGCAAGGAGCGCGAGGCGCTGGAGTGGGCCGCCGCCGAGGTGGTTGCCGACGACGACCTGTCGAAGGGCGACGACTGAGACCGGTCTTCGCGAAAGGTTTGCCACGGACCCCGCCAAGTGCGGGGTTCGTGCTTTCTGCCACCGCATTGCGCCCCGATGCGACGGGCGCGTAGATTGCCTGCATGAGCCCCACCGAGCCCGCCTGTAGCCGCACCGAGCTGTCCGACGACGACGGCGCGGCGTTGCCCGACTACATGAACGAGCTCGAGCGCGCGGCCGGTTATCTTGGTGAGGAACAGCGCGCCCTGTTGCGCCGCGCCTGGACCGTCGGCGCCGCCGCCCACGCCGGCCAGAGCCGCAAGTCGGGCGAGCCCTACATCACCCACCCGGTGGCGGTGGCGCGGGTGCTGGCCGACCAGGGGCTGGATGTCGAAACCCTGATCGCCGCGATCCTGCACGACACCATCGAAGACACCCCGTTGACCCGGGACTGCATCGCCACCGAGTTCGGCGGGACCGTCGCCGAGCTGGTCGACGGTGTCACCAAGCTCGACAAGCTGCACTTCCGGGATCGCCAGGAGGCCAACGCCGAGAGCTTCCGCAAGATGCTGCTGGCGATGTCGCGCGACCTTCGGGTGATCCTGATCAAGCTCGCCGACCGCCTGCACAACATGCGCACGCTCGGCGCCAAGGACGCCGCTTCGCGTGAGCGCATCGCCCGCGAGACCCTGGAGATCTACGCACCGATCGCGCAGCGGCTGGGCATGAACCTGATCAAGGCCGAGCTGCAGGACCTCGGCTTCCGCGCGCTGTACCCGTGGCGGCACGCGGTGCTGGAAAAACGCATCCGTGCGCAACCGGTGGTGCGGCGCGAGGCGCTGGTCCAGATCGAGGCCAACCTGGCCCAGCGGCTGGCCAAGGAAAAGCTGCCGCACCACCTGATCAGCCGGGTCAAGTCGCCGTGGAGCATCTATACGAAGATGCGCGCCGAGCACAAGAACTTCGCCCAGGTCATGGACGTGTTCGGGTTCCGGGTGGTGCTGCGCTCGGTGGCCGACTGCTACCACGCACTCGGTGTCGTGCACGCGACCTACAAGCCGCTCGATGCGCGCTTCCGCGACTTCATCGCGATCCCGAAGGCGAACGGGTACCAGTCGCTGCACACGGTGCTGTTCGGTCCCTACGGCTCGCCGGTCGAGGTGCAGTTGCGGACCGAGGAGATGGACCTGATCGCCGAGAAGGGCATCGCCGCGCACTGGTCCTACAAGGACGGTGGCGAGGGCCCGAACAGCGCGCAGAGCCGCGCGCACAACTGGATCACCGGGCTGGTCGAGTCGCAGCACGCGACCGGCTCGTCGCTGGAGTTCCTCGAGAACGTCAAGGTCGACCTGTTCCCGGACGAGGTCTACCTGTTCACCCCGAAGGGCGACATCCTGTCGCTGCCGCGCAGCGCCACCGCGCTCGACTTCGCCTATTCGGTGCACACCGACGTCGGCAACCAGGCGGTCGCGGCGCGTGTCGACGGCAAGCTGGTACCGCTGCGGACCAAGCTCGCCAGCGGCCAGCGGGTCGAGATCGTCACCGCCCGCTCGTCGATCCCGAAACCGCAGTGGCTGGAATTCGTGGTCTCCGGCAAGGCCCGCACCTCGATCCGGCAGCAGCTCAAGCAGATCGAGCACGAGGATGCCGTGCAACTCGGCCACCGCATGCTCGACCGCGCGCTGGAGGTGCTCGACAGTTCGCTCGAACGGGTGCCGGTACCGCGCATGGACGGCTACCTGCAGGAGAACCGCTACCCGCGGCTGGAGGCCCTGCTGGCCGATATCGCGCTGGGCAACCGCATGCCCAGCCAGGTCGCGGCGCAACTCGCCCGCGAGCCGGGCACGGTGGACCGCCGCGTGGTCGAGCGCCCGCCGATATCGCAGGACAAGATCCTGATCACCGGCGCCGAGCGCGGCGTCATCAGCTTCGCCAACTGCTGCCTGCCGGTCCCCGGCGACGAGATCATGGGCTACCACACCACCGGCAAGGGCATCGTGGTGCATCGGATGGACTGCCCCAACGTCGCCGACTACCGCAAGTCGCCGGAGCGCTGGGTGTCGATCGGCTGGGACCGCAAGGTCAGTGGCGACTTCAGCGCCGCGTTGCGGATCGAGGTCGACAATCGCCCGGGCGCACTGGCGCAGGTCGCCGCCGCGATCGCCGAGGCCGAATCGAACATCGACCGGGTCGAGTACCTGGAGCGCGACACCCACATCGCAGTGTTGCGTTTCTCGATCGAGGTCGCCGACCGGCGCCACCTGGCCGACGTGCTGCGCAAGGTGCGCAAGCTCGGCGTGGTGGTCGGCGTGCAGCGCTTGTAGGAGCGGCTTCAGCCGCGATCGAAAATCGGCTCGCCGCGTGCTTCCCGGTTCTGGTTCGCGGCTGACGCCGCTCCTACAATGGGGCTTGCCCGCCAACTGCCGGAGTCCGCATGTCACGCACCCCCATCCAGACCGAGCAGGCTCCGGCCGCGATCGGCCCGTATTCCCAGGCCGTGCGCATGGGCGCCACGGTGTTCCTGTCCGGCCAGATCCCGCTCGACCCCGCGACCGGCGAGATCGTCGCTGGCGACATCAGCGCGCAGGCGCGGCGCGCGTTCGACAACCTCAGGGCCGTGTGCGAGGCCGCCGGCGGCTCGCTGGCGCAGGTCGCCCGGCTCGGCCTGTATGTCACCGACCTGGGTGACTTCGCCGCGGTCAACGCGGTGATGGCCGACTACTTCGACGCGCCGTACCCCGCGCGCTCGACCATCGAGGTGTCCGGACTGCCGAAGGGCGCCGCGTTCGAGGTCGATGCGATCATGGTCGTTGGCTAGACGCGCCGCCCGCCCTGCGCCCGCGCTGGCCGCGGTCGGCGACACCGCGCTGACGGCGTTGCCCGGTTGCGGCCCGAAGGTTGCCGAGAAGCTCGCCGCGCGCGGTCTGGCGTGCCTCCAGGACCTGTGGTTGCAACTGCCGCGGCAGTACGAAGACCGCACCCGATTGACTCCGATCCGCGCGCTGCAACCCGGCGTCGCGGCGCAGGTCGAGGGCCGGGTCGAAGCGGTCGAGCGTGGCTTCCGCTACCGGCCGATGTTGCGGGTCGCGGTCAGTGACGGTTCGCACGCGACGGTGGTGCTGCGCTTCTTCCATTTCCGCGCGGCGCAGGTCGCGCAGTTCCAGCCCGGCGCGCGAATCCGCTGCTATGGCACCCCGCGGCCCGGCCAGCACGGCCTGGAGATCGTGCATCCGAGTTACCGCCTGCTCGACGACGCGGTCGACGACGAGCTTGGCGAGCGGCTCGACCCGGTCTATCCGGCCATCGAGGGCGTCGGCCCGGCGTCATTGCGCCGCCTGATCGGTCTCGCCCTCGACCGCTTGCCCGATGAGGACGCGCTGGAATTGCTGCCCCGGGAATTGCGCGAGCCGTTGCGGCTGCCCGACGGCAGCATGCTGCCGTCACTGCGCGAAGCCCTGCTGACCGTGCACCGGCCGCCGCGCGACGCCGATGTCGGCACGCTGCTCGCCGGCACCCACCCGGCGCAGCGCCGGCTGGTGCTGGAGGAACTGCTGGCCCACCACCTGAGCCTGCGTCGCCAACGCATTGCCCAGCAGGCCCACGCCGCGCCGGTGTTGCGGGACACCCGGCTCGCGAACCAGTTGCGCGACGCGCTGCCATTCCGCCTGACCGGCGCGCAGCAACGTGTGTTCGAACAAATCCTGGTCGACCTGGCCCGGCCGTCGCCGATGCTGCGGCTGGTGCAGGGCGACGTCGGCAGCGGCAAGACCGTGGTCGCCGCGCTGGCGGCGATGCTCGCCGTCGCCGCCGGTCGCCAGGCGGCGTTGATGGCGCCGACCGAACTGCTGGCCGAACAGCACCTCGCGAACCTGCGCGGCTGGCTGGAACCGCTCGGCGTGCGCGTCGCCTGGCTGGCCGGCAAGGTCACCGGCCGCGCCCGCGCCAACGTGCTCGAGCAGGTCGTCTCCGGCGAGGCGCAGGTCGTGGTCGGCACCCACGCGCTGATGCAGGCCGGCGTCGCCTTCCACGACCTCGCGTTGGCAATCGTCGACGAGCAGCACCGCTTCGGCGTCCACCAGCGCCTCGCACTGCGCGACAAGGGTGCCGGCGACAGCGTCGGCGCCGCCGCGGTCGTGCCGCACCAACTGGTGATGACCGCCACCCCGATCCCACGCACGCTGGCGATGTCGGCCTATGCCGACCTCGATGTCTCCGCGATCGACGAACTGCCGCCCGGCCGTACCCCGGTGCACACCGTGGCGCTCAGCGCCGAGCGCCGGCCGGAACTGGTCGAACGCATCCGCGCCGCCTGCGCCGAAGGCCGGCAGGCGTACTGGGTCTGCACCCTGATCGACGATCCGGAAGAGTCCGACAAACCCGGCGCGGCGATGAAGATCGAGGCGCAGGCCGCGCAGAGCACGTTCGAAGCGCTGTCGGCGCAACTGCCGCAACTGCGGGTCGGCCTGGTCCACGGCCGGATGAAAGCGGCCGACAAGCAGGCGACGATGGCCGCGTTCAAGGCTGGCGACATCGACCTGCTGGTCGCCACCACCGTCATCGAGGTCGGTGTCGACGTGCCCAACGCCTCGCTGATGATCATCGAGAACGCCGAGCGCCTCGGCCTGGCCCAGCTGCACCAGTTGCGCGGGCGGGTAGGGCGCGGCAGCGCGGCGTCGAGCTGCGTGCTGCTGTATCGCTCGCCACTGTCGATGCTGGCGCGCCAGCGGCTGGAAACCATGCGCGATACCAACGACGGGTTCGTGATCGCCGAGAAGGACCTGGAGCTGCGCGGCCCTGGCGAACTGCTCGGCACGCGCCAGACCGGCCTGGCCGGGTTCCGCCTGGCCGACCTTGCGCGCGACGCCGACCTGTTGCCCCAGGTACACGCGATGGGCGAGCGCCTGCTGGCGGAATCGCCGGAGGTTGCCGAGGCGATCGTCGCGCGTTGGGTTGGGGCCGCGGCGCGTTACGCCAGCGCCTGAGTCGATCGCCCCCGGCACAGCCGGCATAATCGGGCAATGACCGAAAAGATTCCGTTGCTGATCGACACCGACCCCGGCGTGGACGATGCGCTGGCCTTGCTTATGGCGTTCAACGATCCGCGGCACGAGGTGGTCGGACTGACCATCGCCGCCGGCAACGTCGGCCTGCGGCATACCGTTGCCAACGCCTTGAAGCTTTGCGAGGTCGCCTCGGTCGAGCCGCCGGTGTTCGCCGGTTGCGCGGCGCCATTGCTGCACGCGGCGGAGGATGCCGGCTACGTCCACGGCCGCGATGGCTTTGGCGACATCGGATACGACCCGGCCGTCCGCCAGGCCGAAGTCGAGCACGCGGCGCAGGCGATCCTGCGGCTGTCGCACGCGCATGCCGGTCGCCTGCTGCTGGTCGCGCTTGGCCCGCTGACCAACCTCGCGGTCGCACTCAAGCTTGACCCGACCCTGCCGCAACGCGTCGCGCGACTGGTGGTGATGGGCGGCGCGGTCACCGGTCGCGGCAACACCAGTGCGGTCGCCGAGTTCAATATCGGGTTCGATCCCGAGGCGGCGCATATCGTGTTCGACGCTTTCGCCCGGGTCGACCTGGTCGACTGGGAGGCCGTGCTCGAGCATGGCCTGCCCCACGCCGACGTCGAGCGCTGGCTTCGATGCGGCAGCCCTCGGGCTGCGTTCTACGAGACCATTTCACGCAAGACCCGGCAATGGGCAGCCGAGCGCCGCGGCCAGCGCTGGCATTCGGCCGACGCGCTGGCGATGGCGCACGCCCTGCATCCGGATGGCGCACTCGAGGTGGCCGAGCGCCCGCTGGCGATCGAGTTGTCCGGCCTGCACAGTCGCGGCGCCACGGTGGTCGACTGGCAGCGGCGCGGCGGCGCGGCCGACAATGCGGCAATCCTGATGCGATACGACCAGGCACGGTTCGAGGGGCTGGTCGAGGCCGCGCTGGCGGTCGGCTAGGGTGGAGGGAGGGCATTTTCCGGGGCGATACATGGGCTTGCGCCGGGCGCAGGCTGGCCGGTATACTGCCCAGCTCCCTTCCGCATAATTGGTGAGTGCCAATGAAAGCCGGCATCCATCCTGAATACCGCGAAGTCGTGTTCCAGGACGTGACCAGCGACTTCCAGTTCCTGACCCGCTCGACCCTTGGCAGCAAGGAGTCGGTGAAGTGGGAGGACGGCAACGAGTACCCGTTGATCAAGGTCGACATCTCGTCGGCCTCGCACCCGTTCTACACGGGCAAGCACAAGATCATGGATACCGGCGGTCGCGTGGACAAGTTCCGCAAGCGTTACGCCAAGTAACCTGCGGCACAACACGCCGTATCCAGGTTTCGAACGACGGCTGCCGAAAGGCGGCCGTCGTTGTTTCAGGTCCACCAGCGCATCTGGACCCTCGATTTCCGGACGTGCATTCGACGGTGCCCGAGGCGTTTGGCGCTGGCGTCGCCCGGCTGCCGCCGTCTCAGTGCGCCCCCGCATTGTGCGATAATTGGGGATCGCGGCGAGCCGCGACCCTTGTCCCCCCATCCGTGTTGCACCGTGGTGCGGCATGTCGACATGAGGAGTGCTCCGTGTCAGCTTCTGCAAAGCCCGCTTCTTCCGACCCCGGCCTCGAACAGGTCACCCTTGCCGCTGGCGACACCAGCGTCGAACTGCCCGTCCAGCACCCGACCCTGGGTGCGCCGTGCATCGACATCGGCAAGCTGCCCAAGGCCACCGGCTGCTTCACCTACGATCCGGGCTTCACCGCCACCGCCAGCTGCAAGTCGGCGATCACCTACATCGACGGCGAAGAGGGCACGCTGCTCTATCGCGGCTATCCGATCGAGCAGTTGGCCGAGCAGTCCAGCTTCCTCGAAGTCGCCTACCTGCTGATCAATGGCGAACTGCCGAACAAGACCGAGTTCGCCGGTTTCGAGCACGAAGTCACCCACCACACGATGATGCACGAGGCGTTCAAGCGCTTCATCGGCGGCTTCCGCCACGACGCGCATCCGATGGCGATGCTGGTCGGCATGCTCGGTTCGATGGCGAGCTTCTACCACAACGACCTCGATCTCGAGGACCCGGAACAGCGCCGCCTGGCCGCGATCCGCCTGATCGCCAAGGTGCCGACCATTGCGGCGGCCTGCTACCGCCATTCGATCGGCTGGCCACTGCGCTACCCGCGCAACAACCTCGACTACACCACGCGCTTCCTGCACATGCTGTACGAAGTGCCGAGCGAGCCGCTGGAGTTGAACCCGATCGCGGCCAAGGCGATGGACCTGTTGTTCATCCTGCATGCCGACCACGAGCAGAACGCCTCGACCTCGACCGTTCGCCTGGTCGGCTCGACCGGCGCCAACCCGTACGTCTGCGTCGCCTCCGGCGTGGCCGCGTTGTGGGGCCCGGCGCACGGCGGCGCCAACGAGGCGGTGCTGAAGATGCTCAGCGAGATCGGCCGCCCGGAGAACGTGCAGTCGGCGGTCGACCGTGCCAAGGACAAGGACTCCGGCTTCCGCCTGATGGGCTTCGGCCACCGCGTCTACAAGAACTACGACCCGCGCGCGGCGCTGGTGCGCAAGATGACCCACGAGGTGCTCGGCGAGCTCGGCGTCAACGATCCGCTGCTGGACGTGGCCCTGAAGCTGGAAGAGGCCGCGCTGAAGGACGATTACTTCGTGCAGCGCAAGCTGTACCCGAACGTCGACTTCTACTCGGGCATCATCTACAAGGCGCTCGGCATCCCGGTGGAGATGTTCACGGTGATGTTCGCGATCGCCCGCACCGCCGGCTGGGTCGCGCACTGGCTGGAGCAGCAGGACGACCCGGAGAACAAGATCGGTCGCCCGCGGCAGATCTACACCGGGGCGGCCAACCGCGACTACGTGGGGATGGATCAGCGCTGAGGCGCCAACCGACCGTCCGAACGACGAAGAACGCCCCGCCCGGGGCGTTTTTCATGCCTCGTAATGTCCGATTTCCTCGTCGGCCAGCAACTGCCGCAGTTGCGCCGCAGTCGCGCGCGCCATCGGCTTTTCGTCGAACGCCGACAGCGGCGCCTGCCGCAACTGGGCCCGGGGCAGGACGGTGAGGTCGAAGGTCAGTTCCTCCGCGCCGAACAGCCATGCGGGGAAATCACCACTGCGCTCGCGGTCCAGTCGCAACCGGTGCGTGCCGGGTTCGGCCGGGATGGCGTGTTGCTCGAGGAAGCGCGCGACCGCGTCGCCGTCGTCACTGTACAGGTGCAATGCCACCGGGCTGTGCGCGTCGGCGGTTCCGTCCAGCACCGGCCCGACCAGCCGCGGATCGAATGGCTGGAAGAATTCGAGCGCACGCAGCGCGGCTTCGCGGCGCCGGCGCAGCTGGTCGACGCTGTCGGGCTGGAACAGGCGCTGGTATTCGCGCAACGCCTCCTCGATCTCGCGGTTGCGCGGCAGCGAGGCATCGTCGGTGATGCCGAGCCGTTGCGCCGCCTTGAGCTTGGCCTGGCGATAGTCGCGCAGGCCGCCTTCGGCGATCAGGCGCGCGGCCTCGTGTGCCAGGCGGTGGCGTCGCTCGCGGACGCGGGTCTCGGCGTGTTGTGCGTGGCGGCCCGGGGAGGCGTCGCGCGGCTTCGACCTGGCGGACGGTTTGTGGCGGGGCATGGCGACCTCCACGTTGAACGACGACACTTCACCTGCGGACCGGAGGCCGGCGACTGCCGGGGCCGGCCGGCGCGCTAGAAGATGTCAAAAGTCTCTTCGGCCTGGGCGGCCTCCGCGGCGCTGGCGTCATCGAAGGCTGCGTAACTCTGCATCCGCTCCAGGTCCTCGGTCTTGATCCATTCGGCGATGCCGCCGCTGCCGGCCGGCAGCAGGCTGCCGTTGGCCGAGACGGATACCTCGACCATGCCTTCGGGTGGCTCGTTGGCTGCGATCGGGCGGCCTTCCAGCGCGACCCGCATGTAATCGATCCAGATCGGCAACGCGGCCTTGCCGCCGTATTCGCCGCGGCCGAGCCCCTCGAAGTTGTCGCGGCCGACCCACACGGTCGTCACCAGGTTGCCGCCGAAACCGGAGAACCAGGCGTCGCGGTAATCATTGGTCGAGCCGGTCTTGCCGGCCACGTCCTCGCGTCCCAGCACCTTGGCCTTGGTGCCGGTGCCGCGCTGGACCACGTCACGGGTCATCGAGACGATCTGGTAGGCGACGCGGGCGTCGATCGCCCTCGGCGCGACCTTCATGTCGGCCGGCGGGGTGACCGGTTCGGCCGGCTTGCTGGCCTTGGGCTCGGCCGGCTTCGGTGCCGACGCGACCGGCCCGAGGTTGAAGCCCTCGACCACGCTGCCGCCGGCCTGGCTGGCGACGGCGCGGCGCTGGCCACTGCCGCAACGCGGGCAGGCGGTCAGCGGGTCTTCCTCGAACACCACCGCGCCATCACGATCCTTGACCTGCTGGATGAACCACGGCGTGACCCGGAAGCCGCCATTGGCGAACGTCGCGTAACCGCGCGCGATCGACAGCGGGGTCAGCGATGCGGTGCCCAGCGACATCGACAGGTTCGGCGGCAGGCTCGATTCCTCGAAGCCGAAGTGGCTGATGTACTTGCGCGCATAGTCGACCCCGATCGCGTCGAGCAGGCGCACCGACACCAGGTTCTTCGAGCGTACCAGCGCCTCGCGCAACCGCATCGGCCCGGAGAACTTTCCGCCGTCATTCTGGGGACGCCAGACGTGGCCGCGACGGTCCTGGAACACCACCGGTGCGTCGAGCACGATCGACGCCGGGTTGAAGCCACGCTCGAGCGCCGCCGCGTACAGGAACGGCTTGAAGCTCGAGCCCGGCTGGCGACGTGCCTGGGTCGCGCGGTTGAACTTGCTGCCCGCGAAACTGAAGCCGCCGGACAGTGCGCGCAATGCGCCGGTCTCGGCCTCCAGTGAAACCAGCGCCGACTGCGCCCGCGGAATCTGGGTCAGCTTGTACTCCGGAGAGGCGCCGGCCTGTTCCTTGCCGTCCGGGCCGGTGGTCGCGCGCCGCACGCGGACCAGGTCGCCGCGCTTGAGCAGGCTGGCCGGGCTGCGCCCACCGAACCCGTCATCGCTGCCGAGGGTGATCTCGCGACCACTGCGCAGTACCAGGGTTGCGCTGCTGCCTTCGATGCCGAGCACGATCGCCGGCAGCATGTCGGTCTGGGTCGGGATCGTGCGCAGGCGGGCGCGCACGACGTCGGCGCCATCACCGTCGGCAAGGTCGAAGTGCTGCTCCACGCCATGCCAGCCGTGGCGACGGTCGTACAGGACCAGGCCATCGCGAATCGCCTGGTTGGCTGCGCGCTGCATTTCCGGGTCGATCGTGGTGGTGACGTGGTAGCCCTTGGTCAGCGCCTCGGCGCCGAAACGGGCGATCATTTCCCGCCGCACCATTTCCGACACGTACGGCGCATACAACTGGATCGGCGGCTCGTGCGGGGTCGCGTGCATCGGCACGGCCTGGGCGCGCGACATCTCGGCCTCGCTGATGTAGCCCAGCGCTTCCATCCGCCGCAGGATGTAGTCGCGACGCAACCGCGCGCGCTCGGGGTTGCTCAATGGATTGCCGCTGGACGGGTGCTTGGGCACGCCGGCCAGGGTCGCCATCTCGTCAAGGTCGAGCTGGTCCAGGCCCTTGCCGTAGTAGAACTCGGCCGCCGCGGCGACGCCGTAGGAACGATTGCCGAAGAAGCCCTTGTTGAGATACAGCTCGAAGATCTCCTCCTTGCTGAGTTCGCGCTCCATCCGCCACGCCAGCATCATCTCGGCGATCTTGCGGGTATAGCTGTACTCGGAGCTCAGGAAGAACTGGCGGGCGACCTGCTGGGTGATGGTCGAGCCGCCGGGGACGCGCTGGTCGTCGGTGGTCGCCAGCAGCCATACCGCGCGCCCGACACCCACGTAGTCGACGCCGTGGTGTTCGTAGAAGCGGTTGTCCTCGATTGCGATGAATGCCTGCTTCAGGCGCTCCGGGACCGCTTCGATCTGTACCGGATAACGACGGGTCTCGCCGAATACCGCCATGAGCCTGCCGTCGCGGGCATAGACGTACATCGGCTCCTGCAGTTCGACGTCATGCAGTGTCTCCACTTCCGGCAGCGTCGGCGAGACCAGGTAATAGACGGTCCCCAGCGCGATCACACCAAGTACCGCAAGGCCGGCCGCGGCCAGCAAAGCCCACCGCAGCAGGCGACTAAAACGGGGCATCAAGGAAAATTCCGAATTGCGGGAGCCGATGGGGTGGAGTATAGAGGAGCCGGGGAACGGCACCTCGCCTGCAATCGGGCATCCGACCACCAGCGTCAGACCGTATTTGTCAGAAACGGGCACTGGTGGGCAAATAGTGGATGCCATGGTTGCGGGCTTGTGAAAAGTCCGTTATCTAGTGACAGAGCCACGGGAAATGCGCGCGGACGCGTGACCGGGCGCAGGGGCAAGGGGAGATAACAGTGGGTGTCATTACCAAAAGCCAGCCGGCGCTCGTCGGCGTGGATATCAGTTCGACTGCGGTCAAGCTTCTGCAGCTTTCGCGAGCGGGCAACCGCTATCGCGTGGAGCATTACGCGGTCGAACCGCTGCCGCCCAACGCGGTGGTGGAGAAGAACATCGTTGAGCCCGAGGCCGTCGGCGAGGCGATCAAGCGCGCGGTCGCCCGCTCCGGCACCCGGGCCAAGCATGCCGCCGCCGCGGTCGCCGGCTCGGCGGTGATCACCAAGGTGATCCCGATGGCCGCCGACCTGGAGGGCGACGAGCTTGAGGCCCAGGTCGAACTGGAAGCGGTCAACTACGTGCCGTATCCGATCGAGGAAGTGAACCTCGACTTCGAGGTGCTGGGCCCGGTGCCCGGCAGCAACGAGTCGGTGCAGATCCTGCTGGCCGCGTCCCGCGCCGAGAACGTCGAGGTCCGCGCCTCGGCGCTGGAGATGGGCGGATTGGCGCCGAAGGTGATGGATGTCGAGGCGTTCGCGATCGAGAACGCCTTCGCGCTGCTGGCCGACCAGCTCAGCGCACCCAAGGACGGGCTGGTCGCGCTGATCGATTCGGGCGCGACCATGACCACCCTCAACGTGTTGCGCAACGGCCGCAGCCTCTACAGCCGCGAGCAGGTGTTCGGCGGCAAGCAGCTGACCGACGAAGTCATGCGCCGCTACAGCCTCAGCTACGAGGAGGCTGGCCTGGCCAAGCGCCAGGGCGGGTTGCCCGATACCTACGAGACCGAGGTGCTGGAGCCATTCAAGGAGGCGATGGTCCAGCAGGTCAGCCGCCTGCTGCAGTTCTTCTATGCCGGCAGCGAATTCAACCGGGTCGACCAGATCGTGATCGCCGGTGGTTGCGCCGCGATCCCGGGCATCGCCCAGATGGTCGAAGAGCAGTTGGGCGTGCCGACCATGGTCGCCAACCCGCTGGCCCACATGACCCTCGGCCCGCGCGTGCAGGCGCATGCGCTGGCCCAGGACGCCCCCGCGCTGATGATTGCCTGCGGCCTGGCCCTGAGGAGCTTCGACTGATGGCACGGATCAACCTTCTTCCGTGGCGCGCCGAGCGCCGCAAGCAGCGCCAGAAGGACGCGATGACGATGCTGGCGCTGTCGGCGCTGGCGGCGGTGGTGCTGTCGTTCCTGATCATCGGCTTCTACAACGGCCAGATCGACGGCCAGAACGAGCGCAACGACTTCCTCAAGACCCGGATCACCGAGGTCGACAAGCAGATCGCCGAGATCGAGGAGCTCGACAAGAAGAAGTCGAAGCTGCTCGCGCGCAAGGAAGTCATCGAGAAGCTGCAGGCCAACCGCTCGCAGATGGTCCACCTGTTCGATTCGCTGGTGCGCACGATCCCCGACGGCGTGGTCCTGACCTCGATCAAGCAGGACAGCGAGACGCTGACCCTGGAAGGTCGGTCGCAGTCCAACGCGCGGGTCAGTACCTACATGCGCAACCTCGAGGGCTCGGGCTGGATGACCAACCCGGAGTTGTCGATCATCGAGGCGCGCGGTACCGACAAGGGCCTGCCGTACGAGTTCAAGCTGATGGTCAAGCTGGCCAATCCGAACGCGCCGAAGGACGAGGATGGCGATGGCATTCCCGACCCGGTGCCGGCGGTGACCGCCGACGCCGAGGCCACCCCGGTTGACGGTGCCGCTCCCGCGACCGCCGATACTGAAGCCGCTGCACCTGAAGCCGCCGAACCTGCGGACGCAGCGGCTGCCGAGGCGGTCGAAGCTGACCCGGCCGAGGGCGATGACGCCACCGGGGATGCCGCTGAAACCACCGCCGCCCCCGCTGCAGGAGCCGCGTCGTGAGCCAGAAGAAGATCAACCTCAAAGAACTCGACTTCAACAACATCGGTGGCTGGCCGCAACAGGCCAAGGTCGGCCTGTGCGTGATCATCGGCCTGCTGATCGTTGGCCTGTCGTGGTGGGTGTTCGTGCGCGACCAGCGCGAGCAGCTCGCCGGGCTGGAGCGTACCGAAACCGACCTGCGCACCGAATTCGAGACCAAGCAGGGGCGTGCCTCCAACCTGGAGCCGCTCAAGCAGCAGCTCGCGCAGATGGAGCAGCAGTTGCAGCAGATGCTGCGGCAGTTGCCGAGCAAGACCGAGATGCCCGACCTCATCGTCGATATCTCGCAAACCGCGCTCGCCACCGGCATCAGCAACGAGCTGTTCCAGCCCGGTCCGGAGCAGCCCAAGGAGTTCTACGCCGAAAAGCCCATCGCGCTGCGCATGGTGGGTACCTACCACCAGTTCGGTGGATTCGTCAGTGGCGTGGCTTCGTTGCCGCGCGTGGTCATCATGACCATGCACGACATCTCGTTGAAGCCGCGGGGCGAGGCGAAGGGCGGCATCACCACCAACTCGCCGCTCGAACTGGCCGGCACCGTGAAAACCTACCGTTACCTCGACGAAGAGGAAATGGCCGAGAGTACGCAGGCCGAAGCCGGCAAGGGGGGAGCCTGAGATGCGTGACCTGACCGTTCGCACCGGGGTGCTGCCCCGTGCGCTTTCCGCAGACATGCCCGCACGCGTGCCGCGCTTGCTGGTCGGCACGCTGGTGGTGTTGGCCGTGGCCGGCTGCTCGCGCGGCGTGACCAGCACTCCGGGCGATGCACCGAACCTCGAGACCTGGGTGGCCGAGGTCAAGGCCCGCCCGGCACCGCCGCTGGACCCGTTGCCGGTGATGCAGCAGTTCGAAACCTTCGAATACGCGGCGCAGGGACTTCGCGATCCCTTCAGCAACGCGTTCACCGACCGCAGCAACGGCAGCGGCCCGCGTCCGGATTCGGACCGGCGCAAGCAGACGCTAGAGCAGTTCCCGCTCGACAGCCTGGACATGGTCGGCACGCTCGGCGATGGGGGTTCGATCGTGGCGCTGGTGATGGCGCCGGACAAGGTGACGTATCGAGTTCGACCCGGTGCATACATGGGGCAGAGCGACGGCCGGGTGACCGACGTGCTCGAGGACCGCATCGAGTTGGTGGAACTGGTTCCAGACGGCGCCGGGGGCTGGCTCGAACGTCCAGCCACCGTTGCCTTAGAAGATCAATAGATTGGGGGATTGCACGATGACCGTTTTCAAAGCCACACGATCGCGGCCTGCCCGGCGCCCCCTCTCGCGGGCAGTTGCGCGCAGCGCCGGCTTCGGCCTGGTGCTGGGCACGCTGGCCGCGTTCAGCGCCGTCCAGGCGGCCACGCCCACGGCGGGCGCGACGTTCGCCCCGGCCCTGCTCGCGCAGGTCGCACCGGCCTCGAGCCTCGACCCCGCCAAGCAGTTGCCGGGCGCGATCTCGGTGTCGAACATCGACTTCAAGCGCGGTGACGGCGGCGCCGGCCGGCTGATCCTGCGCTTCAGCGGTGAAGGCGCCGCGCCGGACCTGCGCAACGAAAGCGGCCAGGTCGTCATCAGCGTCGGCAACGCATCGCTGCCGGCTTCGCTGCAGAAGCCGCTCAACGTCTCCGACTTCGCCACCCCGGTCGAGCAGATAAGTGCCCGCAGCACCGGCGGCGGCACCACCCTGGTGCTGGACACCGAGGGCGCGTACGAGTCGATGGCCTACCAGACCGGTAACGAATACATCGTCGAGGTCGTGCCACGCGCGGCGGTCGCCGTCGCCAGGGCCGAAAGCAACGACAACGATGTCGCGATGGGCGCCACCAGCGCCACCACCAGCGACACCAAGACCTACAGCGGCCGACCGGTCACCTTCAACTTCCAGGACGTGCCCGTACGCACCGTGCTGCAACTGGTCGCCGAGGAGTCCAACCTCAACCTCGTCGCCGCCGACAGCGTCACCGGCAACGTCACCCTGCGGCTGGTCAACGTGCCGTGGGACCAGGCGCTGGACATCGTGTTGCGCGCCAAGGGCCTGGACAAGCGCCGCAGCGGCAACGTGATCTGGGTGGCCCCGCAGGCCGAGCTGGCCAAGTACGAGCAGGACAAGGCCGACGCGCGGATCGCGATGTCGAACCGGGTCGAGCTGGTCACCGAGTACATCCAGATCAACTACCACAACGCCGAGCAGATCTTCAAAATGCTGACCGAGGCCAAGGGCATCGGCGGCTCGGGTGCGGGTGGTGGCCAAGGGGGCAACGTCGATACCGGCTTCCTGTCCTCGCGCGGCCGGCTGGTTGCCGACGGGCGCACCAACACCTTGATGATCAGCGACACGCCGGAGAAGGTCGAGGCGATGAAGGAACTGATCGGCGAGATCGACCGCCCGGTCGACCAGGTCGTGATCGAGGCGCGCGTGGTGGTCGCCACCGAGAGCTTCATGCGTGAGCTGGGCGCCGAGTTCGGCGTGTCGGGCGTCACCAATGACGGCAAGGCGTACTTCAACAGCACGATCAAAAACAATATCGACACGCAGAACTCGCTCGTCGAGGCGGCCGAAGAAGGCACCATACCGACCCTGACGCGGGGCCTGATGACCAACCTGGGCGTCACCAACCCCGCCGGTGCGGTCGCGCTGTCGCTGCTCAACGCCGGCTACGCGCTCGACGTGCGGCTGTCCGCAATGCAGCAGGAAGGTCGTGGCGAGGTGATCTCCAACCCGCGCATCGTCACCAGCAACCAGCGCGAGGCGGTGATCAAGCAGGGCCGGGAAGTCGGTTACGTGACCATCCAGCCGGCCACCGCCGGCGGTGTCGCCACCCCGAGCGTGCAGTTCAAGGAAGTCGTGCTGGAGATGAAGGTCACCCCGACCATCACCAACGACGGCCGCGTGTTCCTCAACCTCAACGTCAAGAAGGACGAGATCGAGGGCTTCGTGGATACCTCGATCGGCGACGTGCCGCAGATCAGCACCCGCTCGGTCAACACCGCGGTGCTGGTGGAGGACGGCCAGACCGTGGTGGTCGGTGGCGTCTACGAGTTCGCCGACCGCGATGACGTCAGCAAGGTGCCGTTCCTGGGCGACATCCCGTTCCTTGGCAACCTGTTCAAGAAGAAGGGACGCAGCAAGGAGAAGGCCGAGCTGCTGATCTTCGTGACCCCGAAGGTGCTCGAGGTCGCGCAGCGCAACCACCGCTGAGCATCTCCTTCATCGACAGACGCGACGGGGCCTTCGGGCCCCGTTTGCGTTGGGGGGATACCGGGCGTTCGTCGCAGAACCTGAATCCGCCCCACCGTCGGCTGAACCTCGTCACGCCACATCGGTCAAACTCGGTCCAGCCCCGCACCCGAGACGCCGATGGAAGACACCGCGATCGACAGCCGCCCCGAGCGCGCGCCCGAAGCCCGCAGCGCCGAGTCGACCCGCCTGCACCAGGCATTCATGCAATTGCGCGATGCGCTGTCGGCTGAAATCGTCGGCCAGTCCGCGTTGATCGAGCGCCTCCTGATCGCACTGCTCGCCGATGGCCACCTCCTCGTCGAGGGCGCGCCCGGGCTGGCCAAGACCAGCGCCATCCGCGCGCTTGCGGAGCGATTGGAAGCCGACTTCGCCCGCGTCCAGTTCACTCCCGACCTGCTGCCGTCCGACCTGACCGGTACCGAGGTCTGGCGCCCGCAGGACGGCCGCTTCGAGTTCCAGCCCGGACCGATCTTCCACCCGATCCTGCTTGCCGATGAAATCAACCGGGCTCCGGCCAAGGTGCAGTCGGCGTTGCTGGAGGCGATGGGCGAACGCCAGGTCACCGTGGGTCGAGCGACCTATCCGTTGCCGCCGCTGTTCCTGGTGATGGCCACGCAGAACCCGATCGAACAGGAGGGGACGTTCCCGCTGCCGGAGGCGCAGCTCGACCGCTTCCTCATGCATGTCCGCATCGGCTATCCCGAGGCCGCGGCGGAAACCGAGATCCTGCGGTTGGCGCGCGAGCGTGCACGCGAGGTGCTGCAACCTGCGCGGGTTCTGGAACAGCGGATGCCGCAGGCCGACGTGTTCGCCGCGCGCGCCGCGGTGCTGCAGTTGCACGTCGCCCCGGCGGTCGAGCGCTATCTGGTCGAACTGGTGCTGGCATCGCGCGATGCTCGGCGCTACGACGCCGAACTTGGCCAGCGCATCGCCTGGGGCGCGAGCCCGCGCGGTTCGATCGCGCTGGAACGCTGCGCACGCGCGCACGCCTGGCTGGCAGGACGCGATTACGTGACCCCCGACGACATCCGTGCGATCGCTCCGGACGTGCTGCGCCACCGCATCCTGCCCAGTTACGAGGCCACCGCCGAAGGCTGGGACGGCGACCGCCTGGTCGGCGAACTGCTGGCAAAGGTGCCGCTGCCGTGAACCGCGGCGCCACGAGTGGAGTGGGGCGACTGGCGTGACCGACGGCATCACCCCGACGCTTGCCGAACTGGTCGCCCTGCGCGCGCTGGCCGGCGGTCGACGCAATGCCCGGCTCGGACGCCACGGCATCAGCGGCCAGTCGTTGTCGCCATTGCGCGGCCGCGGCATGGAGTACGCCGAGTCGCGCGAGTACATTGCCGGCGACGACGCCCGCCATATCGACTGGCGGGTCACCGCGCGCACCGGGCGCGCACACAGCAAGGTCTACCAGGCCGAACGCGAGCGACTGAGCCTGATCGTCGCCGATACGGCGCCGTCGCTGTACTTCGGTACCCGGGTGCGCTTCAAGTCGGTACAGGCGGCGCGTGCCGGCGCGATCGCAGCCTGGGCCGCCGCGCGGGACGGCGATCGCATTGCCGCCCTGCGCGGCAGTGACCGCGAACCGCCGGTGACGCCGGCGGGTGGCCCGCGTGGCGCCCTCCGCGTGCTCGATGCGTTGGCGCGCTGGTACTCCCGACCGCCACCGGACGACGCCGGGCTCACGGTTGCGCTCGACCATGCGCAACGTCTGCTGCGTCCCGGTTCGCGGCTGGTCGTGCTGGCCGATCCGCACAGCGTCGCCGAGCTGCCTGCGCGGCGCTGGCCGGTGCTCGCGCAGCACCACGAGGTGATCGTGCTGCTGCTGACCGACCCGCTGGAGCTGGCGCCGCCTGCGGCCACGCTTCCGTTCCGCAGCGGTGGCTCGCGGGTCGAGCTCGATCTCGGCGACGCCAGCCGGCGCCAACGCTGGCGCGCCGAGTTCACCCGCCCGCTGGAAGCCGCACTGGAATCGCTGCCCGCGCGCGGCATCCGCGTGCAGACGCTGTCCACCGACGCGGCCAGTGACTCGTGGCTGCCGCTGCTGGGCCGGGCCCGGCCGATGGTGGCGTGATGGCCGACCCCAGCCTGGTCCTGCGCGACATCCACCAGCCGCCCGCACCGCCGTGGTGGCCGCCGGCGCCGGGCTGGTGGCTGCTGGCCGCGTTGCTGTTGCTGGCAATTGCGGCATGGGCCTGGTGGAGCGCCCGCAAGCGCAAGCGTCGGCGCGCCATTGCAGCCGTGTTCGACACCGCCGTCGCCGCCGCCACTACTCCCCCGGCGCAGGTCGCCGCGATCTCGGAGTTGCTGCGGCGTGCCGCCCGTCGGGTCGACCCGAGCGCCGACCGCCTGCACGGCGATGCATGGCTGGAACTCGTCGACCTCGGTGAAGCGCCGGGCCGGTTGCTGCTGGAAGGCGGCTATCGGCCGGAGGTCGATCCACGGCAGGTCGACGAACTGCGAGCCGTCGCGCGCGCGCGCTTCCTGGAATGGACGCTGCGGCGAGGAAAGGCCGGACGATGAGTGTCGAGGGACTCGCCGGGTCATTCACCGAGCTGCTCGGCACGGTCATGCCCGGTTTCGCCGGTTTCGCCTGGCCCTGGCTGCTGCTGGCGCTGCCATTGCCGCTGTTGGCGCGCTGGCTGCTGCCTCCGCGACGCAGCGCATCGGCCGCGCTGAACGTGCCATTCGGTCACCGCCTGGAATCGATCGCGCACGGTGGGGTCAGCCTGCGGGGTGGCCGTATCCCGTGGCTGTACTGGCTGGCATGGGTGCTGCTGTGTTTCGCAGCGGCGCGACCGCAGGTGCTTGGCGAGGCGATCCAGCCGCCGCAGGCCGGTCGCGAACTGATGCTCGTGCTCGACCTGTCGGGCAGCATGAGCGAGCCGGACATGCAGCTCGGTGGGCGGCCGGTCGACCGCCTGACCGCGGCCAAGGCCGTGCTCGCCGATTTCCTCGATCGCCGCGATGGCGACCGCGTCGGCCTGCTGGTGTTCGGCCGCCGCGCCTACGCACTGACACCGCTCACGCTCGACCGCGAAAGCGTGCGCCAGCAACTGGCCGACAGTGTGGTCGGACTGGCCGGGCAGGAGACCGCGATCGGCGATGCGCTGGGGTTGGCGGTCAAGCGCCTGCGCGGCGCGTCGCAGAACCCCGGGGCGGACGAGGAACACGTGGTGATCCTGCTGACCGACGGCGTCAATACTGCGGGCATGCTCGATCCGATGAAGGCTGCCGAACTGGCCGCGGCATCCAATGTGCGGGTCTACACCATCGCATTCGGTGGCGACGGTTCGCTGTCGCTGTTCGGCTTCCAGATGCCGATGCCCGGCGCCGGTGACGAGATCGACGAGGACACCCTGCGCGCGATCGCCGAAACCACCGGCGGCCGGTTCTTCCGTGCCCGTGACACCGCGCAACTGGCCGGGATCTATGCCGAGATCAACCGGTTGGAGCCGGTCGAGCGGGCGGGTGAGGCGGTGCGGCCGCGGATCGAACGCTACGCGGCTCCGTTGACGGTAGCGTTCGCATTCGGTCTGTTGGGTTTCGCGTGGCCGCGTCGGAGGCTGGCATGAGCATCGATCCGTCGGCACTGCACTTCCTTCGCCCGGACTGGCTGTGGGCATTTGTCGCGCTGCCGCTGCTGGCGTGGTGGTGGCTGCGGCGACGGCGGGCCGCGAACGTCTGGCGCGATGCGGTCGATCCGCACCTGCTGCCCAGGTTGCTCGATCGGGGCACTGCAGGCCGTGGCCAACTCGCATTGGTGTTCGGCATGCTTGGCTACCTGCTGGCGGTACTGGCACTCGCCGGGCCGAGTTGGCGGCAGACCGAGCAGCCGTTGTGGCAGGCGCGCACGCCACTGGTGGTCGCGCTCGACCTGTCCAGCGCGAGCCTCGCCAGTGACCTGCCACCCTCGCGGCTCGCGCGGGCGCGGGCGAAGCTCGAAACCCTGCTGGCCGAGCGCGACGGCGGCCAGGTTGGCCTTGTCGTCTACGCCGACGACGCATACACGGTGGCACCGCTGACCGAGGACGCGGCCAACGTCGTCCTGTTCCTCGATGCGTTGCATCCCGGCGTGATGCCGGTCGACGGCCAGCGTGCCGACCGTGCGATCTCGTGGTCGGCGAAGCTGTTGCAACAGGCCGGCTTCGACCGCGGCCGGATCCTGTTGTTGACCGACCATGCCGATGCGGATGCGCGCGATGCCGCCGCGTCGGCGCGCGCAAGTGGCTATCGCGTGTCCGTGCTCGGGCTCGGCAGTACGCAGGGCGCGCCCTATCGCAACGCCGGAGGCACTCTAGTCACGGCAGCCCTGGATGCGGCTTCGCTGCGCCAGCTCGCCCAAGCGGGCGGCGGTGACTATGCTGGCCTCAGCGACGACATCAGCGACCTGCAATCGCTTGGCGTGCTCGACCCGATGTCGACCGGCGCCGAGACCACACAGGGAGAGAGCGGCCGCAGTTGGCACGACGACGGCTACTGGCTGTTGTTGCCGCTGATGTTGCTGGCACTGCTGGCGTTCCGCCGCGGCGCGCCGGTCGCGCTGGTGGTGCTGGTGTTGTGGCTGCCGGGCCGCGGCGTGCAGGCCGCCGAGCTGTGGCAACGTCCTGACCAGGCGGCACACGAGCAGATGCAACAGGCGGCGCAGGCCTACCGCGACGGTGATTTCAAGCGCGCCGCCCAACTGTACGGCGGACTCGACAGCGCCAATGCCCAGTACAACCAGGGCAATGCGCTGGCCAAGGCGGGCGACTACCCTGCGGCCGTCGAGGCCTACCGGCAAGCGTTGCGACAGTCGCCGGACATGCAGGACGCGATCGCCAACAAGCGCGCGGTCGAGGCGGCGATGAAGCGCAAGCCGCCCAAGGGCGGGCAGCAGGAGAAGAACAAGCCATCGGACAGCAAGGACGATGCGTCCAGCGGCGACACCGGTGAACCGCAGCAGGAAGGCGAGGGTAACTCGTCGTCGCAGCAGCAGGGTCAAGGCCAACCACCCAAGTCTCCACCATCGCAGCCACCGCAGTCGCAACCTGACGACGCCGGTGACAGCACTCCGCAGGACACACCGCCGGAGCAGCCCCGCCCGGCCGACGCCGCGGCCCAGCAATCCGCCAACGAGGCCCAGCGCCAGCGCATGCAGGAGGCATTGCAGGCAGCGAAGGAAGATGGAAAGGCCGACGATCCCGCGGAGGCCGGCCCGACCGAATCGCCGGAGCAGCGCGAGCGCCGACTGGCCAACGAAGCATGGCTGCGACGGATCCCGGATGACCCCGGCGGACTGCTGCGCGAAAAATTCAGGCTCGAGCACCAGCGTCGCCGGATGCAGGGCGGATGGGAGGAATGACACCGATGTCGCGAAGCGTGCTGCAAACCGTGGTGCTGTTGTTGCTGGCGATGACCAGCCTGGCGGCGGGCGCGCAGACCCGCGCCTGGCTCGACCGCGACCGCATCGCCCTGGGTGAAACCGTCACCCTCAACATCCAGACCGATGCCGGCGCCAGCCCTGACTACGACCCGCTGGAGCCGGAGTTCGGGATCAGCGGCCACAGCAGCAGCCGGCAGGTCGAGCTCAGCAACGGACGCATGCAGAGCCGCACCCTGTACGCGGTCGCGCTGAAGCCGCGCCGTGACGGCGTGCTGACCATTCCCGCATTGCGCGTCGGCAACGACCGCACCTCGCCGCTGTCGCTGGTAGTCACCCCGGCCAGTACCCGCACCCCGGCGCGCGCGGGCGACGACGTCTTCCTCGAAAGCGAGGCCGATGACACCAGTCCCTATGTGCAGCAGGCGGTGGGACTGGTGGTACGGCTGTACTCGGCGGTGCCGCTGGTGTCGGGTGAACTCGACCAGCCCGCCCCCGATGGCGCCACCCTGCGCCAGGTCGGCGACGATGCCCAGTACAGCCGCGAGATCGACGGGCGCCGCTACAACGTGGTCGAGCGCCGCTACCTGCTGATCCCGGAACGCAGCGGCGCGTTGCAGATCCCGGGCGCGACCTTCGAGGGGCGGGGCGCCACCGGCTTCTTCGACGACTTCCTCGGTCGAAGTGGTGCGTTGCAGGCCAGCGCCGCGCCGCGTTCACTCGAGGTGCTCCCCGCGCCGGCCGGGGCGCCGCAACCCTGGCTGCCGCTGCACGACCTGCGGCTGAACTACCGGTCGACCCCGCAGGAGCTGCGCGTGGGCAGCGCCGCCACGCTGACCGTCGAGGCGATCGCCGATGGCGTCAGCGCCGCGCAGATGCCCGAGCTGCAACTGCCGCCGATCGACGGCGTGCAGGTGTTCGCCGAACCGGTGCAGGCCGATGAGCGCTTCAAGGACGGCCGCCCGCAGGTCACGCTGACGCGCAGCTTCTCGCTGGTGCCGACCCGCGGTGGCGCGGTGGAACTGGCCGGGCTGGCGCTGGACTGGTGGGACGTGGGCGCCGGCGAGGCCCGCAGCACCCGGTTGCCGCCGCTGCAATGGCAGGTCGCCGGCACGCCTGCCGCCACTGGGGGCCAGACGGTCGCCACCGCACCGGGGGGCGTGACATCCCAACCGGTGCCGCCGCCCGCCACCGAGTCGACATTGCAGGGCACGCTGCACGGGGCGAGTCGCGGCTGGGTGCTGGCGACCCTGCTGTTCGCGGCGTTGTGGCTGCTGACCCTGCTGTGGGGGTTGCATCGCAGCGCTCCGGCCACTGCGGTCACGACCCCCCGGCCGGTTTCGCCGGGCGCCACCACCAAGCCGGACCCGGCAGCGTTCAAGCGCGCGCTCGCTATCGGCGATTTCGCCGACGTTGCCGACAGTTTGTGCGCATTGGCGCGCCCCCCTGCATCGAACCTGGACGAAGTCCGGACGCGGCTCGACGACGCAGCGCAGCGCGACGCCATCGACGCGCTGCAGCACGCGCGCTGGGGCGGTGGCGATGGCGTCGCCGCCCGTGGCCTGATGCGTACCGCCTTCGCCCGCGGCCCCCGGTGGCGCGAGGTACCGACCGTCGCCAGGCCGCCACTGCCGCCGCTGTATCCCGACGCCTGACCCCTCGCCGCCGGGCCGCCGGCGCGACAGGCCGGGTTTGCTAAGCTCGCCCGCACCTACGAGGGGAACTGCACGACGATGACGGAAGCGAATACCGGCGCCAACACCGCCAAGCGCAAGATGCCGTTGCACTGGAAGATGGCGATCGGATTCGTGGCCGGCCTGTTGCTGGGCATGATCGCGTACTACACCTCCGGCGCCGACGCCGACTGGGTGCAGTGGCTCACCACCTACGTCACCCAGCCAGCCGGGCAGTTGTTCCTGCGGCTGATCTTCATGCTGATCATCCCGCTGCTGTTCTCGGCGCTGGTGGTCGGCATCGCCGAGATGGGCGACGTGCGCTCGCTCGGTCGGGTCGGCTGGAAGACGCTGGCCTACACGGTGGTGGTGTCGGGCATCGCGGTGGTGATCGGGCTGGTGCTGGTCAACTGGTTGCAGCCGGGCGTCGGCGTCGATCGCGCCGCCGCCGAGCAGATGCTGGCGGAGGGCTCCGAGCGCGCGGCGGCGATCGTCAGCAGCAGCACCGGTCAGCCGCAGGGCATGGACATGCTGTTGTCGATCGTGCCCAGCAACGTGATCACCGCCGCCGCCAACAACTCCATCCTGGCGGTGATGTTCTTCGCGATCATGGTCGGCATCGGCCTGGTGCTGACCCGCAGCGCCGCCACCGACACCCTGCAACGCGGCATCGAGGGCCTGTTCGAGGTCTCGATGACCCTGATCGGGCTGGTGATCAAGCTGGCGCCGTACGCGGTGTTCTGCTTCATGTTCAACCTCGCCGCGCTGTTCGGCTGGGACCTGCTGGTGCGGCTGGGTGCGTACGTCGGCGTGGTCGTGCTGGCGCTGGCGTTGCACATGTTCGTGGTCTACTCGCTGGCATTGAAGTTCGCCGGCGGCTATTCGCCGCTGAAGTTCTTCAAGGGCTCGCAGGAAGCGATGGTGATGGCGTTCTCGACCGCATCCAGCAACGCGACCCTGCCGACCGCGCTGCGCGTGGCCGACGAGCAGCTCGGCCTGCCGCGCAAGATCTCGCGCTTCGTGCTGACCGTCGGCGCGACCGCCAACCAGAACGGCACGGCGCTGTTCGAGGGTGTTACCGTGCTGTTCCTGGCGCAATTCTTCGGGGTCGAGCTGTCGCTGGTGCAACAGGTCACGGTGATGTTCGTGTGCATCCTCGGCGGCATCGGCACCGCCGGCGTACCGGCCGGCTCGCTGCCGGTGATCGCATTGATCTGCGGCATGGTCGGGGTGCCGCCGGAAGGCATCGGCATCATCCTCGGCGTCGACCGCTTCCTCGACATGTGCCGCACCACCCTCAACGTCACCGGCGACCTGGCCGCGGCGGCGGTGGTCTCGCGCGGCGAGGCGGACCCGCCGCCGGAGTTGCTGGCCGACTGAGCCCGCGCGCCGCCTGCCCCTTTGCTGGCGGCGGATTCCAGCCCGGGGCGACACGGCCCCGGCGGGATGGGACAATGACGGCTGTTTTTCGCCATCGATCCCATCATGCCTACGCCGACCCGTCGCGACCTCGCCAACGCCATCCGCTTCCTCGCCATCGACGCGGTGCAGGCGGCCAATTCCGGCCACCCGGGCATGCCGATGGGCATGGCCGACATCGCCGAGGTGTTGTGGAACGACTACTACAGCCACAACCCGAACAACCCGGGCTGGTTCAACCGCGACCGCTTCGTGCTGTCCAACGGCCACGGCTCGATGCTGCAGTACGCGCTGCTGCACCTGTCGGGTTACGACCTGTCGATCGATGACCTGAAGAATTTCCGCCAGCTGGAGTCGAAGACCCCGGGCCATCCGGAGAACTTCATGACCCCGGGCGTGGAGACCACCACCGGTCCGCTCGGCCAGGGCTTCGCCAATGCGGTCGGCATGGCGCTCGCCGAGAAGCTGCTGGCGCAACGATTCAACCGTCCCGAGCACGCGATCGTCGACCACCGCACCTGGGTGTTCATGGGCGACGGTTGCCTGATGGAGGGCATCTCGCACGAGGCCGCCTCGCTGGCCGGCACCTGGGGACTGCACAAACTGGTCGCGTTCTGGGACGACAACAGGATCAGCATCGACGGCAACACCGACGGCTGGTTCACTGACGACACTCCGGCGCGGTTCGAGGCCTACGGCTGGAATGTGATCCGTGGCGTCGACGGCCACGACAGCGACTCGATCAAGCGCGCGATCGACGCGGCGATGCTCAGCAACGACAAGCCGACCCTGGTCTGCTGCCGCACCACCATCGGCTACGGTTCCCCGGCCAAGGCCGGCAAGGAGTCCAGCCACGGCGCCCCGCTCGGGCCGGACGAGATCATCGCCACCCGCGGCGCGCTGGCGTGGGAGCACGATGCATTCCATATCGCCCCGGAAATCTACGATGGCTGGCGCGCCGGCAACGCCGGCCTGGTCCGCGAGGAGCAGTGGAACCGTGCGTTCGACGGTTACGCGCAGCGCTACCCGGAGTTGGCCGACGAGCTGACCCGACGCTCGCATGCCGAGCTGCCGGCGGACTTCGTCGAGCAGGCCGACGCCTACATCGCCAAGCTGCAGGCCGAGGGTCCGGTCGTGGCCTCGCGCAAGGCCTCGCAGATGGCGATCGAGGCATTCGCGCCGCTGCTGCCGGAACTGGTCGGCGGCTCGGCCGACCTGGCCCATTCCAACCTGACCCTGTGGAGCGGCAGCAAGTCGGTCGCCACCGACGACGCCGATGCCAACTACATCTACTTCGGCGTGCGCGAATTCGCGATGACCGCGATCAGCAACGGCCTGTCGGTGCACGGCGGCTTCATCCCGTACGACGCCACCTTCCTGGTGTTCAGCGACTACGCCCGCAACGCGGTGCGCATGAGCGCGCTGATGGCCGCGCACGCGATCCACGTCTACACCCACGACTCGATCGGCCTTGGCGAGGACGGCCCGACCCACCAGCCGATCGAGCACGTCGCGAGCCTGCGTTACATCCCCAACAACGACGTCTGGCGCCCCTGCGATGCGGTCGAGTCGGCGGTGTCGTGGCGCGCCGCGATCGAGCGCGGCAACGGCCCGAGCTGCCTGGTGTTCTCGCGCCAGAACCTCGACCACCAGCCGCGCAGCGAGGCACAGGTCGCCGACATAGCGCGCGGTGGCTACGTGCTGAAGGAAGGTGGCGCCAACCCGCGACTGATCCTGATCGCGACCGGTTCGGAAGTCGGGTTGGCGATGCAGGCGGCCGCGCAGCTGGGCGACGACGTGCGCGTGGTGTCGATGCCGTCAACCGACGTGTTCGACCGCCAGGACGCTGCCTACCGCGAGTCGGTGCTGCCGAACGCCTGCCGCAGGCGCGTGGCGATCGAAGCCGGCGTGTCCGACTTCTGGCGCAAGTACGTGGGTCTCGACGGCGCGGTGATCGGCATCGACACCTTCGGCGCCAGCGCCCCGGCGGGCAAGCTGTTCCCGCACTTCGGCTTCACCGTTGAGCGCGTGATCGAGGCGGCCAACTCACTTTGAGCCCGAGGCTTTCGTAGGAGCGGCTTCAGCCGCGATCGGAAATCGGTTCGAGCGATCAAGCACCCGATCGCGGCTGAAGCCGCTCCTACGAAGAGGCCACTTTGGGGCAAAGGGGCGGGATCAGCGTGTCTCGCGAAGGGCAAGTGCCAGCAAGCGGGCTTCCAGGTGCTCACCGAAGCCGGTGGGCCGTTCCAGATCCATCCGCGCCATCGCCTCCGCATCGGCGCGATGGCCACGCAGCAATGCCCGCGCCACCGTCCGCAGCTTGCCGGCCGTGCTGCCGGTATTCGCCTTCAGCCATGCCAGCGCCTTCACCAGACGTTGCTCGACCGCGGTGAAATCACTGCCCAGCGGGTAGTCGGGCAGTGTGCCGTCGCAGCGCAGCGGCGCCAGCGTCTCGCGCAGCCACGCCGGGGTGTTGTCCGCTGCGCGCGGATCCATAGCGAAATCCCGGCGCAGCTTGCCTTCGGCCTTCGCGGTCTCCAGCAAGTCCTGCTGGAACCGTGCATCGCAGATCCCGGCCATCGCCACCACGCAATCCTCGTCGGCCTTGCCGCGCACGTCGGCGATGCCGTACTCGCTGATGTAGATGTCGCGCAGATGGCGCGGGATGGTGGTGTGCCCGTAGTTCCAGACCACGTTCGAACGACTGTGCCCATCGGCATCCCGTACCGCGCGGAACATCAGCGCCGAGCGCGCGCCCGGCAAGGCGTGCGCCATCGCCACGAAGTTGTACTGGCCGCCGACGCCCGACACCACCCGGCCGTCCTCCAGCGCGTCCGACACCGCGGCGCCGAGTACGGTCGCCATCATGCAGCTGTTGAAGAAGCGCGCATCGCGGCGCTGCAGCCGCTCCAGCGTCTCGTTGCCGCCGTACAACTCGTTGACCGAGCTGACCCGGCGCATGTCGATCGCGCGGCGGGTGTCGCCGTCGAGATTGCGCAGCCAGTCGTACAGGTCGTGCGAACCGAGGTAGAACGCACCATGCAGGTACTGTCCTTCGCGCCCAAGCCGCGCGTGGTCATCGTCGGTCGCGCCGCCTTCGACCAGCCGTCGCATCACCGCTTCGTCCTCGACCACCTTGCGCCGGATTACCCCGGCCTCGACCAGCCGCTTGAACCCTTCGTTGAGCATTTCGCTGCAGCCATACAGGCCTTGCGCGAACGGCCCCAGCGACGGGTCCTCGGTGGCCGGCGAACGCAACGCCTTGAGTACCTTGCGATACGCGGCGTTGTCGGTGTGGCGCAGCGCCAGCGCGTGGCACAACGCGTCGGCCAGTGCGCCGATGCCGATCTGCAGGGTGCCGCCGTCGACCACCAAGGTACTGGCGTGGAAGCCGATCGCGTAGTCGACCTCGTTCACCGGTTGCCGCGGCAGGCCGAACAGCTTCGGATGCGGCCCCGGTGGCGTCACCACCGCATCGAAGAAACCCTCGTCGACCGCCGCGCTGCCATCCAGCCACGGCAGTTCCGGGTCGACCTCGGCGACCAGCAGCGGTCGTGGCAGCCCGGCGGCAGTGATGGCGTCGATCGCGTCGAAGGTCAGGTCGGTGTTGCACGACAACGACAACCGCGTGCCACCGGGCTCGCGCGCGACCCGCTGCACGATGCAGTTGACGCCGCGGTCGGCGAGGGCGCGCGCGACATGGGTGTAGTTGAGACTGGCATAGCGCCGCTGCGCCTGGCTCGAACCGAGCAGCGCGCCGGACTGGAAGTAGAACTCCTCGACCTCGATGTGCGCCGGCAGCGCGTCGCGACGCATCGCCGCCACGTAGTCCAGCCGCGGGAAGTCGTCGCCGAAGTGGCGCGACACGAACGGGCCGAGGAAGCGCCCTTCCAGTCCCTTGCCCGCGGCGGGCGGGTCCAGCGACAGCGCCGTGTAGAGATGCAGCGGTCGCGACGCATCGGTCCTCGCGCGCGCATACAAGGCATTGAGCAACCGGTGCGGCTTGCCGAGTCCGAGCGGCGCACCGACCTGCAACGGACCGTCGATCCGGGTCAGCATCAGCTCCACCGCGGCCTCGATGGAGTCGAGTTGCACGGTGGCCCCGGAATGCGCCTGCGTCGTCATGGCTGGAGTATCGCACCGAGGTAATCCGCAGCGCCCAAGACCGGTTCCGATGCAGGAGCGACGTAAGTCGCGAACGCGCCAGTGTCCGGGTTCGCCGTGCGGTCGCGATTTGCGTCGCTCCTGCACGAAGCAATTTACGGGTCTTGACAATCACGATTACATTCGTAATCTGGCGAAAAGATTACGGATGTAAACAATGCAGATCAGCGAGGCCGAATCGATCGTGATGGATGTGCTCTGGCGCCAGCATCCGCGCAGCGCCGACGACGTCGTGCAGGCGTTGGCGGAAAGCCGGCACTGGCAGGAGCCGACCATCAAGACCCTGCTCAACCGCCTGCTCAACAAGGGCGCGATCGCCGCCGAGAAGGACGGCCGCCGCTACCTGTACACGCCGGTGCTGGAGCGTGGGGACTGGTTGATCGACGAGAGCGAAGGCCTGCTCGACCGCCTGTTCGGCGGACGGGTCGCGCCGCTGGTCGCGCACTTCAGCGAGCAGCGCAAGCTCAGTGGCGAGGACATTGCCGAGCTGCGCAAGCTGCTTCAGGAGATCGACGATGGTGCTCGCTGACGCGCTGCCGCTGCTGGCCGAAACGACCATCGCCGGCAGCGCCGCGATCCTGGTCGTGCTGATGACGCGGCATTACCTGCGCACGTACTTCGGCGCGGGAGTCGCCTATGCGAGCTGGTCGCTGGTCCCGGCGGCACTGGCTGCCGTGCTGCTGCCGGCGGCGACCGTGGCGACGCCGATGGCGGTCATGGCGCAACCGGTCGCTGCACTTCCAGTGGCGGTCAGCCATGGCCCGACCACGACTATCGATGGGAGCACGGCGGCGATGCTGGCATGGGCGATCGGTGTGCTGTTTTCCATCGCCTGGTTCGCACTGCAGCAACGCAGGTTCCGCCGCGCGCTGGGTACGTTGCGGTCGCGTGGGGACGGCCTGCAGCAGTCCAGCGCAATCCGCGGATTGCCCGCCGCGTTCGGCCTGCTGCGTCCGCGGATCGTGGTACCGGCCGATTTCGACCAGCGCTTCAGCGCCGAGCAGCAACGGTTGATGCGGGCCCATGAGCGCAGCCATATCCGCGGCGGCGACCTGCACCTGAACGCGGCGGTCGTCGCGCTGCGCTGCCTGTTCTGGTTCAACCCGCTGGTGCACCTCGCCAGCCGGCGCTTCCGCCATGACCAGGAACTGGCATGCGACCAGCGCGTCATCACGCTGCACCCCAAATCGCGTCGCGCCTATGGCGAGGCGATGTTGAAGGCCCAACTGGCCAGCCAGGCGCTACCGCTGGGCTGCCACTGGGGTTACGGCCATCCACTCAAGGAGAGAATCGCGATGTTGAACCAACCCGTTCCTACCCGTACCCGCTGGGCTTTCGGCAGTGCCGCTGTCTGCGTGCTGACCCTGCTCGTCGCCTTTACCGCCTGGGCCGCGCAACCACCGCAGGTCGTCGCCGACCAGTTGGCGGGCGTCACCGGCGAGCGGACGCCGCCGCCACGCTATCCCGCGGCCGCGATCGAGCAGGGCATTGGCGGCATGGTGGTGCTGGTGGTCGATGTCGATGCCAGTGGACGTCCCACCGCGATCGAAGTCGAGCGTTCCGAGCCGGCCGGTCTCTTCGACCAGGCGGCCATCGATGCGGCCTGGCAGTGGACGTTCCAGCCGGAGATCCGCGGCGGCAAGCCAGTGGCTGGCCAGGTCCGGGTGCCGATCCGGTTCGAACCCGACGCCGCTCCTTCCCCGACTGTCGGCAGCGACGCGCGCGTGCTGACACCGCCCGCTTACCCCAAAACGGCGGTCGAGCAGAAGCTCACTGGCAAGGTGGTACTTGTGATCGACGTGGATGCCGCCGGCAACCCGGTCGAAGTCGTGGTCGAAAGCTCCGAGCCTGCAGGTGTGTTCGACCAGGCGGCGGTTGATGCGGCTTGGCAGTGGAAGTTCAATCCCGAGTTCGAGAACGGAAAGCCGATCGCGAGTCGCGTCCGCGTTCCAGTTGACTTCGATATCCCGCCCGGTGACGGGAGGGCGGGAACCGCGCCTGGAATCGATCTGCTGGCATTGTCCGGTGCTGGGCAAGTTGCCGAAGTGAGCTGCGACACCATCGTGGTCGATGTCCATTCGGATGCGCGGGTTTGCCTTGACGATTGAGTGCAATCGCGGGGCAGGCGCATTGGGATAAGAACGTGACTCAGAACCGGTCGAGCGGCACCTTCAGGTAGCGGATGCCGTTGACCTCGGCCTCCGGCAACGCGCCGGCGCGGATGTTGACCTGCACCGCGGGCAGCATCAGCGCCGGCATCGACAGGGTGGCGTCGCGGGCTTCGCGCAATTGCACGAACTCCGCTTCGCCGGTGTCGGCGCGGACGTGGATGTTGTGGCGTTTCTGCTCGCCGATGGTGGTCTCGCAGGCGACCTCGCGGCTGCTTCCCGCGCCATAGTCGTGGCAGACGAATACGCGGGTCGCGTCAGGCAGTGCGTACATCTGCCGGATCGAGCGATACAGCGTCGCTGCGCTGCCACCGGGAAAGTCGCAGCGCGCAGTGCCGCTGTCGGGCAGGAACAGCGAGTCGCCGGTGAACAGTGCGTCGCCGAGAAGGTAGGCGCAGCTGTCGTCGGTGTGGCCAGGCACGCCGATCACCCGCGCCGGCAGCGCGCCGATAGTGAAGGTTTCATCGGCCTGCCACAGGTGGTCGAACTGCGAGCCGTCGGTCGCGAAATCGGTACCGAGGTTGAAGACCGGTGCGAACTCGCGCTGCACGGTGCGGATGCCGTCGCCGATCGCAAGCCGCGCGCCCGGCAGTTGCCGCCGGAGCCAGTCACCGGCGCTGAGGTGGTCGGCATGGGCGTGGGTTTCGAGGATCCATTGCACGTCGAGGCTGCGCTCGTGCACATGGTCCAGCACCGCCTCGGCAGAGGCCGTGGAGACCCGGCCGGCGCGCGCGTCGAAGTCGAGCACCGGGTCGATGATCGCCGCCGCCGATCCGTGGGGCTCTGCGATGACGTAGGTCCAGGTGTTGCTGTCGCGATGGAAGAACGGCTGGACATCGGGAACCATGGTTGGGCCTCCGCTGCGGTCGCCCCATAGTACGTGCGTCGTTGGAACGGGCTTGCGTCAGTCCCCGAGCGCCCCGTTCAACAGCGCGGCCAACTGCGCGCCGCCGCGTCGCAGCTGTGCCTCGGCCACCGGCCGCCAGCGTTGCACATAGGTGTCGTCGATCTTCGCGCGCGGCGGGTACAGCCCGGGCTGTACTGCGATCGCGCAGGACGCCTCGGCCCATGCGGCCGGGCCGGCGACGCTGGAGGCGGGCACCGGCGGCAATGACTGCAGGTGCCGAAGGTAGGCCGCGTCGTCGAGGCCGGCGGTGTTCAGCAGGCCGCTGTCCCACAGCCGGTGCAGGTTGCTGCCGTCGCCATCCCGGCTGCCATCGGGCACGCGGACCTGCACGGTGTTGCCGCCCTTGTCGTAGCCGTAGCCGGCGTGCATCGGCTGGTGCACGTCGCCGACGAAATGGACCACGAACTTCAGCGCCTGCCGGCGTGCCGCCAGCGGCTGCGCGTGGTCGGCCAGGATCGCCAGTTGGCGGTCGATCGCGCCGACCACGCAGTTACCGCCGGGGCAGTCGCGCGCTGCGTCGTAGTGGCAGCCTTCCTCGCCGATGTTGACGTAATGCCACCCGGCGCTGCGCCTGCCCAGGTCCGGATCCTCGGCGCGCAACTGGTCGGCCCAGTTGGCGATGCCGGGCAGGGTGGGGTCGGACTCGCCGACCAGCAGGACCATGACCTCCGCCCGCGCCTGCGGGGTCAGTCCGCTCCAGGCCAGCGCCGCGACCAGCCGGTGGCCCTGCGGCCCCCACGCGCCGACCGGCCCGGCCAGCAGCATCAGCAACGCGGCGATCAGGATGGGCAACAGGGTCGGGCGTGAACGGCGCATGGCATGGCTCTCGGGACGGGATGGGCACGGGGGCATTCGCCCGGGCAACAGGCTAAAATACCCCGATTTATCCGCTTCCTCCCACAGTTTCCGCCCATCAGGAGCCCGTAATGGCGATCAAGGTTGGTATCAACGGTTTCGGCCGCATCGGACGCAACGTGTTGCGCTCGGCCGTGCAGAATTTCGGCAACGACATCGAAATCGTCGCCATCAACGACCTGCTGGAGCCGGACTACCTGGCCTACATGCTGCAGTACGACTCCGTGCACGGCGGCTTCAAGGGCGACGTGTCGGTCGACGGCGACAACCTGGTCGTCAACGGCAAGAAGGTCCGCCTGACCCAGGAACGCGACCCGGCCAACCTGAAGTGGGACGAGGTCGGCGCCGAGGTAGTGATCGAGTCGACCGGCCTGTTCCTGACCGCCGAAACCGCGCAGAAGCATATTGATGCCGGCGCGAAGAAGGTGATCCTGTCGGCGCCGTCGAAGGACGCCACCCCGATGTTCGTCTATGGCGTCAACGACAAGACCTACAAGGGCGAGGCGATCATCTCCAACGCCAGCTGCACCACCAACTGCCTGGCCCCGGTGGCCAAGGTGCTCAACGACAAGTGGGGCATAAAGCGCGGCCTGATGACCACCGTGCACGCCGCCACCGCGACCCAGAAGACCGTCGACGGCCCGTCCAACAAGGACTGGCGCGGCGGCCGCGGCATCCTCGAGAACATCATCCCGTCGTCCACCGGCGCGGCCAAGGCGGTCGGCGTGGTGATCCCGGAACTCAACAAGAAGCTGACCGGCATGAGCTTCCGCGTGCCGACATCGGACGTGTCGGTGGTCGACCTGACCGTCGAGCTGGAGAAGCCGGCGACCTACGCCGAGATCTGCGCGGAGATGAAGTCGCAGTCGCAGGGCGCGCTGAAGGGCATCCTCGGCTACACCGAGGACAAGGTGGTCGCCACCGACTTCCGCGGCGACGCGCGTACCTCGATCTTCGACGCCGAGGCCGGCATCGCGCTCGACGACAGCTTCGTCAAGCTGGTCAGCTGGTACGACAACGAGTGGGGCTACTCCAACAAGTGCCTGGAGATGGTCAAGGTGGTCGCGGCGAAGTAAGCGTCGCGCGCCGCTGCCACTCGAAAAGGCCGGGTTCATCGCCCGGCCTTTTTCGTGGGCGCTTGACTTGCGGCAAGGCCGGCTCCATCTCTGCGATGCACCATCGACACGTCCCCACCTGTCCTGTTCTCGATCATGCCCCGACCCGCCGAACTCACCGAAGCGAAACTGGCCGAACTGGTCGACGTGTTCTATGACCGCGTCCAGCGCCACCCGACTCTCGGGCCGGTGTTCAACGCGGCGGTCGACGACTGGCCGGAACACAAGCGCCTGCTGACCACGTTCTGGTGCTCGGTGGCGCTGGGCGCGAAGACCTACCGCGGCAACCCGATGGCCAAGCACCGCGGCCACCCGATCGACGCCGCGCATTTCGATGAGTGGCTGGACCTGTGGCGCCAGACCTCGACCGAACTGCTCGACGAGGAACACGCGAAGCAGATGTGCGAGTACGCCGACCGGATTGGCCGCAGCCTGCGTTACGGGCTCGGCATCGACGCCGCCACCCGCGGCCTTGGCCTGCCGGTGGTCGGCGGGCGCTGAGTCGCGCCGGGTACGGCAAGTGGGCGGCATCCATTCCGCCCGTTGTCGGCCATCCCTGGCCCCCGCGGTGTCCGGTGCTGCATCACGACTGCCATGTCGTCCCTCGGCATCCCTGCTGTCGCCCCGCGATCCGTGCCGGGGCGGCGGCTCCGTGCCGCCTTTGCAACCGCGTTCTCGCGGCGCCGTCGATCAGAGCGATCCGAGCGGTTCGACTCGGGGGATGGTGCGCGATGCGCGACCGGACGTCGCGTCAGAACACGGCGTCGAAGGCGACTTCGCCCTGCACGCCGACCTGGTACGCCGAGACCCGGCGCTCGAAGAAATTGGTGACCTCCTGTACATCCTGCAAGTCCATGAAACCGAACGGGTTGCTTGCGCCGAAATGCTTCGGCATCCCCAGTTGTCCGAGCCGCTGGTCCGCACAGTACTCCAGGTACTGGCGCATGTCCTTGAGCGACAGCCCGACCACGCCGCCCGACAGGGTGTCGGCGGCGAACTGCATCTCGCAGTCGACCGCCTCGGTTAGCATCAGCACCACGTCATCCTCCAGCCCGGCATCGAACAGCCCCGGCTCCTCCTTGCGCACGGTGTCGATCACCTCGAACGCGAACGCCATGTGGCAGCTCTCGTCGCGGAACACCCAGTTGGTGCCCGACGCCAGCCCGTGCAGCAAACCGCGTGAGCGCAGATAGTAGACGTAGGCGAACGCGGCGAAGAAGAACAGGCCCTCGATGCAGCACGCGAAGCAGATCAGGTTGAGCAGGAACTGGCGGCGCTGCTCGCGGGTCTCGATGCGTTGCAGGCCCTGGATCGAATCGATCCACTTGAAGCAGAACGCGGCCTTGGCGCGGATCGAGGGGATGTTCTCGACCGCGTCGAATGCGCGTGCGCGCTCGGTCGGGTCGGGCAGGTAGGTGTCGAGCAACGTGAGGTAGAACTGCACGTGCAGCGCTTCCTCATACAGCTGCCGCGACAGGTACATCCGCGCCTCGGGGGCGTTGATGTGCTGGTACAGGTTGAGCACGAGGTTGTTGGAGACGATCGAATCGCCGGTGGCGAAGAACGCGACCAGCCGTTCGATCAGGTGGCGCTCGGACGGACCGAACTTGTGGCGCAGGTCGTTGACGTCGAGCGAGAAGTCGACCTCCTCGACGGTCCAGGTGTTGCGGATCGCGTCGCGGTACATGTCGTAGAAGCGCGGGTAGCGCATCGGCCGCAGGGTGAGGTCGAAGCCGGGGTCGAGCAGGTGGGGTTGCATGGTGGGTTCCTGAGGGTTCGGGCTTTTTGTAGGAGCGGCTTCAGCCGCGATCTGGAGTCGGTGTGCGCAACCGGGCATCCGATCGCGCCGCTCCTACAGGAAGCGGGGCGGATCGCTACTGGCAGGCCTCGCAGCTTTCCGGGTTCTCCAGCGAGCAGGCGATCGCGTCGAGCGCCGGCACAGGTGCACTCGCCTCCGCCTTCCCGACGGTCGCCTTCGCAATCCGCGTCGCCGGCCGCGAGCGCAGGTAGTACGTCGTCTTCAATCCCTTTTTCCACGCATACATGTACATCGACGACAGCTGACCGATGTTCGGACTCTCGATGAACAGGTTGAGCGACTGACTCTGGTCGATGAATGCACCGCGGTCGGCGGCCATGTCGATCAGCGAACGCATCGGCAATTCCCACGCGGTGCGGTAGACCTGCCGCAGTGACTCGGGGATCGCCTCGATGCCCTGGATCGAGCCGTCGGCGCGCTTGATCGCGTCGCGCAGCTCCGCCGTCCACAGGCCGAGCGTCTTCAGCTCCTCGACCAGGTAGCGGTTGACCACGATGAAGTCGCCCGACAACGTTTCGCGCTTGAACAGGTTGGACACCTGCGGCTCGATGCACTCGTAGCAGCCGGCGATGGAGGCGATGGTCGCGGTCGGTGCGATCGCGATCAGCAGCGAGTTGCGCAGGCCGTGTTCGGCGATGCGCGCGCGCAGGCCGTCCCAGCGTTCGGGGTCGCCCGGCTGTACGTCCCAGGCTTCGAACTGCAACTCGCCACTGGCCGCGCGGGTGTCGGCGAACGCCGGGTGCCTTCCGTGCTCCAGCGCCAGTTCGTTCGACGCCGACAGCGCGTGGAAGTAGATCTCCTCGGCGATCTTCTTCGACAGCGCCCGCGCAGGCTCTGAGTCGAACGGCAGCCGCAGCTTGAAGAACACGTCCTGCAGACCCATCGCACCGAGCCCGACCGGGCGCCATTTGAGGTTGGCGCGGCGCGCGGTCTCGATCGGGTAGAAGTTGAGGTCGATCACCCGGTCGAGCTGGCGCACGGCCAGGCGCACGGTTTCGGCCAGCTTGTCGAAGTCGAAGCGCCCGGCTTCGCCGTGCACAGGCCCTTCCTCGAACAGTTCGACATGGTGCGACAGGTTGATCGAGCCGAGGTTGCAGACCGCAGTCTCGTCCTGCGAAGTGACCTCGAGGATCTCGGTGCACAGGTTCGACAGATGCACCACGTTGCCGGCCTTGGCGGTCTGGTTGCAGGCGCGGTTGGACTTGTCCTTGAAGTTCATCCAGCCGTTGCCGGTCTGCGCCAGCGTGCGGATCATCCGACCGTACAGCTCACGCGCCTTGACCTGCTTGTGGGCGAGACCGGCGGCCTCGGCGGCGGCGTAGGCGCGGTCGAAGGCTTCGCCGAACAGGTCGGTCAACGCCGGCACCTTGTACGGGTCGAACAGCGACCACATCGCGTCCGCCTCGACCCGGCGCATGAACTCGTCGGGAATCCAGTTGGCGAGGTTGAGGTTGTGGGTGCGCCGCGCCTCGTCGCCGGTGTTGTCGCGCAACTCCAGGAACTCCTCGACGTCGGCGTGCCACGGCTCCAGGTAGACGCAGGCCGCGCCCTTGCGCTTGCCGCCCTGGTTGACCGCCGCGACCGAGGCGTCGAGCGTCTTCAGCCACGGCACGATGCCGTTGCTCAGGCCGTTGGTGCTGCGGATCAGCGAGCCGCGCGAGCGGATGCGGCTGTAGCTCAGGCCGATGCCGCCGCTGAACTTGCTCAGCTTGGCCACGTCCATGTAGCGCTGGTAGATGCTTTCCAGCGAATCCTCGGGCGAGTCGAGCAGGAAGCACGACGACAGTTGCTCGTGGGTGGTTCCCGAGTTGAACAGCGTCGGCGACGACGGAATGTAGTCCAGCTGCGCCATCCGCCGGTACAGCGCCAGTGCATCGCCGACGTCCTCGCTGAGCGCGCAGGCCACGCGCAGGAAGAACTGTTGCGGGGTTTCGATCACCGTGCGCGCGGTCGGGTGGCGCAGCAGGTAGCGGTCGTACAGCGTGCGCAAACCGAAGTAGTCGAAGCGGTTGTTGAGGGTGTTGTCGATGGCGTCGTTGAGCTTGCGCGCATTGGCCTGCACGAAGCCGAGCAGGCGCGCGTTGATCACGCCCAGCTCATGGCCACGCTGCACCGACTGCGAGAACGCATTGATGTCGATCGCCGCGACTTCCTTCTCGATCACCCCGGCCAGCAGCCGCGCGGCGAGGCGGCCGTACTCGGGCTCCTCGGCGGTCAGTAGCGCGGCGGTGCGGATCGACAGTTCGTCGAGCTCGCGGGTGCTCGCGCCGTCGTAGAGGCCGGAGATGGTGCGGGTGGCGACGCGCATCGGGTCGATCGCGTACAGGTCGTCGCTGCAGCGGGTGATCGCGCGCACGATCTTGTTGAGGTCGACCGGCTCGCGGCCGCCATTGCGCTTGGTCACCGCCATGCTGAAGGCGGCGGCGGGCGGGGTCAGGGTCAGGCCGGGGGCGTCGGTGGTGGGCGTCGATGCGGTGGCGGTAGTGACAGTGCCGCTCATGGAGTTGGCAAGGTCGGGCGTGTCGGTGCCGTCGGTCGCAACTGCGGCGGGGGTATCGGTGGTCATGGCGTGACTCCGGTGCATGAAGCACGGGTCGCCGGCCTTCCCTCGAAGGACGGCGCACGGAGGCGCGCATGCCATCGACCGGCGGCCTGCATGGCGCAGGCCCGACATCGATCGCACGACCACGCCCCCGCGGGCGCGGAGTCCGGAGACTCCCTGGCCGTTCACCGCGCGGTGTGCATCGCGCGGCTGTCGGCAGGTCTTCGGGCTCTGGACCTGGAACTGGCGTTATCTGTAGGAGCGGCTTCAGCCGCGATCGGATGCCCGGTCGTTCGTCCGATTCCAGATCGCGGCTGAAGCCGCTCCTACAACAAACCAGTTCCACCTACCGGCCGTCGCTTCCCGGGCGTTTGCCCAGTGCCATGACGGCTTTCGTTTCCACTACCGCTGCGGGGCAGCGCCGGAATTGGACATGCTCATGTGAGCAGCCCGCACCGGCTTCCCGTTTTAAGCCAGCCGCGAGGCCGGCACCGACAACCACAACATAGCGCGATATTTCGCGTCGTCAACACAAAATGTTGTGATCCGTTGATCGTCCTGCATCGTGCCGGGATTTGCCCCGGAACGGCGCCGGCGGGACAATGCACGCCTCCGCAGCCGTGATCGCCCGGGCCTGCGGCCCTTCCCACCCAACCTCTCCATGACGGGGAGACTCCAAGGCGCCCAATCGATGACCATCGTCCGCATGACCGACCTCGACCTTTCCGGCAAGCGCGTGCTGATCCGCGAGGATCTCAACGTGCCGATCGACGCGGACGGTCGCATCACTTCGGAGCAGCGCATCACGGCGGCGTTGCCGACCCTGAAGCTGGCGCTGGACAAGGGCGCGGCGGTGATGGTGATGTCGCACCGCGGCCGCCCCAGCGAAGGCGTCTGGAGCGAGCACGAATCGCTGCAGCCGGTCGCCGAGCGCCTGTCGCAGTTGCTCGGCATCGAGGTGCCGCTGGTCAAGGACTGGGTTGGCGGCGTCGACGTCAAGCCGGGCCAGCTGGTGCTGCTGGAAAACTGCCGCATGAACGTCGGCGAGAAGAAGGACGACGAAGCGCTGGCCAAGGCCTATGCGGGGTTGTGCGACGTATTCGTGATGGACGCGTTCGGCACCGCCCACCGCGCGCAGGCCTCGACCCACGGCGTCATCAGGCATGCGAAAGTCGCCGCCGGCGGCCCGCTGCTGATGGCCGAACTCGACGCCCTCGGCAAGGCGCTCGACCAGCCGGCGCGGCCGCTGCTGGCGATCGTCGCCGGCTCCAAGGTCAGCACCAAGCTGGAACTGCTGGCGTCGCTGGTGTCGAAGGTCGACCAGCTGATCGTCGGTGGCGGCATCGCCAACACCTTCATCGCCGCGATGGGCCATGGCGTCGGCAAGTCGCTGGTCGAGATGGACTTGGTCGACACCGCCAGGAAGATCATGGCCGACGCCAAGGCGCGCGGCGCCGACATCCCGGTGCCGACCGACGTGGTGGTCGCGCCCGCGTTCGCCGCCGATGCGCCGGCGACGGTCAAGGCGGTCGACGCGGTAGGCGCCGACGACATGGTCCTCGACATCGGCCCCGACACCGCCGCGCGCTACGCCGAGCTGATCAAGCGCGCCGGCACCGTGGTCTGGAACGGCCCGGTCGGAGTGTTCGAGTTCGACGCCTTCGGCCACGGCACCGAGGCGCTGGCGCGGGCGATCGCGGCCAGCGAGGCGTTCTCGATCGCCGGTGGCGGCGACACGTTGGCGGCGGTCGACAAGTACGGGATCGAGAACGAAGTGTCGTACATCTCGACCGGCGGCGGTGCGTTCCTGGAGTTCCTCGAAGGCAAGCAGCTGCCGGCGGTGGCGGCACTGGACGCACGCGGCTGAGTCGCATAGCGGCGTTGCCAGAGCCGGGTCGGTCCACCGCCCCGACCGCGTCGCCCTGTAGTAGCCTGCCGGGTAGGGGACACGGGGGATCAGGGGTTGATGCGAAACTTTATCTGGGTGCTGGCGCTGCTGGCGGCGGGAGGCGCGCGCGCGGGAGACGCTGAATTCCGTCGCGGTGAATACGGGTTCTCGGTGGGGGCGGAGCCGGCATTCGTCGTGCGGCACGACGTGCCTGCCAAATGGGATCCGGACGCTCCCGGCGTGACGGATGGGCGCTGGCGTTACTGGCTCTACGACAACCAGGTCGATCGCCGCGACGACCGTGCACAGCGCTATACCGAGCACGTGTATGAACCGACCTCGGCATCGATGCTGGGCGAGGCCGGCCGCTTCCAGGTAAGTTTCAATCCCGAATACCAGCAGTTGCGGATCCATCGTGTCGAGGTCCGGCGGGATGGCAACTGGCAGGATCGCCTGCTCCCCGAAAAGATATCGCTGGCGCGGCGCGAGAGCGACTTCGAGCAGGACCTCGCCAATGGCGAGGTCACGGCGCTGATTGTCCTCGAGGATATCCGCGTCAACGACCTGGTGCGGATTGGCTACACGGTTTCCGGAAGCAATCCGATCCTCACGGGCCAGATGGCGGACTGGGGTCGCATGGGGTGGGGCAGCCCGGTGCTGGACGTGCACCTGCGGGTACTGGCCGATCCCGGTACGCGTTTCGCAACCCATGTCGAGAACGACGCGCCGGCTGCGGTCATAACGCGACTGCCAGGGGCTACCGAGGCGCGATTCCACGTACACGGCTCCGCACCGGTCGTTGACGATGGCGGCTATCCGGTCTGGTACCAGCCGTACCCGCTGGTGCAGGTCGCAGTGGACCAGCGTTGGAGCGACGTGGTGGCGTGGGCGTTGCCGCTGTATCCCGCCGTCACCGAGCTGCCCGCGCAGTTGGAAGCACGGGTGGCCGAATGGTCGCGCCTGGAGGATCCCTTCGAACGGGTGCGCGCGGCCTTGCGCGCCGTGCAGGACGAAGTCCGCTATTTCGGTGCCGAGATGGGGGAGAACACCCATCGCCCGAATCCCCCCGCACTCACCTGGTCCAGGCGCTATGGCGATTGCAAGGACAAGGTCTACCTGTTGGTCACGCTGCTCGACCGGTTGGGCGTGGACGCCGTTCCGGCACTGGTCTCGACTGACCGTGGCCGGGCATTGCTGGAGTTCGTGCCATCCGCGTCGGTGTTCAACCACGTCATCGTCCGCGCGCGCGTCGGCGATTCGGTGATGTGGCTGGATCCCACGATCTCGCAACAGGGTGGCGACCCGCGTGACAGCGACCTGGGCTCCTATGGGGTCGCACTGCCGGTTGAAACCGGTGCCGATGCATTGGAAGCGATCGAGCCGACGCGCGAATTCGACTCCGGAGTCCGGGTGGTCGAGCACTACCGGCCAGAGGATGACGGTGGTTCCATGACGTTCGAGGTGAGTACCGTCTACCGGGGCCGATCGGCGGACGATGCCCGGCGGCGGCTCGTCGATGCCCGGCCGCAGGAACTTTCCCGCCGGTATGCGGACTACTACCAGCGACGATTGGGGGAATTGTCCGTGCTCCGGAGCCCCCACATCGAAGACGATCGCCGCGGCAACGTCGTGACGGTCACCGAGCTGTATCGGCTCGCCTCGCCGTTCGAGAGCGAAGGCGCGCAACAAAGGGCAATCGATGTTTTCGCGCAGGCGCTTGACGGGGCCATGGCGCTGCCGAGCGGGCTTGATCGCACCACCCCGGTCGCCTTTTCGCGCCCGGCGCGGTTCGAACACCAGATCAACCTGGAGACGCCCGCCGGCTGGACGCCGTTGTTCCACGGCGAGTCGGTGGCGCACGCATCGCCTGCGTTCAAGTACAAGCGCGACATCCGCATCGAAACCGGCCACGTCCAGGTCGAATCCACACTGGAGGCCAGGAAGCCGGAGGTGATGCCGGAATCCGTCGGGCCGCACCTCCGGGAACTCGGTGACGCCCACGACAGCCTTTCCGCTCGGTTGCGGTTCCGCGTGTCGTCCGGGATCGGAACGGACGAGCGCAATGCGCGCTTGAAGGCGCTGTTGCGCGATGTGATGGACAACGGAGACGTGGAATGAAGACCTGTTCCCTGCTGGCGCTGTTGCGGGCTCCCCTTCTGGTGGCCGCATTGGCGACGATCACGTCCGGGCCCGCGCTTGCCGGCGCGGCGGTGGTGACCAACGACCAACTGGTGGCCGACCCCGCCTCGGCATGGAATGCCTTCCTCGAAAACGCCGGGGCCGAGGCGTACGACGCATACGGGGCATTGCTGGCCGTCGGCTATGGACCTCTCGGTGTCGACGCGCTGGCGTGCCGGGAACACCGCGAACAACTCGACGCCGCGGTGCGCCTTGCCCCGGTCAGCATCGCGTTGCGGCGGGCGGCGATGATGTGCGCCGAAGCCACCGGACAGGAGGAAGTCGCCGAGGCCGAACTCGCCGTGCTCGCCTCGCTGTCACGACACGCCTGGTCGCAAGCCTCCGAGGTAGGTAACGCCCGCCCGATCCGTGTACTGCATGCGATCGATGCATATGCATTGCTGCACGCCAGCGGGTTGGAGTTCCGTTACGACTACTACGCCGCCTACCAGGTCGAGCGGTATCTGCCGATGGTCGTGGCGGCCTGGGATCCCGAACTGGACAAGGAGAAACTGCTTTCGTTCGACTTCGTGGATGCCGGCTATCGGCTTGATCGTGACAGTCCGTTCTCGGGTTTCCCGATCCAGCGCAACGCGATTGCCGATGCCTTCATCGAAGGGCAGGCCCAGGCCGGCGAGAGCATCGCGGCGGATATCCGGGCAGTGCGCGCAGCCCGGCTGGCGGTCTCGGCCGAAGACAAGGCCACGGCCGTGCGCGATGCAGCGGCCCAGGGCGGAATCCTGTCGGGCGCCACATGGCTGGTGATTTGCCAGACCCGGCCCTTCGAGGGCTGCGGTGACGGATTCGTCGATGCCTGGCTCCCGTATGCCGAGCAGAAACACGTCCTGCCAATGGTGATGCTGGCGTATGCCTATGAGCACGGCCTGGGCGTGGAAGCCGACGATGCGGTAGGCCGGCAACTGCTGGATGCCGCGGTGGACCTGTCGTACCACGGGCATGCTGCAGTGGAGTACGCGCAACTGTGGCGCGCCACGCACGAAGGCAGGCTGCCCGACGCGTTGCGCCAGCGGCTCGTCGACGCCGAGCGCGCGGGTGAATCCAATGCGCGAGGCGTATTGATTGCCGACCGAGTCCTTGAAGCCGGCGAAGAAAAGGCATTCGTACTCTCGCCCGGCGACATCGAATACCTCTCGGAACCGGCGTTCAATGGGAGCGGGACGGGGTTCTCGCTGATTGCCGATTACCACGGCCGTCGCGGCGAGGAGCAGCAGCGCCTGGACATGCAGCGACGTGCCGCGTCTGCCGGAAATCCGGAGCACCAGTTCCAGCTTGCCTTGACATTGATCGAGCAGGACGCGCCCGGACCAGGCGAGGCCGAGGGGTGGGCGCTCATGGCTTCGGCGGCACATGGAGGCAGCGGTTCGGCGCAACGGTACCTGGCGTACGAAAGCTCGCGCAACGGGCGCTGGCCGGAAGTCGAGGGCTGGTTGCTCGACGCGGCGCAACGCGGGAACGTGGAGGCGATCTTCGATCTCGCCAGCCTGTACGAGTGGGAGTATCCGGGAGTGGTTGGCACGGTCGATCGCGCCGTGGCCGCATACACCGCCATGGCTGCGGAGGAGGGAGGCGCCGAAGCGCGTCGTCGTCTCGCCGGGATGGCGATTGCAGGGCGCGGCATGGAAAAGAACCTTGGCGATGCGAAGGCGTGGCTGCTTGCCGATGCCGAGAAGGGCGACCACGAGTCGCAGGCGTTGCTGGGGTCAATGCTGCTTCGCGGTGAACTCGGGTCGGTGGATGAAGCCGAGGGCCTGCGTTGGATGAAGCTCGCGCTGGCCGCCAGCAATCCCTCGGCCTACGTGGACTACGGCGCATGGCTGTACTACTTCAAGAACACCGCCGAATCGAGGCTGGAGGCGATTGGGGTCTGGGAGGAGGCGCGCACGAAGGACATTCCCCTCGCGACGAACAACCTGGCATGGGCGCGATGCACCTCGCCGGATGCGGCGATCTTCGATCCCGCCCGGGGAATGGAAGCAGCCGCATCCATGGGAACGGCTGAACACATGGGCGCCGCGCAGCTCGACACGTTGGCCGCATGCCACGCTGCTGCCGGCGAGTTCGAGCGCGCGCGCGAACTGCAAACGCAGGCGATCGAACTGGTGGCGCTGTATCCGCAAATCGGTGGCGACGAGGAGGAGGCAACGGTTGATCCCGCGGCAAACCTCGCGGGCTACCAGGGGCGCCTGGCGCTATATGTGTCCGGCAAGCATTACGTCGAGACGGAGCGTTTCTGATCGCCGCCGATGGCATTCCACTCGCCAGAGAGCAGCCCGTAGATTGCGCTGTCGGTGGTTTCGCCGGCAACGCACCAGCGATCGCGCAACAACCCCTCACGGACGAATCCCATGCGTTCGACCAGCTTGCACGACCCCGTGTTGCGCGGGTCGATGTCGGCCTCGATCCGGCGCAGGTCGAGAGTATCGAAGGCATGGTGAAGCACCATCCGCAGCGCTTCCTGCGCGTACCCACGACCCCAGTGGCTGGCGCGCAACGCATAGCCGATTTCGGCCCGGCCCTGTTCGCGGTTGATCGCGAACAGCGTGGTGCTTCCGACGAGGCGGTCGGAATCGCCTTCGGCGATCACCCAGCACAGCATCCGCCCGGCATCGCGGCCGCCGATCGCACTGGCAAAGTAGTCGCGTGCCTGCGACACCTCGGTCCACGCCGGGAAGCTCCAGTAGCGGTTGACCACCGGGTCGGAATGGACCGCGTAGAAATCCTGCAGGTCGTCCTCGCGGAAGCCACGCAAGCGGATGCGCGGACCTTCCAGCGTCGGCAGGTCGTCGGTCGGATGGTTCTGCGGCATGTCGGGATCCCCATGCATTCGTATGCAACCGGAAGCGTCGGGCAGCTGTGCTAGCGTGACCCGCACCCCTAGGGAAGCATGCCATGTCGATACCGCTGCGACGCACCAAGATCCTAGCCACCCTTGGCCCGGCGACCGATGCGCCCGGCGTGCTCGATGCGCTGCTGGGCGCCGGTGTCGACGTGGTCCGGCTCAACTTTTCCCACGGTGACCCGGCCTCGCAGATCGCCCGCGCCCAGGCCGTGCGAGAGGCCGGCCAGCGGGTCGGGCGCGAGGTCGGCATCCTGTGCGACCTGCCCGGGCCGAAGATCCGGATCGAGCGCTTCGCCGATGGCAAGGTCCAGCTCAGGACCGGTGACCGCTTCGACCTGGTCGCGCGCGCGGATGCCGCGCCCGGAACCACAAAGGAAATCGGCGTCAGCTACCTCGGACTGCCTGGCGATGTCGCAGCCGGCGACGTGCTGCTGCTCGACGACGGCATGATGCAGTTGCAGGTCGAGGCGGTGGAGGGCGAGCGCATCGTCACCCGCGTGCTCAACGACGGCGAACTGTCCGATCGCAAGGGGCTCAACAAGCAGGGTGGCGGCCTGTCGCTCGGTGCCCTGACCGAACGCGACCGCGAGCTGATCAAGGTCGCCGCGCAGCTCGACGCCGACTTCATCGCGGTGTCGTTCTGCCGCAACGCCGCCGACATGGACGAGGCCCGCGCGGTCGCGCGCGCGGCCGGCAGCGATGCCGCGTTGGTGTCGAAGATCGAACGCAGCGAGGCGATCGAGAATCTCGCCGAGATCATCGACGCCAGCGACGTGGTGATGGTCGCGCGCGGCGACCTCGGCGTGGAGATCGGCGACGCCGAACTGCCCGGCCTGCAGAAGAAGATCATCCGCGAATCGCTCGCCCGCAACCGCGTGGTGATCACCGCCACCCAGATGCTGCAGTCGATGGTCGAGAGCCCGATCCCGACCCGCGCCGAAGTGCTCGATGTCGCCAACGCGGTGATCGACGGCACCGACGCGGTGATGCTGTCGGCCGAATCCGCCGCCGGGCGCTATCCAGTCAAGGCGGTCGAGGCGCTGGTGCGGATCTGCCTCGGCGCCGAGCGCCAGTTCGACCACGACACCGACTTCGAGGACGCCCCGCGCAACCTGCTGCGCGCCGACCAGGCGATCGCGATGGCGGCGATGTTCCTGTCCGAACACGTCGGCGTGCGCGCGATCGTGGCGATGACCGAGTCCGGTGGCACCGCCCGCTTCCTGTCGCGCTTCCGTTCGCCGGCGCCGGTGTTCGGGCTGTCGCGCCACCCCGGCGCCCGCCGGCAGATGGCGCTGATGCGGGCGGTGGTGCCGATGGACTTCGACAGCCGCGGCCTGGCCACCCGCGATGCGGTGCGCAGCGCGATCCAGCAATTGTTCGACAGCAACCGGCTGGAAGAGGGCGAACGTCTGATCTTCACCAGCGGCGACCACATGGAGCACCGCGGCGCGACCAATACGCTGCGGCTGTTGCAGGTCGGTGAAGGCGGCAAGGCCGAGGGATTGGGGGAGCTGTAACATTCGGCAGCGATCAGGGGTCTTGAATCAACCTGCAGGGCGGAGCTACCGCGCAGGAAAAGGGGGCAGGGATGAAAGTACGCACGACCGTGGCAGCAGCGTCACTGGCCTTGGCGATGGTCTGTGGCACCGTCGGCGCGCAAAGTCGCAACGCTGACTGGAAACTCGCCATGCACTCGACGCCAGGATTGCCGGACGGCATCGACGGCAAGGGGGTCGGCTGCGTCGTCCTCGGCATGGGCGTGTTGAAGGACGGCAGCGTGGTGCAACCGATGGTGCTCCAGGGGGCCTTCAATGGCTGGGTGACTGAAGCGCAGCGGAGGCGTTTTTCGGAAGCGGCGATCGAGGCTGCGCGAACCTGGCGGTTCCGCTTCGCCGGGAAAGGCAAGCCGATGCCGGGCTACGTCATGCATACGGTCGATTTAGCGGGGGGTGAGAGCAGTCGCGCGCAGGTTGAAACGCTCCGCGAGTCGTGCCGAGTGGACGACCTGGCCGCTTGGGGCGAGCGCAATGCCATCCCTGTGGACAAGGCGACCGAACTCCATGGCGACCGGGTGGCCCTGCCCGATGAAGACAGCCCGGATTTGTGGTTGAGCTCCCGATTCGAGCCCCCCGGATATCCGTCGGCAGCGGTTCGCGCCGGGTACAGCGCCTGCGTTGTCGTGGGCTTCGTGGTCGGCAGTGACGGCAGGACCAGCCAGTTCAAGGTCGTATCGTCCAGAAGTTTCGAAGCGCCCAAGCCGCAACGCACGATGTTCGAGGACGCGAGCCTGGTTGCCGCTGCCAGCTGGACTTACTCCCCCAGCCCCATCAACCTCCGGCGAATGCCGCAGTTCATGCAGGTGCCGGTGGATTTCGCGATAGATGGGGGTTCTGCGCCGCCATGCGAGGAGCTGTCGCCTGAAGTCATGGTGCAGGAAGTGCCGGGGTTGCCAGAGCCGTCCTGAAAGCCAGGGCACGGGTACGGAGGCTATAATCCAAGGTTTCCCACCGATCCCCGCAGGACGTCCCAAAAATGAGCATCGAACAGCTTGCCGAAACCGCCCAGGCCATGGTTGCCGCGGGCAAGGGCATCATCGCGATCGACGAGTCGAACGCGACCATCAAGAAGCGTTTCGACGGCGTCGGCGTCGAGTGCACGGAGGAGAACCGCCGCGCCTACCGCGAAATGCTGCTGTCGACGCCGAAGCTGGGCGAGCACATCTCCGGTGCGATCCTGTTCGACGAGACCCTGCGCCAGTCGACTAGGGACGGCGTGCCGTTCACCAAGCTCATGAACGACAACGGCATCATCCCGGGCATCAAGGTCGACAAGGGCACCCACGCGCTGGCCGGGTTCCCGGGCGAGGTGGTGACCGAGGGCCTCGACGGCCTGCGCGCGCGGCTGGAGGAGTACTACAAGCTCGGCGCCCGCTTCGCCAAGTGGCGTGCGGTGATCAACATCGGCGAGACCATCCCCTCGGGCACCTGCATCGATGCCAACGCACACGCGCTGGCCCGCTACGCGGCGCTGTGCCAGGAACAGGGCCTGGTGCCGATGGTCGAGCCGGAAGTGATCATGGACGGCGGCCACGACATCGACGAGTGCTTCGAGGTCTCCGAGGTCACCCTGCGTTCGCTGTTCGCCTCGCTGTACGAGCACAACGTGATGCTGGAAGGCACCATCCTCAAGGCCTCGATGGTCCTGCCGGGCACCACCAGCAGCGACAAGGCCAGTGTCGAGGACGTCGCCGCGGCGACCCTGCAGGTGTTGAAGTCGACCGTGCCGGCGACCCTGCCGGGCATCGTGTTCCTGTCGGGCGGCCAGTCCGACCACGACGCGACCGCCCACCTGGACGCGATGAACCGCATGGGCCCGAACCCGTGGCCGCTGAGCTTCTCCTACGGCCGCGCGATGCAGTCGGCGGCGCTGAAGCTGTGGTCGCAGGACATCGCCGCCAACGTCGGCAAGGCGCAGGAGACCGTGTTCGCGCGTGCCCGCGACAATGGCCTGGCGGCGCTGGGGCAGTGGAAGGCGGCGTAAGCGGCTTCTTCCGTTCGTCAGAAAACGCCGGCCTTGCGCCGGCGTTTTCTTATGGCGTGATGTGGACCGAGCGGACGTCTTGCTCTTGTAGGAGCGGGTCGGGCCGGGCCCCGGTGCTTGTTCCTCAACCCAGACTCGCCAGCCAGTCGTCATCGGATCCCTCGTTGACGCCTTCCAGCAGGAAGGTGCTCAGGTAGCGCTCGCCGGTATCGGGCAGCATCGCCAGGATCACCGCGCCGTCGTCGGCGCCTTTCGCCACCTGCAGCGCGGCGGCCACGGTGGCACCGGCGGAGATGCCGACGAAGATGCCTTCCTCGGCCGCCAGCCGGCGCGCGGTATCGCGGGCCAGCACGTCGTCGATCGGCAGGATCGTGTCGGTGACTTCGCGGTTGAGCACTCCCGGCACGAAATCGGGCGTCCAGCCCTGGATCTTGTGCGGCTGCCATTCCTTGCCGGCCAGCAACGACGCCCCCGCCGGTTCGCAGGCGGTGATCCGTACCCCGGGGCGGGCGACCCGCAACACTTCGCCGACCCCGGTCAGGGTGCCGCCGGTGCCCCAGCCGCTGACGAAATGGTCGAGGCGGCGCCCGGCGAAGTCCTGCAGGATTTCCGCCGCGGTGGTCTGGCGGTGGTAGGCCGGGTTCGCCGGGTTTTCGAACTGGCTGGCGAGGAACCAGCCATGCTTGGCCGCGAGCTCCCCGGCGCGCTTGACCATGCCGGTGCCGCGTTCGGCCGCGGCGGTGAGGATCACCTTGGCGCCGTACGCCCGCATCAGCTTGCGGCGCTCGATCGAGAAGGTCTCGGTCATCACCGCGACGAACTTGTAGCCGCGCGCCGCGCAGACCATCGCCAGCGCCACGCCGGTGTTGCCCGATGTCGCCTCGACCACGGTGTCGCCGGGCTTGAGCAGCCCGCGCGCCTCGGCGTCGAGGATGATCGCCAGCGCCAGCCGGTCCTTGACCGATCCGCCGGGATTGAATGACTCCGCCTTTGCGTAGACGGTGACGTTGGCCGGCGCCAGCCGGTTGAGGCGCACGACCGGGGTGCGGCCGATCGTGTCGACGATGCTGTCATGGATCATGGAATGGGCTCCTGTGGGGGGAGGTAGTGCGTCCATCGAAGAGTGCCACAGCCGGCAGGCGGCACCGGTGATCCGGACGATTTCCGCTGGCACGGGTTTTGCCGGATCGGTCGTCGTGCGCCGCGGTCAACCTTTGGCCCACTCGGGCGTTACCTGCCCGCGACTACTATTGCCCCCTTCCTGTTCCCGGCCCCGATCCCGCATGCAAATCCCGACCCGTCCCATAGCCGCCCTCGCTTTCCTGACCGCGATGGCGCTGACGCTGGCGGCATGCGGTGGCGACGGCGCCGCCGCACCGGAGTCGGGTGCCAGCGCGACCGCGGTGACCATCGAGCCGGCGCTGATGCGCCCGTGGAACGACACCGTGCAGGCGCTGGGCACGGTCAAGGCACGCGAGTCGGTCACGGTCACCGCCAAGGTCAGCGAGACCGTCGAGGACGTGCACTTCGAGAGCGGCGACGTGGTCAAGGCCGGCGCCCCGCTGGTCACCCTCAGCGGACGCCAGCAGCGCGCCTCGCTGGCCGAGGCCCAGGCCAACGCCAAGGAAGCCGACCGCCTGTATCGCCGCCAGGCCGAGCTCGCGGGACAGCAACTGATCGCCCGCGCCTCGCTCGATACGCAGCGTGCCACCCGCGACGCCGCCAATGCCCGGGTCGCGCAGATCCAGGCCCAGCTCTCCGACCGGGTGATCCGTGCGCCGTTCGCCGGCGTGCTCGGGTTGCGCCAGGTCAGTCCCGGCACCCTGGTGACGCCGGGCACCGCGATCGCCACGCTCGACGACACCGCGCGCGTATACGTCGATTTCCCGGTACCCGAAGCCAGCCTGTCGCACCTTGCCGCCGGCCAGGTTCTGACCGCGACCAGCGCCGCGTGGCCGGGCCGCGAGTTCAGCGGCACCGTCGGCACGGTCGACTCGCGGATCGACCCGGTCACCCGCGCGGTCACCGTCCGCGGCGACTTCGCCAACGCCGACCGCGCGCTGCGTCCCGGCATGTTGCTGCAGGTGACCCTGATGCGGCCGGAGCGGCAGGCGCTGGTGGTGCCCGAGATTTCGATCGTGCAGGTCGGCAACAGTTCGTATGTGTTCCGGGTCCGTGATGACGACACCGTGGAGCGCGCCGACATCGAGGTGGGCGGGCGCCGCGGCGGCTTTGCCGAGGTCATTGCCGGGCTGGAAGCGGGTGACCGGGTCGTGGTCGACGGCACCGGCAAGCTGCGCGCCGGCGAGAAGATCCGCGTGGCCGCAGCGACGGACGCCGACACGGCTGGTCGGCAAGCGGGCGATGACGAAGCGGTCGACACCCAGCCGGCAACTCCAGCCGTAGTGGAGCCGACCGCGGAATGAGCATCTCCGAACTCTCGATCCGACGCCCGGTATTCGCCACCGTCATCAGCCTCCTGTTGATGGTGCTCGGCGTGATGGCGTTCTCGCGCCTGACCCTGCGCGAGCTGCCGGCGATCGACCCGCCGATCGTTTCGGTCGACGTCAGCTACCCCGGTGCCTCCGCGGCCGTGGTCGAAACCCGGGTCACCCAGGTGCTCGAAGACGCGTTGTCGGGCATCGAGGGGATCGAGACCATCCAGTCGCGCAGCGTCAACGGACGTTCGTCGGTGACCATGGAGTTCACCCTGGAGCGCGACATCGAGGCCGCGGCCAACGATGTCCGCGACGCGGTCAGCGACGTCGCCGACCGCATGCCCGACGAGGCCGACCCGCCCGAGGTCGAGAAGGCCGACAGCGATTCGGACACGGTGATCTGGCTCAACATGAGCTCGACCTCGATGGACACCCTGCAGCTGTCGGACTATGCCGACCGCTACATCGTCGACCGCCTGTCCAGCCTCGACGGCGTGTCGCAGGTCCGGATCGGCGGGCGCCAGCGCTACGCGATGCGGATCTGGCTCGACAGCGCGGCGATGGCCGCGCGCGACATCAGCGTGCGCGATGTCGAGGACGCATTGCGCGCCGAGAACGTCGAGCTGCCCGCCGGCCGGATCGAATCCGAGACCCGCGACTTCACCCTGCGCGTGGCGCGCGAATACCAGGAGCCGTCGGACTTCGCCGAGATCCCGCTGGCGCAGGGCGAGGGCGGCTACGTGGTGCGCCTGGGCGATGTCGCCCGGGTCGAACTGGCATCGGCCGAGCGCCGCGCCTACTACCAGAGCAACGGCCAGCCGAACATCGGCCTGGGCATCGTCAAGACTTCCACCGCCAACGCGCTGGACGTGACCCGCGCGGCGCGCGCGGAGGCCGAGGAGATCCAGAAGACCCTGCCCGAAGGCATGGAAATCTTCGTCGCGTTCGACGACACCGTGTTCATCGATGCGTCGATCAAGCGCGTTTACTGGACGCTCGCCGAAGCGATGGCGCTGGTGTTGGTGGTGATCTGGCTGTTCCTGGGCAGCTTCCGGGCGGCGTTGATCCCGGCGCTGACGGTGCCGGTGTGCCTGGTCGCCGCGTTCATCCCGCTGTACGCATTCGGTTACTCGATCAACCTGCTGACCCTGCTTGCGCTGGTGCTGTCGATCGGGCTGGTGGTCGATGACGCGATCGTCGTGCTGGAGAACATCCAGCGCCGCGCCGACCTCGGCGAGCCGAAACTGGTGGCGGCCTCGCGCGGCACAAAGCAGGTGGCGTTCGCGGTGATCGCGACCACCACGGTGCTGGTCGCGGTGTTCCTGCCGGTCGGCTTCATGGAGGGCAACACCGGCCGCCTGTTCCGCGAGTTGTCGGTGGCGCTGGCCGGCGCGGTCGCATTGTCGGCATTCGTCGCGCTGACCCTGACCCCGATGATGTCGTCCAAGCTGGTGCGTCCGCACAGCGAGGAAAAGAGCAACCGCGCACATCGCTGGATCAACCGCACGCTCGACCGGGTCGGCATGCGTTACCGGCGCCTGCTGGAGCGCACGGTCGACCGCCACTGGCTGTTCGCCGCGCTGATGCTGGGCGCGGTGATGCTGAGCTACGGGTTGATGAAGTGGGTGCCGTCGGAGCTGGCGCCGGCCGAGGATCGCGGCGCGTTCTTCGTCTCGATCGTCGGTCCCGAGGGCGCCGGCTTCGACTACACGGTCGAGCAGATCAAGCAGGTCGAGAAAGTATTTGCCGAGCACAGTGGCGAAGACCGGGCGATCCGTCGCTACAACACCCGCGTGCCCGGTGGCTGGGGCGCGAGCGAGGAGATGCATACCGGCAACGTCATCGTGTTCCTGCAGGATTGGAACAAGCGCGAGCAGGACACCAGCGAGGTCGCCGAATCGCTGCGCAACGACCTCAATGACCTGACCGGCGTACGCGCCAACCCGCGCGTCGGTGGCGGCCTGGTCGGCAGCCGCGGCCAGCCGATCCAGATCGTGCTCGGCGGTCCGGAGTACTCCGAGATCGCGAAGTGGCGCGACATCATGATCGAGAAGATGGAAGCCAACCCGGGCCTGTTCTCGGTTGATTCCGACTACAAGGAAACGCGGCCGCAGATGCGGGTGCAGATCAACCGCCAGCGCGCCGCCGACCTGGGCGTCAGCGTGACCGACATCGGCCACGCGCTGGAGACGATGATGGGCAGCCGGCGCGTCACCACCTTCGTGCAGGACGGCGAGGAATACGACGTGATCGTGCAGGCCGAGCGCGACAACCGCTCGGCGCCGGCCGACCTGTCCGCGATCGAGGTGCGTTCCAGCAGTGGCGAACTGGTGCCGCTGTCCAACCTGGTCACCCTGAGCGAGCTGGCCGAGGCCGGCAGCCTAAACCGCTTCAACCGCCTGCGCGCGATCACCATCACCGCCGGGCTGGCGCCGGGCTACACCATGGGCGAGGCACTGGCCTTCCTGCAGGACACCGTCCGCACCGAGTTGCCCGAACACGCACAGGTCGACTGGAAAGGCGAGTCGCGCGAGTACCAGAAGGCCGGCGGCGCGGTGCTGCTGACCTTCACCCTGGCGCTGCTGGTGGTGTATCTGGTGCTGGCGGCGCAGTTCGAGAGCTTCATCCATCCGTTCGTGATCATGCTGACGGTGCCGCTGGGCGTGCTCGGTGCGTTGATCGGGCTCGCACTCACGGGCGGCACGCTCAACCTGTTCAGCCAGATCGGCATCGTGATGCTGGTCGGACTGGCGGCGAAGAACGGCATCCTGATCGTCGAGTTCGCCAACCAGTTGCGCGACGAGGGCCGCAGCATCCACCAGGCGATCGTCGAGTCGGCCGGCGTGCGCCTGCGGCCGATCCTGATGACCTCGATCGCCACCGCGATGGGTGCGGTACCGCTGGTCGCGGCTGGTGGGCCCGGTTCGGCCAGCCGCAGCACCATCGGCGTGGTGGTGATCTTCGGCGTGCTGTTCTCGACCCTGCTGTCGCTGTTCGTGGTGCCGGCGTTCTACGTGCTGCTGGCGCGCTACACGCGCTCGCCGCATGCGGTCGGCAACGAGCTGGAGAAACTGGAGTCGCAGACGCCGCAGGCCGGTGGCCACGCCTGAGTCGGGCAGGGGACGCGTGCGGGGCGGAAAATCCGGTTAAGGTGCGGGTCTTGTTGCCCGCTCCGAGGAATACCGCCCCGTGGAAGCCCTGATCACCTCGCTCAACGACATCATCTGGAGCATGGCGCTGGTCGCGCTGTGTCTCGGCCTGGGTCTGTACTTCTCGTTCCGCACCCGCTTCATGCAGGTGCGCGGCGTGCCGGAGATGCTCCGGCTGATGCTCAACAACAAGTCATCGACCGCCGGCGTGTCGTCGTTCCAGGCGCTGGCGATGTCGCTGGCCGGGCGCGTCGGCACCGGCAACATCGCCGGCGTCGCCACCGCGATCGCGTTCGGTGGTCCGGGCGCGGTGTTCTGGATGTGGGTGATGGCGTTCCTCGGCGCCTCGACCTCGTACATCGAGTGCACCCTGGCGCAGATCTACAAGGAGAAGGACCCGCAGGGACGCTACCGCGGCGGCCCGGCGTACTACATCGAAAAGGCGATGGGGCAGAAGTGGTACGCGTGGCTGTTCGCCATCGTCACCATCATCGCCTGCGGCTTCCTGCTGCCGGTGGTGCAGGTCAACACCCTGGCGACCGGCATGGCGAACGCCTTCGGCCTGCCGCCGCTGCTGATCGCGTCGGTCATCGCGGTCGCGCTGGCGCTGATCATCTTCGGCGGGGTCAAGCGCATCGCCACCTTCGCCGAGGTGGTGGTGCCGTTCATGGCGGTGGCCTACATCCTGGTCGCGTTCGTGATCATGGTGCTGAACCCGGAGAACGTGGCCGACATGTTCGCGCTGATCTTCGAGAGCGCGTTCGGCGTGCACGCGGGTTTCGGTGCGATGCTCGGCCTGGCGATTGAATGGGGCGTCAAGCGCGGCATCTACTCCAACGAGGCCGGGCAGGGCACCGGCCCGCACGCGGCGGCGGCGGCCGAGGTCCAGCATCCGGCTCAGCAGGGCTTCGTGCAGGCGTTCTCGGTCTACGTCGATACGCTTCTGGTGTGCAGCGCGACCGCGTTCATGATCCTCGGCACCGGCATGTACAACGTCGCCAACCCCGGCGGCGGCTTCCTGTTCCAGGGGCTGGAGGGCGCGGTGGCCGGCCCCGACTTCTCGCAGGCGGCGGTCGACAGCGTGTTCCCCGGCTGGGGCGCGGGCTTCGTGGCGGTGGCGCTGCTGTTCTTCGTGTTCACCACCGTGGTGGCCTACTACTACATGGCCGAGACCAACGTCACCTACATCAACCGCAAGGTGCACCGGCCGTGGCTGGTCCTGCTGCTGCGGCTGACCATCATTGGTGCGGTGTTCGTCGGCGTGCTGCGCACCACCGGCGGCGCCTGGGCGCTGGGCGACATCGGCGTCGGGCTGATGGCGTGGCTCAACCTGATCGCGATCGTGATCCTGCAGAAGCCGGCGCTGGCCGCGTTGCGCGACTACGAGCGGCAGAAGAAGGCCAAGGTCGCCGACTACGAATTCGACCCGCGCGCGCTGGGCATCCGCAACGCGCTGTACTGGGAGCAGCGCGATGCCGGGCTTGAGCCCGACCTGCCCGAACCCGACCTGCCGCGGACCGGTGGCGATGGCCGTTGATCCCTGGGCCAGCGGGCGGGACCGGCGTTCCGGCAGCCGGCCACCGCCGCGGGAATCCGTTCCGCGGTCCGGGGCCGGTGGCCCGCCCGTCGCTGCAGGATCGTCGGCGCGCGAGCTGCGGCTGTACGGTGTCAACGCCGTGTCCGCGGTGTTCCGCCGTAGGCCCGACGCGATCAGGAAGCTGTACCTGAGCGAGGCCCGCATCGCGGTGCTGCAGCCGTTGCTGAAATGGTGCGCGGCCAACCGCGTGGGCTATCGGGTGGTCGAAGATGAGGACCTGCGCAAGCTTGCCGCCAGCTCCCATCACGAAGGCGTGGTGGCCGACGTGTTGCGGGAGCCGCCGCAGGCGCTGGCCGACTGGCTGGACGCGTTGCCGTCCGGGCCGCAATGCGCAATCTGGCTGGACGGCGTCGGAAACCCGCACAACCTCGGGGCGATCCTGCGTTCGGCCGCGCATTTCGGCGTCGCCGCAATCCTGTTGCCACGTGACTCGACGCTGGCGCTGTCCGGCGCGGCGGCACGTGTTGCGGAGGGCGGCGCGGAAGCGGTGCCGACGGTACGCCTCGACGACAACGCAGCGTCATCGGCGCGGTTGCGCGAGGCCGGCTTCAACCTCGCCGCCACGGTGGTCGACGGCGGCGACGACCTGTTCGCTACCACCTTGCCCGAACGGCTGGTCTACGTCCTCGGTGCCGAGGGCGAAGGCATGGACCGCGGCCTCGTCGCCGATTGCGACCTGCGGCTCTCGATTCCCGGCAGCGGCGCGGTGGAAAGCCTCAACGTCGCCGCCGCCACCGCGGTACTGCTGGCGGCGTGGCGGCGGTGATAGTCGGCCCGGTCATTCCGACGGCGGCGTGACCTGCTTCAGCTCGCTGCCGAAGTCACCATCGGCCGAGGCGGCCAGGTAGGCGAACACCGCGTAGGCGGCCACGTTCTGCGCCAGCGCGGCCGGGTCGATCTTGTCGAAGGTGTCGTCCGGGGTGTGGTGCAGGTCGAAGTAGTCGGTGCCGTCCTGTCGCAGCGCCGCCCAGGCCATGCCCTTGCCGGCGAACGGGCTGATGTCCGGGCCGGGGCCGCCTTCGCCCGGGGTGTAGGCGATGCCGAGTGGCGCCAGCGCCTCTGCGATCTGTGCCGCAGCGGCCTTGGCGTAGTCGGGCGCGGAGGTGTCGAAGGCGTAGATGCGGCCGGCACCGAAATCGCTCTCGGCGGCGATCTGGTGTTGCTCGATCTGGCCGACGTGGGCATTGGCGTAGGCCCGGCCACCGTGCAGGCCCTGTTCCTCGTTGGCGAACGCGATGACCCGGATGGTGCGGGCGGGGGCGGTCGGCAGGTCGCCGATCAGCTTGCCGGCGGCCATGGTCAGGCCGACGCCGGCGCCGTCGTCGATCGCGCCGGTGCCGAGGTCCCAGGAATCCAGGTGTCCGCCGATCACCACCACTTCGTCGGGCTTGCTGCTGCCGGTGATCTCGCCGATGACGTTGTACGAGGTCGCTTCACCGTTCCAGCCGCAGTCGAGCGCGACCTCCAGTTGCACCGGCTTGCCCAGCGCGAGCAGTCGCGCCAGCTGGTCGGCGTCGGGCACGGCGAGGGCGGCCGACGGGATCGGGGTCAGGCCGTCGTCGAAGCGGGTGATGCCGGTATGCGGGTTGCGGTGCGAATCGGTACCGGCCGAACGCATCACGTAGCCGATCGCACCGGCGCGGATCGCCGCCGAGGGGCCGCCCGAGCGCGTGCGCGAGCCCGGGCCGTAGCCGGCGCCGTCACGGGCGCGCTCCATCTTGTAGTCGATGAAGGCGATCTTGCCGGCCAGCGAACCGGCCGGCGCGGCTTCCAGCGCGGCCAGGTCGGCGAAGCGCACGACCTCGCCGGTGACGGTGCCGCCCGGGCTGCCGCCCAGTGCGGTAATCGCCAGCGCCTGCGAATGCGGACCGAGCACGTGGGCGCTCTCGCTGCGGCGCTCCCACTTCGGGAACGTCACCGGCTCGGTCCAGACCTTGTCGTAGCCCAAAGCCTCGAACTTGGCCTCGGCCCATGCCACGGCTCGCGCGTCGGCCTCGCTGCCGGCCAGGCGCTGGCCGACCTCGGTGGTCAGCGACTCGGTGATCCGGTAGCCGAGGTCGCTGGCCAGCGCGGTCTCGCGCAGGTCGGCCGCGGTATCGATCGCGGACGCGGGGATGGTGGTGTCCTTCGGCGCGGCATGCAGCGTGCCGGCAAAGCCTAGCGAGGTGACAACCAGGGAAGTGGCCAGGGTGGTACCCAGCAGCAACGGAAGGCGCATCGGATCTCCTGCGGGGCCACGGCCCTGAAAACGACGAAGCCGCGAGCGTATCAACTCGCGGCTTCGTGTTGGCGTGCCTCAAGTCACGCGGCGCTGTGCCGCGCTTGGCACTTCAGGGCGGTCAGACGCCGGGGCGCTTCAGAGAATCGCGGATCTCGCGCAGCAGCAGGATCTCTTCGGCAGGCGGCGCCGGTGCGGCCTCTTCCTTCTTGATCATGCGGTTGTAGGCCTTGATGATCATGAAGATCACGAACGCGATCAGCAGGAAGTCGATGATGGTCTGGATGAAGGCGCCATAGGTGATCACCGGCGCCGCGGCTTCCTGCGCGGCGGCGAGGTTGGCGTAATCGTTGCCATCCAGCGACACGAACAACTGCGAAAAATCGACCCCGCCCATCACCATGCCGACGATCGGCATGATGATGCCGTCGACCAGCGCGGTGACGATTTTGCCGAACGCCGCCGCGATGATCACCGCGACCGCCAGGTCGAGGACATTGCCGCGCGCGATGAATGCCTTGAACTCGCTGACCATGCTCATGTCGATATCTCCGTCGTGATGAGAGAAGCGGGTTGTCTGTAGCGCTTGAAGACTACCGCATCAGCCGGCGTCGGAATCGCCGGTAACGATCCGGCCATCGAATTCGACCACGCCGTCGAGGCTGGCGCGGAAGCGGTCGCCCGGCTGCAGTGGGCCAACGCCGGCTGGCGTACCCATGAACACCAGGTCGCCGGCGCGCAGCGCGTAGAGCTTCGAAAGCTCATGCAGGATCTCGGGTACGTCCCAGATCAGGTCGGCCAGTTTTCCGTGCTGGCGGACTTCTCCGTTGATTTCCAGGGTCAGCGAGCGTGTGGAAATGTCGCCACATTCTGCGGCCGGAACCAGCCGGCTTACCGGCGCGGAATCATCGAAGGCCTTGCCGGTATCCCACGGCAGGCCCTTTGCCTTGGCGGCGGCTTGCAGGTCGCGACGGGTCAGGTCGAGCCCGACGGCGTAGCCGAACACCAGCGCTTCGGCGTGGGCCGGATCAAGCAGGCCCGGCGGCGCGTCGGCACCGAGTGCGACGACCAGTTCGATTTCGTGGTGCAGCTCGGTGGTGCCGCGCGGGTAGGGCACCACCCCGTCGACGACCAGCGCGTCGGCGGGCTTGCAGAAGAACACGGGATTGCCGCGCGATGCCTTCGAGGCAGGTGCTGCGGCGCCCATCTCGCGGGCATGCTCGGCGAAATTGCGACCGACGCAATGGATGCGCCGCACCGGGAAGGTGGCGCCGTCGGTGGACCCTATGGGAATGCGCGGTTGCGGCGGTGCCGCGATGACGTCGGTCAACGGTCGATCGCGGGCTTTTCGACCACGCGGTATTCGCCGTCGACTACACGGGGATCGGCCGCACGATGCGCCGCGATCGGCTTGCCGCGACCGTGCCACAGTTTGTATGCCAGTCCAGCGATCAGCATCGCCGCGCCGACCACCACTCCGAACATCACCAGCAATACGATCAGCGCCAGCCCGACCAGTCCGACTGCGAAACGCAGCAGGCGATGGCGCGGTTTGCGTGGCTCGAACGCGGAGCGCACGCGTGACTGGAACTGATGGCTGTGGAAGCGGAACGTCTGGGCGGTCATTCGGTACGTCATGGCACAATGCGGCGGAAAGCCGGACACGAGAGTATCGGTGCAGGCCGCCGCACAGTTGTGAGAACTTCGTTAAGCAAACGGCCACTTCGTTCATGACCCAAGCCCCATTGATCACCCTGGAGCAGATTGCCGACGGCGCGTTTGCCGAGGTGGAAGCGACCCTCGACGGCGACGCCGAATCGCTGGTGCTGCATCGCCAGGGCGACGAGGTCCGCGCGTGGTTGAACGTCTGCCCGCACGCTGGACGACGGCTCGACTGGGCGCCCGGGCAGTTCCTCAAGAGCAAGGACGGGCTGCTGGTGTGCGCCGCGCATGGCGCCAGTTTCGAACTGCTGCAGGGTGAATGCCTGGCCGGCCCGTGCCGCGGCGAATCGTTGCGCGCGGTGGCGCTCGAAGTCCGCGACGGCGCCGTCTGGCTGAAGAGCGAAGGTGTTGTCGTATGAGTGGCGGCAGCTTGCTGCCGCCGGTAAGTCGCGATCGCACGGCGATCCCGGATGGCGAGGCGTTCGCGACTTACGTCGCTCCTGCACAAAGCCCGTCATTCAAAACAGCAGGTTGACCATCAGCACCGCGATCACGGTGTAGATCAACGACAACGGCCCGCCGACCCGCCACAACTCCTTGCCGGTGTAGCCGGCCGGACCGGTGATCATCGAGATCACCGGATTCGATGCGGTCATGAAGTTGTTGGACGCCGACAACGCCGTGATCAGCGCGAACGCCGTCGGGTCGCCACCCACCGCCAGCGCCAGGTTGACCGCCAGCGGCACCATCACGATGGTCGCGCCGACATGGCTGATGACCAGCGAGAACAATGTGGTCAGCAGGCCCAATGCCAACTGCAACAGCCACGCCGGGGTGCCGTCCGGAAGTTGCTCCACGCTGTTGCCGGCCACCCACGAGGCCGCGCCGCTGGAGTCCATCGCCCAGCCCAGCGGGATCAGGCAGGCCATCAGGAACACCGTCTTCCAGTTGATCGCCGAGTAGGCCTCGTCGATGTGGATCACGCCGGCGATCAGCATGCCGGCGACGCCCGTCATCAATGCGATCGACACCGGCAGGCGCGACGACAGTGCCAGCAGCAGCGACACCGCGAAGATACCCAGCGCGATCTTCAGCTTGTGCGGACGCTGCTCGCCCTTCGGGTAGTCGGTCACCACCACCAGGTCCTTGCCCTTGGCGGCGTCGGCCAGCTCGGTCCAGATGCTGTGCAGCACCAGCATGTCGCCGGCGCGCAGGGCGACGTCGCGGGCGTCCTCGCGCATGACCTTCTTGTCGCGGTTGATCGCCAGCAGGCTCAGGCCCATCGACCGTCGCAGCTGCAGGTCGCGGGCGGTCTTGCCGATGAACTTGGAAGTCGCCGGGACCACCGCCTCGGAAATGCCGGCGCGGCTCGGGTTGAACAGGTCGCCGAAATTGCGCAGTCGCGAACTCATGCGCAGCATCTGGTTCTGGGCGAAGTCGCCGACCTCCTGCTTCGAGCCCATCGCGCCGATCACGCTGCCGACCCAGATCCGCGCATCGGCCGGCGGCGACAGTCGTGACTCGTCCTTGGTCTTGAGGGCGAGGACCAGTGGCGCGCCGTGCAGGGTTTCGGCCTCGCCCAGCGACATGCCGACCAGCGGGCTGTCGGCGGTGACGGTCAGCTCGTAGACATCACCCTCGATGCCGTAGGCATTGGCGAAGTAGCTCTGGGTGCGCGCCGGGGTCGCGCCCTTGCCGTCCTCCTCGCGCCGCAGCCGGTCGCCGAAGAAGTGGAAGTAGGCCAGCGCCGCCACCAGCAGTGCCAAGCCGATCGGCATCGGCGCGAACATCTGCAACGGCTCCAGCATCGCCACGCCCGACGGCAGGTTGCTGTTGGCCGACAGCAGCAGGTCGTTGAGCAGGATCAGCGGCGAGTTGCCGACCATCGTCAGGGTGCCGCCCATCACGATCGCGATCGCGATCGGCAGCAGCATGCGCGGCAGTGACAACCCGGTGCGCGACGACAGGCGCGAGGCGACCGGCAGGTACAGCGCCATCACCGACGGGTTCTGCATGATCGAGGAGTTGAGGCCGGCCACCGCGCCGGTCAGCAGCATCAACCGCGACTCGACCCCGTGGGCGCGCCGCAGCAACCAGGCCGCCAGGCGGTTGAGCGCGCCGGTGCGGTCGAGCCCGGCGCCGAGGATCATCGTGGCGATGATGCTCATCACCGCGTTGGACGAGAAGCCATTGAAGATCTGGTCGGGCGCGACCAGCCCGGACAGGCCGAGCAGTACCAGCACGACGAGGGCGACCACGTCGGCGCGGATGCGCTCGAACAGGAACATCGCCATCGTGAAGCCCACCAGCCCGAGGACGAGCTTCATGTCGGTGGTGAGCGTCAGTGCGGTGTCCATGCCGGGCCGGGCAACCTTGGGTCAGCGACTTTTCAACTGCGGTCGTAAAGGAGATCCCATACCCCGTGGCCGAGCTTCTGGCCGCGGGTCTCGAAATGCGTCTGCGGGCGCCAGTCCGGCCGCGGTACCGAGCCGCGCTCCCCGGCGCGGTTGACGATGCCATCGGTCGCGTCGAGCACGTCCCACATCTGCTCCGCATAGTCGTGCCAATCGGTCGCGAGGTGCAAGCGGCCGCCGGCCGCGAGCTTGCGCACCAGCAGCGCGGCGAACGCCGGTTGCACCAGCCGCCGCTTGTTGTGGCGCTTCTTGTGCCACGGGTCGGGGAAGTAGATGCGGATCTCGTCGAGGCTGGCGTCGGCGACCTCGTTGGCCAGTACCTCGACCGCGTCGTGGTGGTAGACCCGCACGTTGCGGGCGTCATCGGCGGCCAGCGCGTTGAGCAGGCGGCCGACGCCGGGCGCATGGACCTCGATGCCGATCAGGTCGCGATCCCTGTCGTGCTGCCCGGCGAAGCGCAGCGCCTCGCCGTTGCCGAAGCCGATCTCGAGCACGCGCGGCGCGCTGCGACCGAATACGGTGTCGAAATCGCGTGGCTGGCCTGTGTAGTCGATGCCGAAGCGCGACCACTGCTGGTCGAACGCGCGCTGTTGCGCCGGGCTGAAGCGGCCCTGGCGCAGCACGAAGCTGCGGATCTGGCGATGGCCCTCGGTGACCGTGAAGGGCTTGGGCGGCGCGGTCTTCTTCGGGGCCTCGCTGTCGGACATCAGCCGATCAGTCCGTCCACCGGCGACGACGCGCTGGCAAACCGCTTGCGCGGGATCCGGCCGGCCCTGAACGCGGCACGGCCGGCCTCGATCGCCAGTTTCATCGCGTGCGCCATCAGCACAGGGTCTTTCGCGCCGGCGATCGCGGTGTTCATCAGCACGCCGTCGCAACCCAGCTCCATCGCGATCGCGGCGTCCGATGCGGTGCCGACGCCGGCATCGACGATGATCGGCACCTTGGCGTTCTCGACGATCTCGACCAGGTTCCACTTGTTCTGGATGCCCAGCCCCGAGCCGATCGGCGCGGCCAGCGGCATCACCGCGACGCAGCCGATCTCCTCCAGTCGCTTGGCCAGCAGCGGGTCGTCGGAGGTGTAGACCATCACCTCGAAACCGTCCTTCACCAGCGTTTCGGCGGCGGCGAGGGTCTGCACGACGTCGGGGAAGAGGGTGCGCTGGTCGCCGAGCACTTCGAGCTTGACCAGCTGATGGCCGTCGAGCAGCTCGCGTGCGAGCCGGCAGGTGCGCACGGCTTCCTCGGCGGTATAGCAGCCGGCGGTATTGGGAAGGATTGTGTAGCGGTCCGGCGGCAACACGTCGAGCAGGTTCGGCTCACCGGGGTTCTGGCCGATGTTGCTGCGACGGATGGCGACGGTGACGATCTCGCTGCCGGCGGCCTCGGTGGCGCGGCCGGTCTCGTCGAGATCCTTGAATTTGCCGGTGCCGGTCAGCAGGCGGGAGGTGTAGCTCTTGCCGGCGATCAGCAGCGGTTCGGAAGCGGTGTGGGGGGCGTGGGGAGCGTTCATCCGGCGATTATCGCATCGCTGCGCCCGCGCGGCCGCTCAGCCGCCGCCCAGCGCGTGCACGATCTCGACCGTGTCGCCATCCGCCAGCGGATGCTCGCCATGCCGGCTGCGCGGGACGATGGTGCCGTTGACCTCGACTGCGACCCGGCGTTCGCCCAGCCCTTCGGCCTGCAGCAGCGCGGTGACGGTGGTGGGTGCTGCGAGCACGCGGGGCTCGCCGTTGAGCGTGATGTCCATGCGGCCATTGTCCCGTGTCCGGCACGACGGGGCCAGTGGCCATGACTTCGGTGCCTTGCCTGCGACCGGCGTGCGTGTTTCGATGCGTCCGTCCATTGGCGTATGTCGCGCCGTCCCCTTCGCTGCAGGAGCTTTCGATGATGAAACCCGTCCGCACCATCCTGGCCGCCGCCCTCGCATTGGCGGCCGCACCGGCCTTCGCCCAGGCCGGGGCAGCGTCAAACGACCATCCGTACTCGCAGACGGTGTTCTTCGGGGACAGCCTGACCGACTCCGGCCATTTCCGCCCGACCCTGGTCCAGGTCGCGGGCCCGGAGGCCATGCTGGTCGGCAAGTTCACCACCAACCCGTGGCTGGTCTGGTCCGAGTACCTGGCCGACTTCTACGGCACCGACGCCACCTCCGACAACCAGGGCGGTACCAATTACGCCGTCGGCGGTGCCCGCTCGGGGACCGACGTGGTCGGTGACCTCGGCCCGACGCCATCGATGGCGACCCAGGTCGCCAACTACCTGTCGGCCACCGGCGGCGTCGCCGACCCGAACGCGCTGTATACGGTGTGGGGCGGCAACAACGACGTGTTCGCCGCGGTTGCAACGGCGGGCGCCGGCGGCGATCCGGCGCCGGTGATCGGCGGCGCGGTGGCGGCGCAGGTCGGCGTGGTCGGCACGTTGAAGGCGGCCGGCGCCGAATACATCCTGGTCCCGACCATCCCCGACATCGGCCTGACCCCGGGCTTCCGCGCCCAGGGCCCGGCGGCGCAGGGAGCCGCGACCCAGTTGTCGGCGGCCTACAACGATGCGCTGTTCGGCGCCTTCGCCCAAGCCGGGCTGCGGGTGATTCCGCTCGATACCTTCCACCTGTTCCAGGAGGTCGTGGCCAATCCCGGGGCGTTCGGCTTCAGCAACATCACCGGCACCGCCTGCCAGCCACAGATCACCGCGCAGTCGCTGACCTGCAACCCCAATACATATGTTTCCCCCGACGCCGCGACCAGCTATGCCTTCGCGGATGGCGTGCACCCCTCCGGCGCCGCCCACGAGGTGATCGCCGACTACGCCGCCTCGGTGCTGGAGGCGCCGCGCCAGGTCGCGGTGCTGATGAATTCCGCCTCGGTCACCGGCCGGGCGCGCGCCGACCGCGTCGCCGCGCAACTGGCGGTGCCCGCCGATGGCGATGGCATGCGCTGGTGGGCAGACGTGCGCGGCGACTTCCAGCGCTACGACCACGGCCGTGTGTACGACGGCGTCGGTCCGGCGCTGACCGTTGGCGTCGACTGGCGCAGCGGCGCGCTGACCTACGGTGCGTTCGGCGGCTACGGCCAGCAGGGCCACGACTGGGGCAACCGAGGCGGCAGCTTCGACCAGAGCGAAGCCAGCATCGGTGGTTACCTCGGTTGGACCTCCGAGGCCGGCGGCTGGGTCAACGCCCAGGCCAGCTACAGCCAGCTCGGCTTCGACATCGAGCGCAACGCCAACCTCGGCCAGGCGACCCGCGTGCATCGCGCCGACGTCGATGGCAGCAACGTCAGCTTCGGCGTCAACGGCGGCTGGGAGTTCGGCGACGGCGCGCTGCGCCACGGTCCGGTGCTGGGGCTGCTGGCGCAGAAGATCGAGATCGACGAATTCGCCGAAAGCGATCCGCAACTGTCGACCTCGCTGGCCTATCCGGAGCAGTCGTTCGACTCGATGATCGGCAGCGTCGGCTGGCAGGTGCGGCTGGACGCGGGTGCGTTCCAGCCGTATGCGCGGGCGACCATGGATCGCGAGTTCGAGGACGTCCCGGAACAGGCCTTCGCGCGGCTGCAGTCGATGCCGGGCACGGCGGATTACGCGGTCCCGGGCGTGGCGTTCGACGACAGCTACGGCACCTTGATGTTCGGTGCGCGTACGCAGTTGTTCGGGCTGGATGCGAACCTCGGCAGCAGCCTGACCGTCGGCCGCACGGGCGGGCACGATGCGACCGTGTTCGCCACCGTCGGCAGCAGCTTCTGACCTGCTTCCCGTTCCAGCGCCACTGCCTTAGACTTTGCGGCACGCGGGTGTAGCTCAATGGTAGAGCTGTAGCTTCCCAAGCTACTGACGAGGGTTCGATTCCCTTCACCCGCTCCACATCCACGGCGGCCTCGATCTTCACGGACGGGGCCGCCGTTTTTGGTTGCCGGAGGCTTCGATGTCGGTTCCACCGTCTCCCTCCATCGTCCTGGGCTGGCGTGAATGGGTCGCCCTGCCCGGACTCGGCATCCGTGCGATCCGGGCCAAGGTCGACAGTGGCGCGCGCAGTTCGGCGCTGCACGTGGACGCGCAATGGCGTTTCGTCGAGGGCGGTGCGCGCTGGGTCGGGTTCCGCCTGACGCCGGGCGAGAACGCCGCCACCATCGAGTGCGCCGCGGCCATCATCGACGAGCGCGAGGTCACCGATTCGGGTGGCCATACCAGCCTGCGGGTGTTCGTGCGCACGCCGTTGCGGGTGGCCGGGGTCGAACGCGATATCGACATCAACCTGACCGACAGGCGCGGCATGCTGTTCCCGATGCTGCTCGGCCGCAGTGCGATGGCCCGCGTCTTCACGGTCGATCCCGCACGCTCGTTCCTGCACTGTCGCGCCGCTTCGGACGGCGCCCCCGGCAACCTCCCCGACCCCCGGACCCCACGCCCATGAAGCTCGCCATCCTGTCGCGCAACACCAAGCTGTACTCGACCCGGCGCCTGGTCGAGGCCGCGCGCGAGCAAGGCCATACGGTGCGCAGCCTCGATCCGCTGCGCTGCTACATGCGCATCGACAGCGACGGCTTCGCGATGCGCTACAAGGGCCAGTCGATCTCCGGCTACCACGCGGTGATCCCGCGCATCGGCGCGTCGGTCACCCGCTACGGCACCGCGGTGCTGCGCCAGTTCGAGCTGATGGGCAGCTTCACGCCCAACTCTTCGGACGCGATCCTGCGCGCGCGCGACAAGCTGCGCAGCCACCAGTTGCTGGCCGCGCAGGGGATCGGGCTGCCGGCCACGGTGTTCGGCGACAACCCCGACGACACCGCCGACCTGCTGTCGATGCTTGGCCCGCCGCCGCATGTGATCAAGCTCAACGAAGGCACCCAGGGCGCCGGGGTGATGTTGACCGAAAAACTGTCGGCCTCGAAGGGCGTGATCGAGGCGCTGCGTGGCCTCTACGCCCAGTTCCTGGTGCAGGAGTTCATCCCGGAGGCCAAGGGCGCCGACCTGCGCTGCTTCGTGGTCGGCGGCCGCGTGGTCGCGGCGATGAAGCGGCAGGCGCCGAAGGGCGATTTCCGTTCCAACCTGCATCGTGGCGGCAGCGCCAGGGGCGCCAAGGCCAGCGTGGCCGAGCAGGACGCGGCGATCCGTGCGGCGCGGGTGCTTGGCCTGGGCGTGGCCGGTGTCGACCTGATCCGCTCGCGACGCGGTCCGCTGGTGCTGGAGGTCAACGCCTCGCCGGGGCTGGAAGGCATCGAGGATGCCAGCGGGGTGGACGTCGCGGGGGAGGTCGTCGCCTACGTCGCCGAGCGTCATAAACGGCGGGCCGCCAAGCAAGCCGCTGACCGCAAGTTTTTGAAAAAAAACAACTAAATCCAAGGCTCCACGGTTTAACATGGTCTTCACACGGCAATTAACGAGGGTTTAATCGGTCCCTGCGTAGGCTTCTCCAAACCGCAGCTTTGCCCGGCTCCACGGCCCTGGCGCGAGTCAGCGACACGCGTCAACGGCATGGACACCGCGAGTTACGGTATCGGGGCAACACCCTTGACCCAGGCGCGGTGGCTCCGCGCCTGGGTTTTTTATTGCACGCGATCCGATGCGCGGGTGACGACCCCGTCACGCGTGAACAGGGCATGCTTGCAAGAGTCCGCGCTCTGGCAGAATCCCTCGTCGGGGTCGCCGTTCAGCGCTTGCAACCATCGCCGGACCGGGAACCTGGTTCCACCAGGCCGGTCAAAGCCCCACCAACAGGAAGGTCCGATGCGCATACTCGTGATTGAAGACAACCAGGACATCGCCGCGAATCTGGGTGATTTCCTCGAAGATCGCGGCCATACCGTCGATTTCGCCGCCGACGGCATCACCGGCCTGCACCTTGCGGTGGTCCATGACTTCGACGCGATCGTGCTCGACCTCAACCTGCCCGGACTGGATGGCCTGGAGGTCTGCCGCAAGCTCCGCAACGAGGCCCGCAAGCAGACCCCGGTGCTGATGCTGACCGCACGCGACAGCCTCGACAACAAGCTGGCCGGGTTCGACTCCGGCGCCGACGACTATCTGATCAAGCCGTTCGCGCTGCAGGAGGTCGAGGTCCGGCTCAACGCGTTGGCCCGGCGCGGCCGCGGGGTGCAGACCCGGGTGCTCAACGCCGCCGACCTGGAGTACAACCTCGACACCCTCGAAGTGCGCCGCCAGGGCAAGCTGCTGCAGCTCAACCCGACCGCGTTGAAGATCCTGCAGGCGCTGATGGAAGCGAGCCCCGCGGTGGTGACCCGGCAGGAGCTGGAGACCCGCGTGTGGGGCGAGGAGTTGCCGGATTCGGACTCGTTGCGCGTGCACATCCACGGCTTGCGCGCGGTGGTCGACAAACCGTTCGACAGCAAGCTGATCCAGACCCGCCATGGCATCGGTTACCGGATCGCCGAGCTCGATGGCGGAAACTGAGGCAGTCGAGGTGGCCGGTCGGGCCGGGCGGCCGCGACGCCGGATGCGTTACCGGCGGCAACTGCGCAGCCGCATCATTCTGGCGTTCGTACTGCTCGGGTTCGGATTGACTACGCTGTTCGCATTCGCAGCGATTTACGCACGCAATTACGTCGAAGACCAACTGGTCGTCGACGTGCTCAACCGCAACATCAACAGTTACGCCGCCGAGTACTTCCAGAATCCCGACCGGAATGTCCCGTTCGCGGTCCAGCAGATGTACGGCCGCGTGGTGAATCCAAACGACCCGGCAGCAATTGCCAAGTTGCGGGCTGACTATCCCGGTTGGGAATATATCGACAGCGGTGTCGTGGAGACCTTCGTCGGCACCGATCAGCGCGATCGCTCGCTGGCGTACAGGGTTGCCGCGCTGAAGACGCCCGATGCCTGGTTCTTCCTGGCATACAACATGGGCCGCTCGGCGGAAGGCGCGCGCAAGATGAACCGTTGGCTGTATGCCTCGGTGGTTATCTTCACCGCTTTCTCGCTGCTGGTCGGGTGGTGGGCGGCATCGCGCGTCATGAGTCCGGTATCCGAACTGGCGAGAAGGTTGAAGCGGTCGGGCCGCAGTGCACATTCCGAGTCCCTGGCGGCGCATTTTCCCAACGACGAGGTTGGCCAGCTCGCCGAAGCGCTGGACGACTACGCCGGACGGCTGACCGAGGTGGTCAAGCGCGACCGTGAGTTCAACGCCGATGTAAGTCATGAGTTGCGCACGCCACTGGCGGTGATCCGGGGCGCGGTCGAACTGCTGCTGGCGCGGCCTGGCGTGGACGAAAAAACCCGTAACCGCCTGCACCGCATCCAGCGTGCCGAACTGCAATGCACCGACCTGATCAGCGCGCTGCTGTTGCTGTCGCGCGACGAACGCGGGCATGGGTCGACCGACGTCGCGAAGGTCGCCGAACAGCTGCTCGACGTGCATCGCACCCAGGTCGCCGGCAAGCCGCTGGAACTTCGGATGGAAGGCGAGCGCGGCCTGGTCGTCGACGCCCCGGAGGCCGCGGTCGCGGTTGCGCTGGGCAACCTGGTCGGCAACGCGGTCAAGTACACCACCCGCGGCGAGGTGATCGTGCGCCTGCATCCGCGGTCGGTCGAGGTGATCGATTCGGGGCCGGGACTCAGCGCCGAGGACGCCGCCAAGCTGTTCGAGCGCGGTTACCGCGGCACCCATGCCGGCCACTCGCAGGGCGGTGGCATCGGCCTGTCGATCGTGCGCCGGTTGTGCGCGCTGTACGGCTGGGAGGTGCGGGTCACGCCCGGCGAAGTGCAGGGCGTGGTGGCAAGGCTGACGTTCGACGCACCCGAATCCGCGTCATTGTAGGAGCGGCTTTAGCCGCGATCTGGAATCGGTACGAGCGAATGATTGCAGATCGCGGCCAAAGCCGGTCCTACACGGATTCGGGGCTGCCTATGCGTCCAGCGGCTCCAGCCAGCCGTACCTGTCGGGCGTGCTGCCGTCGAACAGGCCGAAGAACAGTTCCTGGATCCGCTGGGTCAGCGGTCCCGGCTTGCCGGCACCGACCTGGCGGCCGTCGACCGAACGGATCGGGGTGATCTCGGCGGCGGTGCCGCACATGAACAACTCGTCGCACAGGTACAGGTACTCGCGCGGCAGGTCGCGTTCGACAACTTCGATGCCGACGTCACGCGCCAGCCGGATGATCGAGTTGCGGGTGATGCCGTTGAGCAGCGCGGCGCTGACCGGGGTGGTGTGCAGGGCGCCGTCGAACACCAGGAACAGGTTCTCGCCCGCACCTTCCGACAGCAGGCCGGTCGAGGCCAGCGCGATGCCCTCGCCGAAACCGAGCCGACGGGCCTCGCGCGCGACCAGCTGTCCGGACAGGTAGTTGCCGCCGGCCTTGGCGCCGGCCGGGATGGTGTTGGGCGCGAACCGCTGCCAGCTCGACACGCAGGCGTCGATACCGGCCTCGAGCACGCCTGCGCCGAGGTACGGGCCCATCTCCCATGCCGCCACCGACATGTCGACGGGAGTGTCGGCCGACAGTCCGAAGCCACCGAGGCCGCGGAATGCGAACGGCCGCAGGTAGGCCTTGCCCAGCCCGTTGCGGCGCATGACTTCGCGGCAGGCCGCGTTGATCTCGGCGACGCCGTACGGCATCGGCATGTCATAGATCCTGGCCGAAGCGAGGAGGCGGGTGTTGTGGTCGGTCAGGCGGAAGATCGCCGGGCCGTCGGGCGTCTCGTAGCTGCGGATGCCCTCGAACACCGATGAGCCATAGTGCAACGCGTGCGACATCACGTGGGTGGTGGCTTCTTCCCAACGCTTGATCGCGCCGTTGTGCCAGATCCATTCGGGGTATTGCATTGTCGGGCTTCCGCAGGTGGTAACGGCCTATTGTGCCTGCTGGCGCCGCGACGGTCGCGCCCGATGGCTCAGTTCCTGATCCAGAGGCAGCCGAAATGGCGGTGCAATCCGAACACCGTTTCCGACGGCGTGACACCGTTCCCGAGGGTCTGCACGACCCGCAACGCGACCGGCCTGGCGTCCGTCACCGTGGAGGGGTAATAACGTTCGCCGACCTCCGCGACCTCCACAACGCCAGCGTCCCCCACGGTCCGCGTGAATACCGGCAATGGTGGTGGCTGGGGTTCCGGCACCACCGGCACGATGTCGACCAGTGGCCGCCGGACCACCGTGGCGAGCCGGTCCATCACCGCAGTCGCGCCACGGCTGGACATGCCGGCCCAGTGGTAGACGCTGGCAAGCCGGTTGGCGTCGCCGCCGTCGATCGCGGTGGTCATCTCGAACAACAGGTCCTGCACGTTGCGCGCGCAGCCCCCACGGTAGGTCCGGTGGCTGCCGATGCGGTCAGGCGAGGGCAGCCGTTCGACCGCGCCGATGTCCCGGCAGCGGTGGTCGGTATACGCAATCGTGCCGTCGGTGTGTTCGCAGCGGTTGACCTGGGCGGCCGCATGGGGCGGCCAGGCGAGCGCGCACGACAGGCCGAGCGCGACCAGCACGACGCGGCGCGAAAACCCGGGAGGAAGCAATGTCTGGTCGGTCCGGCGCGGCATCCCGCCAGCGTACGCGGCGGCGACGCGTCGTAGAAGTGGGCGTTCAGAAGTGGACGAAGTAGCAGCCGTGGTACCGCCGGACCTCGAAGTCCTGGACCTGGCGCGACCCGTCGTCGCCCAGCACGAGTTGCATCACCCCGGCATCGCCCAAGGCCGTGCTGCCGGACGCGTCGGCCAGTTGCATCACCCCGCCGCCGATCCGGGCGTCGAAATAATGCGCCTGCCATAGCGGCTGCCCGGCCAGCCGTCCGAGCCGCTGCATGATCGAGCGGGCCTGGCCGGTGTCGAGGCCGACCCAGTGGTAGCTCTCGGCGATGCGGTTGACGTCGCCCAGCGCCCACGCGCCCTGCAGGTCCATCGACAACTGGGTGGTGGATCGTGCGCAACCGCTGGCCGCCGAGCGCCGGGCGATTGCCGGGGCACGCCGGTTGCCGAACACGCCGTGGGCCTCCGGGCCTGCATGGGTGTCCGAGGCCAGCCGGGTCAACAACTCGCCCGGGATCGGGGTCGCGGTGGCACCAAACGCCGCGCAGGCCTTGTCGGTGTAGATGGCGGTGCCGTCGGGCGCTTCGCAGCGCTGGATCCCGCTGCCGCCACCCTGCGCGGGCGCAAGTCCGGGAACCGCCAAGGCGGCCAGCAGGGTTGCGCCGAGGGCGGTCAGGGTGAGCTTTTTCATGGGGCGTCGGAGCACTGCGGGGGATTACCGCTATGCTCCGGCCGCGCTCGTCAAAGCCTTGTAACCAAAGGGCTGCGGGGCTGAACCCCCGCGCAACCCGCGCTGAACTCAGGCGAACTTCGCGAGGACGTTCAGTGTCGGTTTGGCCAGGTTCAACGTGTAGAAATGCAGCCCGGGGGCGCCGCCTTCCACCAGGCGGCGACACAGGCCGGCCACCACCTCGGCGCCGAACGCGCGGACACTTTCGGCGTCGTCGCCGTAGGCCAGCATGCGTTGCGCGACCCAACGCGGGATCTCGGCACCGCACATCTCGGAGAAGCGACGGATCTGGCTGAAGTTCGAGATCGGCATGATCCCGGGCACGATCGGGATGTCGATCCCCGCCGCGCGGACGTCGTCGACGAACCGGAAGTAGGCGTCGGCGTTGTAGAAGTACTGGGTGATCGCGCCGTCGGCGCCGGCCCGCACCTTGCCCACGAAATGCCCGATATCGGCACTGGCGTCGCGCGCCTGCGGGTGGGTCTCCGGGTAGGCGGCGACCTCGATGTGGAACTGGCCGTCATGCTCGCGCCGGATGAACTCGACCAGTTCGGTGGCGTAGCGGAAATCGCCCGGATGACCCATGCCCGATGGCAGGTCGCCACGCAGGGCGACGATGCGGCGGCAGCCCATCGCCTTGTAGCGCTGCAACAGGGCGCCGATTTCGGCGCGGGTGCCACCGACGCAGGAGATGTGCGGCGCTGAACTGAGGGCATGGTGGTGCTGCAGCCGCTCGACGGTTTCCGGTGTATAGCTCAGGGTCGAACCGCCGGCACCGAACGTGCACGACACGTATTCGGGCGAATGCGCCTTGAGCTTGCTGGTCGTGCGATCGAGTTGCGCGCGTTGCTCATCGGTCTTGGGCGGATAGAACTCGAAGCTGATCGGGATCATTGGCCGAAGGCATTTGTGGGATGCCGGGAGTATATCGCTCCATCGCGATGAATGTTCAATATGTCGCGACCCCGGTTCTACAGGGGTCGACCCATCCCGAAAAAAAACGGGCGCCGAAGCGCCCGTTTGTCTCACCGGTCCGCCGATCAGTAGCGGTAATGATCCGGCTTGTACGGCCCCTCGACGGCGACGCCGAGGTAGTCGGCCTGGCCCGGGGTCAGCTGGGTCAGCTTCACGCCGATCTTCTCCAGGTGCAGCCGCGCGACTTCCTCGTCGAGCTTCTTCGGCAGCAGGTAGACCTGCTTCTCGTAGCTGTCCTTGTTGGCCCACAGGTCGATCTGCGCCAGCGTCTGGTTGGCGAACGAGTTGGACATCACGAAGCTCGGATGGCCGGTCGCGCAACCCAGGTTTACCAGCCGGCCCTCGGCCAGCAGGAAGATCGCGTTGCCGTTCGGGAACACGAACTTGTCGACCTGCGGCTTGATGTTGATCCGCTCCACGTCCTTGAGCGCATACAGCGCATCGACCTGGATCTCGTTGTCGAAGTGGCCGATGTTGCAGACGATCGCCTGGTCCTTCATCGCCTGCATGTGCTCGACGGTGATGATGTCCTTGTTGCCGGTGGTGGTGACGTAGATGTCGCCACGGCCCAGGGTCGACTCGACCGTGTTGATCTCGAAGCCCTCCATCGCCGCCTGCAGCGCGCAGATCGGGTCGATCTCGGTGACCACCACGCGCGCACCGTAGGCCCGCAGCGACGCCGCGCAGCCCTTGCCGACGTCGCCGTAGCCGCAGACCACCGCGACCTTGCCGGCCAGCATCACGTCCATCGCGCGCTTGAGGCCGTCGGCCAGCGACTCGCGGCAGCCGTAGAGGTTGTCGAACTTGGACTTGGTGACCGAATCGTTGACGTTGATCGCCGGGATCAGCAGCGAGCCGGCCTCGGCCAGCTGGTACAGGCGGTGGACGCCGGTGGTGGTCTCCTCGGAGACGCCCTTCCAGCCCTCCACCACGGTGTGCCAGTAACCCGGACGCTCGGTGGCGACGCGCTTGAGCAGGTTCTTGATGACCTGCTCCTCGTGCGAGGCGGCTTTCTCGTCGACCCACTTGCTGCCGTTCTCCAGCTCATAGCCCTTGTGGATCAGCAGGGTCACGTCGCCGCCGTCGTCGACCACCAGCTGCGGGCCGAGGAAGCCGCCCTTGCCGTCGGGGAAGCTCAGCGCCTCCAGCGTGCAGTCCCAGTACTCCTCCAGCGACTCGCCCTTCCAGGCGAACACCGGCGTGCCGGTCGCGGCGATCGCGGCGGCGGCGTGGTCCTGGGTGCTGAAGATGTTGCACGAGGCCCAGCGCACGTCGGCGCCGATGTCCTTCAGGGTCTCGATCAGCACCGCGGTCTGGATCGTCATGTGCAGCGAGCCGGTCACCCGCACGCCCTTGAGCGGCGCCTCGGCGGCGTACTTGCGGCGGATCGACATCAGGCCCGGCATCTCGTGCTCGGCGATGTCGATTTCCTTGCGGCCGTAATCGGCCAGCGAGATGTCGGCGATCTTGTAATCGCCTTCCATCGAAAAGGTCTTGGCTACAGCGTTCATGTTGAAGCTCCGGTTATGCGCCCGATCCACTTGCGGGAGGGCTGGTGAAAGCAACCGGGCGCCGTTGTACGTGGAACCTCGCCGAGCCTGGCCGTCCTTGCGACGGTCGCAGCGCCCCTCGGCGGGGCAGGCGGCGATTATATCGCCGTCGATACGGCGGGAGATGACCCGCCAACCTTGTAGGAGCGGCTTCAGCCGCGATCTGGAGCCGGTGCGGGCGATCAAACTTCCGATCGCGGCTGAAGCCGCTCCTACAAAAGCGTGATGATCCGGGCCCCCTCCGGACCGGAGGGGGCCACGAACGCCTTACTTCAGCTTCGCCGCCTTGCGCAGTTCGTCGGCGCGGTCGGTCTTCTCCCACGAGAACGCGGTCGCGCTGTGCTTGTGGCCGGTACCGTCGACGTAACTGACGTCCTTCGGCTTGCGGCCGAAGTGTCCGTAGGCGGCGGTCGACTGGTAGATCGGGTGGATCAGGTCGAGCATCTTGACGATGCCGTACGGGCGCAGGTCGAAGTGCTTGCGGATCAGCTTCTCGATCTTGTCGTCGCTGATGTGGCCGGTGCCGAAGGTGGTGACCGACACCGAGGTCGGCTCGGCCACGCCGATCGCGTAGCTCAGCTGCACTTCGCACTTGTCGGCCAGGCCGGCGGCGACCACGTTCTTGGCGACGTAGCGCGCGGCGTAGGCGGCCGAGCGGTCGACCTTGGACGGGTCCTTGCCGGAGAACGCGCCGCCGCCGTGGCGGGCCATGCCACCGTAGGTGTCGACGATGATCTTGCGGCCGGTCAGGCCGCAGTCGCCGACCGGGCCGCCGATCACGAAGATGCCGGTCGGGTTGATGTGGATCTTGTTCTTGGGCAGCGCGTCCAGCCACGCCTTCGGCAGCACCGGCTTGAGGATGTGCTCGCGCACGCCTTCGATCAGGTCCTTCTGCTTGATGCCGGGGTCGTGCTGGGTCGACAGCACCACCGCGTCGATGCCGGCGATCTGGTTGTCGTTGTCGTAGCGCAGGGTGACCTGGCTCTTGGCGTCCGGGCGCAGCCACGGCAGCGGCGAGTTCTTCTTCTTGCGCACGCGGGCCTGCTGCTCGACCAGCCGGTGGCTGTAGTAGATCGGCGCCGGCATGAACTCGGGCGCCTCGTTGCAGGCGTAGCCGAACATCAGGCCCTGGTCGCCCGCGCCTTGCTCTTCCGGCTTCTTCTGCTTCTTCTTGCTGCCGTCGACGCCGGCGGCGATGTCCGGCGACTGCTTGCCGAGCATGTTGATGATCGCGCAGGTGTGGCCGTCGAAGCCGACGCCCGAATGGTCGTAGCCGATGTCGTTGATGACCTTGCGTGCCAGGTCCTCGATGTCGACCCACGCGGTGGTGGTGACCTCGCCGGCGACGATCGCCGCTCCGGTCTTCACCATGGTCTCGCAGGCCACGCGGGCACGCTTGTCCTGGGTCAGGATCGCGTCGAGCACGGCATCGGAGATCTGGTCGGCGATCTTGTCCGGGTGGCCTTCGGAGACGGATTCGGAGGTGAACAGGTAGCTGGACATCGGGGTTATATCCTTGCATTCGGATAAAAGGATGGGCGCGGATGATACAGGCATTGCCGGCCCGGCGCATTGTGCCGTTCTCCGGGTTTGCCTTCGGTTAAGCGCCGCCGGTCCGGTGTCATCCAGCGGTCGCGCAATCGCCATGTGACGGTAGCGCAGCAGCGTCAGGCTTTGCGCCATCGCAGGCCCCCATGACGACGCCCATGCTGCAGCTCGAAGCCCGACTCCAGTCCAGTGTTCGCGCCCGCTTCCCGCACTGGTTCCGTGGCCGCCGTCGATACCTGGCCGCGCCGCTGCTGCGCACGGTGGGGCGCTGGTCGAGGCTCGACCTGCTGGATGGCTTCATCAGGGCCAGCGGACACTTGCACGGGTTCGCCTTCGTCGAGGCCGCGCTGGAATTCCTGCAGGCGTGCTACCGGGTCGACCCGCTGGAGCTGCGGCGGATCCCGGCCAGTGGTCGCTTGCTAATCGTGGCCAACCACCCGTCCGGTGCATTGGATGCGCTGGCACTGCTGGATGCGGTCGGCAAGGTCCGCAGCGATGTACGGATCGTCGCCAACGACCTGTTGTGCGCGCTCGATGGCCTGAGTGAGCTGCTGTTGCCGGTGACGGTGCTGGGCGGCCGGTCGAATGTCGACGGCCTGCGCGCGATCGAGGCGGCGCTGGATGCCGGGCAGTGCGTGATCGTGTTCCCGGCCGGCGAGGTCGCGCGGCTGGGCTGGCGCGGCGTGGCCGATGGCCGCTGGCGCCGCGGCTTTCTGCAGTTCGCCCGCCGCAGCGGTGCGCCGGTGTTGCCGGTGCGGATTGTGGCGCGCAATTCGGCGCTGTTCTATGGGGTGTCGGCAGTGTTCAAACCGATCGGGACCGCATTGCTGGCGCGCGAAATGTTCGCCCGTCGCACGCGCCGGATCGAGTTGCGGATCGGCCGGCCACAGCAACTGCCCGGCGATGGCGACGCGGAGCAACTGGTGCGTCAGGTGCGGGGGGAACTGCTAGCACTGGGTACGCGTCGCGAAGAGCCGCGGGTGCCATCGCCACCAGGACCCGGCCGGGCGGACACGCTGCCGGCCGAGTCGGCCGAACCCCTGGTCCCTGCCGTCGCCGTGGCCGCGTTGCGCAGCGATATCGAGTCGCTTGCGCTGCTCGGCCAGACCGGTGATGGCAAACAGATACGCGCTGGCCGACTCGCCGTCGGTGCATCGCTGCTGCGCGAGATCGGCCGGCTGCGCGAGCTGACCTTCCGCGCGGTCGGCGAGGGCACCGGGCGCCGGCTGGATGTCGACCTGTACGACGGCTGGTACGAACACATCGTGTTGTGGGATGCCCCGGCCGGCAAGGTCGCCGGCGCCTACCGCGTCGCCCGTGGCGCCGAGGTACTGGCCGTGCGGGGGCTGTCGGGCCTCTACACCGCCTCGCTGTTCCACTACGCCGACGATGCGATCACGCGGCTGGCGGCGGGGATGGAACTGGGTCGCAGCTTCGTCACTCCCGAGTACTGGGGCGGGCGCAGCATCGACTACCTGTGGCAGGGCATCGGCGCTTACCTGGCGCGGCATCCGAACGTGCGTTACCTGTACGGGCCGGTGTCGATCAGCGCCGCGTTGCCGACTGCCGCGCGCGAGCAGATCGTCGCCTATTACGCGCGCTACCACGGCGATGCCGGACAGGTCGCCACACCGAGGCAGCCGTTCGTCTACCAACCGGCGCCGCCGGAGCTCGACGCGCTCGACGCGAACACCGCGTTCCGCGTGCTGAAGGCCAATCTCGATGCCCTCGGCGCCGCCGTGCCGATGCTCTACAAGCAGTACACCGAGCTGTGCGAACCGGGTGGGGCGCGGTTCCTCGCGTTCGGTGTCGACCCCGCTTTCAGCGATGCGGTGGATGGCCTGATCGAACTGGACCTGCAGCAGGTGCGGCCGCGCAAGCGGGAGCGATACCTGGGATCGCCGGCAACCCCGCAATCGGCAGCGCTGGAGCCGGCGGCATGAGCCCGGCGCCGGTCGGGTTGCCCCCGCGCCGGCGCGCCGTCTTCATCTCCGACGTCCACCTGGGTGCGCGTCATTGCCACGCGGCGGAACTGGCGGTCTTTCTCGACACCCTGCGCTGCGATCGGCTGTACCTGGTCGGCGACATCGTCGACCTGTGGTGGATGGCGCAGCGGCGCGCCGTCTGGACCGGAGCCCATCAACGCGTGGTCGAGGCGTTGCACGCGCTCGCCCGCACCGGTACCGAGCTGGTCTACGTGCCGGGCAACCACGACCGCCCGGTACGGAATTTCTGCGGCCTCGTGCTGCCACGGATGCGCGTGCGCCGTCGTGCGATCCACGTCACTGCCGATGGCCGTCGGTTGCTGGTCACCCACGGCGACGACTACGACGGCCAGACCCATTTTGGCGGCCTGCAGGAGCACATCGGCGACTGGCTGTACTACCGCATCCTGACCGGCAACCAGTGGGTCAACCGTGCACGACGACGGCTGGGTCTGCGCTACTGGTCATTGGCCGAGTTCCTCAAGCGCCATAGTGCGGCGGCCGAACGCTACATCGCCCGGTTCGTCCAGGCCGGTCTCGATGACGCCTGCCGCCGCGGTATCGATGGCATCGTGTGCGGGCACATCCACCGCGCTGCATTGTTCGAACGCGATGGCTGCGTGTACGCCAATGATGGCGACTGGGTGGAGAGCCTGACCGCACTGGTCGAGGACCCTGACGGTAGCCTTCGATTGCTGGCGCATACCGGTGAGACGCTGGCATGCGTGCCGGCGCGGCAAGTCGCGGATGCTGCGGCCGTGCGCAAGGTCGCCTGACGATGGTCGTGCGCGCGCTGCTGTTCAGGCGGCGAACGGCAGCTCCGGAGCAACCCCGGCGACCAGCGCGTCGAAGTAGTCGCGGGTCAGGCGCAGTTGCGCTTCGGCCGATTCGGCGCGGTTGACCATGGTGCGGAAGGCAGCGTTCTCGGGCCGTTCCTTCGCGTACCAGCCCAGGTGCTTGCGTGCGATCCGCACGCCGGAGGTTTCGCCGTAGAAGCCGTGCAGGTGTTCAAGGTGGCCGAGCAGGATGTCGCGGATCTCGGCCAGGGATGGTTCCGGCAGGATTTCACCGGTGGCCAGGTAATGGGCGATCTCGCGGAAGATCCACGGCCGGCCCTGCGCGGCGCGGCCGACCAGCACCGCGTCGCAGCCGGTGTGCTTGAGCACCTCCCCGGCCTTCTGCGGCGAGTCGACGTCACCGTTGGCCATCACCGGGATCGACAGCGCCGCCTTGACCTCGGCGATGGTGTCGTACTCGGCCACGCCCTTGTACTGCTGGTCGCGGGTGCGACCGTGGATGGCGAGCGCTTTGATGCCGGCGGACTCGGCGATGCGCGCGATCTCCAGCGCGTTGCGACGGTCGGCGGCCCAGCCGGTACGGATCTTCAGCGTCACCGGCACGTCGACCGCGTTGACCACCGCCTCGAGGATGTCGGCGACCAGTGCGGGTTCGCGCATCAGCGCCGAACCCGCCCAGGCGTTGCAGACCTTCTTGGCCGGGCAGCCCATGTTGATGTCGATGAGCTGCGCGCCGTTGTCGACGTTGTGGCGCGCGGCGTCGGCCATCACTTGCGGCACCGTACCGGCGATCTGCACGCTGATCGGGTCGGGCTCGCCAACGTGGTCCATCCGGTGACGCGACTTGGCGGTCGTCCAGAAGCGCGGATCGGACGTGGTCATCTCCGATACGCACAGCCCCGCGCCCAGGCGCTTGCACAGCACCCGGAACGGCTTGTCGGTGACCCCGGCCATCGGGGCCAGGATCACGTTCGGGGCAATGGTGTGTGGGCCGATCCGCATCGGGCGATTCTAACCGGGTGCGGATCAGTGCTCGGTCAGGTCGGCCAAGTGCGGCATCGCCACCGCGGCGCCGGAGCGTTCGGTCGAGCGGGCCGCGTAGCGACTGGCGAAGGCGACGTGGCGCGCGAACGGCTGTCGTGGCTCGCGCGCGATCGAGGCGACCAGTGCGCCATTGAACGCGTCACCGGCACCGGTGGTGTCGACCGGATGGGCCGTGCTGGCGGCGACGCGATAGCACGCGCGGTCGTCGCCGTGGCGGGCCGACGGTGCATGCGAGACGAAACAGCCCTGCGCGCCGAGGGTGACGACGACGGTGCCTTGCGGCAGCAGGCGGCGGCAGTGCGCGTGCAGGGTGGAATCGTCGAGCGTGGCGACCCGGTCGGGTTCGCAGGCCTCGCCTGCGTGGTGGACCAACTGGGCGCAGAACTCGGATTCGTTCGGAGTGATCACATCGCACAGCGCCAGCAGGGACGCCGGCAGCTCGGCATCGGCGGGGGCCGGGTTGAGTACGGTCAGCGCGCCGGACTCGCGTACCAGCCCGAATGCCGCGACGATCGCCTCCACCGGCGACTCCAGTTGCGCCAGCACCACCGCCGAACCCGACAGCGCGTCGGCATTGCGCTGGATGAATCCGGCCGTCAGCCCGGCGTTGGCGCCCGGCTCGATCACGATGTTGTTGTTGCCGGCGTGGTCGACGTAGATGCCGGCCGTGCCGGTGGGCGCTTCCACCGGGTCGGCGCGCAGCTCGATGCCGTCCTCGCCTGCGAGACTGCGCGCGAGCTGTCCGCCGGCATCGTCACCGAGGGCGCAGATGAAACGCGTAGCCGCACCGGCGCGCACCGCCGCGGTGGCCTGGTTGAAGCCCTTGCCGCCGGGCCCGGTGCGGTATTCGCCGACCCGGGTCTCACCCGGCCGTGGAAGCTGCGGCAAGGTCCAGACGTGGTCGACGTTGAACGAACCGACCACGACCACCAACGGGAGAGACTCAAGCGCCAACGCGATGCGGATCCGTCGTCGCGCCCGGATCGTGCCGGTGCTTGAACAGCAGCACGAACGCCACCGCGACCACCAGCGAGTACAGCGCGAAGGTCACCCAGATGCCGTGCCAGTCCTTGCTGTTGTCGGGGTAGGTGAACCAGTGCTCGATGATGAAGCCGCTGGCGACGCTGCCGAACACCGCGCCGACGCCGTTGGTCATCATCATGAACAACCCCTGCGCGCTGGCGCGGATCTTCGGGTCGCTCTGGCCCTCGACGAACAGCGAGCCGGAGATGTTGAAGAAGTCGAACGCCATGCCGTAGACGATGCACGACAGCACGATCATCCACAGCCCCGGGCCCGGGTCGCCGTAGGCGAACAGCCCGAAGCGCAGGAACCAGGCCAGCATGCTCATCGTCATCACCGCCTTGATCCCGAAGCGCTTCAGGAAGAACGGGATGGTCAGGATGAACAACGCCTCGGAGATCTGCGAGATCGACATGATGATCGCCGGGTAGCGCACCGCCAGCAGGTCGGCGTAGCGCGGGTCGTTGGCGAAGTCGTGCAGGAAGGTGTCGCCGTAGGCGTTGGTCAGCTGCAGCGCCGCGCCCAGCAGCATCGCGAAGATGAAGAAGATCGCCATGTTGCGGTTGCGGAACAGCCGGAACGAGGTCAGGCCGAGTGCGTCGACCAGCGAGCGCTTTTCACTCTTGCCGAGCTTGGGCGGGCACGGCGGCAGGGTAAACGCGTACAACCCGAGCACCAGCGACGCGGCCGCGGCGACATGGAACTGGCCGGCCGAGGTTTCCAGCCCCAGCAGGCTCACCGTCCACAACGCGGCGATGAAGCCGACCGTGCCCCACACCCGGATCGGCGGATAGTCGCGCACGACGTCGCGGTCTTTGCCCTTGAGCGCGTTGTAGGCCACCGTGATCGCCAGCGCGATCGTCGGCATGTAGAACACCATGTTGAGCAACATCACCCAGAACATCGTGGTCGGGTTGTCGACCTGCGGCAGCATGAACAGCACCACCGCGCCGCCGATGTGCAGCAGGCCATACAGCCGCTCGGCGTTGATCCACTTGTCGGCGACGATGCCCATCAGCGATGGCATGAACAGCGAGGCGATGCCCATGGTTGAGAAGATCGCGCCGAAGCCGGTGCCCGACCATTGCTTGTTCTGGAACCAGTAGGCGCCGATGGTCAGCAGCCATGCGCCCCAGATGAAGAACTGCAGGAAGTTCAGCACGATCAGGCGGAGTTTGAGGTTCACCGGGCGGGATTTCCTGTGTTCGCGAAGATCGCGGTTGGAGTTGGCTGCGCCGCAGCGTAGAGCGAAACCGTGCGACCGGGAAGCATGGATGCCTTTCGGTGCGCGGTTATCGCCTCAGGCATCACGCGCGATCACCCGGTTGCGGCCTTCGCGCTTGGCCATCTTCAGGCGCTGGTCCGCGCGCGCGAGCAGCCGCGACATGTCGTTGCCGTCGCTTGGACTGGAAGCGATGCCGGCGCTGAAGGTGATCCGGACCGGGTCCATGTTGCCGCGCTCGGGGTCGAACGGATGCTGCGCCAGCATCCGCCGGATCGAATCGACCCGCTCCCACGCGGTGCCGACCGGCTTGGACATCACCAGCGCGAACTCCTCGCTGCCCAGCCGCACCAGCCATTCGTCCGCATCGGCCATGCTCCTGAGCACCGCGACCACGTGGCGCACCGCGCGGTCGCCGGCATGGTGGCCGGCCTCGTCATTGATCCGCCGGAAGTGGTCCAGGTCGATCAGCGCCAGGCTCAGGCTGCAGCCGTCTTCCTCGGCGGCCTCGAGCAGTCGCGGCATCCGGTGCAGCAGCCAGGTGCGGTTGGGCAAGCGGGTCAGCCCGTCGGTGCCCGACAGCTCGACCAGCCGCTGCATCCGGTAGACCACCACCGCGGTGATCAGGGTGACGATCGCCAGCAGCACCATCCGCTGGACCTGCCCGCCGACCGTCACCGCGCCGTAGTCGCTGGAGATCAGCTGTTCCGGCGAGCTCACCCAGGCGAATACGGCGGCATTGAGCAGGCCGTACTCGACCAGCGCCAGGAGGCCGGCGAACACGGTGGTGCGGCCGTCGCTACGCAACGCGGTCAACATGATCGCGAGCAGGTAGCAACACCAGACGATCATGCTGTTGAGCGCGGCCGGCAGGTGGTTCATGGCCAGCACGCCCAGTACCACCGTGGTGGCGCTGACATCGAAAGCGGCGGTGGCGAACGACAGCCAGCGGTAACGTCGACGCCGGCGGGCCAGTTGCAGCCAGACCTGCGCGAACAGATTGACGAAGATGGCGCCGCCCAGGCCGATCAGTGTTTCGCGCACGCTGCCGCCGGTGAGTGCGTTGGCCAGTGGCAACAGCAACAGCAGCGCGGCGATGACGACGCGCAACCGGGCGACCAGCAGTTCGCCGCCGGCGCCGATTTCCAGCAGGACCTCGTCGGGCCGCCCCAACAGGCTCGCGACCTTCTCCCGGACACTGCGGCTGGCTTCCATCGCTTCCCCCGAACGCTCCGCGGCAGGATAGCGCGGGCTTCGCCGCCGTGCTCAGCCGAGCCCGCGCCAGGCCACCCACGCCGCCAGCAGCAGGAACACCACCGCGGCGACGAGGCGCGCCGCCTTCAACGGCAACCGGTCGGAGAAGCGGCTGCCCAGCGCGACCACCGGCACGTTCGCCAGCAGCATGCCGGCGGTGGTGCCGGCGATCACTTCCCACAAGGGCGAGTACTTGGCGGCCAGCAACACGGTCGCGACCTGGGTCTTGTCCCCGATCTCGGCGATGAAGAACGCGATCGTGGTCGCGATGAAGGCGCCGCGCGCGGGCAGGGCGCTGCCGTCGTCGTCGAGGCTGTCGGGCTTGAGTGTCCACAGCGCCACCGCGAGGAAGCTGGCGGCGACGATCCAGCGCAGCACCTCTGGCTGCAGCCACTGGGCGACCAGGGCGCCGAACCAGGCGGCCAGCGCGTGGTTGAGCAGGGTGGCGACGAGGATGCCGGCGATGATCGGCCACGGCTTGCGGTAGCGCGCGGCCAACAGCAGGGCAAGCAACTGGGTCTTGTCGCCGATCTCGGCCAGCGCGACCGTGCCGGTCGAAATCAGGGCGGCCGACAGCGGCAGCGCGGAAAAGTCGAACATGTCCATCGAGTGCGGGTTCCGGGGCCGGGCAGGGCGGTGACGACGAAAGCCGACGCGTGCGGCCCGGCCCGGGGACGGATCCCGAGGGTCATTCGCACGACGCCTGCCTTCGGTCTTGCCCGGAACGCGATCGGTTGCGGTTCCCCGTACGCCATGGCCGTTCGGCCAAGCATGTTGACGCACGATCCCGGGCCGGTGCGGTGCTGCATTGCGCGGCGCGGGCGGGCTACTCCCCGGAGGAATAGCGCCGGCATTGTAACGCTTCGTCCGGCCCCTGCTGCCGGCCTTACACTTCAGGCATCCCTCGTTCGGAGTTTTTCCATGCAGTACCGCCGCCTCGGCTCGTCCGGCCTGCAACTGTCCGCGCTGTCGTTCGGCGCCTGGGTGACCTTCGGCAACCAGATCGGCCGAGGTGTCGCGCGCGACCTGATCGCCACGGCCTGGGACAACGGCATCAACTTCTTCGACAACGCCGAGAGCTATGCCAACGGCGCGGCCGAGTCGATGATGGGCGACGTGATCGCCGACCTGCGGTTGCCGCGCGACGGCTTCTGCGTGTCGAGCAAGGTGTTCTTCGGTGCCGCGACCGAGCCGCGTCCGACCCAGAAGGGACTGTCGCGCAAGCACGTCACCGATGCCTGTCACGACGCGCTCAAGCGGCTGCGGGTCGACTACCTCGACCTCTATTACTGCCACCGCCCCGATCCGGATACGCCGGTCGCCGAAACCGTCTGGGCGATGGACGCGCTGGTCCGGCAGGGCAAGGTGTTGTACTGGGGCACTTCGGAATGGTCCGTCGCGCAGATCCGCGACGCCCACAAGGTTGCTCGGTCACACAACCTGTATGCGCCGACGATGGAGCAGCCGCAGTACAACCTGCTGCATCGCGAACGGGTCGAGCTGGAATACGCGCCGCTGTATGCCGAGTTCGGGCTGGGCACGACCACGTTCTCGCCGCTGGCGTCGGGCTTGTTGACCGGCAAGCACAACGAGGGCGTGCGTGAGGATGCGCGTTTCGGCGCGCTCGGGCCGAACCTGCGCAAGACCATCGTCGGGACTGAAAGCGAACGACGGTTGCAGCGCACACGCAAGTTCACCGCGCTGGCCGACAGCCTCGGCGTCGCCCCGGCCCCGCTCGCGATCGCGTGGTGCCTGCGCAACCCGCATGTGTCCAGCGTGATCCTCGGTGCCAGCCGTCCGGAGCAACTGTTGCAGAACCTCGGCGCGCTGGAGCTGGGTGATCAGCTGGACGAGACGTGCTGGCACAAGGTCCGGGCGGCCGCGAGCTGACGCAACCAGATTTTCCTGATCCCGGTTGCGCATCAAATGAGAATCATTATCATCAATGTCCAGCCTTGATGAGCCGCCACCCATGTCCCTGCACTCGTCGTCCCACGCCGTCCTCCACCTGTCGCCGCGGTTGCGTGCACAACGCCCGCCGGCGCCGACGCTGCCTTCGTCACCGCTGTTCGACAGCATGGCGTTGCTGGGGGGCACCCGCGAGGTGCTGATCCGTCACGGCGGCGAAGTCTATCGCCTGCGCCACACCCGCAACGACAAGCTGATACTTACCAAGTAGCGGCTATGATCCCCTGATCAAAACAGGGGAATGGCCATGGGTACGGAAATCTTCGTTGGCGTGTTGTTGCTGTTCGTGGTCATCACCGTGCTCAAGGGCGTGCGGGTGGTGCCGCAGGGCTTCGAGTGGACGGTCGAGCGCTTCGGCCGTTACACCCACACGCTGACGCCGGGGCTCGGCTTCATCATCCCTTGGGTCGATGGCATCGGCCGCAAGATCAACATGATGGAACAGGTCATGGAGGTCCCCGGGCAGGACGTGATCACCATGGACAACGCGGTGGTCAAGGTCGACGGCATCGTGTTCTTCCAGGTGCTTGACGCGGCCAAGGCGGCCTACGAGGTGGCGCAGCTGGAGATCGCCATCATCAACCTGGTGATGACCAACATCCGTACCTCGATCGGATCGATGGCGCTCGACGAGTCGCTGTCCAAGCGTGACGAGATCAACGCCAAGGTGCTGGTCGCGGTCGACCTGGCCACCCACCCGTGGGGCGTCAAGGTCAACCGGATCGAACTGAAGGACATCCAGCCGCCGCGCGACCTGATCGACGCGATGGCCAAGCAGATGAAAGCCGAGCGCGAAAAGCGCGCCAACATCCTCGAAGCCGAGGGTTTCCGCCAGGCCGCGATCCTGCGCGCCGAGGGCGAGAAACAGTCCGCGATCCTGGAAGCCGAAGGCGAGCGCGAAGCAGCGTTCCGCGAGGCCGAGGCCCGCGAGCGGCTGGCCGAGGCCGAGGCCAGGGCAACCGAGATGGTCTCCACCGCGATCGCCCAGGGCGACGTGCAGGCGATCAACTACTTCGTCGCCCAGAAGTACGTCGAGGCGCTGAAGGACTTTGCCGCCTCGCCGAACCAGAAGCTGCTGATGCTGCCGATGGAAACCACCGGCGTGCTCGGCTCGCTGGCCGGCATCGCCGAGCTGGCCAAGGCGGTGCAGGACAAGGCCGGCCCGACGTTGCCGCCGAGGGCCTGAGCATGGCCGCGATCATGCAGTCGCCATGGTTCTGGTGGGGCGTGGTGCTGGCGCTGTTCGCCGCCGAGGCGGTGCTGCCGGGCAGCTTCATGCTGTGGCTGGGCTTCGCCGCGCTCGGCACCGCATTGATCGACCTGGCGGTGCCGATGTCGGCCAGCGCGCAGTGGATGTTGTTCGCGGTGCTGGCGCTGATCGCGGTTGGCGCCGGCTGGCAATACAAGAAGCGCAACCCGGTATCCGCCAGCGACCAGCCGCTGCTGAACCGCCGCGGCGCGCAACTGGTCGGCCACGTCTACCCGCTGGAGAGCGCGATCGTCGACGGTCGCGGCCGGCTCAAGATCGGCGATGCCTTCTGGACGGCCAGCGGCCCCGACCTGGCGATCGGCACCCGGGTCCGGGTGGTCGCAATCGACGGCACCACGCTGCGGGTCGAACCCGCCTGAGGCAACCGCGTGCGGGTCCGCCGCCCGCACGCTTCTGGGATAATGGCCGTCTCCTCCCACGGAACGGCGCTCCCATGACCCAGAAGACCATCCTCAACGACAGCCATCGCGCCCTCGGCGCCAAGATGGTCGACTTCGGCGGCTGGGACATGCCGATCCACTACGGCTCGCAGATCGACGAGCACCACGCGGTGCGTAAGGACGCCGGCATGTTCGACGTCAGCCACATGACCGTGGTCGACCTGAAAGGCGAGCGCGTCCGCGAGTTCCTGCGCAAGCTGGTCGCCAACTCGATCGACAAGCTGCAGAAGCCGGGCAAGGCGCTGTACACCTGCATGCTGAATCCGCAGGGCGGCGTCATCGACGACCTGATCATCTATTTCCTGGCTGAGGATTTCTTCCGGCTGGTGGTCAACGCCGCCACCCGCGAGAAGGACCTGGCGTGGATCAACGAACAGGCCGGCGCATTCGACGTCAGCGTCAGCGAGCGCCCCGACTTCGGCATGGTCGCGGTGCAGGGGCCGAACGCGCGCGACAAGGTGCTCGGCCTGCTTCACGCCGACGATCGTGAGCGCGTCGGCAAGCTCGGCAAGTTCGCCGCGCGCACCGCGAAGCTGGCCGACGGCACCGAACTGTTCATCGCCCGCACCGGCTACACCGGCGAGGACGGTTTCGAGATCGTGGTGCCGCAGGACAGGGCCGTCGCGCTGTGGGATGCGTTGCGGGGCGCCGGCGTGAAGCCGGCCGGCCTCGGTGCCCGCGACACCCTGCGGCTGGAAGCCGGCATGAACCTGTACGGCCAGGACATGGATGACAGCGTGTCGCCGTACGAGGCCGCGCTCGCCTGGACCGTCGCGCTCGACGAGGGCCGCGATTTCATCGGCCGCGACGTGCTCGAACAACAGAAGGCGGCCGGCGCGCCGCGCCAGATGATCGCGCTGGTGATGGACGACAAGGGCGTGCTGCGCCACGGCCAGAAGGTGCTGACCGCGAACGGCGACGGCGAGATCCTGTCGGGCACGTTCTCGCCGACCCTGGGCAAGGCGATCGCGTTCGCCCGGGTGCCGGCCGGGGCGATCGCGCCGGGCAGCGAGGGCAACGTCCGGGTCGACATCCGTGGTCGCGAGGTGCCGGTGCGGGTGGTCAAGTTCCCGTTCGTGCGCGACGGCCAGGCGCAGGATGGCGTGCTGGTCTGAAACCCGCTCCGGGAGCCGCGCATCGGCCGGGCTCCCGTGGTTAAACTATTGCCCTTCCACCACCACCCGTAGCAGCGGAGCACCCCCATGAGTGAGATTCCCGGCGACCTGAAGTTCCTGAAGTCCCATGAATGGACCCGCGTCGACGGCGACGGCAAGGTCACCGTGGGCATCTCCGACCACGCCCAGGCGCTGCTGGGCGACCTGGTGTACGTCGAGCTCCCGAACGTGGGCGATCGCATCGAGGCGGGCAACGCCTGCGCCGTGATCGAGTCGGTCAAGGCCGCCTCCGACATCTACGCGCCGGTCACCGGCACCGTGGTCGAGGTCAACACCGCGCTCAACGAGAAGCCGGAGACGATCAACGAGGACGCCTACGGCGACGGCTGGATCTACGTGCTGGAAATCGAGGAGCCGGAACAGCTCAACGAGCTGCTCGATCCCGATGCCTACGCCGAGTTGCTGGAAGACGACGACCACTGACATCGCGACAACGCCGGGAGCCGTCGGGCTTCGAAGGCAACCACCCGCGTCGGCGACGGCGCGGGTTTTTTATTGCCCACGATGCACCGGTGATCGCCGCTACGCGCCGCGAGACCCTCGCGGGCTTCGCGCAAAACCGGCGCAGATCGCCTTGTGCAATGCGATAGGGCAAGCGTCCCTTCAGCTTTTCCCATGCGGTCGAAGTGGCTAAATATTCACCACTTCGTTTCATCGCACGTTCGGACGCATGCAATCGCGTGCAAGCATGTCGAATCGCGACCGTGCGTTGGAAGCCTTGTAAATATTGGCTTTCAGCGATGCGCGTGTTCGGCGGTGATCGGCATGCAACGTTGCGATGGCCGGCAACACCCGTTCGCGCGCCAGCACATCGTTGTCGCGTGGCCTGCGAACGCCGCAAATAAATCACGCGTACTTGTTGACACTATGAAAAACCGTGATTACGTTTCGCCCAGCAGACGCGGACTGCAGAAGCGAGTGAGAAAAATCGAAGCGACAACGTGCAGCACAAACCCGGACCTCCACCTTGACGGTAGAAATGGTGGACGCGGAATTTCTTTCCCCGGCGGAATGCTCCACGTCGTTGCGACCAGACCGATGCAGGCAACCCGGTTCGTTGATCGCGAGTCGGGTTTTTGTTTGCCTGTCGCCGGCATCGGCTGTGCGGGATCCGTTCCGGGGCGAATCGCGCCGGCGGTTGGTCGCGGGGGCTTCCCCGTGGCATTGCTTGGTACTGGGCTGTAAACCCCGATAGACCACTGACGAGGAGCCATCAAATGGCCACGAAGAAAGCTGCGAAGAAAAAGCCCGCCGCCAAGAAGGCAGCGAAGAAGGTCGCCCGCAAACCGGCAGCGAAGAAGGTCGCCAAGAAGGCAGCTGCCAAGAAGACCGTCCGCAAGTCCGCGGCCAAGAAGGCCGTGAAGAAGCCAGCGGCGAAGAAGACCGCCCGGAAAGCCGTGAAGAAGACGGCCAAGAAGGCCACGGCGAAGAAAGCCGTGAAGAAGACCGCGAAGAAGGCCGCCAAGAAGACTGCGAAGAAGACGGCTAAAAAGACCGTCCGCAAGTCGGCTGCCAAGAAGACCGCGAAGAAGGCGGCAAAGAAGACCGTCCGCAAGTCGGCCGCCAAGAAGACCGCGAAGAAGGCCGCGAAGAAGGCCACCAGGAAGCCGGCAGCCAAGAAGGCTGCGAAGAAGGTAGCCAAGAAGAAGCCGGCAGCCAAGAAGACCGCCAAGAAGGCGGTGAAGAAGCCGGCCGCCAGGAAGACGGCAGCGAAGAAGCCGGCGGCGAAGAAGGTCGCGAAGAAGGTCGCGAAGAAGCCGGCCCGTCGCGCTGCCAAGAAGCAGGCCCCGACCGCGATGCCGGTGACCCCGGCGCCGATGATCTGAGCCACCCGGTACCGCAACACGCACATGACTCTCTCCCGCGGCCCAGGCGGGGGAGAGTTTTTTTATGTGGCGATCAAGGCGCGCGCAACCCGAGGGTGCATTGGCGCCGGGAAGTTACCGGGGCGCGGCGGTAGCGCTCGCGGCGTTGCTGCCGGGCGGGGTGTCGTCGTTCTCGTTGTCGACGTAGTAGGTCGCCGGCTGGTCGAAGTCGATGTCCACCCAGGCGGTGAGTTCCGACGGGATGCCAAGGGCGCGATCGATCATGGTCGGCATCAGGCCGGATGGCAGTGAGCTCTCGCCGTTCCACATCACCGCGATGCCGAGGTCGCGATCGGGTAGCGTCGCGATCATGGTTCGATAGCCCTGCACGGCGCCCGCATGGTAGACCAGCCGATGGCCGGAATAGTCGTAGACCCGCCAGCCCAGCGCATAGCCGGCCGACTCCAGCCGGGCGCGTCGCCAGGCCGAACTGCGTGCCTGGTATGGGGTGTCGACCAGCGGTTCGTGCAGGGTCGCGAGCAGCGGCGCCGGGATCACGTCGGTGCGATGCCCGGTCTGCGCGATCAGCCACTGCGCCATGTCGCTGGCACTGGCATTGACGCCGGCGGCGGGCGCGACTTCGTAGTAGGTCGGCTTGGGCATCACAGAAACCCAGCCGCCGCGGCCACGCACGTGCGGCTTCGCCCAGCGCGCGCTGGACTCGATGCCTTCCAGTCCGAGGCTGGCATCGTTCATGCCCAGCGGCTTGAGCAGGCGCTGCTGGACTTCCTGCGCGTAGAAATCACCGGTCGCCGCGAACACGATGTCACCGATCAGGCTGAAGGCGACGTTCTGGTACGCGTAGCAGGTGCCCGGCGGGCACTTGAGCGGCACGTCGGCGAGCTTGCGGGTAAGGGTGTGGTAGTCGACGTAGCGTTCGAGGCTGCGGTCGTAGGCGTTGTGCGGCAGGCCGACCCGATGGCTCAGCAGGTCGGCGACGGTTATGTGGCTGGCCGCGCCGGGCTGGCTCAACTGGAAGTTGGGCATGTAGTCGGTCAACCTGCTGTCCCAGCGCAGGGTGCCATCGTTGACCAGCAACCCCGCGGTGGCACTGGCGAAGGCCTTTGACAGCGAGGCCAGGCGGAACACCGTGTGGGCGTCGACCGGTTCGGCATCGCTGACGTCGGTGATGCCGTAGCCGCGCGCGCTCAGCACTTTGCCGTCGTGCACGATCGCCATCGAGAGCCCGGGCACGCGCTGGTCGGCGACGATCATCTGCGCCATCGCCTCGAACATTTCCACGTCGAACTGGTTTGGCAGTGGCGGTGCAGGCGGCTGCAGGTCGTTCGGTTGCAGCTCGCGGGTCGGAGTGACGGCTCCGGTGGTGTGGGTGGTGGGCGCGACGGCCGCGGTCGCCAGCGACGCAGGAGCTTCCTGGTCGAGCGGAGTCTGTGCCGTTGTTCCAAGGGTCAGGGTCAGCAGCACCGCCAGTGCAGCGAGGCGCCCACCAAGACGAGGAAGCCGGGTCGCGGTGTCTTTCATCGGTCGCAGCGCCTGCGTATGCTGGAGTTCACGCGATAGTAACGCCGTTTTTCAGGAGTTTGCGAGGAACCATGTTCAGCTTCCTGATTCTATTGGGTTTAGTTCTCCTGTTCATCTTCTGGGGCGTCGGCCTTTACAACGGCCTGGTGCGCGCTCGCAACGCCTTCCGGAATGCCTTTGCACAGATCGACGTGCAGTTGCAGCGGCGGTTCGAGCTGATCCCCAATCTGGTGGAAACCGCCAAGGGCTATCTCGGCCATGAACGCGAGACCCTCGAGGCGGTGATCTCCGCGCGCGCCGCGGCGGTGTCGGGGCTGTCGGCGGCCAAGGGCCACCCCGGCGAGCCGGGCGCGATGGCGCAACTCGAATCCGGTGAGCGCCAGCTGGAAGGCGCACTGGGTCGGTTGCTGCTGGTGGTCGAGGCCTATCCGGACCTCAAGGCCAACCAGACCATGATGCAGCTCACCGAGGAGCTGACCAGCACCGAGAACAAGGTGGCGTTCGCGCGGCAGGCCTACAACGACGCGGTGATGGCCTACAACAACCAGCGTGAGGTGTTTCCGTCCAGCCTGGTTGCCGGCAACTTCGGTTTCGCTCCCGCCGTGATGGTCACCATTCCGGCCGACCAGCCGCAGATGCGGCAGGCGCCGCAGGTGAAGTTCTGACCAGGCAGCCGCATCGATAGCCGCCGATGAATTTCTTTGAACGCCAGGCCGCGGCGCGGCGCAGTTCGTCGCGGCTGGTGTTGCTGTTCGGCGTGGCGGTGGTGGCGATCGTGCTCGCGGTCGACGCGGTGGTGTGGCTGCTCAGTGGCGGCAGCACCGGCGCGTTGTTGGCGGTGACGCTTGTGACGCTGGCGGTGATCGGGCTGGGTTCGCTATACCGGCTGGCCAGTCTCGGTGACGGTGGCGATTCGATCGCCATGCAACTGGGTGGTGAGCTGGTGCTCGACGACGGCGGCGACCTGGATCTGCGCCGCCTGCGCAACGTGGTCGAGGAGATCGCGATCGCATCCGGCGTGCCGGTGCCGAAGATCTACGTGCTGGAGCACGAGTCGGCGATCAACGCGTTCGCCGCCGGCTACTCCCCATCCGATGCGGTGGTGGCCGTGACCCGCGGCGCGCTGGACCGGCTCAACCGCGACGAGTTGCAGGGCGTCATCGCGCACGAGTTCAGCCACATCCTCAATGGCGACATGCGGCTCAACCTGCGGCTGGTCGGGGTGCTGTTCGGCATCGCCATGATCGCGATCGCGGGGCGCAAGGTGCTGGAGTTCTCCGTCGGCGGACGACGCGGCCGGAGCCTGGGCGTGGTGGTGTTCGGGGCGGTGGTCGCGCTCGTGGTCGGTTCGATCGGGCTGTTCTGCGCGCGCCTGATCAAGGCCGGCGTGAGCCGCAACCGCGAGCGCCTGGCCGATGCCAGCGCGGTGCAGTTCACCCGCCAGAGTACGGGGTTGGCCGGCGCATTGAAGAAGATCGGCGGCCTGCCCGACGGCTCGCGCCTGGCGTCGGCCGGGAACGCCGAGGAAGTCAGCCACATGCTGTTTGGCGAGGGCCTGGGTTTCGATGGCCTGTTCGGCGGCTGGCTGGCGACCCACCCGCCGCTGGTCGAACGCATCCAGGCGCTGGAGCCGGGGTTTCGCGCCGAGCAACTCGGCGCGTTGTCGCGACGCTGGCTGCAGGCGCCGCCGAGTGGCCTGCATGAGGACCTGCACCTGGGCCTGCACCAGCCTGGCGCGTTGCCGCCGGAGCGGTCCGAGCATGCGGTCACCGGCGCGATGGTGGCCACCCAGGTCGGCAACCCGGGCAACGACGATTACCGCCGTGCCGACGCGATTGTGGACAAGCTGACCGATGAACTGCGTGCGCTGGTCGCCGATCGCGAACGCGTGGTGCCGTTGCTGCTCGGCTTGCTGCTCGACGCGCGCGAAGACATCGCCGCACGCCAGGCATTCGAGATCGGTGCGCGCCTGGGCAAGGCCACTGCGATCGAGGCGGCGCACCTGCGCGAGCAGCACCTGGTCGACCTGCACCCGATGCTGCGCCTGCCGCTGGTCGCGCTGGCCTTTCCGGTGATCCGGCGGCGGCCGCGGCCGCAACTCGAAACGTTCCTCGATGCGGTCAACGCGGTGGTGCTTGCCGACGACGAGGTCTCGCTGTTCGAGTACTGCCTGAGCCGGTTGTTGACGGTGCAGTTGCGCGAGTCGCTCGACCCGTCCCGCTACGTCGCTTTCGGGCGACGCAAGCCGGCCGAGCTGAGGAAGGAAATATCGACCCTGCTCGCGGTGGTCGCCGAGGCCGGCCATGCCGACTCGACGGGCGCGCAGCACGCCTACCTCGCCGGCATGCAGCGGATCCTGCCGGATGAGCACATCCCCTTCCGGTCACCGGGGAGTGCCCCGCTGGCGTTGGAAGATGTGTGGACGCCGCTTGATTCGCTTGGACCGCTGGCCAAGCAACTGCTCGTGGAAGCGGTGACTGCCGCCGTCAGCCACGACGGCCGCATCAACGTGGCCGAAGCCGAACTGCTGCGGACGATCTGCGGCGTACTGCACTGTCCTTTGCCCCCGGTGCTGCATCGCGCCTGAGGCGCCCCACCCAGACCGATGACCACGACCCGGCCCGCAGTCCGCCTCGGCGCCTTCCGCGATGCCCTCGCGGAGTCGCCACCGTTGTGGTGGTCGCTGCTGTACTTCTTCAGCCTGTTGTGCGGCTACTACGTGCTGCGACCGGTTCGCGATGCGATGGGCGCGTCGGGCGACGTCGCCGCGGTGTTTCCGCGCTGGCTGGTCGACTGGACCAGTGGGGCCGGCATCGCGCTTGGCGACTACAACCTGCAGGTTCTCTTCAGCGTCGTTTTCGTGGCGATGGTGGCGTTGCAGCCGGTGTACGGCGCGCTGGTGTCGAGGTTCCCGCGACGGGTGTTCCTGCCGGTGGTGTACCTGGTGTTCATCGCCTGCCTGGTCGGCTTCCACTGGCTGTTCGACAGCCGGGTATCGGGACGCGGCGCGGCGTTCTACATCTGGACCGCGGTGTTCAACATGTTCGCGGTGACCGTGTTCTGGAGCTTCATGGCCGACGTGTTCGACAACGAGCATGCCAAGAAGCTGTACGGCTACATCGGCGCCGGCGGGACCCTGGGCGCGCTGGTCGGCCCCGGCATCACGCGGCTGCTGGTGGAGCCGCTCGGCGTCGCCAACCTGCTGCTGGTATCGGCCGGGTTCATGGCGATATGCCTGCTGTGCATCCTCAAGTTGCGGCCGTGGGCGATGCGACGTGAACGGCTGCATGGCGATGCCACCGGCGAGGACGCGATGGGCGGTTCGGTGTGGGCCGGCGTCCGGCTGGTGTGGCGGCGTCCGCTGCTGCGGGCACTGGCGGCACTGCTGTTCTTCGGCGTCGGCGTCGGCACGCTGCTGTACAACGAGCAGGCCGCGATCGTGCGCCAGTTCTATCCGGGCGCGGAAGCCGCGACCCGTTATTACGCGATGATCGACTGGGCGGTGAACGGCCTGACCCTGCTGGTCCAGTTGTTGCTGACGCGATGGCTGCTGCGTCGCTACGGGATCGGGCCGGTGCTGCTGGCGCCGGCGTTGGCTATCCTGCTGGGCTACTGCCTGCTGACCGCGTCACCGCTGCCGATGCTGGTGGCGATCGTGCAGGTGGTAACCCGTGCCGGCGAGTTCTCGCTCGGCAAGCCCGGCCGCGAAACCCTGTACACCCGGGTCGATCGCGAGTCGCGCTACAAGGCCAAGGCGGTGATCGATACCGTGGTCTACCGTGGCGCCGACCTCACCTTCGTCTGGTTGCACAAGGCGGTGGCGTTGCTCGGTTCGACGATGGTGTTCGCCACCGGTGTCGCGGTTGCTGCTGCGATGACTGCCGCGGCCTGGAGCGTGGTCCGGTCGCAGCGCGAGCTGCCGGACGACCCGGCCGATCCGGCACTTGACCGCTGAAAACGACAACGGCGGGCCCGGCTTGATGACGCCCGGGCCCGCCGTTGTCCTGTCCGCATCCGGAACGGTTACGCCACCGCGCGGTTTTCCTCTTGCTCGCGTTTGTAGCCGGCAGAGCGCAACTCTTCAGTGTCGAAGTCGTCCACGCTGATCGCATCGACGGTCATCTCGCGCAGCGCCTCCAGTTGCTGGCGTTCGTCGGCCGTGATCCAGCCCTCGCGTACCCCTTCGTCAAGTTGTTCGACGAACGTCAGCGATTCGATGTCGCTGGTCTTGAGCGCCTTCAGGAACTTGCGTTCGACTGGCTCGGCGAGGATCACCGCCTGCAGGTAGCTGTTGATGCGGCCGGCCGGGTTGTTGGCGGTCGGCGTGGTGTAGACCCCCGTGGCGAGGCGGTCCCGGGCTTCGTTCGGCGACATCAACAGCGATGCGGCACGGTGGCCGAGGCGATCGCTCGGCGGAGTCGCGCGGCGGCCCCACGGGAAGATCAGTGCCCACAGCAGCCAGCCGACCGGACGGATCGGGAAGTTGCGCAGCGCGCCGGAGAACGCCAGTTCGATCTTGTGCACGGCATCGTGGAACGACCACGCCAGCAGCGGCTGGTCGGTTTCCGGCCGGCCCTGGTCCTCGTAGCGCTTGAGCAGGGCGCTGGTGATGTAGAGCTGGCTGAGCACGTCGCCCAGGCGCCCGGACAGCGACTCCTTGAACTTGAGCTTGCCGCCCAGCAGCAGCATCGAGGTGTCCGCGCACAGCGCCAGCGCCGCCGAGTAGCGGTTGAGCTTGCGGTAGTAGCGGCGGGTGTAGGCATCGCCCGGTGCCTGTCCCAGCTTCGCACCGGTCAGTCCGAACCACAGCGAACGCACCGCATTGGAAATCGCGAAGCCGATGTGGCCGAACAGGTTGCGGTCGAACTCGCGCAGGCGCTCGCCCTCGTCCTCCAGCGTGGCCGCCTTCATCTCCTTGAGCACCCACGGATGGCACAGGATCGCACCTTGGCCGAAGATCATCAGCGAGCGGGTCATGATGTTGGCGCCCTCGACCGTGATCGCGATCGGCGAGGCCTGCCAGCTGCGACCCAGGTAGTTCTTCGGCCCGAGGATGATGCCCTTGCCGCCGTGGATGTCCATCGCGTCCTGCGCGACCTGGCGACCGAGTTCGGTGCAGTGGTACTTGGAGATCGTCGACGGCACCGCCGGCAGTTCGCCACGCGTCACCGCCGCAGCCGAAGCTTCCGACAGCGCGCTGATCGTGTAGGCGTTGCCGGCGATCCGCGCCAGCGCCTCCTGCACGCCCTCGAAGCGGCCGATCGACAACCCGAACTGCTTGCGGATGCGCGCATAGGCACCGGTCACGATCGCCGCCATCCTGGCGCCGCCACTGGCGGTGGAGGGCAGGGTGATCGAGCGGCCGATCGACAGGCACTCGACCAGCATCTGCCAGCCCTTGCCCGCATACGCCTCGCCGCCAATCAGCTGGCTCAGCGGGATGAACACCTCGCGGCCGTGGATCGGGCCATTCTGGAACGGGCTGTTGAGCGGGAAGTGGCGGCGGCCGATGTCGATGCCGGCGGTGTCGCGCGGCACCAGCGCGAGGCTGATGCCGATGTCGCGGGTCTCGCCGAGGATGCCGTCCGGGTCGTACATGCGGAAGGCCATGCCGATCAGGGTCGCGACCGGCGCCAGGGTGATATAGCGCTTGTCGAAGGTCAGCTTGACGCCGACCACGTTCGCGCCGTTCCAGTCGCCCATGCAGACGATGCCGAAGTCCGGGATCGAGGTCGCGTCCGAACCGGCCCACGGCCCGGTCAGCGCGAAGCAGGGCACCTCGCGGCCGTCGGCCAGGCGCGGCAGGTAGTGGTCCTTCTGCTCCTGGGTGCCGTAGTGCATCAACAGCTCGGCCGGACCCAGCGAATTGGGCACGCCGACGGTGGAACTGACCACCGACGACATCGACGAGAGCTTCTGGATGACCTTGTGGTTGGCCAGCGCGCTGAAGCCGAGGCCACCGTATTCCTTCGGCACGATCATCCCGAAGAACTTCTTGTCCTTGAGGAACTGCCACATTTCCGGCGGCAGGTCCGCGCGCACGTGGGTGATGTCCCAGTCGTTGGTCATCGCGCACAGCTCTTCACAGGGCCCATCGAGGAAGGCCTGTTCCTCGGCGGTCAGTGTCGGTGCGGGCTGGTCCAGCAGCACCTGCCAGTCCGGCTTGCCGGAGAACAACTCACCCTCGAAACCGACCGTGCCGGCTTCGAGCGCGACCCGCTCTGTTTCCGAGAGCGGCGGCAGGATCCTGGTGTAGAAGCCGAGCAGCGGCGCAGTGATGAATGGCAGGCGGATCGGCGGCAGCAACAGCGGCACCGCGATCAACGCCGCGATCAGTCCGGCGACGATCGTGGCAGCGCCGTTGGCGCCCAGCAGCCAGCAGGCGACCAGCCCCACCGCGGTGATCGCGGCCCAGACCGCGAGCCGCAGCCGGTGGTAGGCGGCGAAGGCGCCGATCAGCAGGAACACGAGGAACGGGACGGCGATGCTCATGGTGGCGCTCCAACACTTGATCGTGGATGGCGGTGCGATGGATGGGGACAGCTTAGTCACGCAACGGTGACGGCCATGGACAGCACCCAGCGCAAAACATACGGAAGAGTATGGTAAATTGCCCTGGTTGCTGTCAACCGGGCCGGGTTGTTCCGGGTGCCGCTCCAGCCGTGCATACGCTTCCCGTCCATGGCGTATGGTCGCTATACTCGAGACCCATGATGCCCGCCACCAGCCCGCCCCCGTCTCCCCGCGCCGAACGCAACGGCCGCCTCAGCGCCGAGGACTGGGCCCAGGCCGCGCTCGACCAGATCGCCGAACAGGGCGTGGCCGCGGTTGCGGTCGAGCCGTTGGCGCGTCGGCTTGGCGTGACCAAGGGCAGCTTCTACTGGCACTTCCCCTCGCGCGATGCACTGCTGGTCGCGGCGCTGGAGCGCTGGGAGAAGGTCGAACAGGAACAGGTCTTCGGCCACCTCGAGGCGATTGCCGACCCGCGCGAGCGGTTGCGCGCGCTGTTCGAACTGGTCGCGCACGAATACAAGGCCCACATCATCTATTCCGAGTTGCTCAAGGCGCTCGACCACCCGGCGGTGCAACCGGTGATCGGCCGCGTGTCGGAACGTCGGCTCGACTACCTGACCGCCTCGTTCCGCCAGGCCGGGCTCGGTCGGCTCGATGCGCAGAACCGGGCCCGGCTGGCCTATGCCGCCTACGTCGGCTTCCTCCAGCTCAACCTGCAGCTGAAGCAGGCGCGTCTACAGCACGACGAGTTCGAGGCCTACGTCGACCACATGATGGCGACGTTGATCCCATCCGAGCTGCCCCGGTGACCTGACCCGGCGACTCGAATTCCACTTTCCCGGGTCCGGCCCGGGTTGCCCTTGATTCCCCCGGCTGGAGACCAGTGCCGTGAATGCGATTTCCCAAGACACCGCCGCGCCCGCGGCGCCCACCGAAGGCAGTACGCTCGAAGCGCTCAATGCGTGGGTTGCCGAGGTCGCCGCGCTGACCCGTCCCGACACGATCCACTGGTGCGACGGCAGCCAGGCCGAGTTCGATGCGCTGACCGGGACGATGCAGGCCGACGGCACCCTGGTCCAGCTCAACCAGCAGACCCATCCCGGCAGCTGGCTGCATCGCTCCGATCCCGACGACGTGGCCCGGGTCGAGCACCTCACCTTCGTCTGCCCGTCCAACCGCGACGACGCCGGCCCCAACAACCACTGGATGGACCCGGCCGAGGCCCACGCGAAGATCGACGCGCTGTTCGACGGCTGCATGCAGGGCCGGACGATGTATGTGATCCCGTACTGCATGGGGCCGATCGGTTCGCCGCTGTCGCGGTGCGGCGTGGAGATCACCGACAGCCCGTACGTGGTCGCCAACATGCGCATCATGACCCGCATGGGCACGCCCGCACTGGAGCGGATCGAGCGCGAAGGCCACGAGCGAGCCGCGGGCGGCGAGCGGACAGACACGTTCGTCAAGGGCCTGCATTCGACCGGCGAACTCGACCCCAACCGCCGCTTCATCATGCATTTCCCCGAGGAGCTGACGATCAAGTCGTACGGCTCCGGCTACGGCGGCAACGCGCTGCTGGGCAAGAAGTGCCATGCGCTGCGCATCGCCAGCCACCAGGCCCGGTCGGAAGGCTGGCTGGCCGAGCACATGCTGATCCTCGGCCTGGAGAATCCGCAGGGCGAGACCCACTACATCGCCGCCGCGTTCCCCTCGGCTTGCGGCAAGACCAACCTGGCGATGCTGATTCCGCCGGAGGGTTACCTGAAGGACGGCTGGAAGATCACCACCGTCGGCGATGACATCTGCTGGATGCGTCCCGGCGCCGACGGCCGGCTGTACGCGATCAACCCGGAGGCCGGTTTTTTCGGCGTCGCCCCCGGCACCTCGAAGAAGTCCAACCCCAACGCGCTGGAGTCGATCCAGTCCAACACCATCTTCACCAACGTCGGCGTGACCGCCGACAACCAGCCCTGGTGGGAAGGCCTGGGCGAGGGCGAGCCGGTCACCGACTGGCGCGGCGAGCCATACGACGCGGACAAGCGCCCGGCGGCGCACCCCAATTCGCGCTTCACCGTGTCCGCCCGGCAATGCCCGAGCTATTCGCCCGAGACCGAGAACCCGGCCGGCGTGCCGATCTCGGCGATTGTCTTCGGCGGTCGCCGCGCATCGCTGGTACCGCTGGTGTTCGAGGCCCGCGACTGGACCCACGGCGTGCTCGTGGGCGCCGCGATGGGTTCGGAAACCACCGCCGCGGCCACCGGTGCGGTCGGCGTCATGCGCCGCGACCCGATGGCGATGAAGCCGTTCTGCGGCTACAACTTCGCCGACTACTTCAGCCACTGGCTGTCGTTCGACGACGGCAGCAACAAGTTGCCGAAGATTTTCCACGTCAACTGGTTCCGCAAGGGCGACGACGGCAAGTTCATGTGGCCGGGCTTCGGCGACAACCTGCGCGTGCTGGAGTGGATGATCGGCCGGGTCAAGGGCGAGGCCAACGCGGTCGAGACCCCGATCGGCCACCTGCCGACCGACGCCGACCTCAACCTCGACGGCATCGAGCTGGATGACGAGGCCCGGGCCAAGCTGTTCGGTTTCGAAAAGCCGGGCTGGCAGGCCGAGTTCGCCAGCATCGGCGAGTACCTCGACGAATACGGCCCGCGCATGCCGCAGGCCCTGAAAGACGAACAACGGCGGATCGCGGCCCGGCTCGCCAGCTGACCGGCGTCCGCTTGCCCCTGCAAAAGCCCGGCTCACCCCGGGCTTTTGTCATGTAGGGCCCTGCAGGACGATTTAAACCTTCTGGCGCCTTGTGCCATCCCAATGGCTATGCTGACCGCCGTGATCGAGCGCCCACCCGAAATCGACCAGGCCGGTGCGCCCCCGACTCCGGTCGAAGGCGGTGATGACCATGCCCTGGTCGGCGCCGCCGCCCGCGGCGAGGTGGCCGCGTTCGAGGCGCTGTATCGGCGCCACGTCGGCCGGGTGCATGGCGTCATCGTGCGCCTGGTGGGCGGCCACGGGGCCCGCGCCGAGGACCTCACCCAGGAAGCCTTCGTGCGTGCGTGGCAGGCGCTGCCGGCGTTCCGGTTCGAGGCGGCGTTCTCGACCTGGCTGCATCGGCTGGCGGTCAATACCGCGCTGATGGAACTGCGCAGTCGCCGCAGCCGGCCACAGGACGACGGCGACGACGAGGTCCTCGACACGATCGGCAGCGCCGATTCCGCCGGCCACGCCACCGCGCTGTCGCTGGACCTGGAGCGTGCGGTCGCGACCCTGCCGCCGCGGGCCAGGGCGGTGCTGGTGCTGTACGACATCGAGGGTTGGAAGCACGAGGAGATCGCCACCGAACTCGGGATGGCGGTCGGCAGTTCCAAGGCCCAGTTGCATCGCGCGCGCGGCCTGTTGCGTGCACGACTCGGAGAAAACTGATGAAGCGCGAAATTCCGCACGACGACGCGAGCGCTGCCAATGACGGACTGACCGATGCGTTGCGCTGGCAACTCCGCGCGCTGCGTCGCGACGAGTTGCCAGCGGCCGATCCGTGGCCGACGATCGCCGCGCGCCTCGCCGGCCCACGCGCCGAATCGCTGGCGACGCCTTCGGCGCACCCTGCGGGACCGCGCTGGGCGATGCCGGTTGCCTTGGCGGCGACCCTCGCGATTGCCCTCGGGTTCGCCGGCTGGTGGCAGGGTGCATCGTCGCCAGCCGCGCCGAGCCTGGTCCAGCAGGAAGCCAATGGCCTGACGCTCCAGTACCAGGCCGCCTTCGCCGAAGTCGATGCGTTGCCGGCGTCCGCGACCCTCGCGGTGCAGCCGGCCTTCGATGAACTCGATCGCAGCGCGCGGTTGATCCTCGACGCACTGGCCCGCGATCCCGATTCGCGGCTGCTGCTGGAACAACTTCGCCGCACTTATTCCCATCGTCTCGCGCTGGCCCAGCGCGTTGTCCTCGGTTGACCGGAGAAACCACCATGAGCCTCGCCCGACCTTCATCAACCCCGCTTCGAACGCTGCTCGGTGCCGGCCTGCTGCTGGCCAGTGCCGTGGCGATGGCCGGTACCCCGATTGACGAGAACCGGCCGCTCGATCCCGCCGGCCGGGTCGAAATAGAAAACCTCAAGGGACGCATCGAAGTGCAGGCCTGGGACCGGCCGGAAGTCCGTATCGAGGGCAGCCTCGGCAAGGGCGCCGAGAAGCTGGAGATCCAGGGCGACCGCCAACGCCTGAGCGTGCGGGTCAAATATCCCAATCGCGGTGGCCTTGGCTTCCTGTCCGGCGACAACACCGAACCCACCGACCTGCGCCTGATGGTGCCGTTGCGCGCCGACCTGGAGATCGACTCGGTCTCGGCCACGGTCGATGTCCGCGGGGTCGCGCCACGCGAACTGTCGATCGACAGCGTCAGCGGCGACGTGGCCGTGATCGGCGCCCCCGGCGAAGCCAGCATCGACAGCGTCAGCGGCGACCTGCGGTTGACCATCAACAGTCGCAATGTCGATGTCGAAAGCGTCAGCGGGGATGTCGACCTGCGTGGTCGGCTCGACGGCGAGGTCGCGGTCGAGACGGTATCGGGGCGGATCGACATTGCCGGGCACGAGTCCAGCATGCGCAACCTGTCGGGCTCATCCGTATCGGGCGACATGACGATTGCCACCGCACTGGCCTCTGGCGGCGAGATGTCGCTGGAGACGGTCAGCGGCGACGTTGAACTGCGCCTGCCGGCCAACCTGTCGGCCAACGTGCATGGCGAGAGTTTCAGTGGTGACCTGGAACTGCCGGGCGCCCAGGTCGACCACGCGCGGCACGGACCAGGCTCCAGCGTCCGTCATCGCTACGGCAATGGCGATGGCGAGATTTCGATCGAGACGTTCTCGGGTGACGCGAGGCTGCAACTGGATTGAGCCTTCGGTCCAGGGCGGATTGGTCCGGCAGGTCGCAGACCGGGACTTGCCGACTCAGAGGTCCTGCTCGTAGCGGACGTAGGGCACGGTGCCTTCGTCGCTGTCGCTGTTGCTCGGCGCAAACGGGTTCTTGCCCCGGGTGACGACGTTCTCGGCGCCCACCGTGAGCTGGCCGCTCCACGGGGTGCGCCACGTCAGCCCGACGCCGAGGCCTTCCCAGCGGCCCGGGTCGTTCGGCGTGTCGACCACGCGCCCGACGATATTGGCGGAGAAGTCGCCGATGCCGGCGCCGACGGTCAGGCTCTGGCTGCTCCAGCGATCGGCCAGTGCGGGCACGTCGCCAGCGGGGATCAGTCGTGCCCGCGCCCAGGTGCCGCCGATCGATACCGTGGCCTCGCGGCCGATGTTCTTCTGGCCGTACACGGTCAGCGTGTTCTGGTCCAGTTGGCTGGCACCCCCATTCGGGCTGAGCCAGGCGGGCAAGTTATCGCGGCCCTTGCCCACGGCCAGCGCCAGCTTGTTGCCTGCACGGCTGAGGCTGGCGCCGACGCTGGCCTGGCGGCTGCCGTTGCTGCGGGCGTCCTGGTCCAGCGCAGCGAGCATGCAGTGGTTGGCGAGGTTGCCGATGGCGCTGGCCAGGCCGGTCTTGCGGTCGCAGACAAGGCCGAGCGTATCGCCGGCATCGAGGCCGAATGCTGCATCGAGCGTTGTCCGGCCGACCCGCCAGCGGGCGCCGGTGGTCGCCGACCCGGTGGGTTCAAGCAACAGCACGGCTTCCAGCTTGCCGCTGGTGTTGTTCCATACCGGCAGCGCGGTGACGTCATCGCGTGCGACGGACTTGTCCGGCGACTGGGCATGCGCACCCGCCGCCACGCCAATGGCGAGCAGAAGGGCAAGCGGCAGTCGAAGCAGGCGTGTGTCCATCGTGCGGTACGACCGGAATCAACCGGCGGAGTTCCCCCAACTAATGACCCGATACTAGGACGCTTATGATTCTTTAACAATAATGATGATGTGAAGATCGTCCCAGAAACCGACCCTATTGCACGCGGTCGGGCGCCTCCAGTCCGGACGCCGGGAGCGCCAGCAGTCCCCTGACCTGTTCCGGGCTGAAACGATAGTGCTGCCCACAGAACTCGCAACGGATGTCGGCTTCACCATCGGCCACCGCCGCCAGGGCCTCTTCTTCCCCGAGCGAAACGAGCATGGACTCGACCCGGCTGCGGGAACATGAACAGGCGAACCGCAATGGTTTCCGGCCGACCAGTTGTACCCCGTCCTCATGGAACAGGCGGGTCAACAGGTCTTCTGCGGGCAAATCCAGCAGTTCGCCGGTATCCAGGGTGTCGAACAATGCACCGACGCGCAGCCAGCCGTCTTCGTCGCCTTCGTCGCCAGGCAGCTTCTGCAGCATCAGGCCCGCCGCGCGGTCGCCGTCGGTGGCCAGCAGCAAGCGGGTCGGCAGTTGTTCGGACTGGCGGAAGTAGTCTTCGAAAGCACCCGACAGCGAGTCCGACTGCAACGCCACCAGGCCCTGGTAGCGCATCGGCTCGCGGGTGCCGCGCGCGGGGTTCTCGATGGTGATGGCGAGCACAGCATCGTCCCCGAGTTCGCGCAGGTCGCGCGACACGCTGCCCGCGGCAGCCCCGTCCAGTTGCACGATGCCGCGCAGGGTGCCGGCGGCGGTGCATTCGGCGAACAGCGTGCGCAACGGACCGGTACCGCGCAGTTGGACCGACAGGCGACCGTCGACCTTGGCGTGGCCGGTGAACAATGCGGTGGCCACCGCGGCTTCGCCAAGCAACTCGACGGCGGCAGGTGCCTGGCTGGCGGCGTCGTTCGCGCGCTCGCGGATCTGTTGCCAGCTGTCCTGCAGGTGTACCAGCACGCCGCGCACGCCGGCGCCCTGTATGAGGAAGCGGGTCAGCTGGTCGCGGTCGGTGGACGGCGGCATGGTGCCGGGTTGCGTGTCGGGCTGGGTCATATCAGGCTGCGTCATGGTGGCTCATGCGCTGGCGCGCGCTTGGCGGATAATGCCGCGGAAGAAGGTCGATACAGCGAAGATGGGGGCATGGCACAGCCGGTGCAAGACACGCGCGAAAACCCGAAACCCCACCGGTCCCACCGTCGCTGGCTGCGGCGGTTGCTCATCCTGCCTTTCGCGCTGGCATTGTTCAGCGTGCTGCAGGTCGCGGCATTGCGATTCATCGATCCACCCTTCACCGCGTTCATGGCGGCGCGTCAGCTGCAGGCGTGGACCGGGCGGGATTGGGACTTCAGGGTTGCCTACGATTGGCGCGATCGCGGCGAGGTGTCGTCGCATCTCGCGGTAGCGGTGATCGCGTCGGAGGACCAGCGCTTCGCCGACCACCACGGTTTCGACCTGAAGGCGATCGAGAAGGCACGCGACGCCCACGAGCGTGGCGGCAGGTTGCGTGGGGCGAGCACGATCACCCAGCAGACCGCGAAGAACCTGTTCCTGTGGAGTGGCCGAAGTTGGGTGCGCAAGGGCGTCGAGGCTTGGTACACGCTGCTGGTCGAGGCCTTGTGGCCGAAGTCGCGGATCATCGAGGTCTACGTCAACGTCGCCGAATTCGGTGATGGCGTTTACGGCGCCCAGGCCGCGGCTCGGACCTATTTTGGAAAGGACGCATCGCAGCTGTCAGTGGCCGAGGCGGCGCGGCTGGCGGCGGTTCTGCCCAGCCCGAAACGTTACAGCGCCGCACGCCCCGGGCCCTATGTGCAACGCCGCACCCGCGCGATCCAGCGGCAGATGCGCCAGATCGGCGGGGTGGGGTACCTGGAGCAACTGGATTGAACGAGTTGGATTGAGCGAGTTGGATTTGAACCAGCTGGATTGATGCAGGCGGTCGGCTACCATGCCGGCATGAGCGCCACCGCCCCGCAGGACCGCCTGACCGTTGTCATCGCCGCCTTCAACGAGGCCGGCAGTCTGCCGTTGTTGCAACCGAGGATCATCGCGGCGCTGGATGCGATCGCGGATGCATACGGAATCGAAGGACGGATGCTGTACGTCGATGACGGCAGCACCGACGCCACCTGGGATGTCATGCAGCAGCTGGCCGCCGCGGATCCGCGACTCGCGCTGCTGAGGCTGTCGCGCAATTTCGGCAAGGAACTGGCGTTGACCGCCGGGCTGGACCACGTAGGGCAGGGCGCCGCGCTGATCCTCGATGCCGACGGTCAGGATCCGCCGGAGTTGATCCCGCAATTCGTCGAGCAATGGTGCCAGGGCTTCGATGATGTCCACGGCACCCGGCTCGAACGCGAGGGCGAAGGTTGGCTGAAACGCGGTACCGCGCACGCGTTCTACCGGGTCATCGGGCGGCTCTCGAAAACCCCGATCCCGGCGGATACCGGCGACTTCCGCCTGTTGTCGCCGCGGGCATTGGATGCGCTGCGCCAGTTGCGCGAGCGCCACAGGTTCATGAAGGGCCTGTTCGGCTGGATCGGTTTCAACCGCACGGCCATCCCCTACCACCGAGAGGCCCGGGTGGCCGGCGACAGCAAGTTCAATTTCTGGCGACTTTGGAACCTGGCGCTGGAAGGCATCACCAGTTTCTCGACCGCGCCGCTGCGGCTGGCGACCTACCTCGGCCTGATCACCGCGCTGGTCGCCTTCGCCTACGGCCTGTGGGTGATCGGCAAGGCGCTGTTGTGGGGCGACCCGGTGCAGGGCTGGCCGACCATGATGGCGGTGATCCTGTTCCTCGGCGGCGTGCAGCTGATCGCGCTGGGGCTGATCGGCGAGTACCTGGGCCGGCTGTACGAGGAATCCAAGCAGCGGCCCTTGTACGTCGTTGACGCATGGTTGCCGGACTCGGGGGTATGCTCGGACCACGTCCACGTGGTCGAGGGAGGCAGCCATGCGCAGCGTTCGGCATCTGTTGGAAGCGAAAGCGCCTGAGGTTTTTGCGATCGGCCCGGATGCGCCGGTGATCGACGCGATTCGGTTGATGGCGGAGAAGCACATCGGCGCACTGCTGGTGATCGAGGGTGGCCGGCTGGCCGGGATCGTGTCCGAGCGCGACTATGCGCGCAAGGTCGTGCTGCAGGGGCGTTCGTCGGCCAGTACCCCGGTGCGCGAGATCATGACCGCCGAGGTGCTCAGCGTCGGACTCGACGATACCACCGACCGCTGCATGCAACTGGTCACCAGCAAGCGCATCCGCCACCTGCCGGTGGTGGCCGATGGCGAGGTGCTGGGCGTGGTATCGATCGGCGACCTGGTCAAGGCGGTGATCGAGGACCAGCAGCTCGAACTGGACCAGTTGCAGCGCTACATCGCCAGCTGACCGGCGACCCTGCTGGTCCTTATTCGGCGTACTGGCCACCGCATCCGGCGTCGTCACCCGGGCCAAGTTCGAGCGTCGCCAGCAACGCAGCGGGCGGCGCGATGCTGCCCAGGGTCAGGGCGATCGCCGCGCGCAGGCCGATGCGGCCCAGGTCGGGCTTGAAGGTCGGTTGCTTGAACGTCCCGCCAACCAGCAATGGAGAACGGAACACCAGCAGGCTTCGGTCCTTCGGTCGCGGCTTGATGGTCAGGTCGAGCCGCTCGTCTTTCAGGTTGATGGTGCCTTTTCCGACCAGGATGGTATCGGTGGTGTCGAACGCCAGCGAGCGCGCCGTCATCATGCCGTCGTCGACCTTGAAGTCGCCGAACGCGCAGCGGATCGGGATCAGCCGGTCCTCGGTCAGCTTGAACTTGATGATCTCGGCGACATCGATACCGGCCATCTCCATCAGCAGGTTGCTGATCTTGCCGTGGCCGATGCCGAGCGCTACATCGCCATCGCTGCTGCCGAGCATCTTCGCGATCGAGTTGCCGCTGCCGGCCAGCTGGACGTGGCCGCCGACCTTGCCGATCGCGTTCTGGGCCAGTTCCACCTTCGGCAGCAGCTGCGAGAGGTCGAGGTTCCGTGCAGTGATATCGGCCTGGGTGCCGATCGGGGATTCGCGCGCGTCCATGCGGATGGTCGAGCGGATGTCGCCGCCGGCAACGCCGAAGTTGAGCGGGTCGAGCCGGAGCAGGCCGTTTTCCAGCAGCAGGTGCGCATCCATGTCGTCCAGTGGCAGCGACGGCGCGTTGATGCGCTGCGCCTTCAGGCGCACGTCGGCGTCCATCGCGCGCAGCTTGTCGAGCTCGTAGGGGGTATCGGGCAGCACGCGCGCACCGGCATCGGCCTTTGCGGCCTGCGCGGCGAGTTCGGGATTGCTGGTCTCGTCGCCACCCGCCTGCGGGGCGCCGCCGACGAAGCCGGCGAGGTCGTCGAAGTCGAGCCGCCTGGAATGCAGGTCGGCGCGCAGATACGGACGGTCGCCGCCGGAATCGACGTTGGCGTCGCCGGACAGGTCGCTGTCGCCGACGGTGCCGCTGAAATCGTTGTAGAACCAGACCTCGCCGTCGCGGGTGAAATGGCCGTCGAGGGTGTAGGGCGGGGTCGGGGGAAGCGCGATGCCGACCAGCGGATAGAGGTCCTCGAGGTTGGCACCGCTGAGCTGCAATTGCAGGTCGAAGTCGCGCAACCGCAGTGGGTCGAGCAGGGTGCCGCGCGCGTGCGCCTTGGTGTCGCCGGCCTGCGCATGCGCGTCGATCGTGTAGGGGCTGTCGGTGTCGCGCAGCGCCAACGGTGATTCCGCGCTGCCCTGCAGCGAGAAGGCATTGCCCTCCCAGCGGCCGCCGCCCTTGACGGTGATCGGTGGCGCGGCCTGGCCTTCGGCCGGCGCGGCAGTCGCCACGTCTACCTTGATGTCGGTGTCGTTGGCGGTGTCGAGGAAGGCCAGCTTGCCGTCATCGATCCGGATCCGCCGGAACTGGACTTCGCTGTCGCCGCTGTCATCACCGAACTGCCAGTTGCCACCGCCTTCCGGCCCGGTTTCAAGGTTCAGGCGTGGCGCGACGAGGCGCAGGGTCGGGATCAGGATTTCACCCTTGAACAGCGGCTTCAACGCGATGGCGAGTTCGAGTTGTTGCGCCGCGGCCATGGTTGGCTGCTTTGACCAGTCGGCATTGCCGAAGCGGAGGTCGTAGGCGCGGACGGTCGGGACCCAGCCGAGATCGACGTCGAGGTCGCCACCGATGTCGAAGTCGCGTCCGGTGCGGGCCTCGACCTGGCGCTCGACCGGTCCCTTGAACCAGTTCCAGTCCCACAGCAGGACCAGCACGACGATGCCGATCGCGACGACCGCCACCGCGCTCAACCAGGGATGGTCGGCGACCGGTTGCCACCAGCGGCCGCCTGGCGACGCGGCTGAGTCATTCGCAGTCGTGCCACCGTCGGCATGTCTTTCCGGTTTTGGGGAACTGGCAGCAGCCATGGGGGAGTAGTCGACCGGGCTGGAATCAGGGCGTTGCGGCCACAGTCGGGAGGCGGCGGTAAAGCCGGAGTGAAACGTGTTGGGCGGTATTCAGATGCGCGTGCGTTTCACTGCGACGGCGGTGCCGGCCAGCAACGCAGCGATGCGCCGGTGAGTTCGAGCTGGATCGAGTCGCCCTCGCGCTGCAGCGCCACGTTCTGGCCTACGTAGACATCGACTCCGGCGGTGGACGCCGATTCGGCGCGGGGCAGGGTGGTCGTGGGCTTGCCTGCGATCTGCAGGGTGGCGTCGTGTTCGCCGTAACCGACGTGGACGATACGGCCGTCGTTGCAATCGTAGGCGATTGCATCCGGACCCATTGGGGATGGGGTGGGTGGAGTGGTGTCACGGGTCGATGAGGCCGGGGAGACGCCGGGTGTCGCCCCGGGTGCGCTGTCGGTGGAAACCGTACACGCACCAACGGCGCAGGCGACAAGCAACGTGAGCGTGGGAACGCGCATGGATGCCTCGACGGTTGGACCGGAGGCCACCCTATCCCAGGCCCTCCGACGGCGCGTGATCAAGGCGTGACCGGCGTGCGCGTGCTCAGTCCACGGCCAGCGCGTGCGCGTGCTCGCGGGTGGCGAGGAATTCGACATCCGGCGCACGCTCCTGCGCCAGTTGCAGGTTGACGCGGGTCGGTGCGAGGTAGACCAGTTGCCCGGCGGCGTCGATCGCGAGGTTCATCGCGTTCTTGTCGCGGAACTCCTCCAGCTTCCTGTCGTTGCCACAGCGGATCCAGCGCGTGGTCGCGACCGCGACCGGTTCGAAGATCGCATCGACCCCGTACTCGTCCTTGAGCCGGTAGGCGACCACGTCGAACTGCAGCACGCCGACCGCGCCGAGGATCAGGTCGTTGCTCATCAGCGGCCGGAAGAACTGGGTCGCGCCTTCCTCGCTGAGCTGGGCCAGGCCCTTCTGCAGCTGCTTGAGCTTGAGCGGGTCGCGCAGGCGTGCGCGACGGAACAGCTCCGGCGCGAAGTTGGGGATGCCGGTGAAGCTGAGTTTCTCGCCCTCGGTGAAGGTGTCGCCGATCGAGATCGTGCCGTGGTTGTGGATGCCGATCACGTCACCCGAGTACGCGCTCTCGGCGATCTCGCGGTCGCTGGCCATGAAGGTCAACGCGTTGGCGAGCTTGAGCTCCTTGCCACTGCGCACGTGATGGGCCTTCATGCCGGCGCTGAACTTGCCCGAGCATATCCGCATGAACGCGACCCGGTCGCGGTGCTGCGGGTCCATGTTGGCCTGGATCTTGAACACGAAGCCGGTCAGCTTGTCCTCGGTCGGCGCCACCTCGCGGGTGGTGGTCGCGCGCGGCCGCGGCGACGGCGCATGGCGGACGAAGAAGTCCAGCAGCAACTGCACGCCGAAGTTGTTGACCGCCGAGCCGAAGAACACCGGGGTTTGTTCGCCGGCCAGGTATTTGCCCAGGTCGAACGGATGGCTGGCGCCCTGCACCAGCTCCAGCTCGTCGCGCAGCTCGGCCAGCGTGGCCGCGCCGATCCGTTCTTCCAGCGCCGGGTCGTCGATCGAACCGAAGATGGTCGAGTCCTGCCGGGTGAAGTTGCGGCCCTGCTCGTACAGGTGCACCTCGCCGCTGACCAGGTGGACCACGCCCTTGAGTCGCTTGCCCATGCCGATCGGCCAGGTGATCGGCGCGCACTGGATGCCGAGCACGCTTTCGACCTCGTCGAGCAGCTCGATCGGGTCGCGACCCTCGCGGTCGAGCTTGTTGATGAAGGTCATGATCGGCGTGTCGCGCAGCCGGCAGACCTCCATCAGCTTGATCGTGCGCTCCTCGACGCCCTTGGCCACGTCGATCACCATCAGCGCCGAGTCGACCGCGGTCAGCACCCGGTAGGTGTCCTCGCCGAAGTCCGCATGTCCCGGCGTGTCGAGCAGGTTGACGATGTGGTCGTCGTAGGGGAACTGCATCACCGACGAGGTCACCGAGATGCCGCGCTCCTTCTCCAGCGCCATCCAGTCGGAGGTGGCGCTGCGGCTGGTCTTGCGCGACTTCACCGAACCGGCCATCTGGATCGCGCCGCCGAACAGCAGCAGCTTCTCGGTCAGCGTGGTCTTGCCGGCATCGGGGTGGGAGATGATCGCGAAGGTGCGGCGGCGCAGGGCTTCGATGGAAACGTCGGACATGGCGACGGCGCGCGCGATCGCGCCTTGAGGCTGTGGGAGGGCGCCGATTATAGCGGGGCCGCCTGTGCAGCGGCGCCGGCGCCCGCATCGTCGATGTGCAGCGGGCCGGCCGGACCGCGCATCCGGAACGGCAACGACCGCAGGCGCATCCCGCGATTGACCTGCACCACGAAGTGCAGGTGCGGCCCGGTGGTGAAACCGGTATTGCCCGACAGGCCGATCTGCTGGCCGGCGCGGACCCGTTGCCCGACCCTCACCAGCACGCCGCCGGGCTTGAGGTGGGCGTACAGACCCATCGTGCCGTCGTCGTGGAGTATCCGCACGAAGTTGGCGCGTCCGCCGTACCTGTCGCGATCCAGCCCGGGGCGGTCGAAGTCGGATTCGACCTGCATCACCAGCCCCTCGCGGGCGGCCAGCACCGGCGTCCCGATCGGCACGGCAAAGTCGACCGCGTAGCGGTTTTCCGGGTCGCCGTGGCTGAAGCGGCCACCGTAGCCCTGGTCGATCCGCGCTCCTTGGATTGCGAGTGGCAACCGGTATTCGACGTCGCGCGGCGCCGCGCTCGGATTGCCGGGCAGGCTGTCCATGCGCAACTCGAAGTCAACCGGGCGCCCGGGGGCGCGCGCACGCAGCACCGCGACCAGGGCCTCGCCGCCCGCGGTGACGGTGGCCCGCGCCGGCAAGGCCGGATCGCCGACGGTGTTGCCGTTGCGGGTGAAGTGCAGCATCACCTCGATCGGTCCGGCCAGCCGGTTGTCGGCCCAGGCGTAGTAGGCATCGCCATGGGGTTCGATCCGCAGGCGCGCGATCGCCGTCGGTTCGACGAACACCGGGACCGTGCTCACCTCGACGCCGGGCTGCTGTGGCTGGTGGTCGCCGTAGTGGGTGATGCCGTCGGCATCGGTCCAGCGGTAGACCTGGCCGGCACCGGCTGGCGCAGCGGCGGTGACCAGGCCGGTCGCCAGCGCCAGGCTCCATGCCAGGCAAGGCTGTCCGCGGTTCGCCGCGCCCACGGTCAGCCGCCGCACTCCGTCGACAGGCCGAGCTGGCGCGCGATGTCGGCGAGGTCGAAGGCGACGACCGCCGCGTCGTCATGCACCGCGAACAGCGCGCCCCTGGGGAATTCACGGGTACTGGCCGCATGCAGCGCGACCCCGTCGGTGTAGGCGGTGACGGCGCCGTGGAAACTCCCGGCCGGCGCGAGGCTGTCGCGTTCGAACAAATGGAACATCGTCAACGGCGCCAGTTGGTCGACCGCGATCCAGTAGCCCCCGGTGGCGCTGCACGACCACAGCGCGACGCCCTCGGCCTCGGCCGCAAACGCATCCTGCGGCAGGCTGCGGCCGGTGTAGTGGCCCTTGAAGTTGTATTCGCGCAAGGTCGACGCATTGCGCCCGTCCTCACGCGGGAAACGTTCGTCGGCGATCAGCAGGCGATCGCCGCCCGGGTCGCCGGCGATCGACTCGACTACCCGCAGTGCACTGTCCTGCCTGGTATCCCCGAACGAGCCGGCGTAGTGGCTGCGCGGTTGTCCCTTGTGGTCGAACACGACCCGGTACCGGCGCACGCGCTGGTCGAGCTCGGACAGCGGCGGCACCACGTTGAAATGCTCTCCGTACATGAAGCTGTCGGTGACGTAGATTTCCAGCTCGCCCGGTTCGGTCTCGTTGATCCAGAGCCCGTACGGCGCGCGCAACTGGTCCTGGCCGAAGCTGCCGAGCGGCTCGAAACCCGGCAACGCGAACACCTGCACGCGGTGGTTGTCGCGCTCGGCCACGAACAGGTGGTCGCCATGGACCGCCAGCCCGTTGGGCCGGTCGAAACGGCCTGCCGCGTCGCCCGGCTCGCCGACCGTGCGCAGGCGCTCGCCGGTGTCGGCGTCGAACACCACCAGCTGGTCGGTCGACTTGGCGCTCGCGATCAGCCAGGTGTCGCCGGTCGGTGAGGTCCAACTGGCGAGCGAGTCCAGCTCGTCGACGGGATTGGCGGCGGAGACATAGCGCTCGTTGACGGTATCGGAGGCCGGCGCGGTGGACGGAAGGGTGGGGGCTTCGGTGCGCGGCGGCTGGCTGGCGCAGGCGGCCAGCAGCAGGGCGGGCAAGGCCATGGAAACGGGGCGAAGGGTCATTGCGGCAGTGTAAATGGCAAACACGGGGCGGCGCTTGCCGCGAGACTAGCGATTGTTACATCGCTTCATACGTATAAAGCGATTGACAATCCGGAAACGACGCGGCAGACTGCGGCTATCCATCGAGACCGGCTGAGGGACAGGCCCTTTGAAGCCGGGGCAACCCAGCACCGCGCAAGCGGTGCGAAGGTGCCAATTCCTGCGGCCCGGTGAAGATCGGATCCGAAAGATGGTTGTGTCGTGCGCCCCTCGCGAGGCGCGTGCACATCCGTCGGCTCGATGGCCCCGTCACTTCCGGATGCCGCCATGAGCCTGCAAGCCAGTTTCGCTTCCCGTCCCACCTTCGATCCCGTCCCCGGCCATTCCCTGGCCGGCGCGTCGCCCGGACGCCACCCGCCATCCGTGCCGGGCGCCGCCCGCGACACCGTGCCCGCAGTGCGCGGCGAGGTGCGGGTCGACCTCGCTCTGCGCCACGCTGGCCGCCGCACCGTCGCCCTGCGCTACGAGCGCGTCGGCGATCCGTCGCTGCCGGTCGTGTTCGTCGCTGGCGGCATCTCCGCGGACCGGCATGTCGGCGCGAACGATGCGTCCACCGACGGTGGCTGGTGGAATGCGCAGGTCGGCCCGGGCCGCGCGCTCGATCCGCAGCGCCACTGCCTGCTCGCGTTCGACTGGGTCGGCAGTGACGGCAGCCTCGACGTGGCGCTCGATCCTGCCGACCAGGCCGATGCGATCGCCGCGCTGGTCGATGCGCTGGGCATCGTCCGGCTGCATTCCTTCGTCGGTTGCTCCTATGGCGCGATGGTCGGCCTGCAGTTCGCCGCGCTGCACCCGTCGCGACTGCGGCAACTGGTGGCGATCAGTGGCGTTCATCGCGCCCACCCCTACGCCAGTGCCTGGCGTGCGCTGCAGCGTCGCGCGGTCGCGCTGGGTGCGTTGCAGTGCGACGACAGTCATGGCCTGGAGCTCGCGCGCCAGTTGGCCATCCTGAGCTACCGCAGTCCCGAGGAGTTCGACGGCCGCTTCGATGCCGCCGAGGTGCTCGACGGTCGCGTCCGCGTGGGTGCCGAGGACTATCTCGACTACTGCGGCGCCCGCTACGCCAGCCGGACCTCGCCGACCGCGTTCGTGCGGCTGTCCGAGTCGATCGACCTGCAGGCGCTGCAACCCGAATCGGTGCGCCTGCCGGTGACCGTGGTTGCGGTGGAGGGCGACCGGGTGGTGCCGATCGGCGATTCCCGTGAACTGGTCGAACGGTTGGGCGGCGGGACGCGGCTGCACGTGCTCGAGTCGATCTTCGGGCATGACGCGTTCCTCAAGGAGACCGCGGCCATCGGCGGCATCCTCGTCGAGGCCCTGGGCGATGCGAAGGTGGCGGCATGAGCGTCCATCTGCAGGCCGCCCACGGCGTGGCGCCTGCCGCGCGCAATCGCTGTACCAGCGCGGTGCGCGCCGGCATCGACCGCGACAGCGCGTATGGCGCGGTCACCCCGCCGATCGTGCTGTCGTCGAACTTCAGCTTCGCCGGCTTCAACGACAAGCGCACCTACGACTACACTCGCAGCGGCAACCCGACCCGCGACCTGCTGGCCGAGGCACTGGCCGACCTGGAAGGTGGCGCCGGTGGCGTGGTCACCGCGACCGGCATGGCCGCGATCACCCTGGTGCTGCACGCGCTGCTCAAGCCCGGCGACAAGCTGGTGGTGCCGCACGACGGCTACGGCGGCAGCTGGCGGCTGTTCAACGCGCTGGCGGACAAGGGCGCGTTCGAGTTGTTGACCGTCGACCTGACCGACCCGCGCGCGTTGAGCGAGGCGCTGGCGCAGGAGCCGGCACTGGTCTGGATCGAGACCCCGTCCAACCCGCTGCTGCGCATCACCGATCTGCGCTTCGTGATCGACGCAGCGCATGCGGCCGGCGCGCTCGCGGTGGTCGACAACACCTTCCTGTCGCCGGCGCTGCAACAGCCGATCGCGTTCGGCGCCGACGTGGTCGTGCATTCGACCACCAAGTACATCAACGGCCACAGCGACGTGGTCGGCGGCGCGGTGGTGGCGAAGGAGGCCGACGTGCACGAGCAGTTGGCGTGGTGGGCCAACTGCCTCGGCATCACCGGTGCACCGTTCGACAGTTTCCTGACCCTGCGCGGCCTGCGCACACTCGGCGCGCGGTTGCGGGTGCACCAGGAGAACACCGCAGCGCTGGCCGAACTGTTCGACGGCCATCCGGCGGTGCGGGCGGTGCATTACCCCGGGCTGGCCAGCCACCCGGGCCATTCGATCGCGGCGCGCCAGCAGACGGGTTTCGGCGCGATGCTGAGTGTCGAACTGGAGGGTGGCGAGTCGGCGGTGCGCGCATTCCTCGAAGGCCTGCAGTGCTTCACGCTGGCCGAGTCGCTGGGCGGGGTGGAAAGCCTGGTCGCGCACCCGGCGACGATGACCCACGCGGCGATGTCGGCCGAAGCGCGTGACGCCGCCGGTATCGGCGATGGCCTGCTGCGGCTGTCGGTCGGGATCGAGCATGTCGACGACCTGGTCGCGGATATCGCGGCGGCGCTGGCGCGCGTGCCGGCGACGCGGGTCGACAGCAAACGCGTGGCGAAATGACCGCGGTTGCTACCATCCGCCTGGACACGCGCCGCGCACGTCCGGAGCCGTCGACGCTGGCCGCAACCGTGCCGGCGCGTGTCGCCCTGCTCGGCACCGGTACCGTGGGCACGGCGGTACTGCAGCGGTTGGCGCAATGGACCGGCACGCCGCTCGGCGCGCGTCTGTCGCTGGTGCATGTGGCGAACTCGCGGCACGCCACCAGTGCCGCGCTCGGCCTGGCGGCTCACGAGGCGGGCGGTCTGCTGCGAAGCCAGCATCAACCGAGCCGGCTCGATGCGTTGCCGGCCGCGCTGCGCGGTGCTGGCGCCCAGGTCGTGATCGACGCCACCGCCAGCGCCGCGGTCGCCGATCGACATGCCGAGTGGCTCGCGCAAGGCATCCACGTGGTGACTGCGTGCAAGCTCGGGCAGGGCACCGACCTGGCGCAATGGCGACGCATCCGGACTGGCTGCATCCGCGGCAACACGGCTTATGGTGACAGCGCCACGGTCGGTGCCGGCCTGCCGTTGTTGCGTTCGATTCGCGGGCTGCAAGCCGGTGGCGACCGCATCCACGGGATCGCCGGCGTGCTGTCGGGCTCGCTGGCGTGGCTGTTCAACCATTACGACGGCCTGCGTCCGTTTTCGGGCTTCGTGCGCGAGGCGCGCGATGCCGGTTACACCGAGCCCGACCCGCGCGAGGACCTGTCGGGCGAGGACGTGCGGCGCAAGATCCTGATCCTCGCCCGCAGTGCGGGGGTGGAGCTCGAGAGCAATGAAGTCGACGTCGAGTCGCTGGTGCCGCCGGCGCTTGCCGGTATTCCCCCGGCCGACGTCGATGCGGCGCTGCCGTTTCTGGACACGCCGTTGCGCGAGCGCTTCGCCGCTGCGCGCAAGGACGGCTGCAAGCTGCGCTTCATCGCGCGGCTGGAAAATATCCGGGACGGCAAGGGCAATGCGCGCGTTGGGCTGGAGGCGCTGCCCGAGGACCATCCGCTGGCGGGCGGCGCCGGCACCGACAACAAGGTCGCGATCTGGTCGGACCGGTATTGCCAGCAGCCGCTGGTGATCCAGGGCCCGGGCGCCGGCGCCGAAGTCACCGCAGCCGGGCTGCTGGACGACGTGCTGCGGATCGCGGCCAGCGCGTGACCGGCCGCGATCCTGCACATCGGTTTTCGCGTCAGCTGCAGGTTGCCTTGAGTTCGAGCGCGCGGGCGATATCGCGCCAGTCGAATGCGCCGACCCCCTGGTCGTCGTTGACCGCATAGAACACGCCGGCCGGGAAGCGCGTGGTCGGGGCCTGCTGCAGCCACACGCCATCGGTGTTGGCGACGGTGTTGCCGGCGAATGCACCCAGATGCGCCAGGCTGACGCGGTCGAACACGTGGAACAGGCTGCGGTCGGCGAACTGGTCGGTGGCGATCCAGTAGCCGCTGCCGTCGTTGCACTGCCACAACGCGATGCCCTCGGCCTGGGCCTGGAACACGTCGGCGCCGATGTTGCGACCGCGGAACCCGCCGTCCAGCCCGTACTCGCGCAGCAGCGTTCCGCTGGCCTGGTCCTCTTCCGAGATCAGCAGGCGGTCGTGAGCGGGATCGCCGAGCAGCGACTCGGTGATGCGGATCGCGCCCGCGGCGGTGGTGTCGCCGAACATGCCGGCCAGTTGCGCCTGGACCTGTCCATCGGCCAGCGCGGCGGCGTCGAGGCGGTAGCGCTTGATCCGCTCGTCCAGCTCGTCCAGCGGCGGCGGCAGGTCCTCATTGGTCGGTGACATGTAGTTGTCGCTGACCAGTACTTCGATGGCGCCATCCGCAAGACGGTGGACCGAGAGCCCGTACGGCTGAAGCAGTTCGTCCTGGCCGAACGCGCCCAGCGGTTCGAAGCCCGGCAGTTGCAGCACCTGCACCCGGCGGTTGTCGCGCTCGACCACGAACAGCAGGTCGTCGAGCACGGCGATACCGTTGGGGCGGTTGAACTCGCCCAGTGCCGGACCTTCGCCACCGACATCGCGGATGTGTGCGCCGGTGTCGCCGTCGTACACGGCTAGCCGATGGGTGTCCTTGGCGGTCGCGATCAGCCAGGTCGTGCCGGCGTCGTTGGTCCAGCTGGCCGGCGAGTCGATGTTCTCGGCCGGGGTGTTGGCAGTGAGGAACGCTTCGGCGACCGTGGTGTAGCCGGTGGCCGGTGCGAGCACGTCGTCGCCCTCGTCGGGCTCGCGTTCGCCGCCGGCGGGCAGGCTGGAGCAGGCGGCCAGCACCAGGGTCGAGGCAAGGACGGCGGCAAGCGGGGTAAAGCGCAGTTGCATCGGAAACTCCGGGTCGGGGCGGCGTCGGATCGCGCGCGCTGGCGAAAGCTTGTACCGGTGGAATGCGTCATCGCGATGACAGTCAGCCGTCATGCCAGTGCCATGAAGCGCCCGTAGAAATCAGCGCTTTAACCGGCACCGGAAACCCGAATGAAGAAGTCTCCCCTGGCGATTGCACTCTCGCGCGGCATGGCGGTCATGGCGCTGGTCGCCTCAGGCGGCGCGTTTGCGCAGGCCACGCCGGTCGCCGCGGCCGCGCCTGCCGCCGATGCCGCGATGAAGCAGCTTGACGCGGTGGTGGTGCAGGGCGAGATCGTCTATCGCAACCGCACGCCGGACATCGCGCCGGTGCTGAGCTACGACCTGGAGTACTTCCAGCGCTTCGAGCCGTCGACTGTGGGCGACATGCTCAAGCGCGTGCCCAGCGCGGTGTTCGTGTCCGACGTGCTCGAGTACGACGGTGTGCAGCTGCGCGGGCTCGATCCCGGCTACACCCAGATCCTGGTCAATGGCAGGAAGGTGCCCGGTGCCGGCGACGACCGCTCGTTCTGGGTCGACCGCATTCCCGCCGAGATGGTCGAGCGCGTGGAGATTCTGCGCAGCAACAGCGCCAACCGTTCCGGCGATGCCGTGGCTGGCGCGATCAATGTCGTGTTGCGCGATGCCTACGAGTTCGACGGCAGCTACATCCGCGTCGGCGCGATGCGCTACGACGACGGCGAGATCCAGCCGACCTTCGGCGCGGTGACCTCCGGCGAAGCACTCGGCGGCCGCCTGCTGGCCGGCATCAACGTGCAGGACCGCTACAACCCCAAGGTCAAGCGCAGTGACCGCTACGACAACCCCGATGACATGGAGCTGGTCTCGTGGGAGGACCAGACCGACACCCGCGACGGCCAGGACTACTCGGGCAACGTCTCCTACACCGTCAATGTCGGCGATACCGGCCGGCTGTCGGTCGACGGTTTCTACGTCAAGACCGATCGCGAGCAGGTCGAGATCTCTTTCGAGGAGGAGTACGACGATGGCGAAGTCATCACCAAGGACGTCCCGGGCCTGACCGAAATCGACCAGACCAACTGGGGAATCGGCGCCGACTACCGGTTCGCCATGGCCGGCGGCACCACCGAGATCGACCTCGACCACGCGCGTTTCGAGGACAAGAGTACCGAGAGCGAGGAAGAAGAGGAGTTCGTGGACGGCGGTTGGGAAGCCCACGAGGGCGAGGCGCTCGACATCGACGCCACCGACGCCGAGAGCAGCTTCGGGATTGCGCACAGGCGCCCGCTCGGTGCCACGGAAATGGAGTTCGGCATCGACTACCGCAGCAAACAGCGCGACACCACCCATACCTATTTCGCGTTCGAAGCCGAGGCCGAGGACGACCCCGTGGTGTACGCGCCCGACACGGTCATCGACAGCGTGATCGAGGAAACCCGCATCGACCCCTACCTGATGTTCTCCGGCGACGCCGGCACGCTGGCTTGGGAAGCGGGCCTGCGTTACGAGACCACCGACTCGGACATCGAGTCCGGCCAGGACGGCGAATCGGTCCGCGTCTCCAGCGACTACAGCGAGCTGCTGCCATCGCTGCACCTCAAGTGGGACATCGGCGAAGCCAGCCGCATCAGCTTCTCGGCCGCGCGCAGCCTGCGCCGCCCGAACTTCAACCACGTGCTGCCCGCGCTGCTGAGCGAGGAGTACGGCGACAATGACTTCCTCGGCAATCCCGCGCTGGAGCCGGAAACCGCGAACGGTTTCGACCTCGGCTTCGAGCGTCGCCTCGGCAAGCGCGGGGTGGCCGGCGTCAACCTGTTCTACCGCGACGTCAGCAACCTGATCGAGCTGGTCAACACCGGTGAACCCAACGAGACCGCCTTCGACGACTGGGCCGACGACATCGAGGCGTACATGGAGGACAACGGCGTCGGCGAGGACGAGGCGATCGCCGCGGTGCCGTTCGAGCCGGACAGCTTCGTCTACACCATGGACAACGTCGGCGACGGCGAGGTCTGGGGCGTCGAGTTCGACCTGTCCACGCCGCTGACCGCGTTCAACATGCCCGACACCGGCATGTTCCTGAACTACTCGTGGCTCGACAGCGAGGTCGAGGACTTCCTCGGCGCGCGCCGCTTCAACAACCAGGCCGAGAGTGTCTACAACGTCGGCTTCATCCAGGACCTGCCGACGTGGGGCGCCTCGTTCGGCGCCAGCTACCGCAAGCAGGGCGACGCCTACAGCCGCGTGCTCGCCGAGGAGGTGCTGACCACCTATGACGGCGATCTGGAAGTGTTCGTCGAGAAGCGTTTCGGTGACAGCCTCTCGGTGCGCCTGAGCGGTACCAACCTGCTGGATGCCGACAAGACCGAGGTGTTCGACAAGTTCGACAACCTGGCCGACCAGCTCGATCGCGACCATGACGAGTACGAGATCGAGGCCGAGCACGCCGGCCCGCGCTACCAGCTGGTGATGCGTTACGCGTTCTAGTCAGCACTCGATCACGTTCACCGCGAGACCTCCGCGCGAGGTCTCCTTGTACTTGTCCTTCATGTCGTTGCCGGTGTCGCGCATGGTCTTGATGACCTTGTCGAGGCTGACCTTGTGCTTGCCGTCGCCGCGCATCGCCATGCGGCTGGCGTTGATCGCCTTGACCGAGCCCATCGCGTTGCGCTCGATGCACGGGATCTGCACCAGCCCGCCGATCGGGTCGCAGGTCAGGCCGAGGTTGTGCTCCATGCCGATCTCGGCGGCGTTCTCGATCTGGCTGGGGTTGCCGCCGATCGCGGCGGTCAGGCCGGCGGCGGCCATCGAGCAGGCCACGCCGACCTCGCCCTGACAGCCGACCTCGGCGCCGGAGATGCTCGCATTCTCCTTGTAGAGGATGCCGACCGCGGCCGCGGTCATGAGGAAATCGCGCACGCCCTGCAGGGTCGCGTTCGGAACGAAGCGGTCGTAGTAATGCAGCACCGACGGGATGATCCCGGCCGCGCCATTGGTCGGCGCGGTGACCACGCGGCCACCGGCGGCATTTTCCTCGTTGACCGCTAGCGCGAACAGGTTGACCCAGTCAAGCATCGTCAGTGGATCGTCCTGCGGCGCATCGCGCGCGGTCAGTTCGGCATGCAGCAGCGGCGCGCGGCGGGTCACGTGCAGGCCACCGGGCAACGTGCCGCCGGAGCGGATGCCGCGCTCGACGCAGGACTTCATCGCCGCCCAGATCTCGTCGAGGCCGGCGTCGATCTCCGCGCGCGGGCGCCACACTTCCTCGTTGGCGTACATCAGTTGGGCGATGGTGATGCCGTGGTCGGCGACCTGTTTCAGCAATTCGTCGCCGGAGTTGAACGGGTAGGGCACCGCGGTGGTGTCGGCGACGATGCGGTCCTCGGCCGCCTCGTCCTCGTTGACCACGAAGCCGCCGCCGACCGAGTAGTAATCGCGCGTGGCGATCACTTCACCATTGGCATCGAACGCGGTGAAGCGCATGCCGTTGGTGTGGAACGGCAGCTTCTGGCGCTTGTTCATGATGAGGTCGTGCTTCTCGTCGAAGCCGATCTCGTGGCGCCCGAACAGCTTGATGCGCTTGGTCGAGCGGATGCGCTCCAGCGCCTCGGGGATGATGTCGGGGTCGATCAGGTTCGGCCAGTGGCCTTCCAGTCCCATCAGCACCGCCTTGTCGGTGCCGTGGCCGCGGCCGGTCAGCGCCAGCGATCCGAACACCTCCGCGCGCAGCCGCATGGTGCGCTGCAGATCGCCGTTGTCGATCAACCATCGCTCGATGAACCGCGCCGCCGCGCGCATCGGCCCGACGGTATGCGAGGAACTCGGCCCGATGCCGATCTTGAACAGGTCGAAAGTGCTGACGGCCACGTAATGCTCCTGCCGGGTTCAAGCGGCATCCGGTCCGGTGCCGCGCGGGAGACGCGGCCTGCGGCTATTCTACGGCGCCCTGCCGTCGGCTTCATGCCGACCGCCACGCCCGACATGCCCGTGCCGACCCATCCCGACGCCCCGACACCGATCACGCAGGCTCAGCCGCGCCTGACCCTTTATCAACGCGACGACTGCCACCTGTGCGACCTTGCGCTGGAGGTGCTCGCCGCCGCGCGCGCGCCCGAGTTCGACAGTGTGTTCATCGACGGGGATGAAGCGCTCGAACAGCGCTATGGCGTGCGTGTGCCGGTGTTGCGCGAAGAGAGCCGCGGTGTCGAGCTTGAATGGCCGTTCGACGTCGAGCGCGTACGGGCGTTTTTACCGCGTTAAGTCCGCTTTCGCTTTTCGTAGGAGCGGCTTCAGCCGCGATCTGGACTTGTTCGACCGCGCCGGTTCCGCGATCGCGGCTGAAGCCGCTCCTACAAGGGCCGGTGGCCCGCGTCAGTTCACCGGCCGGAGGTTGACCTTCGTGCTCACCGCCACCGCGTCCGGGATCAGCGACACATCCGCCCAGTCGCCACCGCCGACGTTGAAGGCGAGCCGCTGCACGGTCGCCTTGCCGGCCAGCACGGGGTTGGCGCCGTCGGTCCAACTGAACGTCAGCGTCACCGGCTGGCTGACCCCGCGCAGGGTCAACGTGCCGTCCGCGGCATACGTGCCATCGCCGAGCGCGCGGAAGGCGGTCGCGCTGTAGCGCGCCTGCGGGAACTTGTCGGCGTTGAAGAAATCCGGCCCAAGCAGGGTCTGGTCGCGATCGGGATTGGCGGTGCCGGCGCTGGCCAGCGGGATCACCACGTCGAGCTTTGCCGCCTCCGGATGTTGCGGGTCGAAGCTCACGGTGGTGGTGAACCGGCCGAAGTGGCCGCTGAACACTTCGCCGTCGTACTCGGTCGCGAACGCCAAGGTCGAGCCGGGCGCCTGCACGTAGTCGGTGGCGAACGCGGGCGCCGTGGCGAGTAGCAGGACACCGGCGGACAGCGCGGCGGCGCGGCGGAATTCAGGGAGCATCGCGGAAGGGCGCATCGTGGACCTCGGGAAGCGACGCGCGGCGACGCCGGGGCAGCATCCGCTGCAGGGTCGCGTCGCGCTGGAAGATGTGATGGTAGAACGCGGCAGCCACATGCCCGATGACCAGCACCACCAGCACCCAGAACAGCCATTCATGCGCGGTATGGCCCAGCTCGCGCAGGCCTTCGTCGGGCGCGCTGAGCTTGGGCATCTCGACCAGGCCGTACCAGCGCAGCGGCCGCAGCCCGCTGGCGGAGTCGTACAGCCAGCCCGACAGCGGCATCGCCAGGATCAGCGCGTACAGCAGCCAGTGGGTCACCGAGGCCACCCGCGCCTGCCAGGTCGGGGTGCCCGCCAGCGGTTTGGGTGCGCCCGCGTACAGGCGCCAGCCGATCCGCAACACCACCAGTGCCAGCAGCGTCAGTCCGGTCGACTTGTGCAGGTCGAACACCCAGAAGTACTTCGGAGTGACCGGCAGGCTGTCGAGCAACAGGCCGATGGTCGACAGCATCAGCAGCAGCAACACGATGACCCAGTGCAGCAACTGGCTGACAGGGCCCCAACGGTCGGCGGTGTTCTTCAGGTTCATGGCGTCGGCCCTGGTTCGGGTTGGCTTCCGGTTTCGGGAGCGGGTGGCGCGGGCGCCGCTTCGTTGGTCGCGGCCTGCAGCAAGCGCTCGGCGAATGCGCGGCTGGCGCGGGTCGCTTCGGCTTCGATACGCAGTTCGACTTCATCGCCGATCATCGATGACCACGCGTCGATGCCGTAGTCGCTGCGGCTCAGGGTCGCGGTCGCGGCAAAGCCCGCAGTCAGCCGGAACGGGGGCATCGGATGGCGCTCGACGGCATTGACGGTGACGTCCATGCACAGCGGGCGGGTGACCCCGTGCAGGGTGAGGTCGCCGCAAACGCGGGCATGTTCCGGGTCGCGCGCGGTGACCGTGGTCGAGACGAAGCGCGCGGTCGGGAAGTCGTCGGCGTCGAGCAGGTTGCCGGCCAAGGCGGCCCGGTTCCAGTCGGCGTCGCCGAGGTCGAGCCGGGTCAGCGGCACCTCGACCACCAGCCGGGCGCCGGACCAGTCGCCTGGATCGAACAGAAATCCGCCGTCGCTGCCCGACACGGTGCCTATCGCCCTGGAAAACCCCGCATGCGAGACCGCGAACATCACCCGCGTATGCACCGGGTCCAGCTTCCATGCGACAGGCTCGCTGGCGCCGGCCGGTGGTGCCGACAGCAGCGACAACAGCAACGCGACCGCGAGCAGCGGACCACGGCGGGCGGCAGAGGAATGCGTGGACAGGAACGGCATGCCGGGATTCTAGGCGCTGGCGGCCGAGACTGCCCGCTACCGCCCGGCACGCAGCATTGCGCGGACGTGATCGCACCGCCGCACTTGCCCGCCACGGCGCGATCGCCGAGGCTTGGCGCGGGGAAGCACCGTGAAGACCAGGGAGGGACGATGCGCAAGTTGACCAGGACGGCGGTGGCCGCGGCATGGCTGTGGATGGCCTGCATCACGGCGGCGCCGACACTGGTGGCGTCGCCGGCGATCCCGGAAGTCCCGACCCTGCGCCACATCGGCGTCGCCGACGGCCTGCCATCCAGCGACGTCAAAGGCCTGGCCTTCGATCCCGACGGTTACCTGTGGATCGCGACCATCGACGGCCTGGCCCGCTACGACGGGGTCGGCATGCAGGTCTGGCGCCACGTGCCCGGCGATGCCAGTTCGCTGCCGGGCAACTACATGACCGTGTTGCACGTCGACCCGCGCGGCCGGGTCTGGGTGGCGCCCGAGAGCCGCGGCCTCAGCGTGCTCGACACCGCGCGCGACGGCTTCCGCCACTACCGCAAGGCCGACCACGCGCAGATGGGCAGCGACGATGTCTGGGCGATCACCAGCCACGACGATGCGCTGTGGTTCGGGACCTTCGGCGGCGGCCTGCACCAACTGCGCGAAGACGCGGGCGGCGAGACCATCACCCGCTACATGCCGCGCGAAGGCGACCCGCGCAGCCTGCCGTCGGACATCGTGCTGTCACTCGGCGTCGACCGCCAGGACCGGCTCTGGGTCGGCACCACCGCCGGGCTGGCACGCTGGACCGGTCGCGATTTCGAACGGGTGGCACTGCCGGGCGAGGTCGCCGCGCCCGCCATCTTCTCGGTGACGCCGCTGGGCGATGACCTGTGGGTCGGTGCCAGCAGCGGCGTGTTCCGACGCGGACCGGATGGCACGTGGCAGCGGCCGGAATGGGCGGCGATGTTCGAAGCCCCGAGCAACACGGTCTTCGGCATGTTGGCCGAACCGGATGGCGGGATGTGGCTGGCCAGTGCGCGACAGCTGTGGCGGGTGTCGCCCGGGGCGATCCCGGTGCCGGTGCCGATCGGCGCGAAGGGCCCAGTGATGCCGATGTTCCAGATACTCCGGCAATCCAACGGCGCGATGTGGTTTCCGGTGCCCGGCGTCGGCCTCGGTTACCTGCAGCCGGACTGGCGCCGGATCGCGCAGTTCGACCGCGAGCACCATGGGCTGTCATCCGAGTTCTACCGTGACATCGCTATCGCGGCCGACGGCGGCACCTGGCTGTTCGGTGCCCGCGGCGAACTGGAGCGGCTCGATGCGGAAGGCGTCGTACACGGGCTCGACGAGGCGGTGCAGGATCAGCTGGCAGGCTCGGCGGGCCTGTCGGTACTTGAGGACTCCGCCGGCATCCTGTGGATCGGACAGCGCAAACGGCTGTCGCGGCTCGACCCGGATTCCGGCGTCGTGCAACGCTGGGGCGTGGGCGATCCGGCCGACGCAACGCTCGACGGAGCGCCCCATCTGCTGGTGCAGGCGCCTGACGGCGATATCTGGGTGTCGTTCAGCGGCCGCGGCCTCCAGCGGCGCGACCCATCCAGCGGCACGGTATTGCAGACGATCCTGCCGGGCCCGCGACAGGGGCTCGGGATCGGCGACATCGAAGCGATGGCATTCGACAGCCGCGGTGCGTTGTGGATCGCCGACGGTCGCGGGATGCGCCGGTGGGATGTCGATGCCGATCGTTTCGTCACGGCGGACGGGATCGAGGTCGGCGACCGGGTGTTCGCATTCGCGTTCGACGACGAGGGCGGGCTGTGGCTGCAGCATCTCGCCGGGCTGGAACATTACCTTCGCGTCGGCGATCGATGGCAGCGCGATGCCCGCGCCGGTGTCGCAGAGGGCATCCCGTCGCTGGAAGGGGCGGGACTGGAGATCGACCGCAACGGCCGGGTGTGGCTGTCGAGCCGGCGCGGCCTGTTTCGCTGGGATCCCACCAGCCGCCACCTGCGCCGGTTCGGGCTGGCCGACGGGCTGGGCAGCCAGGAGTTCGTCGACCGCGCACTGGTCATGAACAGTGAAGGCGTACTCGCGGCAACGCTCGCCGACGGTGGCGTGGTGATGATCGACACGCTCGCGCCGGATCCGCCGTCGTTGCAGCCGACATTGCATTTCGACCGGGTCGAGGTGCGTCGCGACGGTCGTTGGATCGCGCTGGACGCCGTGGATGCCGGCACCGGATTGCAACTCGCCCCCGATGACCGCGAGATGCGGGTCCGGCTCCGCCTGCTGTCCTACGACGACCCGCAGGCGAACCGCTACTTCACCCGTCTCGACGGCTACGACAATGACTGGATCGAGCAGGACCAAAGCGGCGAGCGCATCTTCGCCAGCTTGCCCCCGGGTGATTACACGCTGCATGCGCGCGCGGTCGACGCCGCCGGGAACGCGTCTGCCGAGCAGGTGCTGTCATTCACGATGCAGCCGCCGTGGTGGCGCACGCCGCCGGCACTGGCCGGGTTCGCCGCGTTGTTTGCGCTGCTGCTGTGGTGGGCGTTCGACGAATACCGCGAACGGCTCACGCGCCGCCAAGCCCTGCAGCGCGCACGGCACGAGAACGAGGTCGCGCGCGAGGCCTCGCTGGCCAAGACCCGGTTCCTGGCGACCCTCGGGCATGAAGTGCGCACGCCGATGACCGGGGTGCTGGGCATGACCGAATTGCTGCTGGGCACGCCACTGGACCCGCGCCAGCGCGGCTATGCCGACTCGATTCGCGGCGCCGGTGAACACCTGCTGCGCCTGGTCAACGACGCGCTCGATCTCGCGCGGATCGAGTCAGGCAAACTGGAACTGGCCGAGCAACCGTTTGACCTGCGCGCGCTGGTCGATGACGTGGCCGCGCTGATGGCGCCGCTGGCGGCGGCGCGCGGACTGGCGTTCGCGGTGGAGTTCGACGGCGATGTGGCGAATGGATGGCGTGGCGATCCGGTGCGGCTGCGGCAGATCCTGCTCAACCTGGTCGGCAACGCGATCAAGTTCACCGAACACGGGTCGGTGACGCTTGGGGCAAGCCGCGATGCCGACACCGGCATCCACCTGCGGGTCGCCGACACCGGCCCCGGCCTCAACGAAGAACAACAGGCCCGGTTGTTCCGTCGCTTCGAACAGGCCGAAGGCGCACGTACCGCGGCGCGCTATGGCGGCAGCGGCCTCGGGTTGGCGATCTGCCAGGAACTCGCGGCGGCGATGGGCGGCAGCATTACCGTCGAAAGCTCACCGGGCGTCGGCGCCACCTTCGATGTCCACTTGCCCTTGCCGCAGGCGGCCGTGCCGACGGTGGCGACGCCGCCGGTTGCGGCCGGTTCCGCGCGCCCGCTGTCAGTGTTGCTGGTCGAGGACGATCCGATCGTCGCCGAGGTCATCACCGGCTTGGTGCAGGCGCAGCGGCACCGGGTCAACCACGTGGGGCACGGCCTCGCAGCGCTGGTGGAAGTCGCGACCCAGCGGTTCGATGTCGCGTTGCTGGACCTCGACCTGCCGGGAATGGACGGCATCGCGCTGGCCCGGCACCTGCGTGCGCAGGGCATCCGGTCGCGGTTGGTCGCGATCACCGCGCGCGCCGATGCCGAGGCGGAACCGCAAGCGATGGCCGCCGGTTTCGACGGCTTCCTGCGCAAGCCGGTCACCGGCGCGCTGCTGCGGCAGCAACTGGAGGGCGAGCTGCAGGCGGTGGAGTAGGCCGGCGGTTGGACGCGGGGTTTTGCGGTCCGGACTCAGCGCGCGCTGAGCGTATGCACGGCGTCCACCAGTACCGCGACGTGTTCCGGATCCATGTCCGGTGACATGCCGTGGCCGAGGTTGAACACATGGCCCTCGCGCGAACCGCCGTTGCCATCGCGGTAGCTGTCGAGCGCGCGGCCGACCTGGGCGCGGATCGCATCCGGCGACGCGTACAGCGTCACCGGGTCGAGGTTGCCCTGCAGCGAGACCTTGCCACCGGTGCGGCGGGCGGCGTCGCCCAGGTCGATGGTCCAGTCGACCCCGACCGCGTCGGTACCGCTGTCGGCCAGCTCGGCCACGTAAGCGCCGTTGCCCTTGCCGAACAGGATCAACGGCGTCCGCGCGTCGCCTTCGCCGCGCTCGAGCTCGCGCGCGATCCGGTTGAGGTATCGCAGCGAGAACTCGCGGTACATCGATGGCGACAGTACGCCGCCCCAGGTGTCGAACACCTGCAGCACCTGGGCGCCGGCCGCGCGCTGGGCCGTGAGGTAGGCGATCACCGCGTCGGTGGTGACCTCCAGCAGCTGGTGCATCGCCGCCGGGTCGTTCAATGCCAGCGCCTTGACCCGCGCGAAGTCCTTGCTGCCGCCGCCCTCGACCATGTAGCAGGCCAGCGTCCACGGGCTGCCGGAGAAGCCGATCAGCGGCACGCTGTTGTCGAGCTCGCGACGGATCGTCGACACCGCGTCCATTACGTAGCGCAGCTCGCTGCCCATGTCGGGCACGCCAAGACGGGCGATGTCGGCAGCGTTGCGCACCGGGCGTTCGAACTTCGGGCCCTCGCCCTCGACGAAATACAGCCCCAGCCCCATCGCATCGGGGATGGTCAGGATGTCCGAAAAGAGGATCGCCGCGTCCAGCGGGAACCGGCGCAGCGGTTGCAGGGTGACTTCGCAGGCCAGGTCCGGGTTCTTCGCCATCGCCAGGAAGCTGCCGGCGGCCTTGCGGCTGGCGCGGTACTCCGGCAGGTAGCGACCGGCCTGCCGCATCAGCCAGACCGGGGTGCAGTCGACGGGTTCGCGACGCAGCGCGCGCAGGAAACGGTCGTTACGGGGCTGGCTGGTCAAATCGGGTTCCTCGGTCATGGCCATGGTTGCGTGCGCTCGGGCGGCAACGGCGGTATCAGCGCGGGGCGTCGGTGCCCTGGCTGAACATCAACTGGAATCCGCGCTTGAGCTGGGCATCGCGCGCGGCTTCCAGCGCCGCCAGGGCGCTGTCGTGATCAGGAAATTGCTCGCGTCGCAGCTGGCTGCGGCCACCGATCTGGCCGGATTCGCGCACCAGCGTCCAGCCGCCCAGCAGGTCACCCTGCAGCATCAGTTGCACGAAGCGCGGGGCCTCGGGGCCGTCGGGACGTTGTTGCAGGAGCAATCGCATGGCGCGGATTGTACGGGTTGGCCGGTCGTGTTGGCGGACCGGCCAATCACTCGCGAAACCACCGGGCTCTTGCAGGAGCGGCTTCAGCCGCGATCTGGGAGTCGTTCGCCCGTGCCGGCTCCAGATCGCGGCTGAAGCAGCTCCTACGAAAAGCCAGCCCCGCTCAGCACCGCCCGCACTTCGGCGTCGCCCACCCCGGTCACCAGCCGCGCCCGGCCGGCGCCGTCCCACAGCACGAAGCGGATACCGCCCGCATCGGCCTTCTTGTCCAGCCGCATGCGGGCCAGCAGTTGTTCGGCGGCGAGCCCGGGCGGCAATGCGGTCGGCAGGCCGAAGCGCTGCAGCAGCGCCTGCAGGCGTTCGGCGTCGGACAACGGGGCCAATCCCAGCGTCGCCGCCAGCCGTGCCGCCAACACCATGCCGACCGCCACCGCCTCGCCATGGTTGAGGCCATCGCCGCTGGTCCCGGCATAGCCCTGTTCGGTCTCGATCGCGTGGCCGAAGGTGTGGCCGAAGTTGAGCAGTGCGCGGTCGCCGTGCTCGCGCGGGTCGCGTGCGACCACGTCGGCCTTGAACCGGCACGAGCGGGTGATCGCCTCGGCCAGCGCGTCGTCGTCGCGGGCGAGCAGGGCGTCGGCGTGGGCGTCGAGCCAGTCGACGAAGCCGGCGTCGAAGATCGCGCCGTACTTGACCACCTCGGCCAGCCCCGCGCGCAATTCGCGCTCGGGCAGGGTGCGCAGGGCGCGGGTGTCGGCGACCACGGCGCGTGGCGGGTGGAATGCGCCGACCAGGTTCTTTCCGGCCGGCAGGTCGACCGCGGTCTTGCCGCCGACCGAGGAGTCGACCATCGCCAACAGTGTGGTCGGCACCTGCACCACGTCGATGCCGCGCATCCAGCACGCCGCGGCGAAACCGGCGAGATCGCCGACCACGCCGCCGCCGAGGGCGACCACGCACGCATCGCGTGTCGCGCCGAGGGCGGCAAGCGCGTCGACAACTTCACCGAAGCGGGCCAGGGTCTTCTCGTGCTCGCCCGCCGGCATCACGAAACGCGCCACCGACAGTCCGGGTCGTGAGAGCTGCAGGGCCGCTTCGACCTGGCCGGCGTACAGCGGCGCCACGTTGTCGTCGCTGACGAGCAGCACCTGGCTACCGCGGATGCTGTGCGCCAGATGATTGCCTTCGTCCAGCAGTCCGGGGCCGATGGTGATCGTGTAGGGCGTCGCGCCGCCGACATCGACCGTGCGCCGGATGCTCACAGGGTTTCCCCGCGCTGCCACTCGCGATCGAGCCGTTCGACCAGTCGCGCGGTCGCGTCCGCGGCGACGAAGCCATCGGTATCGAAGCGCAGGTCGGCTACCTCGGCGTACAGCGGTGTGCGCCGGGTCGCCATCTCGTCGAGCACCGTGTCGCGGTCTTCGCGCTGCAGCAGCGGCCGGCTGGTGTCGCGCGCCAGCCGCGCGAGTTGCTGCGGCGGGCTCACATCGAGATGGACCACGAAACCGCGCGCCCGCAAGAGTTGCCGGTTGTCCGGGTCGAGCACCGCGCCGCCGCCGGTCGCGAGCAGGATGCCGTCGTCGGCCAGCAGTTCGACCAGCGCGGCCCGCTCACGCGCACGGAACCCGGCTTCGCCCTCGCACTCGAAGATGGTGCCGACGCTGGCGCCGGTGCGCCGCTCGATCTCGTGGTCGGCGTCGACCAGGCGCAGGCCGTAGTGCCCGGCGAGGCGGCGGCCGATGCAGCTTTTCCCGGCACCCATCGGGCCGACCAGGATCAGGTTCGCGGCGGGATTCATGCGCCGATTGTAGGGGCTGCTTGCAACTTCTTAACAGTTGCCGGCCTACGGTGGTTGCCCGCTTTCAACATCAGGAGATCGCCATGTCGGTAGCGAAAGTCATCGAACTCAATGCCTCGTCTAAGAAGAGCCTGGAGGACGCGGTACAGACCGGCCTGAAAAAGGCCTCAACGTCGGTCAAGGGCATCAAGGGCGCCTGGGTCAAGGAGATCAAGGTGGTCACTGATGAGGACGGCAACATCACCGAGTGGCGCGCCGACATGAAGGTGAGTTTCCTGGTCCAGTGACCCTCAGTCGACGGGGCGGCGGCTGGCATCCAGCCGCCGGGTCCGGTCGGCGATCCCCGGCAGCACCTGCCAGGCGTGGCGGCTGACGCGTTCGAAGAACTGCACGAAGCGCATGACCTGCGGCCGGGTCATCGCCGCGCGTCCCGGATTGGCCGCCTGCAGGGTGCATTCCTGCTGCCAGCGCCATTCCGGGACCTGGTCGAACCCGGGGCCCTGCAGGAACAGCAGCCGATCCAGCTGGGCCCATAGCGGGTCGTAATCGCTACCCAGTGAGTCGTTGCAATACGTGCGCCAGATGCCGTGCGGGTCCTCGTCGCGCTCCAGTTCATTGACGGGCTCGGACAGCACCGCCGGCGATTGCGCGGGCACCTTCTGGAACCAGCCCTCGAACAACACCAGGTCCACCCCGTCGACGAGTGGCCACCCGGTGCGCGGCAGACGGCGGTCGGCAATCTTGTCGAAGCGCGGCAACCGGGTTGCGCGGCCCCCGCGCAGCGCATCGACCACCTCGCAGGCCAGCGCGACATCGTGCGATCCCGGCGGGCCGCGGGTGGCCAGCAGCGGATGCACCTCGCGGCCCAGGCGGACACGCTCGTCGTGGTCCAGGTAGAAGTCGTCGATCGACAGCGCCACCGCATGCAAGCCGCGCTCGCGTGCAAGCTCGACCAGTTGCGCGGCGATCGTCGACTTGCCGGTGCCCTGCAGGCCAGTGATCGAGTACACCCGGCAGTCGTGGGCGAGGGCGTCGTCAAGTACCTCGGCCACGAACGCCGGGGCGTAGCCGGCGGGCAGGGGACCGGTGCCGGGCGGGGTAATCTGTGGGCTCGATGTCATCGGATCAGAATATCGCAATGGACCCTCCCGACCTGCTGTCCGAAGCCCATGCCACGTTTGCCAAGCTGTTCGAGCAGGCGCGCGTGGCCGGCGAACCCGACCCGACCGCGATGACCGTCGCCACCGCCGGGCTCGACGCGCGACCTTCGGCGCGCACCGTGCTGCTCAAGGCGCATGACCAGCGCGGCTTCGTGTTCTACACCCATCTCGACGGCCGCAAGGGCTGCGAGTTGCAGGCCAACCCGAACGCCGCGCTGCTGTTCCATTGGCCGCGGGTGCGTGGTGGCGTGCAGGTGCGGATCGAGGGCCCCGTCGAAATCGTCAACGACGACGAGGCCGATGCCTACTTCGCTACCCGCGCGCGCGGCAGCCAGATCGGTGCGTGGGCGTCGAAGCAGTCGGAAACGCTGGAGTCGCGCGAGCAGTTCGACCAGCGCGTGGCCCAGGTCGAACAGGAGTTCGAAGGCCGCGACATCCCGCGCCCGCCGCGCTGGACCGGTTTGCGGGTGCAACCGCGCACGATCGAGTTCTGGTATGGCGCGCAGTACCGCCTGCACGAACGCTGGCTGTACGAGAGCGACCTCGCCGGCGAATGGTCCAAGCGGATGCTTTACCCGTGACGACGGCCGGCCCCCGGCGCATCGTCTGCCTGACCGAGGAGCCGACCGAGACCCTGTACGCGATCGGCGAGCAGGACCGCATCGTCGGCATCAGCGGCTTCACCGTGCGCCCGGCGATCGCGCGCAAGCAGAAGCCCAAGGTCAGTGCGTTCACCAGCGCGAAGATCGGCGAGATCCTCAAGCTCGGACCGGATTTCGTGGTCGGCTTCTCAGACATCCAGGCCGAGATCGCCGCCGAGCTGATCCGCCACGGCGTCGAGGTCTGGATCAGCAACCACCGCAGCGTCGATGGCATCGTCGACTACATCCGCCGGCTCGGCGCGCTGGTCGGCGCGGCCGACAAGGCGAACGCCTACGCCGACGACCTGCAGCGCGGGCTCGATGGCATCGCCGAAGCGGCCGCGCGCCTGCCGCGGCGGCCGAAGGTCTATTTCGAGGAATGGGACGAGCCGCTGATCAGCGGCATCCAGTGGGTCGCCGAGCTGGTGCGGATAGCCGGGGGCGACGACATTTTCCCCGAGCGCGCCGCCGAGTCGCTGGCGAAGCAGCGCATCCTCGAAGATCCGACGGAAGTGGTCCGCCGTGCGCCCGACATCATCCTCGGCTCGTGGTGCGGCAAGAAGTTCCGCCCGGAAAAAGTCGCGGCGCGGGACGGGTGGGGCGCGATCCCGGCGGTGCGCGACGGCGAACTGCACGAGATCAAGTCACCGATGATCCTGCAGCCCGGCCCGGCCGCGCTCACCGACGGGGTCGGCGCGATCGCCGCGATCATCCGCGACTGGGCCGTGCGCCACGGCTGAGCCGTTTCGTGACGCGCGCAAGATCGCCTTCACGCCGGCTGTGGCATACCTCCTCCGATCCACCACGAGGAGTCCCCCGATGTTCAGGAAGTACATAGCCACCCCGCTGCTGGCAGGCACGCTGGCCGCATCAATGATCGTCAACCCGGCGACCGCCAGCGTCATCAGCACCCAGCAGGCGCTGTCGGCCGACATGCGCGCCAGCACCGAGGCGGACGTCCGCGCATCGCTCGCGCGCGACGACGTGCGCCAGGCGATGCAGCAACTGGGCGTCGACCCGACGGATGCCGATACCCGCATCGCGTCGCTCAGCGATGCCGAACTCGTGCGGATGCAGGGCGAGCTTGACCGCCTGCCGGCCGGCGGCGGCGCACTGGCCGTGATCGGCGTGGTGTTCGTGGTGCTGCTGATCCTCGAACTGGTCGGCGTGACCAACATCTTCAACCGGATCTGATGCCCGCGGCCGCCACCGCGCGCGGCCCGGCATCACGTGCGGCGGCGGGCCTCGTGCTCGCCGCCGCGCTGCTGTTGCCGGCCTGCTCGACGATCAATCCCGCCTGGCAGCTGGCGCGTCCGGATGGCGTCCCGGCCAAGCCGGTGCTGCTTGCCGACGTGCCGTTCTACCCGCAGGACGAGTACCAGTGCGGCCCCGCCGCGCTGGCGACGGTGCTGGTGGACAGCGGCGTGTCGACCAGTCCGGAGGCGCTGGTCCCGCAGGTCTACCTGCCCGGCCGAGAAGGCAGCCTGCAAGTCGAACTGGTGGCGGCCACCCGCCGCGCCGGCCGCATCCCGTACGTGGTCGAACCCGATACCGATGCGCTGCTGGCCGAGCTGCACGCCGGCCGCCCGGTGCTGGTGCTGCAGAACCTGCTGGTGCGGACCGTGCCGCGCTGGCACTACGCGGTGCTGGTCGGGACCGACCCCGCGGCCAACGAAGTGATCCTCAACAGCGGTACCGAGCGCGGGCTCGAAGTGGAAGCGCCCAGGTTCCTGCGCACCTGGGACTGGGCCGGCCGCTGGGGCCTGCTGGCATTGCGGCCGGGCGAGTTGCCGGTGCGCGCCGATGCAACGAAGTACCTAGCCGCGGTCGCCGATTTCGAGGCCGTCGCAGGGGCCGAAGCGGCCGGCCCGGCCTACGAGGTCGCGCTGGAGCGCTGGCCCGGTGATCCGCGCGCCCACCTGGCGATGGGCAACCACGCCTATGGGACCGGCGAACGCGTCGCGGCCGCGACGCATTACCGCGACGGGCTGGCACTGGCGGCGGACGACCCGGTGCTGGGCAACAACTACGCGAGCGTCCTGACCGAACTGGGGTGCAGGGACGAAGCACGGGTCGCGCTGGAGGCCGCCCAGGCAAGCGCGGGCAACGACAGTCGCTGGCGCGAACAGTTGGACCGGACTGCCGCCGAAGTGGAGTCGAGCACGGCCAAACCAGGTGCGGCCTGCAAGAAGTTCACCCGCAGGCCATAGCTTCACCCGCCGTCATAAACCGCCTTTTGCAGGAGCGACGTAAGTCGCGAATGCACGGCGATCCCGGACATCAGTGAAACCGCGACTTACGTCGCTCTACAACGACGCCGGCTCCAAACACCACGGGAAAATTCGCTTGCAACGAAGCCCCTACTGCGGGAAGAACTCCCGGCTGAAGCGCATCGTCGAATCCGGCTTGCCCGGTCGCGCGATCGAGACCTCGAACGCCAGCGTATCCGGCAGCGACACCTGCAGCGTCCCGACGTAATCGACCAGCTCGCCGCTGGACAACTCGCGCATCTCGACCGACTGCTTGCGACCGCGCAGGTCGGTCACGGTCGCGGTGACGGTCGCCGGTACCGAGACCTCCTCGGCCGGCGGTCCCTCGCGCAGGCCGACCAGCAGCATCACGATGTCGTCGCCACGCTCGATGCCGTACTGGCGCGCGACCGTGTCGTTGAGCGCCGAGGTCTGCACCACGGTGGCGCGGATGGTGGTGTCGCCGGCTTCCAGCATCGCTTCCTGCGGCGCCGCGACCTGGCTGGCGACACGCGGGGCGGGTTGGCTGTCACAGCCGGCGAGCAGGGCCGGGCCCAGCAGCAGGGCGCCGAGGATCGGGGCGAGGAGGGTGCGCATGGTGGAACTCCGGGGCAATGGTTGAAAGCGGCTCGGTCGGGCTCAGTCGTCGTTCGCCGCGGACAGTTCGCGACCGCGCTCGGTCGCGGCGGTGACCGCGCGGTCGACCAGCTCGCGCAGGCCGCCGGACTCGAAGGTCTCGATCGCGGCCTGGGTGGTGCCGCCGGGCGAGGTGACCTTTTTGCGCAGCACGTCGGCTGGCTCGTCCAGTTCGGTCAGCATCTTCGCGGCGCCGAGCAGGGTCTGGCTGGCCAGTTGGCGCGCGGTGTCGGCGGGCAGGCCCTGTTTCACGCCGGCGTCCTGCATCGCCTCGGCCAGCAGGAATACGTAGGCCGGGCCGCTGCCGGACACTGCGGTGACTGCGTCCATCTGCACTTCGTCGTCGATCCACACGGTCGGGCCGACCGCGTCGAGCAGGTCCGCCGCCTGCTTGCGCTGGGTCGCGTCGGTACGGTCGTTGGCGAACAGCCCGGTGATGCCGGCGCCGAGCAGCGCCGGGGTGTTCGGCATCGCGCGCACCACCGCGATGTCGCCACCCAGCCAGCCCGAAAGCTGCGTGGACGTGATGCCGGCGGCGACCGAGATCGCGACCGGTTGGGTGCCCTGCGCGACCGCCGTCAACTCGCCGCAAACCGTGCGCATGACCTGCGGCTTGACCGCGAGCAGCCAGACCGATGCGCCCTCGACGGCCTCACTGGCGCTGGCGAAGCAGGGCACGTCGAAGTCGGTCTTCAACGCATCGCGCAGTGCCTCGACCGGTTCGGCCACGCGCACCCGCGCCGGGTCCGCTCCACGCGCGATCATCCCGCCGATCAGGCTGCGCGCCATGTTGCCGCCGCCGATGAAGGCGACGACGGGCGTATCGGACTGCCTGGATGGATTGCTCATGGACGTGACCTCTGCAACGAATCAGCGCCCAGTGTAAGAGGGCGCGGCCGGCGCCGCTCCTACGCCCCGGAGGAAGTCCCCTTGGAGGACAGGTTGCGCGCCCCGAACAGGGCGGTGCCGATCCGCACCATCGTCGCGCCTTCGGCAATCGCGATCGCCGCATCGCTGCTCATCCCCATCGACAGGGTGTCGACCTGCGGATAGCGCTCGCGCAGCGCGTCGAACAGCGCACGACTGCGACGGAACGCCGGACGCCCCAGCTCCGGGTCGTCATGCGGGGTCGGGATCACCATCAACCCGCGCAACCGCAGCAACGGTTCGCCCGCGATCGCCGCCGCCAGTCCTTCGACCTCGTCCGGCCGGCAGCCGTGCTTGCTGGCCTCGTCGTCGATGTTGACCTGGACCAGCACGTTCAGCGGTCCGCGCTCGGGGTCGCGGTGGCGGGCCAGGGCGGCGACCAGCTTGGCCCGGTCGACGGTCTGCACCCAGTCGAACAGCGCCGTCGCCTCACGCGCCTTGTTGGATTGCAGGTGGCCGATCAGGTGCCATTCCAGCGACGGCATCCCCGGTTCAGCTTGCTCCAGTTCCGCGATCTTGGCCGCCGCCTCCTGCACGTAGTTCTCGCCGAACGCGCGCTGGCCCAGCACCACCAGTCCAGCCACGGCGCCCGCCGGCTGGGTCTTGCTGACCGCCAGCAGGCGCGGCGGCGGCCGGCCCGCGGCGCTCGCAGCGTTGTCCAACAATCGGGAGATGTCGTCCAGGGGATGTGTCTTCACGTCGTTTGATCCTGTGATGCAGGGCTGGATTGACGGCGCGGGTCCGGGGCTATACTGCCGCGAAGGGGGACTGGCTCGCCAGTCACAAGTCATCCGTTGTGCAGGGGAGCACGCATGGATATCGCCGAACTGTTGGCGTTTTCGGTCAAGAACAAGGCATCCGACCTGCACCTGTCGGCCGGCATGCCGCCGATGATCCGGGTCGACGGCGACGTCCGCCGGATCAACATCCCGGCGCTGGATCACAAGGCGGTGCACGCACTGGTCTACGACATCATGTCGGACAAGCAGCGGCGCGACTTCGAGGAATTCCTCGAGGTCGACTTCTCGTTCGAGATTCCCGGGCTGGCCCGCTTCCGCGTCAACGCGTTCAACCAGAACCGTGGCGCCGGCGCGGTGTTCCGCACGATTCCTTCCGACGTGCTGACGCTCGAGGACCTCGGCACGCCGCGGATCTTCAAGGAGCTGATCGACCAGCCGCAGGGACTGATCCTGGTCACCGGGCCGACCGGCTCGGGCAAGTCGACCACGCTGGCGGCGATGATCGACCACATCAACAAGAACGAGTACGCGCACATCCTCTCGGTCGAGGATCCGATCGAATTCGTGCACACCTCGCAGAAGTGCCTGATCAACCAGCGCGAGGTCCACCGCGACACCCATGGCTTCAACGAGGCGCTGCGCTCGGCGTTGCGTGAGGATCCCGACTACATCCTGGTCGGCGAGTTGCGCGACCTGGAGACCATCCGCCTGGCGCTGACCGCCGCGGAAACCGGCCACCTCGTGTTCGGCACCCTGCACACCTCGTCGGCGGCCAAGACGGTTGACCGCATCATCGACGTGTTCCCCGCCGGCGAGAAGCCGATGGTGCGCTCGATGCTGTCGGAATCGCTGCGTGCGGTGATCTCGCAGGCGCTGCTGAAGAAGGTCGGCGGCGGGCGCACCGCGGCATGGGAAATCATGGTCGGCACCCCGGCCATCCGCAACCTGATCCGCGAGGACAAGGTCGCGCAGATGTACTCGTCGATCCAGACCGGCCAGCAGGCCGGCATGATGACGCTGGACCAGCACCTGCAGGACCTGGTCAAGCGCGGCCTGATCCTGCGTCCGCAGGCCCGCGAGTACGCCAAGGACAAGCGCCTGTTCGACTGACCATGCAAATCAGCCGGCGGGCATCGGGTCCGGCGGCAAGGGGAATACCGCAATGAGCACCACCAGCAGCACGACCGCCGCCGGCAGCATCGACTTCACCTCGTTCCTGAAGCTGATGGCGCACCAGAAGGCCTCCGACCTGTTCATCACCGCCGGCATGCCGCCGTCGATCAAGGTCAACGGCAAGCTGTCGCCGATCACGCAGAACCCGTTGACGCCGCAGCAGAGCCGCGACCTCGTGCTCAACGTGATGAACCCGATGCAGCGCGAGGAGTTCGAGAAGACCCACGAGGCCAACTTCGCGATCGGCGTCTCCGGTGTCGGCCGCTTCCGCGTGTCGTGCTTCTACCAGCGCAACCAGGTCGGCATGGTGCTGCGCCGGATCGAGACCAAGATCCCGACCATCGAGGAGTTGAACCTGCCGGCGGTGATCAAGACGCTGGCGATGACCAAGCGCGGCATCATCATCTTCGTCGGCGCCACCGGCACCGGTAAATCCACCTCGCTGGCGGCGATGATCGGCTACCGCAACCAGAACTCGACCGGCCACATCATCACCATCGAGGACCCGATCGAGTTCGTGCACAAGCACGAGGGCTGCATCATCACCCAGCGCGAGGTCGGCATCGACACCGACAGCTGGGAGAACGCGCTCAAGAACACCCTGCGCCAGGCCCCCGACGTGATCATGATCGGCGAGGTCCGCACCCGCGAGGGCATGGACCACGCGATCGCCTTCGCCGAGACCGGCCACCTGGTGCTGTGCACCTTGCACGCCAACAACGCCAACCAGGCGATGGACCGCATCATCAACTTCTTCCCCGAAGACCGCCGCGGCCAGTTGCTGATGGACCTGTCGCTGAACCTCAAGGGCGTGGTCGCGCAGCAGCTGATCCCGACCCCGGACGGCAAGAGCCGTCGGGTCGCGATGGAGATCCTGCTCGGCACGCCACTGGTGCAGGATTACATCCGCGACGGCGAGATCCACAAGCTCAAGGAAGTGATGAAGGAGTCGGTGCAACTCGGCATGAAGACCTTCGACCAGGCCCTGTTCGAGCTGTACCAGGCCGGCGAGATCAGCTACGAGGACGCGCTGCGTTACGCCGACTCGCAGAACGAGGTGCGGCTGCGCATCAAGCTGGCCCAGGGCGGCGACGCCAAGACCCTGTCGCAGGGCATGGACGGGATCGAGGTCGCCGAGATCCGCTGACCGCGCCCGGCTCCTGCAAACGGATCTCCCCGCTGTTGTAGGAGCGGCTTCAGCCGCGATCTGGAATCGCGTGGCCTTGCCTGGTCCCGATCGCGGCTGAAGCCGCTCCTACAAAGGCGCGGGGACCCGGGCAGGCAATGACCAGGGCGCCCCGGCCGCCACCGTGCGTTCGAACACCGGGCAGTCCTCCCGGTGCGCGCCCGGCAGGTAGCCCAGGCTCATCAGGAACTCGCCGGTTATCTCGCCGCCGGTGAAACGGAACGTGCGCTTGAACAGCTTCACCCAGCCGGCCTTGTCGCGCCGGGTGTCGCCGTCCATGACATGCGCGTCCAGCCACGCGGCAAATCCCCCGTGCGAATCGCGCAGGCCGCGGATCACCCCGGCGTTGTGGATCGCCGCATCGACCTTCAGCCGGTTGCGGATGATCCCGGCATCGGCGAGCAGGCGCGTGCGGTCCGTCTCACCGTACGCGGCCACCTTGTCGACTTCGAAGCCGTCGTAGGCGCGCCGGAACCCTTCGCGCTTGCGTAGCATCGTCTCCCAGCTCAGGCCGGCCTGGTTGATCTCCAGCAGCAGGCGCTCGAACAGCACCGGTTCGTCGCGCTGCAGGAAGCCGTATTCCTCATCGTGATACGGCCCGTGCAGCGGATGCCCGGGCGCGGAGTCGCAGTAGCCGGACATGCGGTCAGTCCTTCGCCGCGTATCCGGACAGCCCCAGCACCTCCAGCCCCTGTTCGAAGCGGATGTCCACCGGGATCCCGGCCGCATCCAGGCGGGCGAGGTCGGCCGCCAGTTCCGGCTTCACCACGCCCAGCGTGTCGGTCATCCGCTTGGCTTCGGCGTAATCGCCGTCGCCCTGCACGGTCAGCAGCTTCGCGCTGAGGCCGTTCATCGCCTCGCGCATCTTCTCGAAGTCGACCCGGTAGCGACCGGACTCCGCGTCACGACTGAACGCACCGGCGTCGGCGAAGTAATTGAAGCGCAGCATGTTGGCCTTGCCGTGCGCGTCGGCCGCGCCAAAACGCACCGAGCGCAGGATGCCGGCGAGGAAGGTCACGTAGCTGTCCATCAATCGGTCTTCGACACCGGCCTGCACATCCGGCTCGTCCGCTTCGCCGCCATCGAGTTCGCCCTGCCGACCGAGTGCGTCGACCATGTACAGCCCGAGGATGTCGGCCTTGCCTTCCTCGAAGCTCGACGCGTACTCCTTCAGCGCATCACTGACCGTACCTTCGCCATCGAGCGTGTTCTTGATGCCCAGCCCGTGCGCGACCTCGTGGAACATGGTGTTGCCGAAGAACGCGTCGAAGGTGACGTGCTCCATCTGGTCCTCGGCGATCAGCACGTCCGCGATCGGCACCAGGATCTTGTCGAACTTGGCCTGCATGACGTTCTCGAGCTGCAATCGACGCGTGCCCTTGGACAGTTGCACCGATTCGTCGTTGGGCAGGTTGATGGCGATGGTCTTGGCGCCGACGTTGGCGTTGCCGCCGTAGTAGATCGCCTCGTAGGCGCCGAGGTCGGCATCCGAGCCCGGCGTTTCAGCCTTGTATTCGGCATCCACCGGCAGGCCCTTCTGCAGTTCGGGCAGGAATGCGGCGAAGCGCGCCAGCCGGTCGCTCCATGCCTGGTCCTTGACCAGCACCAGTCCCTCGTACGACGCCTTGTAGCCGAACAACTGGTCGTCATAGGTCTCGATCGGGCCGATTACGATATCGACCGGGTTGGTCTTCATCTCCATCCACGCCATGTCGCTGGGACGGAAGTCGTCGTCGAGCAGGGCGTCGGCGCGCATCGTCAGGTAGTTGGCGAAGCTCTTGTCGTCGCTGAACGTGGCGGCTTCGCGCAGCAGTGCGGCGGCGCGCTCGAGGTCGGCTTTGTAGGCCTCGTGGTAGGGCACGGTGACCAGCTCGCCATCCTTGCGCTGCAGCAGCGTGTAGTTGGATGTCTTGTCGGGTAGCTCGGCGGCGGCGAACGCGGCCTTGCTCATGTCGACCGGATAGAACGTGCCGCCGGGCGGACGCGCGGGCACGCCCTCGATGATCGGCGTGTCGGCGTTGAGGCGGTCCCACGGGCCGAAGTTGATGCGCAGCAGCTCGCGGGTCGCCTCGTCCGACGCGCGGGCGAGCAGGGCGTCGCGTTCGCCGTCCCAGGATTGCCGCCACCACAGGTCGTCCATCACCTGCGCCGCCTGCACCAGCCGGGCGATCATGTTCTTGCCGCGTTGGTCGAACGCGGACAGGTCGGCGGTCAGCTGCACCGTCGCGTAGTCGCCGGTGTGGGCCTCGGCGTAGGTCGGTTCGGGGGTTTCGGCGGCGCCGGTCGCGACCGGGTCGGCGGTCGTGCCCGCGTCGGGGGCTTCAGGTTGGCAGGCGGCCAGCGCCAGGCAGGCGAGGCAGGCCGCGGCGAGGCCGCGGAGTCGGTACGGGCGGGAGTGGCGCGACGGTGACATGTGGAACCTCGATCGAGCGGACAGGCCAGTCCGCATCGTATCGCTCCACGTCGTCCGGCGTCGCCCGCCGGCCGACAACGGCCCCATCGGACGCGAATCAGGCGTCCGGCACCACGCTGCGGATGACGGCCGGCATCCGCGCCAGTTCCTGCTTGTGCACGTACTCGTTGGCCCCGGCTTGCAGGGCCGTGGTCATGGCGTCCTCGCCGGGGTCGCCCGAGAGGAAGATGAATGGCACGTCCGGTTGCGCCGCGCGCACCAGTTGCAACGCGCGCAGGCCACTGAAGCCCGGCAGGCCCAGGTCCGACACCACGAGGTCGTGGGCCGGCTCGTCCACCGCCGACAGCAGTTCCGCCTCGCCCGCCACCCGGGTCCAGGTGGCGGCCAGGCCGGCTTCGTCGAGTTCCAGCGCAAGCAACTCGGCGTCGTCGGCACAATCCTCGATGAGCAATATCCGGAGCATCGCGGGGCGCGGGTTACTCGGCCGGGACTTCGTTGTACACGGCCCAGAACTGGCCCAGCGTCTTGACCGCCGCGAAGAACTGGTCGATGTCGACCGGCTTCACCACGTAGGCGTTGACGCCCAGGTCCCAACTGCGGGCCAGGTCGCTCTCTTCGGCGGAGGAGGTCAGCATCACCACCGGGATGCGCCGCAGCGACTCGTTCTCGCGCATGGTGCGCAGCACTTCCAGCCCATCCATGCGCGGCATCTTGATATCGAGCAGGAGCACCGCCGGGTCTTCGTCCTTGCGGTCGGCCCAGCGTCCGCGACGCAGCAGGTAATCCATCGCCTCGACGCCGTCCTCGACGTGGACGACCTGGTTGGCGAGGTGGGCGTCACGGAGCGCGTCGATCGCCATTTCGGCATCGGCGGGGCTGTCTTCGGCGAGAAGAATGGTGCGGATCATGCTCATGCGGTGGTTTCCTGGATGGAACTGTTGTCGAGGGTGGCAGGCAGGGTGAAATGGAAGGTGGCGCCGGCTTCCGGCTCGGCCTCGGCCCAGACGCGGCCGCCGTGGCGGACCAGCACGCGGCGCACGCTGGCCAGCCCGATGCCGGTGCCGGGATATTCGGACGCTTTGTGCATGCGCTGGAACACCCCGAACAGTTTGGACGCGTACTGCATGTCGAAGCCGGCGCCATTGTCGCGCACGCTGAAATGGTGGCCGCCATCGTCCGTGCGCTCGTGGCTGACCTCGATGATCGCCGGCGTGCGCCTGGCGCTGTACTTGACCGCGTTGCCAAGCAGGTTGAGCCAGACCTGGCGCAGCATGTTCTCGTCACCGATCACGATCGGCAGCGGCGCGATGCGCCATTCGATCCGCCGGTCCGGGGTGTCGGTGGTGACGTTGGCGTCGAGCAGGGCGCGGGTTTCGACCGCCATCGACTGCATGTCGACCGCCTGCAGGCGCATCGCACTGCGACCGAGCCGCGAATAGACCAGCAGGTCGTCGATCAGCGTGGCCATGCGCTTGGCCGAGCTGCCGATCACCTCGATGTAATGCCGGCTCTTGTCGTCGGCGGCCTCGCCAAGATGGCGCCCAAGCTTGTCCGAGAAGCCGGCGATGTGGCGCAGCGGCGCGCGCAGGTCGTGCGAGACCGAATAGCTGAATGCCTCCAGCTCGCGGTTCACCTCCGAGACCTGCGCGACCTTGCCTTCGAGCTGGCGGTTGAGCTCGCGCACGTGGTTCTCGGTCGCCTTGTGCGCACTGATGTCGCTGACGGTGAGCAGGACCACGCGGTCCTCGCTGCCGGGCAGCTGCATCCTGCGGGCATTGACCAGCATGACCCGTTCGGTGTCGTCGCGCGTGCGCTGGCGTTGCTCGTAATCCCACAGTTCGCGATCGCGCGCGAACACATCGGCGAGGCGTTGCAGCATCACCGGGTCGTGCCAGGCGCCTTCGCCGATGTCGGCCAGCGGTTGGCCGATGATCGCGGTGTCGTTATCCGGGTCGACGTACAGGTCCGCGAATGCGGCGTTGTGCATGACGATCAACTGCTCGTCGTCGATCACCACGATCGGCTCGCGCACGCTTTGCAGGATCGCTTGCGAACGGGCACTGGTGCGCCGGGCCTGCTGTTCGATATGGATCCGCCGCCGGGCCTGGCTTTCAGACAGGTAGATAAGTGTGCCCAGCAGCAGCAACTGCGCCGCCATCATCACCCACAGCAGGACATCACCCTGCCTGCGCAGGCGCTCGGCGCTGGCCACTCGCCCGGCCAGCAGGTGTCGTTCCTCCGCAACGATGTCCTCGGCGATCGTCTGGACCGGGTAGCGGGTGACGATTTCCTCGGCATCCGAGCGTCGCTCGGCCAGCCCGGTGCTGGTTGCGATAGCGCCGACCAGCTGGCGGCGCTGGTCGAGCACGGCCTTGAGCTCGCCGATGCGTAATTGCTGCGATGGATTGTCGACGGTCAAGCTGGTCAGCTGCTCGAACGCGACCGGAATCTGCGCCGTACCGGTGGCCAGCCGCTCCCGCACCAGCGGCGTATCGATTCCGGATGCGAGCGCCAACGTGGCGGCTTCGCTGTTGCGGATGGCGGAGGACAGGGAGTGGATCGTCGATTCCACCTGGCGGGTATGGTCGACGCGCCGGGTTGCGTCCTGGCTGTCCTGGACCACCGAGTACAGGAAGACGAACGGCAGCACCACGATCACCAGGATCGCAATGGCGAACGTCGGTAAGCGCCAACGCGCCCATTTGTCACTGATGGCTTCCTGCGCGCCTTCCTGCATGCGGTCTTTTCCCCTGTAGGACGCATCGGTGCCGGCTGTTCCGGCCCGATGCCATCGGGAATGATCGCCGTGGCGGGGGGACAAGGCAATACGGGCGGGAATGGGGCGTTCGCGCGGGCTAGAATGCGGCCATGAGCACGTCCCCCACGCCCCTGGCCAACCAGCTGCTGATCGCTTTGCCGTCTCTGGCGGAAACCAATTTTTCGCGCAGCGTCGCGCTCATCTGCCAACACGACGCCGATGGCGCCATGGGCATCGTGGTCAACCGCCCTTCCGAATACACGCTTGGCGAAGTGCTGGGACAAATGGGCGTGGACGGTGGCAGCGAGTCGATGCGAGCGCAGGTCGTACTTGCTGGTGGACCGGTGCATCCGGAGCGGGGTTTCGTGCTGCACGACGGCGGCCCGCAGTGGGATTCGACCATGGCGATCACCGACTCGCTGTTCCTTACCACCTCGCGCGAGATCCTCGAAGCAATGGCACGCGGCGAAGGCCCGGCCAACATGGTGGTCGCGCTGGGTTGTGCGGGATGGACTTCCGGGCAGCTTGAGCAGGAGCTGGCCGAGAACGACTGGCTGACCGCGCCGGCCGATGCCGAGTTGCTGTTCGATCTGCCACTGGACGAGCGTTGGCAGGCCGCCGCCGGCCGCATCGGGGTCGATTTCGCGCACCTGGCGGACTACGCGGGCCACGCATGAAGGACGCCACGCCCGGTCCCGGCAACGTCGCACCAACGATCCGTCGCGATGGCACCGTGCTGGGTTTCGACGTCGGCTCGCGCCGGATCGGGGTCGCGGTCGGCAGTGCTTTCGGCCATGGTGCGCGCGCATTGGCGGTCGTCGACGTGCATGGCCACGGCCCGGACTGGACCGCGTTGGACCGCCTGCGCAAGGAATGGCTGCCCGACGGTCTGGTCGTCGGCGATCCGCTGACCCTCGACGGCGGCAACCAGCCGGCGCGGGAACGTGCCCACGCCTTTGGCCGCGAACTCCATGCCCGCTACCGGTTGCCGGTGGTGTTGGTCGATGAGCGTTCCAGCTCGATGGAGGCCGCGCGGCGCTTTGCCAGCGAGCGTGCCCAGGGCCGCAAGCGCAAACGTGATGCCGAGACGCTGGATGCGGTCGCCGCTGCGGTGATCATCGAGCGCTGGCTCGCCGCTCCCGACGATGCGGTCGATATCAACCGGGCCTCCATCGAAACCCCTGGTCCAGGCCGCACGCCAACCCCCGGCGCGCCGGGCCGAACCGACTGATTGTGCAACCCCGACCCGCATGACTGACCAGCCCGACACCCGACCCGCACTGCGGCACCTGCTGACCCTCGAAGGCCTGCCGCGCCCGCAACTGCTGGGCTTGCTCGACCGTGCGCAGCATTACGTCGATGGTCGCGACGACCGGCAGGCGCTGGCCGGCACCGCGATCTGCACGTTGTTCTTCGAACCGTCCACGCGGACCCGCCTGAGTTTCCAGCTGGCCGCCCAGCGGCTTGGCGCCGACGTGCTCAACTTCGACGTGTCCACCTCGTCTACCCGCAAGGGTGAGACCGCGCGCGACACGCTCAGGACGATCGAGGCGATGGGCGTGCGCGGATTCGTCATCCGGCACCATGACGACGGTGCCGTCGCGGCGCTGGCCGAGGCCGCCGCCCCGGGTACCGCGCTGGTCAATGCCGGGGACGGCCGCAGCGCCCACCCGACCCAGGGCCTGCTCGACATGCTGACCCTGCGCCAGGCCAAGGGCGATGACTTCAGCCGCCTCAAGGTGCTGATCGTCGGCGATGTCCGGCATTCGCGCGTCGCCCGCTCCGACCTGCACGCGTTGCAGGCGCTCGGGGCTGGCGAGGTCCGCGTCTGCGGCCCACGAGCGTTGCTGCCCGATGAAGCCGCCCTCGAAGGTTGCGTCGTCAGCCACGACCTCGATGCCGCGCTGGAAGGCGTCGATGCGGTGATGATGCTGCGCCTGCAGCGCGAGCGCATGGACGAGGGCCTGATCGACTCGATCGACGACTACCACCGTGATTACGGCCTGACCGCGCAGCGCCTGCGCCGTGCGGCACCCGATGCGGTGGTGATGCACCCCGGTCCGATCAACCGCGGCATCGAGATCACCGACGAGGTCGCCGACGGCCCGCAATCGCGGGTGCTGGCGCAGGTCCACAACGGCGTCGCCGTGCGCATGGCGGTGCTGGAAAGCCTGCTGGCAGGGCGCCAGGCGTAACGCCGATCACTCCGGGTCGGGCGGTGGCGCCTCGTGGCGGATGTGCAGGAACCGCGCGAACCGGGGCACGTCGTTGGCTGTCAGTCCGTTGTACCGATAGGTGACCAGGGCGCCCACCGGCGGCGGATCCGCGCGCTGCGTATCGGTGAATCCACTGCCCAGGCGGAACCGCAGTCCGTCGGCCCGTTCGACGATCAATGCCCCGAGCATGCCTTCATACTTGCCGCGCCCGGCGGTGTGCCCGACCACGGTCGCCTCGGCGTCCTGGTAAGGCTTGTACTTGAGCAGGTGGCTGTTGCGGCCCACCGTGTAGATCGCGTCCCGGTGGTGGAGCATCAACCCCTCGCCACCGGCCGCGACGACCCGGTCCAGCCGGGCATCCAGCTGCGCCGCATCCTCCACCCGGAACTGGCGGACCGGCTGTAGCCACTCGATCGCGGTTTCGTCGAGCATCGCACGGATGCGCATCACGCGGCTCTCGAAGCGCGCGGGGCTGCCGGGCAGGTCGAACACCATGAAGTGGACCCGTTGCCAGGCGTCGTCGTCGGGATCGATCGCGCGGACCAGGCCACTGACCTCTTCGAACCGCCCGCGCCCGATCCAAAGTTCGCCGTCCATGGGGACCGCCGGCCAACCCGAGGTGAACCAGGTGGGCGGATCGACCCGGTGTCCGCCGCGCGTCCACAACTCGTGCCCATCCCAGCGGCCGCGCACCCCGTCGAGCTTCTCGCTGACCCAGTATTCGGAGACATCGATGCCAGCTTCATAGCTCGTGGCCAGCATGAGCGGTGGCGGCCCCGCCTCCCGCGCCGGCGACAGCGAGGGGCAGGACAGCAACAACAGGCACGGCAACCACAGGCGGGCGACACACGCATACATGGACTCTTCCTTGAGTTGGATGGTTCTTGTCGAACGAAAAATCGTCAGGCGCCAGCCGACACCCGTTCCCATGATGCCACGGGCCCGAGAGCCCCAATGGTGAGCGGATGTTTCACATGCACCTATTGAACGAATTGTCCGGCCTCACAGCCGCATGCCCAGCCATATCACCGCCTCTGTGGAGCCAGACACAATGGGCGTGAGAATCTTTGGCCAGAATGCGGCAGCATCGAGATGGCTGGCGGAGTCATCGTGGTGTTGCCGCTCCTCGGCGACTATGGCCGAGATGGCGGCAACCGCTGCTGGATCGCTACTGCCCAGGATGGCGAGCTGATGCTCAAGATGCCGAAGCACTACGCCCTCCACGGCCATCGTAGTGGCTGCAATGGCATTTGCCCCAAGTACGCCGGTGATCGCTCCAAGTGCGAACCCGCCAATGCCACAGAACCAATAGCTGCGACAACGACGTTGCCCACGACGCTGCAACTCCCCGCCAAAGATAGCCCGGTGCCGCTGCTCGTGCCTACGGAATTTCGTGAGTTCATGGACCATTTTCCGCGCGGTGAGCCGGGCCATGGTGATCTGGCCCGTGTAGATGCAGATGGCGCCATGCTCGCCGGCATGATTGACCTTGATAATGCGGTCGCCGAGATCAGCGGAGTGCTGTGTCATCGGTGCCTAACGCTTGAACGAATTGTCAGGCCCCATTGACGATGCCCCAGAGTAGAGAAACAGCGAAGAAGGGCCAACCGAGGAACTCCCCTATTGATGCAAACATGCGGTAGTGCTTCTCATTGTTGCGTCGATCGTAGTGGTCAAGCACCACGGAGAGCAGGACCGTGCAGGCGCAGATGATGGCGCCGTACATGATCCATGCGGGGACATCATGCAGATGTACGCCACGTCTCTTGCACTGCTGCCATGGAAGAATCAGCGACTGCGACATACCTGCTTCCTGAGACCTGGTGCCCGGGTTAACCGAGCCGCGTGGTGGAGCCAATAACATGGCAAGCTTCACCTGTCATGTTGCTGGTGTAACGAAGCAAGTTCGGCTTGAACGAATTGTTAGCCATCGGGAATTGCCAAACTAAGTGCGACAACCCGCGCCCAAAGAA
>NZ_JBQWRB010000006.1:0-6404 GCF_052547215.1 Lysobacter sp. F6437
AGACCCATCCAGTCTGCCAGCTCACCTCTCTTGTTCTTTGGGCGCGGGTTGTCGCACTTAGTTTGGCAATTCCCGAGCCCTAACAATTCGTTCAAGCCGAACTTGCTTCGTTACACCAAAGCCATGGCCAAAAAGCTTGCCATGGCTTTGGCTCCACTACACAAGTCGGCTTAACTCAGGCGGTTAGGCGGCATGGAAAGCATTCGAGTCGTGCAGATAGCAGCTCGCCCCGGTCTCGACTCCCCGGATGTGGAAGAAGTTGCCGGCGCGTTCGTCAACGTCTACACCACGGCGACCTCCCAGGAGAAGGCGCTAGAAATTGCTAGCGCGGAGATAGTCCAAGCGGGTTGGATTGTGCTCTCCGTGGAAGATGAGCACTTACTCACTCATGCTGAGGCACAAGCCTCGCCGGAGGCACTGCCGTACTATGAGCAAGCGTTGCTAGACGGAGTCGTTCTTGTCTTTCACAGCTACTCGCATGGCGGAGAAGAGCCAGACGTTGTGCACTAGCTGGCTTGCCGCCTAACAATTCGTTCAAGCCGAACTTGCTTCGTTACACCAAAGCCATGGCTAAAAAGCTTGCCATGGCTTTGGCTCCACTACGCAAGTCGGCTTAACTCAGGCGTTAGGCGTCACAACAAACATGACCGACCTTTGGGGTTCAATCTCGGCAAGTGCGTGGCGCAGCACGCCATGCATCGCCGGCCGTCCAGCCACAGAAGCTGATGTTGCTGCTGGTTCTGCTGTCTTTTACGTGCCGGGTGAGTCAACCGCAGCTCCAATGGCCCTGCCCTGCTGTGCAATCCAGGCACTTGAAGATGGTTCCGAGCAATCTGTAGTCATTGTCCAAGCAGAGGTCGCGCCCGAGGGAACCATCCTGGGTGTCCGTCCGTTGACCGGCGGCAACGGCATCTGCATGGTCACTGAGGTCCGGTTGCTTCCTGCCGGGTTTGAGCCGTAGTGTGGCGCCTAACAATTCGTTCAAGCCGAACTTGCTTCGTTACACCAAACACATGGCACAAAGAGCTTGCCATGTGTTTGGCTCCACTACGCAAGTCGGCTTAACTCAGGCGTTAGGCGGCAGGGAAAGATCAGTGCAGCCGGAATCAGCAAAAACAGCAGAACGCGCCGCGCGTGGTCGGATCCTATGGCTGGCGGCCTTCTGCGTAGGCGCCATACCGTTAGCCGGTTGCCTGGCTGTAATCGCCACCAATCCGGTTGTCGGTACCACGTTGCCGTGGATCTACTGGCTCGCGCTTGGCTCGGCCGTCTTGTGCGCGGTCGCTGCAGTACAGCTCCGAAGCTACGGACGCTTGGATACTGCGGACGAAGGCGCTTGGCTTACCCGGGTAGGAACACATGGCTCAAAGAGCTCGTGGGATGATCTGGACGGAATCGATGACTAATGGGTGGCGTCATACAGATGCCGCCTAACAATTCGTTCAAGCCGAACTTGCTTCGTTACACCAAAGCCATGGCAGAAAGAGCTTGCCATGGCTTTGGCTCCACTACGCAAGTCGGCTTAACTCAGGCGTTAGAGCTCACAATGAGAAGTGTCGCAATCTTGTTAGTTGCCACGTTAGCTAGCTGCTCAAGTGAACCTGCACCGACGATGGCAACTACTGGCGTTGACTCGTCCACGCAGCCTCAACCTGAAACGTTCGCGGGATACTATGTATTCGGCTTTGAAAGAAGCGAGTTCGTGCCGCAGAAGAACCGCGAGGAAAGTTGGTGGTTGTCCGGCCGTATCAATTGCGACGTCCTTACCTTCAACCAAGAACGATTTAGCCCTTGGGGGCAAGTTTACGTAGAGATCCAAGGAGTTGTGTCTCCCGTTGGACATTACGGTCACATGGGGTTCTACAAACGAGAGATCACGTTGACCAACACGGTTTCGTGCCGCACTGTGCGAGACGGCGAAGGTGTTGAGCTCTAACAATTCGTTCAAGCCGAAACCGCTTCGTTACACCAACAACATGGCAGGTAAAGCTTGCCATGTTGTTGTCTCCACTACGCAGTTCGGCTTAACTCAGGCGTTAGGCCTATTACGTGACTTTGTTGTAGCCTGGCATCGCAGAAATCCCGTTCGGCACGTTCGTCTGCTGAGTGACTCTTAGATGTGCCGAGCTCCTGTAGGCGTGCTCTGTCTGAAACAGCACGTACCCATGTGGGTCAAAAAGCGCCCCGGGGAAGCGCTCTAGGTTGTTGAACCAGTGGCCATCACAGTGATAGAGGGCATGTTTAGCTTGCACGCCCCAAATTTTGTTCAATCGCTTCCCAGATTGTTTGCCAACCAGTGTGGTGGTGCTCATGTCCTTCCCTTGTTGCGGCCCAGAGTGTTATTCCCCATCTGGCATAAAATATTGCAGCCAGGCTCTATTTATTGTCACTTACCCATAGATATCAGCAACTTAGGCAGTGCGTCACCCACCCGTGGTGCCATAGGCCTAACAATTCGTTCAAGCCGAAACCGCTTCGTTACACCAAAGGCATGGCAGGAAAAGCTTGCCATGCCTTTGGCTCCACTACGCGGTTCGGCTTAACTCAGGCGTTAGGCCTGTGTTGACAGTAATCGTAACGGAGATGCGCAATGAGTAAGGACTTTGGACTCTCGAACATCTATCTCAAGGTTGGCTTTGCTTTGGTTGCCATCTCGTTGGCCATGCTGGTCGCTGCGTTTGTCGTTCCATCGGCCACAAGATATCTAAATGGCGGTATTGCTGGCTTCTGCTTCGTCTCAGGCGCTGTTCTCTATGTCATTGGTCGCATTGCGCAGGTCAGACGCTCTCGCGCACAGGCCTAACAGTTCGTTCAAGCCGAACGCGCTTCGCTCCACCAACAACATGGCAGAACAGCTTGCCATGTTGTTGGCTCCGCTACGCACGTCGGCTTAACTCAAGCGTTAGGCACCAATGAGAGTTCTAGGCAAACTTGTAGACAGCTTCTCGTGGCCCATCTACTGCCGCAGCTATCTCGCCACTCTGGGCGGCCTGCTCATCGGACTAGGCTGCCTGATCTCATCGCACCAATCCGGCGGCATTGGCTCCTTCTCGCTTGGGTGGCAGCTTGGTCTTGGGGTTGCCCTGCTTGCCGGAGCCCTCCTCGTCTTCGCCGGACTCCTGGGGCCATCCCGCGCGATCGAGAGATGGGCCGACTCTTGGTCCCGGCACGATGTCACGTTCGTCGTCATGCTTCTGGCTCTTCCCTTGTACCTGGTGCTTGCTCCCATCTACCGACATCGCTAGGTTGGTGCCTAACAATTCGTTCAACCCGAACCCACTTCGTTCCACCAACAACATGGCAGGTAAAGCTTGCCATGTTGTCGGCTCCACTACGCAGGTCGGGTTAACTCAAGCGTTAGACCGCTCTATGCAAGACACATGGCACTTTGTTGCAATGGAGTACTACGCGTTGATTCTCAACCGTACGTATCTCGTTTCAGTAGGCGCGACAGGCATCGCTGGCAAAGTCTGTCGCGGCCTGACTGCTGTAGCGTCTGGCACCGGCCTCACTCGCTACATTACGAGCCAACTTGCTGTTCATGACAATCCAAACGATCCAAGCTCTTACGTATCGGATCATAGCCTTGCCCACCAGAACAATGCCGATTTCACTCTCAAGTACGATGACATCATCTCTGTCAGCTTTAATCCAAACAAAAAGTGGGGTATGGGTCCCTACCCACATGATGGGCGTGTAATCATCACTACTCCGAGCAAGGAGCGGGAGTTCATCATTCTCGGTAATCAATCCGGCCGAGATATCACAGACCGCATATCTGAGCTCATGGAGCGAGCGGTCTAACAATTCGTTCAAGCCGAACTTGCTTCGTTACGGCAAAAGCGTGGCAGAAAAAGCTTGCCACGCTTTTGCCTCCACTACGCAAGTCGGCTTAACTCAAGCGTTAGGCCTCAACGGAAGGTTCGCAGTGAACTGGAAGATCATCTTTAGGTTTGCCCTGGCACTTCTTTTCGCCGGGACTGCTGTCGGTTTCGTCGAGAGTTCGCTGTCATCTCAAGACGGCTCCACTGGTATTACCTTGCTGCTGGGCAGCTACATGACCCAGCTCTCGGGGTACGCCGGCATCCTTGCTTTCCTCTCATACCGTCAGGCGAATCGCCCATTCGCGCACGCCGCATTGGCTGTTGCTTTAGCTGTTGTGTTAGCCGCGCTCGCTCTGGCGGCAGTGCATGTGTACTCGCAAGCGCTGCCATCGCGCGGTACCTACATCGCCACCTTCATTGAGTGGCTGGTCACGGTAGTAGCGTTAGCTGTCGGTGTACCTGCAGGGCGGTTGCTTGCAAAGCGGCGGCCGTCTGCAGCAGGCTATGAGGCCTAACAATTCGTTCAAGCCGAAACTGCTTCGTTACACCAAAGGCATGGCAGAAAAAGCTTGCCATGCCTTTGGCTCCACTACGCAGTTCGGCTTAACTCAGGCGTTAGGCCCCAAGAGCTTTTCAAGCAATGGGTTCTCGTCTTCGGTGACAGATCGAGGCCCTTCGACCCCGGTTGACTCGGCTTCGGTGGGCCTGGCTTCGGCTACTGCAACGGGCGCGCTCACAGGTCCCGGCGGCACCTGGACTTCGGAAGGTTCCAACGCTCCATTGGCGTCGCGCTTGCAGCAACAGCTCGCTTCGGCGGGCACCGCGCGGCATCATCGGGCGCGCTTGCTGTTCTCGGCTTCGGGTCAAGCGGAAGGACTTCCGGCCGTGGGGGTTCTCGCGCTAGTGTTGGCGCCTAACAAGTCATTCAAGCCGAACCCGCTTCGCGGCTTCGGCACTCTGCCGCTGCTGGGTGTTGCGTTGCTTCGTCAACCTTCACGTTGCGGGTCGGCTTAATTCCGGCGTTAGACCACTTCTGGAGCTGCATGTGCTGCCAATCACAACGAACGGGCTCGATGTCTTAGAGTCTTTCAATTTCCTGGTGCCAGACCACGGAACTACATCCGTTCGGCTTGAGCACGCCGGTGAGAGGCTTAAGTTCGACTTGGTCTTTAACAGTCCGAGCGAAGAGCCAACTAGTCTCAGCTTCGCCCCTTCGGACCCGCTCACAATGAGGGTGACGTTTACGAACTGGGGTGAGGGCCCTTTTGCCACGACCACTAAAGAGCCGGTCCATGTCGGCTCCATCGGCGGGAGAGAGCTTTTCCTATTAATCGCAGTGAATAGGCTCGGCGACAACGCCGAAATTCGAAATGTGGTCTTCACTGCTTACCTCGGCAGCGAGGTGGGTAATGGCTAAGTTGGACATAAAAACAACAGTCACCGCCCCGACCACAATCAACATCCCGTTAGTCAGGGCTGATCATGCGGCTACATCTCATACCTTCCGCACCTGCTTCGAGGTCGCGCTTTCAATTTTCTCCACGCTTCTTGGCTACGTACTTGGGCTTCAGACCACATTGCAAATCCATTGGGTGTTTCTTGCACTGATGGGTGCCGCCACTCTGGCGTTTTTGATTCTCTCAGTTCGCGCGGGTAGATCATCGAAAGTGGTCTAACAATTCGTTCAAGCCGACGCCGCTTCGCGGCGCGGCTTAACTCAGGCGTTAGGGTGCAGATCAAATAATGTCGCTCTCTGAAGAACTAAAGAAGCCCTACAACTTACTTAGCACAGCGATTGGTGTGTTCGGTATCTTGCTTGGCTTTTGGCTGTACTACATCAGTCAGGAGCGACGAGAGCCATTCTACTTGGCAAAAGAGTCTGTCCAAATCTTTGACAGCAGTGCCGCATCACCCAGCATAGAGCTTACGGACAAGGCTGGCGTCACGGTTCGCGAGAACGTGTACGTGGTTGAGACCTCGATCTGGAACGCCGGAAAGAGACCCATCGAACCTTCTGATGTTCGCATTCCCCTCACTCTCAATCTCGCGGGAGCCAAGAGAATTCTCGACTACGGAGTTGTAGAGCAAAATCAACCCATGATTTCGGAGGTCAGCTTGTCCCCGGTCACAGGTAGCAAAACAGCGCTAAGTATCAGCTTCAAGCACCTAGATCCGGGCCTGGGTGCACGTGTGAAGGTCGTGTACGCGGGACAAAAAGATCCCGAGATAACTTTGCAAGGCGCGATTGTGGGTGCGACCATCAAGGACGGAACGAGCGTAATTTATAAGTATCTCCCGCAGTGGCTATCTCTCTTCCTTTCAGCCACTGTTGGCTGGCTACTTAGCGGTTGGTCAAAGACACTGGCCAAACGGGTACCGACCGATTGGCCAAAGGGTCGCAGGCGCTTCATCAAGGCGGCAATCTTTCTGGGAACTATTGGCGTGATCTTGCTAATCCTGCGGCTATTGTTTGGCTTCACGCTGCCGCCTGTGTAGGCTGCACGGTGAATTCAACCACCAAGTGCGACAACCCTCAGCCGCCGAATAGGCGTTGTTTTGGTGTTTCGTAGCCATACCGTT
>NZ_JBQWRB010000007.1:0-5365 GCF_052547215.1 Lysobacter sp. F6437
TAAATGCCCAGCGATGACCTACTCTTGCATGGCTTAGGCCACACTACCATCGGCGCATGTGCGTTTCACTTCCGAGTTCGGGATGGGATCGGGTGGTGCCACACAGCTATTGTCACTGGGCAAGCTGTTGAAGCGTCGCCTTTCGGCGCCAGCTTGCATGGGGTGGGACGTAGCGAGTTTGTTTGCGTTGGAATGTCGTCGACGTATCGTCGAGTCCAAGGCCACTTGAGGTTATATGGTCAAGCCACACGGATCATTAGTACAGGTTAGCTCAACACATTGCTGTGCTTACACACCCTGCCTATCAACCACCTGGTCTTGATGGGTCCTTCAGGGGAGTCAAGCTCCCGGGAGATCTCATCTTGAGGCGCGCTTCCCGCTTAGATGCTTTCAGCGGTTATCGCTTCCGAACATAGCTACCCGGCAATGCCACTGGCGTGACAACCGGAACACCAGGGGTTCGTCCACTCCGGTCCTCTCGTACTAGGAGCAGCCCCTCTCAAATCTCCAACGCCCATGGCAGATAGGGACCGAACTGTCTCACGACGTTCTGAACCCAGCTCGCGTACCACTTTAAATGGCGAACAGCCATACCCTTGGGACCGACTACAGCCCCAGGATGTGATGAGCCGACATCGAGGTGCCAAACACCGCCGTCGATATGAACTCTTGGGCGGTATCAGCCTGTTATCCCCGGAGTACCTTTTATCCGTTGAGCGATGGCCCTTCCATACAGAACCACCGGATCACTAAGACCTACTTTCGTACCTGCTTGATCCGTCGATCTCGCAGTCAAGCACGCTTATGCCTTTGCACACAGTGCGCGATGTCCGACCGCGCTGAGCGTACCTTCGTGCTCCTCCGTTACACTTTGGGAGGAGACCGCCCCAGTCAAACTACCCACCATACATGGTCCCCGACCCGGATAACGGGCCCAGGTTAGAACGTCAAGCACGACAGGGTGGTATTTCAAGGTTGGCTCCACCCCGGCTGGCGCCAGGGTTTCAAAGCCTCCCACCTATCCTACACAGACGAACTCAACGTTCAATGTAAAGCTATAGTAAAGGTTCACGGGGTCTTTCCGTCTTGCCACGGGAACGCTGCATCTTCACAGCGATTTCAATTTCACTGAGTCTCGGGTGGAGACAGCGCCGCTGTCGTTACGCCATTCGTGCAGGTCGGAACTTACCCGACAAGGAATTTCGCTACCTTAGGACCGTTATAGTTACGGCCGCCGTTTACTGGGGCTTCGATCAAGAGCTTCGCCTTGCGGCTGACCCCATCAATTAACCTTCCAGCACCGGGCAGGCGTCACACCCTATACGTCCACTTTCGTGTTTGCAGAGTGCTGTGTTTTTGATAAACAGTCGCAGCGGCCTGGTCACTGCGACCCCCGACAGCTATAGCTCGCATGAGCCACCATCAGGGGTGCACCTTCTCCCGAAGTTACGGTGCCATGTTGCCTAGTTCCTTCACCCGAGTTCTCTCAAGCGCCTGAGAATTCTCATCCTGCCCACCTGTGTCGGTTTACGGTACGGTCTGCGTAAGCTGAAGCTTAGGAGCTTTTCCTGGAAGCGTGGTATCAGTCACTTCGTCCCAAAGGACTCGTCTCGCTGCTCGGTGTTGAATGGGGTCCCGGATTTGCCTAAGACCCCCACCTACCTGCTTTCCCCGGGACAACCAACGCCCGGTAGACCTAACCTTCTCCGTCCCTCCATCGCACTTACGCGAGGTGCAGGAATATTAACCTGCTTCCCATCGACTACGCATTTCTGCCTCGCCTTAGGGGCCGACTCACCCTGCGTCGATTAACGTTGCGCAAGGAAACCTTGGGCTTTCGGCGTGCGGGCTTTTCACCCGCATTATCGTTACTCATGTCAGCATTCGCACTTCCGATACCTCCAGCAGACTTCTCAATCCACCTTCAACGGCTTACGGAACGCTCCTCTACCGCGCATGCAAAGCATGCACCCCAAGCTTCGGTTCAGTACTTAGCCCCGTTAAATCTTCCGCGCAGACCGACTCGACCAGTGAGCTATTACGCTTTCTTTAAAGGGTGGCTGCTTCTAAGCCAACCTCCTGGCTGTCTGTGCCTTTCCACATCGTTTTCCACTCAGCACTGATTTGGGACCTTAGCTGTGGGTCTGGGTTGTTTCCCTTTTCACGACGGACGTTAGCACCCGCCGTGTGTCTCCCGGATAGTACGTGCTGGTATTCGGAGTTTGCCATGGTTTGGTAAGTCGCAATGACCCCCTAGCCATAACAGTGCTCTACCCCCAGCAGTATTCGTCCGAGGCGCTACCTAAATAGCTTTCGAGGAGAACCAGCTATCTCCGGGTTCGATTAGCTTTTCACTCCTAATCACACCTCATCCCCTACCTTTGCAACGGGAGTGGGTTCGGGCCTCCAGTACCTGTTACGGTACCTTCACCCTGGGCATGACTAGATCACCCGGTTTCGGGTCTACAGCCCGCGACTATGCGCCCTATTCAGACTCGGTTTCCCTTCGCCTCCCCTATACGGTTAAGCTTGCCACGAACTGTAAGTCGCTGACCCATTATACAAAAGGTACGCAGTCACCCCGAAGGGCTCCTACTGCTTGTACGCACACGGTTTCAGGGTCTATTTCACTCCCTTCACCAGGGTTCTTTTCGCCTTTCCCTCACGGTACTGGTTCACTATCGGTCGGTCAGGAGTATTTAGCCTTGGAGGATGGTCCCCCCATGTTCAGACAGGGTTTCTCGTGCCCCGCCCTACTCGATTTCATCGGAAGGGTTCTTTCGCATACCGGGCTGTCACCGTCTATGGCCGAGCTTTCCAACTCGTTTTGCTAGAACCCAACCGACTTAAGGGCTGTTCCCCGTTCGCTCGTCACTACTCAGGGAATCTCGGTTGATTTCTTTTCCTCCGGTTACTTAGATATTTCAGTTCACCGGGTTCGCCTTGCATGGCTATGTATTCACCATGCAATACTGCTTGCGCAGTGGGTTTCCCCATTCGGACATCGCGGGATCAATGCTTGTTGCCAGCTCCCCCACGCTTTTCGCAGGCTGCCACGTCCTTCATCGCCTCTGACCGCCAAGGCATCCACCGTGTGCGCTTATTCACTTGACCATATAACCCCAAGTCGCCTCGGGATCATACGTTGCGTGAACACAACGTCTCACTTCAAATATTAGGGACTCGTAGTCCCCGCCTTAGCCTCTACGACACGTCATGGACATTCCGTCTCAAAACGCTCGCTACGTCCCAGTTTTCAAAGAACGCGACCTGGCCTCAACGCCCGGTCGCTTCAAATCTATGTGTGTGTGCGCAGTATCATCCAGAGTTTCGGGTACCTTTCGGTGGTGGGTCTGGGAGGACTCGAACCACCGGCCTCACCCTTATCAGGGGTGCGCTCTAACCACCTGAGCTACAGACCCAAAAGTCGTGCGTTACCCGGGCCGCAGCATGGTGGAGCTTGTCGGGATCGAACCGACGACCCCCTGCTTGCAAAGCAGGTGCTCTCCCAGCTGAGCTAAAGCCCCGTGCTGAAACTCTGAATGCAGGTCACTTGTGCGGACGCCTGGACAGGCAATGTGCTGTCTTTAGTCTCTAAAGGAGGTGATCCAGCCGCACCTTCCGATACGGCTACCTTGTTACGACTTCACCCCAGTCATGAATCACTCCGTGGTAACCGTCCCCCCGAAGGTTAGACTAGCTACTTCTGGAGCAACCCACTCCCATGGTGTGACGGGCGGTGTGTACAAGGCCCGGGAACGTATTCACCGCAGCAATGCTGATCTGCGATTACTAGCGATTCCGACTTCATGGAGTCGAGTTGCAGACTCCAATCCGGACTGAGATGGGGTTTCTGGGATTGGCTTACCGTCGCCGGCTTGCAGCCCTCTGTCCCCACCATTGTAGTACGTGTGTAGCCCTGGCCGTAAGGGCCATGATGACTTGACGTCATCCCCACCTTCCTCCGGTTTGTCACCGGCGGTCTCCTTAGAGTTCCCACCATTACGTGCTGGCAACTAAGGACAAGGGTTGCGCTCGTTGCGGGACTTAACCCAACATCTCACGACACGAGCTGACGACAGCCATGCAGCACCTGTGTCACGGTTCCCGAAGGCACCAATCCATCTCTGGAAAGTTCCGTGCATGTCAAGGCCAGGTAAGGTTCTGCGCGTTGCATCGAATTAAACCACATACTCCACCGCTTGTGCGGGCCCCCGTCAATTCCTTTGAGTTTCAGTCTTGCGACCGTACTTCCCAGGCGGCGAACTTAACGCGTTAGCTTCGATACTGAGTGCCTAAGTGCACCCAACATCCAGTTCGCATCGTTTAGGGCGTGGACTACCAGGGTATCTAATCCTGTTTGCTCCCCACGCTTTCGTGCCTCAGTGTCAGTGCTGGTCCAGGTAGCCGCCTTCGCCACGGATGTTCCTCCCGATATCTACGCATTTCACTGCTACACCGGGAATTCCGCTACCCTCTACCGCACTCTAGACTGCCAGTATCCAATGCCATTCCCAGGTTGAGCCCGGGGCTTTCACATCAGACTTAACAAACCACCTACGCACGCTTTACGCCCAGTAATTCCGAGTAACGCTTGCACCCTTCGTATTACCGCGGCTGCTGGCACGAAGTTAGCCGGTGCTTATTCTTTGGGTACCGTCAGAACCACAGGGTATTAACCCATGGCTTTTCTTCCCCAACAAAAGTGCTTTACAACCCGAAGGCCTTCTTCACACACGCGGCATGGCTGGATCAGGCTTGCGCCCATTGTCCAATATTCCCCACTGCTGCCTCCCGTAGGAGTCTGGGCCGTGTCTCAGTCCCAGTGTGGCTGATCATCCTCTCAGACCAGCTACGGATCGTCGCCTTGGTGGGCCTTTACCCCGCCAACTAGCTAATCCGACGTCGGCTCATCTTTCTGCGCGAAGCCCGAAGGTCCTCCGCTTTCACCCGTAGGTCGTATGCGGTATTAGCGTAAGTTTCCCTACGTTATCCCCCACAAAAAGGCAGATTCCGACGTTGTCCTCACCCGTCCGCCACTCGCCACCCAGGGAGCAAGCTCCCCTGTGCTGCCGTTCGACTTGCATGTGTTAGGCCTGCCGCCAGCGTTCACTCTGAGCCAGGATCAAACTCTTCACTTAAGTATTGCGGCGCAGCCCGAAGGCTTTGCCTATGCTTTGAGTGCAGTGTCGTCCCAGCCCAAATTACTCGATCACTCGCATCTTGCGATGCGGTGCTTGATTCATTTGGACTGTGTCGAACATCTGCAAATGGACAACCATCCACCCGCCAGACGTCCGCACAAGTCACCTGCGCACACTGTCAAAGATCAGGGGAACCGGCCTCAGCGCCGCGTTCCGACTCG
>NZ_JBQWRB010000008.1:0-1094 GCF_052547215.1 Lysobacter sp. F6437
TCGGGAATTGCCAAACTAAGTGCGACAACCCGCGCCCAAAGAACAAGAGAGGTGAGCTGGCAGACTGGATGGGTCTCTGATCTGGCGAGAAGGGAGCCCCAGCCATGACGTACCACCAGCTCACCGAACACGAACGATACCTGATCTCCACGCTGCGCAAGGCCGGACACCGGGCGGCCGAAATCGCACGGATCCTGGAGCGCCACCCCAGCACGATCTACCGCGAGTACCAGCGCAACAGCACCCAGGTGCGCGACCGGCTGACCTACTGTCCGAGCAAAGCTCAGGAGCGCCGGAATGGTCGGTTGCGACGCAGCCGACGTGGACCGTGCCACGAAGCCTGGCAGTACGCCCGGGTCGAATCGCTGCTACGAGAGCAATGGAGCCCCGAGCAGATCGCCAACACGCTCAGGAAGCAGGAGGAGTTCCAGATCAGCTTCCAGAGCATTTATCGCCACGTGCGGCGGGACTGGCGGGCCGGTGGAAAGCTGTACCTGGAACTGCGCCGCCGCTACAAACGACGCAAACGCCACTACGGCCTGGAGCGGCGCGGCCGCCTGCGGGGCAAGCGCATGATCGATGAGCGCCCCGCCGAAGTCGAAACCCGGCAGGTCGCCGGGCACTGGGAAATCGACACGGTGATGGGTGCCTCCTGGGAGAAGCCCTGCATCGTGACGCTGGTGGAGCGCGCCAGCGGCTACGTGCTGATTGGCAAGCTACCCAACCGCACGACCAAGGCGTTGAACCGCCGGACGATCGGCTTGATGCAAGACGCTGGCGCGCCGTTCCTGACGATCACCTCAGACAACGGTACCGAGTTCCACGGCTACCCAAAGATCGAGGCGGCCACCGGAACCACCGTGTACTTTGCGCGGCCGCATCACCCGTGGGAGCGCGGCACCAACGAGAACGCCAATGGCCTGATCCGCCAGTACCTGCCGAAGGGCCAAAGCATGGCGCGGCTGACCCAGCAGCAGTGCAACGAGATTGCCCACAAGCTCAACACGCGACCGAGGAAACGGTATGGCTACGAAACACCAAAACAACGCCTATTCGGCGGCTGAGGGTTGTCGCACTTGGTGGTTGAATTCACC
>NZ_JBQWRB010000009.1:0-792 GCF_052547215.1 Lysobacter sp. F6437
GCGGGTTGTCGCACTTAGTTTGGCAATTCCCGAGCCCTAACAATTCGTTCAAGCCGAACTTGCTTCGTTACACCAAACACATGGCAGGAAAAGCTTGCCATGTGTTTGGCTCCACTACGCAAGTCGGCTTAACTCAGGCGTTAGGTGCCGTCAGTAGTGATATCGCAACTGGGCAATAAACAGCGAATCATCCGCCACCTTGTAGACGATTCGGTGCTCATCATTGATGCGTCGCGACCAGTAGCCGGACAGCGCATGCTTAAGTGGCTCTGGCTTCCCCGTCCCTGTATGCGGCGTCCGGGTGATCTCTTTGATCAGGCCGTTGATGCGCTTCAACAGCTTCTTGTCGATCTTCTGCCAGTACAAATAGTCTTCCCAAGCTTGCTCGGAGAAGACCAGCCTCACTCGGCCAAGTTCCGTTCTTTGCCCTTCCCAGACTCAAGAGCTGCAATGCCCTCAAGCAAACGCTGAGCGTTCTTGGGACTGCGCAGGAGGTAGGAGGTTTCCTCCAGCGCCTTAAAGTCATCGAGCGCCATCATCACAACGGCCTGCTGGCCACTGCGGGTGATGATGATAGGCTCGTGGTCGCCGCAAACGCGGTCCATGGTGTCGGCCAATTTGGCTCGGGCAGCGCTGTAAGTGATCGCATCCATAGCTGTCTCCAGTTGTACGTATACTTGTACAACACGGGCAGTGCGGTGTCAAGGGGCCGGCACCTAACAATTCGTTCAAGCCGAACTTGCTTCGTTACACCAAACACATGGCAGAAAAAGCTTGCCATGTGTTTGGCTC